>CAWFKR010000008.1:0-82095 GCA_963816415.1 uncultured Pseudomonadota bacterium
GGCGAAAGGCTAATCAAATCCGGAAATAGCTGGTTCTCTCCGAAAACTATTGAGGTAGTGCCTCGTGTATCACTCTCGGGGGTAGAGCACTGTCATGGTGGTGGGGGTCATCGCGACTTGCCACGCCATTGCAAACTCCGAATACCGGGAAGTGCAAGCACGGGAGACAGACAGCGGGTGCTAACGTCCGTTGTCGAGAGGGAAACAACCCAGACCACCAGCTAAGGTCCCCAAGCACAGTTAAGTGGGAAACGAGGTGGGAAGGCTCAGACAGCCAGGATGTTGGCTTAGAAGCAGCCATCATTTAAAGAAAGCGTAATAGCTCACTGGTCGAGTCGTCCTGCGCGGAAGATGTAACGGGGCTCAAACTGTGCACCGAAGCTGTGGATTTCAGGGATCTTCGGATCTCTGGAGTGGTAGGAGAGCGTTCCGTAGGCCTGCGAAGGTGAGGGGTAACCCTTGCTGGAGGTATCGGAAGTGCGAATGCTGACATGAGTAGCGATAAAGCAGGTGAAAGGCCTGCTCGCCGTAAGCCCAAGGTTTCCTGCGCCACGTTCATCGGCGCAGGGTGAGTCGGCCCCTAAGGTGAGGACGAGAGTCGTAGCTGATGGGAAGCGGGTCAATATTCCCGCACCGACCAACGATGCGATGGGGGGACGGAGAAGGTTATGCCGGCCGGGTGTTGGACGTCCCGGTTCAAGCGTGTAGACGTGCTGCGTAGGCAAATCCGCGTGGCTTAGTCAAGGCGTGATAACGAGGACTGGCTTGCCAGTCTGAAGTGGCGGATACCCTGCTTCCAGGAAAAGCCTCTAAGCTTCAGTCGTTGGACGACCGTACCGCAAACCGACACAGGTGGGCGAGCTGAATATGCTCAGGCGCTTGAGAGAACTCAGGAGAAGGAACTCGGCAAATTGACACCGTAACTTCGGGATAAGGTGTGCCCTCGGTAGGTGAAGGCGTACAGCCGGAGCCGAGGAGGGCCGCAGAGAATCGGTGGCTGCGACTGTTTAACAAAAACACAGCACTCTGCCAAGACGAAAGTCGACGTATAGGGTGTGACGCCTGCCCGGTGCCGGAAGGTTAAGTGATGGGGTGCAAGCTCTTGATCGAAGCCCCGGTAAACGGCGGCCGTAACTATAACGGTCCTAAGGTAGCGAAATTCCTTGTCGGGTAAGTTCCGACCTGCACGAATGGCGTAACGATGGCCACGCTGTCTCCTCCTGAGACTCAGCGAAGTTGAAGTGTTTGTGAAGATGCAATCTCCCCGCGGCAAGACGGAAAGACCCCGTGCACCTTTACTGTAGCTTTGCATTGGACTGTGATGAGGCTTGTGTAGGATAGCTGGGAGGCGATGAAGCGGCGGCGCTAGCTGTCGTGGAGCCAACCTTGAAATACCAGCCTGGCGTCATTGCGGCTCTAACCTGGATCCATTAGCTGGATCGGGGACCGTGCATGGTAGGCAGTTTGACTGGGGCGGTCTCCTCCCAAAGAGTAACGGAGGAGCTCGAAGGTTCGCTTAGCGCGGTCGGACATCGCGCTGGACGTGCAAAGGCACAAGCGAGCTTGACTGCGAGCCTGACAAGGCGAGCAGGTGCGAAAGCAGGACTTAGTGATCCGGTGGTTCTGTATGGAAGGGCCATCGCTCAACGGACAAAAGGTACGCCGGGGATAACAGGCTGATACCGCCCAAGAGTTCATATCGACGGCGGTGTTTGGCACCTCGATGTCGGCTCATCACATCCTGGGGCTGTAGCCGGTCCCAAGGGTATGGCTGTTCGCCATTTAAAGTGGTACGTGAGCTGGGTTCAAAACGTCGTGAGACAGTTTGGTCCCTATCTGCCGTGGGCGCTGGAGATTTGACGGGGGCTGCTCCTAGTACGAGAGGACCGGAGTGGACGTACCGCTGGTGTACCGGTTGTGACGCCAGTCGCATCGCCGGGTAGCTATGTACGGAAGCGATAACCGCTGAAAGCATCTAAGCGGGAAACGTGCCTGAAGATGAGATCTCCCGGGGACTTGATCCCCCTGAAGGGTCGTGGCAGACCACCACGTTGATAGGCCGGATGTGGAAGCGCGGTAACGCGTTGAGCTAACCGGTACTAATGGCCCGTGCGGCTTGACTCCATAATTGTGGGTCGCGCCAATACGCCTCACCCCACCTTGCCTTCCCTGCAGCTGTCGGGACCCCGCGCGTTCGATCGCCTTCGGTCGATCCCCGCCGACCCGACCGCCGCAACCTTCAACGCCTGACGACCATAGCCCGCTGGAACCACCCCTTCCCATCCCGAACAGGACCGTGAAACGGCGGCACGCCGATGATAGTGCGGATTGCCCGTGCGAAAGTAGGTCATCGTCAGGCACCCATACCAAGCCAAAGGCCCAGTCACCCGACTGGGCCTTTGGCTTTGCGGAGGGTGTTACTACGCAGTTGACCAATTACCATAACAATCAGGCTGTTAACCAGGCTCTTAACACAGTCATTCGTTGCCCGCTATGGTCGAATCCTTCTACGATGAACTTGCCCCGTATTACCACCTGCTCTATGGCGACTGGGAAGCGACGGTGCGCACGCATGGCGCGGCGCTCACCAGGTTGCTCGGAGGGATTGGCGTCTACCCCGGCGACTCGGTGCTCGACGCTGCGTGCGGAATCGGGACCCAAACGCTAGGGCTCCTGAAACATGGGTTTCAGGTCACGGCATCGGACATCTCACGGGGTGCGATAAGCCGGCTCCAGGCTGAGCTATCAAGTCGCGGACTGCGCGCAGCCACCCGTGTCGATGACTTGCGCACGCTCAGCCACGGGGTTTCCCGCTCGATGGCGGCTGTTATCGCCTGCGACAACAGCATCCCGCATCTGCTGTCGGATGCCGAAATCCTACTGGCCTTCCAGAACTGCTTTCGGTGTCTTCGTCCGCAGGGGGTAGCCGTATTCTCGGTTCGGGACTACGCAAACATCGAGCGCAAGAACCCGGATGTGCGCCCATACGGGATGCGATATGAAGACGGAAACCGCTTCCTTGCCGTGCAGGTGTGGGAATGGGACGGCGACCAGTACGACCTTCGGATATACCTGACCTCGGAGTCCTCCGCGGGCGCGTGTAACACCCGCGTATTGCGCAGTCGATATTACGCGCGTAAGCTCCCCCGTCAAGTAGACAGTTCAGAAGTAGAACTTCTTGCCGCCATGACCTGCTGGCGGAAGAGCGCCGGGGGCAGGCGTCCCAGCGCATCGTGCGGTCTTTCCTCGTTGTAGCTGTACAGCCATTCATGGCTGATTTCCCGGACCTGATCGAGATCCTCGAACAGGTAGGCGTCGAGCACTTCCTCGCGGTAGCTCCGATTGAAGCGCTCGATGAAGGCGTTCTGATCCGGCTTGCCCGGCTCGATGAACCAAAGGTCGACCAGGTTCTCTTCGCACCATAGTGCAAGTTCGCCGGCGATGAACTCCGGTCCGTTGTCGAGGCGGATCGCCTGCGGTAGCCCACGCCATTCCTTTAATTGCGTCAGCACCCGGATTACCCGCTTGGCCGGCAAGCTCGTATCCACTTCAATGGCCAATCCTTCGCGCACGCCCTCGTCGAGGACGTTCAAGGTGCGGAACCGCCGGCCGTCGTACAGCGTATCACTCATGAAATCCACCGCCCACACGGCGTTCGGCAGCGCCGGCACCACCAGCGAGCGTCGCTCGCGCTGTGGCACGCGTCGCTTCGTGCGCCGCGGCAGATTCAGTTTCATCCCGCAATACACGCGATACACCCGCTTGTGGTTCCAGCCGTGACCCAGCAGACGCAGCCGATCGAAACACTTCCAGAAGCCCCAGCGCTGATGCTTGGCCACCACTTCATTCAGCGCGCTAATCACCGCGCCGTCGCGCTGTGCTGAATCTGACTGCGACCGGTAGTACGCCGCCCGAGAAAGCTTGGCCACCGCGCAGGACCGCGTTATCGACAACGCTTGTTCCTCCGCCATGATCCGCACCGCTTCCCGGCGCTCGGACGGCGTTACAGTTTTCGGTTCAGCACCGCCTTGATCGCGTGGTTCTCCAGGGCCAGATCGGCGTACATGCGCTTGAGCTTGGCGTTCTCAGCTTCCAGCTCTTTCACTCGCTTCAGCTCCGCCATGTCCAGCCCGCCGTACCTAGCCTTCCACTTGTAGTAAGTCGCCGAACTGATCCCGTGCTTGCGCCAGATCTCGTTGGCCGACATTCCCGCATCGGCTTCCTTCAGGATCGCCACGATCTGCGACTCAGTGAACTTCGATTTCTTCATCCGAACCTCCTGACCCCAAAATCCTGCCAGAAAGTTCTACTCCCAGGGTGTCTACCGTTCGGGGAAGCTTACGCGCGGTTTCTCTTTCCCGCCTCACCGAGCTCATGGCGGAAGCTGGCTTTGTGGACATTCAGTGCCGGGACGATGTCCTATTTCAGCCCGTTCTGTGGGGCCGGCGACCCGCGCTGGCCGTGGTCGGTCCTCAAGCATAGGGGTGGTCAACTGCGTAGTAACACCCTTTGCGGAGCCCGCACGCAACGGGCCCGGCCCGCCCGATCCGGCGGTCCCTTGATGGCGTGTCGGGCTCAGCGCAGCGCAGCGAGCTCCGCGTCGGCCTGCCGGATCAGCGCAGTCATCCCCAGGGCCACGCTCTCGAGAAGCCGGATCTTGATCACCGGCGCTTCGACCTCGAGTCTGGCGAGCATTTCGCGCGTGAGCACGCGGCACTCGACGTCGCCGATGGCCGTGACGTTCGCCGTCCGTGGCGAGCGGTCGACGAACGCTATCTCGCCGAACGACATGCCGGGCGTGAAGGCGGCCAGTCGCGTGATGCCGTGCCGGGTCGGAATGCTCACCATCGCGCTGCCGCGCAGGATGATGAACAGCTCGTCGGAGGCCTGTCCGGCCGAAATGATCGTCTGCCCAGGGCCGTAGGCGCGATGCCCCAGCATTCGATCGAGGATCGCAAGCGCTTCGGCCCCGAGACCGGCGAACAATGCACATTCGGCGAGTGCCACCGGGGCGTCCCATGAGCGTTCGGGAAACTGCTTTGCAAGCAGTGCATCCTCGCCGTATTCCAGTGCGAAGTCGTCGTCCGCGAAGAACGCTGCGCGCGGCATGCCGGCGGCGATCAGGCTCTCCCACCACGCGCTGGCCTCGGAGAGCAGCAGCGACTTGCCGAGCGCCGCGAGGGTGTCGTGGGTCCGCGCGAGCAGCCCGGCGGTGGCCCGGTCCAGGCCTTCGATGCTCCTGAGGTTGAGGATGAACGTATCCGAGGTTTCCGCGCGCGCCATCAGCTCGCGGATCAAGGGCTCGACCGACGCGAATACCAGCGACCCTTGTGCGTGGTAGAGGCGAAGACGGTTGCCGACGCCACGCAGATAGTCGGCAGCGTCCTGTGGCCGGCGTCGCGACGAGGCGACGGAGCGGCGCGTCGTCGCCATGCGGATGACCGGAGCGGGCCGGGCCGAGACGTCGAAAATGTGCAGGCCGAGGTCAGCTGCGAGCTCGCGGCAGACGGCGATGCCGCGGACGCTGTTGCCGTGCTCATCGAGGCGAGGCGAGAAAACGGCGATGCCCAGTCGCCCGGGCTGGACGGCGAGGATCCCGCCGCCGACGCCGCTCTTGGCGGGCAGGCCGGTCCGGTAGAGCCACTCGCCCGAGAAATCGTACATCCCGCAGGTCGCCATCACCGACAGCACGTTGTCGACGTATGCCGCGTCGACCGCACGCTCGCCAGTCACCGGATTCACTCCGCCGTTCGCAAGGGTCGCTCCGATGATCGCGAGGTCCCGACACGTGACGCGAATGGCGCATTGGCGGAAGTAAGTCTCGAGTGTGGCGGTGGGATCGTTCGGGAGGATTCCGAACGTGCGCAGCATCCATCCGATGGCGCGGTTGCGATGTCCGGTCGCGCTTTCCGATGCATACACACGTTCGTCGACATCGAGCATTCGTCCTGCGTAGCGACCGAACGTCTCGAGAATCCTCCCGAGCTTCTCATCTGCGCTTTCGCCGCGCACGAGCCCGCAGGCCGCGATTGCACCAGCATTGATCAGCGGATTCAGCGGCGCACCGGTTTGGGGCTGCAGGCTGATCGCGTTGAAGGCGTCGCCGGAGGGTTCCACGCCGATCCTGCGGAGGACTGCGTCCTCGCCACCGTCGGCGAGTGCGAGTCCGTAAGTGAGCGGCTTGCTCGCCGACTGGATGGTGAACGGCTGCTGCGTGTCGCCCACTTCGTAGACGATGCCGTCGCGCGTGGCGATGCAGATGCCGAACCCGGCGGGGTTGGCGCGCGCGAGTTCGGGAATGTAATCGGCGACCTCGCCCGACGAATTGTGGACGTGTCGCGCGTGCAGGTCGGCGAGGTAGGCGTGGATCGGGGAAGTGGTCACGACATCGTTCCGGTATCGACGGCGAGATGTCGCTGCAAGATCGGTGCCGCTGCGATCCGGGTTCCGGCGGCCGATGTCGGAGATTCACCGACAGCCGTTTCATCCGCCGCGACCCGAACAGTCCCGAATGCGCGGGGTCATATTTTGCAGTTCCACCGCTCGGCGCTCAGCCCGGGTCTTTCGGGGTTCGCCGAGCGGGAATTGCGGCGGTCACGGCAAAAGACGCGGCCGCGCATGACCAGACCCGCTTTTCCACTGTGTCGTTCGCAGCGGGCACGAATCCAACGGCGAACGGCGAAACGGAAGGAGCATTGCCATGAACAATCCAACCCTGCCCGCCCTGACGTTGATGGGCATGATATCGGCGCTTGCTTTCCTGGGCGCAGCGTCGCTCGCGCATGCTGCGACGCCGAGCTGGGCCAAGATCTGGACACCGGACAGCGTGACCGCCTGCAAGCGTCTCCCGCTGAGCGAATGGGGCATCTGCAAGTCCGAAGTGGTCGCGCGCGAGCAGGGGTCCACGGCCGCTGTCCAGCAGCAATATCCGGCGAGCTACCTGGCTGCGGTTGCAGCCTGCGACCGCCTGCCTTTGCGTCAGCAGGGCATCTGCAGGGCAGGTGCATCGATGCAGGGTCCACAGCCGATGGCCTCGGCGAAGCCGGTGTCGGGAACCTTGACGGCGAGCAACGCGCTCGATACGCGATACGGCAAGGCGCTTGGCGCCTGCCAGGCGCTTCCCCACAGTGAATACACGACCTGCGAATCGGACGCGGAGCTGATGAACCCGTCGGTCGGTTGATTTCACGGTCGCCGCGCGGTGCCTCGCCTCGTGGATAAGAGGCGAGGGCGCCTACCTGCCGGCCGGATCCGCCGGAGGTTGCATTTCGGCGGATCGCCACAAGATCCGCAGCTCGGGTCTCCGCGGACCGCCTGCCCGGTGGGGCAGAATTGCCGTGAAGACCCAGACGCGGGAGCGGATCGACATGGCGAATGTGCAGGAGACGCAGCGACCCAATTTCGACACGGCGGCGAGCCGTGTCGTTTCCAGAAAGATCCGCGGCAGGGCTGCGAGCGACGGCGCGGGCGTCAAGCTGACGCGTGTGATCGGCGGCCCCGATCTTCCAGACCTCGATCCGTTCCTGCTTCTCGACGAATTCCGCTCCGACGATCCCGGCGACTACCTGGCGGGATTTCCCGATCATCCGCATCGCGGATTCGAGACCGTGACCTATATGCTCGCCGGCCGGATGCGGCACGGCGACAACAGGGGCAACACGGGTCTGCTGCGCGCGGGCAGCGTGCAGTGGATGACGGCGGGGCGTGGCATTGTCCACTCCGAAATGCCCGAGCAGGAGGACGGGCTGATGTGGGGTTTCCAGCTGTGGGTCAACCTGCCCAGCGGGGACAAGATGGCGGCGCCGCGCTACCAGGACATCGCGCCCGAGCGGATTCCGGAGGTCGATCTCGGCGATGGCGTGCATGCCCGGGTCATCGCGGGGCGCCTGGGTGACGCCGAGGGTCCGGTCCAGGGCGTGGCCACGCAGCCGCAGTATTTCGACATTGCGTTGCCGCCGGGCACGACGGCGGAGGTTGCCCTTGCGCAGGAGCACCACGCCTTTGCCTACGTGTTCGAAGGCGAGGCCCGGGTCGGACCTGCGGGATCCGAGACCCGGCTTGCACGCGGCGAGCTCGGTGTGCTCGGGCGCGGGGAACGCCTGCGACTGGCAGGCGGCGAGACCGCGGGGCGCTTGATTCTCGTCGCGGGGCGCCCGCTCGACGAGCCCATCGTCCGCTACGGGCCTTTCGTGATGAACACCCGCGACCAGATTCGCGACGCGATCGAGGACTACAACCAGGGCCGCTTCTGATCCGCGGCGCCGCCTGCGCGCCACCGCTGCTGCTTGATCGTCCCATCGCCCCCTCGATGCGGAGCGTACGTGGTAATGTGCGCTCCGCAATCGGCCCTGCAGGTGCCGATCGAGGGAGGGAAGTTGGTCGCCGTCACACGCACGAAGGATGCGCCTGCCAGGGCCTCCCGGGTCAACGATCCGGAGCAGACCCGACGCGACATCGTCGCGATCGCGACCGAGGAGTTCGCGGAAAAGGGGCTGAGCGGGGCCCGCATCGACGAGATCGCCGCGCGCACCCGCACCAGCAAGCGGATGATCTACTACTACTTCGGCAGCAAGGAGGGGCTGTACATCGCCGCGCTCGAGCAGGCCTACCGGAACATCCGCAACATCGAGCGCGACGTCGACGTCGATCATCTCCCTCCCGAGGAAGCGCTGTGCGAGCTGGTTCGCTTCAGCTTCGACCGCCACCAGCAGAACCCGAACTTCGTCCGCATCGTCATGAACGAGAACCTGCATCAGGGCAGGTATCTCGCCCAGTCGCAGGAGATTGCGAAACTGAACGTACCGGCGATCGACACGATCCGGCGCATCGTCGAGCACGGCAAGGCGGCCGGGGTCTTCCGCAAGGACGTCGATCCGACCGACCTCCACCTGTCGATCAGCGCGTTGTGTTTCTACAGCGTCTCGAACCGATACTCGTTCTCGACGATCTTCAAGATCGACATGACGTCTCCGCAGGCGCTCGCCGCGCGCCGGGAGAGCATCGTCGCAACGATACTTGCCTCGGTCCGGCCGGCGAGCCCCTGAGGTCCCGGCGTGGTCCGAAGTCCAGCGTCAATGCCCGGGGCGGGCACACCGGCGGCGTCCGTCCCGACGGCTCCCCGGCGATCAGCCAACGAGCAGGCCGAGCTCGCCTGCGGCATCCTGCAGCGCAGGCAGGAAGGTCTTCTGCATGTCTGCAATCGAGACTCGAGGGGCCTGCGCGCCGATGTTGATCGCCGCGACGACGCGCGACCGGAAATCCTTAACCGGGACGGCAATCGAGCGCAGCCCGACCTCGAGTTCCTGATCGACGAGGGCGTAGCCCGATTCGCGCGTCGCGGCGAGCGCGCCGCGGAGGCGTTCGCGGTCGACGATCGTGCGCGCGGTGTGGGGAACGAGCTTGACGCGCCTCAGGTAGGCCGCGAGATCGTCGGAATCGAGGCCCGCAAGGAGCACGCGGCCCATCGACGTGCAGTGCGCCGGAAGCCGGCTGCCCACGCCGAGGTCGATCGAGAGCAACCGCTTGCCCGACCACGACCGCGCGATGTAGAGAATGTCGTCGCCGTCCATGATCGCCAGCGAGCACGATTCGTGAAGCCTCGCGCTCACGCGGTCGAGCACCGGCTGTGCGGCCATGACCAGCGGCGCCGAGGACAGGTAGGCATGGCCCAGCGACAGGACCTGGGGTCGCAGCGCGAAAGTCCTGTCGTCCTCGGCGGCAACGTAGCCGAGCTTCTCGAGCGTGTAGAGGCAGCGCCTCACCGCCGCGCGCGATATTCCGGTCCGCAGGCTCAGCTGCGCAATCGAGAGCCGGCGCCTCTGCTGCGAAAAGCCGCGCACGACGGCGAGACCGCGGGCCAGCGATGCCATGAAATCGGGATCGCCGGCAAAGGCGGCGATCTGCTCGCCCGCCGATGCCTCCGAAGGCGCAGCCGCATCGGATTCCTTCGAGTTCGTGCTCTTTCTGCGCAAGCCCGCCCCTCCTGTCCTGCCTCGAGTTTGCTTCGAGAATGTGCGACTATCGCCCACATTTTCGATTATCGGCGTTGACCACCCTGAGATTATGTACTAACTTGTTCGTTAGCGGAGAAAAACGACAATGCGCCGCTTCCTGGAGGGTATCGTTGTGATCCTTTTCGCCGGTCCGCGCGATCGCTCAGCCGAGAACAGGCCGTGACGATGGACATGCATCGATTCGCGATCGACACGGTCACCCTCGCCGGACCGCTGGAGGCCAAGCTCGCGGCGACGCGCGACGCCGGCTTCGGCGGCATCGAAATCTGGGCCAAGGACCTCGTGTCGCACCCCGGTGGCGTCAACGGGGCGGTCGCGGCGATCCGGGAAAGCGGCCTGCGCGTCACCAGCTTCCAGTTGCTTCGCGACTACGAGGGTCTCGAAGCACACCTGCATACGTACAAGATCGACATCGCCAAGTCCATGCTCGACCTGATGGACGCGATACGTGCGCCGATGCTGGTGGTCGCTTCTTCGACATCCCCGTACGCCTCGGGCGAAATGGACAGGATCGTCGCGGATCTGCGCGCGCTGGCGACCCTGGCGACGCCCCGCGGTGTCAGGGTCGCGTTCGGCGCGCCTGCCTGGGCGCGATGGATCAACGAATACCCGGCGGTGTGGGAGGCGGTCAGGCGCGCCGATTGTCCGAATCTCGGTGTGCTGATCAACACCTTCCACCTCCTCGCGCGCGGAACGCCGCTGGATGCGCTCGACGCGATTCCAGGCGACCGGATCTTCCTGGTGCAACTCGCGGACTACCTCGGCGACCTGCGCGACATCACGGAAACTGCCGACCATCGGCGGGCGTTTCCGAACGAGAGCGCACATCGCGAGACGATCGCCGAGATCATCCGCAAGATCCACCGTGCCGGCTACGGCGGCGATTACGTGTTCGAGGTGTTCAACGACGAATATCTGCACCTCGCGCCGGCGTCCATACTCGCGCGCGCGCGCAGGGCAGCCGAGTGGCTGGTGGCGGAGGCGTCCGGCACGCGACAATGAACCGGCACTGAACGGGACGGCCGCGCGAGCCGCAGCGGCGAGCGATTGCACGAAGCCGCGCAGGCGGCATGACGAAACAGGCGAAGGAGCAGAGGCGATGTCGGAAGGGAAGAAGTACGGCCTGGCAGGGGTCATGGGTTGGCCGGTCGGGCATTCGCGATCGCCGATGCTGCACGGCTACTGGCTGCAGCAGTACGGCCTCCCCGGCGCCTACGTGCTGTTGCCGGTGCAGCCGGACCGGCTCCCCGCCGCGCTGAAAGGCTTGCCGGCGCTGGGCTTTGCCGGCTGCAACGTCACGATTCCGCACAAGGTCGCCGCGATGGAACTGGTCGACCGCGTCGATCCGGTCGCGCGGCGCATCGGCGCGATCAACACGATCGTGGTCGAGGCCGACGGCACGTTGACGGGCTACAACAACGACGGCTTCGGCTACGTGCAGAGCCTGCGTGATGCGCAGCCTGACTGGCGGGCGGATGCCGGCCCGGTGATGGTCCTGGGTGCCGGAGGGGCCGCTCGCGCGATCGTCGCGAGCCTGATCGACGCGGGCGCGCGCGAGGTCCGCATCTGCAATCGGACGCGCTCGCGCGCCGAAGCGGTCGCCAAAGCGATCGGGGGGCCGATCACGGTGGTGCCATGGGAGAAGCGGCAGCAGTCGATCGGCGACGTCGCGCTGCTCGTCAATACGACGAGCCAGGGCATGTCCGGGCAACTGGCGCTGGAGCTCGGCCTTGACGGACTGCCGCGCGAGGCGCTGGTGTCGGACGCGATCTACATCCCGCTCGAAACCCCGCTGCTCGCTGCGGCGCGTTCGCGCGGCAACCGCACGGTCAATGGCCTCGGCATGCTGCTCAATCAGGCACGGCCCGCATTCAAGGCGTGGTTCGGCGTCATGCCCGAGATCACCCCCGAATTGCGCCGGATGATCAAAGCGACCATCTGAATCCGATATCCGACTCCCACCTTTCGCGCCCCTGTTCGAACGATCACGCATCCAGGCCCGCCACCATGACGATGCCGCTCTTTTCCCTCGCCGGTCGCGTCGCCCTCGTGACCGGTTCGTCGCGCGGGCTCGGCCTCGGGATGGCGGAGGGCCTCGCCGAAGCGGGCGCGACGGTCGTCCTGAACGGCCGCGACCCGGACACGCTCGATGCGCGGGCGAAGGAGCTCGCCGCCCGCGGATTCGCCGTGACGACCGCGCCGTTCGATGTCGTCGATGACGCGGCGGCCCGCGCCGGGGTCGATGCGGTCGTCGAGCGTCACGGCAGGCTCGACATCCTGATCGCCAACGCCGGAATCCATCATGCGCGGCCGCTGCCCGACTGGGACATGGCCGACTGGCGCCGCGTGATGAGCGCCAACCTCGATGCCTGCTTCGTGCTCGCGCAACGCGCGGCGCTGCCGATGATGCACCAGCGGCACGGGCGCATCGTCTTCACGACTTCGCTGACCGGCGTGCTCGGCCGCCCGACGATCCACGCCTACTCGGCGTCCAAAGCGGGGCTCGCCGGTCTCACGCGCTCGCTCGCGGCCGAACTGGGCGAGCACGGGATCACCTGCAACGCGATCGCGCCGGGCTACTTCGAGACGGACCTGAGCGCGGGCCTGCGCAAGGATGCGGCATTCGTCGAGCGGATCAACGCGCGCGTGCCGCTGCGGCGCTGGGGCAAGCCGCGCGACCTCGCGGGCATCGCCGTGTTCCTCGCTTCCGACGCCGCTGCCTATGTCACCGGGCAGCAGATCGTCGTGGACGGCGGCATGGGCAGCGCACTGTGAGGCCGCTCGTCCCGCTCTCAGGCGACGGGTTCGGCCGCGTAGCCGCGGCCCGCGAGCGCGGCGACTGCCTGCAGCGCGAGCGCTTCGTCCTCGTCGTCGGAAAGCGCGCTGACCGCGATCGCGCCGGCAACCTGCGCGCCGGCCCAGACCGGCACGCCGCCGCCGAAACCGGTCAGCCGCGGATCGCCGTAGTAGCCGATGTCGATGCCTTTCGCGCGCACGCCGGCGCCGAGCACCCGGGTCGGGCGGCGCAGACGCGCGGCGGTCCACGCCTTGTTCGTCGCCACGGCGATCGAGCTCAACGGCGCGCCGTCCATGCGCAGCAGCGCGACGAGCTCGCCGTGCGCGTCGGCGACCGCGATGACGGCCGTCTTGCCCCGCCGCGCGAGCTCCTGGCGGATCGTCTCGATGGCGATCGCGGCGTCTTCATGTCCCAGTACCGGCTGCGTTCCCACGGTTTCTCCCATTGCAGGCGTTGCATCGGTTCGCGACGCGGCGCCGCTGCCGTGTCTGCGTCGCGCCCGATGCCGCGCAATGATAACCGCGGGACGCCGCGGCAACCGCAATGCCCTTCACCCGATCACGCGCCGGCGGCTCCCGCCGTCCGGCGCACCGTGCAGTAGCAGTTCCCTCATCAAAACCAGGAGGCAGGAATGAAACGATTTGCAGGATGGATAGGCGCGATGATGCTCGGCGTCGCCGCGACCGCGGCGGCGCAGAGCGGCCCGGTTCCGATCGTCGGGCTGGTCGAGCTGTCGGGACCCGGCGCGGTGTCCGGCACCAACTTCAACGATGGCGTCAGGATGGCGGTGCAGGAGATCAACGCCAGCGGCGGGATCCTCGGGCGCAAGATCGACTACACCTACAACGACACCCAATCCAACCCCGGCGTGGCCAAGGCGCTCGCGCAGAAGGCAGTCGACCAGAACGCCTACGTGGTGATGGGCCCGGTGTTCTCCGGCTCGATCTTCGTCAGCATGGACGTGACGCGGAAGGCGGATATCACCAACTTCACCGGCGGCGAGGCGGCGAACATCACGCAGCAGGGCAATCCGTACATCTTCCGGACGTCGTTCACGCAGGCCAACGCGATGCCGCGGGTGGCGCGTTACATGAAGAACGCGCTGAAGCTGAAGACCGTCGACATCATCTGGGTCAACAACGACTTCGGCAAGGGCGGCCACGACGAGTTCATCAAGGCGATCAACGCCGAGGGGATCAAGCTCGGTGCCGACGTCTCGACCGACCAGGGACAGGTCGATTTCTCCGGCGCCGTGCTGAAGGTCAAGCAGTCCGGTTCCGACGGCGTATTCGTCTACACGAACGAGGAGGAGTCGGCGCGGGCGCTGCGTGAGCTCGCCAAGCAGGGCTACAACAAGCCGCGCGTCGGCGAGACGACGCTGACCAGCCAGAAGGTGATCGAGCTCGCCGGGCCCGCCGCCGACGGTGCGATCGCCCACGTCGGCCTGAGCCCCGACGCCCCGATCCCCGCGGTCCGGGCATTCGCCGAGAAGTTCCAGAAGGAGTTCAAGTACAAGCCCGACCACAACGGCATCAAGGGCTACACGGCGATGTACGTCGTCAAGGCGATGACCGAGAAGATCGGCAAGTTCGACAGCAAGGCGCTCGCCGCGGCGCTGCACGGCGCGAAGATCCTGGTCAAGGATCATCCCGGCGTGCTGATGGACGTCGCGTTCGACAAGAACGGCGACATCGACCGCGAGAGCTTCATGAGCAAGGTCGAGAACGGCAAGCAGGTCGTGTTCGAGACGCTGCCGCCGCTGCATCCGTTCTGATCGGGGTGCATCCTCGGCACCTCGCGCGGTCCGCGCGGGGTGCCGCCGCCTCGCAGGGCCCGCGCCGGGCGCGGGCCCGCTCCGGAGGTCAAGTCATGGTCGATCTGATCCAGCTCATCGTGTCGGGCACCGCAATCGGCGCCATCTACGCGCTGGCGGCGCTGGGCTTCACGCTGCTGTGGCAGGCATCGGGAACCATCAATTTCGCCCAGGGCGAATTCGTCATGCTTCCCGCGTTCACGATGCTGATCTGCACGTCGCATGGCGCGCCGCTTTGGCTCGCATTCCTGCTGGCCTGCGTCGTGTCGGCGGTCCTGCTCGGCATCGGCTTCAAGCGCATCATCGTCGACCCCCTGATCCGGCACGGCGTGATCCCGCTGGTGATCGCGACGCTGGGCTTGTCCATCGGACTCAAGCAGTTCGTGAAGGCGAGCTACGCGGCCGAGGCGCAGCCATTCCCGAGCGTCTTTCCGGCGGGCCAGTTCGCATTCTTCGGCACCCACGTCTCGTATTCCGACGTCGGAACGCTGCTGATCGCAGGCGTGATCGTCATCGGTCTGCAGTTGTTCCTGAAGCGCACCGTCACCGGGCGTGCCATGCAGGCCTGCGCCCAGAACATGGACGCCGCCAAGGTGCTCGGCATCAACGTGAAGACGATGGTGCTCTACGTGTTCATCATCAACGCCGTGCTGGCGGTCGTCGCCTCGCTGCTGATCTCGCCGACCTACCTGGCCAAGTGGGACATGGGCGACTCGATCGGCCAGAAGGCCTTCTTCGCCGCGATCATCGGCGGCTTCAACCAGACCAGCGGCGCCC
This sequence comes from uncultured Pseudomonadota bacterium, assembly GCA_963816415.1. GTDB lineage: Bacteria > Pseudomonadota > Gammaproteobacteria > Burkholderiales > Casimicrobiaceae > VBCG01. Next base: position 15,401 of record CAWFKR010000008.1, read on the forward strand.
TGCTGGGCGGCGTGCTGATCGGGGTGCTCGAGAACCTGATGGGCTTCTACGTCTCGCCGGCCTACAAGGAGGGCGTGGCCCTTGTGCTGTTCATGGTGGTGATCCTGTTCCGTCCCGAGGGCCTGCTCGGCAAGGCCGAGGAGCGCAAGGTATGAACGCGAAATCCGGCAGGCTGGCGTTGGTCCTGGGGATCGCCGCGTTCGCGGTCCTCCCGCTGTTCCTCAAGGGCTACGGCATCTACCTGTGCGCGCTGTTCTGCGTCTACCTGATGGCGACCTTCGGCCTGAATCTCACGGTCGGCTACGCCGGGCAGATGTCGCTGGGACAGGCAGCGTTCTTCGGCATCGGTGCCTACCACGCGGCGATCCTGCTGAAGCTCGGCTGGCCGTTCTTCGTCGTGCTGCCGATCGCCGCGGTCGCCTGCTTCATCGTGGGCCTGCTGCTCGGCTTTCCGGCATTGCGCGTCCAGCACCACTACCTCGCGTTCGCGACGCTGGGCTTCAACATCCTCGTGTTCCTGGTCCTGCGCAACGAGGCGGCGATCACCGCCGGGCCCATGGGGATCTCGGGCATCCCGCGCCCGACGCTGTTCGGGCTCTCCCTCGATTCCGACCTGCGCTACTTCTGGTTCACCCTCGCCTTCACCGTCGCGCTCGCCGGCGTGCTGTGGTGGCTGCTGCGCTCGCCGTGGGGGCGGGCGTTCGCAGCGCTGCGCGACAACCCGATCCGCGCCGAGAGCCTCGGCGTGAACATCACCGCCTACACGCTGTTCGCCTTCGCGATCGGCGCCGCGTGCGCCGGCATCGGTGGCGTGTTCTACGCGTCGCTGCTGCAGTTCATCGAGCCGTCTCCTTTCCAGTTCTCGTACTCGCTGATGATGCTGCTCGCCGTGATCGTCGGTGGGTCGGGGCGCTTCTTCGGGCCGGTGCTGGGCACGGTGATCATCATCCTGCTGCCCGAGTGGCTGCGCTTCATGCAGAACTGGTACCTCGCGGTCTTCGGCTTCGCGATCGTCGCGCTGATGATCTTCCTGCCAGGAGGGCTGCTGTCGCTGCCCGAGCGGCTCGCGAGGAAGGGGGCCTCGGAATGACGACCAAGCCCAGCTTTCTCGAGGTCAAGGACGTCCGCAAGGCCTACGGCGCGATCAAGGCCGTCGATGGCGTCAGCTTCTCGGTCGGTCCGGGCGAGATCGTCGGTGTCATCGGCCCCAACGGCAGCGGCAAGACGACGCTGTTCAACAGCATCCTCGGGCAGATCAAGCCGACCTCGGGCAGCGTCGAGTTCTGCGGCGAGGACATCACGGGCATGTCGCCGCTGGAGTTGGCGCGGCGCGGCGTCGGCCGCACATTCCAGACGCTGCAGGTCTTCACCCACCTTTCGGTGCGCGACAACCTGATCGCGGCGGCGCAGGAATTCAAGGGCACGATGCCTGCCCGGCTGTTCGCTGCGCCCGACGCGGGCCTCGGGCACCACGCCGACGAGATGATCGAGTTGTTCCGCCTCAAGCACGTCGCGCACCTGAAGGCGGGCACGTTGTCCTACGGCCAGCAGAAGCTGATCGACATCGCGATGGCATTCATGCCCGCGCCGAGGCTCGTGCTGCTCGACGAGCCCTGCGCCGGCGTCAATCCGAGCCTCGTCGACCAGTTGCGCGAGCTGCTGGGTGATCTCAACCGGACCCAAGGCGGCAGCTTCGTCGTCATCGAACACAACATGGACTTCATCATGAAGCTCTGCCCGCACGTGATCTGCATGGTCGAGGGCAAGGTGCTTGCCGAAGGCCCACCCGCCGAAGTTCAGGCGAACCGGCAGGTGCTCGAGGCGTATCTTGGCAACTGAGCTTGGCAACTGAGCTTGGCAACTGAGCTTGGCAACTGAGCTTGGCAACTGAGCTTGGCAACTGAGCTTGGCAACTGAGCTTGGCAACTGAGCTTGGCAACTGAGTTGGGAACCGGGTTGGAAACTGGGTTGGCGGTCGGGCAGGCCACCGGGAGTTGAGCGATATGGCGAACGAGAAGATCATCGAATTCGACAAGGTCGTTGCCGGCTATTCGCCGAGCCTGACGATCCTCAATGAAACGACGCTGGACGCGCGCAAAGGCGAGATCACCCTCCTGATCGGGCCCAACGGCGCCGGCAAGTCGACGGTGCTGAAGACGCTGTTCGGGATGCTGGTCCCGCGCTCGGGGGAGGTCCGCTTCGAGGGCAGGCGCGTCAACGGCAGGTCGCAGCGCGAGCTCCTTGCCGAAGGCATCGCCTTCGTGCCGCAGGGTCGCAACCTCTTCGGTTCGCTGTCGGTGCGGCACAACCTCGAGCTCGGGGGCATCACGCTGCCGCGCGGGGAGCTGCCCGGACGCATCGAGGAGGTGTTGACGCGCTTTCCCAGGATCCGCGAGCGCATCGACAACCAGGCGTCGACGATGTCCGGCGGCGAACAGAAGCAGCTCGAGATCGGCCGCGCGCTGCTGCTGCGCCCGCGGGTGCTGCTGATCGACGAACCGTCGATCGGGCTTTCGCCGAAGCTCGTCCAGGAAGTGATGTCGCTGTTGCGCCAGCTCGCCGACGCAGGCACCACGGTGCTGATGGTCGAGCAGAACGTCCGAACGGCGCTCAAGTACTCCAATCGGGCGCTGGTGCTCGAGATGGGAAGGCTCGCGCTGGATCGTCCCGCATCGGAAGTGCTGAACGACCCCGATCTCAACCGCCTGTTCCTCGGCGGTCACGCACGCGCATCTGCCGCGGCCTGAAGTCGCCCTCCGCTGCCGGTTCGCCGGCCGCACTCGCTACCCGATCCGCAACCCCGATCCGAAGGAATTCCAAGATGATGCGCCTGGACGTCGCGACGCTTTCCATCCACACCGGCAGGGCCGCGGCCGTGCAGTCGAAGGTCGAGCAGCATTTCAAGGCGGGGCAGGGCGCCGGAACGCTTTGCGCGTCGTGGACCGCCGAGATCGGCGGGCTGAACCGGGTGCTGATCCTGCGCGCGTTCGACGACAGCGATACGATGCACGCCGAGCGCGACCGGATGCTGGTGTCGGGCGACATCTTCGGTGCCAGCGAGCACCTGATCGACGTCACGTTCGACGCCTACGCACCGTTTCCCTATTTCCCGGCGCAGCTCTCCGGCACCTTCGGGGGCGTCTACGAGTTCCGCGTCTACCGGATCAAGCCGACCGGGATCAAGCCGGTGCTCGCTGCCTGGGAGACCGCACTGCCGCCGCGAACGCGCCTGTCGCCGATCGTGTTCGTCGGCTATGCGCTGGAGGGCGTCGCGCCGCGGATGCTGCACATCTGCCCGTACCGCGACCTTGCAGAGCGGACGCGGATTCGCGCGGAGGCGGTGGCGTCGGGCGAATGGCCCCCGAAAGGCGGGCCCGACTGGCTGACGGTGATGGACTCGACGATCTGCATCCCCGCCGGATTCTCGCCGCTGCGCTGAGCGCCGGCACGGCGCCCGAGCCCGGCTCACCGATCGACGAACCTGCGAATCGACGACGACCATGCAACGCGCCATCGGGCTCGCCGCGCTGACGGTCCTCGAGCTCGCACCTCCGGACATCGTGTCCTGCGCGGCGCAGGCAGGCTACGACTGCGTCGGACTGCGGCTCCTGCCCGCGACGCAGACCGAGACCCGGCATCCGATCGTCGGCGACACGCCGATGGTGCGCGAGACCGCGAAGCGGGTCGCGGACACCGGCGTGCGTGTGCTGGACATCGAGCTCTTCCGCCTCAAGCCCGATACCGATGTGGATGAATATCGGGTCGCGCTGGAAACCGGGGCGCGGCTCGGGGCGCGCGAGGCCCTGGTGGCCGGCAACGATCCCGACGAACGCCGCCTCATCGACCGTTTCGGAGCGTTCTGCGATCTGGCCGCCGAATTCGGCATCGGCGCGAACCTCGAGCCGATGCCGTGGGCGGACGTTCGCGATTTCGCGCAGGGCGCGCGGATCGTCGATGCCGCAGGCCGCGACAACGCGGGGCTGGTCATCGATCCGATCCATTTCGACCGTGCCGGCAGCCGGCTCGGGGAGATCGCCTCGGTGCCCGCGCGCCACCTGCGCTACATGCAGCTGTGCGACGGGCCCGCCGAACGACCAACCGACATCGACACGATCATCCACCAGGCGCGTGCCGAGAGGCTGATGCCCGGGGATGGCGGACTGGATCTGCGCGGCATCCTGCGCGCAGTGCCGGACGACCTTCCGGTCAGCGTCGAGATCCCGATGAAGACGCTCGCACGCTCGGTGCCTGCGCTCGAACGGGCGCGTCGAATGCTCACGAAGACGCGGGACCTTCTGGCCTCGCTCTGACGGGGCGGCCGGCCTGACCCCCATGCGCAAGTGCATCGCCACGGTTTCGCTCTCGGGTACGCTGGGCGACAAGCTCGACGCCATCGCGGCGGCGCGCTTCGACGCGATCGAGGTGTTCGAGAATGACCTGATGTATTTCCGGGGTTCGCCGGCGGACCTGCGCACGATGGCGGCGGACCGTGGGCTGGGCATCGACCTCTACCAGCCCTTTCGCGAATTCGAAGGTGTCAGCGACGAGCAGTTCAGGCGCAACCTCGATCGCGCCGAGCGCAAGTTCGACGTGATGGAAGCGCTGGGTGCGCCGATGCTGCTGGTCTGCTCGAACGTGTCGCCGCTCGCGATCGACGACGACGCCCGCGCCGCCGCCCAGCTGCACGAGCTCGCCGAGCGCGCAGCCCGGCGCAACCTGCGCATCGGCTACGAGGCACTCGCCTGGGGCGCGCGCGTCAACCGTTACGGACATACGTGGAAGATCGTCCGGGAGGCGGACCATCCTCACCTGGGCCTGGTCCTCGACAGCTTCCACATCCTGTCGGTCGGCGACGACCCGGCCGGCATCGCGCAGATTCCCGGCGACCGGATCTTCTTCCTGCAAGTGGCCGACGCGCCACGGCTCGCGATGGACGTGCTGCAATGGAGCCGGCACTACCGCAATTTCCCGGGGCAGGGACAGTTCGATCTGCCGCGCTTCATGGAGCATGTGCTGGTCGCCGGCTACACCGGACCGCTGTCGCTCGAGATCTTCAACGACGTGTTCCGCGAGGCACCGAATCGGGCCACGGCGATCGACGCGATGCGCTCGCTGCAGTGGCTCGAGGAGCAGACGCGATTGCGTCTGCTCGACGCCGCATCCGACAGCGTGCATCCGGCGGACGTCCGGGCGAGGACGGTGCGGCGGGTCGAGTTGCTCGACCCGCCTGCCGTGTCCGAGCTGAGGGGCGTGGCGTTCCTCGAGTTCGCGGTCGACGAGGCGACCGAATGGCTGCTCGCCAACCTGCTCGAGAGCCTCGGCTTCCGCCGCGCCGGCAGGCATCGGTCCAAGAACGTCACGCTCTACCGGCAGGGTGCGATCAACCTGATCCTGAACGCGGAGCCCGCGTCGATCGCGCGCGAATACTTCGCCTCGCACGGGGCGTCGGTCTGCGCGGTGGGCCTTGCGACCGACGACGCGGTGCGGGCCCAGAACCGGGCGATGGCGCTGCACTGCCCCCGCTTCGACAGCCGCCTCGGCCCCAACGAGCAGAGGATGCCGGCGATACGTGCGCCGAACGGGAGCGTGGTCTACTTCGTGCCCGGCGAGCTCGGAGCGGGTGCACTCTACGAGAGCGACTTCGACCTGCGTGACGAGCCTGCGCCGCAGCACGGCGGGGCGGGTCTCACCCGCATCGACCACGTTGCGACCGGACTGCCGATCGAGGAGCTCGACACCTGGGTCCTGTTCTACCGTGCGGTGCTGGGCATGCTGCCCGGCGAGAGCCTGGAGCTCTCCGATCCGTTCGGGCTGATCCGCAGCTCCGGTGTCGCCAGTGTCAACCGCAGCGTGCGCGCGGTGCTGAACGTATCGCAGAGCCAGAGCACGGGCACGGCGAAGACGATCTCGCTCTCGGGCGGGGCGAGCGTCCATCACGTCGCGTTCGCCTGTTCCGACATCTTCGACACCATGGGCAGGCTGGCCGCCAGCGGTGCGAAATTCGTCGCGGTCTCGGACAATTACTACGACGATCTCGTCGCGCGTTTCGCGCTTCCCGAGGCGCAGGTGGCCAGGATGCGAGAATTCGGCGTGCTGTACGAGCGTACCGGGGCCGGCGAGTATTTCCACGCCTACAGCGAAGCGTTCGCCGACCGCTTCTTCTTCGAGATCGTGCAGCGGGTCGGCGGCTATGACGGCTATGGCGCGCTCAATGCGCCGGCGCGCATGGCCTCGCAGCTGCAGCGCCCGCCGTCGTGACGCCGGCAACCCGCGACTGAACCGACTTTCCCGGAAATCCCATGATCGACAAGACCGTAGCCACAGTGGCGGATGCGATCGCCGACATCAAGGACGGTGCGACCGTCATGATCGGCGGGTTCGGCACTGCAGGAATGCCTTCCGAGCTCATCGACGCGCTGATCGCGCACGGCGCGCGCAATCTCACCATCGTCAACAACAATGCGGGCAACGGCGATGTCGGCCTCGCGCTGCTGCTCAAGGCGAAGCAGGTGCGCAAGATCATCTGCTCCTTTCCGCGCCAGACCGATTCGTGGCACTTCGACGCGCTGTACCGCGCGGGCGAGATCGAGCTCGAACTCGTGCCACAGGGCAATCTGGCCGAGCGCATCCGCGCGGCCGGCGCAGGCATCGGCGCGTTCTACACGCCGACCGGTTACGGCACCCTCCTGGCCGAAGGCAAGGAGACGCGCGAGATCGATGGCCGTCAGTACGTCCTCGAGTACCCGATTCGCGCCGATTTCGCACTGATCAAGGCGCTTGCCGGCGATCGCTGGGGGAATCTGGTCTACCGCAAGACCGCACGCAACTTCGGGCCGATCATGGCCGCGGCCGCCCGTTGTACGATCGCCCAGGTGCAGCGGATCGTCCCGCTGGGAGGACTCGATCCCGAGGCCGTCGTGACGCCCGGCATTTTCGTGCACCGCGTCGTGCAGGTGGCTCCCAACGGCGCGGCGACGATGCAGGACAGGGCCGCGTGAGATCCACGATCAGGAGAACACGATGAACCGCTATACCCGCGACCAGATGGCCGCGCGCGTTGCCCAGGACATCCAGGAAGGCGCCTACGTCAATCTGGGGATCGGCCTGCCCACGCTCGTCGCCAACCACCTGCCGAAGGACCGCGAGATCATCCTGCACACCGAGAACGGCCTGCTCGGCATGGGGCCCGCGCCGGCGCCGGGGGCCGAGGATCCCGACCTGATCAATGCAGGCAAGCAGCCGGTCACCGCATTGCCGGGCGCATCGTTCTTCCATCACGCGGATTCGTTCGCGATGATGCGGGGCGGCCACCTCGATTGCTGCGTGCTGGGCGCATTCCAGGTGTCGGTGGGTGGCGACCTCGCGAACTGGCATACCGGGGCGCCGGACGCGATTCCCGCAGTGGGCGGGGCAATGGACCTGGCGCTCGGCGCCAAGCGTGTCTACGTGATGATGGAGCACCTGACCAGGAGCGGCGAGAGCAAGGTCGTCTCCCGGTGCACGTATCCGGTCACGGCGCTGCGCTGCGTCAGCCGGATCTACACCGACCTGGCGGTGCTCGAGGTGACACCCCGCGGGCTGCGCGCCGTCGACATCGTCGATGGTCTGTCGCACGCAGAACTCGAACGCCTTTCCGGCGTCGCCATCGAAAGCTAGGACCAGGACCATGGCAGAAGCCTACATATGTGATGCGATCCGCACCCCGTTCGGGCGCTACGCCGGCGCACTCTCCGGCGTACGCACCGACGATCTCGCCGCGGCGCCGCTGCAGGCGCTGATGCAGCGCAATCCGGGCGTGGACTGGGGCGCGCTCGACGACGTCGTCTACGGCTGCGCGAACCAGGCCGGCGAGGACAACCGCAACGTCGGTCGCATGGCGCTGCTGCTCGCCGGGTTGCCGCAGGAAGTTCCGGGGACGACGGTCAACCGCCTGTGCGGCTCGAGCCTCGACGCGATCACGATCGCGTCGAGGGCGATCAAGGCCGGGGAGGGCTCGCTGCTGCTGGCCGGCGGCGTCGAGAGCATGTCTCGCGCGCCATTCGTGCAGGGCAAGGCGACCGAGGCTTTCTCGCGGGTGGCCAGGATCGAGGACACGACGATCGGCTGGCGCTTCGTCAATCCGCTGATGAAGGCGCGCTACGGCATCGACTCGATGCCCGAGACTGCCGAGAACGTCGCGCAGGAATTCGGCATCGGTCGCGCCGATCAGGACGCGTTCGCGCTGCGTAGCCAGCAGCGTGCGGCGGCGGCGATCGCCGACGGGCGGATGGCCGAGGAAATCGCGCCGGTCTCGATTCCGCAGAGAAAGGGCGACCCGGTGATCGTCGCCGTCGACGAGCATCCGCGCGCGACCTCCATCGATGCCCTCGCGAAGCTCAAGGGCATCGTGCGCCCGGACGGCAGCGTCACGGCCGGCAACGCGTCGGGAGTCAACGATGGCGCCTGCGCGCTGATCGTCGCCTCCGAGGATGCCGCGAAGCGGAACGGACTGACGCCGCGGGCGCGCATCGTCGCCGGCGCCGTCGCGGGGGTCGCGCCGCGCATCATGGGCTTCGGCCCGGCGCCCGCGATGCGCAAGGTGCTCGCGCGTGCGAAGCTCACGCTCGCCGACATCGACCTGATCGAGCTGAACGAGGCATTCGCCGCCCAGGCGCTGGCGGTGACGCGGGATCAAGGGTTGCCCGACGATTCCCCGAAGGTCAATCCGATGGGCGGCGCGATCGCGCTTGGGCACCCGCTGGGAGCGAGCGGCGCGCGCCTGGTCACCACCGCGGTCTACCAGCTGCGCCGCACCGGGGGGCGCTACGCACTGTGCACGATGTGCATCGGCGTCGGCCAGGGCATCGCCCTCATCATCGAACGTGTCTGAACCGGGACGATCATGAAACTGCCATCCGAGCAATACGGGGAGTTCTTCCAGCGCGACCGGACGATCCACCCACCGGCCTATGCACCGACCTACAAGACCAGCGTCCTGCGCTCCCCGCAGAAGTCGCTGATCTCGCTGCAGAACTCGTTGTCGGAGATCACCGGCCCGGTGTTCGGCGCCAACGAGCTGGGCCCGCTCGACAACGACCTGATCATGAACTACGCGAAAGGCGGCCTGCCGGTCGGCGAGCGCATCGTCGTGTACGGCTACGTCCTCGACGAGAACGGCCGCCCGGTGAAGAATGCGCTGGTCGAGGTCTGGCAGGCGAATGCCGGGGGACGCTACCGGCACAAGAACGACACGTACATTGCGCCGATCGACCCGAACTTCGGCGGTTGCGGCCGCACGCTGACCGATGATAACGGCCGGTACTTCTACCGGACGATCAAGCCCGGGCCGTACCCGTGGCGCAACAACGTCAACGACTGGCGGCCCGCACACATCCACTACTCGATCTCGGGATCCGGATGGGCGCAGCGACTGATCACCCAGATGTATTTCGAAGGCGATCCGCTGATCGCGAGCTGCCCGATCCTCCGCACGATCCCGTCGGAAGCGGCGGTGCGCCAGCTGATCGCCCCGCTCGACCGCAATGCAGGCATCCAGCTCGACAGCCTCGCCTATCGCTTCGACATCGTGCTTCGCGGCTCGCGCGCGACGTGGTTCGAGAACGCGGTGCAACCCGACGACCCCATGCAAGGCGAATGACAATCATGGTCAACCAACTCGAGTACCTGAAGGAAACGGCGTCGCAGACCGCGGGACCCTACGTGCACATCGGGCTCGCGCCCAAGCAGGCCGGCTTCGACATCTTCGAGAACAATTTCGGCAACGTGCTGGCCGGCCCGAAGACCAAGGGCGAGCGCATCCGGATCGAGGGCCGCGTGATCGACGGGTCGGGGACGCCCCTGCGCGACGTCCTGATCGAGATCTGGCAGGCGAACGCTGCGGGCAGGTACAACCATCCGGCGGACCGGCAGAAGAAGCCGATCGACAAGACGTTCCGCGGCTGGGGTCGCGGGTGCTCGGACTTCGCTTCGGGCGTCTGGACCTTCGACACCATCAAGCCGGGGTCGGTCATGGGGCGCAACGGCCGGCCGATGGCGCCTCACGTCAATTTCTGGATCGTCGCCCGCGGCATCAACATCGGACTCTCGACCAGGATGTACTTCTCCGACGAGCAGGCCGCCAACGACAAGGATCCGGTGCTGAACCTGATCGAATGGGAAGTGCGTCGCAAGACGCTGATCGCCAGGCGCGAGGAGCGCAAGGGCCAGGTCGTCTACCGTTTCGACATCAACATCCAGGGGCCCGACGAGACGGTGTTCTTCGACATCTGAGCCGCGCTGGTCGACATCCGATGCCCGACACGCTGTTCACCACCGATGCGATGCGCGCGGTCTTCTCGGACCGGATGCGCATCCAGCGCATGCTCGATTTCGAGACTGCCCTCGCGCAGGCGGAAGCCGCGGTCGGCGTGATCCCGCAGGCCGCCGCCGATGCGATCGCCGCCCATTGCAATGCCGACCGGTTCGACGCCGCGACGCTGGCGGCCGCGGCCCAATCCGCGGGCAATCTCGCGATCCCGCTGGTCGCCGCGCTGACGCGGGACGTCGCCGCGGCCGACCCGGTGGCGCGCGGCTACGTTCACTGGGGGGCGACGAGCCAGGACGTCATCGACACCGGGCTGGTGCTGCAGCTGCGCGACGCGCTGGCGCTGGTCGATGCCGACGTCGAACGCCTCGCCGCGGCCCTCGCGACCCAGGCGCGCCGGCATGCAGCGACGGTGCTCGCGGGGCGCACCTGGCTGCAGCAGGCGATCCCGGTCACGCTGGGCGTCAAGCTCGCCGGGTTCGTCAGCGCGCTGGACCGGCACCGGGCGCGGCTCGCCGAGCTGCGCGGCAGGGCGCTGGTCCTGCAGTTCGGCGGAGCGGTGGGAACCCTGGCATCGCTGGGCGAGCGCGGCATCGCGGTCAGCGAAGCGCTGGCCTCGCGTCTCGCGCTGCCGCTGCCGGACCTGCCGTGGCACACGCAGCGCGATCGCGTCTGCGAGATCGCGGCAGTGCTCGGGATGCTGGCGGCCACGCTGGGCAAGCTTGCGCGCGATCTGGCGCTGCTCGCGCAGACCGAGGTCGCCGAGGCGTTCGAGCCCGCTGCGCCGGGTCGCGGCGGTTCGTCGACGATGCCGCAGAAGCGCAACCCGGTCGGCGCCTCGGCGGCGATTGCGGCGGCCGTGCGCGTCCCGGGGCTGGTCGCGACGATGCTCTCCGCCGCCGCACAGGAACACGAGCGCGGACTGGGGAACTGGCCCGCCGAGTGGGAGACGCTGCCCGAGATCGCGCTGCTCGCCGCGGGTGCTCTGGCCGCCATGGCCGACGTCGCGCCACGCCTCGACGTCGACGCGGACCGGATGCGCGCGAACCTCGAGCTCACGCAGGGACAGATCTTCGCCGAAGCCGTGCAGATGGCGCTTGCGAACGCCATCGGCCGCGACCGCGCCCACGCGCTGGTCGCCGACGCCTGCCGGCGCGCTGCGAGAGAGCGCGTCCATCTGCGCGAGGTGCTGCGCGCCATCCCCGAGGCCGCATCGGCACTCGATGCGGCCGCACTCGACCGGCTGTTCGATCCGGCCAACTATCTCGGCGAGAGCAGGCGCTTCATCGAGCGCGCGCTCGCTGCCCATCCGGTCTGAAGGAGTCATACGACCATGCCGTTTGCCAACGCCGGCGGCGTCCGCCTGCACTACCGGATCGACGGTGACGCCGCCGCGCCGCCGCTCGTCCTTTCGAACTCCCTCGGCGCCTCGCTCGAGATGTGGGAGCCGCAGATGGCGGAGCTTTCGGCACGCTTTCGCGTCGTCCGCTACGACACCCGCGGGCACGGCGAATCCGAGGTGACGCCGGGGCCCTACACGATCGCGATGCTGGGCGCCGACGTGGTGGGGCTGCTCGACGCGCTCGCCATCCCGCGGGCGCACTTCTGCGGCCTGTCGATGGGTGGCATGACGGGCATGTGGCTCGGCGTGAATGCGCCGGCGCGCATCGACCGGCTGGTGCTCGCCAACACCGCAGCGAAGATCGGCACTGCCGACCTGTGGAATGCGCGCATCGACGCGATTCGCAAGGGCGGCATGGCGGCGGTTGCATCGGCCGTGCTGGCGCGCTGGTTCACGCCGGCGCTGCTCGAGCAGCCGACGCCGATGGTCGCCCGGTTGCGCGCAAGCTTCGAGCGCACGTCGGCCGAGGGTTATGTCGCCTGCTGCGCGGCGGTGCGCGACATGGACCAGCGAAACGGGCTGTCGCGCATCCACGCTCCGACGCTGGTGATTGCGGGTAGCCTGGATCAGTCAACGCCGCCGGACGACGGGCGCTACGTCGTCGACCGCATTCCCGGAGCGCGCTACGTCGAGCTGCCGGCCCCGCACCTGTCGAACGTACAGGCAGCGCCTGCGTTCACGCAGGCCATGATGCAGTTCCTGATTGGACGCAAGGAGTGACGAACATGGACGAAACCGAACGCTACGACCGTGGCATGGCCGTGCGGCGCGCCGTGCTGGGCGACGCGCACGTCGATCGGACGCTGGCCAAGCGCAACGAGTTCAACACCGATTTCCAGGAGCTGATCACCCGCTATGCCTGGGGCGAGATCTGGTCGCGGCCCGAGCTGTCGCGGCATGTGCGCAGCCTGCTGACGATCGCGATGATGGTCGCGCTGAACCGCGGCGACGAGCTCAGGCTGCACCTGCGCGGGGCGTTCAACAATGGCGTGACGCGCGATGAGATCAAGGAAGTGCTGCTGCACTGCGCGATCTACGCCGGGGTCCCCGCCGCCAATTCGGCATATCACATTGCGGAGGAGGTGTTCGCGCAGATGCATCCGCCGCCGGAGTGAGGCGCGGCGGGCAGGCGACGCGGGTGCTGCACGGTCATGCAGTCAAGTGCAGTCAAATGCCGCGCGTCCTTCGGCAGCACTCGCCGATCACGCTTGCCGCTGCAACGAGAAAAGGCAGGGCGAGCAGAAAGGCGAACTCCGGAGACACGGTCTCCCACCAAGCGACCCATTCCTCCATCCAGCCTCGGAGCGTGTCGTGCTCCTTCACAGCAGCTGGAATGCCAGCGCGGCGACCAGCGTCGGGGGCAGTGCCGCCACGAGCAGTCCAACGGGATGTATGGCCTCGTCGTCGAAGTGGCTGCGCAGAAGTGCAAATCCGGCGGGGTTCGGTGCGTTGGCGATGACCGTCAATCCGCCGCCGGTGACCGCGCCCGCGACCAGCGCGTACTTGAACTCGTCACTGAGGCCCGTCACCAGTGAGCCGAGGTAGGTGAGCGCTGCATTGTCCGTTACCGCCGTGAGCACGGCCGCGCCGAAGTAGACGGTGGTCGAATCCATGCCGCGCAGGACCGGTTCGAGCCACCATCGCTGTTGAGCGCCGAGGACCACGAGGCCGCCAAGAAAGAAGCCGACGAGCAGGCCCTCCCGCAATATCAGGCGGTCCTGGAACTGCGGGTAGGCGGTCGCGAAACCGATGAAGAACAACAGGAGCGAGATGAATACCGGCGGATGATGGGCGAACACCACGATGCCCACCAGAAACAATACGTGGGCCGCGGCCACCCAGCGCGGGACGCGCGAGCCACCGCTACCTGCAACGACCGGCAGGCGGGAGAGCTCACGGCGAAAGACGAGCGTCGTCACCAGCGCATTGACGCCGACGGCCACCGCGGATTTCCAGCCGAAGTGCGCCAGCATGAACCAGAGGTCCCAGTTCCATTTGGCGGCCACCATCAGCACCGGCGGTGCCGCAAACGGGGTCATCGTGCCGCCGATCGACACGTTGACGAACAGGACGCCCAGCGTCGCATACTTGAGCTTGGTCGATGCGCCGCGGGTGTAGATGCGTTCGCCCAGCATCATGGCCGCCAGCGTCATGGCAGCCGGCTCCGTGATGAAGGAGCCCAGCAGCGGGACGAAAGCCAACGACACGAAGTAGAACGCCACGGCGCCGTCGAGCGGCACGAAGCTCGCGATCACGCCGACGGCAGTCCGCGCGAGGTTCAGAATCGCGCGACTGCCCGCCACGACCATGATCGCGAAGACGAACAAGGGCTCGGTGAAGTTGCGGGAATCGAGATAGTCCGTCGCGGCGCCCGTCCCCATCACCGCAGCCATGGCGAGAATCATCACCATCGCCCAGAATCCGAAGACGACCTCGACCTCGCCCAGCAGGTGCCAGATGCCGGCGTGTTCGGGGCGGCGGTGCGCCATCCGTTCGAACAGCTTGGTCGAAAAGGTGTGCACCAGCGCGATTGCGAACAGCGCGGCGCCGATCCACTGCATGGTGATCATGGGCCGGAAGGGTACAGGCGCATCCTGGTTTGGCAAATTGCCGGGAAGCCGTAAGGGATCACCGGGAGGTGACGCCGACCGCGGCACGCCCGATCGTCGTTGCGTGGCAGCGCGGCCCCGGTCGGCGACCGGTCGCTGCTCGGCGCGGCAGCGCACCGCGCCGGCCGGCGTCGTCAGCGCTTGCGGCCGAGCAGGGACCCGAGAACGCCGCGGACGATCTCGCGGCCGATCGACGAACCGACGGTGCGCACAGCGCTCTTGGCCATCGCCTCGACCAGGCTGTCCTTGCGTCCGCTGCCGGTCATCAGGCCGCCGAGCGATCCCTTGAGCGAATCCAGGATGCCGCCCTGGTCGCCGGCCGCGGCGCCGCCCGCCGAAGCGGACGCGGACGCGGACGCCCGTCCCGCGAGTTTCTCGTAGGCCGACTCGCGGTCGACCGAGTTCTCGTAGACACCCTTGACCGGCGAGGCTGCGATCACCGCCTTGCGCTCGTCGGGGGTGATGGGGCCGATCCGCGAGGCCGGCGGCAGGATCCACGCCCGTTCCACCATGCCCGGACGTCCCTTCTCGTCGAGGAAGGAGACCAGCGCCTCGCCGACGCCCAACTCGGTGATCGCCTTCTCGGTGTCGATCTTCGGATTGGCACGCATCGTCGTGGCGGCCGCCTTGACCGCTTTCTGGTCGCGCGGCGTGAACGCGCGCAGCGCGAACTGGATCCGGTTGCCGAGCTGTCCCAGGACCGTGTCGGGTATGTCGAGGGGATTCTGGGTGACGAAGAACACGCCGACTCCCTTCGAGCGGATCAGGCGCACGACCTGCTCGATCTTGTCGAGCAGCACCTTCGGCGCGTCGGTGAACAGCAGGTGCGCCTCGTCGAAGAAGAAGACGAGCCTGGGTTTGTCGCGGTCGCCGACTTCCGGAAGGCGCTCGTAGAGCTCCGACAGCAGCCACAGCAGCATCGTCGCGTAGAGCTGCGGCGAGCGCATCAGGCGGTCGGCGGCCAGCACGTTGACGACGCCACGCCCGCCGTCGGTCTGCAGCAGGTCGTCGACGTTCAGCATCGGTTCGCCGAAGAAGATGCCGCCGCCCTGCTGCTCGAGGGCGAGCAGTCCGCGCTGGATCGCGCCCACCGAGGCGGCCGAGATGTTGCCGTAGGAAGTCTGCAATTCCTGGGCGCTGCCGGCCGCGTATTCGAGCAGTGCCCGCAGGTCCTTCAGATCGAGCAGCAGCAGGCCGCGGTCGTCGGCGAGCTTGAAAGCCAGCGTCAGCACCCCCTGCTGGGTCTCGTTCAGGTTCAGGATCCGGGACAGAAGGAGCGGCCCCAGGTCGCTGACGGTCGCCCGCACCGGGTGTCCCTGCTCGCCGAAGACGTCCCAGAACACCGTCGGCACGCCCGCGAACTTCGGCTCGGTGGCGCCGATCGCCTTCAGGCGCTGGGCCAGTTTCGGCGAGCTCGCGCCCGGCTGGCTGATCCCGGCCAGGTCGCCCTTGACGTCGGCCATGAACACCGGGACGCCGATGGCGCTCATCCGTTCGGCGATCACCTGCAGCGATACGGTCTTGCCGGTGCCGGTGGCGCCGGCGATCAGGCCGTGGCGGTTGGCGAGCGCCGGGAGGAGGTCGAGTTCGAGATCGCCCCGGAGGGCGATGGGCAGGGGGTCGGCCATTCGATCGGGCTCCGGGGGTGCGGGTGGGGAGGGCCGCCGGGCCCTCGAGCGCCGAGTTTAGCGCGGTTACCGCTGTCCACCCGGGTCCGAGGCTGCCAGAATGACGGGTTTTCTGCTACAATTGCGCCCGACAAGTAACGAGAAATGGGCTGGGCGCAGCCCATTTTTTTTTGGGGCTTTGGCCCAACCTTTGGACGCGAATGGCATCGGCATTGGGTGAACTGCTGGAACGAACGGTACCGCCGCTCGGTTACGAGCTCGTCGACTGGGATCTGTCGGCGAGGAGCGGGCTCGTCCGCGTGTTCATCGACAAGTCGGGTGGCGTCGACGTCGAGGACTGCGCGAGGGTCTCCAACCATCTCACCCGCCTGTTTGCGGTCGAGAACGTCGCTTTCGAGCGGCTCGAGGTGTCCTCGCCGGGGCTCGACCGTCCGCTCAAGCGGCTCGCCGATTTCGAACGCTTCGCCGGTCAGCAGGCCCAGCTGACGCTGACGGCCGCGGTCGACGGAGCGCGGCGGATCAAGGGAATCCTGCGGGGCACCCAGGGCGACGACGTTCTCGTCGAATTGCCCGGCGGCGTGCGATCGTTCCCGTTCGGAACGATCGGCAGCGCGCGGCTGGTGCCCGCGATCGATTGGAGAAGAGGATCATGAACCGCGAACTACTGTTGCTCGTGGACGCGCTTTCACGCGAGAAGAACGTGCCGAAGGAAATCGTGTTCACGGCACTCGAGGCTGCGCTCGCGTCGGCGACCAAGAAGAAATATGCCGACAACATCGACGCGCGCGTCGCGATCGACCGGGAGACCGGCGATTACGAATCGTTCCGGCGCTGGACCGTCGTGCCCGACGAGGAACACGAGGAGCCGGCGCACCAGCTCGCGATCACCGATGCGATCGAGCGTGATCCCGAACTGAAGCTCGGCGATGTCGTCGAGGAGCCGCTCGAGCCGGTCGAGTTCGGGCGCATAGGCGCGCAGGCGGCCAAGCAGGTGATCCTGCAGAAGATCCGCGATGCCGAACGCGAGCAGATCCTGAACGACTTCCTCGAGCGCGACGACAACCTGCTCTCGGGCACTGTCAAGCGCATCGAGCGTGGCAGCGTCATCATCGAGTCCGGTCGCATCGAGGGCGTGATCCCGCGCGACCAGCTGATCCCGAAGGAAATGCTGCGCGTGGGCGACCGCGTCCGGGCCTACGTGATGAAGATCGACCGCACGGCCAAGGGTCCGCAGCTCATCCTGTCGCGCGTCGCGCCCGAGTTCATCATGCGTCTGTTCGAGCTCGAGGTTCCCGAGATCGAGGAGGGGCTGATCGAGATCAAGGCCGCCGCCCGCGATCCCGGCATCCGCGCCAAGATCGCCGTCAAGTCCAACGATCCGCGGCTCGACCCGCAGGGCACCTGCATCGGCATGCGCGGCTCGCGCGTGACGGCGGTCACCAACGAGCTCGCCGGCGAGCGTGTCGACATCGTCCTGTGGTCCGACGACCCTGCGAAGCTCGTGATCAACGCGCTTGCGCCCGCCGAGGTGCAGAGCATCATCGTCGACGAGGAGCGGCACGCGATGGACGTCGTCGTCGACGAGGAGAACCTCGCGATCGCCATCGGCCGCAGCGGCCAGAACGTCAGGCTCGCCTCGGAGCTGACCGGCTGGGAGCTCAACCTGATGAGCGTCGAGGAATCCCAGCAGAAGCACGAGGCGGAGACCGGTCGCCTGCGCGCGCTGTTCATGGAGAAGCTCGACGTCGACGAGGAGGTCGCCGACATCCTGATCGGCGAGGGCTTCACCTCGCTCGAGGAAGTCGCCTACGTGCCGATCACCGAGATGATGGAGATCGAATCCTTCGACGAGGACACGGTGAACGAGCTGCGGTCGCGTGCGAGGAATGCGCTCCTGACCGACGCGATCGCCCGCGAGGAGTCGGTGGAGAATGTCGAGGAAGCGCTGCTTTCGCTGGACGGCATGGACACCGAGATCGCGAGCAAGCTCGCCGCGCAGGGCATCACGACCCGCGACGCGCTGGCCGATCTTGCCGGCGACGAGCTGGTCGAGCTGACCGGGATGGACGCGACCAAGGCGCAGGACCTGATCATGAAGGCCCGTGCACACTGGTTCGAAACGCCTGCCCAGCCGCCGCAGTCCGGCGCTGCGGCGTGACCACCGGGCCGGAACGGAAACAGGGCAGCAGAGGCAGTACGGGAGAGGCGCATGGCGCAGACGACGATCGAACAATTCGCGACCGACCTGAAAATGCCGGCGGGCGCGCTGCTGGAGCAGCTCGCCGCTGCCGGCGTTGCAGGCAAGAAGCAGGGTGACAACCTCACGGAGCAGGACAAGACGCGCCTGCTCGATTACCTGCGCAAGCAGCACGGCGCGGCTGCCGATGCGAAGAAGCGGATCACGCTGACGCGCAAGCAGACCTCGGAGATCAAGGCCGCCGATTCCACCGGCAAGGCGCGCACGATCCAGGTCGAGGTGAGGAAGAAGCGCGTCCTCGTTCGCCGCGAGGAAGGCGAGGCGGCCGTGGTGCCCGCGGCGCCGGCCGTCGAGGAGGCGCCGGAGGCGGCGCCGGTGATCGCGCCCGAGATGGCACCTGAAACGGCCCCCGAGGCAGCGCCCCAAATGGCGCCCGAGGCGGCACCCGAGGCAGCGCCCGCAGCGGTACCCAAGCCGGCCCCCAGGCAGGCGCCCAGGCCGGCCCGTTCGCCGCTCCTGTCCGCCGAGGAGATCGCAGCGCGCGAGGCCGAGGAACGCAAGGCTCAGGAGCTGATCGCGCGCCAGCAGGAGGATGTGCAGAAGAAGCAGGAAGAGGCCGCCAAGCGCAAGTCCAGGAAGGAAAAGGACGCCGAGGAAGCGGCTGCGCGCGTCGCTGCTGAAGCCAAGGCCGCCGAGGAAGCGAAAGCCGCAGCCGGTGCCAAGGCGCAGGCGCCTGCCGCGGGCAAGCCCGCCGGCACCGAGGGAACGTTGCACCGCCCTGCGGCGCGGCCCGGCGAAAAGCGCGAGAAGGCCGCCAAGAAGGCCCCTGGCCAAGTTTTCCAGGAGGAGGCTGCGCGGCGTCGTGCGTTGCGCCTGCGCGGTGACACGACCGGCGGCACGGCGGCCACCGGCTGGCGCGGTGCCAAGGGCGGTCGCCACGGCCGCGACGAGGAAGCCGGCGAAGGCTACGCCGGGACGATGCCGGCCGCGCCCCAGGTGCGCGAGATCTTCGTTCCCGAGACGATCACCGTCGCCGACCTCGCGCACAAGATGGCGGTGAAAGCTGCCGAAGTGATCAAGGCGCTGATGAAGATGGGTTCGATGGTCACGATCAATCAGGTGATCGACCAGGAGACGGCAATGATCGTGGTCGAGGAGATGGGCCACAAGGCCAAGGCGGCCAAGCTCGACGAGCCCGACGCGCTGCTGGCGGAGGCCGAGACTGCGCACGCGGCCGAGGCGCTGCCGCGGCCGCCGGTCGTCACCGTGATGGGTCACGTCGACCACGGCAAGACCTCGCTGCTGGACACCATCCGGCGCACGCGCGTGGCCAGCGGCGAAGCCGGCGGCATCACGCAGCACATCGGCGCCTACCACGTCGAGACGGCCAAGGGCGTGATCACGTTCCTGGACACGCCGGGCCACGAGGCGTTCACCGCGATGCGCGCCCGCGGCGCGAAGGTGACCGACATCGTCGTGCTGGTCGTCGCTGCCGACGACGGCGTCATGCCGCAGACGAAGGAAGCGATCGCGCACGCGAAGGCGGGCAACGTTCCGCTGGTGGTCGCGATCAACAAGATCGACAAGCCGGACGCGAATCTTGACCGCGTCAAGCAGGAGCTCGTCGCGGAAAGCGTTCTTCCGGAGGAATACGGCGGCGACGTCCAGTTCATCCCGGTCTCGGCCAAGACGGGTGCGGGCATCGATTCGCTGCTCGACGCGATCCTGCTGCAGGCCGAGGTGCTGGAGCTGAAGGCGCCGAAGGATGCGCCGGCCAAGGGGATCGTCATCGAATCGCGCCTCGACAAGGGCCGCGGCCCGGTGGCGACCGTCCTCGTCCATTCGGGAACGCTCAGGCGCGGCGACATCATCCTCGCCGGTGCGGTGTTCGGCCGCGTGCGGGCGATGACCGACGAGAACGGCAAGCCGGTCACCGAGGCCGGTCCCGCGATTCCCGTGGAGATCCAGGGCCTGTCCGACGTGCCGATCGCCGGCGAGGACGTGATCGTGCTCGGCGACGAGCGCAAGGCGCGCGAGATCGCGCTGTTCCGCCAGGGCAAGTTCCGCGACGTCAAGCTCGCCAAGCAGCAGGCGGCGAAGCTGGAGAACATGTTCGACCAGATGGGCGAGAGCGGCGTCAAGACGCTCACGCTGATCGTCAAGGCCGACGTGCAGGGCAGCTACGAAGCGCTGCAGCAGGCGTTGACCAAGCTGTCGACCGACGAGGTCAAGGTCAACATCGTGCACGCCGCCGTCGGCGGCATCACCGAGTCCGACGTCAACCTGGCGCTCGCGTCCAAGGCCGTGATCATCGGCTTCAACACGCGCGCCGACGGCCAGGCGCGCAAGCTCGCCGAATCGGGTGGCGTGCAGATCCGCTACTACGACATCATCTACGAGGCGGTCGACGACGTGAAGGCCGCGCTGTCGGGGATGCTCACGCCCGAGCAGAAAGAGAGCCGGCTGGGGCTGGTCGACGTGCGCGAGGTCTACAAGATCTCGAAGGTGGGCACCGTCGCCGGTTGCTACGTCCTCGAGGGTGTCGTCCGCCGTGGCTCGAAGGTTCGCGTGCTGCGCGACAACGTCGTGATCCACGACGGCGAGCTCGATTCGCTCAAGCGCTTCAAGGACGACGTGCGCGAGGTGAAGGCCGGTTTCGAGTGCGGCCTGTCGATCAGGAACTTCAACGACATCGAGCAGAAGGACCAGCTCGAGGTCTACGAGATCGTCGAGGTCTCGCGGACGCTCTGACCGGAGCTTGCACGCGCGCCACCGACGCGCGTGCAGATCCCCTGCCGACATGAAGAAGACGTCGCAGCGCGCACAACGGGTGGGCGACCAGCTCCAGCGGGAACTCGCGGACCTGCTGAAGAACGAGGTCAAGGACCCGCGCGTCGGTCAGGTGACGATCACCGAGGTCGAGGTCACCGCCGACCTTTCGCACGCGACGGTGCGCTTTACCCACCTCGCGGGCAAGGAGAAGTCGCAGGCCGCCGTCGACGCGCTCGCGCGCACGGCGGGATTCCTGCGCAGCGAACTCGCGCACCGGCTGAACCTCTATTCGGTGCCGCAGCTGCATTTCGTCTACGACGACTCGATCGAGGCTGGGATGCGCCTGTCGCAGCTGATCGACGCTGCCGTCGCCGAAGACCGCAAGCGCCAGGAGTAGGCGGCGATGTCCGCACCGCGGCGCCCGCCGCGACGGCGCATCGACGGCGTGCTCCTGCTCGACAAGCCCGCGGGCATCACGTCCAACGCGGCGCTCGGACAGGCGAAGCGCCTCTACAACGCCGAAAAGGCCGGGCATACCGGCACGCTCGATCCGCTGGCGTCGGGGCTGCTGCCGATCTGTTTCGGCGAAGCGACCAAGTTCGCCCAGTTGCTGCTCGACTCCCCCAAGCGTTACGTGGCCACCCTCCGGTTCGGCGCGACGACGACGACGCAGGACGCAGAGGGCGAGATCGTCGCCACGCGCCCGGTCGGGTTCGACGCGACCGCCATGAACGGGGCATTGACACGCTTCACCGGGCCGCAGACGCAGGTCCCGCCGGCGCACTCGGCGCTCAAGTTCCAGGGCCGGCCCTATTACGAGTACGCCCGTGCCGGCGTCGACATCCCCCGCGCGGCCCGCGAAATCGTCATCCACGCACTGACGCTGGTCGAGTGGCGTGCGCCCGACGCCGTCGTCGACGTGCTGTGCAGCAAGGGGACCTACGTGCGCTCGCTGGCGGCCGATCTCGGCGAGGCGCTCGGCTGCGGGGCGCACCTGGCGGCGCTGCGGCGGACGGCGAGCGGCGGATTTGACCTCCGCGACGCGTACACCATCGATGCACTGGCGGCAATGGACGGGGGCAGGCGCGAGGGCTGCCTGCTTCCGGCGTCGGCGCTGACCGCACAGCTGCCCGGACTGGACGTCGACGAGGCGACCGCGAGGCGCTTCCTGCAGGGGGTTGCGATCGTCGCGCCGGTGCAGGCCCGGGGGATCGTGGCCGTGTACGCAAACGGCGCGTTGCTGGGCATCGCCGACGCGGAGGCGGGCCGCGCACGGCCCCGGCGGGTGATTGCCGCCGGGTCGGCGGCGAACGAGCGATCGTCGGGCGAGCTTCTTGAAAACTAAGCGTTTTCCAAGCTATAATCGCCCTCTTGTCCAAAGGTGAACAGAGAACAGGAAACGCACATGGCCGTCACGGTTGCCGACAAGGCGAAGGTCATCGCCGAAAACCAGCGCGCGAAAGGCGACACCGGGTCCCCCGAGGTCCAGGTTGCGCTGCTGACCGCCCGCATCAACGGGCTGACCGACCACTTCAAGGAAAACGTCAAGGATCACCACTCGCGGCGAGGCCTGCTGCGGATGGTTTCGCGCCGGCGCAAGCTGCTCGACTATCTCAAGTCGCGCAATGCCGACAGCTACCGCTCGCTGATCGAGAAGCTGGGACTGCGCAAGTGACGCGCCTCCCGCAACGACTCGCGCCGGCATCATCGAGCGTCGTGCAGGCGCTCCGACGGAGTTGAGCGGGATCCGCACTGCCGCGGCCGCAGCCAAGCGCCCGTCGGCTTCCACCTGATAACCATTCGCAATGGCCGCGTCGTCGCACGCGGCCATTGTCATTTTTGAACTGCGAGGACATCGTGTCGAATCCCATCAAGAAATCGGTTGCCTACGGCGCACACACGCTGACGCTGGAGACCGGCGAGATCGCGCGCCAGGCCGGCGGCGCCGTCATGGTCAGCCTCGGCGACACGGTCGTGCTGGTCACCGCCGTCGCCGCCAAGCAGGCGAAGCCGGGTCAGGATTTCTTTCCGCTGACCGTCGACTACCAGGAAAAGACCTACGCTGCCGGCAAGATTCCCGGCGGTTTCTTCAAGCGCGAAGGGCGTCCGTCGGAAAAGGAGACGCTGACCTCGCGCCTGATCGACCGTCCGATTCGTCCGCTGTTCCCCGACGGTTTCTACAACGAGATCCAGGTCATCGCGACCGTGATGTCGGTCGACCCCGAGATCGATCCCGACATCCCGGCGATCATCGGCGCGTCGGCGGCGCTGTCGCTCTCCGGCGTGCCGTTCAACGGCCCGATCGGCGCGGCTCGCGTCGGCTATGCGAACGGCCAGTACATCCTCAATCCGTCGAAGACCGAGCTCGATACCTCGAAGCTCAATCTCGTCGTCGCCGGCACCGAGGCCGCGGTGCTGATGGTCGAATCCGAGGCGCAGGAACTGCCCGAGGACGTGATGCTGGGCGCGGTCGTGTTCGGCCACCAGCAGCAGCAGGCAGTGATCGAACTGATCCACCAGTTGGTCGAGGAAGGCGGCAAGCCGATGTGGGAGTGGCAGGCCCCGGTCAAGGACCAGGCGCTGATCGATCGCGTCGCCGCGCTCGCCGAGGCCGAGGTGCGCGCAGCGTACTCGATGCGCTCCAAGCAGCAGCGCCAGCAGCGCCTGAAGGAAGTCGCCGCGAAGGTCGACGCCGAAGCCCTGCCGGCCGACGCGTCCGCCGATGACAGGCGTCACGTCGGAAACATCCTGTTCGATCTCGAGGCGAAGGTCGTGCGCAGCCAGATCCTCGAAGGCGAGCCGCGCATCGACGGGCGCGACACGCGCACCGTGCGTCCGATCTCGGTCCGCTCGGGCGTCCTGCCGCGCACCCACGGCTCGGCGCTGTTCACGCGCGGCGAGACCCAGGCGCTGGTGGTCGCGACGCTGGGCACCGCCCGCGACGAGCAGATCATCGACGCGCTGATGGGCGAGTATCGCGACCGCTTCATGTTCCACTACAACATGCCTCCGTACGCGACGGGCGAGACCGGCCGCGTCGGCACGCCCAAGCGGCGCGAGATCGGCCACGGGCGGCTCGCCAAGCGCGCGATCATCGCCGTGCTGCCGACCGGCGAGGAGTTCGCGTACTCGATGCGCGTCGTCTCCGAGATCACCGAGTCCAACGGCAGTTCGTCGATGGCGTCGGTGTGCGGCGCAAGCCTCGCGCTGATGGACGCCGGCGTGCCGATCAAGGCGCACGTCGCGGGCATTGCAATGGGCCTGATCAAGGAAGGCAACCGCTTCGCCGTGCTGACCGACATCCTCGGCGACGAGGATCACCTGGGCGACATGGACTTCAAGGTCGCCGGCACCGATCGCGGCATCACTGCCCTGCAGATGGACATCAAGATCCAGGGCATCACCAAGGAGATCATGGCGGTTGCCCTGTCGCAGGCGCGCGAAGGCCGGATGCACATCCTGGGGATCATGCAGCAGGCACTGCCGCACGCGCGCACCGAGGTCTCGCTGCACGCGCCGCGGATGATGACGTTCAAGATCAATCCCGAGAAGATCCGCGACGTGATCGGCAAGGGCGGTGCGGTGATACGCGCGCTGACCGAGGAGACCGGCACGACGATCGACATCCAGGACGACGGCTCGATCACCATCGCGTCGGTCAACGCCGATGCCTGCAACGTCGCGCGCAAGCGCATCGAGCAGATCACCGCCGAGGTCGAGGTCGGCAAGATCTACGAAGGCCCGATCCTGCGCCTGCTCGATTTCGGCGCGATCGTGCAGCTGCTGCCCGGCAAGGACGGCCTGCTGCACATCTCGCAGATCGCCAAGGAGCGCGTCAACCAGGTCTCCGACTATCTGAAGGAAGGCCAGGTCGTTCGCGTCAAGGTGCTCGAGGCGGATGAGAAGGGGCGCGTGCGCCTGTCGATGAAGGCCGCTGCCGAGGACGACGGCAAGCAGGGGCAGGCCTCGGAGTCGACGCCGGCCGCGTAAGCCGCCTCGTCACCGCCGCTTCGTCAGGGCAATGAAAAAGGGCGCCACGGGCGCCCTTTTTTGTCGCTGCCGCGGACCGGATCGACGCATCGCCTTGCGCGCCTCGACGCGCAGGGAGACGCGGCGTCCGCCGCGGCCCCGCTGCGAACCGTCTACTTGACGCAAATCGCCTCACTCCCCTGGAACGGCAGCCCGTTGTACAGCTTTCCCGATACCGTCGCCGTCGTCTGTCCCGACGTCCAGTTCGTCGACACGTTGTCGAAATGGCACACCAGGTCGTCGTAACCGTCGGCGTTCACCTGCGTCACCGAGCACAGCGGCTTGCCGCCGCGCACGCGCAGGGCAAGGGATCCGAGCATCAGGCTGTCGTCGAGACGGATGTCCTTGACCTGAAATGTCGCTGAGCCGAGGATCGCCACCGGAATCACCCCGTTGCTCGTCGGATTGATGCAGCCGGTGGATCCCGGCTTGACGTCGATCGTGACCGCGGTCACCTCCGGCGGGGCACAGTCGCTGCATCCGGGCACGATGTTGTCCGCCAGTTGCTGCACCAATGCCGGTGGCGCGTTCGGGTCGAAGGTCACGCGCATCGTGTGGCTGGCGTCGACATAGCCGTCGGCATCCGCCTGCGCCCCGGTCGACCATTTGCCCCGCGACGGTGTCTGGATCGATGTCGCGACGATGAAGCTCTGGTTCGCGGCGAGCTGCACCGGCAGCGAGGGATCGGCACAGCTCCGGACGTCCAGGGTCGCGGATGCTGCGGGATCGACCTGGCCGGCGGTCGAGTCGAACGAGGCGGATCCGAGGATCGACCCTGCGGGCCACGGTGTGATTCCATCAGGCAGGGTGAGCGTCGACTCGGCGCCGCAGGTCAGCGAATTGATGTTGCCCGAGATCGAAGGCATCGGGATGCCGCCATCGACGATCGCGATCGTTGCCGCGATCTGGGCACCGCCGGGACGTAGCCCGATCTCGTCGCTCGCAGCAGCATCCGACGAGTAGTCGGCGATGCCATAGGTGAGGTCGACGACCAGCGGCAGTGACGTCGCGGCACCGGTGTAGCTGTACCGCTGGAAGGCAAGGAGGTTCGAGTTGTTGCGCGCGATGTCGGCAGGCGTGGAGCTCGCCTTCAGCACCGGCATGCCGGCCGGACCGTTGAACGCGACCGCGCCGAAGACGCTGCCGAGCGACGACGCGATCGACCCATCGTACGAACTGTTGAACGCGATCGCTCTGCTGAAATCGCCGGTCCCCAGACCACCGCCCGCGTCCATGTAGCGCCCGTATCCGAGTCTCCGAAATCCGCTGCTGTTTACGTAGACGCAATCCCTCGGCGCGGCATCGAGGCCGATCGTCGTCGTCGTGTCGATGAGCTGACAGTCGCGTGCCGACAAAAAGTAAGTCGTTCCCACGGACGGCGATTCGACCGACTCGATCTCGCCATTCACGCAGATTCCGTCCGGCCTACAGATCTGCATGACGTGGGTCTCGAGGTTGGCCAGCCGCGAATCGGGGACCGCCGCGAGCCCCGGTCCATTGACGATGTCGAGAGCCGGGCCGCGCATGAACAGCAGGAACGCGACGCCATCGCGGTTGAAGAGGGAGAACGAATAACCGTCGACAAGATGCGCAAGCCCGGGGTCGGGGCTGGGCGCGCCGTCACGTACGATGATGCCGGTATTCGCGGGATCGCTGACGGGTTGGCAGGGGGCGCAGGTCGTGCCGATGAACACCTGGTACGCCAGCGTATCGCCGGTGTAGGAGTACTTGTATCCGCCGCCCGTGGTCGAGGTCGAATAGTTCGATTCACCGGCGGTGTCGAAACTCACGAGGATTCGAAACGGCGCCCCGACGGTGAAATCGGCAGGGAACGACGACCCCGGATCCAGGCTCGTCAGATGCCCCTTGAACTCCCACGTCGTCTGCAGCGCATTTGCTGCTCCCGGAATTGCCAGAATTGCCCAAGCGAACACGACAGCCAGCCATCTGCGCTGCATTTGAGCTCCCCCTTCTTGGACTTATGTGACGCGGGGACCCGCCGTTGGCGGCAGCGATCCGTCGCGCGCTACGCTTTCCCTGCTCGATGCTCGCGCCGGTCCCCTGTCGACGCTCGGTCGATGCGCGAGGGCCAGGGCCGAGCGATCATTGAAGTCTCCGATACGTCGGGTCAATACGGGGGACGCGTAGGCAAGGGGGGCAACCGACCGGCGGCGATGCAGCGCGCACGCTGCACGCTACAGTGGATTTCGGCGAGAACGCGCTCGCGCGTGCTGCGGCGAGCGCGGCGCTAACGCGGCGCGCGCACGGTGTCGAGGATCGCTTCGCCGCTCACCGTGACCGTCACGTCGGTCGTGCCGCCTTCGACGGCAACGGGCGCGGCCGCCGCAGCGGCCATTCCCGCGGAGCGAAGCATCGGCGGCCTGCCGAAATCGCTGGTCTGGATGGTCACGCGTCCGGTGCGCCAGCCACCGGCGCCGAAACCCTGAGCGGCGGCCTGGGCGCGCTGCTGCCAGGCCTTGATCGCCTGCTGGGTCAATGCATCTTCCTCGGTGCGCCGCGCGGCGGGACTGACGGTGAAGTTGAGGCCTGACAGCAGCAGGCCATCCTGGCCCTGCAGTCGCGTGACCAGCGCGGCGAGCGCGGTGAAGTCCGCGCTTTCGAGCTTGAGCGATTGGGTCACGCGCCAGCGCATCGGGCGGTTCGGCTCGTTCACCTGGTAGGTCGTGTAACCGGTCGTCGCCGCGTCGATCCCGGCGGCGGCTTTCGCCTTCGCCAGTGCCTTGCCCATTCGCGCATTGACCTCGTTCGCCGCGACGGTCGCGTCGGCGTTGTCCACCTCCGCGCGGAGGTACGCGTGCATGCGGTCATTGGCGATGCTGCCGGTCGCTGACGCCGACAGCGTCACGACCGGTTGCGGCGTCGGCGCGGTTTCGATGACGGTCTGGGCTCGCGTGGTGCCGGCAATGCCGGCCGTGCCCGCGACAAGGAATCCCGCAAGAATTGCGCGCGCTGCGCGCCGGCGTGACAGGACGATTGATCTCATGCTGACCTCGATGCAGGGTTGGCGCCGGACGTGATCCTGCGCGGCAATGCCAGGATCGCATCCCGATTCGACCACGAGAAGCAGCGTGCCGCGGCTTCCTGCCAGGGAAGCCAGACGTGCCTCAGGTGCTCGCGTGGCGCGAGCCTCACCGGCACCGGACTCCCGACGTCGAGCGCAAAAACGTGCTCGGTGTTGTGGGTCGTCCCCGGCGCATAGCGGTGGCGCCATTGCGGAAAGATCTCGTACTCGTTCGACAGCTGCCAGTCGACGACGCCGCCATGGCGCGCTGCATCGATCCCGGTCTCCTCGGCGAGTTCGCGTGCCGCCGTCGTCGCCAGCGCTTCGTCGTCGTCGCGGCTGCCGGTCACCGACTGCCAGTGATCGGGGAAGTCGGCGCGCTCGAGGAGCAACACGCGCAGGTCGGTCGTGTGCACGAGAACCAGTACGGATATGGGTTGCTTGTACGGCATGCGCAATCGCTTCGAATCGGAGGTCGGGCGCCAAGCGCGCCTGCGGGCATTGGAACGGGCCGCGCGGCCCGCGACGAAGCTAGCCCACGAGGGTCCAGAACGCGAGGTGCCGCTCGCTCCAGAACGAAGACGCCTCCGCAAGGATCTCCTCGAGGGTCTCCCAGTCGTGCGGATGGGTCTTGCGAAAGTGCGCGCTGTGGCGAAGATGGATGACGCAGCCGGTCTTGCCGAGCCAGTCGCGGTCCTCGAGCGAGTCTGCCAGCGCATCGAAGTTGTTGCCGAAGTGCGCCGGCAGCGCGAGGCCCTGGGCGAGTGCTGCGAACAGCGCTGCCTTGTCCACTGCGTGTGCGAGGTCAGCCTCGAGGTAACGCAGCCCGGCGTGGCTCGCAGCCGCCGCGATCGCGTCGGAATGTCCGTGGTACTCGATGACCCCCGCCTCGTCGCACTGCGCTAGGTCCGGCAGCTTCATTCGCGGATCCTCCGGAACGTCCGGTAATGGTCGTCGGTGTACCAGCAGGCATCGGGCGTGCTGCGGTGGCCTCCGCAGATGATGCGTCGCGCACCGCGTGTGCGCAGCCCCGGGGTCACGACCGTGTACTCGTGATAGTACCCGCGCTCGTGCAGCGGCAGGCTGCGTTCGCGGTTGCCGAACGTGATGCCGTCGCGCTCGAAGGGGAACGGGCCGCCCGCGTGGATGCGCGCCAGGGTCTCCCGGGCTTCGGGTGGCAGTTCGCCGACGGCGATCTCGGCCGGGGCCTCGCGGTGCCCGCGCGCGTGTGCGGGGAACGCGGCGGCGAGCACCCAGATCGCGATTGCAGCCAGCGCAAGCGCGGCGAACGGTCGACCGATGGCGGCAAGCCGGGCGGGCATGGTAGCAAGTGTAGCGCGATGGGCGACGCCGGGCGGTCCGCCGGGACGTCGGTCGCGTCAGCTCGCCGCGGCCCCGATCGGATCGGGGTGCGGCGGTCCCGGTCACCTCAGGGCGTCGGCGGCTTGATCGCGTCGGACGGCCGCACGCGGATGTGCAGGTCGCGCAGTTGTTGCTCGGTGACGGGCGCCGGCGCATCGACCAGCAGGTCCTGGCCGCGCTGGGTCTTCGGGAACGCGATGACGTCGCGTATCGACTCCGCGCCGCACATCAGCGTGACGATGCGGTCGAGCCCGAACGCGATGCCGCCGTGGGGTGGTGCGCCGTAGCGCAGCGCGTCGAGCAGGAAGCCGAACTTGCGCTGCTGGTCCTCGACACTGATGCCCAGCGCCTCGAACACGCGTGCCTGCACTTCCTGGCGATGGATCCGCACCGAGCCGCCGCCGATCTCCCAGCCGTTCAGCACGACGTCGTAGGCCTTGGCCAGCGCATTCGCACGGTCGGTGGCAAACCGCTCTTCGTGACCGTCCTTGGGCGCCGTGAACGGGTGGTGGCGCGCCGCCCACGCACCGGTCTCGTCGTCCTGCTCGAACATCGGGAAATCGACGACCCACAGCGGCCGCCAGCCTGCCTCGGCGAGGCCTCGCTGATGGCCGATGCGGGTGCGCAGCGCGCCGAGCGCATCGTTGACGACCTTCGCGCGGTCGGCGACGAAGAACAGCAGGTCGCCGGAGACCGCGCCGGTGCGCTCGATGATCGCCTGCAGCGTGTCGGGGGTCAGGAACTTGACGATCGGCGACTGCAGCCCTTCCTCGTTCGGCTTCGATGCGTCGTTGACCTTGATCCACGCCAGCCCCTTGGCGCCATAGATGGCGACGAACGGCGCGCAGTCGTCGATCTCCTTGCGGCTCATCGCGCCACCGCCGGGCACGCGCAGCGCCGCGACGCGGCCGTTCGGCAGGTCGGCTGCACTGCGGAACACCTTGAAGTCGACGCCCTTCATAAGATCGGTGAGCTCGGTCAGCTTGAGCGGGATCCGCAGGTCGGGCTTGTCCGAGCCGTAGTCGCGCATCGCGTCGGCGAAGCTCATGATCGGGAACGGGTCGGGGAGCTCGATCGACAGCGCGTCGCGGAACATCGCGCGCACCAGGCCCTCCATCATCGTCCGGATCTCGAGCTCGTCGAGGAACGACGTCTCGATGTCGATCTGCGTGAACTCGGGCTGGCGGTCGGCGCGCAGGTCCTCGTCGCGGAAGCACTTGACGATCTGGTAGTAGCGGTCGAACCCGGCCATCATCAGCATCTGCTTGAACAGCTGCGGCGACTGCGGCAGCGCGTAGAACTGGCCGTGGTGGATGCGCGACGGCACGAGGAACTCGCGCGCGCCCTCGGGCGTCGACTTGTAGAGGACCGGCGTCTCGATGTCGATGAAGCCCTGCGCGTCGAGGTAGCGCCGCGCCGACATCGCCGTGCGATAGCGCAGCATCAGGTTCCGCTGCATCGCCGGGCGGCGCAGGTCGATGACGCGGTTCTCGAGGCGCACGGTCTCGGACAGGTTCTCGTCGTCGAGCTGGAAAGGCGGCGTCGGCGAGGCATTGAAGATTCTGATCGAGTGCGCGAGCACCTCGATCTCGCCCGAGACGAGGTTGGGGTTGACCGTGCCCTCGGGGCGCGGGCGCACCTGGCCCTCGACGGCGATGCAGTACTCGTGGCGGAGCTTCTCGGCGAGCGCGAAGGTCTCGGCGCGATCCGGATCGAAGACGATCTGCACGAGCCCTTCGCGATCGCGCAGGTCGACGAAGATGACGCCGCCGTGGTCGCGCCGCCGATGCACCCATCCCATCACGGTGATCGTCTGGTCGAGGTGTCGGCGGTCGATGCGGCCGCAATAGTCAGTTCGCTTCAAGTCGATCTCCGGCGGTGCAGCGGTCAGTTGAATGGATGAGGGTGGATGGGGGAATGGGAATGCGCGCGGCGCCGCCGGCAGGTCGCGCCGGCGAGCTCCCGCGCAAGTTCAATTTCGGGTGTCCGGGGCCGACGTCCCTGCGGAGGGTG
The DNA here is from genome assembly GCA_963816415.1 of uncultured Pseudomonadota bacterium. Classification (GTDB taxonomy): domain Bacteria; phylum Pseudomonadota; class Gammaproteobacteria; order Burkholderiales; family Casimicrobiaceae; genus VBCG01. The sequence goes on from CAWFKR010000008.1 coordinate 46,738, forward strand.
CTGCCGGGGAGGTCGTGGCGCCGATCTGCGTCGAGGGCGATCCGCGCTTGGCCGCACGCGCGCTCGCGCGCGGTGCGACGACGCCCATCGAGATGATGTACTTGAGCGCCTCGTCGACGGTCATGTCGAGTTCATGCACCTGCGAGCGCGGCAGCATCACGAAATAGCCGCCGGTCGGATTGGGCGTCGTCGGAACGTAGACGCTGACGTGTTCGCCGGGCAGATACGGCGCGACCGCCTCGGCGGGCGTGCCCGTGAGGAACGCGATCGTCCAGCTTCCCGGGTGGGGGAACTCGACCAGCAGCGCCTTGCGAAACGCATTGCCCTTCTTCGACAGCAGGGTGTCGCTGACCTGCTTGACCGACGAGTAGATCGACTTGACGAACGGGATGCGCCCGAGCAGCGATTCCCATGCGCGGATCACGCGCTGGCCGAAGAAATTCGCAGCGACGACGCCGGTCGCAAGCAGGATCGCGACGGCGACGACGACACCGAGCCCGGGAATGTCGAAACCGATCAGCGCGCGCGGCTGCAGGTGCGCCGGCAGCACCAGCAGGATCTGGTCGATCGAGGTGAGCAGCCAGTGGACGATCCAGATCGTGATGCCCAGGGGCACCCAGACGAGCAGACCCGCGATCAGGTAGCGCTTCATCGGGCCGCGCCGCTTCGGGACCCGACGCCGGCCATGGTCTGCAGCGCTGCGCCCGGGTGTGCGTCGCGGTTCACGTCGATGCCGTCAGGAACCGCTGCCGCCGGACGGCGTGCCGGTGGTCGTGCCGCTGGTGGGGGCGCTGCCGGCGGCGGCCTTGCTCTCGCCGGACTTGCCCTCGGTCGACGACGCGCCGTTACCCGCGGCTGCGGTGCTCGCACCGGCGGCGGACGTCGAGTCCTTGGCGCTGCCCGACTTGGCGGCCGGGACGCCCGTGGGCGCGGGCTTGCCACCGCTGTTGCGGAAATCGGTCACGTACCAGCCCGAACCCTTCAACTGGAATCCGGCCGCGGAGATGAGCTTCTTGAGCTCCGGCTTGTGGCAGGCAGGACACTCGGTGAGCGGTGCATCGGAGAGTTTCTGTAGCGCTTCGAGTTCATGCCCGCAGGACGCGCATCGGTATTCGTAGATTGGCATGTTCCCGGTCGCAACGCCGTCCCTGAGAGGCTCGGCGAAGCATTTGATTAAAAAAGAATAATTATAGCCCAACGACGCCGGCCGCGCACCTGCGGATGCCCGCCCGGGCCGGCTGCGCGCAGCACCGCGTGCAGCTGGCGGCGTCCGCGAGCCGCGCAGCGCTGCAGTGCGCGCGCGACTCCCGCGCCCGCGGCCGGCAAACTGACTTATCCTTGCGCCTTTGCGGCACGCGCGGAGCCCGATGGCTGATCACTGGACCTGGTGGATTCTGGCGGCGATCCTGATCGGCGCCGAGTTGATGACCGGGACGTTCTACCTCGTCGCGATCGGCATTGCGTTTGCGATCGGCGGGGTGGCCGCCTGGCTCGGGGCCTCGACGCCGCTGCAGTTGCTGATTGCCGGAGCCGTGGCGGCCGTCGGCGCGACGGCCGCCCACCTGTGGCGCCGTCGCCACGGCGAGCCGGCGCGCCAGCCCGGCCTCGACATCGGCAAGCCGGTGCGCGTGAGGTCGTGGAACGCCGACGGCAGTGCGCGCGTCGAATATCGGGGCACGCAATGGGACGGCGTGCCCGAATCGGCGCAGACGCCACACAACGACACGATGTACATTGTCGCCACCCGCGGCTCCACGCTGGTCCTCGGCGCTTCGCCCCCGTAATTCGCCGCGGCTGGCGCCTTCGAACCCGCCGCTTCGCACCCACCGTCATCCCGGAGGTCGTTCATGCAGGTCGGATCGTCGCTGGTCACGTTCGTGCTGTTCGTCGTCGTGCTGATCGCGGTGGTCAAGGCGGTTCGCGTCGTCCCGCAACAGCGCGCATGGGTCGTCGAGCGCCTCGGGCGCTTCTATGCGGTGCTGCAGCCGGGACTGAACTTCGTCTTTCCGATCGTCGATCGCATCGCCTACAAGCACGATCTGCGCGAGATTCCGCTCGACGTCCCGCCGCAGGTCTGCATCACCCGGGACAACACGCAGCTGCAGGTCGACGGCATTCTCTATTTCCAGGTCACCGACCCCAGGCTCGCCTCCTACGGTTCGTCCAACTACGTGATCGCGATCACGCAGCTTGCGCAGACGACGCTGCGCAGCGTGATCGGCCGCATGGAGCTCGACCGCACGTTCGAGGAGCGCGACCAGATCAACGCCGCGGTGGTCAACGCGCTCGACGCGGCGGCGCCGAACTGGGGCGTCAAGGTGCTGCGCTACGAGATCAAGGACCTGACGCCGCCGGCCGAGATCCTGCGCGCCATGCAGGCGCAGATCACCGCCGAGCGCGAGAAGCGCGCGGTCATCGCCACCTCCGAGGGCAAGCGCCAGGAGCAGATCAACATCGCCCAGGGGCAGCGCGAGGCTGCGATCGCGAGGTCCGAAGGCGAGAAGCAGGCGGAGATCAACAATGCGCAGGGGCAGGCCGCGGCGATCCTCGCCATCGCCGAAGCCAATTCCAAGGCGATCCGGCAGGTCGCCGAGGCGATGGCGTCACCCGGCGGGACGGGTGCGGTCAACCTCAAGGTGGCCGAGCAGTACATCGCACAGTTCGGCAACCTCGCGAAGACGACGAATACGCTGATCCTGCCGACCAACGTGGCCGACGTCGCGGGCCTCATCGCCACCGCGATGTCGGTGGTCAAGTCGACGCAAGCCAACCCCTGACCACCGACTTCGCTCCGCCTGGCGCGACGCCGGCGGGCAGGACCGCCAGCGCAAGCACGCAAAGCCCGACGAGCACCCGAACGGAAACCTCATGGAAATTCGCGGAAGCACATTCATCGTCACCGGCGGCGCGTCGGGCCTGGGCGCGGCGACCGCGCGGATGGTCATCGAAGGCGGCGGCCGCGTCGTCATCGCCGACCTGAACGAGGAGGGTGCCGGCGCGCTGCTGCGCGAGCTCGGAACCGCGGCGACCTTCGTGCGCACCGACGTCGCCGACGAGACGAGCGCGAAGGCGGCGGTGGCCGCTGCAGTGCAGGGATTCGGCGCCGTGCAGGGCCTCGTCAACTGCGCCGGCGTCGTGCATCAGGAGAAGGTCGTCGGCAGGGAAGGCCCGCACACGCTCGCCGGTTTCACGCGCGCGATCGGCGTCAACCTGGTCGGCACGTTCAATCTGATCCGGCTCGCGGCCGATGCGATGGCGAAGAACGCCCCGAATGCCGGCGGCGAGCGCGGCGTCATCGTCAACACCGCCTCGATTGCCGCGTTCGACGGTCAGATCGGACAGGCGGCCTACAGCGCCTCCAAGGCGGGTGTCGTCGGAATGACGCTGCCGATTGCGCGCGAGCTGGCGCGCTTCGGCATCCGGGTGATGACCATCGCCCCCGGCATCTTCGAGACGCCAATGGTCGCGGGGTTTTCACAGGAACTGCAGGACGCGCTCGGCAAGATGGTGCCGTTCCCGCCGCGCCTGGGCAAGCCCGCGGAGTTCGCGTCGCTGGTGCGGCAGATCGTCGAAAACGCGATGCTGAACGGCGAGGTGATCCGGCTCGACGGGGCAATCAGGATGGCGCCGAAATAGCTGGCGCCGCCTCGCGCTCTTGGTGCGGCCCCGTCCACCAGTCCGGTCGACCCGGGTCCGTCACCCCCGGGCCACCGTCGTCCGCTCCTCGTCGACCTGTGGTCGCGGCTGCTTGTCGATGATCTTGATGGTGACCCAGCTCCATTCGTTGCGCTGCTCGACGATCTGGTGCATCGCCACCGTGTAGATCGAACGCGGTGTGGTCAGGACCACCTCGCGGCCTTCCACGTATTCCTGGCTCGGCACGATGACCGTCTTCGCGAAGATCGGCTTGTGGGGTCGCGACGGCGGCGGCAGGTAGAGCCCTTCGATTCTCTGACCGTGCGAGGCGTTGGGGGGACTCGCGGCGGCCGCCGATTCCTGTCCGATCGGTTTCTTCGCGTACAGCGTGATCGCGTCGAAACGTTCGGCGATCAGCGATATGCCGGCCTCGACCTCGTCGTCGGAAATCCGGTTGACCCGGCGCACGACCCCGAGCCGCCACTTGGACACGTCGGATTGCCGGACCGTGACCAGCGCGCCCAGGGAAAGTGTCCGGCCGGCCTCGCCTTGGGTGAAGATGCGCAGCCCCGAGACGCTGCGGTCCTTCACATGCCACATCGTGTGGTCGACCATCGCCAGCGTGGCGCACAGCGTGTCGCGGGTTTCGCCGCCCCGCGGCCTCTCGCGCGTCCTCCGCTCCGGTGAACGCACCTCGATGACCTTGCCCACGGCGGCCTCGGGGTCGGTCGGTGCCTGTCCCCGGCAGAGCTGATGTATTCGTGCGAGGCCGATCCGCACCCGCGCCGGGATCGAGCACGCTTCGCGGGGATCGCGTCGCAGATCGGTGTCCGCGAGTGGCGCGAGGGCGCCGCACGCGAGCTGGAGGATGCGCATGCGTTCGCGGGTGGCGGGACTGATCGAACCTTCGTCGGCCGCGTCGGATTGGCGCAGCCTGGCGAGCGTCAGGTCGAGCTGGGCTGCGAGCGGCGTCGTGTCGAGGTAGCGCAGCAGAACGCCCGACTCCTGGCCGCTGTGGCGCGAAAGGCCCGTGTCGCCCGCGGGGTCGACGAAGAAATCCTCAACCGCACCGGGGAGCGACGTGAGCTTCAGCTTGCGGCAGGAGCTGCGAAGCTGCGCAGCGACCCAGTCGAACTGCGCCGGCGTCAGGTTGCCGCTGTTCAGCTGGTGCAGCAGCATCGTGTAGACGTATTCCTGCTCGACCGTCCATTGCCGCGCAGCCGAGTCGGATGCCTCGAGCGACGTGGGCATCCGGTGCACGCCGAGCTCGCTGGCACGCACGTAGAGCCGGTGCAGTTCGGCCCACTTCGCCGGGATCCAGCGTTCGTGCCGGCAGATCCGCAGCTTGGCGTCGGTGCCCAGGTAGTGGACCCGCCGGGCGAACAGGATCGGGACGTGCGGTTTCCACGTTCCGTACACCTTCGGTCCGAGCGCCGCTTCGAGCACGGCCTGGTAGGCCACGGCAAAGGCCTGCGTGAGATCGAAGCTCGCCTGCCATATTCGCGTCGCAACCGCAGGCGAGGCGTCCAGGCTCGCAACGTATTGGCGGAAGAGGGCGCGACGGTCCGCACCGAGTGTCAGGTCCGCGTGCTGGAGCGCCTCGGCGCGGGCGAGGTCGATCGGCCGGCGCGACTGGCGCATGCCTTCGAACGCCTGCAGCGTCAGCTGCTGACGCCCGATGGCGTCGTTCGCGGGCAGCTCCCGCAGCCACGCGGTCGTCGCCTTGACCGACGCAAACGGGTCGGCCCCGCCGCGTCCTGCCGAATTCAGGAATGCAAGCATCGATCCATGTGTCCCGGTGGACATGCCGTTGGTCCGGGGGTCGCGCCGTCACCCATCGCGGCGACGGGTGGGACCGCCGATCACCTCTGGCCGTGTCGGAATACGTTCGTCAGCGCTGGTTCAGCAATTTCGGTGCCATTGCCCGGGCGCGCCCGATGCGATGGCGCAAGGCATGGCTGCGGGCGGACGGGTCGAGGTGTCCAGCGCAGGTTGTAGTCGACGAACGACCAGCGACGAGCGACGGCGGCGGAATGCGCCGGGCGTCGGTGGGCGCCGGGAGTGCGCCCGCGCGGGGGAGCGACGCGGACTAGTCGCGCTTGACCAGCGCGAATGCCGCGGCAATCATCGACACGAAGAACACGAACGTCCAGCCGGCGATCGAAAGCCCGAGGAATACCCAGCCTTTCTCGGCGCACTCGCCGCTGCCTTCGAGGACCTTGCGGATGACGTCGCTGAACGGCAGGGTGTTCAGCATGTAGTTCAGTCCGGGGCCGCATTCCGGCACCAGGTCCTTCGGCAGCGATTGCAGCCACACCTGCCGCGCCGCAAGCGCGGCGCCTGCGCCGGCAGCGATCAGCGTCAGCACTGCATAGAAGGTCGCGCCACCGCGTCGCGGATTGTGGATCGCGGCGATCAGGAACACGATGCCGGCGGCGATGACCGCCACGCGCTGGAAGATGCACAGCGGACAGGGCTCGGCGCCCTTGCCGTATTGCAGCCACAGTGCCCACCCGATCAGCCCCGCGCAGACGGCGAAGCCGAGCAGATAGGCCGGCCTGCGTGGCGGCAGCACGATCAGCGCGAGCGATGCGACGCCGATCGTCATGACCAGGATCCGGTACGCGGCCTCGGACAGCGACGGTTCGCTGCCGAACCAGCGGAACAGCGCTTCCTGGCCAACCAGCGCGATGGCGAGGATCAGTCCGGCCAAGGGCCAGGGAATGGTGGGATAGCGGTTCATTGCTGCGATTTCTCCAATGCCTGGTCGAGGTCCCACAGGATGTCGTCGAGCGTTTCGAGTCCGACCGACAGGCGGATCATTTCGGGGGAGACGCCGGCGGCACGCTGCTCGGCCTCGTCGAGTTGGCGATGTGTCGTCGAGGCGGGGTGGATGATCAGCGTCTTGGCGTCGCCAATGTTGGCGAGGTGCGACAGGAACTGCACCGCCTCGATGCAGCGCACGCCCGCGGCGGCGCCGCCCTTGACGCCGAAGGTCAGGATTCCGCCGGCGCCGCGCGGAAGATAGCGCTGCGCCAGCGGGAACGCGGGGCTGCCGGGCAGAAGCGGATAGTTGACCCACTCGACCGCCGGATGCTGGGCAAGGTGCCGGGCGACGGCGACTGCCGATTCGCAATGCCGCGGCATCCGCAGGTGCAGCGTCTCGATGCCCTGCAGCAGCAGGAATGCCGACAGCGGTGACAGCGTGGGACCGAGCGTGCGCATCGCCTCCATGCGCATCTTCATCGTGAAGCCGAAGTCGCCGAAGGTCTCGTGGAAGATCACGCCGTGGTAGCCGCGCGACGGTTCGGTCATCTGCGGGAACTTGCCGTTGTCCCAGGGGAACCGTCCGGATTCCACGACGATGCCGCCCATCGTCGTGCCGTGTCCGCCCAGGTACTTGGTCAGCGAGTGCACGACGATGTCGGCACCATGCTCGATCGGCCGGCACAGCCAGGGGGAGGCAAGGGTGTTGTCGATGACCAGCGGAACCCCTGCTTCGTGCGCGACGTCGGCCAGCGCCGCGATGTCGACGACATTGAGCTGCGGATTGCCGATCGTCTCGGCGTAGAACGCCTTGGTGCGGGGCTTCACCGCGCGGCGGAAATTCCCGGGATCGCCGGCATCGACGAACGTCGTCTCGATGCCGAGTTCGGCGAGGGTCACCGCGAGCTGCGAATACGAGCCGCCGTACAGCGTGCGGGCGGCGACGATGTGATCGCCGGCGTGCGCGAGCGTGATCAGCGCGAGCATCTGCGCGGCCATGCCGGTCGAAGCCGCCAGCGCCGCGCGGCCCCCCTCCAGCGCGGCGACACGCTCCTCGAGTGCGGCCACCGTCGGATTCGAAATCCGCGAGTAAACGTTGCCGAAGGTCTGCAGGTTGAACAGCGAAGCCGCGTGGTCGGCGTCGTCGAACACGAACGACGTCGTCTGGTAGATCGGCAGCGCGCGGGCGCCGGTCTGCGCATCGGGGATCTGCCCCGCGTGCAGGCACAGCGTGTCGAATCCGAAAGGATGGTCGGGCATGGGCAGTCGGCGCGCAGTCCCTACGACGCGACGGGCCGACGGGACGAGATCACGCCGGTGTTGACGCCCGCCCAGTTGAGCCCGCCCATGATGCGAGCGTGCTCGATCTTGACGCAGCGATTCATGACGACGTCGAGTCCCGCATCCGAGGCGTGCTTCGCCGCCTCGTCGTTCTCGATGCCAAGCTGCATCCAGAACACCCCGGCGCCGATCGCGATCGCGTCGTCGGCGAGCGCGGGCATCTCGGGGGCCTTGCGGAAGCAGTCGACGATGTCGACGGGCACCGGGATCGCGCGCAGGTTCGGGTAGCAGGTCTCGCCCAGCACCGACGGGTAGGTGGGGTTCACCGGGATGACGCGGTAACCGTGCGACTGCATGTACTTGGCGGCGAAGTGGCTTGGCCGGTGCCACTGTGCCGACAGCCCGACGACGGCGATCGTGTGCGAGCGCGTCAGGATGCGCCGCAATCCCGCGATGTCGTCGACGATCGGCACCGGCTCCTCAGCGTCCCCAGTTCGGCGCGCCGCTGTACGGATATTCGGAGCTGATCCGGCGGCCCGAGGACACGGCATTGTTGAGGCCCCAGGGCAGGTTTGGATAGTCACCGGGACCGAAGGTGCGGCAGGTTCCGCCGAAATCGGCGTCGCTGCAGAAGATCCAGAAGCCCTGCTCGACGCGGATCGACTGCGCACGGTCGTTGAAGCCGGTGTTGGCGAGGTCCCGCACGACGTCTGCGCCAACCACGTATTGCTGTCCCTGGAAATCGGGATTGCTGTAGAGGATCGCCCGCACCTGTCGACCCCAGTCGGGGGGATAGCGGCCGGGTTCGGCCAGCGGTCCGCCGACCGGCCGCAGCGAGCTCAGCTCGCCCGACAGGTCGCCGATCGCGGTGTAGGCGCCTGGGCCGTACACCTCGCAGGTTCCGTGGTAATACGCGTCCCGGCACAATTCCCAGCGGCCCGCATTGATGACCATCGATCGGGCGCGGTCGTTGAAACCCGTGTGATCGAGGTTGTCGACGGCGCCGTCGACGGCGAACGAGTGGCCGGATTGCTGGAATTCGTCGAACAGGATGACGGCCGGGGCCTGCGTGCCGGGACCCGGGGGCGGCGTGCCAACATCCGGCGGCGGCGTGCCAACATCCGGCGGCGGCGTGCCGTAGCCGACCGGACGCGCCGACGAGATGTTGTTCGAGATTCCCATCGGCGCGAGGTCGCGGTACTCGCCCGGCTGCAGGGTGACGCAGCGTCCCTCGAAGTTCGCGTCGGTGCAAACCTGCCACATGCCCGAGCGGACGACGAGCGAGCTCGCGCGATCGTTGTAGCCGCTGTTCGCGAGATCGGGAAGGGGGCCGCGGGCGCTGAACGAGCGACCGCCGAAATCCCGGTACTCGTAGAACGTCACGTCCTGCGCCGCGGCCGTTCCCGCTGCCAGCGTCAGCGCAAGTGCTGCAATGTGGAATGCACGCTTCATCGCCATGGCCTGCCGTGCGGTTGAGGGTGCCGCGTCGGCCAGAGTCTAAACGATGCGCGCCTTGCGCAGGTCATTCGGGCTAACCGCCGCGGCGCGGGTCGCGCCTCGACCTCCCGGCGCACTCCCCGCCCGGGGCCGGCGCGAAGCTAGTTCGAATCGGTTGTCGCGGGCATCGCGGCCCGCGGTGCGGGCCCGGTGGCGGCCATCGCCCGCTGCGGAGTATCCGGCGCCCATCCGTGCAGGGCGAGCAGCAGCGCGAAGCCGATGACGTAGCCGAGCGCAACGTGCCAGCCTGCGCGCAGCCAGGCGAACACCGACTTGCCCTCCGGGAACAGGTTGGTGAGCGCCACCCCCGCCGACGAGCCGAACCAGATCATCGAACCGCCGAAGCCGACCGCAAACGCGACGAAACCCCAGTCGTAGCCACCCTGTTTCAAGGCCAGCGCGGTGAGGGGGATGTTGTCGAACACCGCCGAGACGAACCCGAGCCCCAGCGCGACATGCCACGACGCGTCGGGAAGTTTCTGCACCGGCATCATCGAGGCGGCGAGCACCAGCGAAAGCAGGAACATCGAGCCCTTGAACGCTCCGGGCAGTTCCTCCCAGTGCGGCCGGCGCAGCGGGACGCAGGCGAGCAAGGCGACCCACACGGCAGCGCCGATGAACGGGAAGCGATCGGACCAGGCGTTGAATTTCACGTTGACGACGACGTTGACGGCGATCGCCGTCAGCAGGATCGCCGCGACGATGAACACGCGCGCGCCGTCGATGCGGATGCCGGCGGGCGCCTCGCGAACGATCGGCGAATGCCGCTGTTGCTGGAGCGACGCCGGAATGCCGAAGACCGCCATCGCCGCCACGGCGGCGATATAGGCTTCAAACACCGACAGCGGCGACACGCCGTCGATCCACATCATCGTCGTCGTGGTGTCGCCGACGACGCTGCCGGAGCCCCCGGCGTTCGACGCGGCGACGATCGCGGCGAGATAGCCGATGTGGACCTTGCCCCGGAACACGACACCGGCGATCGTTCCGCCGATCAGCGCCGCTGCGATGTTGTCGAGGAACGACGACAGCACGAAGATCATCACCAGCAGCAGGAACGCGCCTTTCCAGTCGTCGGGCAGCAGGCGCGGCAGCCAGGCCGGGATGTTGCTCGCCTCGAAATGCTTCGACAGCAGCGCGAATCCCAGCAGCAGCCCGAGCAGGTTGGTCAGCAGCACCCATTCGTGCCCCAGATGCGCGATCAGCCCGCCGATTCCGGCGCCTTCGGCGAAGGGTGACGCCAGCACCTTGAACGCCGCGATGACGGCGAGACCGGTCAGGGCAACCTTGAGCGTGTGGTGATGGAACAGGGCGACGCCCAGCAGCGTCAGCGCGAACAGGATGAAGTCGATCGGTATGCCGGCCACCGCGGGGGGCTCGGCGAGCCCGCCGGCCGACGATCCGGTCGCCGCGTGTGCAAGCGCGGGAAGCAGCAGCGCCACCAAGGAGGGCAGCAGGCGCAGGAGGGGACGAAAGGCGGGGCGAAGGGCGGCGGGGAAATCCGGCATCGACGGTTCTCGTTGTATTCGCGCGGACGGATTGAGTGCGGGTTCGACTGCGGGCCCCCTTGGGGATCCACGGTGGGATCCTCGGCCGCACCGGAAGCGCGCGCCGCGCACCGATCCCGCCAGGAATTCCGCACCGGCCGATGCCGTCCGGCGTTGCTTGGTGACGCGGATTGTAACCGCGGTCACCGGATGCGCTGCCGGCCAGGAAGTCCGCGGCCCCACGACCGGAGGGCAGGTGCCGGCGCTCCGGCACCCGATCCGTCCCCCGGCAATGGGCCCGATCCTTGCTTTCGTCTATCCAGACTGCCCCCCACCACAAGCCCCGACTTCTCGACCGACCCGTGGCCCTGACCCGCTCGCTCGGCCGCCTCGAACTGGCACCCATTCCCCCCACCCTCGGGGAGGCGCTGGACCGCGGGCCGCTGCTCGCACTGTCGCAGCGCAAGCTCAACGCGCTCGGCACGCCGCTCGCCTACATCGACCGCAACCAGCGCTATCGCTTCGCCAACAAGGCGCTGCTCGACTGGCTGGGGAAGCGGCCCGACGAGGTGCTGGGCCGCGAAGTCGTCGAGGTCCTGGGTCGGGAGAGCTACCAGGTCTTCAGCGCCTATGTCGATGCCGCGCTGGGCGGGGAGCGCACCGGCTACGAATGGCAGCTCGCCGTTCCCGGCCGCGCGCCGGCCTGGGTCCGCGTCGATTATTTCCCGGATCGGAACCAGCAGGGGCACGTCCGGGGCTTCCTCGCGACTTTCAGCGACGTCGACCAGCTGAAGCGGCTCGAGCTCGAGGCCGGGCAGCGCGAGCACCGGCTGCGGCTGGTCACCGACAGCGTCGGGCTGCCGATCCTGCACTTCGACCGCCAGCTCCGGCTGCACTTCGCCAACAAGCCGTTCGCCGACTGGATCGGCGTGCAGGCCGACGACCTGCTCGGGCATACGCTGTCGGACTTCCTTCCGTCGGATGCGCTGACCGAGATGCAGGGCTACATCGAGCGCGCGTTCGCCGGCGCGACGGTGTCCTACGAGCGCCGCGAGCGCCGCACATCGGGCGAGCTGCGCTGGGTGCGCGTCACGCTGTTCCCCGACCGCGAGGTGGGCGGGCGCGTCGGGGGCGCGTTCGTCGTGTGGAACGACATCGAGGACGACGTCCGGGTCCGCGAGGCGCTGAAGTCGCAGCAGCAGCAGCTGCGATTGTTCGCCGACAACATCCCGGGCCCCATCGCCTACCTGGACAAGAGCCTGCATTACACGTTCGTCAACCAGGCGTTCGCGAACTGGGTGTGCAAGCCGCAGGACGAGATCTACGGCAAGACGCCATTCGAGGTGATGGCCTCCGATGTCGCGTCGTTCCTGCGCCCGATCCTGAAGCGTGCGCAAGCGGGCGAGCACGTCGAGTACGAGCGCATCGGCCAGAACGCCCATGGCCAGCGGCGGTGGATGCACGGCCGGATGGCGCCGGATCTCGATTCGACCGGCAAGGTGCGGGGCCTCTACTGCACCGAATACGACATCCACGACCTCAAGCAGACCGAGCAGGAACTGGCCGAGCGCGAGAAGCAGTTGCGCCTGTTCACCGACAACATCCCGGAGCCCGTCGTCTACCTCGACGCCGAGCGCCGTTACGTCTTCGTCAACGAGGCCTTCCTCGAGCTGTACGGGGTCAGCCGCGACGAGGTCATCGGCAAGAAGCCCGAGGAGGTACTGGGCGTCGAGGCCTCGCAGGCCCTGGCGCCGGGCCGCGATCATCGCAGGACCGGCGAGGCGATGACCTACGAGCGCGCCGTCGTCGACGCCCTCGGCCGCACCCGCTGGATTCGCGCGCGCTGCGTGCCCGACCTCAATTTCGACGGCTCGCTCAAGGGCGAGTATGTCGTCGGTCACGACATCACCGACCTCAAGATCGCGCAGGACACCCTGGCGTCGCGCGAGTCGCAGTTGCGCGCGATCATGGATGGCGTGCCGGCCCCGGTCGCCTACATCGATCGCGACGAGCGCTGCCACTACGTCAACCGGACGTTCCTCCAGTACTTCGGCCTGACCGTCGAGCAGGTCGCACACCTGCGCCTGCGCGACATTTTCGGTCCGGTCATCTATCAGAGCGCGCAACCGATGTTCGCCCGCGCTCTCGAAGGCGAATCGGCGTCGTTCGACCGCCTCGTGCCGGGTGCCGACGGCATGCGGCGCTGGATGACGGTGCGGGTGGTCCCCGATCGGGGCCCGTCGGGCGAGGTGCACGGCACCTTCGTCCTGATGAACGACATCCACGGCCTCAAGCAGGCGCAGGAGGCGCTGCGTGCGTCCGAGGGCGAGTTGCGCCTCATCATGGACAACGTGCCGGCGCGCGTGTCGTACGTCGATCGCGAGTATCGCTACCGCTTCATCAACGGTCACAACGAGAAGTGGCTGGGTGCGAGCCGCAACGAGTTGACCGGTCGGGCCATGTCCGACGTGGTCGGCCAGAACCGGTTCCTGCTCCTGCAGCCGCTGCTCGACCGCGTGCTCAAGGGCGAGACGGTCTCGACCGAGCTCAAGCTTCCGCAGCCATCGGGCGAGCTGATGTGGGAATCGATCCACTACGCGCCGCACCGCGACAGCGAAGAGAACGTCATCGGCATCTATGCGGTGCACACCGACATCGACGAGCAGAGGAAGAACGAGGATGCGCTGCGCCGCGCGAACTGGATGCTGTCGTCGCACATCAGCAATACGCCGCTGGCCGTCCTGGAGTGGGACCGCGACCTGAAACTGGTCCGCTGGTCGCCGCAGGCCGAGGTCATCTTCGGCTGGGACGGCGACGCCGTGCTCGGCATGTCGCTCAACGACAATCCGCTGCTGCACGAGGAGGACAGCGGCGCGATGGTCGGGCTGTTCAACCGCCTGATGTTGGGCCAGGAGCCGCGCGAGACCGGCGTCACGCGCAACTACCGCAAGGACGGCAACACGATCTGGTGCGAGTGGTACCACTCCGCGCTGGTCGGCGACGACGGCAAGGTGGTCTCGATCCTGTCGTTCGTGCAGGACGTGAGCTCGCGCATCCAGGCCGAGGAGCGGCTGCAGTACATGGCCACGCGCGATGCGCTGACCGGACTGCCGAACCGGCTGATGCTGAACGAGCGCCTGACGCAGGCGATCGCCCAGGCGCGACGCAGCGGCCACCGCGTGGGGGTGCTGTTCATCGACCTCGACCGCTTCAAGAACGTGAACGACACCCTGGGCCACCGGATCGGCGACGAGCTCCTGAAGAGCGTCACGCGATCGCTGACCGAGGCGCTGCGCGAATCCGACCTGCTCGCGCGCCTGGGCGGCGACGAATTCATGGTCATCGTCGAGGATTTCGACGAACCGCAGGTGCTGGGGCGCATCTCGCAGAAGCTGCTGGACGCGATCGCACAGCCTTTCCGCATCGAGGACCACGACATCTACGTCACCTCGTCGATCGGCATTTCGGTGTTTCCCGACGATTCGGACGACCCCGAAGAGCTGATGAAGCACGCCGACGTCGCGATGTACCGGTCGAAGGAGCTGGGCCGCAACACCTACCAGTTCCTGGACGCCGATCTCGCGGCACATCGCTCGCGCCAGCACACGCTGGAGACGGCGCTGCGCGGCGCACTGAAGGACGACGTGCTGAAGCTCCATTACCAGCCGGTCGTGCGCATCGCCGATCGCGCGATCGTGGGCGCCGAGGCGCTGCTGCGCTGGAACGATCCCGAGCACGGCAACATCACGCCGCAGATCTTCATTCCGCTGGCCGAGGAGTCGGGCCTGATCCACGCGCTGGGTGACTGGGTGCTGAAGACCGCGGCCGCGCAATGCGCGGCCTGGCGCAAGGCCGGGATGCCGCTGACGATCTCGGTCAACCTGTCGGCCAAGCAGTTCTACCGCGAAGACCTTGCGCAGCGGATCTCGGAGATCGTCCGCGGCGAGGGCTGCGAGCCTTCCTGGCTCGAGCTCGAGGTGACCGAGACCAGCCTGATGCACGACCTCGACGCCATGCGCAAGGTGCTGCATGCGCTGCGCGGCGAAGGCTTCACCGTCGCGATCGACGATTTCGGCACCGGCTACTCGTCACTGACCCACCTGAAGCATTTCCCGATCGACACGCTGAAGATCGACATCTCGTTCATCGCCGATCTCGAGACCGATCCGCAGGACGCGGCGATCACCGAGGCGATCATCGGCCTCGCCCGGGGCCTGGGCCTCAAGGTCGTCGCCGAAGGTGTCGGCACGCGGGCGCAGCTCGACTTCCTCGACGTTCGCGGCTGCCACTGCTTCCAGGGCTATTGGGTGAGCCAGCCGCTGGCCGCCGACTCGTTCGCGGACTTCGTCAACAAGCGACCGCACTGACGAGACTTCCCTCACCGGCCTCGCTCTCGCCGTGGTCCCCCTCCCACGCAGTGGGAGAGGTTTGGGGTGAGGGGAGGCGGGTGAGGGAGCGAAGCAGGCGAGGGCGGTCACTCCAGCGTGCGCAGCCACGCCTCCAGCGGCTTCGCGGCGCGTTCCCATCCCGGCTCGAGCATCAGCAGGTGCGCGAGGCCCGGCACGATCGAGGCGTCGACGCGGTGGTGCCGGGCGGTGGCGCGGACGTCGTCGGGCGTGCAGATGCGGTCGCCTTCCGCGCCCAGCACGAACACCGGACGGTGGTCGCGGGTGGGCAGCGCCCAGTGCAGCCTCAGCGACAGGTCGAACAGCGCGCGCGGGGACTCGGCATTCAGGTGCTGTGCGGCCTCGGCCAGGACGCCCGCAGGGACATCCGCGCTGAAGTAGAAGGGGCGCAGCGTGTGCAGCACGTTTCCGGACAGCTGCGACGGATCGATGCCGCTCATGTGGATCAGGTAATCCGGATGCTCGCTGGCCAGCCGCGTTGCGATCTGGAGCAGACCGGCGGGCGGCAGCGGCGCGAGCAACGCCGCGCCGCGCACCGGACGCTTGGCGACGATGCGCTCGACGATCGCCGCACCCATCGAATGACCGATGAACACCGGCGGCGCAGCGAGCGATCCGGCAATGTGCTCGACGTCGGCCTCGTAGTCGTCGAGGCCGGCGATGAACATCGTGTCGGCCCCGCCGCTCGCGCCGTGGCCGCGCAGGCTGAGCGCGTAGGCCGGATAGCCGCGCGCGGCGAACCAGGGCAGGAAATTGGGCTCCCACACCCATGCGTCGCAGTAACCGCCGTGGACGAAGACCAGCGGAGGCTTGCGCGAGCTTCCCGCCGGCAGGCACTTGCGGACTTCGAGGCGGGTTTCGAGCGGGAGCACAGTAAGATATCGCGTTGTCGTCAATCTGAAGAGAGCGCGAATTGTGCCAGACGCCGTAATCGCGAGCCTGACCTACGATGCGTCGTGCCGCCGCTGTGCGCGGCTTTCGGGATTCCTGGCGCGGGTTCGGGAGGAGCATCCGGGCTACCACTGCGCACCGGTCCCGCCGTTCGGCGACGCCGCCGCGCGGCTGGTCATCGTGGGTCTGGCGCCGGGGATGCACGGGGCAAACGCGACCGGGCGTCCGTTCACCGGCGATTACGCCGGAATCCTGCTGTACGACACGCTCCACGCCTACGGCTACGCATCGTCGCCGCTGTCGCGGACCGCGGACGATCCGCTGACCCTCACCGGCTGCCGGATCACCAATGCCGTCAAGTGCCTGCCGCCGGAGAACAAGCCCACGCCGGGCGAGGTTCGCGCCTGCAACGATTTCCTCGCCGCGGACCTCGCCGCCGTGCCGGCGGGGGGTGCGATCCTGGCGCTCGGCCGGATCGCCCACGATGCCACGCTCGGTGCAGTGGGCGAGCGGAAGAGCACCCATCCGTTCGCGCATGCGGCCCGCCACGAGCTTCCCTCCGGCGTGACGATGTTCGACAGCTATCACTGCAGCCGCTACAACACCAATACCGGCCGCCTGACGGCGCAGATGTTCCGATCGGTATTCGATGCGATCGCGGCGCATCTTCGGCGCCCGTGCGGCAGCGGAACCGTGGAGTCGCAGGCTGCGCAGGCGTGAAGCGGCGATGACCAAGGTCGCGAGGCACAACCGCCACACCGTCGAGGCCGAAGCGGGGGCGGCCGCCTTCGACGCGCGCGAACTCGTCGCGTCGCTGCCGCATCTGCCGGGGGTCTACCGGATGTTCGACGCGGCGGGCGGGGCGCTGTACGTCGGCAAGGCGCGCGACCTGAAGAAGCGGGTCGCCAATTACTTCCAGAAGACCGGCCACGAGCCGCGCATCGCCGCGATGATCGCGCAGGTCGCGCGCGTCGAGACCACCGTCGTGCGCTCCGAGGGCGAGGCGCTGCTGCTCGAGAACAACCTGATCAAGGCCCTCGAGCCGCGCTACAACATCCTGTTTCGCGACGACAAGAGCTATCCGTACGTCTGCCTATCGGGCGATGCGTTTCCCCAGCTGCGGTTTCACCGCGGCGCGCTCGACCGGCGCCATCGCTACTTCGGCCCGTTCCCCAGCGCAGGCGCCGTGCGCGAGGGGATGGCGCTATTGCAGAAGGTGTTCCAGCTGCGTACCTGCGAGAACACCGTGTTCGCGAACCGGTCGCGGCCGTGCATGCTGCACCAGATCGAGCGCTGCACGGCACCCTGCGTCGGCCTGATCTCGGAGAGCGACTATCGCGAGGACGTCCAGGCGGCCGTGCTGTTCCTGCAGGGCAAGACCGACGAGGTGCTGGCGCAGCTCAAGGCCCAGATGGACGAGGCGGCGGCGGGGCTCGCCTTCGAGCGCGCCGCCCGCATCCGCGACAAGATCCAGCGCCTGCGCGAGCTGCAGGCGCGCCAGTTCGTCGAGAGCACGACCGCCGGCGACATCGACGTGGTGGTCGCCGTGTACGAGCAGGCGGTCTTCGCGGTGAATGTCGTGATGATCCGCGGCGGGCGCCACGTCGGCGACCGAACGTTCTTTCCCAGGCATGCGGAGTCGGGCGATCCCCGTGACGTCGTTGCGGCGTTCCTCGGGCAGCACTACGTCGAGCGCCCGGTGCCGCCGACGCTGGTCGTGCCGCAGGCGGACGACGCCGCGGGGTTCGCCGACGTGCTCTGCGAACAGTCGGGGCACAAGGTCGAGATCGTCACCAGCCCCGGCGGCGAGCGCCGCGTCTGGGTGACCATGGCGACGCAGAACGCGACGCTGGCGATCCGCCAGCGACTCGCCCAGAAGGCGACGCAGGAAGAACGCCTCGCGGCACTGCAGGAGGCGCTCGGACTTTCGCCCTCGGCGCAGCGCATCGAATGCTTCGACGTGTCCCACACGATGGGTGAGGCGGCGGTCGCGTCCTGCGTCATCTTCGACCGGCTGGCAATGCAGACGTCGGAATACCGACGCTTCAACGTGACGCCTCCGCAGGGCGGCGACGATTACGCGGCGATGCGCGAGGCGCTGTCGCGACGCTGCGCCCGCATCGTTGCAGGCGAGTACCCGGCGCCCGACCTGCTGGTGGTGGATGGCGGGCGCGGGCAGGTGTCGGTGGCTGCCGAGGTGCTGGCCGAGCAGGGCCTGCACCAGGTGCCGCTGATCGGCATCGCCAAGGGGCCGGAGCGCAAACCCGGGCTCGAGGACATCGTGTTTCCCGGCCGCGAGGCGGCGCTCAATCTGCCCGCCGACCATCCGGGCCTGCACCTGCTGCAGCAGATCCGCGACGAGGCGCATCGCTTCGCGATCCAGGGGCATCGGGCGCGTCGCGGCAAGGCGCGCACGACCTCCTCCCTGCAGGAAATCGACGGCATCGGGGCCAAGCGCCGGCAGGCGCTGCTCGCGCACTTCGGCGGGCTGAAGGCCATGCAGTCGGCGAGCGTCGAGGAGATCGCGCGCGTCCCCGGCATCTCGCAGGCGCTGGCCGAGCGGATCTACGGCCAACTTCATTGATCCTGCGGAGTAGAATCCTCGCTGCGTGCAGCGGCAGACGCCCGGCCCCCGACCATGCTCAACCTTCCCACCGCCCTGACCTGGCTGCGGATCGTGCTGATCCCGGTGTTCGTCGGGGTCTACTACGTTCCCGACGCCTGGCTTTCGCAGGTCGCGCGCGACTGGACCGGGATGGGGGTGTTCGCACTCGCCGCGATCACCGACTGGCTCGACGGCTATCTGGCGCGGCGCTGGGGCCAGACCAGCGCGTTCGGTGCCTTCCTCGACCCGGTCGCCGACAAGCTGATGGTCGCCGCCGCGCTGATCCTGCTGGTGGATCTCGGCCGCGCCGATGCCTATCTCGCGATCATCATCATCGGCCGCGAGATCGCGATCTCCGCGCTGCGGGAGTGGATGGCCCAGCTGGGACGCGCGCGCAACGTCGCGGTCGCCTTCATCGGCAAGATCAAGACCGTCGCGCAGATGACCGCGCTGATCGCGCTGCTGCTGTGGGAGAACGTCATCCCGGGCATCTCGACGCCAATCCTCGGCACCATCGCGCTGTGGGTCGCCGCGATCCTCACGTTGTGGTCGATGTTCCACTACCTGAAGCTCGCGGCACCGCATTTCCGCGGCGAGCCAGCGCCGCGCGACCCCGACACCCTGTCGCGCCGGTCCGCGGCGCAGGTCGACGCGGCCGGGCCGCCGCTGCATTAGCTCAGCGCCCGCGGGCCACCGCCTCCATCGCCAGACCGCCGTCGGCGCTGCGGGCCCACAGCCTGAAGTTGAGCGGGCTGCCTAGGTGCGGCGCACGCCGCGGTTCGCCGTCGGAGCGGCCCAGCGGGCTCATGTCACCGCTTTCCGGCTTCCCGCAGACGAAGAACGGTGCGGTGTCGAAGGTCGGGCGCATCGCACGGAATTCGAAATGCGCGACGTCGACGTCGGGCCGCCGCTGGTGCAGCAGCTCGAGCAGCAGCGTCGCGATCAGCGGCCCGTGGACGACCAGCCCCGGGTAACCCTCGACGTCGGTGACGTAGCGGCGGTCGTAGTGGATCCGGTGGCCATTGAACGTGAGCGCTGAATAGCGAAACAGCAGCACGGCGTCCGGGACGCATTCGCGCTCCCAGGTTGCGCCACCGGGCGCAGCCTGCGGCGGCGCGGCGAGCTCACCCGGTTGCGGCGCATCGCGATAGACGATGTCGTGGAACTCGGTGATCGCATCGTCGGCGTCCTCGTGCCGGCGGATCGCGTGGCGGACCCTGACGAACACCAGCGGGCCGCTGCGCCCGCGCTTCTCGGTCACGTCCTCGATGGTCGACGTGCGCGTGATCGCATCGCCGATGCGCAGCGGCTTGTGGAACGTGAGTTGGCTGCCTGCCCACATCCTTCGCGGCAAATCGACCGGAGGCAGGAAGCCGCCGCGCCTGGGATGGCCGTCGGGCCCGAGCTCCGATTGCCGCGCCAGCTGCAGGAAGTAGAGCCAGTGCCAAAGCGGGGGGATCCGTGTGCCCGGCGCGGGGCGGCCGGCGGGACGGTCGAGCGTTGCGGCAAGGGCGGCCCAGGGCGCCGCCGTCGCCACGTCCGATACGATCTCGGTCTTTCCGATCCAGTCCCTCAGCATGCCGTCACCTTCACCGCGCCCATGGACGCGCCGCACACGGCGACGATTCCCAGTTCGATTGGCGAGCACTATTGCACGGCTGCAACAGTACGAACGATCGCGCTGCGGGTAAAGCCCTCGCGAGGCGCCCGGGCATGCCGGGATTTGCTATGGTCGCGTCCATGCCGTCGATCATCTCGATCTCGAATCTTTCCAAGACCTATGCGTCCGGCTTCCAGGCGCTGAAGAGCGTCGACCTGGAGATTCGCGGCGGCGAGATATTCGCCCTGCTGGGGCCGAACGGCGCGGGCAAGACCACGCTGATCAGCATCATCTGCGGGCTCGTCAACCCGAGCGCGGGCCGGGTGCTGGTCGACGGCCACGACATCATCGCCGATTACCGGGCGGCGCGATCGCGGATCGGGCTCGTGCCCCAGGAACTGACGACCGACGCCTTCGAGACGCCTTGGGGTGCCGTGTCGTTCAGCCGCGGACTGTTCGGGAAGGCGCCCAATCCCGACCATATCGAGAAGGTGCTGAAGGATCTTTCGCTCTGGGACAAGAAAGACAGCAGGATCATGACGCTTTCGGGGGGCATGAAGCGCCGCCTGCTGATCGCCAAGGCCTTGTCGCACGAGCCGCAGATCCTGTTCCTGGACGAGCCTACGGCCGGCGTCGACGTCGAGCTCCGCCGCAGCATGTGGCAGCTGGTGCACGCGCTGCGGGAGAGTGGCGTCACCGTCATCCTGACCACGCACTACATCGACGAGGCCGAGGAGATGGCCGACCGCATCGGCGTGATCAGCAAGGGCGAGCTCATCGTCGTCGAAGAGAAGACCGAGCTCATTCGCAAGCTGGGCCGCAAGCAGTTGACGCTGCAGCTCCACGGCACGCTGGACCGGATTCCACCCGGGCTATCGCGCCATCAGCTCGAATTGTCGCGCGACGGCAACGAGTTGACGTATACGTACGACGCGGAAGTTGAAGGGACCGGCATCGCCGCGGTGCTGGAGGACCTCGACCAGGCGGGCATCCGCTTCAAGGACCTGCAGACCTCGCAGAGCTCGCTCGAGGACATCTTCGTCAGCCTGGTGAAGGACCGGCGATGAACCTCCACGCGGTGCGCGCGATCTATCGCTTCGAAATGGCGCGCACCCGGCGCACGCTGCTGCAGAGCGTCGTCTCGCCGGTGATTTCGACGTCGCTCTATTTCGTCGTGTTCGGCGCGGCGATCGGGTCGCGCATCCAGCAGGTCGGCGGGATCGCCTATGGGTCGTTCATCGTGCCGGGTCTGATCATGCTGTCGCTGCTGACTCAGAGCGTTTCCAACGCGTCGTTCGGCATCTATTTCCCCAGGTTCACGGGCACGATCTACGAGCTCCTGTCGGCGCCCATTTCGTACCTGGAGATCGTCGTCAGCTACGTCGGGGCCGCCGCGACCAAGTCGATCATCCTGGGCCTCATCATTCTCGTGACGGCCGAGCTGTTCGTGCCGCTGCAGATCAGCCATCCGGTGTGGATGGTCCTGTTCCTGGTGCTGACGGCGGTGACGTTCAGCCTGCTCGGATTCATCATCGGCATCTGGGCCGACGGCTTCGAGAAGCTGCAGCTCGTGCCCCTGCTGATCGTGACCCCGCTGACCTTCCTGGGCGGCAGCTTCTACTCGATCGACATGCTGCCGCCGTTCTGGCAGAAGGTGACGCTGTTCAATCCGGTCGTCTACCTGGTCAGCGGATTCCGCTGGAGCTTCTACGGCATCGCCGACGTGAGTGTCCCGGTGAGCCTCGGCATGACCGTCGTCTTCCTCGCCATCTTCATGGCGATCATCGCGTGGATCTTCAGGACCGGATATCGCCTCAAGTCCTGAGTTGCGAGCCGGCTTCAAATCGGTCGGCGAAGCCGCTATAATGCTCGACTTTGCAGCAAATCCCCGATAGCTCAGTTGGTAGAGCGACGGACTGTTAATCCGCAGGTCCCAGGTTCGAGCCCTGGTCGGGGAGCCAAAGGTTTCATAGGTAGGCCGCACCAGTCTAGGTGCGGCCTTCTGTATTTAGTGAGTAGGATCTCGGTGAACCTCGACGCCATGGAAGTCGATGGGTTCACCGATTACTCAGCACTACTGCGGCTGGGCCGTGGCGCGGGCACACGCAAAGACCGGCGACGCGTCTGCCATTAGCGGATACCTGGGCGGCAGCGATTTCTTCGATCGACCCCTGAAGTATTTCGCGGGTCGTTACGCAGATCAGACCGAACGACATCATGCGGTGCTCGTCGAGGCAGTCAAGTCGGGTCGCGTCCATGCCGACGTTGCGGACGTGACCTGAATCCAGGCTACCGAAGTCCGTTGTCAGCGATGGTCGATCGCGCAGGCGGCGTCACCGTGCGTTCGGCGCCGAACAGACGGTGGGCAGCGAAACCCGCGATCATTTGCAGGTTCGGAACTTCAGCGGTGGATCGATGGGCAAGCATACATTGCAGCTGAATCAGGCGCACGAAGGCCACCCACTCGGTCCTTTTCCATCTGGAATGCGTGGCCAGAAGCGCGCTGATTCGCGCGCCGATCGCATCGAAGTCGCCCCGATGAAGCACTCGTGGCCGCGCCCCAGCCACTCTGCGGAACGCGCGGAATCCCGGATTGCCGAGCGCGCGGCGACGGCCCTGCTTCGCGCGATCGAAAATACCACTCCGGTTCCGGCGGCCTTTATTTTGGATGAGGAGGACCTGACTATCGGGCCGGGCGAGTCATCGGCGGCGAACGCGTTCGATACAATGGGCTAGAGTCGAATTTCGATAGGTCCCGACAAGGATTGAGTGCCGGGGTTCCTCGAAGGCGTTGCGAGCGCGCGATCGAGGCGTGCTCGGCGGATGAGCACAGTCACGGGGCCATGGGCCAGCGGCGCTACCTTACGACGTAGGGCAGGAGACGATCGAGCTCGGTCTTGACCACCTGGTAGCACTCGCACGTGCGGGTTTCCAGCCCGGAGCGATCGAGCACGGTAATGTGACCACGCCGATAGCGAATGAATCCGGCGGCCTGAAGGTTCCCGGCGGCTTCCGTGACGCCTTCCCGGCGCACGCCGAGCATGCTTGCCACCAATTGCTGCGTCATCACCAACTCGCCCGAGGGAAGGCGATCGAGCGTCGACAATAGCCAGCGGCACAGTTGCTGCTCGATGGAGTGATGCCGATTGCAGGCTGCAGTCTGCATCATCTGGGTACTTAGCGCCTGGGTATAGCGGAGCAACAAGCGCTGCATCGGTCCGGCGCGAGCGAATTCCTCCATCAGCCAATGGCGGCCCAGTCGGTACGCATGCCCCGCTGTCTGTACGACGGCAGAGCTTGGCGTGGTATTTCCTCCCATGAAGAGGGAAATGCCGACAACGCCCTCGTTACCCACTCCCGCCGTTTCTGCCGTCGCGCCAGACTCCATGACATAGTGCAGCGACACGATGGAGGTGGTGGGAAAATATGCGTGCTGCAACTGTCCGCCGGGCTCGTAGAGTATTTCACCGAGCGGCATCGCGACGAGCTCCAGATGCGTGGAAAGGCGCTCGATATCCCCGACGTCCCCGTCGGAAAGGGCCGCGAGAATGTGGTTCTGCCTCGGACTGTTGGGCGTTGGCATCGTTAGCCGTCAGGATGCTGAGGTCGCTACGGGGCGGTGATTTCCACACCGATGCCGCGGTAACCGATATAGCGGCACGACCGGTTGAACATCGGTTCACCGCTCACCCGATATTGCTGTCGTGAACCATCGGCATTGACGCGGCTGAAGTGGAAATCCAGGAACGGCTGGCGGGCCGCAATGGTCGTCCTCAGCTTCTCGCGTTCCGCCTCGTTCCAGCCTTCCACGTGGGCGCCCGGTTTATCGTCCGCAAGGCTTTCGACCCGGATTCCGAGCATCTCCAGAACCGGGCCGGAAACCTTGGTAAAGGTTCCTTGCTCGTCCTGCTCCCAGTACCAATCGGACGCCAGCTCGGTAAGGCGGCGATAGCGTGCTTCGCTTTCGCGCAGCTCGGCGGTCCGCTCCTGCACCGTCTGCTCCAGCATCACGCTGTGATTCTCGAGCTTCTTGTACAGCAGTCGTACCTCCAGCATGTTGTGTACGCGCGTCTTCCCTTCGACCAGATCGAAGGGCTTGCTGATGAAATCCTTGGCGCCGGCTTGCAGCGCCTGCAGTTTGTGGCCTGGCTGGGCGGTGATCACGACGACCGGAAGGTAAGCGTCGGCATCGTTCGTCTTGAGACCCTCGATCACCTGGAATCCGTCCATGCCAGGCATCTGCAGGTCAAGCAGGATCAGGTCATAGCGGTGCTTTCGATGAAGCGCGCAGACCTCGAGCGGATTCATGGTGGAGGAAACGCGAGCGTAGCCGGCATCGTGCAGCATCTGCACGAGAAGACTGACGTTGGCCTCCTGGTCGTCAACGACCAGAATGCCGGCGTTGAGAATGTCGAGCTCGGTGATCCTCATACTTTCTCCCTGTCGGCTGCACGGTCTGATGCCGTTTCGGCATATTCCATTGCAGCGTCGACCGCCGCCATGAATTCGTTGACCTTGATGGGTTTCGTCAGATAGTCGAAGAATCCCGCCTCGAGGCCCTTTGCGATGTCCCGCGGCACCGCATTGGCGCTGAGCGCCATGATGGGGATATGCGCCGTCTTCGGATCAGCGCGCAGGACCTTCATGACTTCGATCCCGCTGATGCCGGGCAGATTGATGTCCATCAGAATGACTTCGGGCTGATAGCTGCGGGCGAACTCGATGCCGAGATTGCCGTCCGCGGCGCTCAACAGGCGCAGATCCTGACGTCGCGCGATCAATTGCTCCACCAATTCGAGGTTGGCCGGATTGTCTTCAACATAGAGCACGGTGCGGCGCGGCAGGCCATCCTGTACGGGCGGTCTTGCGGACATCGAGGGCTCGGCTTCCTGAAGCAATTGCTGCGGCGCGCTTGTCAGGCTCAATTCGACCCAGAACAAGCTGCCGACCCCGACCGTGCTCTCAACGCCGATCGCGCCGTCCATCAACTCGACCAGCCGCTTGGTGACCACCAGGCCGATGCCCGTGCCTTCCTCCGCGCTGGCGTCCTTCCCCAGCCGATTGAACGGTTGGAAGAGCTGCGCAAGCTGTTCCGGAGACAGTCCCGCACCGGTGTCGCGGACGCCGATGCGAATCGAATGAGCAGAGCTCGGGCTGCACTCGACGGCGATCGTGCCTTTCGGCCTGTTGTACTTGATTGCGTTAAAGAGCAGGTTGATCAGAACTTGCTTGACCCGGGTCCGATCGGCATTGACAAAATAGGGAACCTCGAATCCGGGAAACGTCATCGAGATTCCGCGCTTCTGCGCCTGCGGCTCGATCATGGCCCGGCACTCCAGCATGACCTCGCGCAGTGATACGGGTTCGCGCGACAGCGTCACCTTGCCGGATTCGATCAATGCGAGATCGAGGATTTCGTTGATCAACTCCAGCAGGTACCAGCCCGCCTTGAGAATCTGGTCGAGGTTTCGCTTCTGGGAAGGCGTCGGTCGCGGCGTGCCCGATTCCATGAGCTGGGCGAAACCGAGGATGGCATTGAGCGGAGTGCGCAACTCGTGGCTCATGCCAGACAGAAAATCCGTTTTCGCGCGATTGGCCTTCTCGGCAGCGGCAATGGCCTCGTGCAATTCGGATTCGACCTGCTTGCGCACGGAATTGTCGGTGCCGATCAACAGGTATCCGATGAGCTCGCCGTAATCATCGCGCAGCGCCGTGATGGAAATGACGGCCGGGAAGCGGCTGCCATCCTTGCAGATATAGGTCAATTCGTAGATGTCTTCGATCCCCCGCGAAGCCTTGAAGGCCAATGCCTCGAAGCCCGGCGCAATCGGAGTGGCGAGCTCGAGGCTCAGCGCCTGTGCGCGCACCGACACCTCGTGTGGATCGTGGATGTCACTGGGGCGGATCCTGTTGACGACATCGGCGGCCGCATAGCCCAGCATTCGCTCGGCGCCGACATTGAAAAGCTGGATGACGCCCTTTTCGTCGGTGGCGATGATCGAGAAGTTGGCGCTGTTGAGAATCGCGCTCTGCAACGCTCCCGTCTTCAGCAGCGCTTGCTGGCGTTGCACTTCCGTAGTGTCAGGAACCTTCCCGGCGCTGTCCGCTTGAGTGAGGCCGTTTCCTGCCTGGGGCATTGCCGCTTTCCGAAAGGCGTTCAAGGATCCGCGGGCGTGCCGATCCTTGTCAAAGTGGAATCGGGAGGCGGCAATATCCGCCGTCGGACAAGTGGCTTCTGCCCGCTGCCGATTGCGCCTTGAATGCTCACAAGTTCTCCGATGGTCGTCCGTACGCTAGGACACATAGCGGCACCCTCGTGGTGGTTGGAGCCCGGTACGGGGTGCCGGATCCGGCCGCGGCAACGTCACCGGCTCGCCGCGGATCACGGCAGAGAGCGATGTGAGACGCTGCTGCCCGTCGAGCAAAAGGCGCGTGCTCTGGTAGGGGTTCTTCTCTTGCGGGACGGCAAACTCCTGCTGCAGCACGGCCTCGTCGGTCTCCCACAACAGGATGGCACCAGACGGATAGCCGCGATAAAGCGACTCGAGCAGGTCGCGCACTCGGGTCGATCGCCAAACGTAGCGGCGCTGCATCTCTGGCAGGCGCAGGTCGCCGCGTTCAATCATCCCGACGAGCTCCTCAACTGTGGCTTCAGCTTTGGCCATTGAGTGCATCTCCTTGCCATTTAGTTTAGACGTAAATGGCGAAGTCGGAAAACCCCACCTCTGCGCCGAACTGAAACGGAAATGGGATCAGTTCAAATGGAATTAGTCGGTAAGTAAACGGGTCCGGTTTCAGGCCCCCGCAACTCGATTTAGTGACGCTTGTACTTGGGCCCCTCCGACACACCCCTCGCGAGAGAGGTGCCGGACCGTAACCGCGCTACGAAGGCCGTCCGGCGGCGAGAAACGCCGCGCTGGATTTAGCCCTGACCTAAGTGCAAGCCGCGGCAACTAATTGGGGAATTTCCCGAAGCATAGTTGCGATGGGCGGCGATTGATTCCCGTGTGCGCCGTGATAGCGAGCCTCGAAAGGGGTGGCGGCGGTCAGCGTACTCAACTCGACGCACCACGGCGGCGGGTTTTGAGACATTGGGCGCAGTGGGCCGCCGAGCGCGCGCGCTTGTCCCCAGAGCGCAACCAGATCGTGGCCGTGCTGGCGTGGATTTCCTCCGCGTGACGCGACAAATGCCTTGAGCGCGTTTTCTACCGCGAAGCCTGCGAGTATGACGGCAGCCCACTCGACGTCTTTCGAGCCGATTCGCGCGAGCGCCTCGAATCCGGCGCAGGCGGAGCGCGCTCCATCGCTGTGGGCCACTGAGGCCGGTTTTTTTTGCATCTCGAGCCCGGGAAGAATGCCCACCGTTGCACTCCGAAGGAAAACAAACTTAGGCAGTCCCAGATTTCTTAGGCAAACGGCCGCACGAGCGGCCGTAAGTCTTTGAATATGGTCGGGGCGAAGTGATTCGAACACTCGACCCCCTGCACCACATGCAGGTGCGTACGTTCGCTGCCCCCCGCGGAGATCGAATGTCCAAGTATACCGGCACGCCGCGGCGGTGACCGCGGAGGCGCAATCTGATTGCGGGCCGGGGAGGAGCTCTGTCGGGGGTGCGACTTTACGCAGATTCAAGGGACTCGGACGGCGCGCCGGACGCGATTGGCGTTGGCCCGACGTCCCCCCGCTTTTGAGTAGCACGGCGATTTGGAGTCCAATCCCACCTGATAAGGAGATTGGACGTGAAGAAGCGATTCTCGGAGGAGCAGATCATCGGGTTCTTGCGCGAGGCGGATGCCGGCGTGGCGATCAAGGATTTGTGCCGCAAGCACGGCTTCAGTGACGCCTCGTTCTATCTATGGCGCAGCAAATTCGGCGGCATGAGCGTGTCCGACGCCAAGCGGCTGAAGGAGTTGGAGACGGAGAACAGCCGGCTGAAGAAGCTCCTGGCCGAATCGATGCTGGAGAACGAGGTCACGCGGGAGGCCTTACGAAAAAAGTGGTGACCGCACCGGCCCGGAGGGAGCTGGTTGTCAGCAGGAATGCAAAAATCCCCACTTGTAGGAATTGAATCTTCCCCACCCATCATTGATCGGGAGATCGTAGATGGAAGGAAATCAAGTGGTGGAAGGGGTGGTGATCGACGTACCGGCTAACGTCGCCGTGCCCGAGGTGGGCGCGGAGATGCCGGTGATCAGTAAGGAGCGATGGGAGGAGTTGCGGCGGATGCAGGCGGACGGGCAGTCGGTGTCGCAGATGGCACGCACGTCGGGCTTGGACCGCAAGACGGTGCGCAGCTGCTTGCGGAAAGCGCAGTGGAGCGCGTATCGCCGCACGCCATTGGCCGAGACGCTGCTGTCGGCGCATCGGACATGGCTGCTGGAACGAGCGCCGGAGGTGAATTACTCGGCGCGGATTCTGTTTCAGGAATTGCGTGCCTCGCGGGGCTATCAGGGCGGTTACGACACGGTGCGTAATGCGGTACGGCCATTGCGCACGGAAGCGGCGGCGGCGGCACTGACGCAATGTCGCTTTGAAACGGATCCGGGGCAGCAGGGGCAGGTCGACTGGGGCCAGGCGCGGGTCCACTTCACGACCGGCCCCGCCGTGGTGCATGTATTTGTACTGACGCTCGGCTACTCGCGCCGGGCCTGGGCCGAGGGCTACGAGAACGAGCAGTTGCCCGCGCTGCTGGCGGCGCACGAGCACGCCTTCGCGCACTTCGGGGGCCGCCCGGCCGAGTTGCTCTACGACCGGATGCGCACGGTGACCACGGCGCCCAGTGAAGGCAAGGCGCGCTGGAATGTCACCTTCGAAGCCTTCGCTCGGCACTGGGGTTTCGAGCCGCGGCTGTGTCGCCCGTATCGCGCCCAGACCAAGGGTAAGGTCGAATCCGGGGTGAAATATGTGAAGCGCAATTTCCTCCCCGGCCGCGTATTTCGCGATCTGACCGACTTCAACGAACAACTCCTGGCCTGGCTGGCCGAGGTGTCCGACCTGCGCGTGCACGGCACCACCCACGAGCGGCCGATCGACCGCTTCGCGCGGGAAGCCGGAGCGTTGGTCGGCACGCTGGATCAGCCGAGCTTCTTCCAGGCGCTGCGTCGCGAGCGGGTGGTGGCCGATGACTGGCTGGTGGCGATCGACGCCAATCGCTATTCGGTGCCGTGGCGCCTGATTGGCAAGACGGTCGAGGTGGTGCGAGTGGGTGCGATGTGGCAGATCTCGCATCGCGGCGAGGTGGTGGCGGAGCATCCGGTGCTCGCCGGTCGGCATCAACTGCAGGTCGATCCCGCACACGGTCCGGGCGCTGCGGCGCGCAATGCGCGGACGCGGTTCAGTGCCCCGACGTCGGCACCCGCAGCGAACCATCTGCAGGGCGTCGAGGTGCGTGACCTCGAGGTGTACGAGCAATTGCTGGAGGTGGCATGAACGCCGGCCAGCTGGAACGACTCGGCGAACACCTGCTCAAGCTGCGGCTGTTCAAGAGCCGCGAGCGGCTGGAAGCCTTGCTACAGGACGCGGCCGCCAGAGAGCTGGCCTACGCCGACTTCCTCGAACAGGTGCTGTCGGAGGAAGTCGCCGCCAAGACCAGCAAGAACGTGACCATGCGCACCGCCATGGCCCGCTTCCCGTTCGTGAAGCCGCTGGAAACCTTCGACTTCAGCTACCAACCCTCGATCGACAAGAAGCAGGTGCAAACGCTGGCCAGCTGCCACTTCATCGAGCATGGCGACAACGTCCTGGTACTCGGGCCGCCGGGCGTCGGCAAGTCGCACCTCGCGGTGGCGCTCGGCCTCAAGGCGATCGAGTCCGGCTACCGGGTGTTGTTCAGTACCGCCGCCAACCTGATCGCGACGCTTACGAAGGCGCACGCCGAGGGTCGGCTCGACGAAAAGCTGAAGTTCTACACCACACCCCGACTGTTGATCATCGACGAGATCGGCTACCTGCCGATCGAGCGGCTGGGCGCCAACCTGTTCTTTCAGTTGATCAGCCGTCGTTACGAGCGCGGGCCGATGATCCTGACCAGCAATCAGAGCTTCGCGGCGTGGGGTGACGTGTTCGGCGATCGCGTCATCGCGACCGCGATCCTTGACCGGCTACTGCATCACGCGGTGACGCTCAACATTCGCGGCAACTCGTATCGGCTCAAGGAGAAGTTGAAGGCCGGCCTCGTTCGTACCGAAGAGGCCGAAGCGTGAACCGGGTGGGGAAATTTCGATTCCCATATCTGGGGAAATTTGGGTTCCTCTTAACAGCTGGTGCGGCACATGGTGGTCCGGGGGTTGAGCGAGCGGCGCGCGCTGACCGTAGTGCGGATGAGCGCCAGTGCCTTCCGCTATGCGCCACGTCCGGATCGGAACGTCGAGCTGCGCGAGCAGATCCTGGCCTTGGCACAGCGGCACCGGCGCTATGGCGTCGGGATGATCCATCTCAAGCTCAAGCAACGGGGGCTGCGCGTGAACTACAAGCGGGTCGAGCGGCTGTACCAGGAGGCGAAGCTGCAAGTGCGGCGCCGCAAGCGCAAGAAAGTCGCGATGGGCGAGCGACAGCCCCTGCTACGGCCGGTAGCCGCCAATCAGGTCTGGTCGATGGATTTCGTCTTTGACCGGACTGCCGACGGTCGGGTGCTCAAATGCCTGACGATCGTGGATGACGCCACCCATGAGGCGGTGGCCATCGAGCCGCAGCGGGCGATCTCCGGGCGGCCGCTAACCCGGATTCTGGATCGCCTCGCGCAAAGCCGCGGATTGCCGCAGGTGATTCGGACAGATAACGGCAGGGAATTCTGCGGGCGCGCGATGGTCGAGTGGGCGCATGAACGGCGCGTGAATCTGCGTCTCATCGAGCCCGGCAAGCCGAACCAGAACGCCTACGTGGAGTCCTTCAACGGGCGACTACGCGATGAATGCCTTAAGGAAGGTCTGAACAAGTCGCTGTGATTGTGGTCAGATGTCTGGACGCTGACAAGCGAGACGCGCGATGAGCCAGATGACGTTCGGGGATGCGGAGTACGCCGGCAAGCGGAAGAAGACGCGGCGGGAGGTGTTCCTCGAAGAGATGGAACAGGTTGTGCCGTGGAAGTCGCTGCTCTCGCTCATCGAGCCGATGTATCCGGAGGCGGGTCGGGGACGGCATCCGTATCCACTGGAGACGATGCTGCGGGTGCATTTGATGCAGAACTGGTTCGGGCTCTCTGACCCGGCGATGGAGGAAGCGCTCTACGAGATCACACCGATGCGAGGGTTCGCCGGCCTTTCGCTGACCAAGCCAATCCCGGACGAGACGACGATTCTCAATTTCCGTCACCTGCTGGAGGAGTACGAGCTGGCGCCGGAGATCCTGAGGCGGGTGAACGGGTACCTTTCGCGCAAAGGGCTGATGCTCAAGCGCGGGAGTATCGTGGACGCGACGATCATCGCGGCGCCGAGTTCGACGAAGAACGCGGAGGGCGAGCGCGATCCGGAAATGCACCAGACGAAGAAGGGCAACCAGTGGCACTTCGGGATGAAGGCGCACATCGGGGTGGATGCCGATTCGGGACTGGTGCATACGGTGACGACGACGCCTGCCAACGAGGCGGATGTCGAGGTGGTCGACGAGCTGCTGCACGGTAAGGAAGAAGTTGTGCATGCGGATTCGGGCTACACCGGTGCGGACAAGCGCGTGAGGCGCAAGAACCTGGCGTGGCAGATCGCGGCCAAGCGCGGCCGGATCAAGGCGCTGGCGGATGGACGCGAGAAGCGCGCGCTCGAGAAGATCGAGAAGGCCAAGGCGAGCGTGCGTGCGAAGGTCGAGCATCCGTTCCGGGTGATCAAGCGGCAGTTCGGCTTGAGCAAGGTGCGATTCCGCGGGCTGGCCAAGAACACGGCGCATGTGATCACGCTGTTCGCGCTGTCGAATCTGTGGATGGCACGACGGCGGTTGTTGGCGATGACGGGATAGTTGCGTCCGCAGCAGTCGAAAAGGCGAGATCCATAAGCGAAACCGGGTCGCGAGACCCGAAAACCGCGCTTCAAACACCGACGACGCCGGCGTGAGCGGGCGAGCGACCTACAAACCGGCCTTTGAGTGGCTTGATCAGACCTTCCTTAACGAGCACTGGTTCACCAGTCTGCCGCAGGCACAGGTCATCATTGAAGCTTGGCGCCGGGAATACAACGAAGAGCGCCCGAAGCATGCACTTGGCGGAATGACCCCTGCCGCCTATGCGAAACACCTTGCAGAAAAACAGCTACAGTAACCCTGGACTCCAAACCGCCCCGCTACTGAAAGCGGGGGGACGTCGCGGGCACCCCAGCCCCGGCGTACTTCGACTTCCAGTGGTAGTAGGTCGCGGCGCTGATCCCGTGTGCGCGTTAGTTGCGCCACCGCCACCCCGGCTTCCCCTTCCTTCAGAATCGCCACGATCTGCGATTCGGTGAATCGCGACTTCTTCATTGGACTTCCCTCCAGCACAAAATCCTGCCAGAAAAGTCCAGTTCCTGCTGTCTACCGGGAGGGGGAGCTTACGCTTGGAGGCGGCCAACGGCTCGCCAACAGTTACCGATCATTCCGATCAGTCACCAAACCTGCGGTAAAACCAACTCTTGATCAACTGCGTCAGGACCACGTAACACGCCAATATAATCGCCAACAGTAGCCAGTATAGTGGCGGAAGTGGGACAAACCCGAGCGCGTCGGCGAGGGGCGAAACCGTCAGCAAGGCGCCCACGGTGACGATTACTATCGAAGTGACGATGAGTGGCCAACTGGCCCAGCTCTGGAGAAACGGGATCTTGTTGGTGCGGATGACGTGAATGATCAGCGTCTGGGTGAAGAGCGACTCGACGAACCAGCCGGTGTGGAACAGGGCCGGATTGTCCCAGCAATTGAACACGTACAGCATCATGAAGAATGTCAGGTAATCGAAGATTGAGCTGATCGGCCCGATAAACAAAATGAAACGCAAGATCCCGCCGATCTCCCACTTGCGCGGTCGGGTCAGCCAGTCGGCATCCACCTCGTCGGTGGGGATGGTGGTCTGCGAGAAGTCGTAGAGAAGGTTGTTGGTCAGCACCTGGATCGGCAGCATGGGCAGGAAGGGCAGGAACGCGCTGGCCCCCACCACACTGAACATGTTGCCGAAATTGGAGCTGGCGGCCATCTTAATGTACTTGACGATGTTGCCGAACACTCGCCTACCTTCCAGCACGCCCTGCTCCAATATCAGCAGACTGTTTTCCAACAGGATGATGTCGGATGACTCCTTGGCGATGTCCACCGCGCTATCCACTGAGATGCCTATATCGGCGGCCTTCAGCGCCGGGGCGTCATTGATGCCGTCGCCCATGAATCCCACCACATGGCCCTTGCTCTGGAGCGCGCGGATGATACGTTCCTTGTGGGCCGGGGCAAGCCGGGCAAATACGCTGGTCACGCTGGTAGCTTCGGCCAGTTCAGCTTCGCTCATCGCCTCAATTTGAGAGCCGAGCAAAAGGTGCTCTACCGGCAGGCCCACTTCCTTGCAGATGAACGCGGTGATGATCTCGTTGTCGCCGGTCAGGATCTTTACGTCCACGCTTAAATGGTGGAGCTGCTTTAACGCCTCCGCAGCCGTGTCCTTGGGCGGATCGAGGAAGGCCAGGAAGCCAAGCAGGATCAGGTCAGACTCATCCTTGACCGCGTAGGTAGGGTCATCCGTCGCCCCCGGCATTTGCTTGTAGGCCAGGGCGATCACGCGGAAGCCCTGACCGTTCAGGTCGTCCGCTATCTGCCGGCGTTTGGCGTCGTGCTCGGGCAGTACCTCGATGACCTCTCCCTTGACTTCCACCCTGGTGCACAGGCCAAGCACTTCTTCGACGGCGCCCTTGCAGATCAGCGTGTTCAATCCGGTCGTATCTTCCACGACCACCGACATCCGGCGCCGCACGAAATCGAAAGGGATCTCGTCAATCTTGCGGTACTTCTCGCCGGCTTTTAGGTGTTCCTCCAACTCCTCATGGGCGAGGATCGCCTCGTCAAGCAGGTTCTTCAAGCCCGGTATGGTGAAAGCTATTCAGGTAGCCGTATTCGAGTACCTTTTCGCTGGGATCGCCGTGCGCGTCCAGGTGCTTTTCAAGAACGATCTTGCCTTGGGTGAGCGTGCCGGTCTTATCGGTGCACAGCACGTCCATCGCGCCAAAGTTCTGGATGGCATTCAGGCGCTTGACGATCACTTTCTTGCGCGCCATTGCCAGGGCGCCCTTGGAAAGGTTGACCGTCACGATCATGGGCAGCATCTCGGGGGTCAGTCCGACGGCCACCGCCATCGCAAACAGGAAGGCCTCCAACCAGTTGTGCTTGCTTAGTCCGTTGATCAGGAACACCGCCGGAACCATCACGGCGATGAACCAGATCATCAGCCAGGTGAACTTGTTGACACCTTTGTCGAAGCTCGTAAGCTGGCGCTGCCCGACAATGCTGGCGGCCAGCGATCCAAAGTAGGTCTTGCTTCCGGTGTGGATCACTACGGCGGTCGCAGAACCGCTCTCCACGTTGGATCCCAGGAAACAGATATTGGGCAGCTCCAGCGGGTTCTGACCGTCGGCGGAGGCCGTATCGGCTTTTCTCTCCACGGGCAATGATTCGCCGGTAAGAGTCGACTGATTCAGGAATAGGTCTTTTGCGGCGAGCACCCGTACGTCGGCTGGGACCATGTCGCCGGCGGCCAGCCGGATGATGTCGCCCGGCACCAACATCTTGAGCGGAAATTCGGCTTCTTTGCCATCGCGCACCACCGTCGCCGTGTTGCTGACCATCGCCTTGAGCTTTTCTGCGGCGTTATCGGCCCGTATCTCCTGGTAGAAGCGCAGCACCACACCCAGGACCACCATCACGAAGATGACCACTGTCGCCCGTACGTCACCGGTCAGAAAGGAAAGTACGCCGAGCGCCGTAAGCAGGAGGACCAATGGATTCTTGATGTTACTCAAGAGGTGCATCAGGGCCGATTGACGCTTTTCTCGCGCAATCTCGTTCAGCCCGTACTGCTTCAAGCGTGATCGGCTTCCGCCTGGCTCAAGCCGTCCAATCGCGATTCAAGCTCGCGCAGGACGGTCTCGGTATCGGCGCGCGCCTTTTCCAATAACTGATCGGAAACATGCGCCACATCTCCGGGGCAGATGGCCTGGGTGCGGTGCTGGACTCATGGAGGTCATTGGCAATCCC
>CAWFKR010000009.1:0-101718 GCA_963816415.1 uncultured Pseudomonadota bacterium
GGTTTCACGACGTCGGACCCGCGCGACACGCGCGGAACGCTCTACTGCACCGACGTCGCCAAGATGATCGAGGCGCCGATCCTGCACGTGAACGGCGACGACCCGGAGGCCTGCCTGCTCGCGACCGAGATCGCGCTCGATTACCGGCAGAGGTACCACAAGGACGTGTTCATCGACCTCGTCTGCTTCCGGCGCCTCGGCCACAACGAGGCCGACGAGCCGATGATCACCCAGCCGCTGATGTACAAGAAGATCAACCAGCACCCCGGCACCCGAAAGCTCTATGCCGACCGGCTGATCGCCGAGGGCGTGGTCACCGCCGAGGAAGCGGACGCGATGATCGCGACCTACCGCGCGGCAATGGACAAGGGCTACCACACGAACACGACGGTCCTGTCGAACTACAAGCCACCGTTCATCGTCGACTGGACGCCGTACAAGAACCGCCACTGGACGGACCCCGCCGACACCACCGTTCCGCTCGCGCACCTGAAGGAGCTCGGGGTGAAGGCGACCGCCGTGCCCGCCGATTTCAAGCTGCATCCGCGGGTCGAGAAGCTGATGGCCGACCGGCGGGCGATGGTCGAGGGCAAGCACCCGGTCGACTGGGGCATGGGGGAGATCCTCGCCTACGCGTCGCTGCTGGACCAGAACTACGGCGTGCGCATCTCCGGGGAGGACGTGGGCCGCGGGACGTTCTCGCACCGCCATGCGGTGTTGCACGACCAGAACCGCGAGAAGTGGGACGCCGGCATCTGGATCCCGCTGCAGCACATCCGCGAAGGCCAGGCCGACTGCGAGATCATCGATTCGGTGCTGACCGAGAACGCGGTGCTCGGCTTCGAATACGGCTACACGACCTCCGAGCCGTCGCAGCTCGTGATCTGGGAGGCGCAGTTCGGCGATTTCGCCAACGGCGCGCAGGTGGTGATCGACCAGTTCATCAGCGCCGGCGAAGTGAAGTGGGGCCGGATCTGCGACCTGGTCCTGTTCCTGCCGCACGGCTACGAAGGGCAGGGACCCGAGCATTCGTCGGCGCGTCCCGAGCGCTACCTGCAGCTGTGCGCGCAGCACAACATGCAGGTGGTCGTGCCCACGACCCCGGCCCAGGTGTTCCACCTGCTGCGCCGGCAGATGATCCGTCACTTCCGCAAGCCGCTGATCGTCATGACGCCCAAGAGCCTGCTGCGGCACAAGGAAGCGGTGTCGACCCTCGACGAGCTCGCGAAAGGCAGCTTTCAGAATGTCATCGGCGAGGTCGACCGGATCGACCCGAAGAAGGTGAAGCGGGTGATCGTCTGCTCGGGCAAGGTCTACTACGAGCTTCTCGCCCATCGTCGCGAGCGCAAGATCGACGACGTCGCGATCCTGCGCCTCGAGCAGCAGTATCCGTTCCCCCACGACGACTACAAGCGCGAAGTCGCGAAATACGCGGCCGCGAAGGAAGTCGTCTGGTGCCAGGAAGAGCCGCAGAACCAGGGCGCGTGGTACCGGCTGAGCGCCTACCTGCGCGCCGACATCGATCGCAAGAAGCTGCTCGCCTACGCCGGCCGTCCGGTGTCGGCATCGACCGCGGTCGGCTACGCGGCCAAGCACAATGCCGAGCAGAAGCAGCTGATCGAGGACGCGTTCGCCGAAGAGCTCCGGACGGGCGAGATGCTGCCCGCGCGCTGAACAGAAATGGGGGCAGACCCCATTTTCCGAAAACAACGAGAGTGGTCAAATGCGAATTGAAGTGAAGGTCCCGCAACTGCCGGAGTCGGTCGCCGAGGCGACGCTCCTGACCTGGCACAAGAAGCCGGGCGAGGCGGTCAGGCGCGACGAGAACCTGATCGACATCGAGACCGACAAGGTCGTGCTGGAGCTGCCCGCGCCCGGCGACGGCGTGCTGGTCGAGATCGCGCAGCCCGACGGCGCGACGGTCGCGTCGAACGACGTCATCGCGGTGATCGACACCGAGGCGAAGGGCGCTGCGGCCACGGCCGTTGTCGCCGCGCCTTCGGCCGCGAAGGTCGCACCGGCACCCGCAGCGGCAGCGGCGGCAGCCGCAGCACCGGCCGCGCTGCCTGCCGCCCGCAGGATGATGGCCGAGCAGGGGCTCGAGTCGGGCACCGTTGCGGGAACGGGACGCGGCGGACGTATCACCAAGGCCGACGTCGTCGCCGCCGCCGCGCGTGCGCCGGAGCCGGTGCCGGCTGTCCAGGCACCATCGGTCGCGACCCGGCCCGCGCCGGCGGTGCAGCTGCCTGCGGCGCTCGGCGTCCGGCCCGAGCAGCGGGTGCCGATGTCACGGCTGCGCGCCCGCGTGGCCGAACGTCTCGTGCAGTCGCAGGCGACCGCGGCGATCCTGACGACGTTCAACGAAGTCAACATGCAGCCGGTGATCGACCTGCGCAACCGCTACAAGGAGCGCTTCGAGAAGGAGCACGGCGTCAAGCTCGGATTCATGGGTTTCTTCGTCAAGGCGGCCGTGCACGCGCTGAAGAAGTACCCGCTGGTCAATGCGTCGATCGACGGCAACGACATCGTCTACCACGGCTATTACGACATCGGCATCGCCGTCGGCAGCCCGCGCGGCCTGGTCGTGCCGATCCTGCGCGACGCCGACCAGATGTCGATCGCGGACATCGAGCGGCAGATCGCCGACTACGGCAAGCGCGCGCAGGACGGCAAGCTGACCGTCGAGGAGCTGACCGGGGGCACCTACACGATCAGCAACGGCGGCGTGTTCGGGTCGATGCTGTCGACGCCGATCATCAACCCGCCGCAATCGGCGATCCTCGGCGTGCACGCGACCAAGGATCGCGCCGTCGTCGAGAATGGCCAGGTCGTCGTGCGCCCGATGAACTACCTCGCGCAGTCCTACGACCACCGGATCATCGACGGACGCGAGGCGGTGCTGTCGCTGGTGGCGATCAAGGAAGCCCTCGAGGATCCCGCGCGGCTGCTGCTCGACCTGTGAATGCCCTCACCCCGGCCCTCTCCCGCACGCGGCAGCGGGACATGAACTGATCGCCCGACCTCCACGCCATGCCAGATAACTTCGACGTCGTCGTCATCGGGGGAGGTCCCGGCGGTTACATCGCCGCGATCCGCGCCGCGCAACTGGGTCTCGCGACCGCCTGCATCGACGACGGCACGCGTTCCGACGGCAAGCCGGCGCCCGGCGGAACCTGCACCAACGTCGGCTGCATCCCGTCGAAGGCGCTCCTCCAGTCGTCGGAGAACTTCGAGCACGCAGGCCACGCGTTCGCCGACCACGGCATCGGCGTTGCCGGCCTGTCGATCGACGTCCCCAAGATGCTCGCCCGGAAGGATCGGGTGGTCGGGCAGAACAACGACGGCATCCTGTACCTGTTCAGGAAGAACAAGATCGCATTCTTCCACGGCCGGGGGTCATTCGCCGGCCGGGAAGGCGAGGCGTGGACGATCACCGTGGCGGGCCCGGGGGCGGCCTCGCTGACGGCGCGTCACGTGATCGTGGCGACGGGCTCGTCGCCGCGGGCGCTGCCGGGGGCCCCGTTCGACAACGAGCGCATCCTCGACAACGCCGGCGCGCTGGCCATTCCCGAGGTGCCGAAGCGCCTCGGCGTCATCGGCGCCGGCGTCATCGGGCTGGAGATGGGGAGCGTCTGGCGGCGTCTGGGCGCCGAGGTGACGATCCTCGAGGCGCTGCCGTCGCTCCTTCCCGCCGCGGATGAGGCGATCGCGAAGGAAGCGCACAAGGCCTTCACGAAGCAGGGCCTCGCGATGCATTTCGGCGCTTCGATCGGCGCCGTTCGCGTCGGCAGGAATCGGGTGGACGTCGACTACAAGGACGCGGCAGGCGCCGCCCAGACCGCGGGGTTCGACCGCCTGATCGTGTCGATCGGGCGCGTGCCGACGACGTCGGGTCTGAACGGCGAGGGTGTCGGCCTCGAGCTCGATGCGCGCGGATTCGTCGAGGTCGACGCAGACTGCCGCACCAGCCTGCCGAACGTCTGGGCCATCGGCGATGTCGTCCGCGGCCCGATGCTCGCGCACAAGGCCGAGGAGGAGGGCGTGGCCGTCGCCGAGCGCATCGCGGGGCAGCACGGGCACGTCGACTTCAACACCGTGCCCTGGGTGATCTACACCTCACCCGAGATCGCGTGGGTCGGCCAGACCGAGCAGCAGCTGAAGGCCGCGGGGGTGCCCTATCGCGCGGGAAGCTTCCCCTTCTCGGCCAACGGCCGTGCGCGCGCGCTGGGCGACACCACCGGCTTCGTCAAGATCCTGGCCGATGCCGCGACCGACCGCATCCTGGGCATGCACATCATCGGCCCGATGGCCAGCGAGTTGATCGCCGAGGGGGTGGTCGCGATGGAGTTCGGCGCGGCGAGCGAGGACCTCGCGCGCATCTGTCACGCGCACCCGTCGCTGTCGGAAGCGACCAAGGAAGCGGCGCTCGCAGTCGACAAGCGGACGCTCAACCTCTGATGCAGCGTCGCGTCCCCGGCCCGATCCTGCCCCCGAACCCGAAGCCGGTCCCTTGAGCACGGCGGACTTTCCCGGCCAGATCACGCGCCGCCAGGGCGCGCTGATCGATTACCTCGAGCCGCTGCTCGACCGGCGCCACGCGACGCTGGACCACGCGCAGGTGGCCGCGCTCGAGCGGCTGCAGCTCCTCGCCGACGAACTGGCGGCGTTCCGGGCGGCGCGCCAGTCGAAGCTCCGGCGGCTGTTCGCGTCCCCGGCGGTCCCGCGGGGCGTCTACCTGTGGGGAGGGGTGGGACGCGGCAAGAGCCTGCTGATGGACAGCTTCTACGCAACGGTGGCGGTCCGGCGCAAGACGCGGATCCACTTCCACGCGTTCATGCGGGAGATCCACGTCGCGCTCGCGTCGCTCAAGGACGAGGCGGACCCGCTCGCGACCGTTGCCGGGCAGATCGCGGGCCGCTATCGCCTGATCTGCTTCGACGAATTCCACGTGTCGGACATCGCCGACGCGATGATCCTCGGCCGGCTGCTCTCCGCGCTGTTCGATTCGGGCGTCGTCCTGGTGATGACGTCGAACTACGCGCCCGACCGGCTGTGGCCCGACGGACTGCTGCGGCAGCGATTCCTCCCGGCGATCGAGCTGATCAAGCACTGGCTCGACGTCGTCGAGGTCGACGCCGGCATCGACTACCGCCTGCAGACCCTGGAACACCTGACGACATGGCACGTTCCGGCCGGCCGGAGCGCCGACATGGCGATGAATGCGGTGTTCGAGGGCATGCGCGCAGGGCCCGACGAGGAACTCCGCTTCGAGGTCGAGGGCCGGTCGCTGCTCGCGAAGCATCGCGCCGGCAGCGTCGTCTGGTTCGATTTCGAGGCGCTGTGCGACGGGCCGCGGTCGCAGCGCGACTACCTGGAGCTCGCTCGGCGCTTCGCCGTGATCCTGCTGTCGAACATTCCGCAGCTCGGCGCGGGCTCGGCGGACCAGGCGAGGCGCTTCACGTGGCTGATCGACATCCTGTACGATCATCGCGTGAAGCTCGTCGCATCCGCGGCCGTGCCGGCCGAATCGCTGTACCTCGAGGGCCCGCATGCGGGCGAGTTCCAACGCACGGTCAGTCGGCTGATCGAAATGCGCACGCGCGACTACATCGCGCTGCCGCACATCAGCCACGAAGCGCCGGCCGGGGCTCCGGGGTAGGCGCCCAATCCATTCCACCGTCGCGCCCCCGGGCGCCAGGAGAAACCCGTGCAGACTTTCAAGGCCTATCGCACGTTCCAGGAAAACGGCGTCGTGACCAGCCGCTTCGTCACGATGGGCATCGACGAGCTCGATCCGGGCGACGTGGTGATCCGCACCAAGTACTCGACGATCAACTACAAGGATGCCCTGTCGTACAACGGCACCGGAAAGATCATGCGCAAGTTCCCGACGGTCGCGGGCATCGACATGGCCGGGACCGTCGAATCCTCGGCGGATGCGCGCTTCAAGCAGGGCGACAAGGTGATCGTCACCGGATACGACCTGGGTGTCGGTCACGACGGCGGTTATGCCGAGTTCGTGCGGGTGCCGGCGGACTGGGTCGTGCGCCGCCCCGAGAGCATGACGGCGTTCGACGCGATGACCCTCGGCACCGCAGGATACACGGCGGCGCTGGCGATCCACCTGATGCAGCACAACGGTCTCGCGCCGGCAAATGGTCCGGTCGCGGTCACCGGCGCGACCGGGGGCGTGGGCTCGGTCGCCATCGAGATCCTCGCCAGGCAGGGTTACGACGTCGTCGCGATCACCGGCAAGGCCCAGGAAGCCGACTACCTGCGCGGCATCGGCGCCCGCGAAGTGATGCTGCGCACCGCGCTCGACCTGTCGAAGATCCGGCCGCTGGAAAAGGCGACGTTCGCCGGCGCCGTCGACAACCTCGGTGGCGACATCCTGGCGTGGCTGCTCGCGAGCTCGAAGATCGGCGGCACCGTGGCCGCCGTCGGCCTCGCCGCCGACATGAGGCTCTCGACGACCGTCGCGCCTTTCATCCTGCGTGGCGTCCACCTGCTGGGCACCGACAGCGCCAACACGCCGATGGCGCTGCGCCAGCGACTGTGGAACAAGCTGGCCGTCGAATGGCGTCCCGATCGCGTCCACGACCAGGCTCGCACGATCGATTTCGACGAACTGCCGACGCATTTCGATGCATACCTGAAAGGGCTGGTGCGCGGGCGCACGGTCGTGCGCATCGCGGCCGACAGCCACCCGTAGCCGCGGGACGGCGGCGCCGGAAACGAGGAGGGCGCGGATCATGGGCAACGACACGGACCGGAGTCGAGCGGCGATCGCCGCCTGCGCCGAATTCCACCGCCGGTCGATCGACGATCGCGACGCCTTCTGGCGCGAGGAAGCGCAACTCGTCGACTGGCACGCGCCGTTCGCCGAAGTCCTCGACCCTTCGAGGCCGCCGTTCGCGCGCTGGTTCGTCGGCGGCCGGACCAACCTGTGCCACAACGCCGTCGATCGGCATCTCGCGGCGCGCGGCGGCCAGCCGGCGCTGATCTACATCTCGACCGAGACGGGCCAGACCCGCACGTACACCTACGCCGGAGCTCCACGAGGAAGTGAACCGCTGTGCTGCGATGCTGAAGGCACGGGGCGTGGGCCGAGGCGATCGCGTGCTGATCTACATGCCGATGATCGCCGAGGCGGTGTTCGCGATGCTCGCCTGCGTGCGCATCGGTGCGATCCACTCGGTCGTGTTCGGCGGTTTCGCGCCGGCGAGCCTCGCCACCCGGATCGACGACGCGCGGCCGGCGCTGATGTTCACGGCCGACGCCGGCATGCGCGCGGGCAGGATGATCCCCTACAAGCCGCTGGTCGACGAAGCGCTGCGCATCGCGCGGCATCCGCCGCGGCACGTGATCCTGGTCGATCGCGGCCTCGACCCCGGGTTTGCGATGCAGGCGCCGCGCGACGTCGATTTCGCCGCGGCGCGCGCCGAACAGGCGGGGGCGCGGGTCCCCTGCGAATGGCTCGAGTCCTCCGAGCCTTCGTACATCCTCTACACGTCGGGCACGACCGGGCAGCCCAAGGGCGTGCAGCGCGACACCGGCGGCTACGCGGTCGCGCTGGCCTCGTCGATGCGGCGCATCTTCGCGCTGGCCCCGGGCGAGACGATGTTCACGACCAGCGACATCGGCTGGGTCGTCGGCCATTCGTACATCGTCTACGGGCCGCTGATCAACGGCTCGCCGACGATCCTCTACGAAGGACTGCCGATCCGTCCCGACCCGGGCATCTGGTGGAAGATCGTCGCCGAACACAAGGCGCGGACGATGTTCAGCTCGCCGACGGCAATCCGCGTGCTCAAGAAGCAGGACCCGTCTTACATGAAGCGCCACGACCTGTCGTCGCTGCGCTACCTGTTCCTCGCCGGTGAGCCGCTGGACGAGCCGACGGCGCGCTGGGCCGCCGACACGCTGGGCGTGGCGATCGTCGACAACTACTGGCAGACCGAGACCGGCTGGCCGATCCTGTCGGCGCAGCCCGGGGTCGCCGACACGCCGCGCAAGTTCGGCTCGCCGTCGTTCCCGGTCTACGGCTACGACGTGAAGCTGGTCGACGGCGCAACGGGCGCCGACGCGGCCGCCGGCGAGAAGGGCGTGCTGACGATCGCGCCGCCGCTGCCGCCCGGCTGCATGACCACGGTCTGGGGCAACGACGAGCGCTACGTGTCGACCTACTACCGGACGATTCCGGACCGCCAGCTCTATTCGACGTTCGATTGGGCGACGCGCGACGCCGACGGCTACTACTTCGTGCTGGGTCGCACCGACGACGTCATCAACGTCGCCGGGCACCGGATCGGCACGCGGGAAATCGAGGAGGCGGTGCAGGCCCACGCGGGCATCGCCGAGGTTGCCGTCGTCGGCGTCCAGGATGCGATCAAGGGCCAGGTGCCGGTCGCGTTCGCCGTGGTCAAGGACGCGTCGCGGATCGCGGATTCGGCCGGAATGGCCGCGATGCAGGCCGAGGTGATGCAGACGGTCGACCGCGAACTGGGCGCGATCGGGCGCCCGGCGCGCGTGCATTTCGTGACGCTGCTGCCCAAGACCCGCTCGGGCAAGCTGCTGCGCCGCTCGATCCAGGCGCTGGCCGAGGGGCGCGACCCGGGCGACCTGACGACGATCGAGGACCCGGGTGCGCTGGAGCAGATCCGGGCGGCCCTGGCGGTACCCTAGGGTGCCGGTGCCTGCTTGACGAGGGTGACCGGGACGAGGGCGAGGTGCACGACCTTGTTCGCGACCGACCCGAGGATGAGGCCGGGGATCGCGCCCGCGCCCCGGGTGCCCATGACGATGCCGTCGCAGCGTTCCTCCGCCGCGACGCTGGCGATCGTCCGGGCCGGGTCGCCCAGCGCGATCCGCAGGCGGTAGGCGATCCCGGCGCCATCGAGGCGCTTGCGGGCCCTCTCGGTGGCCTGCGCTCCGAGCT
Source organism: uncultured Pseudomonadota bacterium (assembly GCA_963816415.1). Taxonomy (GTDB): domain Bacteria; phylum Pseudomonadota; class Gammaproteobacteria; order Burkholderiales; family Casimicrobiaceae; genus VBCG01. Next base: position 8,939 of record CAWFKR010000009.1, read on the forward strand.
GGTCGCGGTGCGCCAGCATCGAATCCGTCGCGAGGCCGTGCGTCTGCCAGTCGACGATCTCCGGCTGCACGTTGAGCAGCAGCACCTCGATCGCCGCGCCGCTGCCCGCGAGCCGTACCAGATGCTCGGCGACGCTGTCGCCGTGCTCGGAACCGTCGATTGCGGCAAGGATCCTGTACATCGGTGTCGACTCCGTCGGGTTCCTCGGCACAGGGCGCCGGCGACCCCGCCGGTGCCGTCGCCGGTCGCGGCCTGAAGGGTCGCGATCGGGGCTCACCCCCAATAGGCGATAATCTCCGTTTTCGCCATCCGACGCCAGAGCACGCCGACCATGCATCCCGCTTCCGCCGCCTCCCGCCACGTTCCGCTGGCCGAGGTGACACGCGGCTCGATCGTCGAGAGCCTGCACGCCGGTTCGGTTTCGGTGGTCGACCGCGACGGCACCGTCCTGCACGCGGCGGGCGACCCCCATCACCTGACCTTCACCCGCAGCGCACTCAAGCCGCTGCAGGCGCTGCCTTTCGTCGCGGCCGGGGGTGTCGGGCGCTTCGGCCTGTCGACGGCGCAGGTGGCATTGATGTGCGCGAGCCATTCGGGGGAGCCGCGGCACGCCGAGGCGGCCGCCGACATCCTCGCGCGCGCCGGCTGCACGCCGGCCGACCTGCAATGCGGAACGCACGCCCCGAGGTTCTACGACACCCGGGGTGAAGTCCCGCCGCCGCCGCCGTACTCGCCGTTGCAGCACAACTGCTCGGGCAAGCACAGCGGCATGCTCGCGTTCTGCGCGCAGTGCCAGTGGCCGAAGGCCAGCTACCTCGAGTTCGACCACCCGGTGCAGCAGGCGATCCGGCACTCGGTCGCGACATTCACCGGGGTCGCCGTCGAAGCGTTGGTCGCCGGTGTCGACGGCTGCTCGGCGCCCAACTACGCGGTACCGCTTTCCGGGCTCGCGCGCGCGTTCGCGCGGCTTGCAAGTGCCGGGGTCGACCCCGATTATGGTGATGCGCCGCGGACGCTTGCCGACGCGATGACCGCGCATCCGGAGATGGTCTCGGGCGAGGGACGCAGCGACCTGGCACTGATGCAGGCCGGGCGGGGCGACTGGGTCACCAAGATCGGTGCCGAGGGGGTCCAGGCGATCGGGATCCGCAGCCGGGGCATCGGCATCGCGATCAAGGTCGCCGACGGGCACTCGCGCGGGCTCCTGCCGTCGGTCGTCGCCGTCCTCGACCAGCTGGGACTGCTCGACGACGCAGCGCACGAGGCACTCGCCTCCTGGGGTCGGCGTCCGATTCGCAATTACCGGGGCACGCAGACGGGCGAGATCCGCCCGGCGGTCCGGCTGGACGGACCCGGGTCTGCCCAGGATGCGACCGGGCGTCCGACAATTCGGGCGGCGGCTGAACTATGAAGGCGACGGACGGTCTGTTTCTCCAAGCGCGCGTCGAGCGCCGCCGCTGGAGTCCCGGACCCGGGTCGCCGGACGGTGGCCGGATGCCGCGCCCGCCGTTCGGCGGGCATAACAACGACATGAATCAGGGACTACCCGCGGATGGGTGATCGCGAAGTCGATCAACAGCTCGTTTTGCGAGCACAAAGGGGTGACAAGCGCGCATTCGAGCTGCTGGTGGCGAAATACCAGCGCAAGCTGGGGCGGCTGCTGTCGCGGCTCGTGCGCGACCCGGCCGAGGTCGAGGACGTGACGCAGGAGGCTTTCATCAAGGCGTACCGGGCACTGCCCAGCTTTCGTGGCGACAGCGCGTTCTACACGTGGCTCTACCGCATCGGGATCAACACCGCGAAGAACTACCTCGTCGCGATGGGGCGCCGCGCCCCGACGTCGACGGGCTTCGACCACGAGGAGGCCGAGAGCTTCGAGGACGCCGAGCAGCTGCGCGACACGGCGACGCCCGAGGCCGAGCTGATCGGCAAGGAGATCGCCTCGACGGTGAACCGCGCGATGGACCAGTTGCCCGACGACCTGCGGACGGCGATCACGCTGCGCGAGATCGAGGGCCTGAGCTACGAGGAAATCGCGGCGGTGATGAACTGCCCGATCGGCACCGTGCGGTCGCGGATCTTCCGCGCGCGGGAGTCGATCGCCGCCGAACTGAGGCCGCTGCTGGGAACTGAAGAAAACCGGAGATGGTGATGAGCGAGAACATTTCGCGCCTGATGGACGGCGAGGTCGACGAGGCGGAGCTTGACGCCGTCTGCGGGACCTTCAAGAGTGGCGATGCGATGGCGACGTGGACGTGCTACCACGCGATCGGCGATGCGCTGCGCGGCGAGGTCGCCGTGACGCGCGACGTCCGGGCCGCGGTCGCCCGCAGGCTCGCCGAGGAGCCCACGGTGCTCGCACCGCGCCGGAGCATGCCGTCGCGCCCGGCGTCGTGGGCCTGGGCGGCTGCGGCGACGCTGGCGGCCGTCAGCGTCGTCGGCTATACGGCGTATTCGCTGGTCGATGCGACTCCGGCGGGTTTCGCGCGGGTGCGCGACTCGGGCACGATGCGTGCCTCCGAAGTGCGCCCTGCCACCGTGCCCAGTGACCTGCTGTTCGCGCACCAGGAATACGCGCCCTCGAGCATGCTGCAGGGCGTCGGACCCTACCTGCGCGACGTCGCCGTGACGCGCGAAGTCCAGCCCTGAGCGATCGCCGATGCAGCGCGCGTTCCGCCCGTCTTCCCGCATCACCCGCCGGCTCGCATCGGCGGCACTGGTCCTCGGTTTCGTCGCATCGGCCGCCCGCGCCGACGATGCGATGCAGTGGCTGACGCGCGCCGCGCAGGCTGCGCGCGAGCTCAACTACATCGGAACCATCGTCTACCAGATCGGATCCCGCGTCGAAACCTCGCGCATCACGCACCTGAACGACGACGGGCACGAGTTCGAGAAGCTCGTGAACCTCGACGGACCCGCGCGCGAGCTCATCCGCACCCAGGGCGAGGTGCGCTGCTACTACCCGGACGCCAAGCTGGTTCGCGTCGAGCCGCGCACGTTCCGCAACGTCTTTCCGGCGCTGTCGCCGCAGCAGCAGCAGTCGCTGTCGAGGTTCTACGATTTCCGCGTCATCGGCGACGACCGGGTCAGCGGCCGGCCGGTGCAGGTCGTCGTGTTCCAGCCGCGGGATGACCTGCGCTATGGTCACCGGTTCTGGTCCGACGCCGAAACCGGACTGCTGCTGAAGGCCCGGCTGCTGAACGAGAAAGACGAAGGCATCGAGCAGTTCGCGTTCACCGACATCTCGGTCAACGCGCCCGTCGATCGATCGATGGTCGCACCGTCGTGGCCCGAGGCTCCCAAGGACTGGCAGGTGCTGGAGGGCGCCTCCGACGACGTCGTCCGGCAGGCAACGGGTTGGGTTGTCACGCGCGTGCCGGCCGGTTTCGAGAAGATCATGGAAGGCTTCCGGAAGCTGCATGGCCGCAGCGAGCGTGTCGCGCACCTGGTGTACTCGGACGGCCTCGTCTCGGTTTCGGTGTTCATCGAACCGCAGGGCGCACCGTCGGCGCCCGTCGGATTCGTGCACCAGGGGGGTCTCAACGTCTACAGCGTGCGGCATGACGATCACGTCATCACCGTGATGGGCGAGACGCCCAGTGCGACGGTGCGGCAGATCGCCAATTCGGTCGAGCACCGCTAGCACGCGCAGTACCGCTTCGTCACCAACCAAACGATAAAGAGGGATCCCATGTTCAGTGCGCCGTCTTGGAGGCCGCGCGCGATCCTCCGCGCCGCCTTCGTTGCGCTTGTTTCGCTGGTCGCCGCGGGCTCCGCCATCGGGCAGGGGCGCACGGGGCTGCTGCCTGATTTCACCGACCTGTACCAGCGCCAGGGGCCGGCGGTCGTCTCGGTCGACGTCACCCAGAAGCTCAGCCGCCCGCGCGGCCCCGACATTTCCGAGGACGACCCGTTCTACGAGTTCTTCCGTCGCTTCGGGCAGATTCCGCGCCAGGGCCAAGGCCAGGGCCAGGGCGGCCAGGAGCGCCAGTTCGAGACGCAGTCGACAGGTTCGGGATTCATCGTCTCCAGCGACGGCTACATCGTCACCAATGCCCACGTCGTCGACGACGCCAGCGAGGTGACGGTGCACCTTTCCGACAAGCGCGAGTTCGTCGCCAAGGTCGTCGGCACCGACGCCCGCACCGACGTCGCACTGTTGAAGATCGACGCGAAGGACCTGCCGCGGGTGACGATCGGCGACCCCGACAAGCTCAAGGTCGGGGAGTGGGTCGTCGCGATCGGCAAGCCTTTCGGCCTGGACAACACGATGACCGCCGGCATCGTCAGCGCGAAGGGCCGCGACCTGCCGCAGGAGAACCTGGTGCCCTTCATCCAGACCGACGTGGCGATCAATCCCGGCAATTCCGGCGGTCCGCTGTTCAACATGCGCGGGGAAGTCGTCGGCATCAACTCGCTGATCTATTCTCGCACCGGGGGCTTCATGGGCCTCGCATTCGCCGTGCCCATCGACGTGGCGATGAATGCCGTCAACCAGCTCAAGGAAAAAGGCCGGGTCACCCGCGGGCGCATCGGCGTGCAGATCCAGGAGGTCTCGAAGGATGCGGCCGCGGCGTTCGGTCTGAAGCAGCCGACCGGTGCGCTGGTCAACGGCGTCGAGAAGAACGGGCCCGCCGGCAGGGCCGGCGTCGAGGTCGGCGACATCATCCTGAAGGTCGACGGCCGCGACGTGGCCTCGTCGAACGACCTGCCACGGATCATCACCGCAGTGCCCCCGAGCACCAAGGTCACCCTGACGCTCTGGCGCAAGGGCGCGCCGAAGGACGTCGGCGTGACGGTGGCGGAGCTGAAGGACGGACCGGCGACGACCCCGGGACGCGCGAAGCCTGCACCCAAGGAGAAGGCCAAGCCCAACCGGATGGGCCTCGTCCTGTCCGACCTCACCGACGAGCAGCGCAAGGAGCTCGAGCTCCCGAGCGGCGGGGTGCTGGTCGAGGACGTCGTCGGTGTCGTGCGCGGCAACGTGCAGCCGGGCGATGTCGTCCTCTCCATCGTACAGAACGGGCAGCTGACCCAGGCGAAGAGCGCGGCGCAGGTCAACGAATACCTGGCGCGCCTCGACAAGGGCGCGTCGGTCACGCTGCAGCTGCGGCGGGGCGACAACCAGTTCTTTGCGACGGTGCGGCTCGGCAACGGGGACGCGCAGTGACGGCGCGTCCGCGCGGATGCGCCGCCGCCTGATGGCGGCGCCTGCGGGAGCCGCGAACGAAGCCGGGCCGCGGCTCACGCTGCTGGTGCGCGCCTATTGCCACCTCTGCGACGACATGCGGGAGGCGCTCCTCCCGCTTGCGCGCGCCCACGGCGCCGCGATTGCCGAGATCGACGTCGACGCCGATCCGGCGCTCGAATCGCGATACGGCGATCGCGTGCCGGTGCTGTTGCTCGGTGCGCCCGACGCCGGCGAAGAGCTTTGCCATTACTTCCTCGACGCGCCGCGCGTGCGCGCTGTCCTCGAGGCGTCGACGCGACGGTGAAGGCGAGGCTCGCCCGGCCCTCACCCCGGCCCGCTCCCGCTCCCGCTCCCGCTTGCGGGAAAGGGTAACGAGCAGAAGCGAGGTGGGTGAGGGAGTTCCCGGGCAGCGCTGCAGCGCCAGACTCGATAGTCGCGGAGAAGGGCGCTTTCCGCTAAAATTCAACGTTTTGCGGTGGCTTCCCCGCGAGTGCGGGACCGCAAGGGCAGCCCGCCGGGCTTGCCCGGACCTGACCCGCCCCGGCGCCGCGCCGGCGCATCCGCCTACCCATTCATGCAGAACATCCGGAATTTCTCGATCATCGCGCACATCGACCACGGGAAGTCGACGCTGGCCGACCGCTTCATCCAGCGCTGTGGCGGCCTGACGGATCGGGAAATGGAAGCCCAGGTCCTCGACTCGATGGACCTCGAGCGCGAGCGCGGCATCACGATCAAGGCCCAGACCGCGGCCCTGTCCTACCAGGCCCGCGACGGCCAGACCTACCGCCTGAACCTGATCGACACGCCCGGGCACGTCGACTTCGCCTACGAGGTCTCGCGGTCGCTGGCAGCCTGCGAAGGCGCGCTGCTCGTCGTCGACGCATCGCAGGGCGTTGAGGCCCAGACCGTTGCGAACTGCTACACGGCGATCGAGCAGGGCGTCGAAGTCGTGCCGGTGCTGAACAAGATCGATCTCCCGTCGGCGGAACCCGACCGCGTCATCGAGGAGATCGAGGACATCATCGGCATCGACGCGCAGGACGCGATCCGCGCCAGCGCCAAGACCGGCGAGGGCGTCGACGACATCCTCGAGGCGGTGATCGCCAGGATCCCGGCGCCCAAGGGCGACCTGGACGCGCCGCTGCAGGCGCTGCTGATCGATTCGTGGTTCGACAACTACGTCGGCGTGGTCATGCTGGTGCGCGTCTTCCACGGCACGCTGAAGCCGCGCGACAAGGTGCTGCTGATGGCGGCCGGCGCGACGTACACCTGCGAGCAGGTCGGCGTGTTCACGCCGCGCTCCTCGCCCCGGGAGCAACTGGCCGCGGGCGAGGTCGGCTTCGTGATCGCGGGCATCAAGGAATTGAAGGCGGCGAAGGTCGGCGACACGCTGACCGGGGTCGCGCGACCCGCGTCGACGCCGCTGCCCGGTTTCAAGGAGGTGAAGCCGCAGGTCTTCGCCGGCCTCTACCCGGTCGAGTCGAACCAGTACGAGGCGCTGCGCGACGCGCTGGACAAGCTCAAGCTGAACGACGCGTCGCTGCATTACGAGCCCGAGGTGTCGCAGGCGCTGGGTTTCGGATTCCGCTGCGGCTTCCTCGGCCTGCTGCACATGGACATCGTGCAGGAACGCCTCGAGCGCGAGTACGACATGGACCTGATCACGACGGCCCCGACCGTCGTCTACCAGGTGCTGCTGCGCGACGGAACCATCCTGGAAATCGAGAATCCATCGAAGCTGCCCGACCTCTCCAAGGTCGAGGAGATCCGCGAGCCGATCATCACCGCGACGATCCTGATGCCGCAGGACTACGTCGGGCCGGTGCTGACGCTCTGCACGGAGAAGCGTGGAGTGCAGAAGAACATGCAGTACGTCGGGCGGCAGGTGCTGCTGACCTACGAGCTGCCGATGGCCGAGGTCGTGATGGATTTCTTCGACAAGCTGAAGTCGGTGTCGCGCGGCTATGCGTCGCTCGACTACGACTTCAAGGAATTCCGCGCCGCCGACGTGGTGAAGCTCGACATCCTGATCAACGGCGAGCGCGTCGACGCGCTGTCGGTGATGGTCCACCGCTCGATCGCCACCTACCGCGGCCGCGAGGTCGCCGCCAAGATGCGCTCGCTGATTCCCCGGCAGATGTTCGACGTCGCCGTCCAGGCCGCGATCGGCTCGCAGATCATCTCGCGCGAAACGATCAAGGCCATGCGCAAGAACGTGCTGGCCAAGTGCTACGGCGGGGACATCACGCGCAAGAAGAAGCTGCTCGAGAAGCAGAAGGCGGGCAAGAAGCGGATGAAATCGGTCGGGAGCGTCGAGATCCCGCAGGAAGCGTTCCTGGCGGTGCTTCAGGTGGGAGACAAGTGACGGCCCTCGCCGCGGCGCTCGCGCCGCGCTGCCGGGAGACGGGCCGCTCCGGCCCGGTGCCCACAATGAAGGGGGCCGGCGGGGCGCCGGCCGGGACGCGTGCGACAATGACGCCCCGCTGACCGGCACCCGTTGCGCGACCATTCCATCCGAGTACGACCCGGTCGCGGCACGACCCAGTTCCGATAAGAACCAGTCCCAACAAGACCCAGTTCCGATCCCAATGGATTTCGCCCTCATCCTGTTCGTACTGACCGTCATCACCGGCCTCGGATGGCTCGCCGACCGCCTCTTCCTCGAGGCGAAGCGCGCCCCGGGCGCGCGCGAGCCAATCTGGGTCGAATACGCGAAGTCGTTCTTCCCGGTGCTCCTGGCCGTGTTCCTGCTCCGCTCCTTCCTCGTCGAGCCGTTCAAGATCCCGTCGTCCTCGATGCGGCCGACGCTCGAAGTCGGGGATTTCATCCTGGTCAACAAGTTCACCTACGGCATCCGGCTGCCGATCATCGACAGGAAGATTGTGCAGATCCACGACCCGCAGCGCGGCGACGTGGTCGTGTTCAAGTATCCGCTCAATCCGTCGCAGGATTTCATCAAGCGCGTCATCGGAGTCGGGGGCGACGTCGTCGAGTACCGGGACAAGAAGCTGACGGTGAACGGGGTGCCATGGCCCCAGCAGCCCGACCACTCGTACAGCTACCTGGAGGGCCTGCAGTTCGAGACCCTCAAGCGCGAGACCGAGCTCACCGACGGCGATGCCCGCAAGGAGCACACGATCGGCATCAACACCGACGCGCAGCCGGTCTACGCGTCGAACGTCCGGGCGTTCCCCGGTCGCGAGAATTGCGACTACAATGAGCGCGGCTTCCGGTGCAAGGTTCCGGCCGGCGAATACTTCATGATGGGCGACAACCGCGACAACAGCGACGACAGCCGGTACTGGGGTTTCGTCCCCGACGCGAACATCCGCGGCAAGGCGTTCCTCATCTGGTTCAACTGGGACGACCTCACGTCGTTTGCGTTCAAGCGCATCGGCAGCACCATTCACTGACCGGCTTTCGGAACTGCAACTTGGCGGAGGGGACATGAGGGCTGCAAGAGAGCGCGGGCTTTCGATGATCGGATTCCTGTTCACGACCGCGGTCGTCATCGTCGTGGCGCTGATCGCGTTCCGGGTGGGCCCGTCCTACATCGAGTACTTCACCGTCCAGAAGGCGCTCGACCAGACGATGCAGGACGTCCAGGACCCGACACCGGCCGAGATCCGGCGGTCGATGGACCGCCGCCTGTCGGCCGACTACGTCGACTCGGTGAGCGCCGCCGACGTGCTGGTGAGCCGCGAGGGCAACGCGATCGTGGCGACGATGTCCTGGCAGAAAGTCCTGCACATGATCGGCAACGCGAGCATCCTCCTCGACTTCGAGGCGCGCTCGACCCGCTGACCCGCCTCGCCTTGCGCCTTGCGATCGACCACGAGTTCCGCGACCCCGACCTGCTGCGGCAGGCGCTGACCCACCGCAGCTTCGGCGTCCCGCACAACGAGCGGCTCGAGTTCGCCGGTGACGCGGTCCTGAACTGCGTGATCGCGCTCTCGCTCTACCGGCGCTTTCCCGACCTTCCCGAAGGCGACCTGTCGCGCGTGCGCGCGCACCTCGTGAACCGCGATACCCTGGCGCGCGTCGCGCGCGCGCTCGGGCTCGGCCCGTTGATCCGGCTGGGGGAGGGGGAGCACAGGAGCGGAGGGGCCGATCGCGGGTCGATCCTCGCCGATGCGCTCGAGGCGGTCTTCGGCGCCGTGGCGATCGACGCCGGTTTCGCCGCGGCCGAGCGGGTGATCAACGGCGTGTTCGGCGAATTGCTCAGCGATGCCGATCCGCGGACCCTGGGCAAGGATCCGAAGACGCGGCTGCAGGAATGGCTGCAGTCGCAGCGCCTGCCCGTGCCCGAGTACGCGATCGTCGCGACCGCCGGCGAGGCGCATGCGCAGCAATTCACCGTCGAATGCAGGATCCCTGCGCTGTCGGTCGTCACCTCGGGAACGGGAACGAGCAGGCGCATCGCCGAGCAGGATGCGGCGGAGCGGGCACTGGCCGCGATGGCGCAGGCGCCCGTGCGCACCGATGGCTGATCCGGCCGCTGCGCAGCACCGCTGCGGCCACGTCGCGATCGTCGGTCGCCCGTCGGTCGGCAAGTCGACGCTGCTCAACGCCATGGTCGGCGAGAAGATCAGCATCACGTCGCGCAAGCCGCAGACGACGCGCCACCGGATCACCGGGATCCTGAGCGATCCCGACGTCCAGTACGTCTTCGTCGACACCCCCGGATTCCAGACCCTGCACCGCTCGCGGCTCAACGACCGGCTGAACCGCGCGGTCCGCGACAGCCTTGCGGAGGTCGACGTCGTCGTCGTAGTGCTGGACGCGGCACGCTACAACGACGCCGATCGCGCGGTGCTGGCGCTGTGCCCGACCGAAGTGCCGGTGATCGTTGCGCTCAACAAGATCGACACGGTCGCCGACAAGCGCGGCCTGCTGCCGCGGATCGCCGAAATCGCGAAGCTGCGGGAATTTGCCGCGATCGTGCCGATCTCGGCCGAGCGCGGCACCGACCTGGCGACGCTGAAGCGCGAGATCGCGCGCCACCTGCCCGAGTCGCCACCGCTCTACCCCGAGGACGAGCTGACCGATCGCGACGAGCGCTTCCTCGCCGCCGAGTTCATCCGCGAGAAGATCTTCCGGCAGCTCGGCGACGAGGTGCCCTATTCGACGGCAGTGACGATCGAGAGCTTCGAGCACGACGGGGCGATGCGGCGCATCCGCGCCACGATCCTGGTCGACAAGGCGGGCCAGCGTTCGATCCTCGTCGGCGAGGGCGGGAGCCGGATGAAGGCGATCGCGTCTGCGGCGCGCGCGGACATGGAGAAGCTGTTCGGCGGACGCGTGTTCCTCGAGGTGTGGGTGAAGGTCAAGGAGGGATGGTCGCAGAGCGACGCGATGCTGACGCGGCTCGGCTACTGACATGAGAACGCCAAGGGAGCGCCGCGACGACGAGCCGGCGTACGTGCTGCACACCTACGCGTACAAGGAGACCAGCCTGATCGTCGAGGCTTTCACCGAGCGCGCCGGGAGGGTCGCAATGGTCGCGCGCGGCGCGAAGCGCCCCCGCTCCGAGCTGCGCGGCGTGCTGCAGGCCTTCCAGCCGCTGACCCTGGGGTGGGCGGGGGCGGCCGAGCTCAAGACGCTGATCAAGGCGGAGTGGTGCGGTGGCCTGCCGCTGCCCGTCGGCGCGGCGCTGCTGTGCGGGTTCTACCTGAACGAGTTGCTGCTGAAGCTCCTGCCGCGCGACGATCCCCACCCCGCACTGTGGCTCGCCTACGAATCCGCGCTGCAGGGACTGACGCAGACGGGCGCAGCGGCCGCGCAGGCGGAGATCCTGCGACGTTTCGAGCTGCGCCTGCTGGCCGAGCTCGGTTACGCGCTGGCGCTGACCCACGAGGCCGACACCGGGGTGCCGGTCGATCCCGGCCAACGCTACGATTACGCCTTCGACCGCGGTCCGCAGCGCCGGGTGGCGGAACCCGGCGCCTCGCCTTCCGGCCGCTGGCCGGTCGTGCGGGGGGCGACGCTGATCGCGCTCGCCACCCAACGCTATCCCGACGCCGAGGTCGCGGCCGAGGCCAAGCGCCTGATGCGCAGCGTGCTCGACCACTATCTCGAGGAGCGGCGCATCTTCAGCCGCCGCATCGTCCAGGACCTCGCGGCCCTGGACGAGGACAAGGACAGGAGCGAACGATGAGCGAAAGGAATCCGCGGTGATCGAACTCGGCGTCAACATCGACCACGTCGCAACGTTGCGCGAGGCGCGGCGCACCTACGAACCCGATCCGGTCTGGGCCGCCGTCGAGGCGCACCTCGGCGGCGCGGACGGCATCACCGTTCATCTGCGCGAGGACCGGCGTCACATCCAGGACGAGGACGTGCGGCGCCTGCGCGACCTCGTGCACATCAAGCTCAACCTCGAGATGGCCGCCACCCCCGAGATGATCGAGATCGCCTGCCAGCTGCGCCCCGAGATGGCGATGCTGGTGCCCGAGGGCCGGCACGAGGTGACGACCGAAGGCGGCCTCGACGTCTCGCGCCAGGAAGCGAAGCTCAAGGATGCCGTCGCGCGTCTCGCCGACGCAGGAATCGTGACGTCGGTGTTCATCGACGCCGAGCTCGCGCAGGTCGAGGCATCGGCGCACGTCGGGGCACGCGTCTGCGAGCTGCACACGGGGCCCTATGCGCACGCGTTCCATGCGCGCGGGCGCGATTCGGAGAGTGCTCCGGTGGTCGCCGAGCTGGACAAGCTCCAGCGCGCCGGCAATGCGATACGCGAGCTCGGCATGCGCTTCAACGCCGGCCATGCGCTCAACTACGTCAACGTCCAGCCGGTCGCCGCCCTCCCGGGGGTGCGCGAGCTCCACATCGGTCACGCGATCGTCGCGCGCAGCGTGTTCGTCGGATTGCGCGAGGCCGTGCGCGAGATGAAGGCGCTGATGCGCCAGGCGGCCCGCTGAGGCAGGCGCGCGATGAGGTCGGAACCATGAGGCCGGTGCGATGACCAGGCGCGCAGCCTCGGCGCGCGGCCCGGTGATGCTGGGTGTCGAGGGCCTCGCGTTGACGGCGGACGACCGCGCGCGCCTCGCGGACCCGCGGGTGGGGAGCGTGATCCTGTTCACGCGCAACTTCGAGTCGTCGAAGCAGCTGTGCGCCCTCACCGCGTCGATCCGCAAGCTGCGCCCGGAGCTCGTGATCGGCGTCGATCACGAAGGCGGACGCGTGCAGCGTTTCCGCGGCTACCGCTTCACCGAGCTGCCCGCGATGCGGACGCTGGGCGAGCAGTGGGATGCCGATCCGACGACTGCCGGCGAGGCCGCATTCCGCCACGGCGTGACGATCGCCCGGGAACTGGCGGCGCACGGCATCGACTTCAGTTTCACGCCGGTGCTGGACCTCGATCACGGCAAGAGCGCGGTGATCGGCGACCGGGCGTTCCACGCCGATCCGGTGGTCGTCGCCGATCTCGCCGGCGCGCTGCTGCGCGGCCTCAATTCACGGGGCGTCGGCGGTGTCGGCAAGCATTTCCCGGGTCACGGCTGGGTCGCCGCGGATTCCCACGTCGACACCCCGGTGGACCGGCGTCACCTCGACACGATCCTTTCGACCGACGTCATTCCATTCGCGGCGCTGATCGCCCAGGGACTGGAAGCGATCATGCCGGCGCACGTCGTGTATCCCGCCGTCGATTCGCGGCCCGCCGGTTTCTCGCCGGTGTGGATCGGCGAGATCCTGCGCGGGCGCCTGGGTTTCGACGGGCTCGTCTTCTCCGACGACCTCGAGATGGCCGGGGCGCATTCGGCGGGCGACATCGTCGCGCGTGCCGAGGCCGCGATCGCGGCAGGCTGCGACGTCGTGCTGGTGTGCAACGGCTTCGACGCGATGGACGACCTGCTCGCGCGCTGGCAGCCGCCGCGCCAGCCGGAGCTCGAGCGCCGCTACGCGCTGCTGTCGCGGCGCTGATTCGCCGCGTCGGCCGGCCATGCGTGATCCCGGAAGCGCTCGCGCAGCGTGCGCTTGGAAAGCTTCCCGGTCGCGGTGTGGGGCAGCTCCTCGACGAAGACCACGTCGTCGGGAATCCACCAGCGGACCGTGCGGTCCCGGAAGTAGTCGAGCAGCGCCTCCCGCGAGACGTCCGCGCCGGGCTTCCTGACCACCACCAGCAGCGGGCGCTCGTCCCACTTCGGATGACGCAGGCCGATGACTGCGGCTTCCTGCACGCCGGGGTGGCCGAACGCGATGTTCTCCAGCGTGATCGAGCTGATCCATTCCCCGCCCGACTTGATGACGTCCTTGGAGCGGTCCGTGATCTCGAGGTAGCCGTCGGCGTCGAGCGTCCCGACGTCGCCGGTCGGGAACCAGCCGTCGATCAGGGGATCGCCGCCCTCGCCACGGTAATAGCCGCTGGCGATCCAGGGGCCCTTGACCAGCACGTTCCCCGCCGCGTTGCCGTCGCGCGGCAGCTCGCGACCTTCGGCATCGACGGTCTTGATCTGCACGCCATACAGCGGCCGCCCCTGCTTCGACAGGAGCGCGAGGCGCTCGTCGTTTCCGAGTCCGCGGTGCTTGGGCTTCAGCACTCCGGCGGTTCCGATCGGGCTCGTCTCGGTCATGCCCCAGCCGTGCACCACGTTGATGCCGAAGTCGTCGCGCAGCGTGCGCATCATCGCCGGCGGGCATGCGGAGCCCCCGATGATCGTCGACTTGAATGTCGAGAACGCGAGCGCGTTCTTCTTCATGTAGTCGATCAGGCCCAGCCACACCGTCGGCACGCCGGCCGAATTCGTCACGCCTTCGGCCTCGAAGAGCTCGTAGAGGCTCCTGCCGTCGAGCGCCGCACCGGGGAACACCAGCTTGGCCCCGACCAGCGGTGCAGAGTAGGGCAGGCCCCAGGCATTGACGTGGAACATCGGCACGATCGGCAGCACGACGCTTTGTGCGCCGAGGTTCTGGACGTCAGGCAGCGACACCGCAAGCGCGTGCAGCACCGTCGAGCGGTGGCTGAACAGGACGCCCTTGGGATTTCCGGTCGTGCCCGACGTGTAGCAGAGGCCCGATGCCGTGTTCTCGTCGAAGTCGGGCCAGTCGTAGTCGTCGGTCTCGGCGCCGACGATGTCCTCGTAGCAGAGCAGTCCCGGGACGTCGACCGCGGGCCGGTGTTCGGCATCGGTCATCGCCACCCACGCCCGGACATCCGGGCATTGTGCCGCGAGCTTCTCGACCAGCGGGGCGAACGTCAGGTCGAAGAAAATCAGGCCGTCTTCGGCGTGGTCGACGATGTAGCGAAGCTGCTCCTGGAAAAGCCGCGGATTGATCGTGTGGATCACCGCGCCCATGCCCGAGACTGCGTAATAAAGCTCGAAATGGCGATAGCCGTTCCAGGCCAGCGTACCGACGCGGTCGCCGCTGTCCACCCCGAGCCGTTTCAGCGCGCGGGCGAGCCTGCGGGCGCGCGCATGTGCGTCGCGGTAGGTATAGCGATGGATCGGTCCCTCGACCGTGCGCGACACGATCTCGGTGTCGCCGTGGCAGCGGTCGGCGTGTCGGATCAGCGACGAGATCGTCAGCGGCATCCCCATCATCAGGCCGTTCATGCGCGCTCCTTCGGTGATGGAGTTGGTGCTCGGCTCAGTGCGGATGCGGCCAGCGGCCGCCCAGCCGGTGGGTGATTTCCTCGGCGATGTGCGATACCAGCGGTCCGAGTTGCTTGATCCGTTCGTCGGGGAGACGCGAGGTCGGGCCCGCCACCGAGATCGCGCCCAGCGGCTCGGCGTGCTCGTCGTAGAAGGGCGCCGCGACGCAGCGCGTCCCCGGCAGGTGCTCCTCGTCGTCGAACGACCAGCCGCGCTGCCGTATGACCCGGATGCTCGCCCACATCGTCTCCGGCGAGGTGATCGTGTTCTCGGTGATCCGCGGCAGTCCCCTGACCTTCAGCATCGCGTCGATCTGGTCGTCGGGCAGCGATGCGAAGATCGCCTTGCCCACGCCCGACGCGTGCAGCGGAACGCGGCTTCCAAGCTTGACGATCGTGCGCATCGTCTCCCGGCACTGCACCTGGTCGATGAACACGGCCTCGGTGCCGTCGAGGATCGCGAGATTGGTCGTCTCGCCCGCCTGCTCCATCAGCCTGCGCATGTAGGCATGGCTCTGGGCGACGAAATCGCGGTTGGACAGGAAGCTCGACCCGACGGCGAACGCCTCGATGCCCACGTACCACAGCGAGAGGTCGCCCGCCTGGTAGACATAGCCCATCTTCTCCAGCGTCGA
This sequence comes from uncultured Pseudomonadota bacterium, assembly GCA_963816415.1. Taxonomy (GTDB): domain Bacteria; phylum Pseudomonadota; class Gammaproteobacteria; order Burkholderiales; family Casimicrobiaceae; genus VBCG01. Next base: position 24,360 of record CAWFKR010000009.1, read on the forward strand.
GAGCAGCCGATGCGTCGTCGATGGCGGCAACTGGACGCGCTGCGCGATGTCGGTCAGCGTGAGGCCCCCCTCGGTGCGCGCGAGGCACTGGAGGATCGACAGCCCGCGGGTCAGGCTCTGGACCTGGGCGGTCTCGGCGCCGGGATTGGCAGGCGTGCGTCCGCGGCGGGCGGGAGGGGTGGCGCGGTGCAGGGAGGTCATGGAACGAATGCTGGCGACAATGCTCTGATGAGACCATAGAGTACACGCTGAACCAAGCTTGCCGCGGCCCCCGCCTTCCCGGCGCCCGGGCTCTGCCATCGAGGGAGGGGGGTCGACGCAATCCCCGGACAGGATGAACCGAAAAGCGCTGTGCCGCTGCGGGAGCGGCAGGACATACGAGGAGTGCTGCGGGCGGCGCGGGGACGCCCCGGTCCCGGCGCGTCTTCGCGCCTTTGCCGCCCAGCAGGCAGGTTCGCTGGGCCTCGCCGAACGGCTCTATCGAGAGGCGCTGGTCGAGAACCCCGCCGACAACGGTGCGCTGCACATGCTCGGCGTGGTGCTGGCCCAGCGCATGCGGCATGGCGAAGCCCTTGACTGCATGCTGCGGGCCGCAGACAGTACCGACTGGGCGGTACCGCACCTGCGGTCCAACCTCGGTCGCGTCCTGGCCCGGTTGTTGGCGGACGAAGCGGGTGGTCGACAGGTCGATTTGCAGGCGGAGTTCGCCGCCTGGCAGCGTTCGCGCAAGCGCAAGGACGCCGCCACGACGCCGCTGGTCACCGTCGTGCTGCGGGCGACCGGCGATGCAAAGCACCTCGGACCGACCGTCGCTTCGGTCGCCGCCCAGACGTACCGGCCGATCGAACTCATCGTCATCGTCGACGGCTCGATGCACGACGTGCAGGCAGCCGCAGCACAGGGCGTGGAGGCGACATCATTGCCGATACGCTTCCTGCGGTGCGAAGGTCTCAGCGCGGCGTCGGCGCTCAACGAGGCTGCCGCGGGTGCGCAGGGCAGCTACCTCGCGTTCGTCGATGCCGGGGATCAGTACGCGCCGGATCGGATTGCGACCCTCGTCGATGCGATCGCGCGCCGCGCGGAGCGATGGGGATTTTCCCTCGTATCCGCCGTCGACGCGGATCAGGAAACCCGTCCCGGCGGGTCGCCCGCCGGCGAGGAAGCCGGCGCGGAAGTGCATGCCCCAACGCTGCACGCCTTGCAGGGAGCGGACTCCGACAGTTTCGCCTTTGCGACCTTCAACGTCGTCACATCGCCGGGAAACCTGTTCGTCGAGCGCAGTTTGTTCGACGAGCTTGGCGGGTTCCGCGACTATCCGTCGAAATTCGACTGGGATCTGTGCCTGCGCGCGGTGGCGCTTGCCGAACCGGTGGTCGTGCCTCGCCCGCTCTATTTTCATCGCATCGACGGCACACGTCGCGGCAGCGAACTGCAGGACCGCAGGAAGGAGCAGGATCGCGAAAGCCAGGACCGCGAAGTGCGCGGTCCCCTGGATCGCGAGTCCGGCGAAGTGCTCGAACGCTTTCTCGCGGATGCGCTGGCCGGGGTGGCGCCATGCCGGAACCCGCTCGCGCCGCAGTGGCCCGCGAATCGCGTGCTGTTGCTGACGCGGGTCATGCGGGCCGGGCTTGCCGGGCACCTCCCGGTGGCGGTGCTGCGTGGACTCGCGCAGGCACTCCAGTCGACGAGCGTGGCCCCGTCGCCACCGCCAGCGTGGTCAGCACCTGCGGGCGCGACTGCAATCGTCGTGCTGGGGATGCACCGGAGCGGAACCTCTGCGTTGTCGCGAGTCCTCGGCCTTTGCGGTGCGCAGCTGCCCAGACGACTTCTGGCCCCGCACCGCGAGGTCAACCCCCAGGGTTTCTGGGAGTCCGAGGAGATCGTGAATCTCGATGACCGGGTACTGCAACAGCTGGGAGGGGCGTGGAACAGGATCGACTTTGCGATCCCTGCGGGCGGCGCGGTCGTCGAGGACTTCGAGGACGATGCCCGATGGCTGCTCGCAACCGAATACGGGGACGCCCGGACGATCGTGATCAAGGACCCGCGGATCTGTCTGCTCGCGCCGTTGTGGCATCGGGCACTGCAACTGGCAGGTTATCGCCCGGTGTACGTCGTTCCGGTCCGGGATCCGCGCGAGGTCGCGCGCTCCCTGCATGCCCGGGGCGACATGAGTGTAGACGATGGGCTCGCCCTGTGGGCTGCCTATGCGCAGCGCATCGACGAGTTCACGGATACCGTGTCTGCGGTCGTGCACCTGCGCTTCGTCGAGCTGCTCGACGACTGGCGGACGGTGGTGCGCCGCGTCGCGGGACGACTGTCGCTCGACCTCGATGTCGACGCGCGGCGCGGCGAGGTCGACCGCTTCCTGCAGCCCGGGCAGCGCCGCCAGCGATCGGATGGAGACCCATTGCACGATTTCTCCGCAGCCGCCGTCGGCATCGACATCGATGCGCGATACCGCAGGTGGCTGGCGCGTTGCGGCGGCGCGACCTGATCGGCCCATCACGGGTGGCGGTGCCCGCGACCCGTCACCACGGAAGCGAGTAGGTCTTGACGTTGGTGAAGCTCTTCATTGCCTCCTGCACGCCTTCCTTGTAGCCGAGGCCCGAGTCCTTGATCCCGCCGAAAGGTGTCGACTCGAGGCGGTAGCCGGGGACTTCGCGGATGTTGACGCTGCCGACGTTGAGTTCGGTCACGAAGCGCGTGATGTAGTCGAGGCGGTTCGTGCACACCGACGACGACAGCCCATAGGCGGTCGAGTTGGCGATGCGGATCGCGTCGTCGGCGTCCCTGAAGCGGATGACCGGCGACACCGGTCCGAAAGTCTCGGTGCGCACGACATCCATTTCGGGCGTGACGTGATCGATGACCGTCGGCGAATAGAGCGCGCCGTCGCGGAGGTTTCCGAACAGCAGCCTGGCACCCTGGCCGATCGCGGCGAGGACCTTGGCCTCGAAGCCGGCGGCGGCATCGGCGTCGATGACCGTGCCCATGTCGATGTCCGGGTCGGCCGGATTGCCGTAGCTCCAGCCCTTCGTGCGGGCGACCAGGCGCTCGACGAAGCCATCGGCGACGCGTTCGTGCACCAGCACGCGCTTGACCGCGGTGCAGCGCTGCCCCGAGTTCCGGTACGACCCTGTCGCCGCGAGCATGGCCGCCTCGTCGAGGTCCGCATCCTCCATCACGATGATCGGGTCGTTGCCGCCGAGTTCCAGCACCTGGCGCTTGTAGACGGCCCTGGCCGCGATGTACTTGCCCACCGGGACACCCCCGGTGAACGTGACGAGATCGACGTCCGGGTTGGTCAGCATCTCGTCGGCGATCTCGCGGGGATCGCCGGTGACGACCGAGAACATCGGCGGCGGCAGGCCCGCTTCATACAGGATGTCCGCGAGGACCAGCGCCGTGAGGGGCGTCTTCTCGGTGGGTTTCAGCACCATCCGGTTGTTGGTCGCGATCGACGGAGCGACCTTGTGGGCAACCTGGTTCAGCGGGTGGTTGAAGGGCGTGATTGCCGAGATGACGCCGAGCAGCGGCTCGCGCAGCGTGTAGACCTTGCGCGCCTTGCCCTGCGGCGTGATGTCGCAGGAAAAGACCTGGCCGTCGTCCTGCAGCGCGGCGTTGCCCGCGAACATGAACACGTCGCAGGCACGCCCCACTTCGTAGAGCGAATCCTTCCTGCAGATTCCGCACTCGGCGGTGATCAGCTCGGACAATGCCGCGGCGCGCTGGCGAATCAGCGCCGCCGTCGCGTGGCAGATTGCGCTTCGCTCGTGGCGCGACAAACTCGGCCGGTAGGCACGCGCGAGCGCGAAAGCGTGCCGGACCTGCTCGACGCTTGCCTTGGGGACGGTGCCGACGAGGCCGCCGGTCCAGGGATTGCGCACTTCGAGCCTGCGTGGGCTGTCAACGCGTTCGCCGGCGATGCGCATGGTCTCGTGCCGGGGCGCGGCGGCGTCGGATCGGCGGGCGTCGTTCATCGTGGTCGTCGCGGGATCAGGCGAGATGGTTGAGGGCGAGGTCGAAGGCGTCGAAATTGCGCCAGCGCCGGGAGGGCAGGTTCGGCGTCGGCCGGTTGGCGATCAGCGGCACCTGCTGCTCGGAGGTGCCGCCGTGCGAGCGCAGCGGCGCGTCGAGGCCGGAAAGGTCGTGGCGGCTTCTGCGGCTGCCAATCACCGTCAGCCGCTCGGAGACGACGACCAAATCGCCGATGCGATCGGGCGGAAGCTCGAATCGTTCGCAGGCCTCGTCACGCGACAGGACGGCATCGATGCCGGGCAGGGCCGCGATGCGCCTGCCTAGCGCATCGCCGTCGAGTCCGCCCGCGACATGAACCGTCGCAAAGGATCCCAGCGCGCCGTGATGCACGACGTAGGGGTCGGTGATCGGCAGCACGACGCGCGTGGCTTCCGGGCCGTGCCAGGCGTCGAGGACATCCTGCAGGAACACGATGTTCGGGTGGCCGAATGCGTCGGTCTTGGCGTTCATCCCGTGGTCGGCGGTCAGCACGACGATGGCTCCCTGCGCGTCCATCCGGGCGAGGTAGCGGTCGAGCATCGCGGTGAACGCGTTGGCGACCGGGGTTCCGGGGGCGTGCTTGTGCTGCACATAGTCGGTCGTCGACAGGTACATGAGGTCGGGGCGCTCGCGCTGCAGCAGCGCGCAGCCGGCGGCGAGGACGAATTCGGACAGCTCGGCGCTGTAGACCGAAGGCAGCGGCATCCCGGTCAGGGCCATCGCGTCGGCAATGCCGTGTTCGCCAGGCGTCACGCGATCGGCCTTCTCCGAGGAAAAGCAGATGCCCTTCATCCGGTGCCCCAGCAGCGTTCGCAGCTTGTCCTTGGCGGTGACCACGGCCAGCTTCGCCCCGGCATCGGCAAAGGCGGCGAGGATCGTCCCGGCGCGCAGGTACTTCGGGTCGTTCATCATCACCTCGGCCCGCGCCTCGGTGTCGTAGAAGTAGTTGCCGGCGATGCCGTGCACCGACGGCGGGGTCCCGGTGACGATCGAGAGGTTGTTGGGATTGGTGAAGGACGGCACGACGCAATCGGCGGTCAGGCAGGTGCCACGTCCGTCGAGCGACGCCATCCACGGCGCACGGCCTGCGGTGATCGCCTGGTTCAGGTAATCCGGCTCGCAGCCGTCGACGCACACGACGACGACCGGACGCCCGGGCCAGCGGTAGCTGCGTCCGTTGACGGTCAGCGACTTCATCGCGATCGTGCTGCCGGCCGCGCCCGGCGCGCGCCGTCGCCGACGTCGTGGACGCGATCGCGGCTCGCCATCGCGTGCGCGTAGAGCGCGCGGCCTGCCGCCGCCGCCTGTCCCGACGCAATGGAGGCGACGATCGCGCGATGTTCGCGGATCGAAAGCGGCAATCGCCCTGCCTGTCCGAGCGACGCCCGGCGGTGCAGATGCAGCTCGTTGACCAGGCGGCGGTAGAGCAGGGTCAACTTCGGATTGCCGGCGAGCTGGACGATCCGTTCGTGGAAGGCGACGTTGGCCTCGAGATAGGCGTCGACATCGCCGCGGGCGGCGGCCGTTTCCATGCGATCGACGAACCCGCGCAGGTCCGCGACGTCGCCTGGGGTCGTGTTCTGCGCGGCGCGGCGCCCCGCGAATTCGTCGAGGACGGCGCGCAGTTCGAAGATCTGGTCGGCTTCGTCGACGCCGATCTGGCGCACGAACACGCCGCGATTCTTCTCGAGCCGCACCAGCCCGGACTCCTCGAGAGCGCGAAACGCCTCGCGGACGGGCCCGCGGGAAACGCCCAGCATCGAGGCGACCTCGGCCTCGCGCAGTTGCGCACCCGCGGCAAGATCGCCGGCGAGGATCATGCGTTCGATCTCGCGCTGCACCAGACCCGGAAGAGAGTGGGCCTGGAGCAGGGCGATCGGGTGATCCGGGGCGACCCGCGGCCGTCGTTCCTCGATGGCTGCCACGGCCGGCGACGCCTTCGCGGATCGGCGGGTCGCGCCGCGTGCGGCGCGGGTCGGATGGGTCTTGAGCACGTTGTGATTAGATGCCGCAGGGTGTAGATTGTCAACAATCAGCAATCTGCCGACCGATAGACGATAGACCGCAATCGGCGGCCGGTTGTCGCCAGGGGCCACCCGATGAGCAATTTCAGCCGCGATCCGATCCTGCTGACGCCCGGCCCGCTGACGACGTCGCTCGCCACCAAGACCGCGATGCTGCGAGACTGGGGCTCCTGGGATTCCGGCTTCAATGCCGTCACCGGCATCGTCCGCGAGCGGCTGTTGGCGGTCATCGAAGCGGCCGGTTCGCACGTCTGCGTGCCGATGCAGGGCAGCGGAACCTTCGCGGTCGAGGCTGCCGTCAACACGCTGGTGCCGCGCGACGGGCATCTGCTGGTGCTGATCAACGGCGCCTACGGAAGGCGCCTCGCGAAGCTCGCGCAGATGATGGGGCGGCGCGTCAGCCTCTTCGAGACCGCCGAGGACGTTCCGACCCGCCCGGGCGACGTCGACAGGCTGCTGGAAAGCGACCCCTCGATCACCCACGTGGGCCTCGTCCATTGCGAGACGTCGACCGGAATCCTCAATCCGCTCGCCGGGATTGCGGATGCGGTGGCGCGCCGCGGCAGGCGCCTGATCGTCGATGCGATGAGCTCGTTCGGCGCCCTGCCGATCGATGCACGCAGCGTACCGTTCGATGCGCTGATCGCCGCATCGGGCAAGTGCATCGAGGGTCCGCCGGGGATGGGATTCGTCTTCGCGCGCAAGGCGGTGCTCGAGGGCTGTGCGGGCAACTCCACGTCGCTTTCGCTCGACCTTCACGACCAGTGGCAGTACATGGCGCGGACGACCCAGTGGCGCTTCACGCCGCCGACGCACGTCGTCGTGGCGCTTTCGGCGGCGCTCGAGGCTTTCGAGGCGGAAGGCGGGCAGGCGGCGCGCCTCGCGCGCTACACCCGCAACTGCGAGATCCTCGTCCGCGGCATGGCGGAACTCGGGTTCCGGCCGTTCCTCGATCCCCGCGTCCAGGCGCCGATCATCGTCACGTTCCACGCGCCCGCCGATCCGCGCTACGGCTTTCGGGAGTTCTACGACCGGGTGCGGGACAAGGGATTCATCCTCTACCCGGGCAAGCTCACCGAGGTCGAGACGTTTCGGGTCGGATGCATTGGCGCGATCGGATCCGACGAGATGCGCCATGCGGTCAACGCGGTGCGTGACACGCTGGCTGAAATGGGGATCGACCGCACCGGTCCGGCCTGAGGGCAGGGACCTCGCAACGTGACCGCTAGGCCGCATCCTCTCCCCGCGCGCGGGGAGAGGGCGGGGTGAGGGGCCAGGGCACCTGTCGTGCCAGCGCCCGCAGTGCCGCGAGCGGCGCCGGATCGCCCGGCAGCGCTTCGTGACGTATCAGGAAATCCAGCACGACCAGGCTCGCATCGACGGTGACCTGGTCGGGCCCGGATGCAAGCGCGATCAGCCGCGCGGCCTCGGGCCAGGTCACGCGCCGGTGCTCGACGGCCTCACCATCCTGGTTCACTGGAGCGAAATCGGCCGGCAGCCACAGGTCGTGGACGAAGATCGTCTCGCGCTGGATGCCGTCCGTGTTCACCCGGCACACGTTCAACGATCTGACGGCGCTCGCCCGGGACGCCAGTGCCGCCGGAATTCCGGCCTCTTCCCAGGCTTCCTTCGCCACCGTCTCCCGGACCCCGTGCCCCACGGCGATGCCGCCGCCGACGAGATTGTCGAGCATGCCCGGGTCGATCGCCTTGTGCTCGCTCCGCCGGGCGAACCACATCGACGCGGTACCTGCGTCCCGCACGACGCCATTGACGTGCGCGGCCCAGGTCCTGATGCCGAAGTAGCGCGCAGCCGCACGCTCGATGACGAAGGCTGGCGGCGCGTCGAAGTCTTCCGACGCCGCGAAGAGCTCGTCGCGCCATGCCGAGATCCGGCCTTCCCGTGCGAGTTCGCGTGCGACCTCGGCGATCGCGGCGCTGCGCGAGCGAGGGTCGTGCAGGCGCGGCGCGAACTCGACCGAGTCGTCGCCCACCACGAAGACCTCGGGGAAACCGGCGAGACGCCGCGCGCGCGCCGCGTCGAGGATGCCCACCGGCACGCCGTCGACGCGCAGCACGTGACCGGTGAGCGGCGCGGATGCAAGCGCGGCCCTGAGCCGGGTGTCGATGGCGGTTAGAATCTCGGCGTCCATTCGAAGGAACGAGCATGCCCGCGCAAATTCTCGACGGCAAGGCGCTTGCCGCACGCGTGACCGAAGGCTTGCGCGACGCGGTCGCCGTGCGTGTCGCCACCGGTCGGGAGGCCCCCGGACTCGCCGTCGTGCTGGTCGGGGAGAACGCTGCCTCGCAGGTCTACGTGCGCAACAAGCGCAGGACGACCGACGGGGTCGGCATGCGATCGCTGGCGTTCGATCTTCCGGCGAGCGCGACCGAATCGGAGCTGCTGGCGCTGATCGCGCGCCTGAACGACGATCCTTCGGTCAACGGCATCCTCGTCCAGCTGCCGCTGCCGCCGCAGATCTCGGCCGAGCGGGTGATCGAGGCGATCGATCCGAAGAAGGACGTCGACGGCTTCCATCCGTACAACATCGGCAGGCTGGTGCTCAGGATGCCGACGCTGCGTCCCTGCACCCCCTACGGCTGCATGCGCCTGCTCGCCGAGACCGGCGAAGACCTCGCCGGCAAGCACGCGGTCATCATCGGCCAGTCGAACATCGTGGGCCGGCCGATGGCGCTCGAGCTCCTGATGGCGCGCTGCACGGTGACGATCTGCCACTCGGCGACGCGCGACCTGGCCGGCCTGGTGCGCCAGGCCGACATCGTCGTCGCCGCGATCGGCAAGGCGAATTTCGTTCCTGGCGACTGGATCCGGGATGGCGCGATCGTCGTCGACGTCGGCATCAATCGCGGCGCCGACGGCAAGCTGGTCGGCGACGTCGACTTCGTCGCGGCGCGCGAGCACGCAGGCTGGATCACTCCGGTACCCGGAGGCGTGGGCCCGATGACCATCGCGATGCTGCTCGCCAACACGCTGCACGCGGCCGAGCTCCAGGACGCCGGCGCCGGGACCTGACGCGCGGTCGCCGTCGACCGGCCGCACCGGGCCGCCCGTGCGCCGGCCCCCGTCAGCCGGTGCGCAGGTGCTGTCGCGCGTCTGCGCGCCCGCGCGAAGCGTCCGGATCGTCGGCGCACTCGGCCCAGGTCGCCCAGACGGTGGTGTTGCGTCCCGTCGCTTTCGCCTCGTACATCGTGCCGTCGGCGTGGTCGATCGCCCGGTCCACCGACGGCGGCACCGACAGGAACGTGCTGACGCCGATGCTGAAGGTCACGTCGAAACCTTCGCGCATCGTCATCGCGGACAGCGTGGAGCGCAGCTTGCGCACCACCTCGCCGGCCTGGCGGGCGTCGGTCTCGGGCAGCAGGATCGCAAACTCGTCGCCACCAAGCCGCGCCAGGCTGTCGCTGCGGCGAAGCGCCTCCGCGAGCGCCCGGGCCGTCGCGCGCAGCAGCCGGTCGCCTGCGGCGTGACCGAGGCTGTCGTTCACCGACTTGAATCGATCGCAGTCGAGATAGGCGACGCAGAAGGCGTGCCCGCTGCGCTCGTGGCGGGCGATCTCGTGTTCGAGTATCTCGTGGAAACCCCTGCGGTTGGTCACGCCAGTGAGCTCGTCCAGGCGCGCACTGCCGCGTTCGCGATCGTAGAGCTGGCGCAGTTGCGCAAGCAGGAACACGACCAGCAGGTAGGTGACGAGGCGGTTCGCCATCGTCACGTCGAAATAGAACAGATCCGTCGTGCGCGAGGCTTGCAGCAGGCCGCTGGCAAGCTGGTTGCCGAAGGCGAGCACTGCGAACCCCGCAGCCCAGCGCCAGCCGCAGTTCCAGCCGACCACCAGGATCGGCAGCAGGTAGACCGCCGACAGCGAGAGTCTCGCGGGGGTCAGGTGATCGACGATCCCGATGAACACGAGCGCGAACGCGGCGAGCCAGAGGGCGCGGCGGCAGTCGAGCGTCCAGAGGTCCAGAAGCCTGAGCGGTTCCCTCATCGCCGGATCAGCGGCGGCTCTTGCGCGTGCGCGCCGCGTCGAGGAACTCGTTGAGGATCGGCGATCCATCCAGGTGCTCGCTGCCGATGTCCGGCCCGAGCATGAACTCTGGATGCCACTGGACGCCGACCACGTAGCTGGGGCCGCGCCACCTGATCGCCTCGACGATGCCGTCGGGAACCGATTGCGCCTCGACGATCAATCCGCGGCCCAGCTTGTTGACCGCTTGGTGATGGATCGTGTTGATCAGCGCTTCGCCGCGCTCGGGATAGAGCTTCGCGAGCCCGGTGCCGGGGATGAACTTCACCAGGTGGAACTTGTGCTCGTACTGGGTGACGTCGCGGTGGGCCTGCGCCTCAGGGACCTGGGTCGGGATGTCCTGGTACAGCGTGCCGCCGAATGCGACGTTGATCAACTGGCAGCCCCGGCAGATCCCCAGCACGGGCTTGCCTTTGCCGACGAATGCCTCGAACAGCTCGATCTCGTAGCGATCGCGAACGCGATCGCCGGCCCATTCCGGATCGCGCGCCTCCTCGCCGTAGGTCGGCGGCGCGATGTCGGCGCCGCCCTGCAGCACCAGCCCATCGAGGGCTTCCGCGTAGTGGTACAGCCGCATGTCGCTGCGTTTGACCAGCCCCTCGGACTCGATCGCCGGAATCATGAACACCAGCACGTTCTTCGACATCACCCACTGGGTGACCGACTGCTCGAGGTAGTGCAGGGTCTTGGTGTAGACGCCGCCGAGGTTGCGCGTGAGCTCGCTCGGATGGTGGATGCGGGCGGATATGCCGACGAGCAGCGGTGCGGGCATGATTGCCTACGCGGATTCCGGCCGGGGCCCACACACGCGCAGGCGGAGGCGGTGCTTTGGGAGAGGGATGGCGGAGGCGCGGTTCACGATCGGTGCCTGGCGCCATCATACCGCCATTGCCGGCGGTCCACGCGTCGCGAACGGCCGCGGGGTCCATTCGAGCGGCGTGTCGCATCCGCCGCGACGGCTGCGTGACGAGCGGCTGGCACAATGGCCGTCGACCCGACCACCGAGGATCCCATTGAGCACCGGTTCCGCGCTTCTCGCCCTCCATGCGGCCGTCGCGCTGTTCGCATTCGCGGCGCTGTTCGGCAAGTGGATCGCGCTGCCGGCAGCGGCGATCGTGCTGGGCCGTACCGCGTTCGCAGCGCTTGCGCTGGCACTGACGTTGCGCGTTCGCGGGCGCCCGGCCGGCTTGCCGTCGCCGGCACTGGCCGGCAATGGCGCAATCCTCGCGCTGCACTGGGTGTCGTTCTTCGCTGCGGTCCAATCGGCCAGCGTGGCCGTCGCGCTGCTGGGCTACGCCAGCTTTCCGCTGTTCGTGCTGGTGCTCGAGCGGACGCCGGCAGCGCGCGCAGGGACGATCGGGCGCTGGGCGACCGGCGCGCTGGTGATCGCGGGGCTGGTGTTGATCGTCCCCGCGTTCTCGTGGTCCGACCGCGCTTCGCGCGGCCTGGCGTGGGGCATTGTCTCCGGGTTCACCTTCGCGTGGCTGACCGTGCGCAACCGCAGTCTCGTTGCCGGCGATGACCCGGCACGCATCGCGCTGTGGCAGAACGCCGTGGCGGCCGTCTGCCTGCTGCCGATCGCCGCATTCGAGCCCGGCCGGGCGTGGCCCTCGCCGCAGGACCTCGCGCTGCTCGCGGTGCTGGGCATCGGATGCACGGCGCTCGCCCATACGCTGTTCATCGCCAGCATGCGGCGCATCCCGGCGCACGCGGCAAGCGTGGTCGCCGCACTGGAACCGGTGTACGGCATCGTGCTTGCCGCGTGGCTGCTCGGCGAGGTCCCCGGCCTGCGCACGCTGGCCGGCGCGGCGCTGATCGTCACCGCGGCGCTGGTCGCCTCGCGCCGCCTCTGACGGATGCATCAACGCAGGCGCGCGCCTGCGTGCGCGCCGCTGTGCGCACCCGCAGCCATTGGCGCGCGACGACCCGATTGGGTAGCATCGCGGCTTTCGGAGCCGCACGATGAGCGACCACCCGCGCTACCGTCCCGCCACAACCATCGTCCACACCGGGCGAGATCCGCAGCGCTTTCTGGGCGCCGTCAATACGCCGGTATTCCGCGCGTCGACGATCCTCTTCCCGACGGTCGCCGACCTCGAGCGCGCGTCGCGGGGCGAATACGAGGGGCTGACCTATGGCCTGCACGGCCTGCCGACCGTCCACGACCTGCAGGTCGCGCTCGCCGAAATCGAGGGTGGTGACGCCGCGCTGATGGTGCCCTCCGGTCTCACGGCAACGACCTTCCCGCTGCTCGCCCTGACCAATCCCGGCGACCACGTGCTGATCAGCGATTCGGTCTACGGACCGACGCGGCGGTTTGCCGAGAACCACCTGCGGCGCCTGGGTGTCGCCGTCGACTACTACGACCCGCTGATCGGCCGTGGCATCGAGCACGTGCTGAAGCCCAACACGCGCGTGGTCTTCACCGAATCGCCAGGCTCGCTGACCTTCGAAGTGCAGGACATTCGCGCGATCGCCGACGCGGCGCATGCGCGAAGTGCAGTCGTCGTCCTCGACAACACCTGGGCGACGCCGCTGGGTTTCCGTTCGTTCGACCACGGCGTCGACGTGTCGGTGCACGCGGCGACCAAGTACATCGGCGGCCATTCCGACGTGCTGCTCGGCGCGATCATCGCGAATGCGAAGACGCTGCCGGCGATCGAGCGCCTGTGGACCGACATGGGCGTCACGCCGTCACCCGACGACTGCTTCCTCGCGCTGCGCGGTCTGCGCACGCTCGCGGTAAGGCTCGCGCGCCACCAAGCGAGCGCCCTGCGCATCGCCGAGTGGCTGAAGGTTCGGCCCGAGGTCGACCAGGTGCTCTATCCGGCGCTGCCCGGCGCACCGGGCCACGAGATCTGGAAGCGCGACTTCGCGCTGGCCTCGGGGCTGTTCGGCGTCGTGCTGAAGCCGGTCGCGCCGGGAAGGCTCGCGGCGATGCTCGACAGCATGCGGCTGTTCGGCATGGGCTGGAGCTGGGGCGGATTCGAGAGCCTGATGATCCCGACCTGGCCCGAGCGGGTGCGCAGCGCGACGCGCTGGCAGACGGCCGGCCCCTGTGTCCGGCTGCACATCGGCCTCGAGGACCCCGACGACCTGATCGCCGATCTCGAGGACGGATTCGCGCGACTCGCGTCCTAGGGTCGCTCAGTGCGGTGCCGGGGGCAGCGACAGCAGTTGTCGCGCTTCGACGGTCGTCGCCGGCCGCCTGCCGAATTCGCCGCACAGCGCGACGACCTGCTTCACCAGCGCCGCGTTCGACGGCGCGAGCGTCTCCCGGTCGAGCCGCACGTTGTCCTCGAGACCGGTCCGGCAGTGACCCCCGAGTTCCAGCGACCAGCGCGCGAGCGTGATCTGGTCGCGGCCGATGCCGGCGCCCGTCCAGGTCGCCTCGGGGTCGAGACGCTTCAGGGTCCTGACGTAGAACTCGAACACCTCGCGGTCGACGGGCATCGCATTCTTCACGCCCATGACGAACTGCACGTGCAAGGGGCCCACGATCCGGCCGCTGCCCTGCATCGCCGAGGCCTGGAAGATCATCGACAGGTCGAAAGCCTCGACCTCGGGCTTGATGCCGAAGCGGAGCATCTGTGCGGCGAGCCAGTCGACGAGGTCGGGCGCGTTGTCGTAGACCCGCGTCGGGAAGTTGACCGAGCCGGTCGCAAGCGATGCCATGTCGGGGGAGAGGCCCAGCATCGCGCCGCGCTCGTGGCCTGCGCCCGAGCGACCGCCGGTCGAGATCTGGGTGATCATGCCGGGGCAGTGCGCGCGGATGCCTTCCAGCACCTTGCCGAAGCGCTCGGGGTTCGACGTCGGCGATTCGTCGTCGTTGCGCACGTGCAGGTGCACCAGCGCGGCGCCTGCTTCGAAAGCCTCGTGCGTCGATTCGATCTGCTCGGCGACCGAGATCGGCACCGCGGGATTGTCCTTCTTCTTCGGCAGCGATCCGGTGATGGCGACGGTGATGATGCAGGGGGTGGTCACGGCAGGTCTCCCGAAAGGTCGTCAGAGCGTGTTGACGAGGTGTCCGCCGTCGATGGCGAACACCGCGCCGGTCGTGTAGGACCCGGCATCGGAGGCGAGCAGCAGCAGCGCGCCGTCGAGCTCCTCGGGCCTGCCGATCCGTCGTTGCGGAATGCGCCTGATCAGCGCCTGCCCGGCGTCGCTTGCGAATACGTCGCGGTTCATCGACGTCTCGACGTAGCCGGGTGCGAGCGCATTGACGCGGATCCGGTGGCGCGCGAGCTCGAGCGCCATCGCGCGCGTCAAATGGATCAGCGCGGCCTTCGAGGCTGCATAGCTCGGCAGCTGCGGCGTGACCCGCAGGCCGAGTATCGACGCGATGTTCACGATGCTGCCGCCTTGCTGGTGCGCGACCATGCGACGCGCGGCCGTCTGCGCGACGCGCCATGCACCATCGAGGTTGACGTCCATCACGCGGCGCCAGTCCTCCTCGGTGTGGTCGAGCAGCGGCTTGGTGACCGCGATCCCGGCATTGTTGACGACGACCGTGATGGGCCCCAGTGCCTTTTCCGCATCGTCGAACGCTCGCGCGACGCTCGCCGGATCGGTGACGTCGAGCGCCACCGGGTGAGCCCGGCCTCCGGCATCGGCGATCGAATCGAGCACCTTGCGAAGCGTTTCCGGCCGGCGTGCCGCGACGGCGACGCTCGCACCCGCCTTGGCGAGCGTCTTCGCGAAATGGCTCCCGAGGTCGCCGTTGGCGCCGGTGACCAGCGCGCATTTTCCATCGAGTTCGAGCTTCATCGCGTGCCCCGCAGCGCCTTGGGATTGGAGATCGCCGTCCAGTCGGCGCTGGTGCGCGACAGGTGCTCGATCAGCGCCGCATGGTGCGGCGGACCGTCGAAAGCGCCACCGCGTATCGCCTCCACCAGCCTGCGTCGCAGCGTGTCGAGATCGGCTGGAACCGGGGCCCGCGAAGCCGGCGCCGCATCGGTCGCGGCGATGGTCGCTGGCTCGGCCGCCGATCCGGTCGCCTCGAGCAGCTCGCGCAGTCTTGCCGTTTCCCCGCGCAGCGCATCGGCGCCGTCGCGATGCTCGCGCGCGGCGATGGCCATCGCGTTGGCGATCATCAATGCGGCGTGGCGCAATTCCTTCGGCAGCCCCGGCACGATGTCGGCGAGCAGGACCTCGCGCGCAGTCACGAGGAGATTCGATGCGTCCGGAATGTCGGTCATCGGGCGTGGGGTCGGGTCAGGTGCATGATCTCGCATTCGAGTTCGTGGACGATTCGGCCGGTCAGCGCGAGTTCCAGCGATGTCTCGCCTCCCTGCAGGTGGCGTCGCGCCTGCTGCAGGGCGATGACCGCCCAGCGCAGGTGCGCGATGACCTGCCAGTAATCGAGCTCGTCGCGCGTGATCGTCCGGTGGGCGACGGATTCGTAGCCTTCGAGGAACGGCTCGACCGGCGCGATGCCGCCGGCCTCGAGGTCCACCGCACCGAAGCGCCAGCAGCGCGCAGTCAGCCAGCCGAGGTCCTCGCGCGGATCACCCCATCCGGCGAACTCCCAGTCCAGTGCGCCGGTCAGATGACCGCCTTCCACCAGGTAGTTTCCGGTGCGGTAATCGCGATGGACCAGCGTGATGTCCGACGGAGCGGGGGCGTGGATCTCGCACCACCGCAGCCCCCATTCGAGCGTCGGATGGGATTCGTTCATCGCGTCGAGATGCCCCCGGCACCGCGCGATCACGGCGCGGGCGGGATCGGGTGGAGGCGGCCCCAGCACCTCGAGCCCCGGCTGTGGCGGCCTGATGGCGTGGATTCGCGCCAGATTCGCGCCAAGCTCGCGGGCGAGGGCGCGCCCGTCGGGCACCAGCGCGGAATCGCGGACCATCCTGTGGCCCGCGCCGAAGCCTGCAATGCGGCGCATCACGAAGAACTCGCGGCCGATGACACTTCGGTCCAGGCACAGGAACAGCGGCTCGGGCGCCAGCACACCGGCCGCATGCGCCGCGCGCAACGCGGCGAATTCCTGCGATCGGGAATTGCTCGCCGCCACCAGCGAAGGCGCGTCGGTGCGAAGCACCAGCGCGTGGCGTCCGGCATGCGGCCCGCCGAAGACTTCGACGTCCAGTCCGAAATTGCCCTGGATTGCGCCGCCCGAGAGCCGCTGGTAGCCGCCGATGCGCACGTCGGTCGCGCGCATCTCGCGTGCGAGCCAGGCTGCGATCGCGCGCGTCTCGGGCGTGTCCGTCCCGGGCATCTAGGACGTGGGCGGCGTGGTCGGGGGCGTGACCGGCGCGAAGCCGCCTTCGCCGCGCGGGCCCCTGAGGATGCGCTTCGCGATGCTCCAGCGATGCACTTCGGACGGGCCGTCGTAGATCCTGAAGGCGCGCAGGTCGGCGAAGATCCGTGCGACGACGGTTTCCCCGGTCACGCCCTGCCCGCCGAGGATCTGCACGCAGCGATCGGCAACGCGTCCGACAGCCTCCGAGACGATCACCTTGGCGCGGCTCGACGCGTGCAGCGCCAGCCCGCCGCGGTCGAGCGTCCACGCGCAATGCCAGATCGCCAACCGCGCGACGTGCATGTCCATCTCATTGTCGGCGAGCATGAAACCCACGCCTTCGTGCTCGCCGATCGGCTTGCCGAACGCCTGGCGCCGCCGGGCGTAGTCGACGGCGATGTCGTGGGCGCGCCGCGCGGCGCCCAGCCAGCGCATGCAGTGGGTGAGCCGCGCCGGGGACAGCCTCACCTGCGCGTACCTGAAACCCTGGCCGAGCTCCCCCAGGATGTCGGCTGCGGGCACGCGCAGGTTGTCGATACGGACGACGCCATGTCCTCCGGGAAAGCAGGTGTCGAGGCTCCACATCGAGCGCTCGACGACAATGCCCGGTGCGTGCATGTCCGAGAGGAACATCGTCGCGCCCGCATCGCCGGCCCGGGCCATGATGATCGCGAAGGTGGCTCCCTCGGCCCCGGTGATGAACCACTTGCGGCCGTTGATCACGTAGTGATCGCCGTCGCGGGTCGCGGTGGTCGCGAGCAGCGACGGATCGGAACCGGCGCCCGGCTCGGGTTCGGTCATGCAGAAGCACGAGCGGATCTCGGCCGCGGCAAGCGGTCGCAGCCAGCGCTCCCTGTGCCCGGGCCCGGCAATCGCCTCGAGCAGGTGCATGTTGCCTTCGTCGGGCGCGGCGACGTTGAGGGCGAGCGGCCCGAGCAGCGAATATCCGGCCTCCTCGAACGCGATCGCACGGCCGAAGTGCGAGAGGGCCAGTCCGCCGTATTCGCGCGCGACCTGCGGCGAAAGGAGCTCCGCGCGCCGCGCCCGACCGACCAGGTCGAGGCGCAGCTCTTCGCTCGGACCGTGCGCGGTCCGGCGCGGATCCGCTTCGAGGGGGATCACCTGGTCGGCGATGAAGCTGCGGATGCGCAGCTGCAGGTCGACGAGTTCGGGCGGGATGTCGAAGTCCATGGTCAGCGAAGCTGTTCGCGCAGCACTTTCTTCTGGATCTTGCCGGTCGAGGTCTTGGGCAGCGGGCCGAAGACCACGCGTCGCGGCGCCTTGAAGTGCGCGAGCCGGTCGCGGACGTGATCGATCAGCTCGCGTTCGGTCGCTTCGGCACCGGTCTTGAGGGTGACGAAGGCGACCGGAATCTCGCCCCATTTCTCGTCGGGACCCGCGACGACGGCCACCTCGAGCACCGCGGGATGGCTGGTGATCGCCTGCTCGACCTCGACCGATGCGATGTTCTCGCCGCCGGAGATGATGATGTCCTTGGCGCGATCGCGCAGTTCGACGTAGCCGTCCGCATGCATGACCCCGAGGTCGCCGGTCCGGAACCAGCCGTCGGGGCAGGCCTTGCGCGTCGCTTCGTCGTCGCGGTAGTACCCCAGCATCACGTTGTTGCCGCGTATCGCGATCTCGCCCATCGTGTTCCCGTCGGCCGGCACGTCGTTGCCCACGGCGTCGACGACGCGCAGCGGTTCGCCGATGACATTGCACACGCCTTGCCTTGCCTTCAGCCGCGCCTGTTCCGCTGCGGCACGCGAATTCCATTCGCTGTGCCAGTCGCAGATCACCGACGGGCCGTAGGTCTCGGTCAGGCCGTACAGGTGGGTGATGTCCATGCCCAGCGCCGCGAGGCGCTGCAGCAGCGCCGGCGTCGGCGGCGCGCCTCCGGTCGCGATGCGCACCCCGCGATCGAGGCTGCGTGCGTCGGGGTCCCAGACCGTCATCGTCAGCAGGGTCGGTGCGGCGCAGAAATGCGTGACCCCCGATGAGCGCAGATGCCGCCAGATCGCCGCGGCGTCGACCCTGGGCATGCACAGGTGGCGACTGCCCATCGCGGTCACCGCCCAGGGGAAGCACCAGCCGTTGCAGTGGAACATCGGCAGCGTCCACATGTAGACCGAGTCGCTGTCGAGGCGCATGTGCATCGCCATCGCCAGCGCCTGCAGGTATGCGCCGCGATGGTGGTACATGACGCCCTTGGGACGGCCGGTCGTGCCGCTGGTGTAGTCGATCGCGAGCAGCGAGCGCTCGTCCTCGACCGCCTGCTGGTACGGTGCAGCCTGCGCGATCAATCCTTCGATCCGGTCGGCCTTGCCGCCTGGGTGCCAGAGCCGCGGCCGGGCCGCGGTCTGCCCGATGGCCTCCTGCGCGACGCCGGCGAGGACGTCGTCGCAGATCAGCAGCGTCGCACCGGCGTGATCGAGGATCCAGGCGATGTCGGCAGGCGTGATCCGCGTGTTCAGCGCGACGAGCACCGCGCCGGCAAAGGGGACCGCGTAATGGGCGGCGAGCAGCAGGTTGGAGTTGGGCGCGAGGACCGCGACGCGATCGCCCGGGGCGACGCCCGCCGCCCGCAGGGCGCCGGCGAGCCGCATGCACCGGTCGAGGAACTCGCGCCAGGTGAACCGGCGTTCGCCGTCGACGACGCCGATGCGATCGGGGAACACCCGCGCGGCGCGTTGCAGGAACGCCGTCGGCGTCAGCGGCTCGTTGTCGAAGCGGGGCGGGATCGGCATGGGTTCGAAAGGCGGGTTTCAGGCATCGCTGCCCGGGCGTTTCGGCCCCGCCCGGCGCGCGCGGCGCCGACGTCCTGTTGCGTATACTCGGCCCATCCCGTTCGGAGCGTCAAGATGATTTCCGGAAAGACCACGCTGATCGCGCACATCGGCTATCCGACCGATGCGTTCAAGGCGCCAATGATCTACAACCCCTATTTCGAGCAGGCCGGGATCGATGCGGTCGTGGTGCCGATGGGGGTCAAAGGCGAGGACTACGCCGGATTCCTGCGCGGGCTGTTCCGGATGACGAACATCCGGGGCGCGCTGATCACGATGCCGCACAAGGTGACGACCGTCGCACTGCTCGACGAGGTGACGCCGACGGTGAAGGTCGCGGGGTCGTGCAACGCGATCCTCAAGCGTCCCGACGGCACCCTACTGGGCGACATGTTCGACGGTGCGGGGTTCGTTCGCGGCGCGCAGCGCAAGGGTGCCCGCCTCGAAGGCGCCACGGTGCTGGTCGTCGGGTCGGGCGGGGTGGGATCGGCCATCGCCGCGTCCCTCGCCGCCGCGGGCATCCGGTCGATCAGGCTGTTCGATGCGAGTGCGGCGGCCGCCGCCGCCCTGGGCGCGCGGCTGCGCGAACATTATCCGAAGCTCGAGGTTCAATCGGGATCGAACGACCCGGCGGGCTGCGATGTCGTCGTCAACGCGACGCCCCTGGGCATGAACGAGGGCGATCCGCTGCCGTTGGACGTTTCGCGGATCGCGGCAGGGACCTTCGTCGGCGAGGTCGTGATGAAGGAGGAGTACACGCCGCTGCTGCGCGCGGCAATGGACAAGGGCTGTCCGGTGCAGGTCGGCACCGACATGCTGTTCGAGATGATCCCGGCCTACCTCGAGTTCTTCGGTTTCCCGAGCACGACGCCCGAGAACCTGCGCGAGGTGTCGAGGATCCGCTACCAGTAGCAACCTCCGATGGTGTCAGGCGGGAAGGTCCTCGCCGAGGTAGACCGCCCGCACCCGCGGATCGGCCCGGATCGCCGCGGGGGCGCCTTCGGCGATGGCACGTCCATGGTCGAGCACGATGATGCGGTCGGCGAATTCGAAGACGATGTCCATGTCGTGCTCGGTGAACACCATCGCGACCTCACCCAGGCGCACCAGTCCGGTCGCAAGCTGCATCAGCTCGCGCCGCGACTGCGGCGCCATCCCTGCGGTGGGCTCGTCCATCAGCAGCAGGCGGGGGTTGCCCGCCAGTGCCATCGCGAGTTCGACGCGCTTGGCGTCGCCGTAGGCCAGCGCTGCGCAGTGCGTGTCGGCAAGATCGGCGATCCCCACGCGGGCGAGCAACGCATCGGCTTCGGCGGAGGCCGCCGGCATGAGCCCGGTGACGACGCGGCCATCGCCGCGGTCGCGTGCGGCGAGCGCGAGGACGGCGCCTTCGCGGACTGTCATCGAAGCGAAGGTCGCCGCGACCTGGAATGTCCGCCCGATGCCGAGGCGCGCAATCGCGTGCGTCGGCAGTCCCGCGATCGACCGGCCCTCGAACCGGACGTCGCCGGCATCGGGCGCGAGTTGTCCGTGGATCACGTTGAAGCAGGTCGTCTTGCCGGCGCCATTGGGGCCGATCAGCGCCAGGACTTCGCCGCGGTCGACGGCGAAGCTCAGGTCGCGCAGCGCGGCGACGCCCTCGAAGGCCTTGCGAATGCCGCTGACCGTCAGCATCGGGTCGCTCACGACGCCCTCGACGATCTGCGCGACCAGGTCGCGAGAATGCCGCCGATGCCGCCCGGAGCGAGCAGCACCAGGACGAGGATCGCGGCGCCCACGCATGCCCGCCAGTAGTCGGTGGTGCGCGACAGCGTGTCCTGGAGCAGGGTCAACGCAGCCGAGCCCGCGAGCGGGCCGAACCATGCGGCCTGGCCGCCGATCAGCATCATCACCAGCACGTCGACCGAGCGCGGAATCGCCAGCGAATCGGGACCGATCCCGCCTTTCGAGTACGCGTAGAGGCCACCCGCCAGTCCCGCGAACGCGCCCGAGAGCCACAGGCCTTGCACCCGCCTGCGGCCGACGTCGATGCCCAGTGCAGCCGCGCGCTGCCGGGAATCGCGGCCTGCGCGCAGCGCATAACCGAAAGGCGTGAAGGCGATGACCACCAGGGCGACGAGCGCCGGCGCGACGATCGCGAGCACCAACAGGTAATAGTGCACCGGATCGGCGAGGCCGGACGGGGGCCACACGCCGGTGATGCCGTTCGATCCCCCGGTGACGCTGTCCCAGTCCAGCGCGACCGACCACGCGATCTGGGCGAACGCGAGGGTCAGCATCGCGAAATAGATGCCGGACAGGCGCGAGCACACGACGCCGAACGCCAGTGCCGCCAGCGCCGCTGCGACAGGCGCAACGACGAGATCCGCGACGAACGGGTAGCCGTGGGTCGCGGCGATCGCCGCGGCGTAGGCGCCGATGCCGAACCAGGCGGCATGGCCGAACGAGGTCATGCCGCCGCGACCGGTCAGCAACTGCAGGCTGCCCGCGAACAGCGCCGCGACCAGGATGTCGGTCGCGAGCACCAGCGTATAGGTGTCGCCGGTGAGCGGCAGCAGCGCCCCGGCGACGACCAGCACGACCGCGGTGATTGCCTGGGGTCTTGCGGGACGCGCGACGAGCGCGCGCTCGACGGCCGCGAGGGGCGTCGAGTGGAGTGCGGGCGCAGCGCCGAAGAGACCGGTCGGTCGGACCATCAGCACCAGCGCCATGACGATGAACTCGATGACCAGCGTCAGCTTGGGCATGGCGATCGTCGTTCCCGCGACGTCGACCGTTCCCGCCGCGATGCACAGTGCCTTGATGACCCCGATCAGCAGTGCGGCGGCGAATGCGCCCGGGATGGATCCGAGCCCGCCCAGCACGGTGACCACGAAAGCGTCGGCGATGACTGCGAGGTCCATGCCGAGATTGGCCCCGACCCGCGGCAGGGTCAGCGCACCGGCGAGGCCGGCCAGGAACGATCCCAATGCGAACACCGCGGTGTAGAGCCTCGCCTGGTCGATGCCCAGCGCAGCGGTCAGCTCGCGATTCTCGGCGGCGGCGCGCACGACGATGCCGAACCGGGTGCGGCGCAGCAGCCACGTCAGGGCGAGCAGCACGACGGGTCCGACACCGATCAGCAGCAGGTCGTATTGCGGGACGGCGCGGCCCAGGATCGACACCGCGCCGTCGAGCCCGGGAACGCGTGGACCCAGGCGGTCCTCGGGACCCCAGACCGCGAGCGCCACGTCGCGGACGATCAGGACGATGCCGAAGGTCGCCGTGAGCTGCAGCAGCTCGGGCGCCGCATACAGGCGCTTCAACAGCAGCATCTCGATCAGCGCGCCGATGAGCGCGACGGCCAGTGCCGCGATGAGCGCCGCCATCCAGAATCCGGCTGCAGTGCCCGGCAGCAGCGGTGACAGCGCGCGACCCGCCGACCACGCGACGTAGGCGCCCAGCATGTAGAACGAGCCGTGCGCGAAATTGACGACGCGCGTGACGCCGAAGATCAGCGTCAGGCCCGCGGCGATCAGGAACAGCGAGGACGCCGATGCGAGCCCGTTGAGCAGCTGGACCGCAAGCGACGCGAGCGACACGCGCGGCGGCCGGTCGCGTTGCGCCGGGAGCTGCGCCTAGCGGTCGGCCGGGCGGAGCTTCCGGACGACGTCGTCGGGCGGCAGGTAGTCCTTGCCGTTGGCGTAGCGGAAGTCGACCATCACGCCCTTGCCGTCGCGCAAACCGATGCGCCCGACGAACGCGCCCATCGTCGACTGATGGTCGAGCGCCCGGAACGTGATTTCACCGAAAGGCGTGCCCACGTGCAGGTTCTGCATCGCGGTCAGCAGCTTCGGCGTGTCGATGGAACCCGCGCGCCTGATCGCGGCGACCGCGGTCTTCACGGTGCTGTAGCCGACGACCGAGCCCAGCCGCGGGTAGTCGTGGAATTTCGCCTGGTAGGCGTCGAGGAAGCGCGTGTGCTCGGGGGTCTTGATCGCATACCAGGGGTAGCCGGTCACGTACCAGCCGACCGGGGCCTCGTCCTTCAGCGGATCGAGGTACTCGGGCTCGCCGCCCAGCAGGTCGAACACCGGCCGGTCCTTGAACAGGCCTCGCAGCTGCCCTTCGCGGACGAAGCGCGCGAGGTCGGGCCCGAACAGCGACGAGAAGATCGCGTCGGGGTGCGCATCGAGCAGGGCCTGGACGACCGCGCCCGCCTCGATCTTGCCCAGCGGCACCGGCTGCTCGATGAACTCGAGGCCCGACCCGGCGCGCGCGATCATCTGGCGCTTGAAGGTCTCGGTCGCCGCCTGGCCGTATTCGTAGTTCGGATAGACGATCGCCCAGCGCTTCTTGCCGGTCTTGACGGCATCGGGCACGAGCATCGCCGTCTGCATGTAGGTCGACGCCCGCAGCCGGTACGTGTAGGCGTTACCGTCCTGCCAGACGATCTTGTCGGTCAGCGGTTCGGCGGCGAGGAACAGCACCTTGCGCTGCCGGGCGAAGTCGGAAACGGCGAGCCCGACGTTCGATGCGAACGTTCCCATCAGCAGCGCGACGTGCTCGCGGGTCAGCAACTCCTCGGCGACGCGGACCGCATCGCCCGGAACGCCGTTGTCGTCGCGCGACACGACCTCGATCCTGCGGCCCAGCACGCCGCCCGCTGCGTTGACCTCGTCGACCGCGAGCTCCATGCCCTTGCGGTAGGGGTCGAGGAAGGCCGGGAACTGCTTGTAGCTGTTGAGCTCGCCCAGCTTGATCGTCTGGGCGGACGCGGTCTGCGCGACCGACGAGATGAAGGCGAGCGTGACGGCAAGCGTTGCGATGAAGCGGGACATTCGGTCTCCGGTCACGAGGCTTTTCCCCCTCGCTGGGTCCATGTGGTTGCCCGGGTGGCGGCGTTTCGCGACGACCCGTCCGGCCGCTGCGCGCGGCTGCGGGCGGCCGCGGGTGAGCGCGTGAGGGCGGATGTTAGCAAATCGAGCGGTGGCTTCCGGGTGGGTCGCGCGGCTGCGGGGCCGTGGCGGTAAAATGACGACCCATCCGGTGGGCACCCCGCGGCGCGGATGCCGCAGCGTCGCCGGTCCCGCCGTCTCACCGCTCCCGCCATGCTGAACCTCGCCCACGGACTCTCTTTCGCCGACCTCTACACGGCGCAAGGCGCTGCAAGCATCGATGCGCTGTTCGTCGCGCAACTCGCCGGTGCCGACAGCGCGCTTGCGGCGCGGCTTGCAGCCGCGCGGGCCGACCCGGCGGCCCTCGCCGCCAAGGACGAGTCGACGCTGCTGATCGACGTCGCCCCCCATCTGGAAGACTTCATCGCGGATCTGTTCGGTATCGGCGCGGCGGTTCGCGCGCTCGAAGCCCGGCACCACGAGCTTGCGCCGCTCTATTCGGTCAAACGCCAGTTCGTCCAGCGCAAGGCCATGAATGCGTACAAGGCCGACGTGGCGGAGCAATTCGATCCGCTCGCGTTGCGCGTCCAGATCGACGGGCTGGTCGGGCGTTACGACGATGTGCCTGCGTTCGAGCTCGCGTTCGCGCAGGCGGTCATGCGCTGGCAGGAAGACGAGGCGGCGAACGCCGACGCGCTCGATGCGGCGATGTGCTACGCGGCCTGGGCGGCCCACACCGCCGCGGGCAGGGACGTACACCGCGCAGGCGTGCTGTTCCGTGCTCCGCGCAAGCTCGACATCCAGCGTCTGGTCCCGGTCGAAGCCATCGTCCAGGGCGACGTGACCGCGCTGCAGCTGCCGGAAGCGCACGAACTGCGGCGCCGGGAGGGCTTTGCGCTGACCGATCGCGGAACGGACCTCGTCGGCGCACTCGACCAGGCGCATTACTGCATCTGGTGCCACGAGCAGGGGAAGGATTCGTGCGCGCGGGGGCTGGCGGAAAAGCGCCCTCACCCCAACCCTCTCCCGCGAGCGGGAGAGGGAGGGGAAGCGCCGGTGAATCCGTTCAGGAAATCGGCCTTCGGGGTCACGCTTGCCGGCTGCCCGCTGGAAGAGCGCATATCGGAGTTCCACAAGCTGCGCGCAGGGGGCTGGCCGGTGGGCGCGCTGGCGATCATTTGCGTCGACAACCCGATGGTGGCGGCAACGGGGCACCGGATCTGCAACGACTGCATGAAGGCCTGCATCTACCAGAAGCAGGACCCGGTCGACATACCGCAATCGGAAACGCGGCTGCTGAAGGACGTGCTGGCGCTGCCCTGGGGCTTCGAGATCTATTCGCTGCTGACGCGCTGGAATCCGCTGAACCTGCGCCGCCCCTGTCCGCTGCCGCGCAGCGGCAGGCGCGTGCTGATCGTGGGCCAGGGCCCTGCGGGGTTCACGCTCGCGCACCACCTGCTCAACGACGGGCACACGGTCGTCGCGATCGACGGCCTGAAGATCGAGCCGCTGCCCCCCGCCCTGTCGGGCGTGGACAGCGAAGGGCGGCGCGTGGCTTTCGCGCCCATCGAGGATTTCGGGTCGCTGACCGAGCCGCTCGACGAGCGCGTGATGGCGGGTTTCGGCGGCGTCGCCGAATACGGGATCACGGTCCGCTGGGACAAGAATTTCCTCAAGGTCGTCCGGCTGCTGCTCGAGCGCCGGGCCGGGTACGCGCTCTACGGCGGCGTGCGCTTCGGCGGGGCCGTCGATGCCGAAGGCGCATTTGCACTCGGGTTCGACCACGTCGCGCTGGCCGCGGGTGCCGGCCGCCCGACGGTGCTCGACCTGCCGCACGGCCTTGCGCAGGGAGTGCGCATGGCCTCGGATTTCCTGATGGCCCTGCAGCTGACCGGTGCGGCCAAGGTGGACTCGATCGCGAACATGCAGGTGCGCCTGCCGGTGGTCGTCATCGGCGGCGGGCTGACGGCGATCGACACGGCGACGGAGGCGCTTGCCTACTACCCGGTCCAGGTCGAGAAATTCCTGTCGCGCTACGAGGCACTGGTCGACGGCACCGGGCGCGCGGCGGTCGAAACGGCGTGGAGCGACCATGAGTTCCTGATCGCCGAGGAGTTCCTGTCGCATGCGCGGGCAATCCGCGCCGAGCGCGAGCGGGCCGCAGCAGAAGGTCGGGCCCCCGCGATCGCCGAACTGCTGCGCTCCTGGGGCGGTGCGACGATCGCCTACCGCAAGCGCCTGGTCGACAGTCCCGCGTATACGCTCAACCACGAGGAGGTCGAGAAGGCGCTGGAGGAAGGCATACGCTTCGCGGAAGGGCTGACTCCGCTGTCGATCGAGGTCGACGAGGCCGGACTCGCGATCGGCCTCACCGTATCGCAGCAGCAGCGCGACGCCGACGGCCACTGGAGCGAGGGCCCGCGTGCGCTGATGCCGGCGCGGACCATCCTGATCGCCGCGGGAACGCAGCCGAACACGGTGCTGGCGCGAGAGGATCCCGCGCATTTCCGACTGGACGGGAAGTATTTCGAGTTGCGCAACGAGGATGGTTCGGTCGAGCGGCCGCTGCGCGGACTGGCGAAGCCGGCCAGGGCCGCGGTGCTGACGAGTCTCCGAGACGATGGCCGGGCGACCAGCTTCTTCGGAGACCTGCATCCGTCGTTCTACGGCAACGTCGTCAAGGCGATGGCGAGCGCGAAGCAGGGCTATCCGATCGTCAGCCGGATGCTCGCCCGCGTCGTGCCCGCCGACGATCGGAGCGATGCGGCGTTCTTCGCGATGCTGGACGGGGCGCTGCGCGCGCGCATCGAGCGCGTCGTGCGGCTGACGCCGACGATCGTCGAGGTCGTCGTGCACGCACCCGCAGCGGCGCGAAGCTTCCGTCCCGGGCAGTTCTACCGGCTGCAGAACTTCGAATCGCTGGCGGCGAAGTCGCAGGGCACGCGCCTTGCGATGGAAGGGCTCGCCCTGACCGGCGCCTGGGTCGACCGCGAGCGGGGGCTGGTGTCGGTGATCGTGCTGGAGATGGGCGGGTCGTCCAACCTGTGCGCGACGCTCGAGCCGGGCGAGCCGGTCGTGCTGATGGGACCTACGGGCGCGCCGACCGAGATCGGGGCGGACCGCAGCGTCGTCCTGGTCGGCGGGGGCCTCGGCAATGCCGTGCTGTTCTCGATCGGCAAGGCGTTTCGCGGGGCGGGGGCGAAGGTCCTCTATTTCGCCGGATACCGGCGGATGGTCGATCGGTACAAGGTCGAGGACATCGAGGCCGCGGCCGACGTCGTCGTCTGGTGCTGCGACGAGGGGCCCGGCTTCAAGGCCGGCCGCCCGCAGGATCGCTCGTACGTCGGAAACATCGTCAGGTCGATGCAGGCCTACGCGAGCGGCGAGCTCGGATCGCAGGCGATCGCGCTTGCGGACTGCAGCAGGATCATCGCGATCGGGTCGGACCGGATGATGGCGGCGGTGGGCGCTGCGCGGCACAACGTGCTCGCGCCGCACCTGTCCGCGGATCACGAAGCGATCGGATCGATCAATTCGCCGATGCAGTGCATGATGAAGGAGATCTGCGCGCAGTGCCTGCAGCCGCATCGCGACCCGGTCACCGGCAGCACGAGCTACGTCTTTTCGTGCTTCAACCAGGACCAGCCGCTGGATCGGGTCGATTTCCCGGCGCTCGACGCGCGTCTCAAGCAGAACTCGGTGCAGGAGAAGCTGACGGCGCGCTGGATTGCGAGCGTCGCGGGGCCCCAGATCGCCGACTGACTGCCGACGCCGATCCTGTACTCGACAGGTCGCAACGACGACGGCCAGACGCTGCCAACCGACGGACGTCCGTCGGCCCGGGCGGTGGGTGGCACACCCCTTGCTCGACTGGCTTCCAGATGCGAGGTGCATTTCCGATCCGCACCCGCGCTTTCACCGAGGGAGTCAGCCGTGGCAACCGTAGTCATCGTCGACGACGAACCGAACGTCCTGAACGCGCTGCGGCGCATGTTCATGAATGGCGCCATCCCGCCGACCCTGGCGGACCTGAAGATCCTGACTTTCACGTCGCCCGTGCAGGCGCTGGCCCACGTCGAAGCGCACCCAGTCGACCTGGTGCTGTCCGACTACCGGATGCCGGAAATGGACGGCGCAGCGCTCCTGACCCGGGTCAGGGAACTGCAGCCCGACGCCGCGCGGATGATCATGAGCGCGTACACGGATCTCGACGGCATCATCCGCGCGATCAACAGCGCGGGCATCTTCCGCTTCGTCAGCAAGCCCTGGTCCGATCCGGATCTCAAGGCGGCGATTCGCGACGTCCTGGCGCATCGGGAGCTCTTGATCGAGAACCGCCGGCTCGCCGACGAGCTGCGCTGGCAGCAAGGGATCATCACCGAGCAGCAGCTCGAGCTCGAGCGCCTCGAGCGCGAGTCACCCGGCATCACGCGGGTGCGCTGGACCGAGGACGGCGGCGTCCTGCTGCAGGACTAGAACGCAGGCCGCGCGCCGCATCGACCGGCATCCGATCGAGGGCGCCGGCACGGATCGGCGCGCGGCACTGCGACCCCATTTCCGACTCAATCGAACTTCCATGACATCTGCGATGGTTGCGGGCACCGACAGGATCACCGATCTTGCCTGGATCGGCGCGCTCTACGAGCTCGGCCAGAAAGCCGCGAACGGGGCCCACCCGCAGGAAGTGCTGCAGGAGATCCTCGCACACATCGTCAGGGGATTCGACGCCGAGAGCGGCTCGATCGCCCTGATCGTCGACGGCACCGACGACCAGCTCGAGATTGCGGCGGGAACCGATCTGCCTCCGGGGGTGGTCGGCAGTGCCTTGCCGCGTGGCGTCGGCGTCTACGGGCACGTCGTCGCGACGGGACAGCCGGTGCTCGTGAACGGCGAAGCCGCGGAGACTCGGCTGCCGCTGCGGCTGAACGAGGCACGGCAGCGCGCGACGAACTCGGCGATGTGCTGGCCGCTGCGGGTGTCGGGACGGACCATCGGCGCCGTCGCCGTCAATCGCGCCGTCGACCGCCCGCGGTACGCGATCGAGGACCTCGACCGGGGCCAGTCGCTCACTAGCCTGCTGGCCCTGGTCGTGGCCAATCACCGGATGCACGTCGAGCGCGAGGGCCGCATCCTGGAGCTGTCGACGCTCAACGCGACGATGCAGCGGATGAACGAGCAGCTCGAGGACGCGCAGAACCAGGTCGTTCAGTCGGAAAAGCTGGCGTCGATCGGACAGCTCTCGGCCGGGGTCGCGCACGAGATCAACAACCCGCTGGCCTTCGTCCTGTCGAACTTCGGCTCACTCGAAGGCTACCTGACCACACTCTTTGGGTTGCTCGGTGCCTACGTCGAGGCGGACGACGCCATGGGCGCGTCGGCGCCCGCCGCGCTCGCGCCCGTGCGCGCGCTGCGCGACGGCGTCGACTTCGCATTCCTGCGCGACGACGTGCGCGCGATCATCGACGAATCCCGCGAAGGCCTGCTGCGGGTCAAGCGGATCGTCCAGGATCTGCGCGACTTCTCGCGCGGCGGCACCGAGGAAGTCTGGGAGACGATCGACCTGCACCGCGCGCTCGACAGCACCCTCAACATCGTGCGCAACGAGGTCAAGTACAAGGCCAAGATCGTGCGCTGCTACGGGGATCTGCCGGAGGTCGAATGCCTGCCGTCGAGGCTGTCGCAGGTCTTCCTGAACCTGCTGGTCAACGCCAGCCAGGCGATCGAGGGCAACGGCACGATCACGATCGAAACCGGGGCCGATGCCTCCGAGGCCTGGGTCCGCTTCGAGGACACCGGTTGCGGAATCGCTCCCGAGAACGTGGGACACCTGTTCGAACCTTTCTTCACGACCAAGCCGGTCGGGCAGGGGACGGGGCTCGGACTCGCGGTGTCGAACTCCATCGTCAGGAAGCACGGCGGACGCATCGACGTCGACAGCGAAGTCGGGCGCGGAACGCGCTTCACGGTCCGCCTGCCGCTCACCCGGCCGCAGATCAAGCCGCTGTGCGAGGTCATTGAAGCAGTGCAGGCGGACCAGCGCGCAGCGTGACGGTGAAAGCCCGGCTCGGGCAGGCGCTGTTCGCGGCAGCGCTGGCCGCTGCGCTGCTTGCATCCCCGGCGGCGCTCGCCCGTGGATCCCACGCGCATCACGCGCGCCATGCGCATCACGCGCAGCGGCCGCATCCGGACCGGTCGCAGCATGCGGGGAGCCACGCCTACCGGCCCCGTGCCTATCCAGGGGTCAAGCGCGACGCGCACGGCCGCATCGCCCGCAGCGCGCACGCGAAGGACGCCTTCCGCAATACGCATCGCTGCCCGGCGACCGGAAAGCGCTATGGCGCCTGTCCCGGCTATGTCATCGATCACGTTCAGGCGTTGAAGCACGGCGGCGCGGACGCGCCGTACAACATGCAGTGGCAGACCCGCGCCAACGCGAAGGCGAAGGACAGGTGGGAGTGAAAGGCCGCCGCGATCCGCCGGCGTGATGCCGTAAAAGGCCGCCGAAATCTGCCGGTGTGATCCCCGGTGGGATCCCGGATTTGATCAGTTCGGTCGAGGGGTTCCGCGTCCCAAGGGCAGCCGAGCGCCACGATCAGCGGCGGCGTTGCTGCTGCCGGGTTCGCCGGACCCGGGCAGTTGCCGCCCGAGTCCTTGAGTCGTTGGTGCCGGTGGAAGGAGTCGAACCCTCGACCTTCGCATTACGAATGCGCTGCTCTACCAACTGAGCTACACCGGCACGAAGCGCGCGATTATATCAGCCCCGTGACGTTCGGCCAGAGGGGCTCGTGCAGGATCAATGCGGTTGGAGGCTGCGCAGCAGCGTCGACACTCCGTTCCAGCCGATCTGCACGCCGATGCACAGCAGGATGAACGCGGACAGCCGGACGAGCACGACAGTGCCGGTCGGGCCCAGGCGCTTCAGCACCCGGTCGGCATAGCGATAGGTCAGGAAGATGCTGACCGCCACGACGACGATGCCTGCGGTGTGCGCGAGCGACTCGATGACCAGCGAGCGCATCCCGCGGCTGTGGTTGGCCCCCAGCGTGATCGCGACCGAGATCGAGCCGGGGCCGACGGTGAGGGGCATCGTCAGTGGATAGAACGCGCGCATGCCGGGATCGGCCTGGGTCAGCGCCCTCGTCGCGTCCTGCACCGAGGGCGCGGGCTCGTCGGGCTGGGTGAGCATCGACCAGCCGAGCGAGCAGACGACCAGTCCGCCCGCGACCTGGACCACCGGGATCGACAGTCCGAAGAACTCGAGCACGTAGGCACCGACCAGCAGCGATGCGAGCAGCAGCAGGAAGCAGTTGATCGCGACACGCCGCGCGAGGTCGGCGTGCTGGCTGGCAGTGAGGTCGACCGTCTGCGCGAGGTACACCGGCGCGCCGCCCAGCGGATTGACGATCGGCATCAGCGCGGCGATCGCAAGCAACATCCATTCGAGGAACTGGCGCAGGTCGGAGATCACGTCGATGCAGCCGCGAGTCGAGCGGTGGAGCGGATTCTGACATACCGGCGATCCGGACAATGCAGGCCCGGTAGAATCCATGCTCATCGTGCCTGCGATCGCAGGCTTCACGCCAGGCCCGGCGACATGCGCTCGACCCGTCCGCTGTTCGGATTCCACGCCGTCACCGCCCGGTTGCGCCAGCGCGCCGATTCGGTCGAGGCGATCTACATCGACGCCTCGCGGCGCGATGCCCGCGCGCGCGAGCTGGCCGCGCGCGCCGCCGCCGCGGGTGTTCCGGTGCACCCGGTGGATGCCGCACGGATCAGTGCGCTGGGTGGCGACGCGAGCCACCAGGGCGTGGTCGCCATCGTCGACGCGCAACGCCCGCACACGACGCTCGACGACGTGCTCGCGAACCTGGCCGAGCCGGCATTGCTGCTGGTGCTGGACGGGGTCACCGACCCGCACAACCTGGGCGCGTGCTTGCGCAGCGCCGATGCCTTCGGCGCCCAGGCGGTGATCGTGCCCAAGGATCGCGCCGTCGGTGTCAACGCGACGGTCGCCAAGGCGGCGAGCGGCGCGGCCGAGACGGTCCCGGTGGTCGCGGTCACCAACCTCGCCCGCGCGTTGCGGGACCTGAAGGAACAGGGCATCTGGGTGCTGGGCGCCGACGCGGGGGGCGAGAGTTTGGTCGATGCCGACGTGTCGGGACCGATCGCCTGGGTGCTGGGCGCCGAAGGGCAGGGCCTGCGCCGCCTGACCCGGGAAACCTGCGATCGGCGGATCGGCATCCCTCTGGCCGGCGGCGTCGAAAGCCTGAACGTGTCGGTCGCCGCCGGCATCTGCCTCTACGCGTCGCGCGCCGCCCGCATCCATGCGGCAGGCCATGGTAGGCTTTCGACCCCATGACGAGCGTGTCGCCGGTCGATTACATCCGTCGCTGGGCCGACGACCTGACGCAGCTCCGCCGCGATCTTCATGCGCATCCGGAGCTCGGCTTCGAGGAACACCGGACTGCGCGCCTGATCTGCGATCGCCTCGGCGCACTTCGCATCGAGCATCACGCCGGCGTTGGCCGCACCGGCGTCGTCGCAGTCATTCCGGGACGCAGCGACCGGAGCGGCAGGCGTGTGGCGCTGCGCGCCGACATGGATGCGCTGCCGATGCAGGAGGAAACGGGTGTCGCCTGGCGCTCGCGCTACGACGGCCGCATGCACGGCTGCGGGCACGATGGGCACACGACGATGCTGCTCGCCGCGGCGCGCTATCTCAATGAAACGCGCAACTTCGACGGCGTCGCCTACCTGATCTTCCAGCCGGGGGAGGAGGGCTACGCCGGTGCGAAGGCGATGATCGACGACGGCCTGTTCGAGCGCTTCCCGGCCGAGCGCGTCTTTGCGCTCCACAACTGGCCTGCACTGCCCGCGGGGCGCTTCGGCATCACGCCCGGGCCGGCGATGGCCGCCGCCGACCGCATCGAGATCACGATCGACGGGCGCGGCGGCCACGGCGCGCATCCACACCTCGCCGTCGACCCGGTGCTGGTCGCAGGCCACATCATCACCGCTGCCCAATCGATCGTCAGCCGCAACGTGAGCCCGCTCGACACCGCGGTGGTCAGCCTGTGCGCGATGCAGGCCGGCAATCCCGGTGCGATGAGCGTGATCCCCGCCCACGCCAAGCTCGTCGGCACCGTGCGTACGTTCCGGACCGCGACGCAGGACCTGATCGAGCGCCGCCTGCGCGAGCTCGTGGGATCCATCGCCGCGGCGTTCGGCGCCAAGGCCGAGCTTCACTACGAGCGCGTCTACCCGCCGACGATCAACCACGACGCCGAGGCGAGCTTCGCCGCCGAGGTCGCCGAGGCGCTGGTCGGTCGCGACAATGTCGTGCGCAATCTCGAGCCGTCGATGGGGGCCGAGGATTTCGCGTTCATGCTGCAGGCGAAGCCCGGCGCGTTCGCGCGCCTGGGACAGGGCGGCGCGGAGCGGGGATGCTTCCTGCACAGCAGCCGCTACGACTTCAACGACAGCGTGATCCCGCTGGGCGCCGGCTACCTCGCAGCGCTGGCGGAGCGCGCGATGCCGGCCGATGCGCCGGCATGACCCGGCTGCGCGAGCCGATGGGTGCCGTTCGGCGGTTTCCGTCCGGCAGGGCGCTCGCGGCGCTTTCGCAACCCTCATCGACGAATGAGCTCGCATAAGTGATACCGATCACCGAGGCCTTTTCCCCTACCTACGCGCAGGCGCGAGACAAGTTTGTCGCCGCGGCCGCCGCGCTCCAGCTTCCGGCCGAGCGCCATGTCCACCCTTCCGCGCGCGGTGCCGAAGGCGAGGAGCTGTCGGTCGACGTCGCGCTGCTCGGCAACCCGGACGCGGGCGCCCTGCTGGTGCTGACGTCGGGCATGCACGGCGTCGAAGGATTCTGCGGATCGGGTTGCCAGACCGGTTTGCTCCACGACGAGGCGATGCTCGCGGCGGTCGAGGCGAGCGGCGTCGGCGTGCTGTTCCATCACGCGGTCAATCCCTACGGCTTCTCGTGGCTGCATCGCACGAACGAGGACAACGTCGACCTCAATCGCAATTTCTGCGATTTCTCGCGCCCGCCCGCGCGCAACGCGGCCTACACCGGGGTCCACGCGATGATGGTTCCGGCCGAGTGGCCGCCGACGGCAGAGAACGGCGCAGCGATCGCTGCCCATGTGGCTGCGCATGGCCGCGCCGCGCTGCAAGCCGCCGTCAGCAGCGGCCAGAGCGATTGCCCCGACGGCCTGTTCTATGCAGGCGTCGCGCCGGCCTGGAGCAACGTCGTCCTGCGCGACGTCCTGCAGCGCCACGGCGCGAAACGAGGGAAATTGGGCTGGATCGATTTCCACACGGGGCTCGGTCCCTGGGGCCATGGCGAGAAGATCTACTCCGGTCCGCCGGATCCGGCGATGATCGCCCGCGCGAAGGCCTGGTACGGGGCCGACGTGACCTCGTTCTACGACGGCTCGTCGACGTCTGCGGCGCTGAGCGGCGTGTCCTTCCACGCAGCGCTGGAGGCTTGCCCCGACGCCGAATTCACCGGCATCGCGCTCGAATACGGTACGTTGCCGTTCGAGGCAACGCTGCAGGCGCTGCGCGCCGACCAGTGGCTGCGCAACCATCCAGCGGCGGATGCGGTCACGCGCGCCGCGATCAAGCGACAGCTGCGCGACGCGTTCCACGACGAGCGCGAGGAGTGGAAGGCGATGGTCTACGCCCAGGCGCGGGTTGCGGTGCTTCAGGCGCTGCGCGTGATGCGCGGATAGTTCGACGCGCGTCGTACCAGGCAACGCTGCCCCGGGGGTATCCTGCCGTTGCAACCATTCGGCGGCGGCGCTGCCCAACATGCGTGTGCAGCCAGGCGCGGCACGTTGGCGGCTCGCGCCGGGGTGGTTGGGGAGTCGGATCGAATTGACGGGAGGCTGACATGAAACGAGGTGCATGGACGATGGCCGCCGCGGCGCTGGTCCTGGGCGGTTGCCAGGCCTGGGGGCCGACGTGGAGCGAAGTGACCGGTGCGCAATACACGCGGACTTCGATCGATCGCCGCCCGGCGATCCTGATCCGGGTCGGCGATCAAAGCGTCGGCCACGTCACGCCGTTCAGGGTCGCGCCGGGCACGTACCAGGTCGAGGTGGAGTCGCCGGTGCACAACCACATGCGCGGCAGCATCCAGAAGCTGACGGTGAAGATCGAGCCCTGCCAGCGCTACTACATCAATGCACAGTTCGAGGATCCCGTGCGGCCGGCCTGGATGCCGGTGATCGACTACGTCGAGGCGATCCCTGGTTGCCGGGTTCCCGGCAAGTGAGACGCAACCGAGGCGCAACCGAGGCGCAACTGAGATCCGGCTGAGACCCAGCCCGGGCCGGAACCGCGGCAGGTTCCGCTATAATCTCGCGTCGTTTTCG
Organism: uncultured Pseudomonadota bacterium; assembly: GCA_963816415.1. Lineage (GTDB taxonomy): Bacteria > Pseudomonadota > Gammaproteobacteria > Burkholderiales > Casimicrobiaceae > VBCG01. The sequence goes on from CAWFKR010000009.1 coordinate 59,740, forward strand.
GTGTCGGCAGCGTGCCGGACACGCTGCCGGATCGCCGTTGCGCCGATGTTCGCGTTTCGATTTCCCGCGTTCCCGTTTCGGTTTCCGTTCTCGTTTTCGCGTTCAACCAGACGCCTCGTCCCTTGCGCCTCACGCAGATCAAGCTTGCCGGCTTCAAGTCCTTCGTCGATCCGACCACGATCGGCACGCCCGGACAGCTGGTCGGCATCGTCGGCCCCAACGGCTGCGGCAAGTCCAACGTCATCGACGCGGTCCGCTGGGTGCTGGGTGAGTCCAAGGCTTCGGCACTGCGCGGCGAGTCGATGCAGGACGTCATCTTCAACGGCGCCGGCGATCGCAAGCCGGTGGGTCGCGCCTCGGTCGAACTGAACTTCGACAACAGCCAGGGACGCATCGGCGGTCAGTGGGGCCAGTACGCCGAACTGTCGATCAAGCGCATGCTGACCCGCGACGGCGACTCGACGTACTACATCAACAACATTCCGGTCCGGCGCCGCGACATCCACGACCTGTTTCTCGGCACGGGTCTCGGCCCGCGCGCCTACGCGATCATCGAGCAGGGCATGATCTCGCGGGTCATCGAGGCGAAGCCCGAGGACCTGCGCATATTCCTCGAGGAAGCCGCCGGCGTCTCGAAGTACAAGGAACGGCGGCGCGAGACCGAGGGTCGGCTCTCGGACACGCGCGAGAACCTCGCGCGGGTCGAGGACATCCGGCTGGAGCTCGGAAACCAGCTCGCCAAGCTCGACGAGCAGGCGAAGGTCGCCGTCCATTACCGCGAGCTTGACCAGCGGCATCATCAGGCGCAGCACCTGCTGTGGTACGCCAAGGGTCAGGACGCGGTCCGCGCGCGCGAGCGCGCCGCGAGCGAGATTGCGTCGCTGACGGTCGCGCTCGAGGCACTGCAGGCGGACCTGCGCCAGACCGAGACGCGGCTCACGACGCTGCGCGACGACCATTTCGCAGCCGGCGATGCGCTGCACGCCCGACAGGCGGAGTTCTACGCCGCCAATGCCGAGGTGACGCGCCTCGAGCAGCAGCTTGCATTCGCGCGTGAAAGCGCAACGCGACTAGGCGAGCAGGTGGCGCAGATCACCCAGGCGATTGCCGCGCTGGCCGCGCAGCAGTCGGCACTCGACACCGAGCAGTCCACGGCCGAGGCCGCGCTGGCGCAGGCCCTCGACACCCGCGAACGCACTGCCGAGGACGAGCGCAGCGCACAGGGCGCCCTGCCTGCCTGCGATGCCGCCCTCGGCGAAGCCGCCAAGACGCTTTCCGATCTGCAGCAACAGATCGCGCTGACCGAGCAGGGCATCCGGGTCGCCGAAGCGCGGCGCGACAGCGTCGCGCAACTGCTCTCGCGCATCGGCGCACGCCGCGACAAGCTCGATGCCGAGCTCGCGGCGCTTGCGCCGCCCGAGAGCGATGCATTGCGGGCGGTCGAGGACCAGCTTGCCCAGGAAACCGGCGATCTCGCCGAGCGCCAGCAGCAGCAGGCGCAATTGCAGGCGACGGTGCAGTCGCTGCAGCAGCGTCAGCGCGAGTCCGTCGACCAGTGGCAGCGCGATGCCAAGGCGCTCGGCGACCTCGAGGCGCGTTCGGCGGCGCTCGCGGCGTTGCAGGCGAAGATCGGGCACGGATCCGACATCGACAGCTGGCTGCGGGTTCAGGGCCTGACCGGTGCCCGAAGGCTCTGGCAGGTGCTGGACATCGAGCCGGGCTGGGAGGACGCGCTGGAGGCGATGCTCCGCGAACGCCTCAATGCGCTGCAGCTCGCGAAGCTCGACGATGCGCTGCGCTTCGTCGGGGACGCCAAGCCGCCCGGCCGCCTCGCCGTCTACGCCGACGCAGATCCCGGTCCGCCTCCCGCGGCTTCCGGCGACGCCCTGTTCGCCAAGGTGCGCGCGCAGGCGTCGACGGTCGCGCGATTTCTCGCTGACAGCCTGCACGGCATCCGCTGTCGCGCCGACCTCGCCGCTGCACTCGCCGACCGCGGCGCCCTGCTGCCGGGGGAGGCTTTCGTCACGCCGCAGGGCCACTGGGTCAACGCCCAGGGAATCGCTTTCTTCGCGCCCGACAGCGAGCTGCATGGCGTGCTCGCCCGTCAGCGCGAGCTGGCCGAGCTCGCCACCGGCATCGACGCTGCGCGGATCACGGCTGCGCAGGCGCGCGCCGCCCTCGACGCCGTCGAGAGCGAACTCAAGGAGCGACAGAGCGCCTATCACCAGGAAAGCGGCGCCCTGGCCTCGCAGCAGCGCCGCTGCCACGACCTCGAGCTCGAGGTCATGCAGTTGCGCCAGGAAGCCGAAGCGGCGGCGCACCGGCGCGTGCAGATCGGACAGGAAGTCGACGACCTTGCCGCCCAGCACGCGCAGGCTTCCGAGCAGCAGCGCGCGATCGCCGCCGAGATCGCCGACATGCAGTCGCGTTTCCACGACGAGATCGCCCGGCGCGAGGCTGCGCGCCACGCGCGCAACGAGGCCGATGTCGCGCTGGCCCGTGCCCGCGAGCGCCTGCGCGCCGCCGAGCGTGCCGCGCAGGAGGCCGGATTCGCCGAGCGCAGCTGCCGGGACCGCCTGGCCGAAATCTCGCGCCGACGCGAATCGCTGGCAGCGCAGGTCGCGCAGCAGCAGGGCCTGCTCGCGCAGCTGTCGGGCGAGCGGCAGTCGATCGACTGGTCACCGGTCGAGGAGGCGTTGCAGCGACAGCTGGGCGAGCGGGCCGCGGCCGAGCAGGCACTCGCCGCCGCACGCGATCGCCAGGAATCCTTGACGGCGGAACTGCGCGCGGCCGATGAGACCCGGCTGGCGGCCGAGCAGAAGCTCGAGCCCGCCCGCGCGAAGATCCAGGAGATGCAGCTGAAGGAGCAGGCGGCCGCGCTGGCCGAGCAGCAGTACACCGAGCAACTCGCCGAAGCCCACGCGGATCTCGCCGCGCTGCCGGAGGCGCTCAAGGCCTGGGGCAGCGCCCGAACGCTGCCGGCCGAGATCGAGCGCCTGGCGGCGGAGATCGCGGCGCTGGGGCCGGTCAATCTCGCCGCGCTCGACGAGCTGGCGCAGGCTACCGAGCGCAAGGGCTACCTCGATCGCCAGTCGGCGGATCTCACCGAGGCGCTGGAAACGCTCGAATCGGCGATCCGCCAGATCGATCGCGAATCGCGCGAGCTGCTGCAGCAGACCTTCGACGTGGTCAACTCGAATTTCTCGAAGCTCTTTCCTGTGCTGTTCGGTGGCGGCCAGGCCAAGCTCCTGCTGACAGGCGAGGAGATCCTCGATTCCGGCGTGCAGGTGATCGCGCAGCCCCCGGGCAAGCGCAACGCGTCGATCCACCTGCTGTCGGGTGGCGAGAAGGCGCTGACGGCGACCGCATTGATCTTCGCGCTGTTCCAGATCAATCCGGCACCGTTCTGCCTGCTCGACGAGGTCGACGCGCCGCTGGACGACTCGAACACCCACCGCTTCTGCGAGATGGTGAAGAGCATGTCGGGCGAGACCCAGTTCGTGTACATCTCGCACAACAAGATCACGATGGAAATGGCCAACCAGCTCGTCGGCATCACGATGCCGGACCCCGGCGTTTCGCGGGTGGTCGCTGTCGACATCGGCGAGGCGCTCGAGCTCGCCGAGACGGCTCCCGCGACGATCGCGACCTGATCCGTTTGGCTGCCGCTCTCGCTTCGCGCGCTATACTTCGCGACATCATGGCGATCCTTGGCAATTCCCGCGCGGCAGCTGTCTTTCCCTCGCGCGCGCGCGGCGGATGAGCTCGCTGCAGATCGGATTGATCGTCGCAGGCGTCGTGCTCGTCGCCGGCGTCGTCGCCTACAACGGGTGGCAGGAACGCCGGTATCGCCGCAGTCTCGAAGGCGCGCGAGGCGGCGACCGGATGCCCGTGGCCACCGACTCGGATCAGCGTGTCGAGCCTACGCTCCATGCCCCGGGCCGGATCACCGAAGCATCGACGGTTTCAGGCGACGCCACGGCCGCGTTCGGCAGCGTCGATGCAGCAGGTGCCACCTCGTTCGAGGCGCCGGTCGACGTCATCCCGCCGCCCCCGGCACTCGCCGCCGACGAGTCCGATGCGGACGACGAGGGGGAAGCCGATGCCCGCGCGGCGGCTCACGCGTCGACGGGCGCAGGCGCGGCAGCGCTGGCAATGCGGCAGGCCCCGGAGGTCGACGCAGGCAACGGGGGCGAGTCCTCGCCCGACGGCGAGATCGAATGCATCATCGCACTGCAGCCGGTCGGTCCCGTGACGGCGGGCGCGCTCGCGGCCGGCCTGCACGCGCGCCTCGGCAAGCCGCTGCGCTGGTTTGGACGTAGCGGCCCGCAAGGTGCCTGGCAGCGACTCGCGAGCGACACGCCGGGACGCCACGCCGAGGTGGTCGCCTGCATGCTGCTGGCGGATCGTAACGGCGCGGCCTCGGTTGCGCAGATCGAGGCCTTCTCGCGGGTCGTCGGCGACATCGCGCCGCTGCTGCCGGCCGCATTCGTCCCGCCCGACTTCAACCGTGAGGCGGCGCGCGCCGAGGCGCTCGATCGCCTGTGCGCAGCGCTCGACGTGCAGATCGGCCTCACCGTGCAAAGGCCCGAGGCGGGGGCCATCCCCGGAACGCGCCTGCGCGGCGTTGCAGAGGCCTCCGGATTCCACCTCGCGCCCGCAGGACGCTTCGAATTCGCCAGCGAGGACACCGGCGCCATCCTCTATTCGCTGCAGAACCTGCGCCCCGAGCCGTTCAGCGCGGAATCGTTGCGCCTCACGGCCACGCATGGCGTCGTGTTCCTGCTCGACGTCGCACGGGTCGCCGATCCGGCGCGGGTGTTCGACCAGATGAAAATGGCGGCCAAGCGCATGGCGACGACCCTCGGGGGTCAGCTGGTCGACGACAACGGGCGACTTCTGGACGACGCCGCACTGGCGCTCATTCGCGACCAGGTTCAGGCCGCCGCCGACGCCCTGAAGTCGGTGCACATCGAGCCGGGCAGCGCCCGCGCGTTGGCGCTGTTCGGCGCCTAGCGCGTGGCCCCGGGCAGGGCGCCCCGTTCGATGGCGGTTCCGGCGGCCGCCTCGCATCGAGCCGCCGCATTGCGCGAAGCGATCCGGACACACGATCGCAACTACTACGTGCTCGATCGGCCGACGATCAGCGATGCCGAGTACGACGCGATGTTCCGCGAGCTGCAGGCACTGGAAGCGCAGTACCCGACCCTGGTCACGCCGGACTCGCCGACGCAGCGCGTCGGCGGCGCGCCGCGCGCCGAGTTCACCCCCGTCCGGCACGCGGTGCCGATGCTGTCGATCCGCACCGAGACCAACACGACGGCCGCCGCCGCCGAGCTGTTCGATGCCCGGATCCGGCGCGAACTGGGGCTGTCACCCGACGCACCCCCGGTCGAGTACATCGCCGAGCTCAAGTTCGACGGCCTCGCGATCAGCCTGCGCTACGAGAAGGGGTACCTGACCGTGGCTGCGACCCGCGGCGACGGCGAGGTCGGCGAGGACGTGACCCGCAACATCCACACGATCCGCGCGATTCCGCTGCGGCTCGCCGGCGATGCCGTTCCCGACCTGCTCGAAGTGCGCGGCGAGGTCTACATGTCGAAGAAGGACTTCGAGGCGCTCAACGCCCGGCAGGAAGCCGCCGGCCAGAAGTCGTTCATCAATCCCCGCAACACGGCCGCCGGCGCGGTGCGGCAGCTCGATCCCGCCATCACCGCTCAGCGGCCGTTGTTGTTCTTCGCGTACGGAATCGGGGAGTCGAGAGGCTGGACGATGCCTGCGACGCATTCGGCGCTGCTCGATGCGTTCGAGGAATTCGGCGTGCCGGTCAATCACGACCGGCGCGTCGTCCACGGCGCGGCGGAGCTCATGGCGTTCTACGACGCGATCGCGGCCCGGCGCGACAAGCTGCCTTTCGAGATCGACGGCGTCGTCTACAAGGTCAACAACCTGGCGCTGCAGCGCGAGCTCGGGTTCGTCGCGCGCGATCCCCGGTGGGCGGTCGCGCACAAGTTTCCCCCCGAGGAGATGCAGACCGAGCTTGTCGGCATCGACGTCCAGGTCGGCCGCACCGGCGCCGTGACGCCGGTCGCCCGCCTCAAGCCGGTGTTCGTCGGCGGGGTCACCGTCACCAACGTGACGCTGCACAACGAGGACGAGATCCGACGCAAGGACATCCGGATCGGGGACACCGTGATCGTCCGCCGGGCGGGCGACGTGATCCCCGAGGTGAAGGAGGTCGTCGTCGCGCGGCGGCCCGCGGACGCCCGCGAGTTCAGGATGCCGACCCATTGCCCCGAGTGCGGCTCCGCGATCGTCCGCCTTCCCGACGAGGCGATCGCGCGCTGCAGCGGAGGCCTCGTCTGTCCCGCGCAGCGCAGGCAGGCGCTGCGGCATTTCGCGAGCCGGCACGCGATGGACATCGAGGGCCTGGGCGACAAGCTGATCGAGCAGCTCGTCGATGCGGGACTCGTCCACACGGTCGCCGACCTCTACCGGCTGCGTGCGCAAGACCTCGCGCAACTGGAGCGCATGGCCGACAAGAGCGCCGCCAACGTGATCGAGGCGATCGACGCAAGCCGGAAGACGACGCTGTCCCGTTTCATCTTCGCGCTTGGCATCCGACACGTCGGCGAGGCGACGGCCAAGGACCTCGCGCAGCATTTCGGTGCATTTGCACCGCTGCAGGCAGCGAGCGAGGCCGAGCTCCTCGAGGTGCACGACGTCGGGCCGGTGCTCGCCGAATCGATCCGCGATTTCTTCGACGAGGCCCATAATCGCCAGGTGATCACCGCACTGCAGGATGCCGGCGTCCACTGGGACGAGCACCCGCCGCGGCGCGCCGGGAAGGGACCGCTGTCCGGCAAGACCATCGTGCTGACCGGCACGCTGCCGACCGTGTCGCGCGACGAGGCCAAGGCGCTGCTCGAGGGGGCCGGCGCGACCGTTGCCGGCAGCGTCTCGAAGAAGACCGACTATGTCGTCGCAGGCGCGGAGGCGGGGAGCAAGCTTGCCCGGGCGCAGGCACTCGGCGTCGAGATCATCGACGAGGATCGCATGCACGCATTGCTCAAAGGGAGCCGCGAACCATCATGAAGAGGATTACCAAGGCGGTCTTTCCGGTCGCCGGGCTCGGCAGCCGCTTCCTGCCGATCACCAAGGCGAGCCCCAAGGAAATGCTGCCGATCGTCGACAAGCCGCTGATCCAGTATGCGGTCGAGGAGGCCGCCGCGGCGGGCATCACCGACATGATTTTCATCACCGGGCGCAACAAGCGCGCCATCGAGGACCATTTCGACAAGGCCTACGAGCTCGAGACCGAGCTCGCGTTGCGCAACAAGACGGCGCTGCTCGAGCAGGTGCAGGCCGTCATGCCGCCCGGCATCAAGTGCATCTACATCCGCCAGACCGAGGCGCTGGGGCTCGGGCATGCGGTGCTCTGCGCCGAGCCGGTCGTCGCCGACGAGCCGTTCGCCGTGCTGCTGGCCGACGACCTGATCGACGCCCCGGTGCCGGTGATGAAGCAGATGGTCGATGTCGCGACCCGCGAGAACGCGTCGACGATCGGCGTCATGCAGGTGAAGCCGGCAGAGACCGGAAGCTACGGCATCGTCGAGGCCGACCCCGAGCCTGCCGGCGAGCGCATCGGGCGCATCACGCGCATCGTCGAGAAGCCGAAGCCTGGGACGACGCCGTCGACGCTGGCCGTGGTCGGGCGCTACGTGCTGTCACCGCGGATCTTCCACCACCTGCGCACGATGCCCGCAGGCGCGGGAGGCGAGATCCAGTTGACCGACGGCATTGCCCGGCTGCTGGCCGAGGAACGCGTGCTGGCCTACGAATTCGAGGGCCGGCGTTACGACTGCGGAAGCAAGCTCGGCTATCTCGAGGCGACCGTCGACTTCGGGCTCAAGCACGCGGAAGTCGGGGAGGGTTTCGCACGCTTCCTCGCCGGCCGCAGCTCCCGATGACCCTCAACGAACTGCGCTACATCGTCGCCGTCGCGCAGGAGCGAAGCTTCGGCCGCGCCGCGACCAGGTGTTTCGTCAGCCAGCCGGCGCTGTCAGTTGCCATCCACAAGCTGGAGGACGAACTCGGCGCCGCGCTGTTCGAGCGCGGCAAGGGGGAGGTCACCGTCACGCCGCTGGGCGAGCGCATCGTCGAGCAGGCGCAGAAGGTGCTGGAAGAGGCGGGACGCATCCGGGAAATCGCGATCGGCGGCCGCAACCAGCTGGTCGGGGTGCTGCGGCTGGGCGTCATCCACACGGTTGCGCCCTACCTGCTTCCCGACCTGATTCCCGAGCTCCACGCGGTGGCGCCGCAGATGCCGCTGGAAATCGAGGAGACGCTGACCGAGCACCTCGAGGCCGGATTGAAGAGCGGTCGCGTCGACGCCGCGATCATCGCGCTGCCTTTCGACGTCGCGGGTGTGGTCGCGGAGTTCATGTACGAGGAGCCGTTCCAGGTCGTCGTCCCGCTCGGGCACAAGTGGGCAAAGCGCAAGGCGGTGGCGCCGAACGAGCTTGCGACCGAGCACACGATCCTGCTGAACGTCGGGCACTGCTTCCGCAACCAGGTGCTCGACGCCTGCCCCGAACTCAACCGGTCGGATGCGATGGTGACCCGCACCAATTCGCTCGAGACGGTGCGCAACATGGTCGCATCGGGACTTGGGGTGTCGGTGCTGCCGCGCGACGCGCTGACGCCGCGCTATCACAGCCAGCTGGTCGTGCCGGTGCCGTTTACGCAGCCCGCGCCGACGAGGCGCATCGCGCTCGCCTATCGGAAGAGCTTCCCGCGCCCCGATGCGATCACGGCGATACGCGAAAGCGTCATGCGGTGTCGGGCCAAGCCACCGGTGCGGGTTGCGCAGCGCGCTCGCCCGTGATGCCGGACAGGCGGCCGGGGGCACGGACTGCGAGGCATGCGAGGGGTGGGTCGGCGATCCGCGGATCAGGCCGCGTCGATTCCCGCGGCTACAGGTCCAGCGCCGCGAACTCCGCCAGCGAGCCCAGGACGTAATCCGGTGGCGGGCCGTGGCGCTCGACCGGGAGGCCCTGGCGATTGATCCAGTACGTCGTGAATCCGAACGCTTTCGCGCCGGTCGCGTCCCAGCCATTCGACGAGACGAATCCGATGTCGGCAGGCACCACGCGCAGGCGGTCCACCGCGAGCTGGTAGACGCGGGGACTCGGCTTGTAGACCCCGGCTGCGTCGACCGAGAGCACGCCGTCGACATGGGGGGCGAGCGCCGATCCCGCAATCAGCGGATCGAGCATCGCCCGCGTGCCGTTCGACAGGATCCAGCGCGGACGCGGTGCGAGCGACTCGAGCGCCGGTGCCGCATCGGGGTAGGGTGCGAGTGCGCGGTAGCCGTCGAGCAGGCGTGCCCGGGCATCCGCGTCGAGCGCGATCGTCAGCTGCGACAGCGCGTAGTCGAGGGCGTGCGCCGTCAGCGCGGAAAAGTCCTCGCGCGCCTGCGTCGGCGACAGCATCAGCGACTGCAGCCACGAGTACTCGAGCTGCTTCGTACGCCACAACTGCGTCAGGATGCCGCCCTGACGAGGCGCGAATTCCTCGGCCAGCGCGGAAATCGATTGGACGTCGAACAGCGTTCCGTACGCGTCGAAGACGAAGGCGGAGGGTCTTTGCATGGCCGATCTGCGGGACAAAAAAAGAGGGGTTACGTTTGAGCGTAACCCCTTGGTTCATGTGGTGGGCGATACTGGGTTCGAACCAGTGACCCCTGCCGTGTGAAGGCAGTGCTCTACCGCTGAGCTAACCGCCCCGCGAACCCAGACAGGAGCCGCGATTTAACCACAGTCGGGGGGGCCAGTTCAAACCCGACGCCCTGATTCGTCGGCAATTTGGGACCTCGGCTCGCACCAGATCGGTGCGTATGCCCGGAGTCGGCGCACCCGCAGCTGACACCCTGAGTGCCGGGAAGGGCCCTTGTGCTATATATTTCAATGACTTATCGTACATGGCTCGGCGGTTGCTTGGTCGGAGGGGTCCCGATCGGTGAACGGCCATGTCGATCCTGCCCTACGATGAAATGCGTCTTCCCGATGGGAACGTGCGGCCACCCTACCGGGCGTTCGGCGCGTGGCTCGAGCGCACGCCTCCCGAACGCATCGCGCACAAGCGCGAGGAAGCCGAGCGCGCGTTCCACCGCGTCGGCATCACGTTCGCCGTCTATGGTGAGGACTCGGGGACCGAGCGGCTGATCCCGTTCGATCTCGTGCCGCGGATCATTCCCGCCGAAGAATGGCGACGGTTGGAAGCCGGACTCGTCCAGCGCGTCCGTGCGCTCAACCTGTTCCTTGCCGACATCTACCACACGCAGGACATCCTTCGCGCAGGTGTGATCCCGGCGGAGCGGGTCCTGGGCAACGCGCAGTACCGCCCCGAGATGGTGGGCCTCGACGTCCCCGGCGGCGTCTACGCGCACATCGCGGGTGTCGACGTCGTGCGCGCCGGCGAAGGCGAGTATTACGTCCTCGAGGACAACCTGCGGGTGCCTTCGGGTGTCTCGTACATGCTCGAGAACCGCAAGATGATGATGCGGCTCTTTCCCGAGCTCTTCGCGACGCGCTCGATCCGGCCGATCCAGCATTACCCGGACCTGCTGCTCGAGAACCTCCGTGCGGTGGCGCCGGCGGTGGAGCAGCCGACGGTGGCCGTCCTGACCCCGGGCGCCTACAACTCCGCCTATTTCGAACACGCGTTCCTCGCACAGCAGATGGGTGTCGAGGTGGTCGAGGGCCAGGACCTGTTCGTGCAGAACGACACGGTCTACATGCGGACGACCCACGGCCCGCAGCGCGTGCACGTGCTCTACCGCCGCGTCGACGACGACTTCCTCGACCCCCTCGCGTTCCGGCCCGATTCGACGCTCGGGGTCCCGGGTCTGTTCGCCGCCTATCGCGCGGGCCGCGTCACGCTCGCCAATGCGATCGGCACCGGCGTCGCCGACGACAAGTCGATCTATCCGTACGTGCCGGACATGATCCGCCACTACCTCGGGGAGGAGCCGCTGCTGAACAACGTCCCCACGTTCATGCTGCACCGGCGGCAGGACCTCGATCACGTCCTCGCCCACCTGCCCGAGCTGGTGGTGAAGGAGGTCCACGGCGCCGGCGGCTACGGGATGCTGGTCGGGCCGGCGGCTTCGCGCGCCGAGATCGACGCGTTTCGCGCCCGGATCATCGCGGCGCCGGAGAAATACATCGCCCAGCCCACGCTCGCGCTTTCGACCTGCCCGACCTTCGTCGACTCGGGCATCGCGCCGCGTCACATCGACTTGCGCCCCTACGTGCTGTCGGGCAGCGAGGTGGAGCTGGTCCCGGGAGGGCTCACCCGTGTCGCGTTGCGGGAAGGCTCGCTGGTGGTGAATTCGTCGCAGGGCGGAGGCACCAAGGACACCTGGGTGCTTGCCGGATAACGGGACACCGGATGCTCTGTCGCACCGCCAACGAGTTGTTCTGGATGTCGCGTCACATCGAGCGCGCGGAGAACACCGCACGGTTGCTCGACGTCACCTACCGCACGTCGCTGCTGCCCTACGATGCCCGCGAACCGGGGATGGCTTGGGCGGAGCCCTGGGCCGTTCCGCTGATCACGTCGGGGCTCGCCACCGCGTACTACCGCCGCTACCCGGAGCTTTCAGGTGAGAGCGTCCTGCGCTACATGATCCTCGATCCGGGCAATCCATCGTCGATCCTCTGCTGCCTGCGCGCGGCACGCGAATCGGCGCGGTCGGTACGCGGCGCGATCACCTCCGAGATGTACGAGGATCTGAACTCGGCCTGGCTGGAGATGCGGGTCTGCGATTTCGAGGGCATCCAGTCGCGCGGCGTCTCCGATTTCCTCGACTGGGTGAAGATGCGCTCGCACCTGTTCCGCGGCGTCACCGTGGGCACGCTGCTTCGGGACGAGGCCTTTCACTTCCTGCGCCTGGGGACCCACATCGAGCGCGCCGACAACACGGCGCGAATCCTCGACACCAAGTACCACATCCTGCTGCCGTCGACCGCCGACGTCGGCGGCGCCGTCGACTACTACCAGTGGCTGTCGCTGCTGACGTCGCTGTCGGGCTTCGAGTCCTATCGCAAGATCTACAGCGACGTCATCACGCCGCGTCGCGTCGCGGAGCTCCTGGTCCTGCGCGACGACATGCCGCGCTCGCTGCACAGCTGCATGAACCTCATCTTCGAGACCCTCGAGCACATCTGCGACGAGGATCGTGGCGAGCCGTGCCGGCTGGCAGGGGAGCTGCACGCGCGCCTCCATTACGGACGCACCGACGACATCATCCGATTCGGATTGCACGAGTACCTGGTCGACTTCCTGCAGCGGACCGCGACATTGGGCGAGGAGATCAGCCGCGCGTTCCTCGTCCCGGCCAACTGATGGCGACGGCCGGTGCGCAGGGCCTTCGGTAGAATCCACGGCCTCTTTTGCCCTCCCGATGCCATGACCTATTGCGTAGCGATGGCGCTCGACGCCGGAATGATCTTCGCCTCCGATTCCCGGACCAACGCCGGCGTCGACCAGATCGCCCGCTTCTCGAAGATGCGCGTCTTCCACCGGCCGGGGGACCGGCTGATCGTGATGCTGTCGTCGGGCAACCTGTCGATCACCCAGAATGCGATCAACGTTCTCGAGCAGCGCGCGCGCAGCGTCGACCGGACGCCGAACATCTGGAACGTCGAGTCGATGTTCGACGTGGCGGGACTCCTCGGGGATGCGCTGCGTGACGTCAAGACCCGTGACGGCCCCTACCTGATGCAGAACAACATCGATGCTTCGGCCAATTTCATCGTCGGCGGCCAGATCCACGGCGAGCCCCACCGCCTGTTCGACGTCTACAGCGAAGGCAATTTCATCGAGGCGACCGCCGATACCTGCTATTTCCAGACCGGCGAGTCCAAGTACGGCAAACCGGTGATCGACCGCGTCGTCACGCGGCACACCTCGCTGATCGACGCCACCAAGTGCACGATCGTGTCGTTCGATTCGACGATGCGATCGAACATCTCGGTTGGCCTGCCGATCGACCTCCTGGCCTACGAGGCCGATTCGCTGCAGATCAAGCTGCAGCGCCGGATCGACGAGTCCGACCCCTATTTCCAGATGGTGCATACGCAGTGGGGCGAGGGGCTGCGCCGCGTTTTCGCGCAGTTGCCCGACCCCGACTGGTCCTGACGGCGCGATGGCCATTCGCGTCGCCCTGCTGCATCGCACGACCTACCGCTTCGATCGCCCGGTCGGACTGTCGCCGCACGAAGTCCGCCTGCGCCCGGCGCCGCATTGCCGGACATCGGTGCTCGGCTATTCCCTGACCGTCGACCCCGGTTCCCATTTCCTCAACTGGCAGCAGGATCCCTACGGCAACTGGGTCGCGCGGCTGGTGTTCCCCGAGCGCGCGGACCATCTGTCGATCACCGTCGACCTGACGGCGGAGCTCACCGTCATCAACCCGTTCGACTTCTTCGTCGATCCGACGGCCGAACACTACCCGTTCGCGTATGCGCCGGCACTCGGCCGGGAACTCGCCCCATTCCTCGAGACCGCGCCGCGGACGCCACGCCTTGGCGCATGGATCGACGCATTCCGCGCGTCGATCCGCCGCGACGAGCCCACGGTCGACCTGCTGGTGCGCCTGAATCGGGAGGTCCAGCGCGACGTCGGCTACCTGGTGCGCATGGAGCCGGGCGTGCAGACCCCCGAGGAGACGCTGGAGCGCCGCTGCGGCTCGTGCCGGGATTCAGGGTGGCTGCTGGTCCAGGTGTTGCGCCATCTCGGCATCGCAGCGCGCTTCGCATCGGGCTACCTGATCCAGCTCGTCGCCGACGTGAAGCCCCTCGACGGCCCCGCAGGCCCCGACCGCGATTTCACCGACCTGCACGCATGGGCCGAAGCCTTCGTTCCTGGCGCCGGCTGGATCGGGCTCGACCCGACGTCGGGGCTGCTCGCGGGGGAAGGTCATCTGCCGCTGGCGTGCACCGCCGACCCGGGCAATGCCGCGCCGGTCATCGGCTACACGGATCCCTGCGAGGCCAGCTTCGAGTTCGCGATGCAGGTGACGCGCATCCACGAGGATCCGCGCGTCAGCCGGCCGTACACGCCGGAGCAGTGGCAGGCCATCGATGCGCTGGGCGAGCGCGTCGACACCGACCTGCGCACGCAGGACGTGCGCCTGACGCAGGGCGGCGAGCCAACGTTCGTTGCCGTCGACGACATGGATGGTCCCGAGTGGAACCACGTCGCGCTGTCGCCGACGAAGCGGCTGCTGGCGGAGCGACTGCAGCGCCGCTTGAAGCAGCGCTTCGCGCCCGGCGGCCTGCTGCACCAGGGGCAGGGGAAGTGGTACCCCGGCGAGCCGCTGCCGCGCTGGGCGCTCGGCATCTACTGGCGTGCGGACGGGGAGCCGCTGTGGCGCGACGACCGGTGGCTGGCCGACACGACTTCGCCGGGGAACTCGACCCTCGGGACTGCCCTTGATTTCGCCACACGCCTCGCGTCGGCGCTCGCGCTGCCCGCGGGCTTCGTGCTGGCCGCTTACGAGGACGTTCCGAGGCTGCTGGAGGAGGAGGCGTGCCTGCCCGTGAACGTCGATCCGTTGGCGGCGGACCTCACGCAGCCCGGCGCGCGCGCGCGCCTCGCGCGGCTGCTCGCGACGGGTCTTGCCAGGCCCGCAGGCTTCGTGTTGCCCGTCCGCGCCGCGATCGCGCAAGACCCCGGCGCGGGACCGGTCGCATGGGAGACGAGCCCCTGGCCGCTGCGCCGCGAGCGGCTCTATGCGTTGCCCGGCGATTCTCCGCTGGGGTTGCGGCTGCCCTTGGCGGCGCTGCCCGACGTATTGCCCGGCGAAGTCGAGCACGAGCCTGCCGTCGACCCTTTCGCGCCGCAGCCGCCGCTGCCCCCGCGCGCGCAGCTTGGTGCAGGTCCCGGCCGCGCGCGCGGCGCGACGGCCCGCGAGGTCATCAAGACCGCGCTGACCATCGAACTTCGCGACGGCCACGTTTGCGTGTTCATGCCTCCAATGCAGCGCGTCGAAGCCAGCGTGCAGCTGGTGGCGGCGATCGAGGATACGGCGCGCGCACTCGCGGTGCCCGTGGTCGTCGAGGGTTACCCGCCGCCGCGCGATGCCAGGATCAGGGCGCTGGCGGTGACGCCGGACCCCGGCGTCATCGAGGTCAACATCCACCCATCGGCATCGTGGCGCGAGCTCGTGGCCACGACCGAAACCCTCTATGCGGAGGCCCGCCAGACGCGCCTGGGCACCGAGAAGTTCATGCTCGACGGCCGGCACACCGGCACCGGTGGCGGCAATCACGTCACGCTGGGCGGCGCGACGCCGGCCGACAGCCCGCTGCTGCGCCGGCCGGACCTGCTGAAGAGCCTGGTGACCTACTGGCAGAACCATCCCGGGCTGTCGTACCTCTTCTCGGGAACCTTCGTCGGTCCGACGTCGCAGGCGCCACGGGTCGACGAGGCGCGCGACGACCGGCTCTACGAGCTCGAGATCGCCTTCCAGCAACTGACCCGCAAGCGGCGCGACGTGGACCGCGACGCGCTGCCATGGCTCACCGACCGCCTGCTTCGCAACCTGCTGACCGATCTGACCGGCAATACCCACCGCGCCGAATTCTCGATCGACAAGCTGTATTCCCCCGACGGTCCCGCCGGACGGCTCGGGCTGCTCGAGTTCCGCGCGTTCGAGATGCCGCCGCACCCGCAAATGAGCGCGGTGCAGATGCTGCTGTTGCGCGCGCTGGTCTCGCGGTTCTGGCGGGAGCCCTACGCAGGCGGTCTAGTCCGTTGGGGCACCGCGCTGCACGACCGCTGGCTGCTGCCGCATTTCGTCGGGGCCGACCTCCGCGACGTCGTCGCCGACCTCGACCGCCACGGCTATGCGTTCTCGGCGCAATGGTTCGATCCTTTCGTCGAGTTCCGCTTCCCCCGCTTCGGCTCGGTCGACTACGACGGCGTCACGATCGAGCTGCGCCAGGCGATCGAGCCCTGGCACGTGCTGGGCGAGGAGGTCAGCGGCACCGGAACCGCCCGCTACGTCGATTCGTCGGTCGAGCGGCTGCAGGTGCGCGTGGTCGGCATGAGCCCGATGGGCCGTCCCGAAGGCGAATACCGGAGTGCGCAGCACGAAGGTAGTCCAGTGAGCCCCGGACGCCACGCCGTGACCTGCAACGGGCGCGCGCTGCCGTTGACGCCGACCGGGGTCCCCGGGGAGTTCGTTGCGGGCCTGCGCTTTCGCGCGTGGAGCCCGCCCTCGGCGCTGCATCCGACGATCGGCGTGCAGGCGCCGCTGCGCTTCGACCTCGTCGACCGGTGGGCGCAGCGCGCGCTCGGAGGCTGCACGTATCACGTCTCGCACCCCGGCGGGCGCAACTACGCCACGCTTCCGGTCAACGCGAATGAAGCCGAGGCACGCCGGGTCGCGCGCTTCTGGGCGCACGGCCATTCGCCCGGACCGGTGACCGTGCATCCTGAGCCGCCCAACCCGGCGACGCCGTCGACGCTCGATCTGCGCTGGATGCCCTGAGGGCAGGGTAGCCGTCGTCGCGGCTTCGAGTCGGTTGCTTCAGAGCGGCGGAATCGGTCGGCTAGAATGGCGCTCCACTCGCCGCAGCGCTGCCCGCCCTTGAATTCCATCCGCACCCGCTTCGCCCCGAGCCCGACCGGCTTCCTGCACCTGGGCAACATCCGCTCGGCGCTGTTTCCCTGGGCTTTTGCGCGCCACCATCACGGCACGTTCATCCTGCGCATCGAGGACACGGACCAGGAGCGGTCGACGCCCGAAGCCGTGCAGGCGATCATCGACGCGATGGCGTGGCTGGGCCTCGACTGCGACGAGGGCCCCTATTACCAGATGCAGCGGACGGACCGGTACCGCGCCGTGCTCGACGACATGATTGCGCGTGGGCTCGCCTATCGCTGCTACACGACGCCCGAGGAGCTCGAGGCGCTGCGTGCCGAGCAGACGGCCCGCGGCGAAAAGCCGCGCTATGACGGGCGCTGGCGCCCGGAGAACGTCAGGGACCGCAGGCCGCCCGAGGGCGTCGCGCCGGTGATCAGGTTCCGCAACCCGGACGCCGGCGCCGTCGCGTGGAACGACGCGGTCAAGGGCGCCATCGAGATCGCCAATGCCGAGCTCGACGACCTGGTCATCGCCCGCGGGGACGGCTCGCCCACCTACAATTTCTGCGTCGTCGTCGACGACATCGACATGGGCATCACCCACGTGATCCGCGGCGACGACCACGTCAACAACACGCCGCGGCAGATCAACATCATGCGCGCGCTGGGCGTGGAGCCGCCGATCTACGCGCACCTGCCGACGGTGCTGACGCCCGAGGGCGACAAGCTCTCCAAGCGCCACGGTGCGCGCGGCGTGCTGCAATACCGCGACGACGGCTACGTGCCCGAGGCGGTGGTCAACTACCTCGCGCGGCTGGGCTGGGCGCACGGCGACGCCGAGGTGTTCAGCGTCGACGAATTCGTCGGCTGGTTCGACCTGTCGGGCCTCACGTCGTCGCCGGGACGCTTCGACCCCGACAAGCTCAAGTGGCTGAATCACGAGCACCTGAAGCGGCTGCCCGACACGCAGCTGGGGACGCGCCTTGCGCCGTTCCTCGCCGCGGCGGGCATCGATGCCGGTGCCGGACCCGCGGCCGAGCGGGTCGCGGCGCTGCTCAAGGATCGCGCAGCGACACTCTCGGAGATGGCCGAGGCCGCCCGCTATTTCTACGGTCCGGTCGACGTGGACCCGGCGCTGGTCGCCGAGCAGGTGAGCGCCACCAACCGCGCCGCTCTCGGCGAACTGCACGCCGAATTCGCCGATCTGCACTGGACGCGCGAGATGATCGGCACCGCGCTCAAGGCGGCGGCGGCACGCCACGGCCTCAAGCCTGCGCAGGTGATGATGCCGCTGCGGGTGCTGGTCGCGGGAACGCTCAAGACGCCGGCGATCGACGCCGTGCTGGAACTCGTCGGTCGCGACGCAACGCGCGCGCGCATGGGAACGGGGCTGCGAATCTGACGCGCTTGGTGTGCGGCGCCGGTTTCGGTAAAATACCAATTTCCGGAACTGGCCACCCATGACCAAGTTCGTGTTCGTGACCGGCGGCGTCGTTTCCTCCCTGGGGAAAGGCATCGCCGCCGCGTCGCTGGCCGCGATCCTCGCTTCCCGCGGCGTCCGCGTCACCAATCTCAAGCTCGATCCGTACATCAACGTCGATCCGGGGACGATGTCGCCGTTCCAGCACGGCGAAGTGTTCGTCACCGACGACGGCGCCGAGACCGACCTCGACCTCGGTCACTACGAGCGCTTCACCGACGTCCGGATGGCAAAGCGCAACAACTTCACCACCGGCCAGATCTACGAGAGCGTGATCCGCAAGGAGCGCCGCGGCGATTACCTCGGCGGCACCGTGCAGGTGATCCCGCACATCACCGACGAGATCAAGGCGTGGATCCAGGCCGGCGCCGGCAACGGCCCCGACGCGCCCGAAGTCGCGGTGGTCGAGGTCGGCGGCACGGTCGGCGACATCGAGTCGCTGCCGTTCCTCGAGGCGATCCGGCAGATGGGCATCACGCTCGGGCGCGAGAACGTCTGCTACATCCACCTGACGCTGGTGCCGTACATCCCGGCGGCGGGCGAGATGAAGACCAAGCCGACGCAGCACTCGGTCAAGGAACTGCGCGAGATCGGCATCCAGCCCGACGTCGTGCTGTGCCGTGCCGATCGCCCGATTCCGGATGGCGACCGGCGCAAGATCGCGCTGTTCACCAATGTCCCGCCCGAGGCGGTCATTCCGGCGCTCGACGCCGATTCGATCTACAAGATCCCTGCGGCGCTGCATGCCGAGGGGCTCGACGTCATCGTCTGCAAGAAGCTCGGCATCGACCCGCCGCCCGCCGACCTCTCGACCTGGACCCGGCTGGTCGACGCCCTCGAGCACCCGGAGCGCGTCGTCGACATCGCGATGGTCGGCAAGTACGTCGACCTCACCGAATCGTACAAGTCGCTGTCGGAAGCGTTGACGCACGCCGGCATCCACACGCGCTCGCGCGTGCAGATCCACTACGTCGATTCGGAGGCGGTCGAGCGCGACGGGGTCGACGCCCTGCGCGGCATGCACGCGATTCTCGTCCCCGGCGGCTTCGGCAAGCGCGGCGTCGAGGGCAAGATCGCCGCGATCCGCTACGCCCGCGAGAACGGCGTTCCCTATCTCGGCATCTGCCTCGGCATGCAGCTCGCGGTCATCGAGTACGCGCGCCACAAGGCCGGGCTCGATGCTGCGAACAGCACCGAGTTCGATCCGGGAACGCCGCATCCGGTCGTCGCGCTGATCACCGAATGGCAGAACCGCGACGGCACGATCGAAAGGCGGGATGCCGCGTCCGACCTCGGCGGGACGATGCGGCTGGGCGCGCAGCCCTGCGACGTGGTGCCCGGTACGCTCGCGCACGGCATCTACGGCACGACGCGCGTGGCCGAGCGCCATCGCCACCGCTACGAGGTCAACAACCATTACCTGCCGCGCATCGAGGCGGCCGGCTTGCGGGTGGGTGCCTGGGCGAAGAGCGAAACGGCGGGCGACCTGTGCGAGATGATCGAGCTCCCGCAGCATCCCTGGTTCTTCGGCTGCCAGTTCCATCCGGAATTCACGTCGAATCCACGCCGGGGCCACCCGCTGTTCGTCAGTTTCATCCGCGCGGCCATCAAGCATCAGGAGGCTGCCGGGAGTGGCGCATCGACACCGGCAACCGAGCTCGTCGCATCGGCGTCCGCATGATGCGTGGCGCAATGCAAACGCAGTGCTGCGCGGGCCCGGGGGCGCCGCGATGAAGCTCTGCGGCTACGACGTCGGGCTCGACCGGCCGTTCTTCCTGATCGCCGGCCCCTGCGTCGTCGAGTCAAGGCAGCTCCAGGTCGACGTCGCCGGCGAGCTCAAGGGAATCTGCGCCGACCTCGAAATCCCGTTCATCTTCAAGTCGTCGTACGACAAGGCGAACCGCAGCTCGGCGGCGTCCTTTCGCGGGCCGGGGATGGACGAAGGTCTGCGCATCCTGGCCGACGTCAGGCGCCACGTCGCGGTGCCGGTGCTGACCGACGTGCACGCAGAGAACGAGATCGCCGCCGCCGCATCGGTCGTCGACGTCCTGCAGACACCGGCGTTCCTGTGCCGCCAGACCGACTTCATCCAGGCGGTCGCGCGCGCGGGCAAGCCCGTCAACATCAAGAAAGGGCAGTTCCTCGCGCCGGACGACATGCGCCAGGTCGTCGCCAAGGCGAAGGCTGCGAGCGGGACCGACAACATCCTGGTCTGCGAACGGGGCGCGTCGTTCGGCTATCACAACCTGATTTCGGACATGCGCTCGCTCGCGATCATGCGCGCGACCGGCTGCCCGGTGGTGTTCGACGCGACGCATTCGGTGCAGCTGCCGGGCGGCAGGGGGACGTCGTCGGGCGGACAGCGCGAATTCGTGCCCGTGCTCGCGCGCGCCGCGGTGGCCGCAGGTGTTGCCGGCCTCTTCATGGAAACCCATCCGAATCCCGAGGTCGCGTTGTCCGACGGCCCCAACGCCTGGCCGCTCGGAAAGATGCGCGCGTTGCTCGAAACGCTGAAGGCAATCGACGCCATCGTGAAGGCCGCGGGATTTCCCGAGAATGCGCTGATGGCCGACGCGGTCGAAGGCGGCTGAGGGTTGCGGTTCCCCGGCCGGGAGTCCCCCAACAGCCGCGGCTGCCATGTCTCGTGAGTTTCCGCATGTTAACTGCAAATTGACATCAATTAGCCGAATATGAGCGCGATTGTCGACGTCATCGCCCGCGAGATCCTTGATTCCCGCGGCAATCCCACGGTCGAGGCCGACGTGGTCCTGGAATCGGGCGTGTCGGGGCGGGCCGCCGTACCCTCGGGCGCATCGACCGGCTCGAAGGAGGCGGTCGAACTTCGCGACGGCGACGCAGCGCGCTACGGCGGCAAAGGGGTCACCAAGGCGATCGAGCACGTCAACACCGAGATCTGCGAAGCGGTGCTCGGCCTCGACGGCACCGAGCAGGGGCTGGTCGATCGCACGTTGATCAGCCTCGACGGCACCGACAACAAGTCGCGCCTCGGTGCGAATGCGCTGCTCGCCGTCTCCTGTGCGGTGGCCAAGGCCGCGGCCGAGGAATGCTCGCTGCCGCTGTACCGCTACCTCGGCGGGGCCGGGGAAATGCAGCTGCCCGTGCCGCTGATGAACGTGATCAACGGCGGTGCGCACGCGAACAACAGGATCGACCTGCAGGAGTTCATGCTCGTCCCGCTGGGCGCCCCGACGTTCCGCGAGGCGCTGCGCTACGGCGCCGAAGTGTTCCATGCGCTGAAGAAGCTGATCGACGCACGCGGGATGCCGACGACGGTCGGCGACGAGGGCGGTTTCGCGCCGAACCTGCCATCCAACGAAGCTGCGCTGCAGCTCCTGGTCGAGGCGATCGACAAGGCCGGCTACACGCCCGGCACCGACATCGCGCTGGCGCTGGACTGCGCGGCCAGCGAGTTCCATCGGGACGGGGCGTATCGCCTCGAATCCGAGAACCGGGCGCTGACGGCGAAGGAGTTCACCGACGTGCTCGCGACGTGGTGCGACAAGTACCCGATCGTCAGCATCGAGGACGGCATGGCCGAGGATGACTGGGACGGTTGGAAACACCTGACTGACCGCTTGGGCAAGCGGGTGCAGCTGGTCGGCGACGACATCTTCGTCACCAACACGCGGATCCTGAAGCAGGGCATCGCCAAGGGTGTCGCGAACTCGATCCTGATCAAGATCAACCAGATCGGAACGCTGTCGGAGACCTTCGCAGCAATCACGATGGCGACCCGCGCGGGCTACACGTCGGTTGTGTCGCACCGCTCCGGCGAGACCGAGGATTCGATGATCGCCGACATCGCCGTCGGCACCAATGCCGGCCAGATCAAGACCGGATCGCTGTCGCGTTCCGACCGGATCGCCAAGTACAACCAGCTGCTGCGCATCGAGGAAGACCTCGGCGATGCCGCGACGTACCCGGGGCGCGAGGCCTTCTTCAACCTGCGCTGAGTCCGGACCGTGCGCTGGCTCGCCCTCGCCTTCGCGGTGCTGATCGCCGCCATCCAGTACCCGATGTGGCTGGGCAAGGGCGGCTGGCTGCAGGTGCGCGAATACGGCCGGCAGGTCGCGCTGCAGCGAGATGCCAATGCGAAACTCAAGGCGCGCAACGACGCGCTCGATGCCGACGTGCGCGATCTCAAGACGGGTTACGAAGCGATCGAGGAACGGGCCCGCGCCGACCTGGGCATGATCCGGCAGGACGAGGTGTTCTTCCAGATCCAGACACCGGGCACCGCGGGCAATCCTGCCGCGGCGTCCCCGGCCGCTGCCGCGGTGCCCACATCCCCCACGACCGCGCCGCCGGCGGGCACGGCTGCGAGGGCTGCATCTGCGGCGACCACGGCCGCGCCTGCGGCCGCAGCGCATTGAGTTGCGGCGGTCCCCCGCCGGCTACCTCACGCGGCCCCGGAGGAGAAATCGGGCGTCAGCGAGGCGGGTGAGGGACCGAAACGTGCAGCGCATCGAAAGCCGCCTGAACCCGCGCCTGCGCGAAGTCGCGCGCCTGATCTCGTCGTCGCGCGATCGCCGCAAGGCGCAGCGCTGCGTGCTCGAGGGCGCGCACCTGATCGGAGTCTACTGCGAACGGCATGGCGCGCCGGAGACGCTGGTGGTCGTCGATGACCTCGCGGGCCGCCCCGAGATCGCCCGACTGATCGCACAGGTTCCCCCATCGCGCGCACTTGCCGTCTCGCGGTCGCTTTTCACCGAGATCGCGACCATGCCTCCCGACGTCGGTGCGCTCGCGGTGGTGGCGAGCCCCCATCTGACCGCGGCCGTCCCCGGGCGCTTCTGCCTGTTGCTCGAAGATCTGCAGGACCCCGGCAACGTCGGGACGATCCTGCGCACCGCCGCGGCGGCAGGCGTCGAGCAGGTCGTGCTTTCCCCGCATTGCGCATTCGCGTGGTCGCCCAAGGCGCTGCGTGCGGGGCAGGGCGGGCATTTCCTGACGACGATCGTCGAGGACGTGGATCTCGAAGCCTGGTCGCGCGATTTCCGCGAGCGCGGCGGACGCGTCGTCGCAACCGTGGCGCGAGGTGGCCAGAGCCTCTACGCGAGCGATCTCGCCGGCTGCATCGCAATTGCGATCGGGAACGAGGGAAGCGGCCTTTCACCCGGGCTCATCGCCTGCGCCGATCTTCGCGTGACCATTCCGATGGCGGGCGGAAGCGAATCCCTCAATGCCGCGGCCGTCGCGGCGATCGCACTCTTCGAGAGCCTGCGCCAGCGCGGCGCGGCGAGCCGGGCAGCTCCGGCATAGCCGGGCCGGCTGGCCTCGCGCCGGACGGCGAGCTGGGCTCCGGCGGGGCGCGCCGGGGGTCGGTCAGTAGACGTGGCGCGCGAGCTTTGCGCGATGCAGGATCGTCGTCGCGATCTCCTCGATCGATTTGGACGTCGTGTCGAGCATCGGGATCGTGTACTGCTGCATCAGGTGCTCGGCCTCGCGGATCTCCTGGCGGCAGCTCTCGATCGATGCATAGCGGCTTCCCGGGCGTCGCTCCTCGCGGATGTCGCGCAGCCGTTCCGGCTGGATCGTGAGCCCGAACAGGCGCTCGCGGTACGGCACCAGGCTCGCGGGCAGCCGGCGATCGGCGAAGTCGTCGGGCGTGAGCGGGAAATTGGCGGCGCGCACCCCGAACTGCAGCGCCAGGTAGAGCGACGTCGGCGTCTTGCCGCAGCGGGAAACGCCGACGAGGATCACCTGCGACCTGTCGAGGTCGCGGGTGACGGCCCCGTCGTCATGCGACTGCGCGAAATTGATCGCATCCATCCGAGCGAAATACTCGTGGCGGTTGGCCACACCGTGCGAGCGTCCCGCCGCATGCGAGCTCTTGGCCCCGAGCTCGGTTTCGAGCGGCTGGATGAAGATCTGGAACATGTCGAGGGTCAGCGCCTGCGCGTCGCGCCGGATCATCGCGCTCACCGTCTCGTCGACGACCGAGCTGACGACGATGGGCCGCTGTCCTTCCGCGGCTGCGGTTGCATTCACCTGGTGCACCGCTTCGGCTGCCTTCTCGGCCGAATCGACGAACGGGATGGTGATTCGCCTGAAGCGGATGTCCTCGAACTGTGTCAGCAGGCTGTTGCCGAGCATCTCCGCCGTGATGCCCGTGCGATCGGAGATGAAAAAGACGGTGCGGTGATCCGGCATGAAGGGAGTCCGGCGGTTGAGGGCGCTGCCTGCGCAGGGCGTGGTTACCAGTCGGCCCAGACCGGGTCGACGGTATCGATCATCGGGGGCAGCGCGCCGAGCTCCCAGCGGCTTTCGCCCGGCCCGTGCCAGTCGGAGCCGCATGACGCCTTGAGGCCGAACGCCCGTGCCGATGCGGCGAACTCCGCGGCTTGCGCGGCGGTGTGCGACGGTGAAAGCAGCTCGATCGCATCGCCGCCGAGATCGCGAAACTCGCCGAGGAGCCGGCGCATGCCCGTGGCGGTGAGCTTGTAGCGGCCCGGATGCGCGATGACCGCCTGGCCGCCGGCGCCGCGGATCCAGCCTACGGCCTCGCTGAGCGTCGGCCAGGCGTGCGCGACGTAGCCGGGCTTGCCGCGTGTCAGGTAACGGCGAAACGCGTCCTTCATGTCGCGCACGTGCCCGGACTCCACGAGGTGACGCGCGAAGTGCGTCCGCGAGATCAGTTCGTCGCTGGCCGCATACGCGCGGGCGCCGGCGAACGCGTCCGGAACCCCAGCGGCGGCAAGTGAATCCCCGATCCTGCGCGCCCGCTGGTCGCGCCCCCTGCGGACCCCGGCAAGGCTCCCGGCGAGGGCGTCGTTCGAAGGGTCGATCCCGAGCCCCACCACGTGGACGGTCTCGCGTTCCCAGGTCACCGAGAGCTCCGCGCCGGCGATCAGCGTGATCCCCGCTTCGAGCGCCGCCTCGCGCGCCTCGTCGATCCCGGCAAGCTGGTCGTGGTCGGTCAGGGCGATGACGTCCACACCCTGGGCCGCGGCCCGGCGAATGACATCGCCGGGCGCGAGCAGCCCGTCGGAGCAGGTCGAGTGGCAATGCAGGTCGTACCGAGCCATCGCGGCATTTTAGCAAGCCGGTCAAGGGGCCCGCCCGGACGGCATCGGCGGCAACGACACCCGTGATACGCCATTTTTCCCGGAATCCGGGGAAATCGGCGCCGACGACCGGCTTTTGTCGCATTTCATACGGCGGGGGACGCCGCCTGTCGGCCCCTCTTGCATTGGCCCGCAGTTCGCGCAACGATATGCCATTGGTATAGCATTGACGTGCGGCCATCAATCGATTCGGGAGTTTGCGAAGTGAAGTTCTTCGACCGCGTGCTGAATCCCCGGGAAATCCGGCGGCGTCTAGGCATGAACCAGGAGCAGTTCTGGACCCAGATCGGCGTCACCCAGAGCGGCGGATCGCGCTACGAGAGCGGACGTGAAATGCCGCGGCCGGTCAAGGAGTTGCTGAGGCTCGTTCATGTCGAACAGATCGACCTCTCGCAAGTCAAGCGAGTCGATTTCGAGATCATCAGTTACCTGAAAGAAGCGCACCCGGACCTCTATCGCAACCTTCGCCGGGCAGCCCGCGGGCGCGGCGGGGTCGCGTCGATCTCGGGCGTTCCCGACATTCCCGCGCCGGAAGGATCCGACGAGCTCGTCGGGGCAGGCGCAGCCGGAATCGGCGCCGGCAACGGGCGCGGCGAGTAGGGAGCAGGGCGCGGCCACGCGGCGCGTTTCGCCGCGACCGGCCCGCGACCGGCCCGCGACCGGCCCGCGCTCGTCCCGATCGCCGCCAGGCGATGCGGCGATGCGTGATGGCAACGTCGCAGCGTCACAGCACCATCGCAGCACAACCTCGCAGGTCCGCAGCACCTTCACTCCGGCGCGCCTTTCAGCATCGCGTCGCCACCCGACGCACCTGCAGCAGGCGGCGCGAGGCTGCGGGCCGGCCCGCACCCTCCGGCTTGGTAGAATCCGCATTCCAGCCCCGAGCATCGCGGCGCAGCATACCCACACCCCCTGATTGCCCAGAGGTCCCGCATGACCGAAACCTCCCGCGTCCTCCCCTTCGAGCGCCTGCGCATGAGCGATCTCGACCAGGTCGGTGGCAAGAACGCATCGCTTGGTGAAATGATCAGTGAACTCACCGCGGCGGGCATCCGCGTTCCGGGTGGGTTCGCAACGACGGCCGCGGCGTTTCGCGAGTTCATCGCGCAGGACGGCCTGGGCGATCGGATCGACGCCGCGCTCGCGAAGCTCGACATCGAGGACGTCAATGAACTCGCGCGGGTCGGATCGACGATCAGGGGCTGGATCAGCGATGCGCCGCTGCCCAAGGCGCTGGTTGCCGACATCGAGCGCGCATGGGCGGGACTGGGCAGCGATGCGAGTCGCGCGTCGTTCGCGGTTCGCTCGTCGGCCACCGCCGAGGATCTGCCGGATGCTTCATTCGCAGGTCAGCAGGAAACATTTCTAAATATAAATGGCTTGGAGAATATTCTTCAAGCGATACGTCACGTCTTTGCCTCCCTCTACAACGACCGGGCGATCGCCTATCGGGTCCACCAGGGTTTTGCGCACAAGCACGTTGCGCTGTCGGCAGGCGTGCAGCGGATGGTTCGCAGCGACACGGGCTCGGCCGGGGTGATGTTCACCCTCGACACCGAATCGGGTTTCGACAAGGTCGTGCTGATCACCTCGTCGTACGGCCTTGGCGAATCGGTCGTCCAGGGCGCGGTCAATCCGGACGAGTTCTACGTCTACAAGGGCAATCTCGAAGCCGGTCGTCCCGCGATCCTGCGCAAGACCACCGGCAGCAAGGCGACGAAGATGATCTTCGGCAGCCACGCGTCCGCCGGGAAGTCGACGCAGGTCGTCGACGTCGACATGGAGGCGCGCCTGCGCTTTTCGCTGACCGATGCGCAGGCCGAGGAACTCGGGCGGCACGCCGTCGCGATCGAGCGCCACTACGGCCGTCCGATGGACATCGAATGGGCGCTCGACGGCGAGGACGGGAAGATCTACATCCTTCAGGCGCGACCCGAGACGGTGAAGTCCCGCGAAGACGCGAATTCGATGCGCCGCTACCGCCTGAAATCGCATGGCCAGTCGCTTGCTTCCGGTCGCGCGATCGGCCAGAAGATCGGACAGGGTCCGGTGCGTCTGGTGAAGTCCGCGAAGGAGATGGATCGGGTGAAGCCGGGCGACGTGCTGGTGACCGACATGACCGATCCCGACTGGGAGCCGGTGATGAAGCGCGCGAGCGCCATTGTCACCAACCGCGGGGGACGCACCTGTCATGCGGCGATCATCGCGCGCGAGCTCGGCATTCCCGCCGTCGTCGGCTGCGGCAATGCGACCGAAGCGCTGCGGGATGGCGTGCAGGTCACCGTCAGCTGCGCCGAAGGCGACACCGGCCAGATCTATCCGGGGTTGCTCGACGTCGAGGTTGTCGATGTCGCGCTCGACAAGATGCCCGAATCGCCGACCAAGATCATGATGAACGTCGGCAATCCGGAGCTCGCGTTCGAGTTCTGCCAGCTCCCGAACGAGGGCGTTGGCCTCGCGCGCCTCGAGTTCATCATCGCCAAGAACGTGGGCATCCATCCGAAGGCACTGCTCGAACTCGACAGCCAGCCGTCCGAACTCAAGCGCGACATCGAGCGCAGGATCGCGGGCTATGCGAGTCCGATCGAGTTCTACGTCGGCAAGATCGTCGAAGGAATCTCGACGATCGCCGCGGCGTTCTACCCGAAGCCGGTCATCGTCCGGCTGTCGGATTTCAAGTCGAACGAGTATTCGAACCTGATCGGCGGCGAGCGCTACGAGCCGCACGAGGAAAACCCGATGCTCGGTTTTCGCGGCGCATCGCGCTACCTGGCCCAGGAATTCTACGAGTGCTTCGCGATGGAGTGCGAGGCGATGCGCCGCGTCCGCGACACGATGGGGCTCACCAACGTCCAGCTGATGGTCCCCTTCGTGCGCACCCTCGACGAAGCGCAGAAGGTGGTTGCCCTGCTCGCGAAGAACGGCCTGCGCCGTGGTGAGAACGGCCTGCGCGTGATCATGATGTGCGAGATCCCGTCGAACGCGGTGCTGGCCTCGCGCTTCCTCGAGCATTTCGACGGCTTTTCGATCGGCTCGAACGACATGACGCAGCTGACGCTGGGCATCGATCGCGATGCCGGCGGGCAGATCGCCGCGACGTTCGACGAGCGCGACGATGCGGTCAAGTTCATGCTCAAGCTCGCGATCGACGCCTGCCGCGAGCGCGGCGCCTACTGCGGCATCTGCGGGCAGGGTCCCTCCGACCATCCCGACCTCGCGCAGTGGCTGGTGGCACAGGGCATCGAGAGCATGTCGCTCAATCCCGATACCGTGGTCTCGACCTGGATGCTGCTGGCGAAAGGCAATGCCGCCGCCCAGGCGCCGGCGTCGGCGACACTCGCCGCGGACTAGGTGCGGGGTGCAGCAGATTCGCTCGCCCGGCTGACGGCAGGACGTTCGGCCCTTCGGCTGATGGCGGCCGCCACCGAGTGGTGATCTGATCGGCGGGTGCACGCACCCGCTCCCGTCCGGATCGCACCGGCAATCTCGCGCAGCGCATTCGCGCTGATCTGCATCCTCGCGGCATGCGCCTGCGCCGTCGTCGCGACGCTGCCGTTCCACGAGGTGCTGCGCGGCCTCGCGACGGTCGCCATCGTCGTCTGGGCCGGCGATCGCATCCACGTGGTGGCGATGCGGCGCGGCCCGCGCGCCGTCCGACTGATCGAGATCGACGGTCGCCTGCGGATTGCCGTCACCAACGGCGACGGCGCATGCGACCGTGGCAGCGTCCAGCCCGACAGCTACGTCGGCGCGAGGATCACGACGATCGTCTGGAAACCCGGCAACGCGCGATTGTCACGCGCGATCCTGCTCCTGCCCGACATGCTGCCGGCCGACGATTTCCGACGCCTGCGGATCCTGCTTCGTCACGGGCGCAGCGAGGTCGCGCATGGCGACCCGGCAAGCCACGCCTGAGCGTCGATCAGTGCATCGCTGTCGGCCTTGGTCTGGCCGGCGATCAGGTGCAGGTAGAGCGGCACGAGCGCCTCGGGTGCCGGCAGCGCACTCGAGTCCTCGCCGGGATGGCTTTGCCGCCGCAACGGCGAGCGGATCGGACCCGGCACGACCGCGTTCACCCGCAGGTTCGGCCGGTTCTCCCATTCGTCGGCGAGCTCGCGCGCCAACGCGGCGACCCCGGCCTTGGTGACCGCGTAGCCACCCCAGTACGCGCGTGGCTCCTGACCGCGGCTGTCGAGCGTGAACACGGTGCTGGCATCGGGCGCTTTCGCGAGGAGCGGCATCATGATCCGCGTGAGGCCCATCGGCGCCGCGACATTGACCCGCAGCAGCGCGAGCCAGTTGTCGAAGGACTGGTGCTCGATCGGACCGAGCGAGCCGAGCATGGCCGCCGTGTGGACGATCGCGTCGAGGCGGCCGAGCTGCGCGGTCAGCGCACTTGCGACATTGGCGAAATCCGAGGCCTCGGCGCGCGCAAAGTCGAGCGGCAGGATCACAGGTTCCGGCAATCTCTCGGCCATGATTTCGTCGTAGAGATCCTCGAGCTTGCGCACGACGCGTCCGTGCAGGACAACAGTCGCGCCTGCGCGCGCGCAGGCGAGCGTGAGCTCGCGGCCCAGGCCGCCGGTCGCGCCGGTGATGAGTACGACGCGTTCATCCTGCCGCGGAAGCGTCAGGTCGGCTGCGGCGGGAAGCGTCTGCGGAGGAGATGGCATCCGCGAATTGTAGTGGGCCGGATCGAACGCGCGCCGGTGGGAGTTACCGAGCCCGCACCGACGACGGAGCAAGTATGGTCGAGATTGCGAAGGCTTCGACGCTCCGCTATAATTTTGCGTTCGCCGTGGGGGTATAGCTCAGCTGGGAGAGCGCTTGCATGGCATGCAAGAGGTCAGCGGTTCGATCCCGCTTACCTCCACCACCGACCTGGTCGCGGCCCCTGGCAAGGCTGTGAATGCCGTACAGGTCCCCATCGTCTAGAGGCCTAGGACATCGCCCTTTCACGGCGGTAACACCGGTTCGAATCCGGTTGGGGACGCCAATGAAATCCAGTAGTTAGCCGAATTCCAGCCCCGGAATTCCGCGTTACCCCGGACCCCCGCCCACGATCGCGGCCAACGACCGCGACATTGCTTCCCGGCGCCGCCGATGCCAGTAGAGTCTCCACCGCTGGCAATCTCGATCCTGCGAGATGATGTGCCGCATCGCGGAACGCCCGCACCGGCCTCAAAAAAGGGCCTATGATCGTCGGCTATGAAGCGCCCCGCATTCACGCTGCTGCTGGACACCCGCCAGCGCGTCGCCGAGCTCATGGCCGAGTGCCCGAAGTGCGGCGCGATGACGACGCAGGTGCTCAAACTCGCCTGGCAGGCGCGGGTGATCGCGTGCAGCGAGTGCCAGACCGCGATGCCGGTTGACGAGTCGGTGATGCAGGCATTGCGGCGTCAGGCCACAGACGCGATGGCAACGATTGACAATCTAACCGCCCCGGGCTCGCCGCCGACCGCGTAGATCGACGCAGGAGCGTTGCTACACGCTGACCGGCCAAGGCGGATACGTCCATGCGCGCCGACTCGCCGAGCACTGGGCGCAGGTCGAGGACTGGGACTGGGTTAATACGGTATTAAACCGCGACAGCCCCACCACCCGACGCGCATCCGCTGTGATTGCCGGAAGGCGGGGTGCGCGTGGGCGATGGCGAAGCCGATATGCATTAGCCAATGCCTAAGAGAGCCCGCTTCTCACTGGTCCTCGACCCGCAGACGGACGACGCCGAGCTGAGGATCGAGTGCGCCCGGTGCGGCACGGTCACCACCATGCCGCTCGAGGCGGCGTGGCGTTCCGGCTTCGTGACGTGCCGTGAGTGCGGCGTGCAGGGGGCGCTGACCGCCGAGGTGCTGCGGGAGCTGAGAGACCAGGCCAACCTGGCGAGGAGCGATCTCGACCGACTGCTCAAGGGCAGTTGAGGGCGTCGCGGGCGCGCATTGCCTCCAGCGACCACGATCGCCACCTGACGCAATCTCGTCCGCATCGGTGGGCCGCTTTGCATCGGATTACGATGGACTCGTGCATTTCGCGCTGCGCGGGTAGGGTGACGGCGGCGCGTCTGATGCCCTTATTGCTTACCACGCGACTCCAGTGATGAACGAAGGCAATCGATCAGACTTGAGCACGACCGTCGCGGCGAACCTCGCGCGACTTCTCGGCTACGCGGCTGACCATCCCGAACTGGGTTGGCCCAGTAGTAAAAAGGCTCTGGCCGATCGATCAGCGGCAGCAAGTAAGTCGGATGACGGTCCTACAGTCGTAAGGAAGACGATCCAGGTTGCACTCAGCGGCATCGGTAATCCGACCGTTGGGTCCGTAGCGGCAATGGCGCGCGCTTATGGTCTAGCGGTCGGTCGTTACGGGGTGATGATGGTCGGCCCGCCGGATCGCGTTCGCGCGGCGACGGAGCGGTGATCAGCTGCGCGCCGCGTAGATGGCGATCACCGCGACAACGAACGGCTCGCTTCGGCGGCCCGTTTTCAATCGGTGACGTGCTCCCCATGAACCGGGCCAAAGGCCGTTCGGGTCAGAGCTTCGCCAAGGCATCCTTGGCGAGAGTCAGCTCCATCGCTTCCTTCCTGTCGACCGGAAGCGTCGCGTAGACCGCGATCTTGAACGAGGCGTTGCCTTTCTTGACCAGGAGTCCGACCTGGTCGCCCGTGACGAAGTAATAGCCGTCTTCGCCGACGCTGGCAGGTTTTACGGCGGCGCCCCGGCCCACTGCGGTCATCTGGCTTGCCATTCGCTTGCCACCGTCATACGCCGCGCCCGTTTGCAGGTAGAGCGTCACGGTTCTCACGTTCGAGTTGCCGGAAGCATTCCAGGTGCAAGTTCTCACGAAGGTTGGCGTTACGTGCGTTCCATCGGAGACCGCGACGCCAACGGCAGCGCCGACCTGGGCCGGCGTCAATAGCGTGCACGCGTCCGTATCGGCTCGAGCGCCGGAAGCCATTGCTGCCATACACAACCCGAATGGGACAGCACACAATGCGCCAA
Source organism: uncultured Pseudomonadota bacterium (assembly GCA_963816415.1). Classification (GTDB taxonomy): domain Bacteria; phylum Pseudomonadota; class Gammaproteobacteria; order Burkholderiales; family Casimicrobiaceae; genus VBCG01. The sequence goes on from CAWFKR010000009.1 coordinate 91,966, forward strand.
GGCGAAATTTGCTCATTTCCAAAGGCCCCTCTGGCTGCTTGGTTCAAGTAGGTCAAGTTGCTCAAACCCGCCATCCGGCTGAAATCAAGTATTCGACTTCATTTTGCCAGACCACCCGCGGGATGGGTCGCCGGCAGGTCGCGCAACCCGGAATTTTCGGGTTGACGCATCGGTTCACCCGTCCCTGCGGGCTGCAGACCAGCGGCGAGACCGGGCGTTGCAACCACTTCCCAGGCGCCCAGCCGTTGGGTCATCATGACGGTGTCGATCGTCCGACACGCAATCCCGCGCGTCGGCCGCAAGCAGCGCAATGCACCTGCAAGGCGATCGAGACCATCGTCGACTCGATCGCGTCAACCGCTGGAGGGAGATCACGATGTTTCGCAAGATCCTCGTCCCGATCGATGGAAGCGCGGCATCGAGCCGCGGCCTCGACCTGGCGATCAAGCTTTCAAGGGACCAGGGTGCGACGCTGTCGCTGCTGCATGTCGTCGACGATCTGATCGCCGCACGTGGCCTCGACGACACCACCGATACCCGGGCGGCCCATTTCCGGGATCTCAGGGATCGGTTGCGCATCGAGGGCGAAAAGACTCTGGCCAAGGCCGAGGCCAAGGTGCGCAAGAGTGGCGTCGCCAGCGAATCCGCAGTGCGTGAATCGCTGGGTGGCAGCGTGGCGGACGCGATTGTCGATCAGGCGCGAAAGCGCCGTGCCGACCTGATCGTTCTGGGCACCCACGGTCGCCGCGGGCTTGCGCGCCTGGTGATGGGAAGCGATGCCGAGACGGTCCTGCGCACCGCCCCGGTGCCTGTGCTGCTGGTCCGCTCCCCGGAGGAGCCTCCACCGCAGGGCGGCAAACCAGCGCGGAAGTGATCGCCGGGCGACCCGAGCCGGGTCAACCGATGCAGATCAGCCCGCTCTTGATCTGCTGGCTGAGGCTCGTGGCGTGGGCGAGGCCCCAGACGCCGAAACCGAGGACCACGCTGCCGGAGACGAGGCGGGCGGGGCGGCTGGAAAGCCACGCCCGCGACCGGCGCAGCAGCAGCGCGGCGGCCATCAGGTTGGGCAGGGTGCCGAGCCCGAAAGCGAGCATCAGCGCGGCCCCGCTCAGCGCGTCGCCGCTCAGCAGCGCGCCGAACAGCACCGTGTAGACCAGGCCGCAGGGGAGCCATCCCCACAGCATTCCCACCCCGAGCGCCTTGGGCAGCGTGTCCATCGGAAGGAAGTGGCGCGTGTGCGGCTTGAGCAGCGCCCACAGATGGCTGCCCAGGCGCTCGATCCTCGCGATCGGGCCGGGGATGCCGGCAAGGTAGAGACCGAGTCCGATCAGCAGCAGGTTGGCAAGCACATAGAGCGCGATCTGCACGGGCAGCAGGCCCTGCAGCATCAGGCCGAGGCTGCCCACGGCACCGGCGATCGCGCCTGCGATCGTGTAGCTCGCGATCCGGCCGAGGTTGTACGCGAGCGGGATCGCCCAGGGCTTGCCCGTCGTCTTGGTGCCGGTGGTCAGCGCCGACACGATGCCGCCGCACATGCCCATGCAATGCACGCCGCCGAGCAGCCCGGTGAACACCGCAACGCCGAGGACGGCCCACGCGACGGTCATCGTTGGCGAGCCCCGGAAAGCAGATACGACGGGCAGCGGAGAACGGATTCGGCGCGCGCTGCGGTCAGCAGCAGAGGATGGCGAGTCGATTCCGCCGGTGCTGCATTCAGCGACACGACGCGTTCTCGTCCGAGCGCTTCGGGCAGCCGATCGGCCGTGCCACGGGCGGCAGGGGGCAGCGGTTGATCTCGTCGGAGCCGCGCTGGAAGAAGCAGGTCAGCGCGCTGGACATCGCCGCGAACGCCCAGAACAGGAAGAAGCCGATCGAATAGGTGGCGATGCGGCTTGCGCCGATGACGGTGCCGAAGAGCGGAAGCTCGTCCGGATCGAAGACGGTGAAGAACAGCGCTTCCGCCGCGCCGGCGGCGATGAACGATGGCCACAGCACCCAGATCAGTCTCTGAAGTTTCATGCGTCCTCCTGCCTTGTGGTCCGGGCTCGCGGATCCCGATCGCTATTTCGCGGAGGGTTCCAGCACGAAGTGGTCGTCGTGCGGGTACCAGTTGCCGGTGATGCGCCAGGTCCGCGCCGAGTCCTCGAGATCGATGTCCCAGCGCACCGCCGCAGCGAGCTGCATCTTGCCCTCGTAGAGCCCGGGCTGGATCTCCCGAGCCAGCACCAGCTCGTCGCGGCCGCCCTGGGTCGGATGGATGAAGCCCACGCGCAATCCGGGAGGAAGCGGCTCGCCGGTGAGCCGGACCCTCACCATTGTACGGTCCTGATTGAACATCACGTCGGCGCGATAGCCGCGCTGGAATGCGAGGTGATCGTGGGCGAGCACCCGGTTGATCGCCAGTCCTTCCTTGTAGTAGTTGTCGACGACCAGTGCATCGGCGTGGGTTACCGCCAGGTAGAGTGTCACGAAGCTCGCGACGACGACGATCGCGGGCCCGCCGAACAGGATCCAGGGCCAGGGCTCCCGGTACCAGGGAACATGCGGACGTCCGGAGATGGGTTGCGTCATGGCGTGGCCTCGGAGGTCAGGGCGTGACCAGCGCCGCTTTCTCGACGATGGTCAGCGGCGCGGTTCCCGGATGCGACGGGTCGACGGCTTCGATCGTGAAATCGATGCGGTTCGAACCCGGCTTGAGGGACGCTCGCGGTGCCTCGACCCGCACCGCGACCACGCGCGAGGACGTTGCGGGCACGCGAATCGGCTGCGGCTCGATCTCGAGCTTGATGCCCTCCACCCCGGCCACCGCGATGCGCACGTCGCGCGGGATCTCCTGCGTGTTCATGATCTGCAGCCGATAGACGTTCTGGACCTCGGGATCGTCCGATCCGTGCATTACGTTGCCGCGATCGCGGATCACGTCGACCTTCATGGGGACGCGGTGGTAGAGCGTCACGGCGGCCGCGATGATGATGAGCCACAGGATGGCGGTGTAGACCAGCACGCGCGGACGAAGGACCCGCTTCAGGATGCGATCGGTGCTGTAGTGGCCCTGCATCGCCTTTTCGGTGGAGTAGCGGATCAGCCCTTTCGGGTAGCCCATCTTGTCCATCACCTGGTTGCAGCCGTCGATGCAGGCCGCGCAGCCGATGCATTCGTACTGGAGGCCGTTGCGGATGTCGATGCCGGTCGGACAGACCTGCACGCAGATGCCGCAGTCGACGCAGTCGCCCAGTCCCTTGGCCTTGTGGTCGACGCTCTTGCCGCGCGCGCCGCGCGGCTCGCCGCGTTCCGGGTCGTAGGTGATGATCAGCGTGTCGGGGTCGAACATCACACTCTGGAAGCGCGCGTACGGGCACATGTACTTGCACACCTGCTCGCGCATCCAGCCGGCATTGCCGTAAGTGGCGAAGCCGTAGAACAGCACCCAGAACGTCTCCCATGGCCCGGTGTGCAGCGTCAGCACCTCGTGCCAGAGGGTGTGGATCGGCGTGAAATAGCCGACGAAGGTGAACCCGGTCCACAGCGCCAGCGCGATCCACAATCCGTGCTTGGCGGCCTTGAGCCTGAACTTGCGCCCCGACAGCGGCTGCTGGTCGAGCTTCATCCTGGCGAGCCGGTCGCCTTCGACCATGCGCTCGATCCACATGAACATCTCGGTGTAGACCGTCTGCGGGCAGGTGAAGCCGCACCACAGGCGGCCGGCGACCGCCGTGAACAGGAACAGCGAATACGCGGAGATGATCAGCAGGACCGTCAGGTAGACGATGTCCTGCGGCCAGAACACGAGTCCGAAGATGTAGAACTTGCGCGAGACGAGGTCGAACAGCACCGCCTGGCGGTCGTTCCAGACCAGCCACGGCGTGCCGTAGAACACGAGCTGCGTGAGCAGCACGAAGGTCCAGCGCCAGGCCGCGAACGTGCCGTGGACGGCGCGTGGATAGATCTTCTTGCGGACCTCGTAGAGCGCCTGCTCGGCGACTTCGGGGGGCGTCGCGCTGGGGGTCGATTTTACCGGCGTGTCCATCCCGCGGTCAGCTTCGCGTCGCCATCGCTGCGTCGTCAGGTCGCATCCGGTCGCGTCACTTGCCGCCCGGATGGGACAGGCTGTAGACGTACGCGGCGACGATATGGATCTTCTCGGGGCCGAGGAACGTCCCCCAGGCGGGCATGACGCCGCTGCGGCCCTTGCTGATCGTTCGGATCAGCGTCGTTTCGCTTCCGCCGTAGAGCCAGATGGCGTCCGTCAGGTTCGGCGCGCCGATCGCCTGGTTGCCCTTGCCTTGCGGCCCGTGGCATGCGACGCAGTTGGTCTGGAACAGGACCTTGCCTTGCGCGGCGCGCACGGAGTCGAAAGGCGTGCCGCCCAGCGATTTCACGTAGTTGGCGAGATTCTTGACGCCCTCGTCGCCGACGACACTTTCCCAGGCCGGCATCGCGGCCTTGCGCCCATTGGTGATCGTCGCGACGATCGTGGCCGGATCACCGCCGTAGAGCCAGTCGTTGTCGGTCAGGTTGGGGAAGCCGTTGCCGCCCCGGGCATCGGAGGCGTGGCACTGCGCACAGTAGTTGAGGAACAGGCGCTGCCCGATCTCCAGCGCCTGCGGGTCGGCCGCGACGGCGGGGATCGGCATCGCAGCGTACCTGGCGAAGAGCGGCTCGTAGGTCTGCTTAGCCCTGGCCTCTTCCGCCTCGTACTGCGAATGCGACGTCCAATTCAGCAGGCCGGGAAAGCTGCCCAGTCCGGGGTAGAGGAGCAGGTATCCGAGCGAGAACACGATGGTGATGTAGAACAGCCACATCCACCAGCGCGGCAGGGGATTGTTGTACTCCTCGAGGTTCTCGTCCCAGACGTGGCCCATCACGCCGGCCTTCTGTCCCGGCGGCAGGCGCTTGGTCGACAGCCGCCACAGTAGCGCGGCGCAGGCGAGGATGCCGGCCAGCGTGATGACGGTGATGTAGACGTTCCAGAATCCGCTGTTGAAATCGCTCACGCCGATCTCCCTTTCGGCTCCGGCGACGCCGGATCATCCTCGTCCTGGAGGACGCTCAGTGCCGTTGACTCGAACCGGTTCTTGCGGCTGCCGCCATAGGCCCACCATACGATGCCCAGGAACACCAGGAACGAGACCACCGTCAGCCCGGAGTGGAATGCAATCACGGGATCCATGTCACCTGACTCCCTTCAGTGCCGTGCCCAGGCTCTGCAGATAGGCGATCAGTGCGTCGGCCTCGGTCTTGCCCTTGAGCTCGTCCGGCGCCTTGGCGATTTCGTCGTCGGTGTAGGGAACGCCGACCGTGCGCAGGGCGCGCATCTTCGCCTGGATCGAATCGGCGTCCGCCGCATCCTGGAACAGCCACGGATAGGCGGGCATGTTCGATTCGGGAACCACGTCCCGCGGCTCGTTCAGGTGCTGGCGATGCCACTCGTCGCTGTAGCGTCCGCCGACCCGCGCAAGGTCGGGGCCGGTGCGCTTGCTGCCCCAGAGGAACGGATGGTCGTAGACGAACTCGCCCGCCACCGAATAGTGACCGTAGCGCTCGGTTTCCGCGCGGAACGGCCGGATCATCTGGCTGTGGCAGTTGTTGCAGCCTTCGCGGATGTAGATGTCCCGCCCGGTCAGCTGCAGCGGCGTGTAGGGCTTGAGCCCCGTGACGGGTTGGGTGGTCGAGCGCTGGAAGAACAGCGGCACGATTTCGACGAGCCCGCCGACGCTCACGACGAGGATGACCAGCACGATCATCAACGTCAGGTTCTTCTCGATGAACTCGTGTCCCGATGCGGATTGCGTAGCCATGATGGGTATCGAAGCCAGGAGTTGGGAATCAGGCGTGGGCAGCCGCCGGCGCCAGCACCGGGGCTTCGTAAGGCTGGGCGCCGCGCACGGTCTTCCACACGTTGTAGGCCATGATCAGCATGCCCGAGAAGAACATCAGCCCGCCCAGCAGCCGGATTCCGTAGAACGGGAAGGTCGACTTGACGCTCTCGACGAACGTGTAGGTGAGCGTGCCGTCGGGGTTCACCGCGCGCCACATCAGACCCTGCATCACGCCGGCGATCCACATCGATGCGATGTAGAGCACGACGCCGATCGTCGCAACCCAGAAGTGCAGCGTGATCAGCTTGATGCTGTGCATCTCGGTGCGGCCGAACAGCCGCGGGATCATGTAGTAGAGGCTGCCGATCGAGATCATCGCGACCCAGCCCAGCGCCCCCGAGTGGACGTGTCCGATCGTCCAGTCGGTGTAGTGCGAAAGGGAGTTCACCGTCTTGATCGCCATCATCGGCCCTTCGAACGTCGACATGCCGTAGAACGACAGCGAGGTGATCAGGAACTTGAGGATCGGATCGGTGCGCAGCTTGTGCCACGCCCCCGACAACGTCATGATCCCGTTGATCATGCCGCCCCACGACGGCGCGAGCAGGATCAGAGAGAAGACCATGCCCAGCGACTGGGTCCAGTCGGGCAGCGCCGTGTAGTGCAGGTGGTGCGGGCCGGCCCACATGTAGGTGAAGATCAGCGCCCAGAAGTGCACGACCGACAGCCGGTAGCTGTAGATCGGACGGCCCGCCTGCTTGGGCACGAAGTAGTACATGATCCCCAGGAAGCCCGCCGTCAGGAAGAAGCCGACGGCGTTGTGCCCGTACCACCATTCGACCATCGCATCCTGCGCGCCGGAATAGACGTAGTAGGACTTCCAGAAGGAGACGGGGATCTCGGCGCTGTTGACGATGTGCAGCAGCGCAACGGTCAGGATGAACGCGCCGAAGAACCAGTTGGCGACGTAGATGTGCGGCACCTTGCGCTTGGCGATCGTTCCGAAGAATACGATCGCGTAGGAGACCCAGACCAGCGTGATCAGGATGTCGATCGGCCACTCGAGTTCGGCGTACTCGTGCGAGGTCGTGTAGCCCAGGGGAAGGGTGATGGCCGCGGCGAGGATCACCACCTGCCAGCCCCAGAACGTGAACGCCGCGAGGGTGTTGGAGAACAGGCGCGTATGGCAGGTGCGCTGGACGACGTAGTAGCTGGTGGCGAACAGTGCCGATCCGCCGAACGCGAAGATCACCGCATTGGTGTGCAGCGGGCGCAGGCGGCCGTAGGACAGCCAGGGAATGCCGTAAGTCATGTCGGGAAACATCAGCTGGGTGGCGATGATCACGCCGACCAGCATTCCGACGATGCCCCAGACGACGGTCATGAGGGCGAATTGCCGGACGACCTTGTAGTTGTACGTCCCCTCTTCGGCAGAATCGCTCATCGGGACCGTAATGGTCGCGGCCTGTGCTGACATGTTCTCTCCCTCGTCGATGCGCCCGGGCCTGCGATCGTCCCGGGCATCGGCCTGTGTGCAGGCCCGGTTCGCAGATTACGAATTAATCGGCTTCGGACGCTTGATTTTTGTCAAGGCGGTGTCGCGAAATGTGCAGAACGCGCAGGTGCCGCTCACGATGCGGTCTCCTTCGGCCCGGTCGCGATGCCGGACTCTTTTCGATGGCTGTGCGCAGGGTCGGGCGCGCTTTCGTGGGCCGGATTATCGTCGTCCTGAAGGATCCGCCATGCCGGCCCCTCGAGATCGTCGAACATGCCGCTCCGGAGGGTCCACCAGAACACGACGCCGATGATGAACACCAGCACCAGCGACAGCGGAACCAGCAGGTAGAGGATGTCCATTACGGCTGCGGGCCCGGCAACGCCGGGAGGGCGGGGCCCAGGTGCGGATCGCGCGCCGAAGCCGGAGCTGGTCCGCGCCGCGCCGTACGCGACCGGCCGAGCCTCAGCGCGTTCAGCACCACCAGCAGGGAGCTCGCGCCCATGCCGATGCCGGCGAGCCATGGCGTGACGTAGCCCGCGGCAGCGAGCGGCAGCGCGATCAGGTTGTAGGCGATCGCCCAGGCGAGGTTCTCCCGGACGATGCGGTGCGCGCGCCGGGCGATGTCGAACGCGTCGAGGAGGCCGTGCAGCCGCCCCGACAGCAGGACGATGTCGGCAGTGGCCTGCGACAGCAATGCACCGCTGCCCATCGCGATCGACAGCTGGGCCTGCGCCAGCACCGGCGCATCGTTGACGCCGTCGCCGACCATCGCGACCACTGCGCCGTCCTGCTGCAGCGCGACCATCCGCGCATGCTTGTCCTGCGGCAGCAGTCCCGCCTCGAAGGCGTCGGCGCCGAGGCTCGCAGCCACCGACCCCACGGTCGTTGCCGCGTCGCCGCTCCAGATCAGGACCTGCTTGCCCGCGGTCCGCAAGCGCTGCACGACGCTCGCCGCCTCGGGCCGCAGCGTGTCGACCAGGTCGAAGCACCCGATCCACGCCCCGTCGCGGCCGAGCCAGACGCGGGTGACGCCGCCGGAGGGCGGCGCTGTTTCGATGGGCACGCCGGCAATCCCGGCCACGAAGGCAGGCGTGCCGAGGCGATAGCGCGTCGAATCGACGTGCGCTTCCAGGCCGGCACCCGGGACATTGCGCGACGCCGTCGCGACGCGAGCGTCATCCGCCGAGGCGGCGTCGAGCAGGGCCCTGGCAATCGGGTGCTCGGAGGTCCGCTCGAGCGCCGCCGCGAGCGCGAGCGCCTCGGCGCGGGTGAATCCCGGCTGGGTCGACACCGACGCGACACCGAGGCGGCCTTCGGTCAACGTGCCGGTCTTGTCGAACACCACGTGCGTGACCGCGTCGAGCGCGTCGACCGCGTGGGCGCGCACCACGACCACGCCCCGTCGCGACAGCATGCCGACGGCGACGGTCATCACCGCCGGCGTCGCGAGCGACAGCGCGCAGGGGCAGCTGACCACCAGGACGGCGACGGTGACCCACAGCGCGCGCGATGGGTCGATCTGCATCCATGCGAAGGCACTCGCCGCTGCGACCAGCAGGACGACCGCGACCAGGATGCCTGCCAAACGGTCGGCGAGGCCCCCGACCTCGGGGCGCCGCATGCTCGCACTCTCGACCAGCCTGCGGATGCCCGATACGCAGGTGTCGTCCCCGACGCGCTCGACCTCGACGACGACCGGACTCAGCCGGTTGAAGGCCCCGCCGGTGACGTCGGTGCCGCTGCGCTTGCGCACCGGCGTGCTCTCGCCGGTCAGCAGCGATTCGTCGCATTCGGTGTCGCCCTGGACGATCCGACCGTCCGCGGGAAAGCTCTCGCCGGCCCGTACCAGCACCCGGTCGCGTGGCCTGAGAGTCACCGCGGGGACGTCCTCGGTGTCCGTGCCGTTCCCGGAGTCGCGCAGGCGATGCGCGGTCAGCGGCAGCGCCTTGTCGAGGTATTCGAGGCTCGCGGCGGCGCGCTGCCGCGCGCGCATTTCGAGGTAGCGCGCGCACAGCAGGAAGAAGACGAACATCGCAATCGAGTCGTAATAGACATCGGCACCGTCGGTGAACGTCGCGTAGAGGCTTGCACCGAAAGTCGCGGCGACGCCCAGCGCGATCGGGACGTCCATTCCCAGGCGACGGCGCTGCGCGTCCCGCCATGCGCCGCGGAAGAATGGGGCTGCCGAGTAGAACACTACCGGCACCGTCAGCACGAGGCTCGCCAGGCGCATCAGCATGCGCATGTCCTCGGTCATCGTGCCGTCCTGCGCGAGATACGCAGGCACCGCATACATCATCACCTGCATCATGCCGAAGCCGGCCACGAACAGGCGCCACAGCGCCGCACGGGTCTCGCGCTTGCGAACTCAGCTCGGCGTTGCCCGAGGTCGCGGGCCAGGCGCGATAGCCGATCGCGGCGACCTGGGCGAGGATC
>CAWFKR010000010.1:0-38534 GCA_963816415.1 uncultured Pseudomonadota bacterium
TTCACGGCGGTAACACCGGTTCGAATCCGGTTGGGGACGCCAATGAAATCCAGTAGTTAGCCGAATTCCAGCCCCGGAATTCCGCGTTACCCCAGACCCCCGCCCACGATCGCGGCCAACGACCGCGACATTGCTTCCCGGCGCCGCCGATGCCAGTAGAGTCTCCACCGCTGGCAATCTCGATCCTGCGAGATGATGTGCCGCATCGCGGAACGCCCGCACCGGCCTCAAAAAAGGGCCTATGATCGTCGGCTATGAAGCGCCCCGCATTCACGCTGCTGCTGGACACCCGCCAGCGCGTCGCCGAGCTCATGGCCGAGTGCCCGAAGTGCGGCGCGATGACGACGCAGGTGCTCAAACTCGCCTGGCAGGCGCGGGTGATCGCGTGCAGCGAGTGCCAGACCGCGATGCCGGTTGACGAGTCGGTGATGCAGGCATTGCGGCGTCAGGCCACAGACGCGATGGCAACGATTGACAATCTAACCGCCCCGGGCTCGCCGCCGACCGCGTAGATCGACGCAGGAGCGTTGCTACACGCTGACCGGCCAAGGCGTACGTCCATGCGCGCCGACTCGCCGAGCACTGGGCGCAGGTCGAGGACTGGGACTGGGTTAATACGGTATTAAACCGCGACAGCCCCACCACCCGACGCGCATCCGCTGTGATTGCCGGAAGGCGGGGCACGCGTGGGCGATGGCGAAGCCGATATGCATTAGCCAATGCCTAAGAGAGCCCGCTTCTCACTGGTCCTCGACCCGCAGACGGACGACGCCGAGCTGAGGATCGAGTGCGCCCGGTGCGGCACGGTCACCACCATGCCGCTCGAGGCGGCGTGGCGTTCCGGCTTCGTGACGTGCCGTGAGTGCGGCGTGCAGGGGGCGCTGACCGCCGAGGTGCTGCGGGAGCTGAGAGACCAGGCCAACCTGGCGAGGAGCGATCTCGACCGACTGCTCAAGGGCAGTTGAGGGCGTCGCGGGCGCGCATTGCCTCCAGCGACCACGATCGCCACCTGACGCAATCTCGTCCGCATCGGTGGGCCGCTTTGCATCGGATTACGATGGACTCGTGCATTTCGCGCTGCGCGGGTAGGGTGACGGCGGCGCGTCTGATGCCCTTATTGCTTACCACGCGACTCCAGTGATGAACGAAGGCAATCGATCAGACTTGAGCACGACCGTCGCGGCGAACCTCGCGCGACTTCTCGGCTACGCGGCTGACCATCCCGAACTGGGTTGGCCCAGTAGTAAAAAGGCTCTGGCCGATCGATCAGCGGCAGCAAGTAAGTCGGATGACGGTCCTACAGTCGTAAGGAAGACGATCCAGGTTGCACTCAGCGGCATCGGTAATCCGACCGTTGGGTCCGTAGCGGCAATGGCGCGCGCTTATGGTCTAGCGGTCGGTCGTTACGGGGTGATGATGGTCGGCCCGCCGGATCGCGTTCGCGCGGCGACGGAGCGGTGATCAGCTGCGCGCCGCGTAGATGGCGATCACCGCGACAACGAACGGCTCGCTTCGGCGGCCCGTTTTCAATCGGTGACGTGCTCCCCATGAACCGGGCCAAAGGCCGTTCGGGTCAGAGCTTCGCCAAGGCATCCTTGGCGAGAGTCAGCTCCATCGCTTCCTTCCTGTCGACCGGAAGCGTCGCGTAGACCGCGATCTTGAACGAGGCGTTGCCTTTCTTGACCAGGAGTCCGACCTGGTCGCCCGTGACGAAGTAATAGCCGTCTTCGCCGACGCTGGCAGGTTTTACGGCGGCGCCCCGGCCCACTGCGGTCATCTGGCTTGCCATTCGCTTGCCACCGTCATACGCCGCGCCCGTTTGCAGGTAGAGCGTCACGGTTCTCACGTTCGAGTTGCCGGAAGCATTCCAGGTGCAAGTTCTCACGAAGGTTGGCGTTACGTGCGTTCCATCGGAGACCGCGACGCCAACGGCAGCGCCGACCTGGGCCGGCGTCAATAGCGTGCACGCGTCCGTATCGGCTCGAGCGCCGGAAGGCATTGCTGCCATACACAACCCGAATGGGACAGCACACAATGCGCCAAGGCGAAATTTGCTCATTTCCAAAGGCCCCTCTGGCTGCTTGGTTCAAGTAGGTCAAGTTGCTCAAACCCGCCATCCGGCTGAAATCAAGTATTCGACTTCATTTTGCCAGACCACCCGCGGGATGGGTCGCCGGCAGGTCGCGCAACCCGGAATTTTCGGGTTGACGCATCGGTTCACCCGTCCCTGCGGGCTGCAGACCAGCGGCGAGACCGGGCGTTGCAACCACTTCCCAGGCGCCCAGCCGTTGGGTCATCATGACGGTGTCGATCGTCCGACACGCAATCCCGCGCGTCGGCCGCAAGCAGCGCAATGCACCTGCAAGGCGATCGAGACCATCGTCGACTCGATCGCGTCAACCGCTGGAGGGAGATCACGATGTTTCGCAAGATCCTCGTCCCGATCGATGGAAGCGCGGCATCGAGCCGCGGCCTCGACCTGGCGATCAAGCTTTCAAGGGACCAGGGTGCGACGCTGTCGCTGCTGCATGTCGTCGACGATCTGATCGCCGCACGTGGCCTCGACGACACCACCGATACCCGGGCGGCCCATTTCCGGGATCTCAGGGATCGGTTGCGCATCGAGGGCGAAAAGACTCTGGCCAGGGCCGAGGCCAAGGTGCGCAAGAGTGGCGTCGCCAGCGAATCCGCAGTGCGTGAATCGCTGGGTGGCAGCGTGGCGGACGCGATTGTCGATCAGGCGCGAAAGCGCCGTGCCGACCTGATCGTTCTGGGCACCCACGGTCGCCGCGGGCTTGCGCGCCTGGTGATGGGAAGCGATGCCGAGACGGTCCTGCGCACCGCCCCGGTGCCTGTGCTGCTGGTCCGCTCCCCGGAGGAGCCTCCGCCGCAGGGCGGCAAACCAGCGCGGAAGTGATCGCCGGGCGACCCGAGCCGGGTCAACCGATGCAGATCAGCCCGCTCTTGATCTGCTGGCTGAGGCTCGTGGCGTGGGCGAGGCCCCAGACGCCGAAACCGAGGACCACGCTGCCGGAGACGAGGCGGGCGGGGCGGCTGGAAAGCCACGCCCGCGACCGGCGCAGCAGCAGCGCGGCGGCCATCAGGTTGGGCAGGGTGCCGAGCCCGAAAGCGAGCATCAGCGCGGCCCCGCTCAGCGCGTCGCCGCTCAGCAGCGCGCCGAACAGCACCGTGTAGACCAGGCCGCAGGGGAGCCATCCCCACAGCATTCCCACCCCGAGCGCCTTGGGCAGCGTGTCCATCGGAAGGAAGTGGCGCGTGTGCGGCTTGAGCAGCGCCCACAGATGGCTGCCCAGGCGCTCGATCCTCGCGATCGGGCCGGGGATGCCGGCAAGGTAGAGACCGAGTCCGATCAGCAGCAGGTTGGCAAGCACATAGAGCGCGATCTGCACGGGCAGCAGGCCCTGCAGCATCAGGCCGAGGCTGCCCACGGCACCGGCGATCGCGCCTGCGATCGTGTAGCTCGCGATCCGGCCGAGGTTGTACGCGAGCGGGATCGCCCAGGGCTTGCCCGTCGTCTTGGTGCCGGTGGTCAGCGCCGACACGATGCCGCCGCACATGCCCATGCAATGCACGCCGCCGAGCAGCCCGGTGAACACCGCAACGCCGAGGACGGCCCACGCGACGGTCATCGTTGGCGAGCCCCGGAAAGCAGATACGACGGGCAGCGGAGAACGGATTCGGCGCGCGCTGCGGTCAGCAGCAGAGGATGGCGAGTCGATTCCGCCGGTGCTGCATTCAGCGACACGACGCGTTCTCGTCCGAGCGCTTCGGGCAGCCGATCGGCCGTGCCACGGGCGGCAGGGGGCAGCGGTTGATCTCGTCGGAGCCGCGCTGGAAGAAGCAGGTCAGCGCGCTGGACATCGCCGCGAACGCCCAGAACAGGAAGAAGCCGATCGAATAGGTGGCGATGCGGCTTGCGCCGATGACGGTGCCGAAGAGCGGAAGCTCGTCCGGATCGAAGACGGTGAAGAACAGCGCTTCCGCCGCGCCGGCGGCGATGAACGATGGCCACAGCACCCAGATCAGTCTCTGAAGTTTCATGCGTCCTCCTGCCTTGTGGTCCGGGCTCGCGGATCCCGATCGCTATTTCGCGGAGGGTTCCAGCACGAAGTGGTCGTCGTGCGGGTACCAGTTGCCGGTGATGCGCCAGGTCCGCGCCGAGTCCTCGAGATCGATGTCCCAGCGCACCGCCGCAGCGAGCTGCATCTTGCCCTCGTAGAGCCCGGGCTGGATCTCCCGAGCCAGCACCAGCTCGTCGCGGCCGCCCTGGGTCGGATGGATGAAGCCCACGCGCAATCCGGGAGGAAGCGGCTCGCCGGTGAGCCGGACCCTCACCATTGTACGGTCCTGATTGAACATCACGTCGGCGCGATAGCCGCGCTGGAATGCGAGGTGATCGTGGGCGAGCACCCGGTTGATCGCCAGTCCTTCCTTGTAGTAGTTGTCGACGACCAGTGCATCGGCGTGGGTTACCGCCAGGTAGAGTGTCACGAAGCTCGCGACGACGACGATCGCGGGCCCGCCGAACAGGATCCAGGGCCAGGGCTCCCGGTACCAGGGAACATGCGGACGTCCGGAGATGGGTTGCGTCATGGCGTGGCCTCGGAGGTCAGGGCGTGACCAGCGCCGCTTTCTCGACGATGGTCAGCGGCGCGGTTCCCGGATGCGACGGGTCGACGGCTTCGATCGTGAAATCGATGCGGTTCGAACCCGGCTTGAGGGACGCTCGCGGTGCCTCGACCCGCACCGCGACCACGCGCGAGGACGTTGCGGGCACGCGAATCGGCTGCGGCTCGATCTCGAGCTTGATGCCCTCCACCCCGGCCACCGCGATGCGCACGTCGCGCGGGATCTCCTGCGTGTTCATGATCTGCAGCCGATAGACGTTCTGGACCTCGGGATCGTCCGATCCGTGCATTACGTTGCCGCGATCGCGGATCACGTCGACCTTCATGGGGACGCGGTGGTAGAGCGTCACGGCGGCCGCGATGATGATGAGCCACAGGATGGCGGTGTAGACCAGCACGCGCGGACGAAGGACCCGCTTCAGGATGCGATCGGTGCTGTAGTGGCCCTGCATCGCCTTTTCGGTGGAGTAGCGGATCAGCCCTTTCGGGTAGCCCATCTTGTCCATCACCTGGTTGCAGCCGTCGATGCAGGCCGCGCAGCCGATGCATTCGTACTGGAGGCCGTTGCGGATGTCGATGCCGGTCGGACAGACCTGCACGCAGATGCCGCAGTCGACGCAGTCGCCCAGTCCCTTGGCCTTGTGGTCGACGCTCTTGCCGCGCGCGCCGCGCGGCTCGCCGCGTTCCGGGTCGTAGGTGATGATCAGCGTGTCGGGGTCGAACATCACACTCTGGAAGCGCGCGTACGGGCACATGTACTTGCACACCTGCTCGCGCATCCAGCCGGCATTGCCGTAAGTGGCGAAGCCGTAGAACAGCACCCAGAACGTCTCCCATGGCCCGGTGTGCAGCGTCAGCACCTCGTGCCAGAGGGTGTGGATCGGCGTGAAATAGCCGACGAAGGTGAACCCGGTCCACAGCGCCAGCGCGATCCACAATCCGTGCTTGGCGGCCTTGAGCCTGAACTTGCGCCCCGACAGCGGCTGCTGGTCGAGCTTCATCCTGGCGAGCCGGTCGCCTTCGACCATGCGCTCGATCCACATGAACATCTCGGTGTAGACCGTCTGCGGGCAGGTGAAGCCGCACCACAGGCGGCCGGCGACCGCCGTGAACAGGAACAGCGAATACGCGGAGATGATCAGCAGGACCGTCAGGTAGACGATGTCCTGCGGCCAGAACACGAGTCCGAAGATGTAGAACTTGCGCGAGACGAGGTCGAACAGCACCGCCTGGCGGTCGTTCCAGACCAGCCACGGCGTGCCGTAGAACACGAGCTGCGTGAGCAGCACGAAGGTCCAGCGCCAGGCCGCGAACGTGCCGTGGACGGCGCGTGGATAGATCTTCTTGCGGACCTCGTAGAGCGCCTGCTCGGCGACTTCGGGGGGCGTCGCGCTGGGGGTCGATTTTACCGGCGTGTCCATCCCGCGGTCAGCTTCGCGTCGCCATCGCTGCGTCGTCAGGTCGCATCCGGTCGCGTCACTTGCCGCCCGGATGGGACAGGCTGTAGACGTACGCGGCGACGATATGGATCTTCTCGGGGCCGAGGAACGTCCCCCAGGCGGGCATGACGCCGCTGCGGCCCTTGCTGATCGTTCGGATCAGCGTCGTTTCGCTTCCGCCGTAGAGCCAGATGGCGTCCGTCAGGTTCGGCGCGCCGATCGCCTGGTTGCCCTTGCCTTGCGGCCCGTGGCATGCGACGCAGTTGGTCTGGAACAGGACCTTGCCTTGCGCGGCGCGCACGGAGTCGAAAGGCGTGCCGCCCAGCGATTTCACGTAGTTGGCGAGATTCTTGACGCCCTCGTCGCCGACGACACTTTCCCAGGCCGGCATCGCGGCCTTGCGCCCATTGGTGATCGTCGCGACGATCGTGGCCGGATCACCGCCGTAGAGCCAGTCGTTGTCGGTCAGGTTGGGGAAGCCGTTGCCGCCCCGGGCATCGGAGGCGTGGCACTGCGCACAGTAGTTGAGGAACAGGCGCTGCCCGATCTCCAGCGCCTGCGGGTCGGCCGCGACGGCGGGGATCGGCATCGCAGCGTACCTGGCGAAGAGCGGCTCGTAGGTCTGCTTAGCCCTGGCCTCTTCCGCCTCGTACTGCGAATGCGACGTCCAATTCAGCAGGCCGGGAAAGCTGCCCAGTCCGGGGTAGAGGAGCAGGTATCCGAGCGAGAACACGATGGTGATGTAGAACAGCCACATCCACCAGCGCGGCAGGGGATTGTTGTACTCCTCGAGGTTCTCGTCCCAGACGTGGCCCATCACGCCGGCCTTCTGTCCCGGCGGCAGGCGCTTGGTCGACAGCCGCCACAGCAGCGCGGCGCAGGCGAGGATGCCGGCCAGCGTGATGACGGTGATGTAGACGTTCCAGAATCCGCTGTTGAAATCGCTCACGCCGATCTCCCTTTCGGCTCCGGCGACGCCGGATCATCCTCGTCCTGGAGGACGCTCAGTGCCGTTGACTCGAACCGGTTCTTGCGGCTGCCGCCATAGGCCCACCATACGATGCCCAGGAACACCAGGAACGAGACCACCGTCAGCCCGGAGTGGAATGCAATCACGGGATCCATGTCACCTGACTCCCTTCAGTGCCGTGCCCAGGCTCTGCAGATAGGCGATCAGTGCGTCGGCCTCGGTCTTGCCCTTGAGCTCGTCCGGCGCCTTGGCGATTTCGTCGTCGGTGTAGGGAACGCCGACCGTGCGCAGGGCGCGCATCTTCGCCTGGATCGAATCGGCGTCCGCCGCATCCTGGAACAGCCACGGATAGGCGGGCATGTTCGATTCGGGAACCACGTCCCGCGGCTCGTTCAGGTGCTGGCGATGCCACTCGTCGCTGTAGCGTCCGCCGACCCGCGCAAGGTCGGGGCCGGTGCGCTTGCTGCCCCAGAGGAACGGATGGTCGTAGACGAACTCGCCCGCCACCGAATAGTGACCGTAGCGCTCGGTTTCCGCGCGGAACGGCCGGATCATCTGGCTGTGGCAGTTGTTGCAGCCTTCGCGGATGTAGATGTCCCGCCCGGTCAGCTGCAGCGGCGTGTAGGGCTTGAGCCCCGTGACGGGTTGGGTGGTCGAGCGCTGGAAGAACAGCGGCACGATTTCGACGAGCCCGCCGACGCTCACGACGAGGATGACCAGCACGATCATCAACGTCAGGTTCTTCTCGATGAACTCGTGTCCCGATGCGGATTGCGTAGCCATGATGGGTATCGAAGCCAGGAGTTGGGAATCAGGCGTGGGCAGCCGCCGGCGCCAGCACCGGGGCTTCGTAAGGCTGGGCGCCGCGCACGGTCTTCCACACGTTGTAGGCCATGATCAGCATGCCCGAGAAGAACATCAGCCCGCCCAGCAGCCGGATTCCGTAGAACGGGAAGGTCGACTTGACGCTCTCGACGAACGTGTAGGTGAGCGTGCCGTCGGGGTTCACCGCGCGCCACATCAGACCCTGCATCACGCCGGCGATCCACATCGATGCGATGTAGAGCACGACGCCGATCGTCGCAACCCAGAAGTGCAGCGTGATCAGCTTGATGCTGTGCATCTCGGTGCGGCCGAACAGCCGCGGGATCATGTAGTAGAGGCTGCCGATCGAGATCATCGCGACCCAGCCCAGCGCCCCCGAGTGGACGTGTCCGATCGTCCAGTCGGTGTAGTGCGAAAGGGAGTTCACCGTCTTGATCGCCATCATCGGCCCTTCGAACGTCGACATGCCGTAGAACGACAGCGAGGTGATCAGGAACTTGAGGATCGGATCGGTGCGCAGCTTGTGCCACGCCCCCGACAACGTCATGATCCCGTTGATCATGCCGCCCCACGACGGCGCGAGCAGGATCAGCGAGAAGACCATGCCCAGCGACTGGGTCCAGTCGGGCAGCGCCGTGTAGTGCAGGTGGTGCGGGCCGGCCCACATGTAGGTGAAGATCAGCGCCCAGAAGTGCACGACCGACAGCCGGTAGCTGTAGATCGGACGGCCCGCCTGCTTGGGCACGAAGTAGTACATGATCCCCAGGAAGCCCGCCGTCAGGAAGAAGCCGACGGCGTTGTGCCCGTACCACCATTCGACCATCGCATCCTGCGCGCCGGAATAGACGTAGTAGGACTTCCAGAAGGAGACGGGGATCTCGGCGCTGTTGACGATGTGCAGCAGCGCAACGGTCAGGATGAACGCGCCGAAGAACCAGTTGGCGACGTAGATGTGCGGCACCTTGCGCTTGGCGATCGTTCCGAAGAATACGATCGCGTAGGAGACCCAGACCAGCGTGATCAGGATGTCGATCGGCCACTCGAGTTCGGCGTACTCGTGCGAGGTCGTGTAGCCCAGGGGAAGGGTGATGGCCGCGGCGAGGATCACCACCTGCCAGCCCCAGAACGTGAACGCCGCGAGGGTGTTGGAGAACAGGCGCGTATGGCAGGTGCGCTGGACGACGTAGTAGCTGGTGGCGAACAGTGCCGATCCGCCGAACGCGAAGATCACCGCATTGGTGTGCAGCGGGCGCAGGCGGCCGTAGGACAGCCAGGGAATGCCGTAAGTCATGTCGGGAAACATCAGCTGGGTGGCGATGATCACGCCGACCAGCATTCCGACGATGCCCCAGACGACGGTCATGAGGGCGAATTGCCGGACGACCTTGTAGTTGTACGTCCCCTCTTCGGCAGAATCGCTCATCGGGACCGTAATGGTCGCGGCCTGTGCTGACATGTTCTCTCCCTCGTCGATGCGCCCGGGCCTGCGATCGTCCCGGGCATCGGCCTGTGTGCAGGCCCGGTTCGCAGATTACGAATTAATCGGCTTCGGACGCTTGATTTTTGTCAAGGCGGTGTCGCGAAATGTGCAGAACGCGCAGGTGCCGCTCACGATGCGGTCTCCTTCGGCCCGGTCGCGATGCCGGACTCTTTTCGATGGCTGTGCGCAGGGTCGGGCGCGCTTTCGTGGGCCGGATTATCGTCGTCCTGAAGGATCCGCCATGCCGGCCCCTCGAGATCGTCGAACATGCCGCTCCGGAGGGTCCACCAGAACACGACGCCGATGATGAACACCAGCACCAGCGACAGCGGAACCAGCAGGTAGAGGATGTCCATTACGGCTGCGGGCCCGGCAACGCCGGGAGGGCGGGGCCCAGGTGCGGATCGCGCGCCGAAGCCGGAGCTGGTCCGCGCCGCGCCGTACGCGACCGGCCGAGCCTCAGCGCGTTCAGCACCACCAGCAGGGAGCTCGCGCCCATGCCGATGCCGGCGAGCCATGGCGTGACGTAGCCCGCGGCAGCGAGCGGCAGCGCGATCAGGTTGTAGGCGATCGCCCAGGCGAGGTTCTCCCGGACGATGCGGTGCGCGCGCCGGGCGATGTCGAACGCGTCGAGGAGGCCGTGCAGCCGCCCCGACAGCAGGACGATGTCGGCAGTGGCCTGCGACAGCAATGCACCGCTGCCCATCGCGATCGACAGCTGGGCCTGCGCCAGCACCGGCGCATCGTTGACGCCGTCGCCGACCATCGCGACCACTGCGCCGTCCTGCTGCAGCGCGACCATCCGCGCATGCTTGTCCTGCGGCAGCAGTCCCGCCTCGAAGGCGTCGGCGCCGAGGCTCGCAGCCACCGACCCCACGGTCGTTGCCGCGTCGCCGCTCCAGATCAGGACCTGCTTGCCCGCGGTCCGCAAGCGCTGCACGACGCTCGCCGCCTCGGGCCGCAGCGTGTCGACCAGGTCGAAGCACCCGATCCACGCCCCGTCGCGGCCGAGCCAGACGCGGGTGACGCCGCCGGAGGGCGGCGCTGTTTCGATGGGCACGCCGGCAATCCCGGCCACGAAGGCAGGCGTGCCGAGGCGATAGCGCGTCGAATCGACGTGCGCTTCCAGGCCGGCACCCGGGACATTGCGCGACGCCGTCGCGACGCGAGCGTCATCCGCCGAGGCGGCGTCGAGCAGGGCCCTGGCAATCGGGTGCTCGGAGGTCCGCTCGAGCGCCGCCGCGAGCGCGAGCGCCTCGGCGCGGGTGAATCCCGGCTGGGTCGACACCGACGCGACACCGAGGCGGCCTTCGGTCAACGTGCCGGTCTTGTCGAACACCACGTGCGTGACCGCGTCGAGCGCGTCGACCGCGTGGGCGCGCACCACGACCACGCCCCGTCGCGACAGCATGCCGACGGCGACGGTCATCACCGCCGGCGTCGCGAGCGACAGCGCGCAGGGGCAGCTGACCACCAGGACGGCGACGGTGACCCACAGCGCGCGCGATGGGTCGATCTGCATCCATGCGAAGGCACTCGCCGCTGCGACCAGCAGGACGACCGCGACCAGGATGCCTGCCAGACGATCGGCGAGGGCCCCGACCTCGGGGCGCCGCATGCTCGCACTCTCGACCAGCCTGCGGATGCCCGATACGCAGGTGTCGTCCCCGACACGCTCGACCTCGACGACGACCGGACTCAGCCGGTTGAAGGCCCCGCCGGTGACGTCGGCGCCGCTGCGCTTGCGCACCGGCGTGCTCTCGCCGGTCAGCAGCGATTCGTCGCATTCGGTGTCGCCCTGGACGATCCGACCGTCCGCGGGAAAGCTCTCGCCGGCCCGTACCAGCACCCGGTCGCGTGGCCTGAGAGTCACCGCGGGGACGTCCTCGGTGTCCGTGCCGTTCCCGGAGTCGCGCAGGCGATGCGCGGTCAGCGGCAGCGCCTTGTCGAGGTATTCGAGGCTCGCGGCGGCGCGCTGCCGCGCGCGCATTTCGAGGTAGCGCGCGCACAGCAGGAAGAAGACGAACATCGCAATCGAGTCGTAATAGACATCGGCACCGTCGGTGAACGTCGCGTAGAGGCTTGCACCGAAAGTCGCGGCGACGCCCAGCGCGATCGGGACGTCCATTCCCAGGCGACGGCGCTGCGCGTCCCGCCATGCGCCGCGGAAGAATGGGGCTGCCGAGTAGAACACTACCGGCACCGTCAGCACGAGGCTCGCCAGGCGCATCAGCATGCGCATGTCCTCGGTCATCGTGCCGTCCTGCGCGAGATACGCAGGCACCGCATACATCATCACCTGCATCATGCCGAAGCCGGCCACGAACAGGCGCCACAGCGCCGCACGGGTCTCGCGCTTGCGAACCAGCTCGGCGTTGCCCGAGGTCGCGGGCCAGGCGCGATAGCCGATCGCGGCGACCTGGGCGAGGATCTGCGACAGGCGGATCCGCGATTCGTCCCAGCGCACCCGCGCGCGCCGTGTCGCGTAGTTGATGTCGGCGACCAGCACGCCGGGGAGCGATGCGAGGTGCTGCTCGTTGAGCCACAGGCAGGCCGCGCAGGTGATGCCTTCGAGGATCAGGGTCGCCTCGCGTTCGCTCCCCTCGAGCGTCCGCACGAATCCGGCCTGCACCTCGGGCTGGTCGTAGATCGCAAGCTCGTCCGCACGGGCGCCGGCGATGGACTCGGCACGCTGGCCGTACGCCGTACGCGTCCGGTAGTAGGACGACAGGCCGCTGCCCGCGATCGCCTCGGCCACCGCCTGGCAGCCCGGGCAGCACACGGCGTGCCTCTCGCCGTCGACGACGGCGTAGAAGCTCCGCCCCGCAGGGTTGGGCAGCCCGCAGTGATAGCAGGCAGATTCGGCAGCCATGTCCATCGAGCGTCGGCGGGCAGGCGCTCAGGTGGCCGGGCCGCGGGGTCCGCGCCTCAGTGCCGCGGCGACTCGCGTTCGATGCCGCCCAGCCGCCCGGCGACCGTGCAGGAGCCGCTCTGCGCGACGAAGCGGGCCGTCATGCCGGAACCGGTCCGCTCCATCTCGTAGACCTGCATCGGGCCCGCAATGCCTCCGCCGCAGTCGAATGTGCCGGTCACGGCACCCATGTGGCCCGCCTGCGTGTAGCTCCCGGCGAACGTGCAGGTCCCGGCGCTCGATTGTGCGACGAGCGTCATCGAGCCGACCAGATTATGGTCGACGTGCAGCGGGCCGAACTGCTCGAAATAGCCGTTCGTCGTCGGATCGGAGCAACCGGAGGCGCTGTAGTCGAGTCCGCCGTAGTATTCGCCCGTGAAATCCTCGTTCGCCCACGGCTCGCGCACGATGCCCTTGGTCACGACGACGCCGTCGACCGAGTAGGTGAGCGTCGCGGTGTCGACGCTGGTCGCGGTGAAGGTCACGGTGCCGACCTTGCGGTCGGTCACCGCCGAAGGATTGAACGTGCCGCCGAACCACGGTCCGTTGGTCTGGTACATGTCGCCGGTGAAGACCGGCAGTCCCGTGTTGTTCTGGTAATACGCCGGGCCCGCGTACCAGATCGGGCGCGTGTCGGGTCCCTGCACGAACAGGAGGATGTACATCACGTCGTATTGCTGATGAATGGAGGCCCCCCACCCGGACTCGGTCGGTATCCACCACATGTCGGTGAAGTTGGTGCCCAGCGACGCGCGCGCGGGAACGGTTGCAACGCAGGCCGCAAGGAGCGCAAATGCTGCGAGCAGATGACGAAATTTGTGCATGGAAACCTCTCTCGGCGTGCCGCCGCCAACAACCACTTGCTCGATGGCCACGCGGCCTCAGGGACTTGCCGCGATGCTCCGCGGCATGAGGGACCTGCCGCGATGGCCCCGCGGCGATAAGGGCTTGCCGCAGCACGCCTGCGGCGATATGACCGTCATTTTTCCATGCGCGATCGCCCCTGTGCCGGACATCTCGCGATCGTTTGATCGAGGTCAATGAGCGTCGCCGGACCGCCCCGGGACGCGATTTGCACCGGATCCGGCAATGGCTCCGGGGCGGATGCGGCGAGCGCGGCGGGGGTCAGGCGTAGCCGGGCGCGGCCGCGAGCGGCGGCTCGTCCATCAGCGCGATCTGCTCGCGCAACTCGAGAATCCGGTCCTGCCAGTAGCGCTGGGTATTGAACCAGGGAAATGCGGCGGGGAACGCGGGATCGTCCCAGCGTCGCGCGAGCCAGGCCGAATAATGGAGCAGGCGCAGCGTGCGCAAGGCCTCGATCAGCGCCAGTTCGCCACGGTCGAAATCGCGAAACGACTCGTAGCCTCGAAGCAGCACCCCGAGCTGTTCCTCCATCGCCGCGCGATCACCGGAGAGCAGCATCCACAGGTCCTGCACGGCGGGACCGGTGCGCGCGTCGTCGAAATCGACGAAGTGCGGGCCGTCGTCGGTCCACAGCACGTTGCCGCCGTGACAGTCGCCGTGCAGCCGCAGCGTCGCGGTCTCGCCAACCGTGGCCCGGACCCGTCGCACCTGCTGCAGCGCGAGGTCGGCCGCCGCGGTCCATGCATCGCGCAGGTCCTCCGGAACGAACGCGTTGGCGAGCAGATATTCGCGCGATTCATCGCCGAACGATTCGACGGTCAGGGCCGGTCGGTGCACGAACCGGCCCATCGCACCGACCGTGTGCAGCCGTGCGATGAACCGCCCGAGGCGCTCGAGCGTCGCCGGCCGGTCGAGCTCGGGCGCCCGCCCTCCGTGCCGTTCGAAGACCGCGAAGCGGAAGCCCGAGAACTCGAACAGCGTCCTGCCGTCGACGGGAATCGGCGGCACCGCGGGAACCTCGTGCTCGGCCAGCTCGGCGACCAGCGCGTGCTCTTCGAGGATCTGGTCGTCGCTCCAGCGTGCAGGACGGTAGAACTTGGCGACCACCGGCGCCGCGTCTTCACGCCAGATCTGGTAGACGCGGTTCTCGTAGCTGTTGAGCGCGATCATGCGCCCGTCCCCGCGGAAGCCGACGCTGTCGAGGGCGTCGAGCACGCAATCGGGGGTGAGTCCTGCATACGGCGGTGGCTGATCTTCGCGCATCGCATCGATTCTACGTGGACCTGCGATCCGAAGACGCAAGAACCGGCGCGGACCGCCGAAACCATTTGGTATCGTTAGCGCTTTCCCGCTCCTGCCAGGGCCCATCCCGATGACGATGTCCATCGCAGCACAGCGCATTGCCCGCCAGTGGGACGACGAGATCGTTCCGCGACTGATCGACTACATCCGCATCCCGGCGAAGTCGCCGCACTTCGATTCGGCCTGGGAGGCCAATGGTCACATCGAGCGGGTGATCCGGCTTGCGGAGACCTGGGTGCGGGCGCAGCCGATCGCAGGACTCACGGTCGAGATCGTGCGGCTGCCCGGTCGCACGCCGGTGCTGTTGTTCAAGGTCCCGGGCGTGGGTGACAGGACGGTGCTGCTGTACGGCCATCTCGACAAGCAACCCGAGATGACCGGATGGCGCAGCGACGGTGGCCCCTGGGTCCCGATCCTCGAGGATGGCAAGCTCTACGGCCGCGGCGGCGCCGACGATGGCTATGCGGTGTTCGCGGCGCTGTCGGCGATCGGCGCGATGGAGGCGCAGAAGATTCCGCACGCGCCCTGCATCGGCCTGATCGAGACCTGCGAAGAGAGCGGAAGCTACGATCTGCCGGCCTACCTCGAACTGCTGAAGCCCAGGCTCGGCCGCGTCGACCTGGTCGTCGGCCTCGACTCGGGTTGCGGCGACTACGAGCGCCTGTGGGTCACGACGTCGTTGCGCGGCCTCGCGGCCGGGACGCTCACGGTCGAGGTGCTCAGCGAAGGCGTGCATTCGGGGGACGCGAGCGGCGTCGTGCCTTCGTCGTTCCGGATCGCGCGCAAGCTGCTCGACCGCCTCGAGGACGCCGGCAACGGGTGGATCCTGCCGTCGGCCTTCCATGCGCAGATTCCACTCGAACGCGTCGATCAGGCCGGCAGGGCCGCCGCGATCCTCGGTGACATCGTCTTTCGCAAGTATCCGTTCGCCGGGGGCACGCAGCCGATGGTCGACGACGGCGGCGAGGCGCTGCTCAACCGCACCTGGCGTCCCGCGTTGTCGGTCGTCGGTGCCGACGGCCTGCCTGCGATCGCGAGTGCCGGCAACGTCCTGCGGCCGTCGACCTCGCTCAAGCTGTCGCTGCGGCTGCCGCCCACGGTCGACGGCCATGATGCGACTGCCGCGCTCAAGGCGCTGCTGGAGACCGATCCACCGCACGGTGCGAAAGTCACGTTCACACCGGATCAGGGCGCGACCGGCTGGAACGCCCCCCCGACGCAGGACTGGCTCGCACGGGCGCTGGAGAATGCCTCGCAGGCGCACTACGGCAAACCTGCTGCGGCAATGGGAGAGGGCGGAACGATTCCGTTCATGGCGATGCTGGGTCGGCATTTCCCGCAGGCGCAGTTCCTGATCACCGGGGTGCTGGGTCCGAAATCGAACGCACACGGACCCAACGAGTTCCTGCACGTGGAGTACGCGAAGCGCCTGACCGCCTGCGTGGCGGACGTGCTCGCGGCCCACGCAGCCGGGCGCTGAATCAGGCCGGGGAATCGATCGCGAGGCGTGGCGCCGCGACGAGCGGCAGTGCTGCAGCCGCGTAGCGGCGCAGCAGCAACCGCGTCACGTCGAGGTCGAACTCGGGACGGGGTGGCATTTCGCACAGCCGCCCGAGTTCGCCGTCGTCACGCGCGGTCCCGAGCCAGTGCCAGTCGAGGAACGCGTGGACGTCGACGCGCTCGCCGTCGGCTGCGCGCTCGCGCAACAGGCCTATACCGGCGACCGGCCAGGCCGGAATCGCCAGGGGTGCAAGCGCCGCGGCAAGGCGCGCATCGTGTGACTCCGGCGACTCTTCGCCGGCACACCAGCCTTCGCATCGCCGCAGCTGGCGTGCAAAGCAGGGGCCGTCACTCGTGCGTTCCAGGCCCAGTCGCCGCGGGCAGAGCCGATGCGCTGCCGCGAGCTTGCGCAGGGTCGCGCGCATTGCGGTCCTGGATGAGAACGGTCCGAAGGCCCCCGGCAGCCGGGTGCCGTCGATGCCTGCGGCCGCGACGAAGCGTGGAATGCCGTCGACGAGTTCCATGACGCCGGCCTCGGCCTTGCGCCGCAGCGCGCGATTGTGGGCCGGCATCCGCGACTTGATCAGTTCCGATTCCCGCAGCAGCGCGCCGAGTTCGCCTGCGGTGCGCTCGTGTTCGATCCGGCGGATCTCGCGTGACAGCCGCAGGTCGGTCTCGCTTCTCGAGTCCTGCGAGAAATGCGAGGCGACCCTCTGCCTCAGGTCGACGCTCTTGCCGATGTAGAGCGGGAGCGGATTGTCGCCGTAGAACAGATAGACGCCGGGGGCCTCGGGCAGCGCATCGATCGCGTCGGGCGGCAGTTGCGGCGGAAGGCTCGGCAGCTTCAGGAGGCGGCGCACGGCCGCGTCGATTTCTGCGCGCGGCCGTTCGCGGTAGAGCGTCTGCACGAAAGCCCAGATCGCCCGGGCATCCCCGAGTGCCCGGTGGCGATCGGAGGTCTCGAGGCCATGGCGGGCGATCAGCGCATCGAGGCCATGGCCCTGGGCGTCGGGATCGAGCCGCCGCGACAGGCGCACCGTGCACAGCACGCGCGCTGAAAAGCTTTGCTCGAGGCGTGCGAACGCGTGTTTCAGGAACCCGTAGTCGAAGCGGGCGTTGTGGGCGACGAAGATGCAGCCGTCGAGTATCGCGGCCACCCGGGAAGCGATCGTGGAGAACGTCGGCGCGCCAGCCACCATCGCATCGGTGATCCCGGTCAGCGCCTGGATCATCGGCGGAATGGGCACCTGCGGGTCGACGAGGCTTGCCCATTCGGTGACGCGCGGTGGCGACGTCGCGGATGCGCAGTCGACCCGCACGATGCCGATTTCAGTGATGCGATCGGCATTGGCGCGGGTGCCGGTGGTCTCGAGGTCGACGAAGGCGAAGGCGGGGAACGGGAGCATCGGGAGCGTCACCAAGCGGGCCGGGCGGTCGGGCGCAGTGGGGTGGCCGGGATCGGGTTGGGGTTGACGGCCGAACGTTCGTTCCCTATGCTACACGAATGTCGAACGATCGTTCCTACCTCGGCACGCTCCAGGATTACTACGCGCGCCATCGGGCGCTGCCCTCGTACGCCTCCATCGGCCAGCTGCTGGGGCTGCGTTCGAAATCGTCGGTGGCCGCCATGGTCGCGCGTTTGAAACTTGCCGGGTATCTCGAATCGACGCCCGACCGCAGGCTCGCGCCGACCAAGCGCTTTTTCGCGAGGCCGCTTGCGACGGGAACCGTGCGCGCCGGCCTCCCTGACCCGGTCGACGATGCACAGGCCGACACCGTCACCCTCGATGACTACCTGATCGAGCGCCCGTCGCAGACCGTGCTGGTCAGGGTCAAGGGCGATTCGATGATCGACGCGGGGATCTTCGAAGGCGACCTGGTCGTCGTCGAAAAGCGCGCCGCCGCCCAGAAGGGCGACATCGTCGTCGCAATCGTCGACAACCAGTTCACGCTGAAGCGCCTCGACCTCGAGGGCGGGAGTTTCGTCCTCAAGCCGGAGAACCCGGCCTACCCGGTCATCCGGCCGGAAGGCACGCTCGAGATCTTCGGGGTGATGGTCGGGCTCGTCCGCAAGCTGTAGCCGGCCCGCGGCGCCCGCGCCGCTCAGGCCGGCGCAACTTCCACCAGGCAATCGTAGAACGTCGGGGCGCGACCGAGATCGGTCAGCGCCTGGCTGGTCAGCGCGTTCGCATTCTCGCCTCCCGGCGCGAGCTTACGCCACCACACCGACGGCGCAACGACCACCCCTTTGCGCGCGCGATCGGTCACGCGCGCCATCGCCAGCATGTTCCCGCGATCGTTGAACGCGCGCACCGAATCGCCGTCGCCGATGCCCCTTGCTGCGGCATCGTCGGGATGGATCTCGACGTGCGGCATGCGCTCCTCGGCGATCGAGACAGGCAGGTTGGCGAACGACGAGTTCAGGAAATTGCGCGCCGGCGGCGAAATGAACGCCAGCGGATAACGGCCAGCGAGATCGGGATTCGAGGCCGTCGATTCGTAAGGCGCGACGTAGTCGGGGAGCGGATCGAAACCGGCGTCCTGCATCCTTGCCGACCAGAACTCGCACTTGCCCGAAGGCGTCGGAAACCCCCCCTGTGCAAACGGCGCGTAGGGCCGCGGCAGGTCCAACCTGCGCCAGCCTTCGGCCTTCAGCGTTTCCCAGTCGAGGCCGCGCACCCGCGGGTCGTCGGCGCGGAAGGCCTGGCGCGCCAGATCGTCGTCGCTGTCGCGAAAGCAGGGCTCGGTGAACCCCATCCGCACAGCGAGGCGCCTGAACACCTCGGTATTGGGCAGGGCATCGGCGAGCGGCGCGATCGCCGGATTGTTGGCGAGCGCGTACAGGTGGCCGTAGGAACTGTGGACGTCGGTCTGCTCGAGTTGCGTCGTCGCGGGCAGCAGGATGTCGGCATAGTCCGCGGTGTCGGTCCTGAAGATTTCGTGGACGACGCAGAACAGGTCGTCGCGCGAGAATCCGGCGACCACCCGCGAGGACTCGGGCGCGACCGCGACCGGATTCGAGTTGTAGACGTAGATCGCGCGCACCGGTGGATCGTCGAGCCGGGTCAGCGCATCGCCGATCGTCGACATGTTGACGGTCCGCGGGGTCCCCCGGATCAGGTCGGGGCGTTCCAGCGCCGCCGAATCGACCGGGTAGGCGCCCGACGACGACAGCAGTGCGCCACCCGCCGGATGGCGCCACGCGCCGACCAGCGCCGGCAGGCAGGCGATCGCGCGCACCGCGTTGCCCCCGCCGTGCACACGCTGCATGCCGTAGTTGAGGCGGATCGCCGCCGGCCGGATCGTGCCGTATTCACGCGCGAGCCTGACCACCTGTTCGGGCGCGATGCCGCAGCTTCGCGCCGCGCGCTCGGGCGTCCATTCGGCCGCCCGATCGGCGAGCGCATCGAAACCGACCGTGTGGCGATCGACGTAGTCACGATCGACCAGCCCTTCGGCGATCAGCACGTGCATGATGCCGAAGGCCAGCGCACCGTCGGTGCCCGGCAGGAGTGCGACGTGCTCGTGGCATTTGTCGGCGGTCGCGCTGCGCCAGGGGTCGATCGCGACCAGCTTCGCGCCGCGGCGCTTGGCCTCCTGCGCACGGGTCCAGAAGTGCAGGTTCGACGTAATCGGGTTGCTGCCCCAGATCAGGATCAGCCCGCTGTTCGCGTACTCCTCGACGTCCATGCCCATCGAGGCGCCGACGACCGCGCCCCAGCCCGCCTTGCCGGCGGACGAGCAGATCGTCCGGTCGAGCAGCGATGCGCCCAGGCGATGGAAAAAGCGCCGGTCCATCGACTGGCCCTGCAGCAGCCCCATCGTTCCCGCGTAGCTGTAGGGCAGGATTGCCTGCGGCCCCTCGGCCGATTCCGCGATCTGCCGGAAGCGCGTCGCGATCTCGTCGAGCGCCTCGTCCCAGGAGATGCGTGCGAAGCGGCCTTCGCCCTTGCGGCCGATCCTGCGCATCGGATGGCGCAGCCGATCGGGGGAATAGGTGCGATCCAGGTAGCGCGCGACCTTGGTGCACAGCACGCCTGCGGTTGTCGGATGGTCGGGCGCGCCCCGGACGTCGATCGCGCGCCCGTCCTCGACGGTCACGAGCATTGCGCAGGTGTCCGGACAGTCGTGGGGACATGCTGCCCGCACGACGCGGCGGGCGCCATGGGGCGGTGCATCGACAGCGTGCGTGGAGGACACCGCGTGCGTGGAGGAGGCTGGCGGCATGATCGCCCCATTCTACGGGAGGCGGCTCGCAAAAGGCGCTATGCTCGCAACGCTCACCGTCGCGACCGATGACAAACCGCATCCCCTCCATCGGCCTGTCCGATGGCACCAAGGTGCCCGCGCTGGGGCAGGGGACCTGGCACATGGGCGAATCGCCGCCGCGGCGCGCAAGCGAGGCCGCGGCGCTCGCCTCGGGCATCGCGATGGGCATGACGCTGATCGACACGGCCGAGATGTACGGCGACGGCGGGGCGGAGGAGGTGGTCGGCGACGCGATCGCAGGCCGGCGCGACCAGGTCTTCGTCGTCAGCAAGGTCTATCCCCACAACGCCGGCGCCAAGAGCGCGATCGCGGCCTGCGAGCGCAGCCTGCGCCGGTTGCGTACCGATCGCCTCGACCTCTACCTGCTGCACTGGCGCGGCCGCATTCCGCTCGCCGAGACGATCGACGCTTTCGAGCGCCTGCGACGCGACGGCAAGATCCTGCGCTGGGGCGTCTCCAACTTCGACGTCGACGACATGCGCGAGCTGCTCGCGCTGCCGGACGGTCGGCATTGCGCTGCCAACCAGGTCCTCTGGCACCTGGGTGAACGCGGTGCGGAATGGGCGCTGGCGCCCGAGTGCCGCAAGCACGGGATCCCGTTGATGGCCTATTGCCCGCTCGGGGAAGGCGGGCTGCTCCACGATCGCCGCCTGCGGGCGATCGCGAAGGACATCGAGGCATCGCCGGCCGCGGTGGCGCTCGCATGGCTGATCGGGCGCGGTGCGATCGCCATTCCCAAGTCCGCCGATGTCGACCATCTGCACGAGAACCGCGCCGCAGCGACGCTGAAGCTGTCCGCGGCGATGCTCGCGACGATCGATGCGAGTTTCCCGCCGCCGACCCGCGCCACGCCGCTTGGCGTGATCTGACCCGCTGCGGTCGGGTCGACCCGGCTTGCCGGGGCCGGTTTCGTACACCACGAAATGTGTTCGGCACGTTGCCTCGGGCCCTGCGCACGCGCTGCGTCAACGACTTACCGTCGCCCGATGGACGGAATCCGCGCGTGGCATGGTTGCTGCTCGAAAGGAGGCAGCTGGTGGCGTCGCCGCCGAATCGGACAGGAGAAGATCGTGAACTACACGCACTACGACTACCTCGAGCTTGCACCCAATGCGACCGAGCAGCGAATCGAAGCTGCCTACGCGGCGTTGCTGGAGCGGTTCCAGTACGGCATGACCGAGGCCGGTCAGGACCTGTCGGGCCTCGTTCGCATGATCCACGCAGCGTACTCGGTGCTGTCGGACCCCGAGCAGCGGCGCGCCTACGACGCCGTGCTTTCGAAGGAAGCGGCCGAAGCGGATGCCGAACTCCAGTCGCAACTCGACGCGCAGTCGCTCCAGGGATTCACGCGGGTCCAGCACGTTCCCGAATCGCTCGCAGCGCGCATTCCGGAACTCGCGGCCTGAGGACATCGTTACCGGTTTGCGGTCGCCGGGGATAACTTCCTAACTGCAAACAGCGATGCGGTCGGCGGCCGTTTCTTTATCGATGCACCGCGCACGCGAGCGACGCCTGCCACGATGGGCGACCTGCCGCGCGCAGCCGGGCACGAACACGAAGACGGCCGGCGCCGTGACTGACCGAGGGTTGTAGCCAAACATCGACGAGCGGGCGCATCACCGACGGGTCGCCCCCTCGCGCGCTCCCCAGCGAGCGCTTTCAAACCAGGGAGATTGCCGTGCGCAAGTGTGTCGCCTGCCAGTACTTCGATCGCAACGAATCGCGTGCGGCCCAGGACAGCACCCAGCGTTGGGGGCAGTGCCGGCGCGGCGTGCCGGTGCTGAATCCGGCAACGGCCAAGGGATACGTGGTGGAAGGCGTCTGGCCGCACGTGCGCGAGGATGACTGGTGCGGCGAGTGGCTCGCTTCCGAACGCAGCGAACCCCAGGTGAAGCATCCGCTGGAAACGCTGCTGCAAGCTGGCGGACCGGCCGTCCGGGCGCCGCTGATGACCCCGGTGCCGGGCGTGCGCCCTGCCTCCCCGTTCCTTGCAGCCGCGCCCTCCGGGAGCACCGGAGCGCTGCCTCCGGCGGCGGTGACCATCACCTCGGGCGCCGCGCCGGGAATGAACGCCATCAGCGTCGACTGACCCTCCAACGCGGGCCCCGCCCGCAGCCGCCGCGGTGCATCACCCGCCGCAGCCGATCCACGTCACGCTCCATCCCACGCTGGCCGACCGCAGGCGCCGGGCATCGGCGTTCACCGGCGCCGCGCAACCGCGCCTTGTCCGGGCTCGGCAGGCGCATGCGCTAGAATGACGAGTTTTCCATCGTGGATGCCGCAGTGCGGAACTGACGTTTCGCCGCGGTGGGCGAAGCGTGCGTGTACAGCGTGACCTGACGAGCGCGCCCGGCGTGCGGGTGGCGCTGACGATCGGCAATTTCGATGGTGTGCATCGCGGGCATCAGGCGATGCTCACCCGTCTGATCGAGGCCGCCGAGGATCTGCATCTCGCACCGGCGGTGCTGACCTTCGATCCGCATCCGCGGGAATATTTCGCCCACGCCGATGCGCCTGCCCGGCTGTCGACGCTGCGCTCCAAGCTCGACCTGTTCCGGGCATTCGGCGTGGCCGTCGCGTACGTCGCGCGCTTCGATGCGCGGCTCGCGGCGCTGACCGCCGACGAGTTCATCGACCGCGTGCTGGTGCGCGGTCTGAACGCGCGCTGGGTGCTGGTCGGCGACGATTTCCGCTTCGGACGCGGGCGCGCAGGCGACCTCGCGCTGTTGCGTGCCAGGGCCCGACCATTCAGCGTCGAAGGCATGCGGACGATCGACGTGGGCGACCTGCGCGCCTCGAGCACCGCGGTCCGCGAGGCGCTGGCCGCCGGGGACCTCGCGCGCGCGGCCGACCTGCTCGGACGCTCGTACGCGATCAGCGGGCACGTCGCCCACGGCGACAAGCTCGGACGCACGCTGGGCTTTCCGACGGCGAACATTCCGCTGCGCCACCGGCCGCCGCTCTCCGGCATCTTCGCCGTGCGCGTGCACGGCCTGCCCGGCGGAGCGCATCATGGCGTCGCGAGCGTGGGGGTCCGGCCAACCGTCAAGTCGGGGGATACCCCGCTGCTCGAGGTGTTCCTGCTGGACTTCGACCAGACGATCTACGGTCGACGCATCACCGTCGAATTCCTGAGCAAGCTGCGCGACGAGGAGCGCTATCCCGACCTCGACACGCTGGCGCGCCAGATCGGCGTCGACGTCGATCACGCGCGCGAATATTTCGCCGCCCACGCATGACGACGCGGATTTCAAGCGAGATCCGCGCCGTTTCGAGAAACAAGCCGATTGCCCATGCCTGACGATACCCGCCCAGATTACAAGTCGACGCTCAACCTCCCGGATACGCCGTTCCCGATGCGGGGCGATCTCGCGCGCCGCGAACCGGTGTGGGTCGAGGAGTGGCGAGAGAAGCGCGTCTACGAGGCGATTCGCGAAGCATCGCGCGGGCGCCCGCGCTTCGTGCTGCACGACGGCCCTCCCTACGCCAACGGCGACATCCACATCGGGCACGCGGTGAACAAGATCCTGAAGGACGTGATCGTGAAGTCGCGCAGTCTTGCAGGCTTCGATGCGCCCTACATCCCCGGATGGGACTGCCACGGCATGCCGATCGAGGTGCAGATCGAGCGCACGCACGGCAGGAACCTGTCGACGGCCGACACCCAGCGGCTGTGTCGCGCCTACGCGAAAGAGCAGATCGAGCGGCAGAAGAAGGATTTCCGGCGCCTGGGCGTGCTGGGCGACTGGGATCGTCCGTACGCGACGATGGACTATCGCAACGAGGCCGACGAGATCCGCACCCTGGGCCGCCTGCTCGAGATGGGCTACCTCTATCGCGGCCTGAAACCCGTCAACTGGTGCTTCGACTGTGAAAGCGCGCTGGCCGAGGCGGAGGTCGAGTACGAGGATCGCGCCGACATCGCGATCGACGTCGCGTTCGCGCTCGACGATCCGGGCGAACGCGCGAAGCTCGCGCGCGCCTTCGGCCTCGACGCCGCGCCCGAAGGCGCGATCTTCGCCGTGATCTGGACGACCACCCCCTGGACGATCCCGTCGAACCAGGCGCTCAATGCACATCCGGAATTCGTCTATGCGCTGGTCGCGACCGAACGCGGGCATCTGATCCTCGCGCAGGACCTGGTCACCGCGTGCCTCGCCCGCTACAAGCTCGAAGGCAGGATTGTCGCGACCGCCCGGGGCGCGGCGCTGGAGAACATCGCATTCCGCCATCCGTTCGCGGATCGTCCGTCGCCGGTCTACCTCGGCGATTACGTCACGCTGGAGCAGGGCACCGGCATCGTCCACAGCGCGCCCGCCTACGGCGTCGAGGACTTCATCTCCTGCCGCCGCTACGGCATGAAGGACGACGACATCCTGAATCCGGTCCAGGGGGACGGCAAGTTCGCCGCCGAGCTCCCGTTCTTCGGCGGCATGGGCATCTGGGACGCCAACCCGCGGATCGTCGAGAAGCTGGCAGAAGTCGGCGCATTGCTGCACTCGGCGAAATTCACGCACAGCTACATGCACTGCTGGCGCCACAAGACACCGATCATCTATCGCGCGACGACCCAGTGGTTCGCCGGCATGGACGATGTTCCCGGCTATCGCGGCGCCAAGCCCGCCGAGACGCTGCGCGCCACTGCGCTGCGCGGCATCGACGCGACGCAGTTCTTCCCGGGGTGGGGCAAGGCGCGGCTTTCCGCGATGATCGCCAACCGCCCCGACTGGACGCTGTCGCGCCAGCGGCACTGGGGGACGCCGCTGCCGTTCTTCGTCGACCGCAGGACCGACGAGCTGCATCCGGACACGCCGGCGCTGCTCGAGCTCGCCGCGAAGAGGGTCGAGGAAGGCGGCATCGAGACCTGGTTCGAGGCGAGCGCCGAGGACTTCGGCGTCGACGGGACGCGCTGGCGCAAGCTCACCGACACTCTCGACGTGTGGTTCGACTCAGGGACCACGCACCAGACGGTGATGGGCGGTCCGCAGGGACGCGAGCGGCACCTGGGGTCGCGGCCCGAAGACACCGGGTTCCCGGCCGACCTCTACCTCGAAGGCTCGGACCAGCACCGCGGCTGGTTCCATTCGTCGCTGCTGACGTCCTGCATGCTCAACGGGGTCCCGCCGTACAAGGCCCTGCTGACGCACGGCTTCGCCGTCGACGGCGACGGTCGCAAGATGTCGAAGTCCAAGGGCAACGTCGTGGTTCCGCAGAAGGTCGCCGGCAGCCTCGGCGCCGAGATCCTGCGGCTCTGGGTCGGTGCCACCGACTACTCGGGCGAGCTGTCGATCTCCGACGAGATCCTGAAGCGCGTCGTCGAGAGCTACCGGCGCATCCGCAACACGCTGCGCTTCCTGATGGCCAACACCGCCGATTTCGACGCATCGCGCGACGGCGTCGGCGTCGACGCGCTGTTCGAGGTCGACCGCTATGCGCTGGCGCGTGCGCGCGAGGTCGCCGCGGCGATCGCCGGGGACTACGAGCGCTACGAATTCCACCTCGTCGTCCAGCGGCTGCAGACGTACTGCTCGGAGGACCTCGGCGGCTTCTACCTCGACGTGCTGAAGGACCGCCTGTACACGACGGGAGCGACGAGTCCTGCCCGCCGCTCGGCGCAGACGGCGCTGGCGTCGATCCGCGACGCGTTGCTGCTGGCGATGGCGCCGATCCTGTCGTTCACCGCGGAAGAGGCATGGAAGGTCGTGCATCCGGACGATCCGACGATCTTCATCCACACCTGGAAGGACGCGCTGCCGGCCATTCCCGACGGGGAGGCGCTGGTCGCCAAGTGGACGCGCATCCTCGCCGTGCGCGCGATGGTGCAGAAGGAGCTCGAGGCGGTACGCCAGGCCGGCGCGATCGGCTCGTCGCTGCAGGCGGAAGTCGACATCGTGGCGGGCTTCGACGACTACGCCGCGCTTGCATCGCTGGGCGATGACCTGCGTTTCGTGCTGATCACGTCGGCAGCGAGCGTTCGGCGCGGCGATGCGCTCTCGATCACCGTCGCGTCCAGCGGGCAGTCGAAGTGCGAGCGCTGCTGGCACTGGCGCGCCGACGTCGGGAGCGACCCCGCGCATCCCGGCCTGTGCGGGCGCTGCGTGTCCAACCTGTTCGGCGCGGGTGAAGCGCGCCGCTGCGCGTGAACCGGGCTTGCGCGCCAACATCCGCGGAGTGCTCGCCGCGGGACCGGCATCGATGACGTCCGCAACGACCCGTGGCGCCGCGCGAGTGCAGGGGCTCAGGTGGCTGTGGCTTTCGGTCGTCGTGATCGCACTCGACCAGGCGACCAAGCACCTGGTCCTCGCAGCATTCCATCCCGGCGAGGAACGGGTGCTGGCGCCGTTCATGAGCCTCGTCCTGGCGTTCAATTCCGGCGCGGCATTCAGCTTCCTCGCCGGCGCGACCGGCTGGCAGCGCTGGCTGTTCGTCGCGATCGCGACCGGCGCCTGCGCGATCATGGTCTGGCTGCTGCGCCGCGGCGGCAGCGTGCTGTTCTGCGCGAGCCTCGCGCTGCTGATCGGCGGGGCGCTCGGCAATCTCTACGACCGCCTGACGCTGGGGCACGTCGTCGATTTTCTGCTGTTCCACTGGCAGCGCTGGTATTACCCGGCGTTCAACGTCGCCGACAGCGCCATCACCGTCGGCGCCGTGGCGCTGGTGATCGACAGTTTCGCGGGCAGCGGCGCCAAGGCGGCGCGCAAGCCCGCCGGAGGTCGCTGACATGGACATCCTGCTCGCCAATCCACGCGGCTTCTGCGCCGGCGTCGACCGGGCGATTGCGATCGTCGAGCAGGCGCTCGCGCAATTCGGCCCGCCGATCTACGTGCGCCACGAGGTCGTGCACAACCGCTATGTCGTCGACGACCTGCGGCGCAAGGGCGCGATCTTCGTCGAGCTGCTCGACGACATCCCGGACGGAGCGACGGTGGTATTCAGCGCACACGGCGTGCCGCGCTCGGTGCGCGACCAAGCCGCTGCGCGCGGCCTGCGCGTGTTCGACGCGACCTGCCCGCTGGTGACCAAGGTTCACGTCGAGATCGCCAAGATGCACGACCAGGGCCGTGAGATCGTCATGATCGGGCACGCGGGCCATCCCGAGGTCGAAGGGACGATGGGCCAGTGCGACAGCGGCGTCTACCTGGTCGAGACCCCCGCGGACGTCGAGCGACTGACAGTGCGCGACCCGTCGCATCTCGCCTACGTCACGCAGACGACACTTTCGGTCGACGATGCCGCGATGGTCGTCGCCGCGTTGAAACAGCGCTTCCCGGACATCGTCGGGCCCAAGCGCGACGACATCTGCTATGCGACGCAGAACCGCCAGGATGCGGTCAGGATGCTCAGCCCCCGCGTCGACGTCGTGATCGTCGTCGGAAGTCCAAACAGCTCCAACTCGAACCGCCTGCGCGAGGTCGCTGCGCATCGCGGCATCCCGGCGTACATGGTCGACAGCGCCGACGAGCTGCAGCCGGCGTGGATCGAGGGCAAGCATCGGATCGGCGTGACCGCCGGCGCGTCTGCGCCCGAGCTGCTGGTGCAGCGGGTCGTCGAGCGCCTCCAGGCGCTGGGGGCGACGTCCGTGTCGGAGCTTCCCGGCGCCGTCGAGAGCATCGCGTTCCCGATGCCCAGGGGGCTGCACGCGGCGGCGAGCGGCAAGGCGCCGGAAACGGGTCCTGCGGACTAGAACCACGTTCGCGGCCGCGGGAGCGAAGTCGGCCGGCGACCGCTACCCGCCCGCAGCTGTACGAACCTTGCGTTCTGCGCGGAACCAGGCGAGCAGCGCGATGAAGGCGACTGCCGCGATCACGCAAGCCGCCCCGGCGACGACGGCATGCCGGCCCGGTTCGGCGAACGCTCGGACCAGTCCCTCGGCGGCGTAGAACGGCAGCAGCAATGCAAGCCACTGGCGCGGCTTGCGTGCGCCGCGCGCGACGCCCGGCAGCAGGAGTGCCAACGGTAGCGCCTTGACCGCAAGCCAGTAGCCATGCGGCGTCAGGGGCGCCAGCACGATCTCCCACAGCAATTCCAGCAGTGCCAGCGCGAGGGTTCCCGAGACGGCCAGGCGCGCGCTCGCGGCAACGGAGGGCGCAGGCATCCGCGCGGTCAGCTGACGGGCACGAACTCGTAGAGATCGAATCCGGGGCCTTGCTCGACGAGCTTGGTCAGGACGGCGAACCCGGTGCCGGTCCCTCGGCGCAGGCTCACCGCCTGTTCCAGCGCAAACGCCCCGGCGGGCGCCGCCAGCTGCGGCGATGCACCCTCGGAATCGGGATCGTCGTCCTCGGGAAGGACGATGACCGGCAGGAGCTTGGCGTCGGTCGCGTCTTCCGGCGCCGCCGCCGCGGCTTCGGGGGCGTCCGAAAGCAGTTCGCACCCGAACTCGAGCATCCCGTTCTTCAGCGTGTTGCGGAACCAGCGGACCATCGCGACCTGAAGGCCGGCGCGCCCTTCGATGCGCAATGCGATCAGGTCACCGACCCGCAGCTTCGCGGGCGTCGCATCGACCTGGCGCAGCGCATAGCCCCCGGCCGTGTGGTTGACCACCTGGCATTGGGTCATCTGCGGCGCCGCGGTGGTCGAGGAAGCGCTCTGGGACAGCCTGCGACTGGTCTGCCAGACACCTGGCAGCCCGGCACACATGACGACCCGGGCGCGGGACGGCAGGCGGTTGAACTGGCGCGCGGGGGGAACGGCCCACTGGCGGAGGAGCCGCTTGAGCAAGGCCGTGTACTGCTCGCGCGCCTGGAGATCGTTCGCGAACTCGCGCAGGCCCGCGCCGGTCTCGAGGTCCTGGATCTGCTCCTGCAACTCGAACGCGAGGTCGAAGGTCAGCAGGAACAGTCTCGAACCCTCGGTCGCCCCGCCCTTGTTGGCGGAGAACGGGGGAAAGTCGTGGCCGACCGGAACGATCGCGACGGCCTTGGCACTTCGGTGCACCGGGGGGACCGGGGTCAGCTTGGCGAGATGCGCGTGCTCCTGCAGGAACTGCATGACCGTCGCGAGCTGGCTCGGCAGGAATCCGTAGGGATTGGCCAGTGCCAGCAGGAGCCCCTGCAGGTACAGCCGCTCGAGGGTGATCTCGGGCTGGTCGAGCGTCACCGGATGGCGGTGGATCCTGCGCTCCCGCGTGAACATGTAGATGTCGTGGGCGTCCGACCAGGTGTGCGCAGGCACCGGCGCATACGTCAGGTAGCTGTTGATCAGCACCCGCAGCGTCGCCTGGAACGTGCGCCGGATCAGCGCAACGATCCTGCGCGGCCCGCCCCAGGCGAAGCGCTTCGCCGCTTCGCGCGCGAGCAGGCGCTTGTAGGCGACCGCAAGCTCGTTGGCGAGCATCAGCGCGGCCTTCGCGGCTTCCAGGTTCTCCCCCGTCAGCGGATGCGCGGCGACGACGAACTGGTCCTCGAGGCGCGGCCACAGCAGGGCGGCAGCCTTCCAGTACTCTTCCGAAACATCGAGCCGTCTCGAATGACCCAACGGGATCCGGTTCGTGACTGCGAGCGCTTCACCGATGACGCGCGCCGCGTGGACAGGATCGCGGTCGAGGACGTCGCCCAGCCACGCGGCGACCCGCGACGGCCGGGTTTCCGGCGCCTGAGGTGAATGCTCGGTGAGCGGCGGCAGGCGCAATGCAAGCGGCATCGTCAGCGCTCGGGAGCGGGTGGGGACGGGAGCGGTCGATCGACCATGGGCGCGCCGATTATACGTTGCGCAGGAACCGCGCGACGACTTCGACCTGCCCGGGATCGAGGAGTGCGGGTGCATGTCCGACGCCCGCGAACTCGATGACCTGCGGACACGGACCCCGCCGCGACATCTCGGCGGCCGTCGCGGCCGACAGCAGATCGGATTCGGCACCGCGCAGCACCAGCGTCGGACAGCGGACCGCGTCCCACAGCGGCCACACGACGGGAGGCGCGGGTTGGGCGCGAAACGGCACGGCGATATTGGGATCGTAGCCCTGGCCCCAGCGGCCGTCCGGATGGTGTCGCGCGTTGGTGCGGACGACGTGTTCCCATTGGGCGTCGGTCAGCGGACCGAACGAGGCCGATACCGTGCGCACGTAGGCTTCGAGCTCGCCGAAGGTCGCGAACACCGGGTCCGCGCCGAAATACTGGCCGATCCGCGCAAGGGCGGCAGGCTCGATGATCGGGCCGACGTCGTTGACGACGAGCCTCGCGACCGGGGACTTCGGTTGCGCCGCGGCGATGATGCCCAGCAGCCCACCCATCGAGGTGCCGACCCAGGCGACGTGCTCGACGCCGCTTGCCGCGATCAGCGCGGTGAGCGTCCCGAGGTAGGTCGGGAACACGTAGTCCATCGGATCGGCGAGCCAGTCGCTTGCGCCTCGTCCGGGCATGTCGACCGCCAAAACGCGGTGTGTGCTCGACAGGGTCTCACCGAGGACGTCGAAATCGCGCCCGTTGCGCCCGACGCCATGCACGCAGACGACGACGGCGGGGTTGTCGTGTGCCCCCCACTCGTAATAGACGACGCGGTGAAAGCCGTGCGGGCAAAGGCCGAGGAAGTGCCCGGTGCGCGGGGAGGATCTAGTAAGCACGGCCGATCGCCTCAATCGTGGGCGGCCAGCGTCCGCTCGAGGATCAGCAGCATGGCCGCGGTCGCACCCCAGATGTATCGCTCCCCCCAGGGAATCGCCCAGTAGTCGCGGCGAATCTCGCCGATCATCCGGTAATGGCGCTGGTGGTGCGCGCGATCGAGCAGAAAGTCGAGCGGCACCTCGAACGCGTCGGCGACCTCGACCGGGTCCGGGACCAGGTCGAACGGCGGCTCGATCCAGCCCACGATCGGGCGGACGCTGTAGCCGGTGACCGTCACGTAGTTGGCGAGCTCGCCCAGGACTTCGACTTTCGCCGGGGGCAATCCGATCTCCTCCGCCGTCTCGCGCAGCGCCGTCGCGGCAAATCCGGTGTCACCGGGGTCGACGCGGCCGCCGGGAAAGCTGATCTGGCCCGGATGATCGGGAAGATCTGCGCTGCGCTGTGTCAGCAGGACCTGCAGGCCCTGTGGTCGGTTGACCAGCGGGACGAGGACCGCCGCGGGCACCGGCGTCCCTTCGCGCCCGGGCAGCCGGAAACCGTCGTTCATGCCCTGCGCTGCAGGCGGGGCAGGGCGCGCAAGCCGTTGCGCGAGCCAATCCCGCTGCAACGGTGGTGGGAGGTCGAACAGGGAGAGCCGTTGAATCGCTGCCATCGATGACCGGCCACCGAAGCGACGGCGACCATCCGCGATGATACCGCGCCGACGCCGCTTGCGGCGCGTGCCCATCCTCTACAATGACGCATGCCCGCCAACGGCCTGATCCTCTACGTCCACGGCGCCCGCGACCCGCGCTGGGCGGAGCCCTTCACGCGGCTTCGCGACCGCATCGCCGAACGCAGGCCCGCGCTACCGGTCGCCGTCGCCTTCCTCGAGCACATGTCGCCGGACCTCGCGCAAGCGGCCATCGACGTCGCCGCGCGCGGCGCCGACCGGATCCGGGTTGTGCCGATGTTCTTCGGCCGCGGCGGCCACCTGCGCGAGGACCTGCCGCGGCAGATCGAGGCCGCGCGCGCCCGGCTGCCGGGCATCGTCCTCGAGCTCACCGAGGCCGCGGGCGAGAGCGATGCGGTGCAGGAAGCGCTTGCCGAGTTCGCGCTGGACGGACTTCAGGAAAGCAGCAGGTAGCCCGCGAGCGCAGCGAGCAGCAGGAATGGCAGCGAGTACGCGTGGAAGGTCAGCCAGGCGCGGCGATCACCCGACAGGCGCAGTGCAATCAGGTTCGCGAGCGACCCGATCATCAGGCCAAAGCCCCCGACGCCGACTGCATAGGCGATGACCCGCCAGTCCTGCGAATACACGGCGAGTGCGATGGCCGCGGGAACGTTGCTCACGGCCTGCGACAGGGCAATGCCGGCGACGTAGAGGTGCACGGGCGCGCCGAGGTCGAGGCCCGCGACCCATGCGCGCACCGGCGCCGCATCGGCGAGCGTGCGCAGGTCGACGAACATCAGCACGAACACCAGCAGCAGTCCCCAGTCGATCTCGGCCAGCAGGCGCCGGCGCAGCACGGCGAAGACCGCGAACACGCCCGCCAGTGCCCAACTCACCCGGTGCAGGTCGGTCAGCACCAGGAAGGGAACGTACAGCAACAGCGATATGGCAAGCAGCGGGCGGTCGACCGGTGGGATCGCGGTGCGATCGCGCACGCGTATCCGGTGCGCCGGGAAGGCGCGGTTCG
Source organism: uncultured Pseudomonadota bacterium (assembly GCA_963816415.1). GTDB lineage: Bacteria > Pseudomonadota > Gammaproteobacteria > Burkholderiales > Casimicrobiaceae > VBCG01. The sequence goes on from CAWFKR010000010.1 coordinate 32,451, forward strand.
CAAGAGCGAGGAGCAGCAGCATCAGGAGTGCGACCAGCGGGAGCATGGCGAGAATGAATCCGCCGAAGGAGATTCCCCACTGCTGCCACAAGAAGATGTTCTGCGGATTGCCGATCGGCGTCAGCGTCGACCCGACGTTGACGGCGAGCGCCTCGAACACGATCAGCCGGGTCGAAGGCAGGTGCGCGATCCGGGCGAGACCGAGGGTCAACGGCACGACCACGAACAGCGCAACGTCGTTGGTCAGCACCATCGAGAGCAGCGCCGCACCGATGACCAGCCCGAGCGCCGCGCTGCGTTCCGAGCTCACGCGCCCGATCAGCCAGTGGCCGAGGCGCTGCAAGGCGCCGCTGGCTTCCACGCCCTTGGTCAGCAGCAGCAGACCGGCCAGCGCGCCGATCGTAGGCCAGTCGACACGCGACGGATACGCGGCGGCGCCCGCCGGGGCGACCAGGGTCAGGATCGCGAGCACGGCGAGCAGCCCGAGGAAGAAGCGGTCGCGGCGCAGGGCCTTCAGCGAGGGGGGAAGCAAAGCCGCCAGCGTCGGTCGCGCGCGAGAGGATGCCTGGCTCACGCAGGGGGTCGCCCGGTGCGAAAGCGTCGATGGTATCAATCGGCCACCGCCGCTGCCGCATCGCACGCCATCCAGGCGCGTGGCGCCCAGCCCCCGGAGCGCGGATTGATGCGCATCAAGGAAGCGCCGTGCACCCCGGTCCAGCATTACGCGTGCCCGCGAATCCACGAACGGCAATGGAACTGGTCTGTCCTGCGGGCAGCCTCCCGGCCCTGAAGGCCGCCGTCGACCACGGCGCCGACTGCGTCTACACCGGGTTCAAGGACGAGACCAACGCCCGCAATTTCGCGGGCCTCAACTTCACGCTCGCCGACCTCGAGACCGGCATCCGCCACGCGCACGCGCGAGGCGCCCGGGTCTTCGTCGCGATCAACACCTACCCGCAGGCGGACAACTGGATGCGGTGGTGCGGAGCGGTCGACCGCGCGGCATCGATGGGCGTAGACGCGGTGATCGTCGCCGACCTCGGACTCATCGAATACGCCACGCGCCGCCATCCGCAGCTGAACGTCCATCTTTCGGTGCAGGGCTCCGCGACCAGCTACGAGGCGATCAATTTCTACGCCGAGCACTTCGGGATCCGTCGCGCGGTGCTTCCGCGGGTCCTCACGCTGTCCCAGGTGGCGGCGGTGGTCGACAAGGCGGCGACCGAGATCGAGGTGTTCGGTTTCGGCAGCCTGTGCGTGATGGTCGAGGGCCGCTGCCAGCTGTCGTCGTACGTGACCGGGCAGAGCCCGAACCTCCGCGGCGTCTGCTCGCCTGCGTCCGCGGTGCGCTGGAGCGAGACGCGCGACGGCCGCGAAGTGCGGCTGAACGGCGTTCTGGTCGACCGTTACGCCGCGAACGAGACCGCCGGCTATCCGACGCTGTGCAAGGGCCGCTACGAGGTCGACGGGCACCGCTACTACCCGATCGAGGAGCCGGTCAGCCTCAACACGCTTGCGTTGCTCCCGGAATTGCGGCGCATCGGCGTGCGCGCAGTCAAGATCGAAGGCCGGCAGAGGAGCCCTGCCTACGTCGCGAACGTCACGGCGGTCTGGCGTGCGGCGCTCGACGCCTGCGAAGGGGATCCGGATGCCTATTCGGTCCACGAGGACTGGGCATCGCAACTCGCCCGCGTGTCCGAGGGACAGCAGGTCACGCTCGGCGTCTACCATCGATCGTGGCGATGAGCGCGCCGCGCCTTTCGCTGGGTCCCAATCCTTACTACTGGCCGCGCGCCCGGGTCGAGGCCTTCTACGACGAGGCGATCGCAAGCCCGGTGGACATCGTCTACCTGGGCGAGGTCGTCTGCGGCAAGCGTCATGAGCTGGTACTCGACGACTGGATCGCGATCGGCCGGCGACTGGCCGCGGCCGGCAAGGAAGTCGTGCTGTCGGGCCTTGCGCTCCCCGAGTCGGAAACCGACCTGCGCGTGTTGCGCCGGGTGGTCGGCAACGGCGAGTTCACCATCGAGGCGAACGACATGGGCGCGGTCCGCCTCGCCGCGGAGGCACGCGTACCGTTCGTCATCGGTCCGCACATCAACGCCTACAATCCCGCGGCGCTGGCGCTGCTTCACGGATGCGGCGCCGTGCGCTGGGTGGCGCCGATCGAGCTCGGCCGCAGGGATTTCGACGTCCTGCAGGGCGCCGGCCCGCCACGCATCGACGTGGAGGTGTTCGCCTACGGTCGGCTGCCGCTCGCCTTTTCGGCGCGCTGCTTCACGGCGCGCGCCCACGATCGCGGCAAGGACGACTGCGGCTTCGCCTGCATCGACGATCCGGACGGAATGCCGCTCGCCACCATCGACGGTGTACCGCTGTTCGCGCTGAACGGCATCCAGACGCAGTCGTGGCGTCCGGCAAGCCTCGCCGGAGTCCTGGACGAGGTGAGGGCGCTCGCGATCGACGTGCTGCGCATCAGCCCGCAGCCGCGATACAGCTTCGACATTGTCCGCGCGTTCCGTGGATGCCTCGACGGCAGTGTCGCGCCGCCGGAGGCGGAGGCTGCGCTGGAGGCACTCACGGGCACTGCCGGCAGCATCGGCTACTGGCGCGGGACGGCCGGAATGGACCCGCCGGTCTCCCGTCCGTTCGCATGAGCGTCGCCGGGCCGTCCCAAGACGCGAATTGCACCCCCTCCGGGGGCAGCGCAGCGGCGCCAGCCGCAAGCGTGGGGGTCGTATGAGCGTCGCCGAAAGGGTGGATCGGGCCATACCCGGCGGCGGGGCCATGCCGTGGCGGCTGCCGTCGCCGCTGCGTGCGGTCGTCTCGCGCCTGCCGCGGTTTCCGCCTTCGGCAGCGCTGTCCGTGATCCTGAACGCGGGAGTCGTGCCTGGCGTCGATGCCGGCACGCTCGCTCGCCTCGACGGGAAGGTCGTGCGCATCGAGCTGCGCGATGCCGGAACCGCGTTGACGCTGCGCTGTCGGTCGGGACGATTCCATCCCGTGTCGTCGCGTGCCGCGGCCGACGTGACCATCGGCGCGTGCGTCCACGATTTCGCGCTGCTTGCCCTTCGGCGCGAGGATCCGGACACGCTGTTCTTCGCGCGGCGGCTGACGATCGAGGGCGACACCGAAGCCGGGCTGACCGTCAAGAACATGCTCGACGCCGCGGACCTGTCGTCGCTGGTCGCCGCCTTCGACGCGACCGAGGCATTCGTTTCGCGGCTGCGGTCCTTCTGGCGCGCCTGAAGGCCATCGCCGCCGTGCGCGCCCCGCGGCGGGAACGCGCAGGCGGACGCGATGCGCCGCATCCGCTGCGTTGACCGAACGCGGTCCGCCCGCATACTCTGCCGTCCTCGCCTGCCGATTCTCCTTCACCTGCACGACACCGGGGGGACCCCTTGCCGCGACCGATCCTTGTCGAAGCCCGCATCCATCCTGAAATCCGCGAAAAGATCGCGACCCGCCATGTCGACATCGTGAACGATGTGGAGGCGGCGATCGCCGCCAGCGACATGGTCGTCGTCGGCATGGCGCAGAACCCGCACGTGAAGCGCGCGAGGAGGGCGCTCGCCCGGGCGGGAATCGCGGCCCGGTACCTGGAATACGGGAACTACTTCGGCCAATGGCGACGACGCAACGCCCTCAAGATGTGGTCGGGCTGGCCGACGTTCCCGATGGTGTTCGTCAGGGGCGTGCTGATCGGCGGCGCGAGCGATCTCGAGCGCCTGATCGCAGGCGGCGAGTTGCAGCGGATGCTGTCGACGCCGGAAGGAAAAGGGAAGGGCGCGTAAACTCGGCGCCTTGCTCAACGCACGACGAGGTGAATGGTGGAAAAGCGAACGCTGGGACAGGGACTGGAAGTGTCGGCGATGGGGCTGGGCTGCATGGGCATGTCGGACTTCTACGGCGGTCGTGACGACGCCGAGGCGACTGCCACGATCCGCCGCGCGCTCGACCTCGGCGTCACGTTCTTCGACACCGCCGACATGTACGGCGCCGGCCGCAACGAGGAACTCCTCGGACAGGCGATCCGCGGGCAGCGCGACCAGGTGATCATCGCGACCAAGTTCGGCAACGTTCGCAACCCCGACGGGACGTTCAAGGGCGTCAACGGCAAGCCCGAGTACGTGCGCCAGTGCTGCGAGGCGAGCCTCGAGCGCCTGGGGGTCGACACGATCGACCTCTACTACCAGCACCGTGTCGACCCCGACACGCCGATCGAGGACACCGTCGGCGCGATGGCCGCCCTGGTGAAGGAAGGCAAGGTGCGCTGGCTCGGCCTGTCCGAGGCCGCTGCGAAGACGATCAGGCGTGCGCACGCCGTGCACCCGATCGCCGCGCTGCAGACGGAATACTCGCTGTGGAGCCGCGACGTCGAGGACGAGATCCTGCCGACGGTGCGCGAGCTCGGCATCGGCCTCGTGCCGTACAGCCCGTTGGGCCGGGGTTTCCTGACCGGGCAGATCAGGCGCGTCGAGGATTTCGAGCCCGGTGACTACCGCCTGCACTCGCCGCGATTCCAGGGCGAGAACTTCCAGAAGAACCTGCAGCTGGTCGACGAGATCAACACCCTTGCGTCGGAGCGCGGCTGCACGCCCGCGCAGCTGGCGCTGGCGTGGGTCCTGGCGCAGGGAAAGGACATCGTCCCGATTCCCGGAACCAAGAAGCGGAAGTACCTGGAAGAAAACGTCCGCGCGCTCGACGTCGCACTCACGGCCGACGATCTCGCGCGAATCGACCGCGTCATCCCGCGCGGTGCGGCGTCGGGCGAGCGCTACGCACCAAATGCGTTGCGTGCGGTCAATCGCTGACCGGGTGCGAGCGTACCGACTTTCCCGCTGACCACCTGCCACCCGGCAACCTCGAAGTGATCGGAGACCCACCCATGACGTTTCGTTCCACCACCCTCAGATCGGCTGTTGCCGGCGCGCTTGCCCTCGGCCTGTCGGGACCCGCCGCCTTCGCTGCCTGCGCACCCTGTGCGCCGAGGAAGAGCGTGACCGACAAGGCCCAGAACCCCTGCGCCGCCAAGGCAAATCCCTGCGCGGCAAAGAAGGCCAATCCGCACGCGGCGAAGAAACCCGATCCTGCAATGGCGAAGATGGCCAAGCCCTGCGCCGCGGGGAATCCCTCTGCGATGAAGAAGACTGACGCGCCGGCGCCCATGCGCCCCTGCGCGGCCAAGGCGAATCCCTGCGCCGCGAAGAGTCCTTGCACCCCGAAGAAGTAACGCCATCGACCGCGGGTACGTCAGCCGGGTCCAGGCCCCGGCCCGCGCGGGCCGGGCCATCGTCCCGTCGTCGGGTCGTCGCCGCGGGCAGTCCGGCGCCCGACCCGAAGCGGCTGTCCAAAGCCGCGCTCGAGAACCTCGAAGAGGCGGGGGCGGAGGTCGTCCTGTGCATGCGTGCACTCGATCGCGGCGGGATCGACCTGGTGAGCGAGGCCCTGCGCGGCCACGGCACCTTCTACGAACTCGACCACTACCCGCCGGACGACGTGTTCGACAGCGCCCGGCACTCGCAGTACTACTACCACGCGCATCGCCCCGGCGAGCATGGTCATTTCCACACCTTCGTGCGCGGCCCCGGCATGCCGCCGGACGCCACGCCGGTTCCGCACGCGGGAGACGAGCCATGGCCCACCGGCGACGACGCAATCGCACACCTGGTCGCGATTTCGATGGATGCCCACGGTCGGCCGCTTGGCCTGTTCACGGTGAATCGCTGGGTGACCGGCGAGGCGTGGTATCCGGCCGCCACCGTCATCCGGATGCTCGACGCCTTCCGCATCGACCACGCCAACCCGTCCTGGCCGCTGAACCGCTGGCTGACGGCGATGCTTCGCTTCTACCGCCCCGAGATCGCGTGGCTGCTGCACCTGCGTGATGAAGCCGTCGCCGACCGGGCCCGACAGCATCCGGATGCCGATGCCCTCGAGGACCGCGGCCTCGAGGTGACGAGCGAACTCCCGATCGACATCGAAAGGCATCTGACGGACATCCGCCGGGCACTCCGGCGGTCGAGCCCTTAGCACGCGCGACGGCGTTCGTTGCAGCGTTGTCGATGGATCGACAGCGGGCTT
>CAWFKR010000011.1:0-20534 GCA_963816415.1 uncultured Pseudomonadota bacterium
TTTGGGGTCGCATTTGCCCGGTTGCACTGGTTCGCATAATTGATGCTGTTATGTAAAGTTCGATTACGCAAGGCGACCGCTGCTCGAGCACGTCATCAGGCGTATCGTTGCACGGGTTCCCGTTCCCCCAATGGACGAACCATGCGATTCAACGTTGCTGCACTGACATTGGCCGCGGGATTGATGTCGGGGGCGGCGATCCTTGTCGTGGCCTCGGCAAACCAGATCTGGCCTGGCTACGGTGGCGCCTTCCTTGAGCTGGTTGCCTCCATCTATCCGGGCTACCACCCCAACCCCGGCTTAGGCTCCGTCGTTACTGGGACGCTCTACGGGTTTGTGGACGGGGCCATCGCCGGCGCAGTCCTGGGCTGGCTCTACAACCTGCTGGCGCGCCCACGCGCGGGACCAGACGGCTAGCCGAAACTCCTTACCGTGTTCGCGTACCGGCAACTCGATGGCTGAGGAAGCCGGGTGTCCCGCCCGCTCAAGCCCAGTCCTGCGGCGCGAGTACGATCGGGTCGCCGTGGGGCGTACGGTCGGCCGCCCTCTGCCAAGCCTCCCGGCAGCCGATCAGCGTCTCCCCAGTCGTGATCCCCTTCTCCTGGACCAGGCGCTCGACGGCGGCCAGCCAGTGGCGATAGTAGGTGTCGCCGGTGTCGGGGTCCCCTCTCGCCTGCGCATTCCTGATCTCCTCGCCCAGCGCGGCGGCCCATTCTTCGCGGGTGAACAGGCCGCGCCGCTGCAACGCGACGGCGATGGCGAAGGCCTGCGCTTCCCACGGTTCATTGAAGGTTCGCGTCCGCTCGCCGGCGGGCATCGCCTCCAGTGCGTCGAGGGCCTCCCGCGCTGCGGGTGCGTCGCTTGCCATGTCAGAGTGCCTGCAGATACGGCTCGAAAGCCTCGATCGAGACGCGAAGGGACGGGTCGGCCTGCTCGCCCCACAGCTCGCGTCCGGTGAACACGACCGTGTAGAGCCACTGCGGGTCGTCGCCTCTTCCCGCGACCGTCGAATCGGGGAAGACATGGAATCCGCGAATGGCCGCGACCTGTCCTTCCTTGTCGCGGGCATAGCGGGGAAGGCGGGTGTGACCGGGCGGATTGAGATTCCGGGTGCGCACCCGGTCGCCCGGCCCGAAGCGCGCTTCACGTGACGGCGTTCGTCCGAAAGGCGGGCGGACGAACGCTGCTCCGACGTCCCCGGACTTCATCGTCCGCTCGACCGGCCTTGGCGGGCGGAGGGCGTGGCCGGCGTCGAGTTCGTCGCGCTCGACGAGGCCGGCCTCGAGGGCACTTTCCGTGATGCCCAGCAGCCAGCGGTGATAGTAGGAGGCCGAAAGATAGACCTGCGCGGGAAGGCGCTCCTGCGAGTGGCGGAACATGTCGAGGTTCCACGCGCGCGTGTAGAGAATGGCGCGCTGGAGGGCGAGCACCCGCCCTTCCCAGGGCTCGTGGAACGGCGGCTCGTCGCGTTCAGGCAGCACCATTCCGAAGCCGTGCATGCCACCCATGTCGTGCACGCCATTCATTCGTTCCGCGCTCCGGCCGGGTTCGGAAGACCAGTGCCGATCATGCTGTCGCGCGTGACCAGCGAGGCGAGCCGGTCCTCGGGCCACCCGTCCGTGCCGGCGGGGCGCTGCGGCACCACCAGGTAGCGCGTCTCTGCGGTCGAATCCCACACGCGGATGGTCGTGCCGGCAGGGAGGGACACGCCGAAATCGGCAAGGACGCTGCGCGGATCCATCACGACGCGCGATCGATACGGCGCCGACTTGTACCAGACCGGCGGAAGCCCGAGCACGTCCCAGGGATAGCACGAGCACAGCGTGCACACGACCATGTTGTGCTCGTTGGGTGTGTTCTCGACGGCGACGAGATGATCGCCGATCGGATCGAAGTCGCCACTTGCGTTGATCGCGTGCGCGGCATCGGCGAGCAGCGCAGCCTTGAACGTCGGGTCCACCCATGCGCGCGCGACGATGCGCGCGCCGACGTGGGGGCCGACCGCGGTCTCGAAATGCTCGACGATCCGGTCGAGCACCGCGGGATCGACATAGCCCTTCTCGACCAGAATCGTCTCCAGCGCACGTACCCGAGCCTGGACTTCGCTCAAGTGCGAGCCGTGATCGTCGTCGCTCATCTGGAGTGCTTCCCGGGATCCCCTGGTTTTCGCGGATCTCGCGATGATGCCACCATCGGCGCGGGCCGGAGGCGTTGCCTGCAGTCTTCAGCTGCTCGCGCGCGCCCGCTTCGCCTTGCTGAGGATCTCCTCGCGGACATCGGTGATCGCGCGGGCGCGCGAGGCACCGGTACCATCGCAATGCCCGGTTCGCGGGCAGTTGGTGCTGCGGGGACAGATGATCCTGGCGGGGCTCGACAGCGCGTCCTCGACCCAGGCGATGTTGAGCACCCTCGCCGCTCCCCTGATCAGTTCGGCGGCATCCTGGGGAATGCTCGCCTCGCCGTGGTGATGCAGGCAGGCGTCGGTGATCGCCGCCACCACGCCTTCCGCGTCGGCGCTGTGCGACTGCAGTGCCGGTACCAGGTCGATGCCCACCGAGACGACGTGGGGGTTTCCCGCCATGTCGGCGGTGCGCCGCGTGTGGCAGCAGTAGAGCAGCGACCGGTCGCCATCGCGCAGGACCGAGATCTGCGAGCCGCGATCCGGACCGTGGTTGTCGTCGAGCATGCGGAAGACGGCCCAGTTCGGACAGGGATCGGTGGCTCGGGCCATGTTGCCCCAGGGCAGCGGAATGCCGTTGCCGCGGTAGACCGCGCGCAGGTACCCGGGTGGGTAGGCATCGAAGAAATGCCAGTAGGGGTACGACGAGACCTTGGTCATTCGCCGCATCACCACGGCGGGCGTGAGCTCGATGCTCTCCCCCGCCTCCACGCGGTACGACTCCCGTGCGAGGAACCTCCGGAACGGAATCTTGGGGCACAGCAGCGCGCCGGCGAAGAAGCTGCACTCGAAGTCGCGCCACGCGTGCAGGACGTCCTGGGCGCTCATGCCGGCGGCGATCCCTGTGCCGCTCTCCGGGCTGCCGCCCATCTCGCCGCCGGTGGCATGCGCGGACTTCAGCCCGTCGCCGCCGTGGAGCACCTTGTGGCCAAGGTGCGAGGCCAGGTCGAACTTCAGGCGCGCCGGGTCGGCCTGCAGCACGCGATTGAGGTAGATGGTGCGCGGCGAGTCGTAGAACGAGCGCACCATGCTTCGGAGCTCCCGGTCGTTGTCGCGCGCGAGAACCGGCTTGCGGTCGAACCAGCGGATGGCGAGGCCATGATGCCTGCACAGGCGCATCAGGTCGTCGACGGATAGCGGGAACCTGCGCTCGCCGATGCCCTCCGCGGAGCGTTCGAGGTCCGGAAAGTCATTGCGCGACATCTCCTGGTGCGAGCGGATCAGCAGGTGCGCGAACTGGCGCCCGGTGGTGCCGGTCTGCGCCAGGAGTTCGGGAATGGCCGCCTGCAGAAGCTCCTTCGAGAACAGGAACGCGGGCTCGAGCGGCACGCCTGCCGCGCCGCCTGACCGCTCCGTCGGCAGCGGCGCCTCGAGTTCCGGATTGCCGTCGAGGAACCAGCGCGGTTCCCGCTGGAACACCGCTGACAGCAGGCCGAGCACCTCTTCCGACGGGACCCGCTTCCCGCTCTCGATCATGCTGAGGTAGGACACCGACGGCGCGCTCCGGGAGTCGAGCTGGATGCACCGCGTCGAGAGCTCCTCGAGGGTCAGGCCGTTGCGCTTGCGCAGTGTCCGCAGCTTGGTGCCGAGGAAGTGGCTCTTGCGTGTGTGGAGCGTCATCGTCGGGGCTTCGGTCGCTGTGAAGATCGGTGTGAAATTAACACTGTGAAATTTCCGCAGTCAAATTTACCAGATTTTGCCCCCTATACTGCGTCAACGCGATCCCGGGCATCCCGGCCCGGCGGCGCAGGGAGGATGGGCAATGGGCAAGCGCAACGTTCTGATTCTGGGGGCTTCGTACGGCTCGCTGCTGGGCATCAAGCTGCTGATGGCCGGGCACCGCGTAACGCTGGTCTGCACTGCGTCGACGGCGGAGCTGATCAATCGCGAGGGAACCCGGGTGCGCTTCCCGGTCAAGGGACGGGAAGCGCCGGTCGAGATCGATTCGAGGCAGTGCCCCGGCGAGCTTTCGGCGCGGGCTCCCAACGAGGTCGACCCCGGCGCCTTCGACCTGGTCGTGCTCGGCATGCAGGAGGCGCAATACGCCGCGCCGGGCGTTCGCGAGCTGATGGACCGCGTGGCGCGCTCGCGCAAGCCCTGCTTGGCGATCATGAACATGCCTCCCCTGCCCTATCTGAAGCGCATTCCGGGCCTCGCGACCGGAGCGCTGGAACCCTGCTACGCGGACGCCTCGGTCTGGGCCGGCTTCGATCCGTCGCTGATCACCCTGGCGAGCCCCGATCCCCAGGCCTTCCGCCCGGCGGATCAGCCGAAGAATGTGCTGCAGGTGGGTCTGCCGACCAATTTCAAGGCAGCGCGCTTCGAAGCCGACGGGCCGACTGCCCTGCTGCGCGAACTCGAGGCCGACATCGAGCAAGCCCGGCTGCAAGGCGCCGACAGTGCGCTCGAGATACCGGTCAAGCTCAAGGTGCACGATTCGATCTTCGTTCCGCTCGCCAAGTGGCCGATGCTGATCGCCGGCAACTACCGCTGCATCCGGCGGGACACGATGATCCCCATCCAGGAGGCGGTGCACGGAAACCTCGCCGAGTCTCTGGCGATCTACGAATGGGTCGTGGAGCTCTGCGGTCGGCTCGGGGCCGACCGGGACGACCTGGTGCCCTTCGCCAAGTACGCCACGGCCGCCGAAGGCCTGGGCAAGCCCTCGTCGGCAGCGCGCGCGCTGTTCGGCGGCGCCGAGCACATCGAGCGGGTCGACAGCCTGGTCCAGCGGATTGCGCGCCAGCGGGGGCTCCACTCCGACACGGTGGACGAGATCGTCACGCTGGTCGACGAGCGCCTCGGCCGGAACCGCGTGGCCCGCGTCGACCAGAGGGCGGCAGCCTGACCGACTGACGATCGCGACGGCGGGTGCATCGCTCCGCCGGGGAATTCGCTGATTCGTGCCGGCCCGGGCGCCGGCGGGCCCGCAGGCTCCATGCTCGCGCACGGCGTCTGCCCTGCGCACCGCTACACTCCGGGCATGGCGCTCAAATCGACGATCTTCAAGGCCGCGCTTTCCATTGCCGACATCGACCGCGGCTACTACGGCGATCATGCGCTGACGATCGCGCGACACCCCTCCGAGACCGACGAACGCATGATGGTCCGGTTGCTCGCGTTCGCGTTGCATGCGGACCAGGCTCTGGTGTTCGGGCGCGGGCTGAGCGCAGAGGACGAGCCCGATCTGTGCCGCAGCGACCTGACCGGCGCAATCGAGCAGTGGATCGACGTCGGGTTGCCGGATGAACGCGCGTTGCGCAAGGCGTGCGGTCGCGCGCGGGAGGTCTACGTCCTCGCGTATGGCGGTCGTGCGGTGGAACTCTGGTGGCAAGGCGTGCGTGAAAGGGTGGACCGCCAGGAGCGGCTTGCCGTCAGCGAAGTGCCACTGGAAGCGAGCCGAGCGCTCGCGAATCTCGCCGGACGATCGATGGAATTGCAGGTCACGATCCAGGATGGGCACGTCCTGGTCACCGATGGCGCGACCTCGGTTTCGGTGGAACTCCGGGCGCTCAAGTCCATGCCGACGACGACCCGCCGAGCTTGACGGCCGGTTCTCTTCGAGCATAATCCGCGCGCGCCGCGTACAGATCGAATTCGCCCGACGGGAACCTGCCTGAGGGACGCCGGCGCTCCAACCCAGTCGCCCTCGTAGGTCATGCCCGCCCTGCTCCTGTCACTGGCAGCGTTTCTCTCGACACTCGGTGGCGGCCTCTTTGCGCTTCGGTACCGCGGGTGGATGCATTTCATCCTCAGCTTCACGGCTGGCGTGCTGCTCGGCGTTGTCAGCTTCGACCTCCTGCCCGAGATCTTCGACCTGGCGCGCAAGCTGGGAGTGGACGTCATCGGAGCAATGATCGCACTGGTGCTGGGATTTCTGCTCTTTCACGGGCTGGAGAAGTTCGTGCTGGTTCATCACAGCCACGAGACCGATTACGCTTCGCATCATCACCCGAAGGTGGGTGTCCTGTCGGCGCTCGCGCTCGCCGGGCACAGCTTCATGGACGGGGTCGGGCTTGGCCTTGGGTTCCAGGTGTCCACGTCCGCAGGAATTGCCGTAGCCATCGCCGTGATTGCGCACGACTTCTGCGATGGCCTCAACACCGTGAGCCTGATGCTGGTGAACCGGAATACCGATCGCCGTTCGCTGGCAATGCTCCTGCTCGACGCGACGGCCCCGGTCCTGGGTGCCACAGCCACGCTGGCCTTCTCGGTACCCCCTCGTTTCCTGATGCTCTATCTTGGGTTCTTCGCGGGCTTCCTGCTCTACATCGGTGCCTCCGACATCCTTCCCGAAGCGCATTCCCGGGCCGGGCCCAGGACCGCCGGCAGTCTGATCGGGCTGACCTGTCTGGGTGCGGCCTTCATCTTCGTCGTGGTCCGGGTCGCCGGCTAGGATCCGCGCCTTCCGCATCGCCCCGCGCAGCGCCGAGGCCCCCAGCGTCGCGCGAGCGCGCCGTTTCCGGGTCGCCGCGCGATTCAATGCCGCAGCTTCAGCAGCGCTTCAATGAGCTCCGGCTCGTCCCACGGCACGTCCAGCGGATAGTGGTGCAGATGCGGGCTCTGCGGATCGCGCAGCCACTCCTGAGGAAAGTGCACGGTGATGCCCTCTTCTTCAGGATCGAGTGCCGTGCGTGACTTCGAGGCCGTGCCGTCGAGCGCGCCGAAGAGGGCGGCGCACAGATCGACGTTCTGCAGCACGCCTCGGTGCGTTGCAGGGCTGACGCGACGATTGATCTCGAGCAGGCACGGCGTCCCGGTCGCAGCGTCGACGATGAATTCGGCGAAGAACAATCCGTTGATGCCGAATCCCCGCGCGAGATCGGCCGCGATCTTCCGCAGCCCGGGGCCGGGAAAATAGCGGGTCATCGTCGGCGGTCCCTTCGGCGCCGGATTGGCGAGCAGCTTTTCCAGCGCCCATCCTGCGATGAGTTCGCCTTGCCAGGCGACGGCGTGGAAGTACTGAACCGGCCCTGCGACGTGGGCTTGAAGCAGGTAACGGCCGCGGGTGGCCTCGTGCATGTCCTCCGCGTCCGCAACTGCGAAGGCGTCAAACGCCTGCGCCAGCTCGCCGCCGCTCGCACAGATCGCGACGCCATGTCCGGCGAAGCCATGGGCGCGCTTCAGTACCACCGGATACGGGTGGCGGGCGACGAAAGCCTCGGCGTCCGCGAGGTCGGCAATGATCGCGTACGGAGGCACCTGCACGCCAAGCGCCTCGGCGCGCGGCGGGAGCAGTGTCTTGTCGACAGTCGGCTCGTAGTGCTCGGGCTGGCCGAGCGAGGTGCGAACGAGTGCCGCCAGTTGAAGCTGCCGCTCGGCGCGCCTGCCTTGGGGAGGCTCGGTCGCGACCGACGCGAGCAGGCGAAAGGCCACGTCGTCGCAGGGGATCACGAGCCGCGGCAGCGTCGCGTCGACCATCGCGGTGAACGCATCGAACCACTGCATTCGTGTCGTGTGGTTTCCGAGGTAGCCGATCTTCGCGATGAAACGGCTCGCCTCGGCAAGCGAATGCCGCGGCGTCAGCAGCGACACGTCGAAGCCGGCTTTCGCCAGCGCGATTGGAATGCGGGCGGTGCCCAGCCAGCTTGTCGTTGTCGCTACCAGAAGTACCGGAATCGCCACGCGACTCTCCACTTTCCGTAGCCATCAAGGAACTTCGACCCGAGCCGTTCGGGTGCCGGCGTGGGTCGCCAAGCCGCCATCAGTCTATACGCTTGACACCCACTTGGTCGCAGCCTACCTTGCGTGCGCCAACCGAGGGGATTAGGTCCATGGTCAACCGTTACGCCAGGTTCTTGGGATTCGCCACGGTCATCGCGCTGGCGCTCGGCGCCACGCTCGCGGCGGCGCAATCCGGGTATCCCATGCGGCCGATCACGTTGGTCGTGCCCTACCCGCCGGGCGCGCTGACCGATCTGCTCGCGCGCGCCATCGGTCAACGCCTTGCCGCTGCGCTGAAGCAACCGGTCGTCATCGACAACAAGCCGGGCGCGGGTACGCTCGTCGCCGCCGGGTTGGTCGCGAAGGCGCCGCCGGATGGTTACACGCTTTTGATGGCGACGTCCACGACCCTGGGCATCAGCCCTCTGCTCTACCACCCCTCACCCGTCGATCCGGTGAAGGATTTTGCGCCGATCTCGCAGGTTGGCTCGGTCAACTTCTTCCTGATCGCCAATCCCCGGTTCCCGGCCCGGAGCGTGAAGGAGATGCAAGATGCGGTCCGGATTGCACCGGGCAGGTACAACTACGCATCGATCGGCAGCGGCAGCCCACACCACCTGTTCATGGAGATACTCAAGACCGAGAGCGGGCTCGACCTCCAGCACATTCCGTACAAGGGGACCCCTGCCGCGCTTCACGACCTTCTCGCCGGTCGGATTGACGTGATGTTCGCGGACGCCACGGTCGCGGTGCCGAACATCCGCGCCGGGAAGGTCATCGCGCTGGGGACGTCGGCCGCGCGACCGACGACCCTCTTGCCGTCGGTTGCGCCGATCGCGGCCACGGTGCCGGGCTACGACTGGCAGGCGTGGCAGGGCATCGTCGCGCCTGCAGGCACCCCGAAGGCGGTCGTCGACCGCCTGTGGACCGAACTGGAGAAGATCAAGGGCTTGCCCCAATTCAGGGAAGAACTCTTCAAATTCGGCATGGAGCCCGTTCGTCGGCAAACCCCCGACGAGTTTGCCGCAGCGATCAAGGCGGAGCTGCCGCGCTGGGCGAAGGCGATCAGGGAATCCGGCGCGACCGTCGATTGAGGTGGTGCCGCAGTCGGCAATCCGAATGCACAAGTTATGTCATCATCCGCAGCTTTGAAACACGGTGCCGCGGGTCGCCCGCCATGCGGGCACGGCGCTCGTCATCGTCCGAACCAAAAGGGGAGAGATTCATGATTCGCACCAGCGCTCGGGCTCATCGGAGCCCAGTTCTCGTTCTTGCAACGATCGCCTGCGCGCTCGCGGCAGGACCCGCGGTCGCGGCGACCAAGCCCGCCACCTACGAAGGCAACGCAGTACATATCGGCCACGGCACGGCACACACCATCGTTCGCACCGACGCCAGCGGCAAGCCGGCGTCGATCGGTGTGGTCTTCACGCCCGGCATGCTCGACGGCCTGCCCAAGGCGGCCAAGGGGGTGGAACCCGATTTCCCCTACGCCCTACCGATGCCGACGAAGGGGCCCAAGACGGTCGTTGAGCACGTCGTCATCAACTGGGAGTCCGTAGGCCATCCGCCGCCGCATGTCTACGACACGCCACATTTCGATTTCCATTTCTACCTGGTGAACCGGGCCGAGCAGATGAAGGTCGCGTTCAAGAGCGAGAACGATTCGGGCGATCCGAGCCAGCAGCCCGCCGCCGAACTGCTGCCCGCCGGCTACGTCGTGCCGCCCGGCACGGCGGTTCCGCAGATGGGCGTGCACGCAGTCAATCCGGCGTCGCCCGAATTCCATGGCCAGCCGTTCACCGCGACATTCATCTACGGCTACTACAACAAGAAGTTGACCTTCGTCGAGCCGATGGCGTCGCTGGCATTCCTGAAGTCGAAGCCTTCGTTCTCGGCGCCGGTGCCGCGGCCCGCTTCCTATGGCAAGCCGGGCGCCTATCCTTCGGCCTACAGCGTCAAGTACGACCCGGCCCGCAAGGTCTACGAAGTGGCGCTGGAAGAATTGAAGTAGCCGTGGTGCGGAAGCAGCGGTGAGCGATCGCGGTGCACGCGTCTCGCCAGCAAGCGGTCGTCAAGACTGAAAACAATTCGTGAGGAGCTGGACTGTGAGGAGGAAACAGTGAACTGGAGGCGCAATCGCAGGCTTTTGTTGTCGGTTCTCGTGGCTGGCTTCACCTTGGGCTGCGGGGTGGCAGCGAACGCTGCGGATACGAAGCCCTTCCCGTCGAACCCGATCCATCTCGTGGTCCCGTTTCCGCCAGGGGGGGCGGTCGACATCCTTGGTCGTCTGCTTGCGCAGCACATCAGCAAGCAGACCGGACAGCCGGTGATCGTCGAGAACAAACCGGGTGCAAACGGCAACGTCGGAACGGAGGCGGTCGTCAAGGCCAGGCCGGACGGGTACACGATGCTTCTCGCCGCGAACGGGCTGGCGACGAACGCGTCGCTCTATCGGAACCGCGGTTTCACCGAGCAGAAGGACCTCGAGCCCGTCGCCTATCTGGGCTATGCGCCGCTGATCATGGTCGTTCCGGAGACGTCGCCGTATCACTCGCTGAAGGACGTCATTGCAGCGGCCAAGGCTGATCCGACGAAGATCTCCTACGCATCGTCCGGCAACGGAAGCGCACCGCATCTTGCTTCCGAGCTCCTGAAGCTGACTTCGCACACCCAGATGCTCCAGGTGGCATACAAGGGCGGTGCACCCGCGATCATCGATCTGACCGCGGGGCGCGTCTCCTTCATGTTCCTGAATCCCCTGGAAGCGATGCCGCAGATCAACGCTCACCGTCTGCGCCCGATCCTTGTCGGCAGCCCGAAGCGCTTCGCCCCGCTCCCCGACGTGGAGACGGCCACCGAGGCAGGCTTTCCCGAACTGGAAGCGACGGTCTGGTGGGGATTCGTGGCTCCGGCCCACACGCCCAAGGACGTCGTGGACAAGCTCAATGCCGAAATCAACGAAGCGCTGAGCGCGCCGGACGTCAAGACCAAGCTCGAGAACATGGGCGTGGTCGCCGAGGGCGGCTCTGCGGGGAAGTTCGCGCGTTACCTTGACGTCCAGACGGCGAAGTGGGCGAAGGTGATCAAGGCCGCGGGCATCCATGCCGACTGAAGGACGTCGAACGTCGACGGTGGGCACGGGTCGGCATGGCCGTTAGCCGCAAACGCGCGCGCGCGGCCGCTGCGGCGATCGCCGCTGCCTTCGGGCTGGTCGCGGCGTCGGCCGCGGCCGCAGACGAGCAGCGCAACTGGGACTTCGATGTCGGCGTCGGCGTCGCAGTCGCACCGGATTACGAGGGCGCAAGCGCGGCGAGCCCGCGGCTGCGGATCTGGGCGGACGGCGCCTACCGCACCGCAGGCTACGGCAGCTTCGCGCTCGACAGCGGCTCGCTGACGATCGCGCCGGAAGCCCGCTGGGACATCGTCGACAAGTCCGACGTGGGCGCCGGCGTGCTCGTCGGGTATCGCTCGGGCCGCACCGACAGCGATCCCGGTTTCACCAGCGTCAGCGATGGCAGTGCGCGCCTGCACGGGCTGCCGGATGTGAGCGACGCGGTCGATGCGGGCGTTGCCGGGCACGTGACGGTCCTCGGGGTACCCGTTTTCGCGCAGCTGCGCGCGGCACTTGGAAGTTCCCAGGGTTCCATCGGAATCCTGGGGATTTACCTGCCGCTCGAGCCGACACATGACCTGGAGCTGACGATCCTGCCCACGGTGACGTGGGCGAATGCGCGCCAGACGCGCGCCTTCTTCGGCGTGAGCCCGGCGGCCGCCGAGGCAAGCGGTTTCGAAGCCTACGATCCCGGCGGTGGCTGGCAGAACGCGGCCATCGAGATCGCGGCCGACTGGCACATCGCCGGCGGCTGGCATCTCGTCGCATCGGTCGCGTATGAGCGGCTGCTCGGCGGCGCCGCCCGCAGTCCCATCGTCCAGACCGCCAACCAGCCAAGCGCCCTCGCAGGTGTCACACTGGCATTCTGAAGTGCGCTGCTGGGGGCGCGACGCCAATGACGCCACCGAGTTCGGCCAGGTTGACCGCCAGACGCCAACAGGGCGTCGCGATCCTTGTGGCGCTCGCGGTGCTGTTGTTCGCCAGCTATGGTGGGGCAGCCTCGTTTCTGTGGGCAAACCAGCGAAAGCTGATCTTCACGCCCAGCCGCGTCGAGTCTCGGACGCCGGCGGACCTGCACCTGGAATACGAGGACGTATGGTTGCCGGTGGCCGGGAGCAAGGGTTCCTTCCTGCACGGCTGGTGGCTGCCATCCGAAGACGCCGCGGCCCCGACGCTTCTCTACCTGCACGGAAGCGACCTCAACATCAGCGCCAATCTCCCGCGCGCCGCCCTGTTCCGCAAGCTGGGGTTTTCGGTGCTCATCGTCGACTACCGGGGGTATGGCGAGAGCAGCGGCGACGAGCCTTCCGAGGCCGGCGTCTACGAGGATGCCGAGACGATGTGGGACTACCTGATCCACGCGCGACAGGTGGATCCGGGACGGACCTTCATCTACGGCCATTCCCTTGGTGGCGCGATCGCGATCGACCTCGCACAGCACCATCCTGATGCGGCGGGACTGATCGTGGAAAGCTCGTTCACCTCGATGGGCGATGTCGCGGCTGCCCGCTATCCGATGTTTCCGGCCGACTGGATCCATCGGCTTCTGCGCCAGCGCTTCGACTCGCTCGCGAGGATTCCGCAGGTGCGAGTGCCCGTGCTGTTCATCCACGGGACCGCCGACGAGGAGGTTCCGTTTGCGATGAGCGAGCAACTCTTCGCGGCAGCCCGCGAACCCAAGTGGTTGACGCTGATCCACGGTGGCGGGCACGAGGACGACGATACCGTCGGCGGTACGCTGTACACGCAGGCTGTACTCGACTTCGCACGGAGGAACCGGCATGAACCCGAGGGCCGCACGAAGGTCGGCCAGTGAGACGGCCCCGAGGGTGAATACCGGAGTGCTCAGCACGAAGGTCGGCCAGTGAACCCGACGGGCCGCCCCGAGGGTGAATACCGGAGTGCTCAGCACGAAGGTCGGCCGGCACGGGCTGAAGCTTGGCTGCCCCCCGGCGCATCATGCGCGGCCACCGGCGCTGCGACGACGCCGGCGCGAAGAAAGGCCCTCGTTCACTGCGCGCTCACGGTCTTCGCCCTTCTCGCCGGGTGTGCCTCGGCCCCCTCGTTCCCGCCCGCCGCGCCCAGCACGGGCAAGCGCAAGGCGCCGGTCGAGCGCGAATTCCTGCCTTCGGACCTCGCGAAATCGGATGTCGACGTTGCACTCGAGGTTCCCGCGCAGGAATGCCTCGCCTCGGCGCGGCTGCTGATGGAAAAGCTCTATCGCCGAAACCCGCGCGAGTTGCGCAAAGGCAATCATCGCGGCATCGGGGCTGCATTGGCGCGGGCCTTCAACACCCAGGCCCGATTCCGCTTCGCCGAGCTCGCCGACGCGCGCGGGGCCGACGCGATCATGCTCGGGTTGAAGCCGGACTACGCCGGAGACCGGGTCTTCGCCTACGGCGTCGGGCTCGCGAGCATGGTCTACATCTCGCACAACGAGAAGACGCAGTTTTTCATGACCGATACGCTCGATCCGCAGAAGCTCTACAACTGCGCGCGGAACATCGAGATCGCCGCCTGGAAGCTCGCCAATGCCCGCGGCGCGCACGGGGAGCCATTGCTGCTTTCGAACGAGATGGGGACCGGTGCGCCCAATCTGTCGTTCGAGCGGGAGTTCGGAAAGATGATCGGCTACCAGGACCTGATGGCGCGCATCGCCGCGCAGCGCACCAACCGCATCATTCGCAGGATCGTCCAGAACCTGGCGACGGCGGTGTTCCTGCCGGTCTGAGAGACCCGCTATCGCGGGTCGATCCGGGCCGGAGCCGCAAGATTGCCGGTTGACCTAAGTCAAGCAACCCGTTCCTTCCGCTGCGTACACTGCGTCGTCTGCTCACCGATTGAACTCGTGCCGACTCGCCGATACCGGAAGGCGCTTTCCGCCCTGATGTTGGGGGCGTGGCTGTTCACGCTGTTCATCGGCAGCGGCCACGCCGTCCTGCTCGCGCCGATGCCGGCGAGCCACGGCATGGGCGCGGCGCCGGATTGTGGTCATGGCCCCACCCCGGCCCTGCCCGCGAATTGCCTGCAAATCTGCGCCGAGCAGCCCCCGCTCGTCGGCGCCCTGCCGTTGCTGCAGCATCCGCCAACCCCGGCACCGCTGTGGGTTGCCGCCATCGTTTCTCCCCGACCAGCAGCCGCCGCTCCCGCGGCCGTGCTGCTGCGCGCCCAGCCGCCTCCGGAGGTGCCCGTGCTCCTCCGCTCGTTGCGCCTCGCTCTGTAATTCCCTCTGTAGCTAGCGGGGCTTGACGCCCTGCGCCTGACGCACGCGCCGTTGCGCTGCCGCCCCGTGGGTGGCAGCCGTTCGCGCGTCGCCCACCCCTCAACGCTACGCAGGGAGCACGCCATGCTGGTACCTGTCTTGAAACGCGCAATGATCGCGGCCGTGGCCGTGGCCGTGGCCGCAACCTCCGTGGTCGCCATTGCCCAGGGCGCCGATTCCTCGGTCGCACACGCGCTCACTCCGCTGTCGGCGAACGATCCCGCCGTCAGCACCGGCGAAGTACGCAAGGTGGATCGGGAGAGCGGGACCCTCACGCTGCGCCACGGCCCGCTCAGGAATCTCGGCATGTCCGGGATGACCATGGTCTTTCGCGTCGCCGACCGCGCATGGCTCACGACGTTGAAGGAAGGCGACCAGGTCCGCTTCGTCGCCGACAACGTCGGGGGGCACCTGACCGTCGTCCGGCTCGAGCGGCAATCGCGGTAGCGGTGATGGCCGGATCGAAAGATGGGAGTGAAACGATGTCGATGCACCTCCGCAATCAAGGCTGCTGCGTCTGCGCTGAACGCCACTGGTGCTCAGCCCATGGCCTCACGGCTGCAATCCTGGGGTTTGCCTTCGCGCTGCTGACGGCCTCGGCTGCGGCCGCGGGCAATGCCCCGCTGACCCTGGCCGATGCGCTGCGCCTGGCCGAAGCACGCGCCCCGGCGCTTGCCGCGAGCACCGCCGCTGCCAGTGCGGCCCGGGACCTGGGTGTCGCTGCAGGGCAATTGCCCAACCCCGTGTTGAGCGTCGGCGTGGAGAACGTGCCTGCCGATGGTCCCGATGCGTTTTCGCTCACCCGCGACTTCATGACCATGCGGCGGGTCGGGGTCATGCAGGAATACGTGTCGCAGGACAAGCGTTCCGCGCGTCGCGAGCGTGCGGAGCGCGAGGCGCTGCGCCTGGAAAGCGAACGCAGCGTGGCGCGCACCGAGATCCGTACCGAGGTGACGAGCGCCTGGTACGACCGCAGCTATGCACGTCGCGCCGGAGCGCTGCTGCAGAGCTTCGATGACGAGCTGGCGATGCAGCAGCGCGTCGTCGAAGCCCAGGTCGGCAGCGGCAAGGCGTCGGCCGGCGACGTACTGGCCGCCCGCGCGATGCAGGTCCAGGTGCAGGACCAGGTCCGCAATGCGCGCCGGCAGCAGGAGGCCGCCACGCTGCGCCTCGAGCGCTGGCTCGGCGCGGATGCGCGCCGGCCGACTGCGGACGAGCCCGGGCCGTCCACGACGGCTGCATTGGCAGCGCTTGCCGCGCACGACGCGCCGGACACGCCACCGCTGCGGGTCCTTGAAAGCCAGCTCGCACTCTCCGATGCCGAAGTGACCGTGGCGGAGCTCGATCGTCGCCCGAACGTGAGCTGGGAAGTGGCGTATGCGCTGCGTGGACCCAGCTACTCGAACATGCTGTCGGTCAGCGTGAGCGTGCCGCTGCCCCTGGACCGGGCCGACCGTGAGGACCGCGAAGTCGCCGCCCGGCTCGCGCAGCGCGACCAGGCGCGCGCCCTACTCGAGGACGCAAGGCGACGAGAGCAAGCCAACTTCGCGGTGCTGCGTGGCGACTGGCAGACATTGCGCGAACGCGAGGAGGCCCTCGAACAGACGCTGCTGCCGGTGACCAGGCAGCGGCTTGCCGTGCAGCTCGCTGCCTATCGCAGCGGGCAGGCGGGACTGACCGGCGTACTGGAAGCGCGCCGCGCCGAAGTCGAGGCCCAGCTGCAGTTGCTCGACCTCGAGCGCGACGCGGCCCGCCTCTGGGCGCAGCTGCAACACACCTATCTCGCCCCTGCTGCAGCCACCGGAGTACAGCCATGAACCGCTCCCTTCTACTCGGCGCGATCGCCTTCCTCGGTGTCACCGTCATCGGTTACGGCGCCTACCGCATCGGCCTGAGCCAAGGCCAGCGTGTTGCAGCGGCCGACGCAGCCGCCGTCACGACGCCGCCGGCGCGCCGCGTCCTGTACTGGCACGACCCGATGAATCCCGGGACGCGCTTCGACAAACCGGGCAAGTCCCCGTTCATGGACATGCAACTGGTCCCGGTGTACGCCGACGACGGCGACGCGAGCGGCGTGAGCGTCAGTCCGCGCCTCGCCCAGGATCTGGGACTGCGCACGGCGGCGGTGCGCCGCGGCACGCTGACGTCCAGCGTCGAGGCACAGGGTAACGTGGTCCCCAACGAGCGAGCGATGGTCGTCGTGCAGTCGCGCGCCACGGGGTACGTGGAGCAACTGTACGTGCGCGCGGCGCTGGACCCGGTGAGCCGGGGCCAGCGGCTGGTGAGCATGTTCGTGCCGGAGTGGGCGGGTGCGCTGGCTGAATATCAGGGCCTTCGCCAAGCCAACCTGGACCCGGCCCTGCTGGCCGCGACGCGCGAGCGCCTGCATCTGCTGTCCGTCCCCGAAGCCGCGATTCACGAAGTCGAGCGCGGCGGCGCGCCGCAATCGCGGTTCACGCTGAGTGCGCCGCGCGCCGGCGTGGTGGAGGATATCGGCGTGCGCGAGGGCGCGCAGGTTCAGCCGGGGCAGATGCTGTTCCGGATCGTCGACTTGAGCAGCGTATGGGTCGAGGCCAACGTGCCTGAAGCCCAGGCCGGGACCTTGCGTGTCGGCATGCCGGTGGTCGCGACTGCCGATGCTTACCCAGGTGTCTCCTTCGCTGGCTCGCTTGCAGCCGTGCTGCCGCAAGTCGACAGCGCGACACGCACCGTGCGCATTCGGTTGCAGCTGACCAACCCGGGACTGCGGCTCAAGCCCGGCATGTTCGTGCGCGTGATTGCGCAGCTGCCCTCCGGTGTACCCCGACTCCTGGTGGCGCAGGAAGCCGTCATTGCGACGGGGCTGCGCAATGTCGTCATCGTGGCCCACGGCGACCAGCGCTTCGAGCCGGTCGAGGTGACGCTCGGGCATGCAGCGGGTCCCGACGTCGAGGTGCTCTCGGGCCTGTCCGAGGGGCAGCGCGTGGTGACCTCCGGCCAGTTCCTCATCGACTCCGAGGCGAGCCTCAAGGCGGCGCTGGCACGGATCGGTGCAGAGGTGCAGCCGCAGCCGCAGCCGCAGCCGCAGCCGGTACGGACCACCTACCACACCGAAGGCCGCATCGAGCAGGTCGACGTGGACGAAGTGACGATTGCCCACGGGCCGGTGGCCGCGCTCAAGTGGCCGGCCATGACCATGAGCTTCAAGCGTTCCTCGGGTGACGGCACGATGCCGCTCAAGGCCGGCGACCATGTCGCGTTCGATTTCGTCGAGGAGGCGGGCGAGTATCGCCTGACCCGCGTCACACCCGCCGCCGACGCCGGGGGAGCGCGATGATTGCGCGCGTCATCCGCTGGTCGCTCGCGAATCGGCTGCTGGTGCTCGCGGCCACGGTCCTGCTCGTGTGCTGGGGCCTGTGGGCGGTGCAGCGCATGCCGCTCGACGCCCTGCCCGACCTGTCCGACACGCAGGTGATCATCCGCACCCAGTTTCCCGGGCAGGCGCCGCAAATCGTCGAGGACCAGGTCACCTACCCCCTGGCGACGACGATGCTTTCGGTACCGGGGGTGAAGACCGTGCGCGCCTATTCGCTGTTTGGCGACTCCTTCGTCTACGTCCTGTTCGAAGACGGCGTCGACCTGTACTGGGCACGCTCGCGTGTGCTCGAGTACCTGAACCAGGCGCAGGCGCGCCTGCCGAAGGGAGCGAACGCAGCCCTCGGGCCGGATGCCACCGGCGTGGGCTGGATATTCGAATACGCGCTCGTGGACCGCAGCGGCCGGCATGACCTCGGCCAACTGCGCGCGCTGCAGGACTGGTTCCTCAGATACGAACTCAAGACGGTGCCCAACGTCGCGGAAGTTGCCAGCGTGGGCGGCATGGTGCGCCAGTACCAGGTGGTCCTCGACCCGACTCGCCTGCAGGGCTACGGCATCACGCAAGCGCGCGTCATCGAAGCCATTCGCGGTTCAAACCAGGAAGCCGGAGGCTCCGTCGTCGAGGCCGGCGAGGCCGAGTACATGGTCCGGGCTCGGGGCTACCTGGCGACCCTCGAGGACTTTCGCAGCATTCCGCTGGTCACGACGCCCGCCGGCGTGACCGTGAACCTCGGCGACGTGGCGCGCATCCAGATCGGACCCGAAGCCCGCCGCGGCATCGCCGAGCTCGACGGCGAAGGCGAAGTCGCCGGCGGCATCGTCGTCATGCGCAGCGGTCACAACGCCCGCGACACCATCGCTGCGGTCAAAGCCAAGCTCGACGAGCTCAAGCCGAGCCTACCGCCGGGCGTCGAGCTGGTCACGACCTATGACCGGTCGCAGCTCATCGCGCGCGCAGTGGCCAACCTGCGCGACAAGCTGGTCGAGGAATTCATCGTCATTGCGCTGGTGTGCGGGCTGTTCCTGTTCCACTTCCGTTCGGCGCTGGTGGCCGTGGTTGCCCTGCCGGTGGGCGTGCTGACCGCCTTCGTCGTCATGCATTACCAGGGCGTCAACGCCAACATCATGAGCCTGGGCGGCATCGCCATTGCCATCGGCGCGATGGTGGATGGCGCGGTGGTCATGATCGAAAATGCCCACCAGCATCTGCAGCGATTCCGGCAGGCGCAGCCTGGGGTGGCGCTGACGCCGACGCAGCGCTGGGCGCTGATCGGCGAGGCGACGGTCGAAGTGGGCCCGGCGTTGTTCGTGTCGCTGCTCATCATCACGCTGTCGTTCATTCCGGTGTTCGCACTCGAGGCCCAGGAAGGCCGGCTGTTCTCGCCGCTTGCCTTCACCAAGACCTACGCGATGGCGGTCGCGGCCGGCTTGTCGGTCACCCTGGTGCCGGTGATGATGGGCTATCTGATCCGCGGCCGCATCCCCGACGAACACCGCAATCCGCTCAATCGCGTGCTGATCGCCGGCTATCGCCCGGTGCTGCGACTGGCGCTGCGCCATCCGGTCGGGACGCTGGCGCTGGCCGTGGGCGTGATGCTGAGCGCCGCGTGGCCGCTCGCGCAGCTGGGCGGCGAATTCATCCCCCCGCTGGACGAAGGCGACCTGCTCTACATGCCCTCGGCACTCCCCGGGCTGTCGGCAGCGAAGGCGTCCGAACTTCTGCAACTGACCGATCGGCTGATTCGTACCGTGCCGGAGGTGGAGACGGTGTTCGGCAAGGCGGGACGTGCGGAAAGTGCCACCGACCCGGCGCCGCTCGAGATGTTCGAGACCACGATCCAGTTCAAGCCCCGCGCGCAGTGGCGGCCCGGCATGACGCAGGAGAAGCTGGTGGAAGCGCTGGACCGCGTGGTTCGCGTGCCGGGACTGTCCAACGTCTGGGTCCCCCCGATTCGCAATCGCATCGACATGCTGGCGACCGGCATCAAGAGCCCGGTCGGCATCAAGATTTCAGGCGCTGATCTGGCCGAGATCGACCGGCTGGCGGCCCGGGTGGCCGCGGTCGTGAAGCCGGTGCCCGGCGTCTCCTCGGCGCTCGCCGAGCGCCTCACCGGGGGTCGCTACATCGAGGTCGTTCCGGACCGGCGGGCGGCCGGCCGCCACGGGTTGCAGGTCGCCGACATCCAGTCGGTGGTGAGCTCGGCGCTGGGCGGCGAGAACATCGGCGAGGTGATCGACGGGCGCCAGCGCTTCCCGATCAACGTCCGCTATCCGCGCGAATATCGTGATTCGCTCGACCGCGTACGCGCCCTGCCCATCGTCACCGAGCGCGGGAGCCAGCTGCGGCTGGGCGACGTGGCCCAGGTGTCGGTCCAGGCGGGTCCGTCGATGCTCAAGAGCGAGAACGGACGGCTCTCCGCGTGGGTCTACGTCGACCTGCGCGGGCGCGACCTGCGTACCGCGGTCACCGAAATGCAGCGCGCCGTGCGCGACCAGGTGAAACTCCCTCCAGGCTATTCGATCGCGTGGTCGGGTCAGTTCGAATACCTGGAACGCGCCACGCAGCGTCTGAAAGCCGTCGTTCCCGCCACGCTTGCGGTCATCTTTCTGCTGCTGTACCTGACCTTTCGCGATCCGGCGGAGGCCTCGCTCATCATGGTCGCAGTCCCGTTCGCGCTGGCCGGCGGCTTCTGGCTGATCTGGCTGCTCGGGCATGCCGTGTCGGTGGCGAGCGCCATCGGCTTCATCGCCCTGGCCGGCGTCGCCGCCGAGTTCGGCGTGGTCATGCTGGTGTACCTCAAGACTGCGTGGGCCCGCCGCGTGGAAAGCGGTGTCGTGCTCGACGAAGCGGCGTTGCGCGAAGCGGTCGAGGAAGGCGCGGTCCTGCGGCTGCGGCCGAAATCGATGACCGTCGCCGTCATCCTCGCCGGGCTGTTACCAATCATGCTGAGTCATGG
>CAWFKR010000012.1:0-162980 GCA_963816415.1 uncultured Pseudomonadota bacterium
CAGGTGCGCTACCAGGCTGCGCTACGCCCCGACCGAACGGCGATTATACCTTTCCGCTCACTCGGCCGGACCAAGCAATTGCCGGATTTCCTCCAGTTCCTGCCGCAAGGTGGCAGCGTCCAGCGGCTGGTTCGAGACGGATAGGGGTGCGATGAGCGTCGAACTCTGCGCGGCACGCGCTGCCGCCCTCGGCTCGGCGATTTCGCTGTCGAGCCGGTGGCGGGCACCGTTGATCGTGAAACCCTGCTCGTAGAGCAGGTCGCGGATGCGCCGGATCAGCAGCACCTCGTGGTGCTGGTAGTACCGTCGGTTGCCCCGTCGCTTGACGGGCTTCAGTTGCGAGAATTCCTGCTCCCAGTAACGGAGCACGTGCGGTTTCACCGCACACAACTCGCTGACCTCGCCAATGGTGAAGTAACGCTTGGCGGGTATCGGCGGAAGCAGGGCCTTAGCTCGATTGGCTTCGGGCATGGTTCGCCGCCTCGACCATGGCCTTCAACTTCTGACTGGCGTGGAACGTGACGACGCGTCGGGCGGTAATGGGAATCTCCTCGCCGGTCTTGGGATTGCGCCCGGGGCGCTGGGGTTTCTCCCGCAGCTGGAAATTCCCGAAGCCCGAAAGCTTGACGCTGCGACCCTCTTCGAGCGCCGTCCGGATCTCCTCGAAGAAGCGTTCGACCATGTCCTTGGCCTCGCGCTTGTTCAAGCCCAGTTGCTCGAAGAGGAGATCGGCCAGCTCGGCCTTGGTGAGCGTCATCGGGGATCCTGTTGTCGCAGCGAGGCGCCGAATCGGTCCTGCAGTGTCGCGAGGAGCAGCGCGACGACCGCGTCGCTGTCCTCGTCGGTCAAAGTACGTTGAGTATCCCGCATAAGCACAAGAATCGCAACGCTTTTCCGGCCGCCCCCCAACTCGGGGCCGCGGTAGACGTCAAAGACCCGCAGCGCTTCGACCGAGGCGGGTTTTACTTGATCCAATGCATCAAGTATATCTTGTACTGCAATGTTTTCATTGATGATGACGGCGATATCCCGCCGGACGGCCGGGAACCTGGACACGGCGTGGCCGGTCGGGAGCGGCAGTCTCGCCAACGGGCCCACGTCGAGCTCGAACACGATCGGCGCGGCGTGGAGATCGAAGTGCCGGACGAGCCGCGGATGGAGTTCGCCGATCCAGCCGGCGATCGTTCCGTCGACGATCAGGTCGGCGCTGCGTCCGGGGTGCAGCCATGGCCGGGTGCACGCGCGCGTCGTCAGCGACAGCGGTGCGGCGAGTGCCTCGAGGTCGCCCTTGACGTCGAAGAAATCGACCGGGCGGGTGGCGAGGCCCCACTGCTCGGGATCCGACGGGCCGTAGGCGAGACCCCCGATGTGGATCGGTTGGGCGAGGTCCTCGCGGGCGAACACCCGTCCGGTCTCGAAGATCCGCACGCGCGCCAGCTTGCGCTTGACGTTGGTCTGCAGCACCTCGATCAGTCCCGGCACGAGCGTCGTGCGCATGACGTCGAGTTGCGCGGCGATCGGGTTCAGCACGGTGATCGGCCTGCCCCCGGGATCGAGTGCGGCCTCGGCGCCCGACGCGACGAAGCTGAAGGTGATCACTTCCTGCCAGTCGAGGGCGGCGAGGCGGTGCCGCAGCACGCCGGCGCCGCGCGTGCCTTCGGGCGCCGGGAGCATCCGTTGCAAGTGCGTGCCCGGCGCGGTCGGGATCGCGTCGTAGCCGTAGATCCGCGCCACCTCCTCGATCAGGTCTTCCTCGATCGCGAGGTCGAAGCGGTACGAGGGCGGCGTGACGATGAAGTCGTCGCCCTGGCGGCGGAAGGGCAGGGCCAGCCGCGTGAACACGTCCGCGATCGTGTCGGGCGGCAACGCGACGCCCAGCAGCCGCGTCGCGCGCGCGCTGCGCAGCAGGACAGGCTTGCGCGGCGGCAGCGGGCCGGTGATGTCCGACAGGGGACCTGCGCGGCCGCCGCATATGTCGAGGATCAACTGGGTTGCACGCTCGACGCCTGCGGGCCCGAGCGCGAAATCCACGCCGCGCTCGAAACGGTAGCCGGCGTCGCTGGCAAAACCCAGGCGCCGCATCTTGCCCTGGATGACGGCCGGGTTCCAGAACGCGCCTTCCAGGAACACGGTCGACGTGTCGTCGGCGATGCCCGAGTGCTCGCCGCCCATGATGCCGGCCAGCCCCAGCGGCTTCGCGCTGTCGCAGACCATCAGCAGGTCGGGCTCGAGATCGAGGGTCTGGCCGTTCAGCAGCGTCAGCTGCTCGCCCTCGCGCGCGAAGCGGACGACGATGTCGCCGTCGAGCAGGCGTGCGTCGTAGGCGTGGAGCGGCTGCCCGAGTTCGAGCATCACGTAGTTCGTGATGTCGACGACCGCGGAGATCGAACGGATGCCCGAGCGCTCGATGCGCTCCTTCATCCACGCAGGCGTCGGCGCGCGGGCGTCGATGCCTTCGATGACCCGCGACGCGAAGCGCGGGCAGGCGTCCTCGTCCTCGATCCGCACGGCGCGCGCTGCAGCGCTGTCGATCGGCACCGGCGCGATCGCCGGCAACGCGACGGGTGCGCGGGTGATCGCCGCGACCTCGCGGGCGATGCCCGACATCGACAGGCAGTCGGGGCGGTTGGGCGTCAGCTTGATGGTGATCAGCGCGTCGTCGAGCGCGAGCGCCTGCCGCAGGTCGGTGCCCGGCGCGAGGTCCCCGGGCAGCACGAGCAGGCCGGAAGCATCGTCGGAGAGTCCGAGTTCCCGTGCCGAGCACAGCATTCCCTGCGATTCGACCCCGCGCATCGTCGTCCGGCGGATCGTCAGGTCCCCGGGGAGCTTCGAGCCGTCGACTGCACAGGGAACGCGGATCCCCGCGGCGGCGTTGGGCGCGCCGCAGACGATCGAGAGGTGCTCGGCGCGACCGACGTCCACCGTGCATACGCGCAGCCGGTCGGCGTCGGGATGCTTCTGGACGCTCTCGATCGTGCCGACGACGACACCCGAAAACGCGGGCGCCGCGGCGCTCACGTCCTCGACCTCGAGCCCCGCCATCGTCAGCGCGTCGCACAGCCCGGCGGTGTCGAGCGGCGGATCGACCAGCGTGCGCAGCCAGCGTTCGGAGAATTTCATCGGATCAGGCGAACTGCCGCAGGAAGCGCAGGTCGTTCTCGTAGAAGAGGCGCAGGTCGTCGACGCCGTAGCGCAGCATCGCGAGGCGATCGGGGCCCATGCCGAACGCGAAGCCCTGCCAACGCTCGGGGTCGATGTTCACCATCCGCAGCACGTTCGGATGCACCTGCCCGGCGCCGGCGATTTCCAGCCAGCCGCCGTCGCCGAAGCGCATGTCGATCTCGGCGGAGGGCTCGGTGAACGGGAAGAACGACGGGCGGAAGCGCAGCGTCAGGTCGTCGCGCTCGAAGAAGTTGCGCAGGAACTCGCTGAACACGCTCTTCAGGTCGGCGAACGACACGTCGTCCGCGATCCACAGACCCTCGACCTGGTGGAACATCGGCGAGTGGGTCGCGTCGCTGTCGACCCGATAGACGCGTCCGGGCGCGATGATCCGGATCGGCGGTGCATGGGTCTCCATGTAGCGGATCTGGATCGGCGACGTGTGCGTGCGCAGCACCATGCCGCCGTCGACGTAGAACGTGTCGTGCATCGAACGCGCCGGGTGGTTCTCCGGCGTGTTCAGCGCGGTGAAGTTGTGGAAATCGTCCTCGATCTCGGGGCCGTCGGCGACGTCGAAACCGAGCGAGCGGAACAGCGATTCGATCCGCTCGAGCGTGCGGGTCAGCGGATGCAGGCCGCCGCTGCCGCGGCCGCGGCCGGGCAGCGACACGTCGAGCGCGTCGGCGGCGAGTTGCGCAGCGAGCTTCGCCTCGGCCAGCGCCTCGCGCCGCGCGGCGAGCGCGCCTTCGAGCTTCGTCTTGGCCGCGTTGATCCCGGCGCCTGCGGTCGCCCGCTCGGCCGGCGGCAGCTGGCCGAGGGTCTTCAGCTGCGCCGTAAGCGCGCCCGCCTTGCCCAGGTATTTCGCCTTGGCGTTCTCGAGTCCGGCGGGGTCGGTGCACGCGGCGAAATCGGCGAGCGCCGCGGCGACGATCGCATGGAGTCCGTCTTGCTGCATGGCCTGGTCCGTATCCGTTGGGCGGGGCGCAGAAACAAAAAAGGGAGGCGGGTCTCGCCTCCCTGTCGTTTGCGCGGATCGGTCAGGCGAGGGAGGCCTTCGCCTGCTCCGCAATCTTGCCGAAGGCCGCCTTGTCGTGGACGGCGAGATCGGCCAGCACCTTGCGGTCGATGTCGATCGACGCCTTCTTCAGCCCGTTCATGAACGCGCTGTACGACAGGCCGAGCTCGCGCGCGGCGGCGTTGATCCGCGCAATCCACAAGGCGCGGAATTCGCGTTTCTTCTGCCGGCGGTCGCGGTACTGGTACTGGCCGGCCTTCATCACCGCTTCCTTGGCGATGCGGTAGACGCTGCTCCGGCGGCCGCGATAACCCTTGGCCTGGGCGAGGACCTTCTTGTGCCGCGCGCGGGCGGTCACACCACGTTTGACTCGGGGCATGGCGGCTCCTTACGCGTAGGGCAGCATCGCTGCGACTGCATTGGCGTTCGTCGGATGGACGCCCGCCGCGCCGCGCAATTGCCGCTTGTTCTTGGTCGACTTCTTGGTGAGGATGTGGCGCTTGAACGCCTGCGAGCGCTTGACCGAACCGCTGCCGCGTACGCGGAAGCGCTTCTTGGCGCCCGACTTGGTCTTCATTTTCGGCATGATGCCGTTTCCTATTGTTTGTCACCCACGGCGGTGCTCTCGCGCGGATGGTCCGGCGGAGAGGCTTTGGCGCCTTGCGGCTTACCGTCCTCGGGCTTGTCCTGGTGATGCGTCTTTGGCAGCGTCTTCTTCGGGGCCAGCAGCATCACCATTTGCCGGCCTTCGAGCCTTGGAAACTGTTCGACGATTGCGTACGGGTCGAGGTCGCCGCGGATCCGTTCGAGCAGGCGCACCCCGAATTCCTGGTGTGCCATCTCGCGGCCGCGGAACCGCAGCGTCACCTTCGCCTTGTCGCCTTCCGCGAGGAAGCGGGTCAGGTTGCGCAGCTTGATCTTGTAGTCGCCTTCGTCGGTTCCAGGCCGGAACTTCACTTCCTTGACCTGGATCTGCTTCAACTTGAGCTTCGCCTCGTGCTGCTTCTTCGCCTCCCGGTACTTGAACTTGCCGTAATCCATGATCCGGCAAACCGGGGGCTCTGCCATCGGGGCGATCTCGACCAGATCGAGCTCGGCAGCCTCCGCCTTGGCCAGGGCCTCGGAGAGCGAAACGATACCGAGCTGCTCACCTTCGATTCCGACGAGTCGGATTTCGGGGGCGTTGATCTCGCCGTTCAGTCGTTGATGCTGCTTGTCCAGTGCTATTGCGTTATCTCCGTCAGTTCAATAGGGCCCGCGAATTGAGGAAAATCCATTGATTCTAATGGGTTTTTCCTGCCACCTCCGCCTGGAGGCGAGAGAGCAAGGCGGGCAGGGACATCGTCCCCAGGTCCTCGCCGCTGCGGGTACGCACAGCCACCGTCTGGTTCTGCTCTTCCTTATCGCCCACGATCAGCTGATAGGGAAGCTTTTGGAGGCTATGTTCTCGAATTTTATAGGTAATTTTCTCGTTGCGCAAATCGGAGCTCACCCGCAGGCCGGCATCGCGCAGCGTCTGCGCGACCTGCGTCGCGTAGTCGCGCTGCCGGTCGGTGATCGTCAGCACCATCGCCTGGACCGGCGCGAGCCACAGCGGCATCGCGCCTGCGTGATTTTCGATCAGGATGCCGATGAAGCGCTCGAGCGATCCGACGATCGCGCGGTGCAGCATCACCGGAACCTTGCGGGTGTCGTCGGCGGCCACGTACTCGGCCCCGAGCCTGCCCGGCAGCTGGAAGTCGACCTGCATGGTGCCGACCTGCCAGCTGCGGCCGATCGAGTCCTGGAGGTGGTACTCGATCTTCGGCCCGTAGAAAGCGCCTTCGCCCGGCAGCTCCTTCCATTCCGCGCCGCAGGCACGAAGCGCCGCGCGCAGCGCCTCCTCGGCCTTGTCCCACTGCTCGTCGGTGCCGATGCGCGGGGTCGGCCGCAGCGCGAGCTTGACGACGACGTCGGCGAATCCGAAATCGCGATAGACCTTCAGCGCGAGGTCGTGGAAGGTGACGCACTCGGGCTGGATCTGGTCCTCGGTGCAGAAGATGTGGCCGTCGTCCTGGGTGAACCCGCGCACCCGCAGGATCCCGTGCAGTGCGCCCGAGGGCTCGTTGCGGTGGCAGGCACCGAACTCGCCGTAGCGCAGGGGGAGGTCGCGGTAGCTGCGCAGGCCGGCATTGAAGATCTGGATGTGGCCGGGACAGTTCATCGGCTTGATCGCGAAGTCGTGCTTCTCCGATTCGGTCGTGAACATGTTGTCCTTGTAGTTCGCCCAGTGGCCCGATTTCTCCCACAGCGAGCGATCGAGGACCTGCGGCGTGCGCACCTCGAGATAGCCGTTGTCGCGATAGACGGCGCGCATGTACTGCTCGACCTGCTGCCAGATCGACCAGCCCTTGGGGTGCCAGAACACCATCCCCGGCGCCTCGTCCTGCAGGTGGAAGAGGTCGAGCTGCTTCCCGAGCCTGCGGTGGTCGCGCTTCTCCGCCTCCTCGATCCGGTGCAGGTAGGCATCGAGGTCGTCCTTCTTCGTCCACGCGGTGCCGTAGATCCGCTGCAGCATCTCGTTCCTCGAGTCGCCGCGCCAGTAGGCGCCCGCCACCTTCATCAGCTTGAACACCTTGAGGCGCCCGGTCGAGGGCACGTGGGGCCCGCGGCAGAGGTCGGTGAACGCGCCTTCGGTGTAGAGCGAAATCGGCTCGTCCGAAGGGATCGAGGCGATGATCTCGGCCTTGTAGTGCTCGCCGATCGACTCGAAGTGGCGAACCGCATCGTCGCGCGGCATCAGGCTGCGCGTGACTGGCTCGTCCTGCTTCGCGAGCTCGCTCATCTTGTTCTCGATCGCCGCGAGGTCCTCGGGCGTGAACGGGCGCTTGAACGAGAAATCGTAGTAGAAGCCGTCCTCGATCACCGGGCCGATGGTGACCTGGGCCTCCGGGAACAGGGTCTTCACCGCGTAGGCGAGCAGGTGCGCGGTCGAGTGGCGGATGACCTCGAGGCCCTCGGCGTCGCGTTCGGTGACGATCGACACCTGCGAATCGCATTCGATCACGAACGAGGTGTCGACGAGCCTGCCGTCGACCTTGCCGGCAAGCGCGGCCTTGGCGAGGCCGGGGCCGATCGAGGCGGCCAGTTGTGCGACGGTGACGGGTGCGTCGAAGTGCTTGACGGCGCCGTCGGGCAATCGGATGTCGGGCATCGCGGCTTCCTTCCACTGTCGGGGTCGGATCTGCGCAGGAAATCGCAAATCGGCCCCGGAAAAAACAAAAAGTGCGGCGGGGCCGCACTTTTCATCGAGAACGCACCCGGGTTTCCGGGCCGTCAGCGCGAGCGACTCCGCGTCGGTGCTACAGCACGCCTCCACGCGTTCGCGGTGTCATAACCATGCCTTTCTTGCGCTATGCCGTTCGTTCCGGGTTCACGGTAGGCGCGAGTGGACTCGAACCCCTCCAGATCGTCGAATTATACCCAGACAGCGCAGGCCTCGCCAGGATCAGGCGGCGTCGCTGTGGCCCGGGCCGGCATTGACGATGTGCGCGGCCATGTCGGTGAAGGCGCGAAGCATGCCGGCGCGCAGGGCCTCGTCGGCAACCTGCTCGTCCAGCGCCTGGCGCATGCACAGCAACCATTCGTCGCGCTCCGCCGCACCGATCGTGAACGGAAAATGGCGCATGCGCAGGCGCGGGTGACCACGCTCGCGGATGTACAGGGGCGGACCGCCGAACCAGCCGCTCAAGAACTTGAACAGGCTGTCTGCGCTCCCGGCGAGGCTGTCCGGGTGCAGCCGGCGCACTCGGTAGGCCTCGGGCAGCTCGTCCATCAGCGCGTAGAACCGGTCCACCAGGGCGCGCAGCGCGGGCTCGCCCCCCATCCGGGTGTACGGGCTTTCGGCAGACGCGGACAGTGATTCGATGGGCTCGGCCATCATCTGCTCGCTGGCATTCAGCGGTACTGGCGCAGGTATTTCCACTCGAAGCCTCGCTTGGCCCAGTGGAGGAGGCGGCTCGACGGCAGCAGCCAGTTGCGCGCCGGCGTGCGCACGACGAGCGTGCCGCTGCGCAGACTATCGACGATGCACATCAGCTCGACCTTGAAGCTCTCGTTCGATGCGCGTCCCTGCAGATCACCGAGGAGGTTGGCCGCTGCGGCCGCCGCCTGCAGGTCGGCCATGTGGGCCTGCTTGGGCATCCAGTCGGGGCCGGGGAAGCTCCCCGAGTCGCCGACCACGTAGACGCGCTCCCGCCCCGGCACGCGGCAGTGTGCGTCGGCCTGCAGCAGGCCGCCGGGCGAACGCGGCAGGTCGGTGGCATCGAACCAGGCGTTGCCCGTCATGCCCGGCATGAACAGGATCAGGTTGGCGGCGAACTCGCCGCCTTCGGTGACCACCTTGTCGGGTTCGAACCGTTTCATCTTGTGGCCAAGGTGGGTGCGGATGCCGCGCCTCGCCATTTCGGCGAGCAGGTGCTCCACCGCCTTTGCACCCAGGCGGTTGCCGGGCTCGGTGGAGGGGTTGAAGAACACGAGCTCGAAACGTTCGCGCCGCCTTTCGCGCCGGAGTTGCTCGTCGATGCCGAACAGGAACTCGAACATCGGCCCGCCGCGCACCGCGGTCGGCTCGTTCGGGTTGCCGGCGAAGCCGACCGCGATCGTGCCGCCTTCCATCGCGCGCAGCCGCTCGCCGATGCGCTCGGCCGCGGCGATGCCCTCGCAGGGTGTGATCGCATGCTCGATGCCGGGCAGCTTCTTGATGAATCGTCCGCCGGTGGCGATCACCAGGGCGTCGTTGGCCACGTCGCCGGCCGTGGTCACCACGGTCCGGCCACCGTCGCGCAGGCCCGTCACCTCGGCGGCGTGGAAATCCACCCGCATGCGACGCAGGAAATTGCCCAGCGGTATCACCAGATCGTCGCGGCGGCGCAGGCCGCTGGGGATCCAGATGATGCCGGGCAGATAGTGGAGTTCGGCGCGCGGCGCCACCAGCGTGATCTCGACCTGCGAATCGCGCCGGCGCAGCGCGCGGATCGTCGACAGGCCGCCGAAGCCGGCGCCGAGGATGCTTACGCGTGCTGGACTGCTCATGCTGCGGGCCCGCGCTCGGGGGCGCAGCCGTCTCGGGTATGCACGGGGATCCGGTGTCGCCGCCGCGTGAAGGGGTCCCCCGCGGGGGCGGAATTCGTTGGTAGGCGCGATTGGACTCGAACCAACGACCCCCACCATGTCAAGGTGGTGCTCTAACCAGCTGAGCTACGCGCCTGCAAAGACCGCGATTCTATACAAACCCGCGGGTCCGGACAACGCCGGATGCGAACGCGACCCGGACAGGGGCTCAGCCGAAGGTCGCCGACATCGCGTCGGCGGCCGCCCGCAGCGCGGGGATCTGCAGCAGCGCGCGCTCCAGCGGCATCCGCGACATCGGCGCGTGCATGGCGATCGCGGCGCAGGCGCGCCTGCGCGCATCGTGGACCGGGACCGCGACGCAGACGAGCCCTGCGTGGTACTCCTCGTTGTCGACCGCGTATTTCTGCGTCCGGATGCGCGCGATCTCCTGCTCCAGCGGCTTGCGTGCGCTGATCGTGTTCTCGGTGAACGGCGTGAGATCGAGTTGCGTCACCAGCCGCTCGCGCGCGGACTTGGGCAGCATCGCCAGCAGCAGCTTGCCGCTGGCCGTGCAATGCAGCGGGACGTGCGAACCCGACGTCAGGTTGATGCGCAGCGGCCACGCGGCCTCGACGCGGTCGAGGTACACCACGCTCGCCCCGTCGAGCATCGTGAAGTTGCAGGTCTCGCGGATTTCCGCCGCAAGGCGGTCGAGCACCGCGTGGCGGGCCGCCCGGAAATTGCCGTTGTGCATGACGTCGCGGGCCAGCGCGGAAAGCCTCGGCCCGGGCGCGTACCGGCGCAGTCCCGGCTCACGCATCGCAAGCCCCGCGTCCTCGAGCATCGCGAGCATCCGGTAGACGGTCGGCTTGGGCAACTTCGCGGTCTCGGCGAGGTCGGTAAGCGACACGGGCCGCTCGGCGCGCGCGAGCGCTTCCATCACGGCGAAGGCGCGCAGAGTCGCGGGAACGCTGTCTTCCTTGCGGGGCATTCGAAGATTCTATCAGAATCTGGAACCGGAAATTCGAAAAACGATGCAAAGTCGTTGCACGACATCGGGTGCTATGAAACACTGCGACGTCCGCGCAGGCGCCGTCAGGCTGCGCGATTGCCGCGGTAACGCAAACTTCCACTCGGAGCTTTCCCGATGAACAACATTTCGGATGTCAACCGCATGGCCGTTACCGGAAGGGTCCGGATCACGCCGTCGGAAGCATTCGTCGAGACCCTCGTCGCGCAGGGCGTGACGCACGTATTCGGCATCGTCGGCTCGGCGTACATGGATGCGCTCGACCTGTTTCCCGCCGCCGGAATCCGCTTCGTGCCGACGGTGCACGAGCAGGGCTCGGCGCACATGGCCGACGGCTTTTCGCGCGTGACGGGGCGGCACGGCGTGTGCATCGGGCAGAACGGTCCGGGCATCACCAATTTCGCAACAGCGATCGCAGCAGCGTACTGGGCGCACTCGCCGGTGGTGGCGATCACGCCGGAAGCCGGGACGATGGGCGTCGGTCTCGGCGGGTTCCAGGAAACCGACCAGCTGCCGATGTTCTCCAAGATCACCAAGTACCAGGCGCACGTGAACAATCCCGCGCGCATGGCCGAGCTCACCGGACGCGCTTTCGACCGGGCGCTGCTCGAGATGGGACCGACGCAGCTCAACATCCCACGCGACTATTTCTACGGCGAGATCGAGTGCGAGGTCCCGCAGCCGATCCACATCGAACGCGGCGCGGGCGGCGAGAGGAGCCTCGACGAGGCAGCAGACCTGCTCGCGCAGGCGAAGTTCCCGGTGATCATCTCGGGCGGCGGCGTGGTCATGGCGGGCGGCGTGGCCGATGCCGTGGCGCTGGCCGAGGCGCTCGGCGCGCCGGTGTGCAACAGCTACCTGCACAACGATTCGTTCCCGGCGAGCCACCCGCTGTGGTGCGGCCCGCTGGGCTATCACGGATCGAAGGCCGCGATGAAGCTGATCGCCAAGGCGGACGTCGTGCTCGCGCTGGGCTCGCGCATCGGGCCCTTCGGGGTGTTGCCGCAGTACGGTTTCGAGTACTGGCCGCAGAATGCCAAGCTGATCCAGGTCGATGCGGATCCGCGCGTGCTGGGGCTGGTCAAGAAGACCAGCGTCGTCGTCTGCGGCGATCCGGCTGCGGCGGCGCGTGCGCTGACGGCGCGGCTCAAGGCCCGCATGCCCTCAGGTGCGGCCAACCGCGACCAGCGACTGGCCCAGATCAAGGCCGAGCGGGCGGCCTGGGACCAGGAGCTCGCCGGATGGAACCAGGAGAAGGACGACTGGAGCCTCGAGGTCGCGAAGGACTCGAAGTACATGCACCCGCGGCAGATGCTGCGCGAGCTCGAGAAGGCGATGCCCGCCGACGCGATGGTGTCGACCGACATCGGCAACATCTGCCAGGTCGCGAACAGCTACCTGAAGTTCGAGAAGCCGCGCAGCATGTTCGGCGCGATGATGTTCGGCAACTGCGGCTATGCTTTCCCGACGATGATCGGCTGCAAGGTCGCCGCGCCCGATCGCAGCGCGGTCGCCTACGTCGGGGACGGCGCCTGGTGCATGAGCTTCGGCGAGATCCTGACCTGCGTTCGTGAGAACATTCCGGTGACCGCGGTTGTCTTCAACAATCAGCAGTGGGGCGCCGAGAAGAAGAATCACGTCGATTTCTACAACAACCGGTTCCTCGGCGTGAACCTCGAGAACCCGAGCTTCGCCGGCATCGCGAGGTCGATGGGCGCGGAAGGCGTGACCGTCGACCGCGTCTCGGATGTCGGCGCTGCGCTGCGCGACGCCTGCAAGGCCCAGAAGGACGGCAAGACGACGATCGTGGAAATGATGTGCACGCGCGAGCTGGGCGATCCGTTCCGGCGCGACGCACTGCGCAAACCCGTACGCACACTCGACAAATACAAGGCGTACGTCTGAACCAAGGCATGTGAACCCAACCTGGAGGAGGGCAGCATGAAACGCAGGGCATTGTTGTTGCAGGGCCTGCTCGCGGCAGGCATCGCACTGGCCGCGGCACCGGCGGCATTCGCGCAGGAACACTATCCGTCGCGGCCGATCGAGACCATCGTTCCCTGGGGACCGGGCGGCGGCGCCGACCAGTTGGCCCGACTGACGTCCAAGCTGATCGAGCCGATGCTCAAGACGTCGTTCCCGGTGGTCAACGTACCTGGCGCGACCGGCGCCACCGGGATGACCAAGCTCCTCTCCGACCAGGCCGACGGGTATTCGATGGCCGTCTACATCGCGGACACCAACGCGCTGCTCGCCGGACCTTCGCCGCGCTGGAAGATGTCCGACCTGCAGCCGATCGCCGTGATGATGCAGGTGCCCTCGTTCCTGTTCGTCGCCGAGAACAGCCCGATCAAGGACTGGGCCCAGTTCGAGAAGGAAGCCCGCGCCAAGCCGAACACCCTCAAGGTCGCCACCCTGGGCTTCGGCAGCGTCGACGACATGACGCTCTCCTACCTCGCATCCAAGGGCATCAAGGTCGTCGAGGTTCCGTACGCGAAGCCCAGCGAGCGCTACGTCTCGGTGATCGGCGGCCACGTCGATGCGCTGTACGAGCAGGCCGGCGACGTGCGCCAGTTCATCCTCAACAAGCAGATCCGGCCGATCATCATCTTCGCGAAGGACCGCCTGCCCGCATTCAAGGACGTCCCGTCCTCGCACGAACTCGGCTACGACATCACGCTGCCGCAGTTCCGCTCGTTCGTCGTCAAGGCCGGAACCCCTGCCGATCGCGTCAAGGTGCTGAGCGATGCGATGGCGAAAGTCGCCGCCGAGCCCGAGTACAAGAAGTTCCTCGAGGAGCAGTTTGCGGCCAAGGACAGCTTCATTCCGGCGGACAAGGCCGAGGCTTTCCTCCAGACCCAGCTTGCCGACATGAAGGCGGCGCAGGCGGCGGCGAAGAAGCCCTGACGCAGGCTTCTTCGCCATGCTGGAAAAGCTGAAGGGCTTGCTGCCCTACGCGGCGCTGTTGCTTGGCGCCGCGTACCTCTACTACAACGCCGGGCATTTCGCGTACGCATCGAGGCCCGGCGAGCTCGGCCCCGATGTCTGGCCGCGGGCGATTCTCGTTCTGTTGATGGGCGTCTGCGCCTGGGAGGTGCTCCGCCGCCTGCTGTTCGGAGGGACGGTCGCGGCGCAGCCGGCGGCGCAGGACGCCGGCGAGGATTCTCAGGAGGAGCCGCGCCATGCGCACCTGCTCTGGGGCGGGATCGCACTGACCGTCCTGTACGTGCTGGGCATGGGCACGCTGGGATTCTTCCTCGCGACGGTGCTCTACCTCGCGCTGTTCATGCTGGTCGGGCGCTATCGCCGATTCGGCGTGATCGCCGCAACCAGCGTCATCGGCAGTCTGGCGTTCGTCTACACGTTCATGAAGATCGTCTACGTGTCGCTGCCGCTGGGAGTGGGGCCGTTCAAGCAGCTCTCGATCCTCATCCTCGCCGCGCTCGGCATTCACTGAGGAAGTCCGCGTCATGTTCGATGTGATGCATCAGCTCGGCCTGGGATTTCTCCAGTTGGCCACACCGGCGAACGCGCTATCGCCTGTTCGTCGGCCTGGTCGTCGGGATGCTCGTGGCAGTGCTGCCCGGCCTCACGCTGGTGATGGGCGTCGTGCTCGCCCTGCCGTTCACCTACGGCATGGGCGTCACGCCGTCGATCATCCTGCTCACGGCGATGTACCTGTCCGGGACCTACGGCGGGGCATTCACGTCGATCCTGTTCCGCATTCCGGGCGAGCCCCTCGACGTCCCGCTGCTGTGGGACGGCTATCCGATGGCGCGCCAGGGCCAGCCGGCCCTGGCGCTCGGCTGGACGCTGCTGGCCGCGCTGTGGGGAGGGCTGATCACCGCGGTTTCGGCCGTGGTTCTCGCGGTACCGTTCGCCAAGTTCGCGCTGCGCTTCGACGCGCCCGAATACTTCGCAATCGTCATATTCGGCCTGACCGGCGTCGTGGCGCTGGGCGGGGCGTCGATGGCCAAGGCCCTGATCAGCCTCTGCATCGGCCTGTTGCTCGCGACGGTCGGCGTCGACGATACCTACGGCGCCGACCGGTTCACCTTCCACGTCCCGATCCTCAAGGATGGCATCGAGTACCTGACGGTGATGGTCGGTGCCTACGGTCTGGGTGAAGTGCTCGCGCGGATGGAGCAGGGATTTCGTCACGCCGCCGATGGATGGCAACAGGAAGATCGTCACCCACCTGCCCAAATGGCGCGAGATCTGGGCGTTGCGGCCGACGATCGCGCGCAGCTCGCTGATCGGCATCATCTGCGGGATCGTGCCGGGGGCGGGCGCCACCGTCGGCTCGTTCGTGGCGTACGGCACCGAAGCGCAATATGGCAAGCGCCGCGACAAGCTCGGCACCGGCATCCCCGAGGGCATCGTGGCGCCGCAGGTCGCCTCGACGGCGACGGTGGGCGGGCACATGGTGCCGCTGCTGGCGCTCGGCATTCCGGGCAGCGGCGCCACCGCGGTGATCCT
Organism: uncultured Pseudomonadota bacterium; assembly: GCA_963816415.1. Classification (GTDB taxonomy): domain Bacteria; phylum Pseudomonadota; class Gammaproteobacteria; order Burkholderiales; family Casimicrobiaceae; genus VBCG01. The sequence goes on from CAWFKR010000012.1 coordinate 14,778, forward strand.
CGGTGCGTTCCTGCTCCACGGCGTGCAGCCCGGTCCGCAGATCTTCCAGACCGAAGGCGCCATGGTCTACACGATCTTCGCGTCGATGTTCGTCGCGGTCGTCGGCATGTGCCTGCTCGGCTATTTCGCGATCAAGCCGCTGGTGCGCGTGCTGGCGCTGCCCGAGGCGATCACCTCCGCGTTCGTCGCGCTGTTCTGCTTCGTCGGCGCCTACAGCGCCCGCAACAGCGTCACCGATCTGTGGATGATCGTGATCTTCGGCATCGTCGGCTACCTGTTCGAACGCAACCGCTTCCCGATCGCACCCATGGTGCTGGGCTGCATCCTGGGGCCGGTTGCCGAGACCGCGTTCATGACCAGCATGATCGCCTACAAGAACGACTGGACCGTGTTCTTCACGCGTCCGATCAGCGGGACCGTGATGGTCCTGACAATCCTGGCGCTCGCCTGGCCGATCATCCGCCACCTGCGCCGGACGATCCGCGAGGGAAAGAGTCCGGGCACGCTCGCGACTGCCGGGGGTAAAGTGCAGCCATGAGACTTGCATCGGAACCGACGCCGTCCGCCGCGGAACAGGTCGCCGCACTGATCCGCCGCGCGCGCGCCGCCCAGGGCCAGTACGAGCGCTGGCCGCAGGAGCGCATCGACGAGGCGGCGGTGGCCTGCGGCTGGGCGATCATGAAACCGGCGAACAACCGCGCGCTCGCCGAGATGGCCGTGCGCGACACGGGTCTGGGCAACGTCGCCGACAAGCTCCTCAAGAATCACCGCAAGACGCTCGGGCTGCTGCGCGACATCAGGGGCGTCAAGACCGTCGGCGTCATCGCCGAGTACCCCGAGCGCGGCGTCACCGAGATCGCCCGCCCGGTCGGGGTCGTCGCCGCGATCACGCCGTCGACCAACCCGGCGGCGACGCCCGCCAACCAGATCATCAATGCGCTGAAGTGCGGCAACGCGATCATCCTCGCGCCGTCGCCCAAGGGCTGGTCGACCTGCGCGACGCTGCTCGGTTACGTCCACGAGGAACTCGCCAAGGTCGGCGCGCCTGCCGATCTGGTGCAGATGCTGCCGTCGCCGGTGACCAAGGACGCGACCTACGAACTGATGCGCCAGGCCGATCTGATCGCCGCCACGGGCTCGCAGGCGAACATCCGCGCCGCGTATTCGAGCGGCAAGCCCGCGATCGGCGTCGGCCAGGGCAATGTCGTGTCGATCGTCGACGCGAGCGCAGACCTCGCGGATGCCGCGGCGAAGATCGCGCGCTCCAAGACCTTCGACAACGCGACGTCGTGCTCGTCGGAGAACTCGGTCGTGATCCTCGCGCCGGTCTGGGATGCGATGCTGGCCGAACTCGCCCGCCAGGGCGGCGTGATGCTCGGCGTCGAGGAAAAGGCACGGCTACAGGCGCTGATGTTCCCGGGCGGCAAGCTTGCGCCGGCCGCGACTGCGCAGTCGGCGCCGCGCATTGCAGCGCTTGCCGGTCTCGAGCGCACCGCCACGCGCGAGGCACGCTTCCTGATGGTCGAGGAGGAGGGCGCCGGTCCGGCATTCCGGGTCGCCCCGCGGCGCGCAATGCGCGCTTCCTGATGGTCGAGGAGGAGGGCGCCGGTCCGGGATTTCCCTTCTCGGGCGAGAAGCTCGCCCCGGTGCTCGCCGTCTACCGGGCGCGGGATTTCGACGAGGCCTGTGCGCTGACCCGGCGCATCTACGATTACCAGGGCAAGGGGCACTCGGTGTCGCTCCACACGCGCGACGACGCCCAGGCGCTGCGCCTGGGTCTCGAATTGCCCGTCGCCCGCGTGATCGTCAACCAGGCGCATTGCATCGCCACCGGAGGCAGCTTCGACAACGGCCTGCCGTTCTCGCTGTCGATGGGTTGCGGCACCTGGGGAGGCAACAGCTTCTCCGACAACATGCACTGGCGCCATTTCCTCAACATCACCCGGATCGCCAAGCCGATTCCCGAGAAGGTTCCCGGCGAGGACGAGATCTTCGGGTCGTACCACGCGAAGTACGGCAGCTAGGGGCGTCCGGGATGTCGGCGTTTGCGAACGGGCGCCACGATGCCTGACACGATACGCAGCCTGGTCGACGGCCAGGCCGCGGCAGGGCCCGGGCGCGTATGGCTCGTCGCCCCGGAGACCGGGCGCGAGCTGACCTATGCGGGGTTGCGCGAGTCGTCGCTCGCGCTTGCGTCTTTCCTCGCCGACCGCGGAATCGCCACGGGCGAGCGGGTCGCGACGTTCATGGGGAACGGCCTGCAGACGGCGCGGCTGTTCATCGGCGTCATGTACGCGGGCCGCGTGGTCACGCCGCTCAATCTGCTTGCGCAGGCCTCGCAGCTCGACTACGTGCTCGCGCACAGCGACGCGCGGCTGGTGTTCGTCGCGCCCGGCGAGCGCGAGCGCCTCGCCGCCGCCGCGGCACGCGCGGGTCGCCCGATCGAGCTCGTCACCGTCGATCCCGACTGCGAGGAGTTCATCGCCGACGTTGCGCACCGGAGCGACGACCTCGCGCCCTGCGGCCCCGCCGATGATGCGCTGATGATGTACACGTCCGGCACCACCGGCGTTCCCAAGGGCGTCGTGCTGACGCAGCGCAACGTGATCGCCGGTGGCCGCTTCGTGTCGCAGGCGCATGCGCTCACCGAGCGCGACCGCGTGCTCGCCGTGCTCCCGCTGTACCACATCAATGGGCAGATCGTGACGGCTGCCGCGACCCTCGTGCACGGCGGCAGCCTGGTGATGCCGCACAGGTTCTCGTCGGGCGAGTTCTGGTCGCTGGCCTGCGGGCACGGCTGCACGTGGATCAACGTCGTGCCGACGATCGTCTCGTACCTGCTCGCGGGGCCCGATCCTCGCGCCGCGGGCCTCGACCTGTCGCGGATACGCTTCTGCCGCTCGGCGTCGGCGCCGTTGCCGCCGGAGCTCCACCGCGCGTTCGAGGAGCGCTTCGGCATCGGCATCATCGAGACGATGGGACTCACCGAGACCGCCGCGCCGGTGTTCACCAATCCCCTCGATCCGGCGAAGCGAAGGATCGGAAGTCCCGGCCAGGCCTTCGGCAACGAGGCGAAGGTGATCGACCCCAATACCGGTCGCGATCTTCGCGACGGCGAGTCGGGCGAGATCATGATCCGCGGCGCGAACGTGATGAAGGAGTACTACAAGTCGCCCGAGGCGACCGCGAAAGCGCTGGAGCCCGACGGCTGGCTGCACACGGGCGACCTGGGGCTGCGCGACGCGGACGGGTTCTACTTCATCACCGGGCGGCTCAAGGAACTCATCATCAAGGGCGGCGAGAACATCGCGCCGCGTGAAATCGACGAGGCGCTCTACCGTCATCCCGCGGTGCTCGAAGCCGCGGCGGTCGGCATCCCCGACCCGCATTACGGGCAGGAGATCCTCGCTGCCGTCGTGGTGAAACCCGGCATGTCGGTCAGCGAAGACGAACTGCGCGCGTTCTGCGAAGCCGAGCTCGGCCGTTACAAGATGCCCAGGGTGATCCGGTTCATGCGCGAACTGCCCAAGGGACCGTCGGGCAAGGTGCAGCGCCTCAAGCTGCTCGAATCCTGAGCGGGCGTGCGGGCGCGGCGCGGCGCCAGGCGTGCTGCCGCACCCGCGTGTCGGCGTGCCGGCAGGCTCAGCGCAGTTGCAGGAACAGCCACAGCGTGCCGATCAGGATCGGCTGGTGGAGCAGGTAGACGGCGAGGCTGTGCCGGCCGAGGAAGCCGAGTGCGGCCGGTGCACGCGCGAGCGGCGCGAGGGCCGCGAAACGGGTGCGGATCAGGCGGTGGCCGATGGCGATCCCGAGCAGCAGCACCCCGGTCCACGGAAACAGCGGCACGTAATCCTCGGTGGGGGGCTTGGCCGTCATGAAGCCGAGCCAGCCCAGGGTCCGGTTGTCGAACGCGGCGTTCTGGAACGCAAGACCCGCGACGATGATGGCGACCCCTGCCGCGGCCGCCAGCGCGGGCCGGCGCACGAAGGGCCGCGCGACGAGCAGCGACACCGCGATCGCGTGCAGCACGCCGAACCAGATCCAGGTCTGCGGAAACATCAGGTAACTGCCCGCGCTCACGGCGAGCGCGGCCGCGGCGATCACCCCGATGTGGGCGAGCCAGCGCCGGGAGGTACCGCCCGGAGGCTCGCGGTCGGCGAGGACTGCGCTCACGCCGGCCACCAGCAGGAACGTCGACAGGATCATCGTGCGCGCAGTGATCCAGCGCCAGTCGTACTCCAGGTCGGCGCGCAGGAAGCCGAAATAGCGCAGGTCGAAGCAGAAGTGGTAGGTCGCCATCGCGACGATCGCGACGCCGCGCAGCGTGTCCAGCGTCGGCACCCGCACCGTCGCTGCGTGCGGGTGCGATACGGGGCGCGATGCGGGGTGCGATGCGGGGTGCGACGCGGGGCGCGATGCGCCGGGGACTCCCGCCTCGCGCATGCTCGCCGCCGAGCTCTGCGCAGCACGGCCGGTCGCGGCCTCCTTGCGGCTGCGCTGCCCGCTCACGTGCCACCGTGCCAGGCGATGTGCACGTCGCCCGTTGCGTCCTGGGTCACCCAGCATCGGCAGGCCGCGGCGCACGGGTTCGGGCGTCGATGACGAGGGTTTCAGCGTCAGCGCCGCGTCGACCGATCCGCGGCTGCCGGTGATCGAGCCCTCGACCCCGAGCTCGCCACCCGCATTGCTCAGGGTTCCCGATAGGCGTCCAAGGCGCGGCGCCACGGCAAGCGATACCGTTCCGAGGTCGACGGTGGTCCCGGCGATCACCATGCGCGCTCGCTGCCACTGCGCGGCCAGCGACCCGCTGCCGCCGGTCGGCGTCCACTCAAACGCGGCCGCGCGCAGGTCGAGCGTGCCCCCGACGGCGAGCGCCACCGTGCGTGGCGCCAGCGCGGCACCGAACGCCGCAGGCACGCGCAGTTGCAGATCGTGCAACGACAGCGCCCCGGGCCGCAGGTCGATGGTCCCCTGCGCTGCACCGCCGCCCGGATCGAGTTCGATCGACAGGTCGCCACGCAGGAGCTGAATCACCGCGACGCGCCAGGCGATCGGCATTCGCGCGTGGCCGTCGGCGCTGCTCACGACCCCGCGGCCGCGCCACCACAGGCCGCTTGCGCCGGCGATGCGCCACTGCCCGTGCGTGCGCGAGCCGAGCGCGGCATCGACGATCGTCGCGGGGGCGAGCGCGACCACCGCTGCCACGAGGAGCAGGAGGCCGAGCGCGAGGCGGATCGAGGTGCGCCGCATCAGCGCCCCGCGGGCTCGCGCACGAAAGCGAGCTCGGCACGCACGCTCCCGGGCGCCACGCGCGCGAGTAGCGTCGCCTCGACGACGCGGATCCCGTCCTCACGCGACAGCGCGTCGAGCGCGCGCACCAGCGCATCGAAGCTCGCTTCGGGGACGACGACGTCGATCCTTCCGTCGGTGCCCGCGTGCGCGGGGGACAGGGGAGACAGACCGTTCTGCGCGAGCACGCGATCGATGGCCGAGGCCGCGTCGCCCGCCCGCGCCGGCGCGATCGCCCGTGCGAGGCCCGCGTCCTCGGCGACAAGGTGCCGCGCGGTCGCGAGCAGCATGCGCTCGCGCACGAGATCCTCGCCGGCGCGGCCGACGGCATCCTGCAGCGGGAGGACGATCCACAGCACGGCCGCGGTCGCGAGCACCACCACTGCGATCGAGCCGATCGCGATGCGCTCGCGCGACCCGGCGCGATGCCAGGCATCGACGATGCGTGCCAGCGCGGCGTGCGTCATGGCGCGGCGGGATCCAGCGTCAGGCGCATGCGCGTTCCCGACGCGACGGGCGCGACCAGGGCGTCGACTCCGGCATCGGCCAAGCCGCGGGTGATGGCGCCCAGCGCATCGGGACGGGTGGCCGCGAACTCGAGGGTCCAGGCGCCGCTGGAAAAGGTGGCCGATTTGAGCGTTCCCTGCGCGAGGGTTGCGAGCAAAGGCGCAGCGCGGGCGAGCAGGGGCAGCGCGTCGCCCGGTGCACCCTTCGAAGCGCGATGCAGCCACCCGGCGTGACGCTGCGCGATGGCGGACACTGCCTGCGACGGCGTCGATGCATCCGGCACGCCCGCCTGCGCGGCGACGGCGACCAGCGCGCGTGACGTGCGCCAGCGGTCGACGGACAGCCAGGACCACTGGGCGGCCAGGGCCAGAACGTGCACGCCCAATGCGAGCGCAGCGATCGCGAGCGGCAGGCGAAAAGCGCGCAGCGTCGCCCCGGCCGCAGCCGATGCGGGCGCGGGATTCTCGCGCGCGAGGAGGTCGGGCGCCTGTGCGACGGCGTCCGCGTCCGCCTCGTCCCAGCGAAACGCCTGCGCCGGGACGAACGCCATGCCGGCGGCCTGCGACCACCGCGCGAGCACTGCCGTGTCCTGCGCGAACGCGACATGGACGCGCTGCGGGGCCTGCCCACCATGCCGTGCCTGGGTGAGCGCGGCCGAGAGTTCCGCGGGCAACTCGCCCGAGGCGGGAACATCGCCGATCGCCAGCGTGCTGCCGTCGCTGCGGCGGATGAAGGTCCCGCCCGCCGCCGACGCGCACCACGTCCACCCATCGTGAACCCGCGCGAGTGCCGGTTCGGGGAAAAGTCGTCCGAGGCCGGGGATGCCGGCGACGATGGCGGCGACGGTCGCCGCCGACGCGACGGCGGCGAGCACGCTGCCGTCATTGCGCTGCGGCCCCGTCGCGACCACCGATTCGTCGATCGGCGTCGCGAGCTGGTCCTCGATCGCGTAGGCCGCGGCGGCGCGCAGGCGCGCGCCCGGCATCGGCGGCAGGGAAAGCGCGACCAGTCGCACCGCATCCGCCGCAAGCACCGCCTCGACGCGCGCCGCGGTGGGCCACTGACCCGGGAGCGTCCGTTGCCGCTCCACAACGCGACCGCCATCATCGAGCCGGACCCAGGCGATCGGGTGATCGCGGGCAGGCGGGCCGGCGAGGAAGACGCGCAGGATCATGGCGCGTGAGTGTATCGAAAGCTCATTCGACGGTCTGCCAGACGATCGCAGGCCAGCCGTTGCCGGAGCGCTCGATCAACGCGCGTGCCTGCGCGACGGTCTCGCCCTGGCGCGCGCGCACGTTCACCAAAAAGTAATGGCTGCCGACCGAATACATCGTCTCGTCGCCCAGCGACACGCTAGAAGGCAGGCGCGACCGGAAATCCGCGATCGAGGTGAAAGGACGGGTGCGACGGCTCGCGACGAGCGCGGCGAGCGCGGTCGGGGCGAGGTTCTGGATCGACGCTGCGAGGAGCTCCGGCGGCGCCGTGTTGACGTTGAGCGGAACGTCCAGGGGGAGTGCGGTGACCCGCGGCAGCAGGGCGGCCATCGTGGCGAGCGTCATGCCGGGGACCTCGGCCAGCTCCTGGACCCGCAGCGGATCGGTGTTGCCGGGAATCCCCGCCTGCGGGCTTGCGGATGGAACCATGACCGCGGACGTCGCCACGTGGTGCTGCGACGTGACCCAGGCGACGATCGGGGCCAGTGCCGATGCAGGCAGGCCGAGATTCGCAAAGAGCTGCGCGAAACGCCGCCGCTGGGCGTTGCCGTGGGTCGGACTCGCGAGGTCGTTGACGTTGAACAGGCCCTGGGCGTCGACGATGTCGCCTTCGACGGTGCCGTTCTCGATCGGCGTCGCGGGCAGCGGGAGCGCCCACGCATCGTTCAGGGAATCGATCGGTCCCGTGTGTGCGTCGGCGTCGAGGATCTGGCGCGCCCACTGGATGCCGGCCTGTGCGATCGACTGCGCCTGCACCTGGTCGCGCCGGTGCAGCACCCGCGACGACCAGAGCGACTCGCCGGCGGTGAGCGACACCGCGACGGCTGCAGCGAGCGCGGCGACGAGCATCGCGACGATCAGCGCCAGTCCGCGCTGGGAATGGAGGGCCGGAAAGCGGTTCATTGCAGTGCCAGCGTGCGCGTGATGACGCCGCCGTCATCGAGGGTCAGCTCGATTCGCACGCCCCGCGGAAGCGCGGCCTGGCCTGCGAGGGGCCATTGCGCGGACCACGCGCCGGTGTCTGTCAGCTGCAGGATGCGAAACCGGAACACGTGATCGGCCAGTGCATAGGCGACCGGCGGCGCGGCGGCGGGATCATCGAGCTGCGGCCAGTACAGGACCTCGAGGCGGCCATTGCGCAGGCGGTAGCCGACGCGCTGGCCCGCGGTCCCCGGCTCGTCGATGCTGTCGGGGCCGGCACGGGAGAACACGAGCAGGGTGTCGCCGGCAGCGTCCTCGGGGGCGGCCGACCACGCGGCCGGCGAGAACCCGGTCGAGGGCGCGCGTACCTGGCGGGGAATGGCCTTGCGCATGTCGGCCTCCATCCGCGCGAACACCGCGTCGAGGTCCTGCCAGTGGCGGCTCTCGCCCGAGATCCTCGCTTCGCTGTCGGTCATGGCCTCGGTTGCCCGCCACGCCAGCAGCGCGACGACGCCCAGTATCGCGATGGCCACCAGCGCTTCGACCAGCGTGAACCCGCGCGGCATCGTGTACGTTGGGCGGGTCGCGCGCAGGTGACCCGGGGCGCCTTGCGCGAATGCGCTTCGCCGCCGCCGCGGCACGCGATCGGTGTCAGTGCGGCGCATTGCCGAGGTACCCCACCAGGCGCGCCAGTGCGTAGTCGGGAAGATCCTGCTGCGTGACGACGATCTCGATCCTGCGGAACGCAGGGTTGGGCGTGGCGCTCACGGTTTCGCGCCAGTCGAGCTGCACGTTGGCCTGCAGCTCGGAGCCCGCCGACGTGCCCGCCGAGGGCCAGGGCGTCTGCAGCTGCGCTTCGGCGAGCCGGTTCTCGGCAACCCACAAGGCGAGCGTGCGCAGCTTGAGGGTCGTTGCGCCGTCGGCGGTCTGCGCCAGCGCACGCATGCCGGCGGCCAGCGCAACGGCGACGATGGCGAGCGCGACCAGCACCTCGATCAGCGTGAAGGCGCGCGAACCGCGTGGTGCCTGCCGCGTCATTGCGGGACGCCGGTCCGGCGCGTCATTGTACGAGCCTCGACGGACCCTCGATCGACACGCGATTGAGCGGATCGGTGGCAATGACGGTGCGCCAGCCGCCGGCGACCAGCGCGAATGCGAAGGGTTCATTGTTGCCGGACGCGCGCAGCGGAACGATCGCATCCGCCGCGATCGGGCGCCCCGCGTAGACCAGCGCCATGCCCTGCAGCGGCGGTGGAAGCGCGTAGCTCCGCAGCACGTCGTCGTCGACGACGAGCCAGCGATCGCCCGCATCGTCGCGCTGCCAGTAGCGGATGACGTTGCCGCCCACCGACACGCCGAGCATGCGGTTGCGCCACTGGGCGCGCTGTGCCGCATATTCGATCCGACCGGCGAAGCGGCGCGCCTCGCGCGCCGAGAGGTCGCGGTCGTCGGGCGCGACGAGCGCCAGGGCGAGCCCCGCGGCGATGCCGAGGATCACGATGACGACCAGGATCTCGACCAGCGTGAACGCGCGAAGCCTCGCCCGGCGCGGGGCGCTGCGGGGGGCGATGCAGGACGTCGCTGCCGGAACGCGACGCATCCGGCGTCAGAGATCCCAGGATCCGATGTCGGCGTCGACGCCGGTGCCGCCTGGTTTCCCGTCGGCGCCGTAGGTGAACACGTCGACGTCGCCCTTGAGGCCGGGGTTCAGGTACTGGTAGGGGTTGCCCCAAGGGTCGCGCGGCAACTTCTCGAGGTAGCCGCCAGGTTTCCAGTTCGGCGGAATCGGCGGGTCGGTCGGCTGGGCCACCAGCGCGTTCAGGCCCTGCTCGGTCGTCGGGTAGCGCTGGTTGTCGAGGCGATAGAGCTTGAGCGCCTGACGGATCGAGGCGATGTCGCTCTTCGCGGCCACGATGCGCGCATCGTCGGTGCGGCTCAGGATGCTCGGCACGACCAGCGCCGCGAGCACACCCAGGATCACGATGACCACCATGATCTCGATCAGGGTGAAGCCATGCGTGCGGGCCCTTGCGCATTGCGCGGACCCGCCGCTGCGCCCGCAGGAGGCCGACGCGATGCTTGGCTGCGGGCAACGGCGCGCTTCGACGGTCATCGGCCCATTATAATCCGCGCCATTCGCGAGCCGGCGTCGCCATGCCCTCGCAGGCGATGGCGTCGAAGCGCCGTCGCGAGCCGCCCCGCCCATCCCGATGCGAAAACACCCGATCGCCGCACTCCTCGTCGCGCTGCTCCTCCTGGCAGCGGCGGCGCTCGCCGCGATCGCATGGACGTGGCATCGCGTTCCGCTGCCGCTGCCGCGCAGTCCCTACGATTTCGAGGTGCACGCCGGCGCATCGCTGTCCCGCGTCGCACGCGCATTGCACGACGAGGGCGTGCTTCCTCATGCGGCATCGCTGGTGGCGCTCGCGCGCATCGAGCGCGCCGATCGCGCGATCAAGGCCGGCAGTTACGAGATCGAGCGCGGCATCACGCTCTCGGGACTGCTCGACAAGCTGACACAGGGCGACGTCCTGCAGACGTCGGTGACGATCGTCGAAGGCACGACGTTCGCGCAGCTGCGCGAGGCGCTGGACCGGAATCCGAACCTCGCCCACACGGCGGCCGGGCTTTCCGACGCCGAACTGCTTGCGCGCATCGGCGCGACCGAGGCCGACCCGGAAGGACTGTTCTTCCCGGACACCTATTTCATGGCCAGGGGAAGCAGCGATCTCGCGCTGCTGAAGCGCGCGTATCGCGCGCTCCACGACCGGCTCGCGGCGGCATGGGCGCGGCGGGAGCCGGACCTGCCGCTGGGCACGCCGTACCAGGCGCTGGTGCTGGCGTCGATCGTCGAGAAGGAGACGGGCCGGGGTGTCGACCGGCCGCTGGTCGCATCGGTGTTCATCAACCGGCTGAAGAAGGGAATGCGGTTGCAGACCGACCCGACGGTGATCTACGGCATGGGCACGGGATTCGACGGGGACCTGACCAAGCGCGACCTCGAGACCGACACGCCCTACAACACCTACACCCGCGATGGATTGCCGCCCACGCCGATCGCGCTGCCGTCGCAGGCGTCGATCGACGCCGTCGTCGATCCTCCCGACACGCCCTATCTGTATTTCGTCGCGCGCGGCGATGGAACGTCGGAATTCTCCGCGGATCTCCCGGCGCACAATCGCGCCGTGTCAAAATACCAGAAGACCCCTCATTGAAACGGTCGCCGGCGCGGCACGAGCCGCGGCTGGGTGGCCGTCTCCACGCACGACAGTGACTCAGGACCCGCAGCGCGGAAGGTTCATCACGCTCGAGGGCATCGACGGCGCCGGCAAGAGCACGCACGCCGCGTGGCTCGCCGATGCGCTGCGCGCGCGAGGGCGGACGGTGGTCGCGACGCGCGAGCCCGGCGGAACACCCGTCGGCGAGGCGCTGCGCGAGTTGCTGCTGCGCCAGCCGATGGCGCACGACAGCGAGGCGCTGCTGATGTTCGCCGCAAGGCGCGAGCACGTCGTGCGGGTGATCGCGCCGGCGCTCGCGCGCGGCGACGTCGTGCTCTGCGACCGGTTCACCGACGCGACCTGGGCGTATCAGGGCGGCGGCCACGGCGTATCGAGGGCGTTGATCGCCGATCTCGAGCGCCACGTGCACGCCGGATGCAACCCCGACCTGACGCTGCTGTTCGACGTTCCGGCGTCGGTGTCGCGCGAGCGCCTCGACCGGATGCGCGGCGAGGGGCGCGAACTCGACAAGTTCGAGCAGGAGGCGGCGAATTTCTTCGATCGCGTCCGGGCGGTCTACCTCGAGCGTGCGGCGGCGGAGCCTTCGCGCTTTCGCGTCATCGACGCCGGCCGGCCGCTGGCCGATGTGCGCGCGGATCTCGCGCGGATCGTGGACGGGCTGTGAGCGGTGACGACGTGATGGACGGTGCGCGCGACGGCGACGGCGCGGTGCCGTCCGGCCGCCAGGGCGGGCCGCTGCCATGGCAGCGCCGCTTCGTCGCCGACCTGCTGCCGCGACGAGCCGGCTGGGCGCACGCGCTGCTCGTGACGGGGCCCGCAGGCATCGGCAAGCGCAGGCTGGCGGAGGTGCTCGCCTTCGCGCTGCTCTGCGAGTCGCCACAAGGCGACGGGTCGGCCTGCGGCACCTGCGCGAGCTGCCGCTATGCCGCGGCAGGGCAGCATCCCGACCTGCGGATCATCGAGCCGGTCGACGTCGACGACGAGGGCGTGGCCAAGCCGGTGGAGGCGATCGTCGTCGACCGCATCCGCTCGTTGATCGACTGGGTGCAGGTCACGAGCCACCGCGGCGGATCGAAAGTCGCGCTGATCGTGCCCGCCGAGCGGATGAACGCCGCTGCGGCAAACGCGCTGCTGAAGACCCTGGAGGAGCCGCCGGCAGGAACCTTCCTGATCCTGGTGTCGCACCAACCCGGACGCCTGCCGGCGACGATCACCAGCCGCTGCCAGCGCGTCGCCGCCCCGCGGCCTTCGATGGCCGAATCCGCGGAATGGCTTGCCGCACAGGGTGTGGGCGATCCCGAGCGCGTGCTCGCCCAGGCCGCGTACGCACCGCTCGCCGCAGTCGGGCTCGCGGGCGCCGAATACCAGGCGGAGCGCAGGTCGTGGCTCGCCGCGTTCGCGCGACCGGCGGCATTGTCCGCCGCGGCGCTGGGAGCGCGGATCGACGCGCTGCCGCGCGAATCGAGGAAGGACGGCCTCGCCGCGGTGATCGGCTGGCTGTCGTGCTGGTGCACCGATCTCGCGCGGGTTCGATTCGGCGGGATGCCGTTGCAGAACAGCGACATGGCGGCGGAACTGGCGGCGCTGGCAGGCTCGGTGGCACCGGTGGCGCTGTTTCGCTATCATCGGGCCTTGCTGAGCGCGCGCGCCCTGCTCGGGCATCCGCTGCAGCCGCGCCTCGTTGCCGAGGCGCTCCTGATCGATTACCGGGAGCTTTTTGGTCGATGATGGCGGACAAGACACCTGGAACCACCGGCGGCGCCGCCGTCGCACGCCCGGGCGTGCTGTCGCTCAACATCCGCGAAAAGGCCGCGCTCTACGCCGCGTACATGCCGTTCCTCAAGGGCGGCGGCATCTTCATCCCGACGTCGCGTCCCTACGCGCTGGGCGAGGAAGTCTTCATGCTGCTGTCGCTGATGGACGACCCCAACCGCATCGCCGTGCAGGGGAAGGTCGTGTGGATCACGCCGGACGGCGGCCAGGGCAATCGCACGCAGGGGATCGGCGTGCAGTTCACCCAGGACGAAACCGGCGCAGCCGCGAAGACGACGATCGAGCGGATCCTCGGCGAGCACCTCGCGTCAACGCGCTCGACGCACACGATGTAACGGTTGTTCGTCGATTCGCACTGCCATCTCGATTTTCCGGAGCTCCGGGAGGAACTGCCGCAGCTCCTCGCGGCAATGCGCGAGGCCGACGTGACGCACGCGCTGTGCATCGCCGTCGAGATGGGGGCGTGGCCGGCCGTGCACGCGCTCGCGCGCGAGAACGCGAACCTGTACGCGAGCGTCGGCGTCCATCCCGATTACCCGGACACCGCCGAGCCGACCCAGGCGCTGCTTTGCGAGCGTGCGCGCGAACCCAAGGTCGTCGCGATCGGCGAGACCGGACTCGACTACTACCGCCTGAGCGGCGACCTCGAATGGCAGCGGCAGCGCTTCCGCGTCCACATCCGGGCGGCGCGCGAGTCGGGCAAGCCGCTGGTGATCCACACGCGCGGAGCCGCTGCCGACACGCTCGCGATCATGCGCGAAGAGCGTGCCGACGAGGCGGGCGGTGTCATGCACTGCTTCACCGAGACCTGGGACGTCGCGCAGGCGGCAATGGATCTCGGTTTCCACATCTCGTTCTCCGGGATCGTGACCTTCAGGAACGCCGCGGCACTGAAGGACGTCGCGACGCGAGTCCCGCTCGATCGCATGCTGATCGAGACCGACAGCCCATATCTCGCACCGGTGCCGCATCGCGGCAAGCGCAACCAGCCGGCGTGGGTGCGCCACGTCGCGGAGGAGATCGCGCGGCTGCGCGGCCTTCCGCTGGCGGCGATTGCGACCGCCACCACCGACAATTTCTTCCGTCTCTTCCGGATTCCGGACCATGCGCATTGATCAACGCCTGCGTGGCGCAATCCTCGGCTTCGCGCTTGTCGCTTACTCGCTTTCCGCGGCCGGCGCGGTACTGCTCGACGACCTCATCGCAGCGGTGAGCAATGACCGCGTCGCCGAGGTCCAGGCGCTGCTTGCACGGGGCATGGACCCCGATTCGGTCGATCGCCAGGGCGAGCCGATGCTGTGCATTGCGGCGCGCCACGGCTACGTCGCGACGGTGAATGCGCTGCTCGCGGCGCGCGCCAAGGTCGACCTGCCGAACGCCCACGGCGACACGCCGCTGATGCTGGCATCGCTCTCCGGCAACCTCGAAACGGTGCAGGCGCTGGTGGTGCATGGCGCGTCGGTCAATCGCGTTGGCTGGACGCCGCTGATCTACGCCGCGACCGGTGGCCACGACCGGATCGTGTCGTTCCTGATCGACCACGCCGCCAACATCGACGCCGCGTCTCCCAACGGGACGACGGCGCTGATGATGGCGATCCGTCAGCATCACCCGGGGACGGCGCGCCTGCTGATGCGCGAAGGCGCCGACCTGAATCACCGCAACGACGATGGCGCCACCGCGCTCTCGTGGGCGCTGCGAGGCAACGAAACGGAACTGGCGGACGACCTGCGCCGCGCGGGCGCTCGCGAGTGACGCGCGGCCGCGCCGCGACCTAGGGAAGCGCGTCGATCGGAGGGGTGGTGCGGGCGACGTCGGCCGCGTCCGACCGCAGGGAGGCCCCGGGATCCGGTGACCCATCCGCCGGATCGCCCTGCGCCGGGGTCGGAGCTGTCGTGCCGGCCATCGCAGGGGAAACGATCGAGGGCATCAGCGACGGAAGGACGCCGACCAGCCTGCGTGCTCCGTCGTAGCGCTTCTTCCAGTACGAAGACGACAGCTGCGCGACGCCGACTTCGCCGCCCTTCGACGGCGCGTGGATGAACTCTCCGTTGCCGAGGTAGATGCCGACGTGCGAGAACGCCGAGCGCCGGGTATTGAAGAACACGAGGTCGCCGGGGACGAGCTCGGAACGCGGCACCTTGGCGCCGATCCGGGCGAGCTCGTGGGCCGTGCGCGGCAGCGTCACCCCGGTGGTCTGCTGGAACACGTAGCGGATGAGCCCGCTGCAATCGAGGCCGCGGTCCGGGGTTTCGCCGCCGTAGCGGTAGTCGACGCCGACCAGGGACAGCGCGTAGACCGCGATGTCCTGCGCCCCCTCGAGCATCCGGGAGGCCGCGGCGCCCAGCGACGCGCGCGCGACTTCGCCGAACGACCGCTTCGCGGCCCGCTCGGCGGCGAGAGTCGAGCTGCCGTGGGTGGCGACCAGCACGAGTGCAATGGCGGCGAGCGGGCGCAGCGCAAAGCGCGTAAGCGCAGCGCGCAGCGTCGGGCGGGGGGCACTGGGGAGCGAATGCACGCCGCGATTCTCCACGATTTCCACGCTAGCGCAAATGGCGCCGGTGTTCTGCCGCGCGCCGCCGGGCAAGCCTGGGATCGCAGCGCAGGGGGCGGGTGAGCTCGACGCGGTCGCCGTCGGCGAGCGGCGAACCGGCGTCGACGCGCCTGCCGAAGATCGCACAGACGAGGTCTCCGGCCGGCTCCGGGACCCGCTCGAGCAGCCCCGAGCGCGCGACGGCATCGGCGACGCGGGCGCCCTCCTCGAGCAGGACATCGACCAGAGCCTCGAATCCGGGGCCGGCGTAGGCCACCTCGACCCTCATCGCGCCACCGCCGGGTCGCCGAGGTGGAGCGCGTCGGCGCGCTTGACGAACGCGTCGATGAACGTGTTCGCGATGTGGCTGAACACCGGGCCGACGACGCGCTCGAGCAGATGGGTCGTGAACTCGTAGGCCAGCTCGAATTCGACCTTGCAGCCGTGCTCCGACAGCGCGCGAAAGCGCCATTCGCCGTGGAGGTGCCGGAACGGACCGTCCCTGAGCGTCACGACGATCGACTGCGGCGGCGTGTTCAGGTTGTCGGTCGTGAAGTGCGTGCGCACGCCGTGGTAGTCGATGTCGATCCGCGCGGTCTTGCGGTCCCCGTCGTGGTTCAGCACCTCGACGCCGGCGCACCACGGCAGGAACTGCGGATAGAGCTCGACGCCGTCGACGAGTTCGAACATTCGCGCCGCGGCATAGGGCACCAGGACGGTCTTGCTGACGCGCTGCATCGTCAGCGATCCGCCACGCCGCCGGTCGCGGGGCCGCGGGGCGTGGCGCGGCCCGCGCAGCGGTCGCGCGTAAAATGCGCGGACGACCGCGTGCGGGCAATCGCGGGCATCATCGGGCGCTTCATGAGCATCGTCGAGAATCGCAAGGCATTTCACGACTATTTTATCGAGGAACGGTTCGAAGCCGGAATCGCCCTCGAAGGATGGGAGGTGAAGGCGATCCGCGGGGGCAGGGCGAACCTGAAGGAGGCCTACGTCGTCGTCAGGAACGGCGAGCTGATGCTGATCGGCGCGCACATCTCGCCGCTCTCCACCGCGTCGACGCACGTCCACCCCGATCCCACGCGAACGCGGCGGCTGCTGTTGCACCGCGAGGAGATCAACCGGCTGATCGGCAAGGTCGAGCGCGCCGGGTACACGCTGACGCCGATCGACCTCCATTACAAGAACGGCCGGGTCAAGCTCACGATCGGGCTTGCCAAGGGCAAGAAACAGCACGACAAGCGTGCAACGATCAAGGAGCGCGAGTGGAATCGCGAGCAGCAGAGGCTGCTGCGCAGCCGCGGTTGAGGTCGTCCGCGAGCGCGCGCGCGGCCGCCATTCCGCTCGCCACCGCGGCCTCGAGGGTCGCCGGAAATTCGTCGTACGTGTAGTCGCCGGCGATGTACACGCCCGGAGCGAGGCGCCCGCAGCGCGGGAGGGCGAGGCCGGGTACGCACGCGTAGGTCGCGCGCTTTTCCTCGATCACCTGCGACCAGCACAGCGCGGGCAGCCCGGAGCTCGACCGTCGCAGCTGGGTGTCGACGGCCTGCACCAGCACAGGATGGCCAAGGTCGCCCCGAGGCCGCGCTCGCGCTGATGACCACTGCATAGAGCGCGCGCATGCTGCATGGGAGGCCGGCGCTGTCCGCAGTGCCGGCAGCCCCGGCGCGGGCAAGGATGTCGGAACGGTCGAACGCCCACTGGCCCGGAGCGTCGTCGAGTCGCACCAGTCCGCGTGGCAGGCGGTGGGCTCCCGCGTAACCGAGGTAGATCGTGGTGATCGGCTCGTAGCGCAGGCGCCGCGTCTGGTTCAGTGCCGCGGCGATCCCCGGGTTCGCGTCCGCCAGCCTCTGCGCGAAGGCGCCCTGCAACTGGTGCGGGCCGACGGCGACGACCGCCGCGCGCACGCGCGAGGGCGTGCCGCGTACGACGACGTCGATGCCCTCCGGTCCGATCCCCGCGATGCGCGCGGGCGTTGCCGTGTGGACCGCGTGCCCGCGCGCGCGCAGCCAGCGCGCGGCCGGCTCGGGAAGGACATCGGCCAGGTCGACGCGCGGTGCGACGACGCGTGCGGCCGCCGCGTCGGCATCGAACGCCGCCCGCAGCACGTTCGCGAATACCCGGGCCGATGCCTGGGCCGGCGGTGTGTTGAGGGCCGCCAGGCACAGGGGTTCCCACAAGTGTTCGCGTGCGCGCCGCGGAAGCGCTGCCAGCAGCGCGCTCACCGTGGCGTCCGGCGAGACGCGGAAACGGTCGCGCCGCAGCCGCGCGAACCAGCGCAGCGTCGCGAGGCGCTCGGTCACCGTCAGGCCCGACGCGGTGAGCAGTCCGAGCGCCAGCCCGAAAGGCGCGGGCAGCGCGTGCGCGGTGAGCCGGAGTGCATTGTGCTGGCTGTCCATCAGCGGCCGCATCGACAGTGCCGCCGTCGACCACGCCGGCCCGTCTGCGTCGGTGCGCAGCGCGTCCGCGATCGCCAGCGTCTGCGTGTAGGCGCCGAGGAGCAGGTGCTGGCCATTGTCCAGCGGCAGGCCGTTGCGCAGCACCCGCCGCGCGCGCCCCCCCAGCATCGGAGCCGCCTCGTAGAGCGCAACGCGATGACCGCGCCGCGCAAGTTCGATCGCGGCGGTGCAGCCGGCCCAGCCGCCGCCGATTACGGCGACCGGGTCGTCCAAGCGATCCTCGTGGCGATCCAGAGCTTGCGCAGGGGGGTGAGCGCGATGCGGCGGTCGAGCACGCGGCACCCGTCGCGCTCAATCTCGTCGAGCAGCGTCCGGTAGATGGCGGCCATCGCAAGGCCCGCGCGCTGCGCACGGCGATCCCGGGCCGGCAGGCGTGCGAGCGCCCGGTCGTACCAGCCGCGCGCCCGCTCGACCTGCATGCGCATCAGCGCTTCGAACGCGGACGACGCCCGGCAGCGCAGCACGTCCGAAGGCGCGACCCCGAAGCGGGCCAGTTCGTCCAGCGGCAGGTAGATGCGCCCGCGCCGCGCATCCTCGCCGACGTCGCGGATGATGTTGGTCAGCTGGAAGGCGATGCCCAGATCGCGCGCGTAGTCGCGCGTGGCCGGATCCTCGTAGCCGAAGATCTCCGCCGACATGAGCCCGACGACGCCGGCGACCCGGTGGCAGTAGATCTCCAGCGCGGGGAAATCGGGATAGCGGACCTGGTCCAGGTCCATCTGCATGCCATCGATCACCGTCTGCAGCAGCGCCTGGGGCAGCGGGTGGTCCCGGTTGCTCTCGGCGAGCGCTCGCGCCACCGGATGGGAGGGCGTGCCGCCGTAGACCGCGGCGATCTCGGTGCGCCACCAGGCGAGCTTTGCCCGGGCGACCTCGGGATCGGAAACCTCGTCGACGACGTCGTCGACTTCACGACAGAATGAATAGAGGGCGGTGATCGCGCGACGCCGGTCCGGCGGCAGCAGACGGAAGCTGTAGTGGAAGCTCGAGCCGCTCTGGGCCGCCTTGCGTGCGCAGTACTGGTCGGGGGTCATGATGTCGCCGCCACGCTCCTGCGCCGAGGCACGAGCGCCCGGCCCGCGACGATCATCCAGTCGAACATGCCCAGCGTGGGACGATGCCCGAAGACGTCGCCGTCGACGGCGTCGATGCGTTCCAGGATTCGCGTTCCGCCGGCGATGACGGCGGCGAGCTCGATCCCCGCCCGCCATGGCAGGTGGCGGACCAGCGGCCGGCCGGTGGTGAACAATGCCCGCGTGCGCAGGGTCTCGAAGCGCATCAGGCGCGACCAGCGCTCGTCGCGGATGCCGTCGGCGATCTGGGACTCGGGCACGCCGAACCGGTCGAGGTCCTCGCGCGGAACGTAGACCCGTCCCTTGCGCCAGTCGATGGCCACGTCCTGCCAGAAATTGGCGAGTTGCAGGCCGGTGCAGATCGCATCGCTGGCCCTGCGATTCGCGTCGCTGTCGCGGTCGTAGAGCGCCAGCAGCAACCGGCCGACCGGGTTCGCGGACCGGCGGCAATAGTCGGCGAGGGCGTCGAAGCTGGCGTAGCGGGTCACGCTGACATCCTGCGCGAACGCCGACAGCAGGTCGCGCAGCGGGGCGAGCGGAAGTCGATGCTCGCGCACCGCCGCGGCGAGCCCGACGAACAGCGGGTCCGCGGGCGTCTCGCCGCGCTCGATCGCGTCGAGCTCGCGCGCATAGCCCGCGAGCCCCGCGAGTCTCGCCTCGGCCGTCGCGTCGCCTTCGTCGGCGATGTCGTCGGCGGCGCGGGCGAAGCGATAGATCGCGACCACCGCGGTACGCAGCCGCCGCGGCAGCAGTGCCGAGGCGACGGGGAAGTTCTCGTAATGGCCGACCGACAAGCAGGGGTTCTCCGTGGGCATCGCGGACTGCGGCGCAAGGGACGGGCCGATTCCGCATACGCGTCGAGTCGTCCGGTTTGGCAGGGTCTGCGCCGGTCGGCTATACTAGCCGATTCGGCGAAACGGCTTCAGTCGGCCATCGCGGGAGGGTTGCGGCCCGCCGACGGCTAACGGGCGGCCAGAATTCAGGTGGCCAATTCAGGCCGCCGGTTCGGGTTGCCGAATCCAGGCCGCCGAATCCGGGTTGCCGACGCGATCCGTGTCCCGGCGTCGAACGCTGCGGGTACCTCGCCGCGCCTCGGCTGCGAAAGTGGCGGAACTGGTAGACGCACCAGCCTTAGGAGCTGGCGGGGCAGCCCGTGGGGGTTCGAGTCCCCCCTTTCGCACCACCGATTCCATCCAGCAAGGATTTCTGTCGCATGCAGAACACTCTCGAAACGTTGGGCGGACTTGAGCGACGTCTGAACGTCGCGGTCCCGCTCGTCGACATCGAAGGCGAAGTCCAGAAGCGGTTGTCGCGCCTGGCGAGGACCGCGAAGCTCGCCGGTTTCCGGCCAGGCAAGGTCCCGATGAAGCTGCTCGCGCAGCAATACGGGGCGCAGCTTCGTTCCGACGTGATCTCGGAGGCCGTGCAGTCGGGCTTCGACGATGCCGTGCGAGCGCAGAAGCTTCGGATCGCGGGTACGCCGCGCATCGAGCCGAAGGCGCGCGACGCGCAGGCGCCGGATGCGCTCGAATTCTCGGCGGTGTTCGAGGTCTACCCCGAAGTCGACATCGGCGATGCATCGAAGATCACGATCCGCCGCCCGCAGGTCGAGGTGACCGGGGTCGACGTCGACCGCACGCTCGAGGTGCTGCGCCGGCAACGGACCACGTACTCGCCGGTCGCGCGCGCGGCCTCGGCCGGGGATCGAGTCCGCGTCGATTTCTCCGGGACCATCGACGGCGTCGAATTCTCCGGCGGGCAGGCGAAGGATTTCCCGATCGTGCTCGGCGAAGGGCGGATGCTTCCCGAGTTCGAGGCGGCCGTCACCGGCATGAAGGCGGACGAGAGCAAGACGTTCACGCTCGCGTTCCCGGCCGACTACCACGGCCCCGAAGTTGCGGGCAAGACGGCGCAGTTCGCGCTTACGGTGGCCGAGGTCGCCGAACCGAAGGTGCCCGACCTCGACGGCGAGTTCGCGAAGGCGTTCGGCGTCGCGAGCGGCGAGATCGCCGACCTGCGCCGCGAAGTCGAATCCAATCTCAGGCTCGAACTCAAGCACAAGGTCACCGCGATCGTGAAGGAACAGGCGCTCAAGGGACTGCGCGAGCAGGGCAGGTTCGACGTGCCCAAGTCGCTCGTCGAAAGCGAGGCGAGGAACCTGCGCGAGCGCATGATCGCCAACCTGAGGCAGCAGCCGGGTGCGCGGCCCGAGGACCTCGCGATCGGGGTCGACGTGTTCCGCCCGCAGGCCGAGGAGCGCGTCGCGCTGGGCCTGCTGATCGCCGAACTGGTGAAGCGCGAGGACCTGCACGCCAAGCCCGAGCAGGTCAAGGCACTGGTGCACGAGCAGGCGCAGACCTACGAACAGCCCGAGGCGGTCGTGCGCTGGCATTACGAAAAGCCCGAGCGGCTCGCCGATTTCGAGGCGGTCACGCTCGAGCAGAACGTCGTCGACTGGGTGCTCGCGAGGGCGAATGTCGTCGACGAACCGACGACGTTCGAGGCCGTGATGGGCCCGCGGCCGGGCGCCTGAGGTCGCGGCACGGGAACCAGGCGTCCGCCCCGCCCCGGCGGCCCACCCGCCGGCTGGCGCTTGACGGCCGCGGTGCGAGGACCCATCTTGATGGGGCGGACCGAGGCGGGTGCCGGGCCTGCGGGCTTCACGATCCGGAGCGCCGCGCTCCGGAAACCACGATCCGATTCCGAACCGAGGAACGAAATGGAAGAACCCAGAGGCCTAGGCCTGATCCCGATGGTGATCGAGCAGAGCGGACGCGGCGAACGCGCGTACGACATCTACTCGCGCCTGCTGAAGGAGCGTGTCGTATTCCTGGTCGGCCCCGTCAACGACGCGACGGCGAACCTGGTCGTCGCGCAGATGCTGTTCCTCGAGTCCGAGAATCCGGACAAGGACATCCATTTCTACATCAATTCGCCGGGCGGTTCGATCGCCGCCGGGTTCGCGATCTACGACACGATGCAGTTCATCAAGCCCGACGTGTCGACGCTTTGCGTCGGCATGGCGGCGTCGATGGGCGCATTCCTGCTCGCCGCCGGGGCGAAGGGCAAGCGCTTCGCGCTCCCCAATTCCGATGTCATGATTCATCAGCCGCTGGGAGGCTTCCAGGGCCAGGCCTCCGACGTCGAGATTCATGCCAAGTACATCCTCAGCCTGCGCCAGCGCCTGAACGAGCTGATGGCCGCCCACACCGGCAAGCCGGTCGAGCAGATCGCCCGGGACACCGAACGTGACAATTTTCTCACCGCCGAGCAGGCCTGCGAGTACGGGATCATCGACAAAGTCTTGCAGAAACGGGCCGTTGCCGGGTAAAGTCGATCGAAGGTACGACTTGCGAGCACCTTGATGGCGGACAAACCTTCCTCTGGCGACAAGCTCCTCTACTGCTCTTTCTGCGGCAAGAGCCAGCACGAGGTGCGCAAGCTCATCGCGGGCCCGTCGGTATTCATCTGCGACGAGTGCATCGAGCTCTGCAACGACATCATCCGGGAGGAGGGCTCGGGCGGCGAGGCCGCGCGCAGCGACAAGAACAAGCTGCCCACGCCCCACGAGATCCGCCAGATCCTCGACCAATACGTGATCGGGCAGGAGCCGGCGAAGAAGATCCTCGCCGTCGCCGTCTACAACCACTACAAGCGGCTGGAGTCGGGCACCAAGGACGACGAGGTCGAACTCGCCAAGTCGAACATCCTGCTGATCGGCCCCACGGGTTCGGGCAAGACGCTGCTCGCGCAGACGCTCGCGCGGCTGCTCGACGTGCCGTTCGTCATTGCCGACGCGACCACGCTGACCGAGGCCGGGTACGTCGGCGAGGACGTCGAGAACATCATCCAGAAGCTGCTGCAGAAGTGCGACTACGACATCGAGAAGGCGCAGCGCGGGATCGTCTACATCGACGAGATCGACAAGATCTCCCGCAAGAGCGACAACCCGTCGATCACCCGCGACGTGTCGGGTGAGGGCGTCCAGCAGGCGCTGCTCAAGCTGATCGAAGGGACGATCGCGAGCGTCCCGCCGCAGGGTGGGCGCAAGCATCCGAACCAGGAGTTCGTCCAGGTCGACACGACCAACATCCTGTTCGTCTGCGGCGGCGCGTTCGACGGCCTTGAGAAGATCATCCGCCAGCGCACGGCGAAGACGGGCATCGGCTTCGGTGCCGAGGTCGCCTCGCCCGACGACCGTCGCAGCGCGACGATGCTGCTGCGCGGGACCGAGCCCGAGGACCTGATCAAGTTCGGCCTCATTCCGGAATTCGTGGGCCGGCTGCCGGTGGTCGCGACGCTCGACGAACTCGACGAGACGGCGCTGATCCAGATCCTGGTCGAGCCGAAGAACGCGCTGCTCAAGCAGTACCAGAAGATGTTCCGGATGGAGGGCGTCGAGCTCGAGATCCGGGAACTCGCGCTGCGCGCGATCGCGCGCAAGGCGCTCGCGCGCAAGACCGGCGCGCGCGGCCTGCGCTCGATCCTCGAGCAGGTGCTGCTCGACGTCATGTACGACCTGCCGTCGATGTCGAACCTCGCCCGGGTGGTCGTCGACGAGTCGACGATAGCCAACGACGGCAAGCCGCTGCTGATGTTCGCGGACACGCCGAAGGTTGCGTCGGCCCAGTAGCCGTCTCCCGTCGCGGCGGCTCGGCGGTCGATGTCTGTCGGGGCAACCGTCGCCGCGACGCGATAACTGCGCGAATTGGAACGTCGGCTTTCGCCGCCGCTCAATTCGCGCAATCCTGGCCAGGCGTGCCCGGTCCATGTTTTTCTCGAGCAGTCGTGGCTTTGCTCGGTCAGGCGCCCGGCCCGGCCGCCGCCGGGAATTTCCGCGATCGCGCCGCTGCCCAAGTTCACATGGGCGGGTGAGGTCATCCGGTGAGCCGGCATAATCCGGTATAGATCCCCTCGATAACCTGTTGCACCGGCAGGGTTTTCGGATTTCCAGGCCAGTCTGCTTGACAGCGCCCGCCGGCGGCCCCATTTTGACAATCGAACCCTCCACTTGAGACACGCATGTCCAATGACCTCACTCCCCAGACCGACCTGACCGCGCTGCCGCTGCTGCCGCTGCGCGACGTCGTGGTCTTCCCGCACATGGTGATCCCGCTGTTCGTCGGCCGCCCGAAGTCGATCAAGGCGCTCGACGTCGCGATGGACGCCGGCAAGCACATCCTGCTGGTCGCGCAGAAGCAGGCGGCGAAGGACGATCCCACGGCCGAGGACCTCTACGACATCGGCAGCGTCGCAACGGTCCTGCAGATGCTGAAGCTGCCCGACGGCACGGTGAAGGTGCTGGTCGAAGGCACGCAACGCGCGCGCGTCCTCGGCGTCGAGGAGCGCGCCGAGTACCTCGCGGCGCGGGTGCAGCCGATTCCCGGCGAACCGGGCGCCGCCCACGAGGTCGAGGCGATGCGCCGCGCGCTGCTCACGCAGTTCGACCAGTACGTCAAGCTGAACAAGAAGATCCCGCCCGAGATCCTGACCTCGATGTCCGGCATCGACGACGGCGGTCGGCTGGCCGACGCGATCGCGGCCCACCTGCCGCTGAAGCTCGAGCAGAAGCAGCAGATCCTCGAGATGAGCGACGTGGCCAAGCGTCTCGAGCACCTGCTGGGCCTGCTCGAAGGCGAGGTCGACATCCTTCAGGTCGAGAAGCGCATCCGCGGCCGCGTAAAGCGGCAGATGGAGAAGAGCCAGCGCGAGTATTACCTGAACGAGCAGGTGAAGGCGATCCAGAAGGAACTCGGCGAGGGCGACGAGAACGCCGACCTCGAGGAGATGGAGAAGAAGGTCAAGGCCGCGAAGATGTCGCGCGAAGCCGAAGGCAAGGCGATGGCCGAGCTCAAGAAGCTCAAGATGATGTCGCCGATGTCCGCCGAGGCGACGGTCGTGCGCAACTACATCGACACGCTGCTGGCGCTGCCCTGGCGCAAGAAGAGCAAGATCAGCAAGGACCTCGCCAACGCGGTCAAGGTGCTGGACGCCGACCATTACGGTCTGGAGAAGGTCAAGGAGCGCATCGTCGAATACCTGGCGGTCCAGCAGCGCGTCGACCGCCTGAAGGCGCCGATCCTGTGCCTGGTCGGCCCGCCCGGCGTCGGCAAGACCTCGCTCGGCCAGTCGATCGCCAAGGCGACCGGGCGCAAGTTCGTGCGGATGAGCCTGGGCGGGGTCCGCGACGAGGCCGAGATCCGCGGCCACCGTCGCACCTACATCGGGTCGATGCCGGGCAAGATCCTGCAGAACATGAGCAAGGTCGCCGTGCGCAATCCGCTGTTCCTGCTCGACGAGGTCGACAAGATGGGCCAGGACTTCCGCGGCGACCCGTCGTCGGCGCTGCTGGAGGTGCTCGATCCCGAACAGAACAACACGTTCGTCGACCACTACGTCGAGGTCGAATACGACCTCTCCGACGTGATGTTCGTCGCGACGGCGAACACGATGAACATCCCGGCGCCGCTGCTCGACCGGATGGAAGTCATCCGGCTGTCCGGCTACACCGAGGACGAGAAGATCGCGATCGCGAAACAGTACCTCCTGCCCAAGCAGATCAAGGGCAACGGCCTGAAGTCCGAGGAGTTGCACGTCGCCGAGAGCGCGCTGCGCGACATCGTGCGCTACTACACGCGCGAATCGGGCGTGCGCAGCCTCGAGCGCGAGATCAGCAAGATCTGCCGCAAGGTAGTCAAGGGCCTGCTGCTGAAGGAAAGCGAAGGCAAGGCGCGCAAGGCGCGGGGTCCCGTCGACGTCAATTCGAAGAACCTCGACAAGTACCTCGGGGTGCGGCGCTACACCTACGGCATCGCGGAACGCAGGAACCAGGTCGGCCAGGTCACCGGTCTCGCCTGGACCGAGGTCGGCGGAGACCTGCTGACGATCGAGGCGGTCGCGCTGCCCGGGAAGGGCAAGACGACATCGACCGGCAAGCTCGGCGAGGTGATGAACGAGTCGATCGCGGCGGCGCTGTCGGTCGTTCGCCATCGCTCGAAGCAGCTCGGCATCCCGGTCGACTTCTACACCAAGACCGACCTGCACGTGCACCTGCCCGAAGGCGCGACGCCGAAGGACGGACCGTCGGCGGGCGCGGCGATCGTGACCGCGATCGTGTCGATCCTCACCGGGATTCCGGTGCGTTGCGACGTCGCGATGACGGGCGAGATCACGCTGCGCGGCGAAGTGCTGCCGATCGGCGGCCTGAAGGAGAAGCTGCTCGCGGCAGGGCGCGGCGGGATCAAGACGGTGCTGATCCCCGAGGAGAACGTGAAGGATCTCGCCGAGATTCCCGACGAGATCAAGAACCGCCTCGACATCCATCCGGTGCGCTGGATCGAGCAGGTTCTCGAGCAGGCGCTCGAACGCCAGCCCGAGGCCGCGGCGGACGCCGAGGCCGAAAAGCCCGAACCTCCCGCGGTACCGCCGGCTGCCGCCGGGGACGACAAGACCGCGGTCATCAAGCACTGAGTGCTGTTGCACGCACGCTGGCGGACGAGGTCTCGTCCGCCAGCGTCTTCGCGTGGCCGGCGCTCGGTCGCGCACGTACGTCGCGCGAGTCTTGACACCCGGAAAACGCGGGGGCTATAAGTGCCCGTGAGTACCGCGTGCCTGCGCACGAGCCCCGGTTTTCCGAGATCCAGGTCGCGCCTGCCGTCGACGGCGCGGCCGTCCCGCCTCCAGAAAGGATTCTCCCGTGAACAAAGCCGAAATGATCGATGCGATCGCCCGCCACGCCGACATCTCCAAAGCCGCCGCCGGGCGCGCGCTCGATGCGACGATCGGTGCGATCAGGACATCGCTGCGCAAGGGCGACATCGTCACGCTCGTCGGTTTCGGATCGTTCTACGTCGGCAAGCGCAGCCCGCGGGCGGGGCGCAATCCTCGCACCGGCGCCGCGATCAAGATCAAGGCCGCGAAGGTGCCCAAGTTTCGCGCTGGAAAAGCGCTCAAGGATGCGCTAAACTGACGAGCTTCGCAGCGCGCGGGGCAGGGCTTTCGGTTCCGGGTGCTTAGCTCAGCGGTAGAGCGTCGCCCTTACAAGGCGAATGTCGGCGGTTCGATCCCGTCAGCACCCACCACCTCGATGATGGGTGGCGGGGACCGGGAACGCCGGCAGCGCGCAGGAGGAGTTCTTGGAGTGGTAGTTCAGTTGGTTAGAATACCGGCCTGTCACGCCGGGGGTCGCGGGTTCGAGTCCCGTCCACTCCGCCAAGATTCGGGTATCCAGGGGCGAACGCGAGTTCGCCCTTTTTCATGATCCTTCGATTGCGCACGGCGCGTTTACGCCCACAGGGTTCCCATGTTCGATCTACTCCACAAGCACAAGAACTTCGCCCAGATCGTGCTCGCGTTGGTCACGCTGCCCTTCGCGTTCTTCGGGGTCGACTACTACTTCCGCGGCGGTGACGCGACCAAGGCGGTGGCGACGGTCGGCGGCAGCAAGGTCGAGCAGACCGCGTTCGACAACCTGTTGCGCGAGCAGCAGGCGCGCATGCGCCAGGCGCTGGGCGACCGCTACGACCCGTCGATGCTCGACACGCCGGCGGTGCGCTACGCGCTGCTGGACCAGCTGATCAACCAGCGCCTGCTCGAGAAC
Organism: uncultured Pseudomonadota bacterium; assembly: GCA_963816415.1. Lineage (GTDB taxonomy): Bacteria > Pseudomonadota > Gammaproteobacteria > Burkholderiales > Casimicrobiaceae > VBCG01. The sequence goes on from CAWFKR010000012.1 coordinate 42,385, forward strand.
CTCGGGAGCGCCGAGCACTTCCGGGTCAGCGACGCCCAGTTGCGGCAGTTCATCGGCGCCCTGCCCCCGTTCCAGGAGAACGGGAGGTTCTCGCCGACCAAGTACAACGAGGTGCTCGCGGGGCAGGGGATGACGCCGCTGATGTTCGAGCAGCGCGTGCGAGGCGAACTCGCACTTTCTCCGCTGCAGGACCCGGTGGTCGGTGCGAGCTTTGCGAGCGAAACATCGGTGCGCAACTACCTGGCCCTCGCCGGGCAGACGCGCGAGGTCGCGGTCGCGTCGGTTGCCGCCGCACCGTTCGAGAAGTCCGTCACGGTCACCGATGCCGAGGTGAAGGCGTACTACGACAAGAATCCCTCCGCGTTCCAGACGCCCGAGGTCGCGAAGATCGAATACCTGACGCTCTCCCAGGATTCGCTGGCTGCGCAGATGAAGATCGATCCCGCCGAGGTCAAGCAGACCTACGAGGCGAACGCCAAGCAGTACACGACCGCGGAGGAACGGCAGGCCTCGCACATCCTGATCGCCGTCAAGCCCGATGCGACGCCCGCCGAGAAGGCCGCGGCGAAGGCCAAGGCGACGATGATTCTCGAGAAGGCGCGCGCGAATCCGGCTTCATTCGCGGAGCTGGCGAAGGAATATTCGCAGGACCCGGGCTCGGCCCAGCAGGGCGGGGACCTGGGATCGTTCGCGCGCGGCTCGATGGTGAAGCCGTTCGAGGACGCCGTGTTCGCGGCGAAGGTCGGCGACATCATCGGGCCGGTCGAGACCAATTTCGGCTATCACGTCATCAAGGTGACCGGCATCACGCCCGCGCACGTGCAGTCGTTCGACGAGGTCAAGGGGCGCATCGAGGCCGAGCTGCGGCGCCAGAAGGCGATGCAGAAATTTGCGTCCTCCGCCGAGCAGTTCCAGAATCTGGTCTACGAGCAGGCCGATTCGCTTGCAGGTGCCGCCAAGGCACTCGACCTCAAGGTCCAGACCACGCCGCTGATGACGCGGGAGCAGATCCAGCAGCTCGCGATGGGCAATCCGAAATTCGTGCAGGCGCTGTTCTCGCCGGATTCGCTGCAGGCCAAGCGCAACACCGAGGCGATCGAGGTCGCGCCGAACACGCTGATGGCCGGGCGCATCCTCGAATACAAGCCGGCGACGCTGCGTCCGTTTGCCGACGTCAAGGACGACATCCGCAAGCTGCTGAGCCACCGCGCCGCGAGCGCGCTCGCGCAGAAGGCGGGCCGGGAGAAGCTCGCCCTGCTCGAGCAGGGCAAGCCCGATGGCCAGGTCGACGTCGCGTTCGGCAAGCCGGTGACGCTCAATCGCGCCCAGGTGCAGCCGCAGTTCCCGGCCGATGCGCTGAAGGCGATCTTCGAGGCCGACACGCGCAAGCTCCCCGGTTATGTCGGGATGGCGGATGCCGGCGGCGACTTCGCGATCTACAGGATCGACAAGGTCATCGAGCCGCCTGCGCCCGATGCGGCGAAGCTCGCGAGCGCGGAGACGGCGGTCGGCGGGCAGATCGGACAGGAACTGATGAGTGCCTATCTCGCGAGCCTGCGCGCGGCGACCGAGGTGAAGATCAACCAGGCGGTGCTCGAGAAGAAGCAGGAGCAGTGAGGAGGGCGCCCGGCTCGGGCCCCGGTTCCCTCCTCAGTTTCGTCCGGCCGGTTTCGTTCTCACGTCCCGCACTTGTTGTCGCGCATCCACGCGGTGAGGCGGGCGCGTTCGCGCTCCAGCGCCGCATCGTCCATCGCCTCGCGTTCGCCCTTGGCGTTGTAGCGGTAGATCGTCACCTGGGACTCGCCGAGCGAGCGCAGGTTCGACTCGGCCTGGGCGCAACCCTGCCTGCGTTGCTCGTCGGCCGCGCGGGCCTTGTCGGCCTTGGCGAGCGTCTGGTCCTGGTCCGCCTGCCGCTTGCGGAAAGCGGCCTCCTGCTGCGCCAGCTCCTTGGCCGCGTTCGGATTGGCAGGGGGCGGTGCCGGCGGCAATTGCCTGCTCTTGACGTCGGCCGGCGGCGGCTGGTCCGAATAGACGGTGCGCCCCTGCGCGTCGGTCCATTTGTAGAGCGCGGCCGCGGCGGCGCCGGCGCATGTCAGCGCCAGCACGAACAGCAGGGTTGCGGATGCCGGGTGTCGGTACATGGATGACTCCGCCATTTTATGACAATGGCAAGTTACAGCCCTTGTGCCGTCGGCGTCAATCGAACGGCAGGCGCGGCGGCCCGGAACGGCCCGGAGCTGTCGCGGTTCCGACACTTCGGTGCGCAGTCCAGGCCTCGGTGCGTTGCATCCGGCGCTCCCGCGGCGGGATCGACCCCGGTATAATCGATTTTTGCGCACAGGAGAAACTATGCGTGTCGTCCGCAAGGCGCTGACGTTCGACGACGTACTTCTCGTTCCCGCCCATTCGCTGGTCGTTCCGCGCGACGTATCGCTCGCGACCCGCCTGACCCGCACGATCACCCTCAACGTGCCGCTCTTGTCGGCGGCGATGGATACGGTGACCGAATCCCGCCTGGCGATCGCCATGGCGCAGGAAGGCGGCTTGGGCATCATCCACAAGAACATGACGCCTGCGCGGCAGGCCGCCGAAGTCGCGAAGGTCAAGCGCTTCGAAAGCGGTGTCGTCAAGGATCCGATCACCATACCGCCGTCGATGTCGGTCAGGCAGGTGCTCGCCCTGACCCAGCAGCACCGGATCTCGGGGCTGCCCGTCGTCTCCGGCAGGCAGGTCGTCGGCATCGTCACCAACCGCGACCTGCGTTTCGAGACCAATCTCGACCAGCCGGTGTCCAACATCATGACGCCTGCGGACAGGCTCGTGACCGTTCCCGAGGGCACCGAGCTCGAGGTCGCCAAGGGGCTGATGCACCGGCACCGGCTCGAGCGGGTGCTGGTCATCAATGCCGAGCGCGAGCTGCGCGGCCTCATCACCGTCAAGGACATCCTGAAGGCGACCGAGCACCCCAGCGCGTCCAAGGACGAGCAGGGCAGGCTGCGTGCCGGCGCCGCGGTGGGCACCGGCGGCGACACCGAGGAGCGGGTCGAGGCGCTGGTCGGCGCCGGCGTCGACGTGGTCGTCGTCGACACCTCGCACGGGCACTCGCAGGGCGTGCTCGACCGCGTGCAATGGATCAAGAAGCGCTATCCCCAGGTCCAGGTCATCGGCGGCAACATCGCGACTGCTGCCGGCGCCAAGGCGCTGGCCGATCACGGTGCCGACGCGGTCAAGGTCGGCATCGGGCCCGGGTCGATCTGCACGACGCGCATCGTCGCGGGCGTGGGCGTGCCGCAGATCACGGCGATCCAGGACGCGCTTTCAGGCGTGGCGTCGATGGACATCCCGCTGATCGCCGACGGCGGCATCCGCTGGTCGGGTGACATCGCGAAGTCGATCGCGGCGGGCGCGTCGGCCGTCATGCTGGGAAGCCTCTTCGCGGGCACCGAGGAAGCCCCGGGCGACATCGAGCTCTACCAGGGCCGTTCGTACAAGAGCTACCGCGGCATGGGCTCGATCGGCGCGATGCAGCAGGGCAGCTCGGACCGCTACTTCCAGGACGCCGAAGGCGAGGGCGCGGCCGAGAAGCTGGTGCCGGAAGGCATCGAGGGCCGCGTGCCCTACAAGGGCGGGCTCTCGCCGGTGATCCTGCAGCTGATGGGAGGCCTGAGGGCCGCGATGGGCTATTGCGGCGCTGCGACGATCCGCGACCTGTCGACGCGCGCCGAGTTCGTCGAGATCACATTCGCCGGCGTGCGCGAATCTCACGTGCACGACGTGCAGATCGTCAAGGAAGCGCCCAACTACCGCGTCGAATGACGATGGCAGCAGCCTCGCATTCGAAGATCCTGATTCTCGATTTCGGCGCGCAGTACACGCAGCTGATCGCGCGCCGGCTGCGCGAAACCGACGTCTACTGCGAGATCCATCCGTACGACGTCGGTGACAGCTTCATCCGCGATTTCGGCGCCCGCGGGATCATCCTGTCCGGCGGCCCGATGAGCGTCACCGAGGGCGACACCCCGCGCGCTGCCGGCGCCGTCTGGGCGGCAGGCGTGCCGGTGCTCGGCATCTGTTACGGCATGCAGACGATGGCCGCGCAGCTCGGCGGGCGCGTCGAGCAGGGCCGCGTCCGCGAGTTCGGCCACGCCGAGGTGAGGGCGCGCGGCCACACGGCGCTGTTCCGCGGTCTCGAGGACCGGCGCAGCGCCGAGGGCCACGGGCTGCTCGACGTCTGGATGAGCCACGGTGACAAGGTCGTCGAGTTGCCGCCCGGGTTCGCGCTGGCAGGATCGTCGCCGGCATGCGCGATCGCCGCGATGGCCGACGAATCGCGCCGTTACTACGGCGTCCAGTTCCACCCGGAGGTGACGCATACCCGGCAGGGCGCGGAAATGCTCGCGCGCTTTGCCCACGACATCTGCGGCTGTGGCCACGACTGGAACATGCACGATTACGCGCCCGAGGCGATCGCGTCGATCCGCGCGCAGGTCGGTGAAGACCACGTGCTGCTCGGGCTCTCGGGCGGCGTCGACTCGTCGGTGGCGGCCGCGCTGATCCACCGTGCGATCGGCGACCGGCTCACCTGTGTGTTCGTCGACCACGGGTTGCTGCGCCAGAACGAGGCAGAGGAGGTGATGGACACCTTCGCGAGCCATCTCGGCGTTCGCGTCATCGACGTCGACGCCGGCGCGGAATTCTTCGCCGCGCTGGCCGGGGTCGACGATCCGGAGCAGAAGCGCAAGGTGATCGGGCGGCTGTTCGTCGACGTGTTCCAGCGCGAGGCGGCGAAGCTCGAGGGCGTCCGGTGGCTCGCGCAGGGGACGATCTATCCCGACGTCATCGAGTCCGCCGGCGCGAAGACCAAGAAGGCGCACACGATCAAGTCGCATCACAACGTCGGCGGCCTGCCCGATACGCTGCACCTGAAGCTGCTGGAGCCCTTGCGCGAGCTCTTCAAGGACGAGGTGCGCAAGCTCGGACTCGAGGTCGGGCTGCCGCGGCACATGGTGTTCCGCCATCCGTTCCCGGGCCCCGGTCTCGGGGTGCGCATCCTGGGCGAGGTGAAGCGCGAAGCTGCCGACCTGCTGCGACGTGCCGATGCGATCTTCATCGACGAGCTGCGCAGCGCCGTCGACGAGCGGGGCGAGTCCTGGTACGACAAGGTCTCGCAGGCGTTCGCGGTGTTCCTGCCGATACGCTCGGTCGGCGTCATGGGTGACGGGCGCAGCTACGAGCACGCGATCGCCCTGCGCGCGGTGCAGACGACCGATTTCATGACCGCGCACTGGGCGCCGCTGCCGCACGACCTGATCGCGCGGGTCTCCAACCGGATCACCAACGAAGTGCGCGGCGTGAATCGCGTCGTGTACGACGTCTCCAGCAAGCCGCCCGCGACGATCGAGTGGGAGTAGGGGCCGGCGGAGCCGGGATCGGGCCTACGGCGGCGGGGCTGCCATGGCGCGCGAGATCGTGGCATAATGAGAATGCTTCCCATTACGGCCCCTCGGCCCGAACCGAAATGTCCGATTGCGCGCTGCCATGTCGTTGAATTCGCAGGGAACCTCGGACCATCCGATTCCGCTGAGCCGCGTGGACGTCGGGGGGACGGTCATCGTCCGCGAGATCCGTGCCGGATTGTCGGAAGTCGAGGGCGGCGACATCGGGCTGCGCCTGCTCGAGCTCGGCTTTGTCGAAGGCGAGTCGTTGCGGGTCGTCGCCCACGGCTACCCGGGGCGCGAGCCGATCGCGGTGCGCATCGGCAACACGACGTTTGCGCTGCGGCGCTTCGAGGCCGACCACGTGCTGGTCGTGCCTGCGTCCGGAAGCGGAGCGAAGTCATGACCGAAGCGTCCACCTCGGCACTTCGCATCGCGCTGCTGGGCAATCCCAACTGCGGCAAGACCGCGCTGTTCAACCTGCTGACCGGGAGCCGGCAGAAGGTCGCGAACTACGCAGGCGTCACCGTCGAGCGCAAGGAAGGCCTGTTCGACACGCCGATGGGGCAACGCGTGCGGGTACTCGATCTGCCGGGCGCCTACAGCCTGAACCCGCTGAGCCAGGACGAGACCATCACGCGCGACGTCGTCCTCGGCGTCAAGGAGGGCGAGCCGCGCCCGGACCTGCTGGTGTGCGTGACCGATGCGACCAACCTGCGCCTGAATCTGCGCCTGGTCGTCGAAGCCAGGCGGCTGGGGCTGCCGACGGTGCTGGCGCTCAACATGGCCGACGTGGCAAGGCAGCGCGGGATCGAGATCGACGTCCCGGAGCTCGAAAGGGAGCTCGGCATGCCGGTCGTGCAGACCGTCGCCGTGCGGCGCGGCGGCGCAGACGATCTCGTGCGCCTGATCCAGCAGCACCTGTCCGACCGACCGATGCCCGCGCCCGAATGGAGGGCGCCGGATGTCGCCGACGTGGGCGCCGCGCAGCGCGAAGTCCGGCGCATTCTCGCCGTCGCGGTGCATGAGCGCCTGAGCCGGCGGGGTGCCGACGATGCGCTCGACCGCGTCGTCATGCACCCGGTCTGGGGATACGTGATCCTCGTCGCGACGCTGTTCCTGATGTTCCAGTCGGTGTTCACCTGGGCCCAGCTGCCGATGGCCTGGATCAAGGCGGGCGTCGACGCGGTGGGGGCAGTGCTGACCGCATGGCTGCCCGCCGGCGTCCTGCAGAGCCTGCTGGTCGACGGCGTGGTGGCGGGAACGGGGAGCGTGCTGGTCTTCCTGCCGCAGATCCTCATCCTGTTCATGTTCATCCTCGCCCTCGAGGATTCCGGCTACCTGCCGCGCGCCGCGTTCATGCTGGACCGCCTGATGGGCACCGTGGGGCTGTCCGGGCGTTCGTTCATTCCGCTGCTGTCGAGCTTCGCGTGTGCGGTGCCCGGCATCATGGCAACGCGCCACATCAGCAACTGGCGCGACCGGCTGACCACGATCATGATCGCGCCGCTCACGACCTGCTCCGCGCGCCTGCCGGTCTATGCGCTGATCATCGGTGCCTTCATTCCGCAGCGAACGGTGCTGGGCTTCCTCAGCCTGCAGGGCGTCGTGCTGTTCGTCCTGTACCTGTCAGGGATCGTCGCGGCGATGGCGGTCGCGTGGGTCATCAAGGTCACCTCCGGCCGCTCGGCCCTGCACCCGCTGCTGATGGAACTGCCGTCGTACCGGTGGCCCAACCTGCGCAACCTGTTCATCGGTCTTTTCGAGCGCGCGAAGATCTTTATCGTGCGTGTGGGCACCATCATCCTGTCGATGTCCATCCTGCTCTGGTTCCTGTCTTCGTTCCCGGCGCCGCCTGCCGGCGCCACCGGCCCGGCGATCCAGTACAGCCTCGCAGGAACGCTCGGAAGGGCGCTGGAGACGGTGCTCTCGCCGATCGGGTTCAACTGGCAGATTTCGATCGCCCTGATCCCGGGGCTCGCCGCACGCGAAGTCGCGGTCAGCGCGCTCGGCACCGTGTATGCGCTGTCCGCCACCGGCGACAGCATGGCGCAGCAGCTGACGCCGATGATCGCGCAGGGCTGGTCGCTGGCGACGGCGTTCTCGCTGCTCGCCTGGTACGTGTTCGCGCCGCAGTGCATCTCGACGCTGTCGATCGTCAAGCGGGAGACCAACTCGATCCGCTATCCGCTGCTGATGGCAGGCTACCTGTTTGCGCTCGCCTACCTGGCTGCGTTCGTCACCTACCGCGTGACCCTCGCGTTCACCGGAGGCTGAGCCATGCAGACGCTGCTGGTCTCGATGATTGTCACCGCTGCGGCGGGCTACGTCGGATGGCTGCTGATGCCACAGGTCCTGCGCCGCTGGCTGGCCGGCCGCCTGATGGTGGTTGCGCCATCACGTCGCGCCTGGCTTGCCCGCCTCGCGTCGAATGCCGAGAATGGCGGATGCGGCAGCTGCAGGGGCTGCGCCGCCCGTGGACGGGTACCGGCGTCGCCCGGAGGGGCGACGATCAGAGTCGAGACGAGAATGGATGCGCAGGCTTCGCGGCGGCTGGTAGCGGGTGAGCGGCGATGACCACGCCACCGCGAAAGCCCGGCATGCGCAAGCCCGCGCCGGCGGCGACCGCGAGCGGCGCTGCCGCACCCGTAAACCCGGCCGTGCCGTGGTTCGCGCCGTCGCTGCCACCCAGGAAGGAGTTCATATCGCGGGTCCGGCGGACGGCGAAATACGCACTGTCGCTGATCGTAGTCACACTGGCGATCGGCATGGTCGGCTATCACGTGCTCGAGGGCCTGGCCTGGCTCGATGCATTCCACCAGGCCGCGATGCTGCTGTCCGGGATGGGGCCCGTCGTCGACGTGAAGACCACCGCCGGCAAGGTCTTCGACGGGGTCTATGCGCTGTTCTGCGGCGTCGTCCTGCTCGCGGCGACCGGATTGATGTTCGCGCCGGTGCTGCATCGCCTGCTGCACCGGTTCCACATCGAGGACGCGAGTGGTCGCTGAATCGGCAAACGAGGCGGCCGGCGACGCAGCGAACGCTTCCACCGACGCGCGGATGATGAACCAGGCGCTCGAGCTCGCGCGCGCGGCCGCGACCCGCGGCGAGGTGCCGGTCGGCGCCATCGTCGTATGCGACGGCGTCATCGTCGGTCGCGGCGGCAATGCTCCGATCGCAGCGAGCGATCCGACCGCGCACGCCGAGATCGCCGCGCTGCGCGAGGCGGGTGCAGCGCTCGGCAACTACCGGCTGCCGGGCTGCGAGATCTACGTGACGCTCGAGCCCTGCGCGATGTGCGCCGGGGCGATCATGCACGCGAGGCTTGCGCGCCTGGTCTACGGTGCGCGCGACCCCAAGACGGGGGCCTGCGGGTCGGTCGTCGACCTGTTCGCGGATTCGCGGCTCAACCACCACACGAGCGTCACCGGCGGCGTGGCCGAAGCGGCCTGCGCCGGGCTGCTGAAGGAATTCTTCGCGGCCCGTCGCTGACCGCGTCTCGATCGACTTCCATGCGCTTCGACATCCTTGCTCCCGCGGGCTTCGCGACCGATCCTCCTGCCGTTGCGCGCGCGGTTGCGCGCCTGTCGGGGCTCGGACACGCGGTGCGCCTCGATCCGACGGCCGAAGGCCGCTGGCAGCGCTTTTCGGCCCCCGACGACGAGCGGCTCGCGGCGATCGAGCGCGTCGCATCCGATCCCGACGCCGATGTCGCGCTGATGCTGCGTGGAGGCTACGGCTTCACGCGCCTGCTCGGGCGGATCGATTTCGGTGCGATCGGGCGCGCGGGCAAGCGCTGGCTCGGCCATTCGGATTTCACCGCATTCCAGCTCGCCGCGCTCGCGCGGTCCGGGATGGTCACGTTCGCGGGCCCGATGGCGTCCTACGATTTCGGCGCCGAGCAGCCATCGGTGTTCACGTTCGAGAACTGCTTCGGCGTGCTGGGCAACCCCGAGTGGAGCGTCGAGTGCGCGCTCGACGGGCCTTCGCAGGTCGAATGCACCGGCGTGCTGTGGGGCGGCAACCTGACGATGGTTTCCCATCTCGTCGGCACGCCCTACCTGCCGGACGTTGCCGGCGGCATCCTGTTCCTCGAGGACGTCGCCGAGCACCCCTACCGCATCGAGCGCATGCTCTACCAGCTGCTTCATGCGGGCGTGCTCGCGCGAACGCGCGCGGTCCTGCTCGGCGCGTTCACCGAATACCAGCTCAATGCGAATGATGGCGGCTACGACCTGGTGGCCGCGATCGAACAGGTTCGCGCGCACGCCGCGGTTCCGGTGTTCACGGGGTTTCCGTTCGGTCACGTCCGCGAGAAGCTCACGCTGCCGGTGGGCGGGCGCTGCAGGCTCCGGAGTCGCGACGGCGTCGTGTCGCTGCGCTTCTTCGACTATGCGGTGTGAGTGCCGGACCACCGGGGCCGCGGGGGAATACGTGGTGCGTCCCGGATTTCCAGCGGCCCTGCAGGCGCGCGTGATGTCGGGAGCAGGACGTGAGTGAGACGCGCAGGTTCTCGATCCGCCTGTGCGACTGGGCGCATGACGCGCCCGCACTGCGTCGGGTCCGCCACGACGTGTTCGTCGTCGAGCAGAAGATCCCGGAGAGCCTCGAATGGGACGACGCCGATGCGGCGTCGCTGCACGCGCTGGCCGAGGACGACGCGGGTGGGCCGATCGGCTGCGGGCGGCTGCTCGCCGACGGGCACGTCGGCCGTCTCGCGGTGGTCCGGGCTTGGCGGGGCCGTGGCGTGGGCGCGGCGCTGCTCGGGCGGCTGGTCGACGAAGCGCGGCTTCGCGGTCACGCGCGCGTCGTCCTCAACGCGCAGACGCAGGCGATGCCCTTCTACGCGCGTTACGGGTTCGAGGCGAGCGGGAGCGAGTTCGACGAAGCGGGCATCCCGCATCGCGAGATGTCGCGCACCCTCGCCTGAGCGGCGCCTCGCTCAGCCGCGAACGGCTTCGGCCCGTGCCTGCCCAGGGGCCATCGGCACATCGAAGCGGTACGCGACCTCGCCGGCGATCCGGCCGTCGGGATCGAAACTGCGCTCGACGAAATGTGCCCGGCCGCCGCGGTCGATGGCGATGATCGTCGAGCATCGCGTGCCGTAGGTGTCGCTGACGATGAACGGCGCCGACACCAGCCGTTCGCGTTCGAGCGGCAAACCCGTCGCGGGAAGTTCGCTGTCCGTGGCGATCGTCCGGTCCCCGAGCACGTCCCAGAGCGAGCGGGGATCGGCGTCACCCGAGGCGATCCAGCGCGCGACGCCCGCCTTCGCCCGCACCAGCTTGGGCCAGGGCGTGTCGAGCTGCGCGTTGGAGACGCCGTGGATTCCGGCGCGCAGCGACGCGATGTTCGCTGCACGGTTCGAGCCGAAGGCGGCGCGCGATCCGTCGCCCGCGACGACATTGAAACCGTTGAATGCGCTGGCGCTCGCCACGGTGGTCGCGAGTGCGGTGACCGGATCGCGGGCGTCGCCGAGCAGGGCGGGGACGAGCGAGCCGCGCGACGGCGCCCGGGGGTCGTGGCGCCCGGGTTCGCGCACGTTGGTCACGAACGCCCAGCGGCCGTGCTCGCTGACGCCGAGCCAGGTGCCCCCGGCCTCGAGGTCGCGTCCCGCGAGCACCCGCGATCCCGGGCGCTCCGGCCACCAGTGTGCCGCCGCCGCCGGCCGCGCGTGGAATTCATCGCGGTTGGCCGCGATCACCGCGACGTATTTCGGGTGGGCGCCGAGCGCAATGACGGCGAGGCACATGGGACCGCCTAGGCGTTCGCGGGGCTGCGCGGGCGCGGCGCAGCGGCGGGCGGCAGGGCGTAGGGCAGGGGCCGCAGCGCCAGCGGCGTACCCGGCTCGTCGCCCAGCCGGAGGTCGGCCGATTCGACGGCCGCGACCTGCACGACGGCGAGCAGCAGGCAGCCTCCGTTCGGATCCGGCACGGCGCTCACGACGGTGCCGCAAGCCTGGTCGCCGAATGCCGGCGAGTGGAGTTTCGTTGCGGGCGCGATGTCGGGGACCGCGGCGTGGAACGCGAACAGCCGCTCCTTGAGCCGCCCGAGATACTGGGTGCGCGCCACGATCTCCTGGCCGGGATAGCAGCCTTTCTGGAAATCGACGCCGCCCAGGATCTCCCAATTCGCCGTCTGCGGGACGAACAGGTCCGACGTCGCGGCGCCGATCCACGGGATGCCGGCCTCGATGTCGTGGCGGCGCCAGGTCTGCTCGTCGGCGAGCTTTGCATGCCGGAGGAGGTCCGCCTCCAGTGACGGGGCCTGCGCCCGTGGGCACACGACCAGGAGCCGTCCGTCCGGAAGCCCGACAACCACGGCGCCGCGCTCGATCGGCTGCGCCTCGAATGCGCCGGGCACGACCCCGAACGCCGCGCGCGCCGCGTCGGCCCGTCCGGGGCCGGCGAGGCCGATGATGGCGTAATCGCCGGTCGCGTCGCGGACGGTGACCTTTGCACGCAGAACGAACATTGCCAGGCGCCGGCGGATGGTTTCCGCGAGGTCGGCCGCGAGCAGCAGGAAGAATCCGTCATTGCCGAATGCGGCCGGGAGCCGCAGGACGATCATGTTCGCGAGCATCCGGCCCTTCGGCGAGTTGTAGCTCGAGTACCGGGCCCGACCGGGTTCGAGGGCGCGCACGTCGCTCGAAACCTGGCCGTGCAGGAAGGCCGCCGCGTCGCTGCCGCTGACCTCGATCAGGCCGAAGCCGGTCGCGGGGCAGGCGACGGCTGCCGATTCGCCGCCGGAGGCAGCACTGGGCGGGACGTTGGGTTCGGAGGTCATCGATGGTCGTCGGGGAATCGGGAAATGCCGCGACCGGGGCTTGGCCGGGCGGCTGGAGAAAATGCTAGAATATCAAGTTATTCGCGTTCGCCAGGCCGGGTTTTCCCGCCAGGCGGCACGGCGCCGTCGTTTCCGAAGATGGCGCCGGCCGGGACTTCACTCAAGTCCCGGCGCGAGGATCGGAGGCCGGGACCGGGGCTTGCGCAACGATCGACGCGGAAATTGGCGCGGACATCGAGGCGCGGTCCTGACAATTCCAGGCATTACGCACATCGGCGGTTTCAGGGTGCCGGACGCCACGCCAGAGGGCAACCTCAGCGCAACGCGTCGGGAACGCAATCCGCCGATGGAGGCCAAACCCTGAACTGAAGGAGTGCAGCATGTCCGTAACGATGCGTCAGATGCTGGAAGCCGGTGTCCATTTCGGGCACCAGACCCGCTACTGGAACCCCAAGATGGCCGAATACATCTTCGGCCAGCGCAACAAGATCCACATCGTCAACCTCGAAAAGACGCTGGCGATGTACAACGACGCGATGAAGTTCGTCCGTCAACTCGCCGGCAACCGCGGCACGATCCTCTTCGTCGGAACCAAGCGCCAGGCCCGCGAGATCGTTGCGGAGGAGGCGCAGCGCGCCGGCATGCCCTACGTCGACCACCGCTGGCTCGGCGGCATGCTGTCGAACTTCAAGACCGTCAAGCAGTCGATCAAGCGCCTGAAGGACCTCGAGACGATGGCGCAGGACGGTACCCTGGAACGGATGACCAAGCGCGAGGCGCTCTCGCACAAGCGCGAGCTCGACAAGCTGGAGAAGAGCCTGGGCGGCATCAAGGACATGAACGCGCTGCCCGACGCGATCTTCGTCATCGACGTCGGCTATCACAAGATTGCGGTCACCGAGGCGAAGAAGCTCGGCATCCCGATCGTCGCCGTGGTCGACACCAACCACAATCCCGACCCGGTCGCCTACGTGATCCCGGGCAACGACGATTCGAGCCGCGCGATCCGCCTGTACGCGCGCGGTGTCGCCGACGCGGTGCTCGAGGGCAAGTCGAACTCGATCCAGGAAATCGCCGCGACCGGCGACGAGTTCGTGGAGGTCGCCGACGAAGCGTCGGCCTGACCGCGACGGCGATGATCCAGGGGCGCGCGAAAGCGCCCCTGTCGCATGTCGGGGTGCGCCAGGAGCGCGCCCCGAAAGACCGTGCCGGGGCGAAGCCCTCGTCCCGGCCGCATTCGATGAATGGAGCATGAGATGGCGGATATCTCCGCAAGCACGGTGATGGAGCTGCGCCAGCGCACGGGGCTGGGCATGATGGAATGCAAGAAGGCGCTGACCGAGGCCGCGGGCGACATGGCGAAGGCCGAGGAGCTCCTGCGGATCAAGAGCGGCGCAAAGGCGAGCAAGGCGGCCGATCGGGTCGCAGCCGAAGGCGTGATCGGCGTCTCGGTCGCCGAGGACGGCAAGTCCGCCGCCATCGTCGAAGTCAACTGCGAGACCGATTTCGTCGCCAAGAACGATGACTTCAAGACGTTCGCGAACGAGGTCGCGCAACTGGCGAACCGCGACCGGCCGGCCGACGTCGCTGCGCTGTCGGGGCTGAAACTCGCCAGCGGTGAAACCGTCGAGACCCGGCGCGTCGCGCTGGTCCAGAAGATCGGCGAGAACATCTCGCTGCGCCGCTTCGCGCGCGTCGAGGCGCAGGGCCGCATCGCATCGTACGTCCATGGATCGCGGATCGGCGTGCTCGTCGACGTGACGGGCGGCGACGCCACCCTCGGCAAGGACATCGCGATGCACATCGCGGCGAGCAAGCCGATGGCCGTCAGCAAGGAGCAGGTCCCCGCCGACGTCGTGGCGCGGGAGCGCTCGATCGCCGAGGCCCGCGCAGCCGAGTCCGGCAAGCCCGCGAACATCGTCGAGAAGATGGTCGAGGGCGCGGTCGCCAAGTTCCTGGCCGAGGTCGCGCTCCTCGCGCAGGTCTTCGTCAAGAGCGACAAGGAGACCGTCGGCAACATCGCCAAGGCGCAGGGCGCGACGATCAACGGCTTCGTGCTCTACGTCGTCGGCGAAGGCATCGAGAAGCGCAAGGACGATTTCGCCGCCGAGGTTGCGGCAATGAGCCGCGCCTGATCCTGAAGGTGTCGGCACTCGTACCAGCGCAATCCTTGCCGGAGCCTACGCGATGAGTCCTCCCGACAACGCCGCCACGGCGCCAGTGCCACCGACCGCTGCGGCCACGAGCGGCAAGGCGGCATACCGGCGCGTCCTGCTCAAGCTCTCGGGCGAGGCGCTGATGGGCAGCGACAGCTACGGCATCGAGCGCGAGACGATCGATCGCATCGTGGCCGAAGTCGCCGAGGTCGCGCGCCTCGGCGTGCAGATGGCGATCGTCATCGGCGGCGGCAACATCTTCCGCGGCGTCGCACCCGGCGCGGCGGGAATGGACCGCGCGACGGCCGATTACATGGGCATGCTCGCGACCCTGATGAACGCGCTGGCGCTGCAGGATGCGTTCCGTCGCGCCGGCGTCGAGTCGCGCGTTCAGTCGGCGCTGCGCATCGACCAGGTCGCGGAGCCGTACATCCGCGGCCGGGCGCTGCGCCATCTCGAGCTCAACCGGGTCGTCATCTTCGCCGCGGGAACGGGAAACCCGTTCTTCACCACCGACACGGCGGCGGCGCTGCGGGGCCGCGAGATGGGGGTCGACATCGTCCTCAAGGCAACCAAGGTCGACGGCGTCTACACGTCCGATCCCCTGAAGGATCCCACGGCGCGCCGCTATGCCAAGCTGACCTTCGACGAGGCGATCGTCAAGAACCTCAAGGTGATGGACGCGACGGCGCTCGCGCTGTGCCGCGACCAGAACATGCTGCTCAAGGTATTCTCGATCTTCGTGCCCGGGGCGCTGAAGCGCACGGTGCTCGGCGAAGACGAGGGAACGCTCGTGCATTGTTGATTTCCCCCTCACCCCAACCCTCTCCCCGCTCGCGCGGAGAGGGGGCGCGACGCCTGGGCGTCGAGCCGGTGAGGGGAACGAACGGGATGAGGCAATCATGATCAGCGACGTGAAGAAGACTGCCGAGCAGAAGATGGCGAAATCGATCGAGACCCTGAAGGCCGATCTCGCGAAGGTGCGCACCGGCCGTGCGCATACGGGTCTGCTCGACCACATCCATGTCGACTACTACGGGTCGCAGGTGCCGCTGTCGCAGGTCGCGAATGTCACGCTGGTCGATCCGCGGACGATCGGTGTGCAGCCCTGGGAAAAGAAGATGATCCAGGTGATCGAAAAGGCGATCCGCGACTCGGACCTGGGCCTCAATCCGGCGACGTCCGGCGACCTGATCCGCGTACCGATGCCGGCGCTGACCGAGGAGCGTCGCCGCGACCTGATCAAGGTCGTCCACAAGGAAGCCGAGGCCGCCAAGGTTGCGATACGCAACGTGCGGCGCGACGCGAACGAGCACCTGAAGAAGCTGCTGAAGGACAAGGAGTGCTCCGAGGACGATGAGCGCCGCGCGCACGAGGACCTGCAGAAGCTGACCGACCGGTCCATCGCCGACGTCGACCGATTGCTGCAGTTGAAGGAAGCCGACCTGATGGCCATCTGAGGCCATCAACCGGTCGTTCCCGCGGCTAGGAACGTGTTCACGAGTTCCACGCGCGCCGTCCCGGAATCGAGCACGATTCCGCGCCACGTCGCGATCATCATGGATGGCAACGGCCGCTGGGCGAAGAAGCGCCTGCTGCCGCGCGTCGCGGGTCATCGCAAGGGGGTCGAGGCGGTCCGCGCGACGGTCCGGGCGGCGATCGACGAGGGCATCGAATTCCTGACGCTGTTCGCCTTTTCCAGCGAGAACTGGCGACGTCCGGCCGAGGAGGTCTCGCTGCTGATGGAACTCTTCGGCCGCGCGCTCGAGCAGGAAGTCGCCAAGCTGCATTCGAACGAGATCCGCCTGAAGGTGATCGGCGACACGACGCGATTCGATCGCCGCATTCGCGAACTGGTCGCTGCGGGCGAGGCGCTGACGGCCGGCAACGCGCGCCTCACGCTGACCATCGCGGCCAATTACGGTGGGCGCTGGGACATGGCGCAGGCTGCACGCGCCTGTTTCGCCGCGCATCCGGAAGCGCTCGCACCCGATTCACCGGCGAATCCCGAGGCGCTGGAGCCGTACCTGTCGATGGCCTATGCCCCCGAGCCGGATCTGTTCATCCGCACCGGCGGGGAGCGGCGCATCTCGAATTTCCTGCTCTGGCAGCTCGCCTACACCGAGCTCTATTTCACCGACCTGCTGTGGCCGGATTTCGACGCCGCCGCATTGCGCGCGGCGATCGAGTCTTTCGGCAGGCGCGAGCGTCGCTTCGGCCAGACCGGCGATCAGGTTCACACCGGGGGCGCGTGAGCGCGACCGCGTCCAGGGAACACATCTTGGCTTCGGCGCTCGTCACCCGCATCGTCACCGCGCTGGTGCTGATCGCAGGGGTCCTCGCCGCGCTGTTCCTGTCCGGGCCGCTGGGATGGGGTGTCCTCGCCCTGGCGGTGGTGTCGGGCGCAGCCCATGAATGGGCGAAGCTCGCCGGGTTCTCGCGCGGCGGGTGGCTGGTGTTCGTCGGCGGAACGCTCGGGCTCGGGATCAACCTGCTGTTCAATCCCGCCGTCGGTTTCGACGCAGGCTGGCCGACCGGCGTCGTGCTCGCCGTATGCGGTGCCGCGACGCTGTTCTGGCTGCTGGCGGCGACGCCGTGGGTGCTGCTGCGCTGGCAGTCCGCCACGCCTCTCGCGCTGGCGGTCGCCGGATGGGTCGTGCTGATGGGCGCCTTCGTCGCGATCGTCGATCTTCAGGCGCGTTCCCCGTGGCTGCTGCTGGCGGCGATGGCGATCGTCTGGATCGCCGACACCGCCGCCTATTTCACCGGACGCCGCTTCGGCAGGCACAAGCTCGCGCCCGGGATCAGTCCCGGCAAGACCTGGGAGGGCGTCGGCGGCGCCGTCGCCGCCGTCGCCGTCTACGCGCTCGCGCTCGCGCCGCTCGCGTCGTCGGCCGGATATCGCGGCTCGCGGAGCATCGCCGCGCTCGTGCTGTGGATCGCGTTCGCCATCGCACTCACCCTGCTTTCGGTGATCGGGGACCTCTACGAATCGCTGCTCAAGCGCCACGCGGGTGTCAAGGACAGCGGCACGCTGCTGCCGGGTCACGGGGGCATCCTCGATCGCATCGACGCGCTGCTCGCGGCAATGCCGCCCGTGTCGATCGCCGCGCTGCTGTTCCTGGGGCGACCGTGACGCGCCGCCGCCTGACGCTGCTCGGTGCGACCGGTTCGATCGGCGACTCGACGCTCGACGTCGTCGCGCGTCACCCCGACCGCTTCGAAGTCGTTGCGCTGGCGGCGCACCGCAACGCGGACAAGCTGCTCGACCTCTGCCGCCGCCATCGGCCGCGCGTCGCCGCGCTCCACGACGTTGCGCGTGCGGGAGAACTCGCGCGCGCGCTCGCCGCCGAGTGCATCGCGACGCGCGTCGTCGCAGGCCAGGCCGGGCTGTGCGAGGTTGCGTCGCTGCCCGAGACCGACACGGTGCTGGCCGCGATCGTCGGCGCGGCCGGGCTGCCGTCGTCGCTCGCTGCCGCGCGGGCCGGCAAGCGGATTCTGCTTGCGAACAAGGAGGCGCTGGTGATGGGCGGCGCGTTGTTCATCGAGGCGGTCGAGGCCGGCGGTGCATCGCTGATGCCGATCGACAGCGAGCACAACGCCGTGTACCAGTGCCTGCCTTCGCCGTATGCACGCGATCCCGATGCGGCGGGCATACGCCGGATACTGCTCACCGCATCCGGGGGGCCGTTCTTCGCGCGCCCCGACGTCGATCTCGACCGCGTGTCCCCGGACGAAGCCTGTGCACATCCGAACTGGTCGATGGGCCGCAAGATCTCGGTGGACTCGGCAACGATGATGAACAAGGGGCTCGAGGTCATCGAAGCGCACTGGCTGTTCGGCGTCGACGCGGACCGGATCGAGGTCGTCATCCATCCACAGAGCGTCGTGCATTCGCTGGTCGAGTACGTCGACGGCTCGGTGCTGGCGCAGCTCGGGCATCCCGACATGCGCACGCCGATCGCGCAGGCGCTGGCGGCACCCGAGCGCATCGACAGCGGCGTTCCGGCGCTCGAGCTCGCGCAGCTCGCACAGCTGACCTTCGCCAGGCCCGATCACGCGCGGTTTCCCTGCCTCGGTCTCGCCTACGACGCGCTGCGCGCCGACGCCGGCGCGCCGATCGCGCTCAACGCCGCCAATGAAGTTGCCGTCGACGCATTCCTCGCCGGGCGCGCGCGCTTCACCGACATCGCGCGCGCCTGCACGGCGGCGCTTTCGCGCCGCAGCGTCGCGCGCATCGCCCATCTCGACGACGCGCTCGCCGCCGACGCCGAGGCGAGGGCGATCGCCTGCGCCGAGCTCGACATTCCGATGCGCCCCGGCGTGTCGATGGGCGAAAGCGTGGAGGCGGTTCGATGAGCGCCGCGGCGGGAGCCGCAGGCGCCGGGGCGGCTCGATGACCGCAGCCGTCTACAAGATCGTCGCATTCGCCGTGACCCTCGGCGTTCTGGTCGTGTTCCACGAGCTCGGCCACTACGTCGTCGCGCGGCTTGCCGGCGTCAAGGTGCTGCGCTTCTCGGTCGGATTCGGGCGCGTGATCTGGTCGCGCGTCGTCGGGCACGACCGCACCGAATGGGCGCTGTCGGCGGTTCCGCTGGGCGGCTACGTCAAGATGCTGGACGAGCGCGAGGGATACGTCAGCGCGCGGGACCTGCCGCGGGCGTTCAACCGGCAAACGGTCTTCCGGCGCATGGCGATCGTCGCCGCAGGACCGATCGCCAACCTGCTGCTCGCCGCGCTGCTGTTCAGCGGGACCTACGTCGCGGGCGTCCCGGGGCAGCGCCCCGTGCTGGCCGGGCCGCCGGTCTCGAGCGCCGCGGCGGCGGCCGACATTCGTGCCGGTGACGAGGTCAGGGCGGTCGATGGCGAGCCGGTGCGCAGCTGGCAGGAATTGCGCTGGCGGATCGTCCGCGCCGAGGGCGCGCGCTCGGTGGTCCTTTCGCTCTTGCGCGCCGACGTGCCGGACGTGCCGGTGGAGCGCGAGCTGTCGCTCCGCCAGCTGAAGGAACGGGACTGGGATCGCGATCCGCTGGAGGCGCTGGGACTGCGCGCCGACCTGGGTCCGCCGGTCATCGACGGCGTGCTTCCGGGCAAGCCGGCCGAGATCGCCGGGCTCAAGGCCGGGGATCGCATCGTTGCGATCGACGGCAAGCCGATGAACTCGCCGGGCGACGTTTCGGCGGCGACCAATTCGCATCCAGGGGAGAGGCTCGTCTACCGGGTCCTGCGCGACGGGCGGTCGATCGACGTCCCGGTCACCGTCGAATCGGTCGAGCAGGACGGGCGCCGGATCGGGCTCGCCGGCGTGCGGCTGCGCGCCGATCCGGCGGCGGCCGAGCGCCTCGCCGTCACCGTGCGCTACGGCATCGTCGACGCGCTCGAAGCGGGTGTCCGCAAGACGTGGGAGCTGTCGACGTTCACCGTGCGGATGCTCGGGCGGATCCTGGTGGGCGACGCCTCGCTCCGGAACATCAGCGGACCGTTGACGATGGCCGACATCGCCGGGCAATCCGCGCAGGCTGGCACGCTGGTGTTCGTCAGCTATCTCGCGATCATCAGCATCAGCCTGGGCGTGCTGAACCTGCTTCCCATTCCGCTACTGGATGGAGGGCATTTGCTGTATTATCTCGCCGAACTCATCAAAGGCAGTCCCGTATCCGACCGCGCATTCGAGGTCGGGCAGCGCATCGGCATGGCGATGCTCGCCGTCCTGATGGCCTTGGCGCTCTTCAATGACGTTTCCCGTCTGTTCTGACCTTCGCCGGCGCAAGCGCGTCGGCCTTTCCCTCCCCGCGCTGCTCGTCGGCGTGATCCTGTCCGCGCTTTCCTTCGCGTCATGGGCCATCGAGCCCTTCGTCGTGCGCGACATCCGCGTCGAAGGCGTCCAGCGCACCGAGCCGGGGACGGTGTTCAACTACCTGCCGATCAAGGTCGGCGACCGTGTCGACGACCAGAAGATCTCCGATGCCGTCAAGGCGCTCTATGCGACGGGATTCTTCCGCGACGTCAGGCTCGAGGCGCAGGGCAACGTGCTCATCGTCGCCGTCGAGGAGCGCCCGACGATCAGCTCGATCACCTTCGTCGGGAACAAGGAGTTCGACACCGCGACGATCACGAAGGCGATGAAGGACATCGGCCTTGCCGAGGCGCGGATCTTCGACCGCTCCATCCTCGATCGCGCGGAGCAGGAGCTGAAGAGGCAGTACATCACCCGTGGCAAGTACGCGGCCCAGGTCCAGACGACGGTCACGCCGCAGGAGCGCAATCGCGTCGCCATCAACTTCACGATCAAGGAGGGCGATTCGGCGAAGATCGCCCGCATCAACATCGTCGGGGCCAAGGCGTTCACGGAGAAGCAGCTTCTCGATCAGATGACGCTGACGACGCCCGGCTGGCTCACGTGGTACACGAAGAACGACCAGTACTCGAAGCAGAAGCTCGCCGGCGACCTCGAGACGCTCCGCAGCTTCTACCAGAATCGCGGCTACCTGGAGATGAACGTCGACTCCACGCAGGTGTCGATCACGCCGGACAAGGAGCAGATCTACATCACGGTCAACATCACCGAGGGCCCGCGCTACACCGTCGGCGCCGTGCGGATCGCGGGCGATCTCGTCGTGCCGGCCGCCGAGCTCGAGCAGCTGATACGCATCAAGACCGGCGACGTGTTCTCGCGCGAGAAGCTACAGCTGTCGGCCAAGGACATCAGCGACCGGCTCGGGGCCGAGGGATACGCGTTCGCCAACGTCAACGCGGTGCCCGATCTGGACCAGAAGGACGCCAAGGCCTCGTTCACGTTCTATGTGGACCCGGGTCGCCGCGCCTACGTGCGAAGGATCAACATCAGCGGCAACTCGAAGACGCGCGACGTGGTCATCCGGCGCGAGTTCAGGCAACTCGAGGATGCCTGGTACGACGGCCCGCGGATCGAGCGCTCGAAGGATCGGGTGAAGCGGCTTGGCTACTTCGACGACGTCAGCATCGAGACGCCCCCCGTCCCCGGCACGTCCGACCAGGTCGACGTCGACGTCTCGGTCACCGAACGCCAGACCGGCAACCTGCTGGCCGGCGTGGGCTATTCGAGCGCGGAAGGCGTGGTGCTCAATGCCTCCATATCGCAGCAGAACATCTTCGGGTCGGGCAACGCGCTGTCGCTGGGCATCAACACCGGCAAGTACAACCGGCAGGTGTCGATGGTGTTCACGCAGCCCTACTACACGGTCGACGGCGTGTCGCGGACGATCGAGCTCTACCAGAAGAACCTCGATCCGACCGGACTCGCGATCTCGCAGTACTCCTCGCGCACGACCGGCGGCGCGCTGGGCTTCGGCATTCCCGTCACCGAGACCGACACGATCAACGTCGGCGGCCGCTACGAGCACACGAGCCTCACGCTGTTCGCCGACACGCCGCCGGTGTACAAGGACTTCGTCAACCAGTTCGGAAGCACGACCGACGCCTACATCCTGTCGTCCGGATGGTCGCGCGATTCGCGCGACGACATACTCTATCCGACCCGCGGGCGGCTGCAGAGCGCGCTGCTCGAGGTGGGGCTCCCGATCGGGGACCTGTCCTATTACAAGATCCAGTACACGCAGTCGTACTACCAGCCGATCTACGGCGACCTGATCGGGATGATGCGTGTCGACCTGGGCTACGGTGACGGGTTCTCGGGCAAGCCGCTGCCGTTCTTCAAGGCGTTCTTCGCCGGAGGCGGGGACTCCGTCCGCGGCTACGACACCGCATCGCTGGGGCCGCGTGACAGCTTCGGCAATGCGCTCGGGGGGAAGCGTAAGATCGTCGGCAATCTGGAGATGTTCTACCCGATCCTCAAGGGCGACAAGGCGGTGCGCGCGAGCGTGTTCATCGATGCCGGGCAGATCTACGCGCTCGGCACCCAGCCGCAATACGAGTCGTTCCGCTACTCGGCGGGCGTCGGCGTCCAGTGGAATTCCCCGGTGGGCCCGCTGAAGTTCAGCTACGGCATCCCGCTGAATGCGAAGCCGGGGGATCGCGAACAGCGCTTCCAGTTCCAGGCCGGAGCGGCGTTCTGATGCGCCCGGAAGCGCAGAGAGATCTGGAGGGATTCAAGTGTTGAAGCGCCTGATGTACGCAACGATCGGCGTCGCGCTGCTGCTTACCGCAGGCGCGGCGGCCGCCGCCGAATACAAGATCGGATTCGTCAACACGGAGCGCCTGTTCCGCGAGGCGGCCCCCGCCAAGCGGGCGCAGGCCAAGATCGAGAAGGAATTCGCGGCGCGCGACGCCGAGATCCAGAAGCTCGCGAAGCAGGTGCGCGACATGCAGGCCGCGCTCGATCGCGACGGGCCGACGATGTCGGACAACGATCGCCGCAACAAGGAGCGCGATCTCGCCAACCAGTCGCGGGACCTGCAGCGGATGCAGCGCGAGTTCCGGGAGGACCTGAACCTGAGGCGCAACGAGGAGCTCGCCGGGATCCAGGAGCGCGCGAACAAGGTGATCCAGCAGATCGCCGAGAGCGAGAAGTACGACCTGATCCTGCAGGACCCCGTGGTCTACGCGAGCCAGCGCATCGACATCACCGACAAGGTGATCAAGGCGCTCGCCGACAAGTAGCCGGGCCCTTGCGACCTGCGGTCCACGCGATCGCGTCACGGTTCGCTCCCATGCCTTCCTCGACGCCGGCCGCCGGATTGCGCCTGGACGAACTCGCGTCGCTCTGCGGCGCGACCGTCGCGGGCGACGGCACGACGAGGATCGAGCGCGTCGGCACGCTGGAGCACGCCGGACCCCGCGACATCGCGTTCCTCGCCAATCCGCGCTATCGGGCGCAGTTGGCCACGACGCGCGCGGCCGCGGTCATCGTCGCACCGGGTGACGCCGGCTCGACGACGCTGCCCCGGCTGATCGCCACCGATCCGTACGCGACATTCGCGCGCGTTGCGAACGTGCTGCACCCCCCCGAGCCTGCCGCGCCGGGCATCCATCCGAGCGCGGTCGTCGACCCGTCTGCGAGCGTCGCGCCTTCGGCGGCGGTGGGACCCTGCGCGGTGATCGGCGCACGCGTGTCGATCGGTGCGCGGGCAGCCATCGGCGCCCACTGCGCGATCGGCGACGACGCGTCGATTGGCGAGGATGCGGTGCTCGACGCCAGGGTCAGCGTCTATCCGCGCTGCGTGATCGGGCCGCGCACGCTGGTCCACAGTGGCGCGGTCATCGGCGCGGATGGTTTCGGGCTCGCCCACGTCGACGGCAGGTGGCTCAAGATTCCGCAGATCGGGCGCGTCGTCGTCGGTGCCGACGTCGAGATCGGCGCCAACACGACGATCGACCGCGGCGCGATCGACGACACGCGGATCGAGGATGACGTCAAGCTCGACAACCAGATCCAGATCGGTCACAACTGCGTCATAGGGGCGGGCACGGCGATCGCCGGCTGCGTCGGCATTGCGGGATCGACCCGGGTCGGACGCGGGTGCCGGATCGGGGGAGCCGCGATGATCTCCGGCCATCTCGAGATCGCCGACGGCACGGTAATATCGGGAGCGACGCTGATCTCCGATTCGATCAGGGACCCCGGCGTCTACACCGGGGTCTTCCCGACACTGCCGCATCGCGAGTGGAAACAGGTCGCATCGCAGACCCGGCGCCTGCGCGAGCTGGCCGAACGGGTCAAGGCGCTGGAGCGCGCCCTGGCCCGGAAGAATTCCGACAACAATGCGGCCTGAGGGAGGATAGCTTGGCTGAGCTCGACATCGGCATGATCCAGCGGTTGCTGCCGCATCGGTACCCGATGCTGCTGGTCGATCGCGTCCTGGATTGGGAAGCGGGGAAGTTCATTCGCGGGCTGAAGAACGTGACCGCGAACGAGCCTTTCTTTCAGGGGCATTTCCCCGATTACAAGGTCATGCCCGGAGTGCTCGTCGTCGAGGCGATGGCGCAGCTTGCCGGTCTGCTGACGATGCTGTCGGAGTTCGCGCGGCGCGACGGCAGCCAGCTCGTGCTGTTCGCGGGCATCGACGACGCGCGCTTCAAGAGGCAGGTCGTGCCTGGCGACACCCTGATGCTGGAAGCCAACCTCGAGCGAGCGGTCCGCGGCGTCGGGCGCTTCCGCACGCGCGCGACGGTCGGCGACCAGGTCGTCTGCGAGGCGACGCTGCTCGCAGCCATCCGCGACGTGCCGCCGTTGCCACCTCTGCCGGTCGAGTGACGTGCCGGCGATCCATCCCACCGCCCTGGTCGATCGGGATGCGGAGCTCGCCGACGACGTCGAGGTAGGCGCCTTCACGATCGTCGGTGGCGGCGTCCGGATCGGTGCCGGCACCCGCGTCGGGCCGCATGTCGTCATCGCCGGCCGCACGCGGATCGGCGCGCGCAACCGCATCTTCCAGTTCGCATCGATCGGCGACATTCCGCAGGATCGCAAGTACGGCGGCGAGCCGACGTCGACGACGATCGGGGACGACAACGTCATCCGCGAGTACGTCTCGATCCACGCGGGAACTGCGCAGGATCGCGGCACGACGACGATCGGCGACGGCAACTGGTTCCTCGCGTACACCCACGTCGCGCATGATTGCGTCGTCGGCAACCAGACGACGTTTTCGAACAATGCGCAGATCGCCGGTCACGTCAGCATCGGCGACCACGCCGTCCTGGGCGCCTACGCGGGCGTCCATCAGTTCTGTCGCGTTGGCGCGCACGCGATGCTCGCCGCCGGCGCGATCGTGCTGCAGGACGTACCGCCCTTCGTGACCGCCGCGGGCTATCCGGCGAAGCCGGCGGGAACCAACAACGAAGGCTTGCGGCGGCGCGGTTATTCGCCGGCCGATATCGCGGTCGTACGTCGCGCCTATCGCACGATCTATCGTGCCGGCCTTTCGCTGGAAGACGCGCGCGACGAGCTCGCCAAGGCGGCCGCCGACGCGCCGCTGCTCAAGCCTCTCGTCGATTTCCTGGCCGAACCCGGCCGCGGCATCGTCCGCTGAGCGCGCTCGCCTCGGGCCGCTCCGCTCGCTTCGGCCCGCGCCGCTCGATTCTGGCCACGGCGCGCGGTGACGGGGTCTCGCCCACGGCTTCGGCGTCGCAAATCGCGTCGTCGAGCGGGTCCCGGTGCGGCGGCGCTCGAGGACATCCGGAACCCGACCGGGTGGCCGGGCTCGCTTGCCGCACCACCCGCTTACGACGACTGCGCCGCAGGCGCCTTGGGCGAGACCCCGTCACCGCGCGCCTCGCGATGCGGCGGAGTCCGTCGACCGCAGAATCCGGGACGGACCACGATTTCAGAATCCGGGACGGACCACGATTTCAGAATCCGGGACGGACCACAATTTCGGGTCGGCATGCATCGAGTCGGCACAGGCCGGTCCGAGGGCAGCGGGGCGGGGCGGGCGAAGCGCCCGTGGGAGTGCCGGCCGTCGCGGGTGGTGCGGCGAGCGAGCCCGATAGCGACACATCCTGCAGGTTGTCCTCGAGCGATGCCGCACCGGGACCCGAAGGCCGGCGTTCACGGACTTCGGGCGCGGCGCCCCGGCCTGTCCCGCTGCCCAGGACACAGATCCCCTGCCCAGGACACAGATCCGCTGCCCAGGACACAGATCCGCTGCCCGGCCCATCGAACCCCAGCTCATGCATCCGGCGCAGGCGTGGGCGGGGGGCGTGCGCTAAGATCGCAGCTTTTCCTGGGGGTTGAATGCGCGACGCATCGGGGGAGGCGGCGCCAATCACGATTGGCATCGTCGCCGGCGAGGCGTCGGGTGATGCGCTCGCCGCGACGCTCATCCGCGCGGTGCGCAAGCGCCGCGGCGACATCCGCTTCGCCGGGATTGCGGGCCCCAGGATGGAGGCCGAGGGCTGCGAGGTCTGGGCCCCGATGGAGCGCCTCGCCGTACGCGGCTTCGTCGAGGTGCTCGCGCATCTTCCATCCCTGATCGCGCTGCGGCGCAGGATTGCACGGCGCTTCCTCGACGCGGGCATTCCGCTGTTCGTCGGCGTCGACGCGCCCGACTTCAATCTCGGCCTCGAGCGGCGCCTCAAGCGACGGGGCATTCGCACGATCCACTTCGTGAGTCCTTCGGTGTGGGCATGGCGTCAGGAGCGACTTCGCACGATCGGCAGCGCCGTCGACCGGATGCTTGCATTGTTTCCGTTCGAGCCGCCGCTCTACGAAGCCGCCGGCATTCCCGTGACCTACGTCGGGCATCCGATGGCGGCGGACGTCGCAGGTCCCGAAACGCGTCGTGCGGCGCGGGAGTTGCTGAAGCAGAAGCCGGCAACGCCGCTGTTTGCGCTGCTTCCCGGGAGCCGGCTTTCCGAGATCGAGATGCACGCCGGGCTCGTCCTGGATGCGGCAGCCCGCATCCTCGAAGGACGTCCCGACGCGCAATTCATCGTTCCGCTGGTGTCGCGCACGACGCGCGATGCCTTCATGGAGGCGCAGCACCGGGGCGGACACGACGCGCTGCCGATCACGCTGCTCTACGGCCACGCGGACGATGCGCTGCGCGCGGCTGACGTCGCGCTGGTGGCCTCCGGGACGGCGACGCTCGAAGCGGCGCTCGCGCGCTGCCCGCACGTCATCTTCTACCGCGTCAGCTCGCTGACCGCCTGGATCGTCCGCCGCAAGCTGCTGCTGCCGTACGTCGGCCTGCCGAACGTCCTGGCCGGCCGCTTCGTCGTCCCCGAGTTCCTGCAGGAGGATGCGACGGCGGGCAACCTCGCGCAGGCCGCGCTCAACCTGTTCGACGACACGGTGACGCGGCGCCGCCTCGAAGCGCTGTTCGGAGCTTTCGGACGCAAGCTTGCCGCGGATACCGGCGCGCTGGCCGCGGACGCAGTGATCTCCGAGCTGGACGGCACCGTGGCCGGCCGCACCCCGACCGGTCGTCTGCAGGTCGCGTCGCAGGCGCGCCCATGACCCGGGGTGCGCACCCGCGCATGACGGTGCCGACGTTCGACCCGGGCGTGCTGGTCGCGGGCATCGACGAGGCGGGCCGCGGGCCGCTCGCGGGCCCGGTCGTCGCGGCTGCGGTCATTCTCGATCCAGCGCATCCGGTCGAAGGCCTGCGCGACTCCAAGCTGCTGTCGCCGCAACGACGCGAGCGGCTCGCCGTCGAGATTCGCGCCCGCGCACTGGCGTGGGCAGTCGCCGAATGCAGCGTCGCGGAGATCGACGCGCTCAACATCCTGCAGGCGACGCTGCTCGCGATGCGCCGTGCCGTCGATGCGTTGCAGATCGTGCCCTCGCAGGCGCTCGTCGACGGCGACCGGTGTCCGGACCTCGGGTGTCCCGCGCGAGCGATCGTGAAGGGCGATCGCGACGTCGCGGTGATCGGGGCTGCGTCGATCCTCGCCAAGACCGCGCGCGATGCGATGCTGGTGGCACTCGATCATGAATACCCGATGTACGGCTTCGCCCGGCACAAGGGCTACGGCACGCCCGAGCACCTTGCCGCGCTCGATCTGCACGGACCGTGTCCCGCGCATCGGCGCAGCTTCGCGCCGGTGGCGCAGGTCTCTTTCGGATTCTGAGAAAACGCGCGCCGGCGCTCGCCGCGACCGGCGCAAGCGACGTTTCGACACGGTCGAATCGGTTGACTGCGGCCGAGTCCGCCACTACGATTCGATCTCCTTGCGCCGGCCGTCCGGCCGGCTGTATTCCCCGGAGTAAGCGATGATTCATTGCGTATTGCACGACCCCAACGATTCGGTCGCCGTCGTCGTCGTCGAGGGCATGAAGGCGGGCACGAAGATGACCGGCCTGATCCTCGACGAGAACCGCACGATCGAACTCGACTGCCTCCAGGACATCCCGATCGGGCACAAGGTGGCACTGAAGGACATGGCCGTCGGCGACACGGTCATCAAGTACGGCATCGACATCGGCAAGGTCGTGCAGCCGATCCGCAAGGGAACGCACGCCCACGTGCACAACATCAAGACGAAGCGGTGGTAACGATGAAGACGACTTTCCAGGGTTACCGGCGCGAGAACGGCCGCGTTGGCGTACGCAATCACGTGATCATCCTTCCCGTCGACGACCTGTCGAATGCCGCGGCGGAGGCGGTCGCGAACAACATCAAGGGCGCGCTCGCGATCCCGCACCCCTACGGCCGCCTGCAGTTCGGCGCCGACCTCGATCTGCATTTCCGCACGCTGATCGGCACCGGCAGCAATCCCAATGTCGCTGCGGTCGTGGTCATCGGGATCGAGGAGCAGTGGACCAAGAAGGTCGTCGACGGCATCGCCACGACCGGCAAGCCGGTGCAGGGATTCGGCATCGAGCTGCACGGCGACCACGACACGATCATGCGTGCCTCGAAGGCGGCGCGCGAGTACGTCCAATGGGCGAGCGAGCTCGTCCGCGTCGAATGCCCGCTGTCCGACCTGTGGGTGTCGACCAAGTGCGGCGAATCGGACACGACCTCCGGCTGCGGTGCGAACCCGACGGTCGGGGATGCGTTCGACAAGCTCTACGCCGCAGGCTGCACGCTGTTGTTCGGCGAGACGACGGAACTGACCGGGGGCGAGCAGATCGTCGCGGCGCGTTGCCGCGACGACAAGGTCCGCGCCGACTTCATGAAGATGTTCGACCGCTACCAGGCGGTCGTCGAGCGGCACAAGACCAGCGACCTCTCCGATTCGCAGCCGACCAAGGGCAACATCGCTGGCGGGCTCACGACGATCGAGGAGAAGGCGCTGGGCAACATCCAGAAGATCGGCAAGGTCTGCACGGTGGACGGCGTCCTCGACAAGGCCGAGGCCCCGACGCATCCGGGGCTGTGGTTCATGGACAGCTCGTCGGCGGCGGCCGAGATGGTCACGCTGTGCGCGGCCTCCGGTTTCGCCGTGCATTTCTTCCCGACGGGGCAGGGCAACGTTATCGGCAACCCGATCCTGCCGGTGATCAAGATCTGCGCGAATCCGCGGACCGTGCGCACGATGAGCGAGCACATCGACGTCGACACCTCGGGCCTGCTGCAGCGCGAGATCACGATGGACCAGGCCGGCGACAGGCTGCTCGACATGATGTTCCGGACAGCGAACGGGCGGCTGACCGCGGCCGAGGCGCTCGGCCACCGCGAGTTCGTGCTGACGCGGCTCTACGAGAGCGCCTGACGCGCCGCCGCAACTACGACACAGGAGGAGAAACCATGCATCGATCCACCAAGGCGGCGCTTGCGTTCGTCTGCGCGCTGGGGCTGTCCGCCGCTGCGCTTCCGGCGCGCGCCGAGCTCGCCGAGATCCACGTCGCCGAGCAGTACGGGATCAGCTACCTGCCGCTGATGGTCATGCAGGACCAGAAGCTGATCGAGAAGCACGCCAAGGCCGAAGGCATCGACGTCAAGGTCGCCTGGTCGAAATTCGCCGGCGGCAACGTGATGAACGACGCGCTGCTGTCCGGCAGCCTCCAGTTCGCCTCGGGCGGGGTCGGGCCGCTGATCACGCTGTGGGCGAAGACGCACGGCAACCTGGACGTCAAGGCGGTGGCGGCGATCAACTCGATGCCGCTGTACCTCGTCAGCAGCAATCCCGCGGTCAAGACGGTCAAGGATTTCACCGACAAGGACCGGATCGCCCTGCCGGCGGTCAAGGTCTCGATCCAGGCGGTGACGCTGCAGATGGCCGCCGAGAAGGCGTTCGGGCCGGGCCAGGAGCACAAGCTCGACCACCTGACCGTGTCGCTGTCGCATCCGGACGCGATGACGGCGCTGCTGTCGGGCAGGTCGGAGATCAACGCCCATTTCGGATCGCCGCCGTTCCAGGAGCAGGAGCTCGAGCATCCCGGCGTCCACCTCGTGCTCGATTCCTATGACGTCCTCGGCGGCGCGGCGACGTTCAACACGGTCTGGACGACGGCCAAGTTCCGCAGCGAGAATCCCAAGATCTACGCGGCGTTCGTCGCGGCGCTCGACGAGTCGATGAAGATCATCAACGGCGACAAGAAGGCGGCCGCCGAGACCTACCTGCGGCTCGCCAAGAGCAAGCTCTCCCTCGAGAGCGTCGAGAAGTTGCTGAACGACCCGAAGATCGTGTTCACGACGACGCCGAACAACGTGATCAAGTACGCGGACTTCATGTACAAGGTCGGCTCGATCAAGGTCAAGCCGCAGTCGTGGAAGGACCTGTTCTTCCCGAACGCGTACAACCTGCCGGGGAGCTGATGCCCGCCGGGGTCGGTGCGCTCGACCTGCCGGACCTCACCGCGATCCGCGCCGCGCACTCGCGCATCGCGGCTCTGGTGCACCGCACGCCGGTGATGACCTGCGCGTCGATCGACGCCGAGGTCGGCGCGTCCCTGCATTTCAAGTGCGAGCAGCTGCAGAAGATCGGCGCATTCAAGGCGCGGGGTGCCTGCAATGCCGTGTACTCGCTGCCGGATGAGGTGGCGGGTCGTGGCGTGGTCACGCATTCGTCGGGCAATCACGGTGCGGCGCTCGCCTATGCGGCGGGACGGCGGGGCATCCCGGCCTGGGTCGTGATGCCCGACAACGCGCCGACGGTCAAGCAGGACAACGTTCGCCGCTTCGGCGCCCGCGTCCGTCTGTGCGCACCGACGGTCGCGGCCCGCGAGGCCGCCTGTGCGGACGTGCAGCGCGAAACCGGCGCGAGCCTCGTCCACCCGTACGACGATCCGCGGGTCATCGCCGGGCAGGGCACCGCCGCGCTCGAACTGCTCGAACAGGCGGGCGATCTCGACGTCGTCGTCGCTCCCTGCGGCGGCGGTGGCCTGCTGTCGGGGACCGCGATCGCGGTCCGCTCCGTCTCGGAGAGGATGCGGGTGATGGGCGCCGAGCCGGCGAATGCCGACGACGCGGCACGCAGCTTCGCCTCCGGCAGGCTGGAGCCGCTGGCGGGTACGACGACGATCGCCGACGGATTGCGCACGTCGCTCGCGCCGCGCACGCTCGCGGCGATCAGGGCGCGGGTCGCCGCGATCCACACCTGCAGCGAGCAAGGCATCGTGCGCGCGATGCGGATGATCTTCGAGCGCATGAAGCAGGTCGTCGAGCCGTCGGCGGCCGTCCCGCTCGCGAGTCTCCTCGAACATCCCACCGCGGTCAGGGGTTTGCGCGTCGGCGTGATCCTGTCCGGGGGCAACGTCGATCTGGACAGGCTGCCATGGCTTCCACAGCGATGAGCGCCACGCACGACGGACCGCTGCTCGAGGTCCGCGGCGTGACGTTGCAGTACAAGACCAAGGATCACCTCGTCACCGCCACCTACCGCGTCGACTTCGACGTCTACAATTCCGACCGCTTCGTGCTGCTCGGCCCCTCGGGCTGCGGCAAGTCGACGCTGCTGAAGGCCGTCGGCGGCTACATGCCGCCGGTGGAAGGCGAGATCCGCCTGAAGGGCGAGGTCGTGCGGCGTCCGGGGCCCGACCGGATGATGGTGTTCCAGGAGTTCGACCAGCTCCTGCCCTGGCGGACGGTCAAGGAGAACGTGATGTTCCCGCTGCGCACCGGCGGGCGCCTTTCGCGCAAGGCCGCGGAGGCGAAGGCGCTGGAGTACATCGCGAAGGTCAATCTCTCCAAGTTCGCCAACAGCTATCCCCATATGCTGTCGGGCGGCATGAAGCAGCGCGTCGCGATCGCCCGCGGCATGGCGATGGAGCCCGCGATCCTGCTGATGGACGAGCCGTTTGCGGCCCTCGACGCGCTGACGCGGCGCAAGATGCAGGACGAGCTGCTCTCGCTGTGGGAGGGCACGCGGTTCACCGTGCTGTTCGTCACGCATTCGATTCCCGAGGCGATCAAGATCGGCAGCCGCATCCTGCTGCTCTCGCCGCATCCCGGGCAGGTCAAGGCGGAGATCGAGAGCCTTCCCGACGGCGCCGACGGTGCGACCGTCAGCGCACTCGAGAAGCGCATCCATTCGATGCTGTTCGCCGATACGATCGAAGGGGGTACCGAATGACACGCTCGGCCATCGTTCCGTCGGGGAGACCCGAGATCCTGCGCGAGCCGATCGCCACCGAGGCCTTCGGCATCGTGCAGAAGCCGCTTTCGACCTGGGAGAGGATCACCAACGTCGGGGCGGTCCGCAAGTTCGCCCTGCTGGTCGTGCTCGCCGTGATCTGGGAGATCTACGCGCGCCAGCTCAACAATCCGCTGCTCTTCCCCACCTTCGGATCGACGATCCGCGCATTCGTCCACGGCTTCGTCGACGGCACGCTGTTCGCCAAGTCGGTGACCTCGCTGGAGGTTCTGGTCAAGGGTTATGCGGCCGGCATCGCCTGTGCCGCGGCGCTCACGATGGTGGCGATCACGACGCGGATCGGCACCGATCTTCTCGAGCTGCTGACCTCGATGTTCAACCCGCTGCCGGCGATCGCGCTGCTCCCGCTGTCGCTGATCTGGTTCGGGCTGGGCGAAGGCAGCATCATCTTCGTCATCATCCACTCGGTGCTGTGGGCAGTGGCGCTCAACACGCATTCGGGCTTCCTGTCGGTGTCGAACACCCTGCGGATGGTCGGGCGCAACTACGGCCTGCGCGGCCTGCCTTACGTCGTCCGGATCCTGATCCCGGCGGCGTTTCCGTCGATCCTGACCGGCCTCAAGATCGGCTGGGCTTTCGCCTGGCGGACACTGATCGCGGCCGAACTCGTGTTCGGCGTCTCGTCGGGGTCCGGCGGGCTCGGCTGGTACATCTACGAGAACAAGAACGAACTCGAGATCCCGGCCGTGTTCGCGGGTCTGTTCACGGTGATCGTGATCGGCCTGATCGTCGAAAACGTCATCTTCCGGACGATCGAGACGCGTACCGTGAGAAAATGGGGCCAGCAGAACTGATGTGGACGCCACAGCCGTGACACGCCATCTTCCGACGCCGAACTATCCGCGCTTCCACCTGGCGTTTCCCGTGACCGACCTCGCCGCGGCACGGCGGTTCTACGGCGAGTTCCTCGGCTGTGCCGAGGGCCGCAGCAGCGACGACTGGGTCGATTTCGATTTCTTCGGCCACCAGATCGTCGCCCACAAAGTCGGCGCCGCGCAGATGACCGACGCGACCAGCCTGGTCGACGGCAAGGCGGTCCCGGTGCGCCATTTCGGCGTGGTGACCGACCGCGCGACCTGGGATGGCCTCGCCGGGCGGTTCCGTGCCGCGGGCGTGAAATTCGTCATCGAGCCCTACGTCCGCTTTCGCGGCGAGCCGGGCGAGCAGGCGACGATGTTCTTCCTCGATCCTTTCGGCAACGCGCTCGAGTTCAAGGCGTTCGCGGACATCAATCAGCTGTTCGCGACCTGATCTTTCTTCCGCAGCCAGCTGCTCGCGCGCCGGGCGCGGCGCCAGGTCGACGACCCACCGGATCCAAGAGGCCCATGCGCATAGTCATCACCGAGTTCATGGATGGCGACGCGGTCGCAGCTCTCGCACGACGCTTCGACGTCGCCTACGACCGCGACCTCGTCGACCGCGAGGCGGACCTGCGCGCCCAGGTCGCGGACGCCGACGCGCTGATCGTGCGCAATCGCACGCAGGTCGACGCCGCGCTCCTCGCGTCGGCCGTCAATCTGCGCGTCGTCGGGCGACTGGGCGTCGGGCTCGACAACATCGACACCGCCGCATGCACGGCACGGCGCATCGAGGTGATCCCGGCCACCGGTGCGAACGCGCTGGCGGTTGCCGAATACGTGATCGCGATGGCGATGGTGCTGCTGCGCGGCGCGTACCAGTCGAGTGCCGACGTCGCTGCGGGCAGGTGGCCGCGCGCAGCGCTGTCGGGCGGCCGCGAGGTCTGCGGCAAGACCATCGGATTGATCGGCTTCGGCGGCATCGGGCGCGAGACCGCCAGGCTGGCGCGCGCGGTCGGCATGCACGCGATCGGCTTCGATCCCCAGGTCGCGGCCGATTCGGCGGCCTGGACCGAGCATCGGACGTCGCCACGCAGCCTCCCCGAGGTCGTCGCGCAATGCGACGTGCTCAGCCTGCACGTGCCGCTGACACCGGACACGCGGCGGCTGATCGACGCGGCCAGGATCGCGACGATGCGCCCCGACGCGATCCTGATCAACACGTCGCGCGGAGGCGTGGTCGACGAAGCGGCCGTCGCGGCCGCGCTGGTTGCAGGAACGCTCGGCGGCGCCGCGCTCGACGTGTTCGAACGCGAGCCGCTCGCAGCCGGGTCGCCGCTGGCCGGCTGCCCGCGGCTCATCCTGACGCCGCACGTCGGCGGCGTCACGCGCGAGTCCAACGTCCGCGTGTCGACGATGATTGCCGACCGGGTGGCCGCTGCGCTGACCCGGTGACCTCGCCGATGCGGGGACCGGCGGGCACGCCGGTCGATCCCGAAGCGGCAATCGCCGCCGCGGCGCCGACGACACCCGACACATCCCAATCACCGAGCACATCGACATGGCGAAATTCACTCGAGCAGAGCTGACCGAACTCGCGATGCGCGCGCTGCAGCGTGCCGGCGCCTCCGAAGCGATGGCCGCCACGACCGCGCGCGCACTGGTCGACGCCGATCTCCAGGGTCTCGCATCCCACGGCGTGTCGCGCATCCCGCAGTATGCGACCCATCTTTCCAACGGCCGCGCGGACGGGCAGGCGGTCGCGCGTGTGGTCAGATCCAGGGGCGGGGCGGTGCTGGTGGACGCCGGCTGCGGCCTCGCGTTTCCCGCCTGCGCGTTTGCCGTGGCTGAGGCGCTCGGGCGTGCACGCGAGTTCGGCGTCGCTTTCGCGGGGGTCACCAACAGCCATCACTTCGGCGTCGCCGCGTACCATCTCGGGCCCGTCGCGCAGGCCGGCATGGTCGGCCTGGCGTTTGGCAATTCTCCGGCGGCGATGCCCGCGGCGGGAGGGGGGCGCCCGATCTTCGGGACCAATCCGATCGCGGCGGTGTTTCCGCGGCGCGAAGGACTGCCACTGACGATCGACCTGTCGCTTTCGGAAGTCGCGCGCGGCAAGGTGATGGTCGCCGCCAAGGAAGGTCGCCCGATCCCGCTGGGGTGGGCGCTGGACAGGGCCGGGCAGCCGACCACCGATCCGAATGCGGCGCTCGAGGGCTCGATGCTCCCGATGGGCGGCGCGAAGGGTGCAATGCTGGCGCTGATCGTCGAGCTTCTCGTCACCGCGCTGACCGGCGCTGCGATGGGATTCGAGGCGAGCTCGTTCTTCGTCGACGAGGGCAACCGTCCGCGCATCGGCCAGGCGTTCCTGGTCGTCGACCCCGACGCGCTCGCCGGCCGCGAGGTCTACCTCGAACGCATCGAGACGCTGATCGCCGAGATGACGAAGGAGCCGGGCGTCCGCCTCCCCGGCGCACGCCGCGATGCGCTGTCGCAGCGTGCGCAGGCCGAGGGGGTCGAGATTCCGCAGGCGCTGGCCGACAAGCTGCGCTCGCTCGCCGGCTGATCCGTCCATGGGCGCGCCGCCGCGTCTGACTGGCCTGCTGCTGAATCTCGGGCACGCGATCGACCACATGTTCCTGTTGATCTTCGCGTCGGCGGTCGGCTCGATCGCAGCGGACTTCGGATTTGCGCGCTGGGAAGACCTGATGCCTTACGGCACCGGCGCGTTCGCGCTGTTCGGCATCGGCTCGCTGCCCGCCGGGCGCCTGGGCGACCTCTGGGGGCGCCGGCGGATGATGCTCGTCTTCTTCTTCGGGATGGGCGTCGCGGCGCTGGCCGTCGCGCTGACGCAAACCGCGTGGCAACTCGCGGTCGCGCTGACGCTGATGGGCGCGTTCTCGGCGATCTACCATCCGGTCGGCATACCGATGCTCGTGCGCGGCTCGCGCCGGCCCGGGCTCACGATCGGCTTCAACGGGCTGGCCGGCAATCTCGGTGTCGCGCTCGCGGCCGTGGTCACCGGCTTCCTGGTCAAGTACGTGGGCTGGCGCGCGGCGTTCGTCGTCCCCGCGTTCATCGCCTTCGCCTGCGGAGCGCTGTTCGCCCATGTGGCCCCCGAAGAGGGCGTCGCGCCTGCGCGGCGGCCGGTGACGAACGCGATGCTCCCCAAACGGGCGCTCGCGCACGTGTTCGCGATTGTGACCGTCGCTTCGATCTCCGGCAGCATGCTCTACAACTTCACGACCAACGGCAACGGCGAGCTGCTGCGCGAGCGCCTGCAGGGCATCGTCGACGATCCGGCTTCGCTCGGGATGCTGCTGGCGCTGGTCTACGTCGCCGGCGCGCTTGCGCAGGTCGCCGTCGGCCTGTTGCTCGACCGCGTCCCGGTGAAGCTGCTGTACGCGGGGATCGTCGCCGCGCAGGTGCCGCTGTTCCTGTTCGCCGCCGGCGCAAGCGGATGGGCGCTCTACGCCCTGATGATCGCGTTCATGATCGCGGTGTTCGGGGCGATCCCCTTCACCGACGCCCTGATCGTCCGCCACGTCGACGACAGCATGCGCTCGCGCGTTTCCGGCATGCGGCTCGCCGTCGCGTTCGGCGTGAGCTCTCTCGCCGTGTGGGCGCTGGGCCCGCTGGTGAAGGCGGCGGGATTCAGGTCGCTGCTGTTCCTGATGGCGGGCACTGCGGTGGTGACGCTCTGTGTCGTGCTGATGTTGCCGCGGTCGCGGAGCGCAGGGCTCGACGGACGCACGGCGGGCGCGGGCTGACCGCAGCGTGGTTCCCCAGTGACTCCGACGACGGGGCGCGAGCCCGGGAGGCATCATGGTCGCTGATTCGTCGAACGCCGGCAGCGCCGGGGAAATTGCGCGACTCGTCGCCGAGCTCGAGCAGGCCGAAGCCTACGAGCAGCGCCTGCGCCAGCTGATCGTCGAGGTGCGTGACGAGCTTGCCGCAGGCAGCGCGTCGGCGGCATTGTCGATGCTCAATGCGGCACTGAACGACATCGACAGCGCGACCGATGTCGTGACGACGCACCGCCCATAGGCCGATGAACACGGGCCCGGCCCGAGCGAGCCGGACCGCGAGGGCGAGGCAAGCCGGCGCGAACCCCGAGCGGGATCCCGCGGTCCGAGGGTACGGTCCATCGACGTTGCGGCGGTGCCGGCGATCTCCCAGGACCCCCGATCCTGCGGTATCGTGGGCGTCCCGATCCACGACACGAGGAGGAAGCGCGCATGAGCGTTCCGATTGCAATGACGGTCAACGGCAAGGCGGTCGCCGCCGACGTCGATCCTCGCACGCTGCTGGTCGATTTTGTGCGCACGAATCTCGGTCTCACCGGCACCCACGTCGGATGCGACACCGCGCAATGCGGGGCCTGCACCGTGCACATGAACGGGCGCGCGATCAAGGCCTGCAACGTGCTGGCAGTGCAGGCGCAGGGCGCGACCATCCTCACGATCGAGGGTCTCGCGCCGGACGGGGGGATGCACCCGATGCAGGCGGCTTTCAAGGATTGCCACGGACTGCAGTGCGGCTTCTGCACGCCCGGCATGGTGATGAGCGCGATCGACCTGGTGAATCTTCACCCGCAGGCTGATGAAGCGACCATTCGCGCAGAGCTCGAAGGGAACCTGTGCCGCTGCACGGGCTACCACAACATCGTCAAGGCGGTGCAGCAGGGCGCTGCCGCGATGGGCCGGTAGCGGAGCCGACGATGGGCCCGAGCCCATCGGGGGCGATCGGCCAGGCGGCCAGGTGCAAGCACGACGCGCGCAGGGCATCGGGCAGGCCCTGCTCGAGAACGGCGTCCGCGATGGGGACAGCGCCTGACGGGTCACGAAGGAGCCAACCATGTACGAATTCGAGTACCGGCAAGCCAAGTCCGTCGCCGACGCCGCAGCGCTGATCGCCCGGACCGGCGGCAAGCCGCTCGCCGGCGGACAGAGCCTGATCGCCACGATGAAGCTGCGTCTGGCCCAGCCGGGGACGCTCGTCGACCTGTCGGGCATCACCGAATTGCGGGGGATCCGCAGGGAAGGCGATGCGGTCGTGATCGGCGCGATGACGCGCCACGCCGACATCGCGTCGTCGGCCGAGGTCACGCGCACCATTCCTGCGCTCGCGGCGCTGGCCGAGGGCATCGGTGACCGGCAGGTGCGCAACATGGGCACGATCGGTGGCTCGATCGCCAACAACGATCCGGCCGCCGACTGGCCTGCGGCGCTGGTCGCGCTGAACGCGACCGTCGTCACGGGCAAGCGCAGGATCGCCGCCGGGGATTTCTTCAGGGGCATGTACGAGACGGCGCTGGCCGACGACGAGATCGTCACCGGGATCTCGTTCCCGGTGCCCGCGAAAGCGGCCTACGCGAAGTTCCCGAGCCCGGCGTCGCGCTTTGCGCTGGTCGGGGTGTTCGTCGCGAAGCTCGCTGACGGCAGCGTGCGCGTGGCGGTCACCGGCGCCGCGCCCGCGGTGTTCCGTGCCTCGGGAATCGAGGCGGCACTCGCGCAGAGCTTCACCGCCGACGCCGCCAAGGCGGTGAAGGTCGATGCGTCGAACCTCAACACCGACCTGCACGCATCGGCCGCCTATCGCGCGCACCTCACGTCGGTGATGGCTTCGCGGGCGGTCGCGGCCTGCGGGTGATGGGCCGTCCGGATGCGCAGCCGGGCCGGTGCAGCGCCGGCGCGGCTGCGATCCCTTGCGCGCGTGTCTGCGACAGGCGCGGTTGTGCGGGCGAAAGTCCCTGCGCGAACGCCCGTGCCCGCGGGTGGCCTAGAATGACGGTTCGAACCCCGAATGGCCAAGCCCGTGGATGACCCGCGCACCCTCGCCACGTTCCCAGCATCGGTCGATGCGACCCTCGCGCTTCTCGCGCGGCACGACTACGTCGCGGACCGGCGACTCGCGACCGCCGTATTCCTCGCACTGAGACTCGGTCGCCCGCTGTTTCTCGAAGGCGAGGCGGGCGTGGGCAAGACCGAGGTCGCCAAGGTGCTTGCTTCCGGGCTCGGCAAGCGCCTGGTTCGCCTGCAGTGCTACGAAGGGCTGGACACGGCGGCGGCGGTGTACGAATGGAACTATCCGCGGCAGATGGTCGAGATCAGGCTCGCCGAGGCCGCCGGTGGCGTCGAGCGCTCCGAACTCGCCCATGACATCTTCACGACGCGCTTCCTGCTGCGGCGGCCGCTGCTGCAGGCGCTGGCACCCGAGGATGGCGTGCCGCCGGTGCTGCTGATCGACGAACTCGATCGCGCCGACGAGCCTTTCGAAGCCTACCTGCTGGAAGTGCTGTCGGATTTCCAGGTGACGATTCCCGAGCTCGGCACGATCCGCGCGCCGGCACCACCGGTGGTCGTGATCACGTCGAACCGCACGCGCGAGATCCACGACGCGATCAAGCGCCGTTGCCTCTATCACTGGGTCGATTACCCCGATGCCGAGCGCGAACTCGCGATCCTTCGGCGCAAGTGCCCGGCGGCCTCCGAGACGCTCGCCCGGCAGATCGTCGCGTTCACCCAGCGGCTGCGCACGCTCGACCTGTTCAAGGCGCCGGGAATCGCCGAGACGCTCGACTGGGCCGAAGCGCTCGTTGCGCTCGACCGCATCACCCTTGATCCGCAGACCGTCGCCGACACGCTGGGTGCGCTGCTCAAGTACCAGGACGACATCGCCGCGATCACGCCCGAGGTCGCCGTCCAGCTCACCGGCGAGGCGCAGGCGGCGAAGGCGGCGGCGTGAGCCCGACTCGATCCCCGGCACCAGCTGTCCTCGCGCAGCTGCCGCGAGGCAAGGTAGCCGAGAACGTCCTGCATTTCGTGCGCATGCTGCGCGCCGCGGGACTGCCGGTCGGCCCGGCGAAGGTGATCGACGCGCTGTCCGCGGTCGAGGCGGTCGGCATCGAGAACCGCAGCGATTTCCGCGAAGCGCTGGCCACCGTGCTCGTTTCGCGACGCGAGCACCTGGCGCTCTTCGAGCAGGCGTTCGATCTCTACTGGCGCAATCCGCGCCTGCTCGAGAACATGCTCGCGGCGCTGCTGCCCGGGGTGGGAGGGCGTGCCGGCGACGCCGCCGTGCTGCCGGCGCGGCTCGCGCAGGCGATGCTGCCTCCGCCGCGGCGTCGCGACGAGGCCGGCGAGCAGGGGACCGGGCTCGACGCGGCGCTCTCGTTTTCCGCGCGCGAGGTGCTGCAGAAGAAGGATTTCGCGACGATGACCGTCGAGGAATTCGCCGAGGTGAGGGCGCTGCTTCGCCACATTGCGCTGCCGCTGCCCGCGTTGCCGGTGCGCAGGACCGCGGCCGCACCGCAGGGCCGGTCGATCGACATGCGCGCGACGCTGCGGCGCAGCGTCGGCGCCCGAGGAGCGCTCGCGCCGCTGCGTTTCCGCGCTCGCCGCAGGCGGACGCCGCCGCTGGTGGTGCTCTGCGACATCTCGGGTTCGATGGATCGCTATGCGCGGATGCTGCTGCATTTCCTGCACGCGATCACCAACGAGGGCGACCGGGTGCACGTCCTGACCTTCGGCACGCGGCTCACCAACATCACGCGGCACCTGCGCCACCGCGACGTCGACGTCGCGCTCGCACACGTCGCCGCGGCAGTCGACGACTGGGCGGGCGGCACCCGGATCGGCAACTGCCTGTCGGAGTTCAACCGCCGCTGGTCGCGCCGGTTGCTCGGCCAGAACGCGGTGGTGCTGCTGATCAGCGATGGCCTCGACGCCGATGCCGGCGAGGGCCTGGCCTTCGAGGCCGAGCGCCTGTCCAAGTCATGCGCGCGCCTCGTCTGGCTCAATCCCTTGCTGCGCTATGCGGGTTTCGAGGCGCGGCCCGCGGGGATCCGTGCGCTGCTGCCCTGGGTCGACGACTTCCTTCCCGTGCACAATCTCCAGTCGCTGACCGATCTCGCCAAGGCGCTCGCGCGCGGACCTTCGCGCGAGGCGCGCGCGTTGCCGCGGGCGGCGTGACCTGCAAGAAGGAGAATTTCCATGGATAGCGTGGATCTCGAAGTCCTGAAGAAGAGTGCCGAATGGCTGGATGCGGGCCATCGCGCCCTGCTGGTCACGGTCGTGCAGACCTTCGGCAGTTCGCCGCGGCCCGAGGGCGCGATGCTCGCCGTCCGCGACGACGGGCAGGTCGTCGGTTCGGTGTCGGGCGGCTGCATCGAGGACGACATCGTCTCGCGCACGCGGCGCGAGGGACAGCGCGCGACGAAATGCGAAGTCGTCACCTACGGCGTCTCCGCCGACGAGGCGCGCCGTTTCGGATTGCCCTGCGGCGGAACGATCCGGCTGGTGCTCGAGCCGCTGACGCGGGAATCGGGCGTCCGCGCGCTGCTGACCGAGGTCGAGGCGGGGCGCCTGACGGCGCGCCGGCTGACGATCGCCGACGGCCGATGGACCCTGCAGAAGGCGGCCGCGACCGACGGCCTGAGCTTCGACGGCGCGGTGCTGACGACGATCCACGGACCGCGCTACCGGATGCTCGTGATCGGGGCGTCGCAGCTTTCGAAGTATCTCGCGCAGATCGCGATCGGCCTCGATTACCAGGTGACGGTCTGCGATCCTCGCGAGGAGTACACCGACACCTGGGACGTGCCCGGCGTCACGCTGGTGCGCACGATGCCCGACGACACCGTGCAGTCGATGAACCTCGACGCGCGCTGCGCGGTCGTCGCGCTGACGCACGATCCCAAGCTCGACGATCTCGCGCTGCTCGAAGCGCTGAAGTCGCCGGCGTTCTACGTGGGTGCGCTGGGATCGCGTGCCAACAACGCCAAGCGGCGGGAGCGCCTGCGCGAGTTCGAGCTCAGCGAGGCCCAGATCGCGCGCCTGCACGGGCCGATCGGCCTCTACATCGGCAGCCGTACGCCGCCGGAGATCGCGATTTCGATCCTCGCCGAGATCACGGCCGTGAAGAACGGCGTCGGACTCGACGCGATCCTGCCGGTGGCCGCCGCCAAGGAACGCGCGGCCGCCACGCCTGCCTGCAGCAACGCCGCATGAGCGCCGGGCACGATGCATCCTAACGATCCGAAGCTCAAGTCCTTCGTTCCGGTCGAGCGCGATTCGCATTTCCCGATCCAGAACCTGCCGTTCGGCGTGTTCACGACGCCTGCGAACTACGCGCCGCGTGCCGGTGTCGCGATCGGCAGCCAGATCCTCGATCTCGCGGTGCTCGAGCAGGCGGGGCTTCTCGAGGTCGTTCCCGGCGAGCGCGTGTTCAACCGGTCGACGCTGAACGCCTTCATCGAGCGCGGGCCCGAGGTCTGGACCCGGGCGCGGGCGGCGATCAGCGATCTGCTTCGTCACGACAACGCGCGGCTGCGTGACGACGCAGCGCTGCGCGCACGGGCACTCGTGCCGGCGGCTGCCGCACGTATGCTGATGCCGATCGCGGTATCGGGCTATACGGATTTCTATTCGTCGAAGGAGCACGCGACCAATGTCGGCTCGATGTTCCGGGACGCGAAGCACGCGCTGCTTCCCAACTGGCTGTACGTGCCGATTGCCTACAACGGTCGCGCGAGTTCGGTCGTCGTCAGCGGCACGCCGGTGCTGCGTCCCAACGGCCAGGTCAAGCATCCGGACGTTGCGACGCCGGTGTTCGGGCCGTCGGAGAAGCTCGATTTCGAGCTCGAGACGGCGTTCATCGTCGGTGCAGGCAACGCGCTGGGCGAGCCGATCCCGGTGTCGCGCGCGCGCGAGCACGTGTTCGGCATGGTGCTGATGAACGACTGGAGCGCGCGGGACATCCAGCAGTGGGAGTACATTCCGCTGGGGCCGTTCAACAGCAAGTCCTTCGCGACGTCGATCTCGCCCTGGATCGTCACGATGGAGGCGCTCGAGCGGTTCCGCGTCGCCGGCCCGGCGCAAGACCCGCCGCCGCTGCCCTACCTCGAGACCAGCGGCGCGCAGGCCTACGATGTCCGGCTCGAGGCGAGCCTCGCGCCGGCGGGCAAGCCGGCGACGGCGATCTGCAGGACCAATCTGCGCCATCTCTACTGGAGCGTGGCCCAGCAGCTCGCGCATCACACGGTGTCCGGCTGCAACCTGCGGGTTGGCGACCTGATGGGCTCGGGGACGATCAGCGGTTCCACGCCCGATTCGCTTGGGTCGCTGCTCGAGCTGACCTGGAACGGGACGCGGCCGCTGAAGCTCCAGGACGGCAGCGAGCGGAGGTTCCTCGAGGACGAT
This sequence comes from uncultured Pseudomonadota bacterium, assembly GCA_963816415.1. Classification (GTDB taxonomy): domain Bacteria; phylum Pseudomonadota; class Gammaproteobacteria; order Burkholderiales; family Casimicrobiaceae; genus VBCG01. The sequence continues at coordinate 85,740 of CAWFKR010000012.1, forward strand.
GACGAGGTGGTCCTCACCGGCTACGCGCAGGCGAAGGACTACCGCGTCGGCTTCGGCGAGGTGCGCGGTCGCATCGTCGCTGCGCGAACGATGTAGCGTCGGGGACGACGTGCGGCGTCGTGCGGTGTCGTGCCTGGGCCGTCGTCGGAGGGTGCCGGCGCGCGGCGGGCGGTTCCCGACTCAGTGGAAATCGCGCGAATGGGTGGGCAGCGCACCGAGCAGCGGCGTCAGGTCGGCGAGCCGGCCGGCGAGCACGTGGACGACCGGTCCTTCGCGTTCCACCTTGCCGTAGACGGCGAGCAGCCGCGAGCCGAGGAGCTCACGCCGTTGCCGTTCGCCGAGGTCGCGCCAGACGATGACGTTGGTCGTGCCGGTTTCGTCCTCGAGGGTCACGAACACGACGCCGCTCGCGGTGTCGGGTCGCTGGCGCCCGATGACGATTCCGGCCGTCCGGACGAGACGCCCATGCGGCGCGTTCGTGACCTCGTCGGCCGGGGCCAGCCGGCGTTCGCGCAGCTGGCGGCGCAGCAATGCGAGCGGATGGCGGCGCAGCGTCAATCCTAGACGGCGATAGTCGGCGACGATCTCCTGGCCTTCGGTGGGCGCCGGCAGTCCGGGACGCGCTTCGTCGAATTCGGCGCCTGCAAACAGCGGCGGCAGTCGCTCGACGCCGGCGACGTTCCAGGCGGCTTCGTGCCGATGACCGGCGAGTGACGCGAGCGCATCCGCGCCCGCGAGCGCGGTGAGGTCGCGTCGATCGAGCTTCGCGCGATGCGCGAGGTCGGCAATGCTCGCGAACGGCCGCTCGCGCCTCGCCTCGATGATCCGCCGCGCTCCCGTCTCCGACAGCCCGCCGACCATCCGCAGTCCGAGCCGCAGTGCCGCTCCTGTCTTTTCTCCCTCTCCCCGCCCTGTGGGGAGAGGGTTGGGGTGAGGGGCTGCAACTCCCTCTCCCTGCCCTGCGGGGAGAGGGCAGGGGTGAGGGGCTTCCAGGCTGCAATCCCACTCGCTGACTGCGACATCCGGCGGGCGTACGTCGACCCCATGTCTCCTCGCGTCGGCGACGAGCTGCGCCGGCGCGTAGAAACCCATCGGTTGCGAATTCAGGAGTGCAGCGCAGAACGCCGCCGGCTCGTGGCACTTGAGCCACGCCGACACGTAGACCAGCAGCGCAAACGACGCCGCATGTGATTCCGGAAAGCCGTATTCGCCGAAGCCCAGGATCTGCCGGTAGACCTGCTGCGCAAAAGCGGGGGCGTAGCCGCGCGCACCCATGCCTTCGACCAGACGCTGCTCGAACTGCTGCAGACCGCCCTTGCGCTTCCACGCCGCCATCGATCGGCGCAGGCGATCGGCTTCGCCCGGCGTGAAGCCGGCGGCGACGATCGCGAGCTGCATCACTTGTTCCTGGAAGATCGGCACGCCCAGCGTGCGTTCGAGCACGCCCTTGACTGCATCGCTGGGATAGGTGACGGGCTCCTGTCCCTGCCGCCGCTTGAGGTACGGGTGCACCATGCCGCCCTGGATCGGCCCAGGGCGGACGATCGCGACCTCGATCACCAGGTCGTAGAACGTTCGGGGTTTCAGGCGCGGCAGCATCGACTGCTGGGCGCGCGACTCGATCTGGAACACGCCGATGGTGTCGGCGCGCTGGATCATCGCGTAGACGGCGGGGTCCTCCGCGGGGATGTCCTGCATCCGCGTCGGCGTCCCGCGGCGCGACGACACCAGGTCGAGCGCGCGGTGGATCGCCGTGAGCATCCCCAGCGCCAGGCAGTCGACCTTGAGCAGGCCAAGCGCGTCGAGATCGTCCTTGTCCCACTGGATGACGGTGCGCCCGGGCATCGCCGCGTTCTCGACCGGAACCATCCGCTCGAGCGAGCCTTGTGCGATCACGAAGCCGCCGACGTGCTGCGAGAGGTGACGCGGAAATCCGAGCAACTGCCCGGCGAGGGTGACCACGCGGCGGATCACCGGATGGGCGGGATCGAAGCCGGCTTCGCGGATGCGATCGGCCTGGATCGCACGACCGTCCCACCATGCGAACACGCCGGCGAGCCGGTCGAGCTGCGCAGCATCGAGGCCGAGCGCGCGGCCGACGTCGCGCACGGCGCTCTTCGGTCGATAGGTGATGAGCGTCGCAGCGAGCGCCGCGCGCTCGCGCCCGTACTTGCGATAGACGTACTGCATCACCTCTTCGCGTCGCTGGTGCTCGAAATCGACGTCGATGTCCGGGGGCTCGTTGCGTTCCCGGCTGATGAAACGCTCGAACAGCGTCGAACCGCGCGCGGGGTCGACTTCGGTGATCCCCAGCGCGTAGCAGACCGCCGAGTTGGCCGCCGACCCGCGCCCCTGGCACAGGATGCCCTGCGACCGCGCGTAGGCCACGATGTCGTGGACGGTCAGGAAATAGGGCTCGTAGGAAAGCTCGGCAATCAGCGCGAGCTCGTGCTCGATCTGCGCCCGGACGCTGCCGGGGACGCCGGCCAAAGCCGCTGGCGCCGAAATCAGGGACGGACCACGTTTTGAAACGTGGTCCGTCCCGGTTTTTCCGGGTTGGGGATAGCGGTCGGCGAGCCCCGCCTCGACGAGCTTGCGCAGCCACGACGCCGCAGTCTCCCCGGACGGCACGACTTCCCGCGGATATTCGTAGCGCAGCTCGTCGAGCGAAAAGCGGCAGCGCTGCGCAACCACGAGGGTCTCGGCAAGGAGCGCAGGTGGATAGATACCGGCAAGCCGCGCACGCGAGCGCAGGTGGCGCTCGCCGTTGGGGAGCAGCGCGTGCCCGCATTCGGCGAGCGGCGTCTTCAGGCGAATCGCCGTCAGCGTGTCCTGCAGCGCCCGGCGCGTGCGCACGTGCATGTGGACGTCGCCCGCAGCGGTGAGTGGCAGGCCGCTCGCCTGCGACAGCGCCTCGAAGCGCGCGAGCCTCGCATCGTCGCCGGCCTGCGCGAAGAGGCCGACGCCGATCCACGCGCGGTCGGCGAACACGTCGCGCATCCAGCGCGCGAGCGCTCGAGTTGCAGGCTCGATCGCAGTTGCGCGCGGATCGATCGAGGGCAGCCACAGCGCGAGGCAGGAGGAGGCGAGGGCGGCGACGTCGTCGCGCGTCAGCCGGTACGTGCCCTTCGCCGAACTGCGCCTGCCGCGCGTGACGAGCTGCGATAGATCGCCATAGCTTGCGCGATCGTGGGCGAGCAGCACCAGCTTCGTGCGGTCGGCCAGCGTGAATTCGCTGCCGAGGATCAGCGGCAGGCCGGCATCCTTCGCCGCGACGTGCGCGCGCACCGCGCCGGCCAGCGAGCACTCGTCGGTCAGCGCCAGCGCCGCGTAGCGCTGACCCGCGGCGCGCTCGACCAATTCCTCGGGATGCGAGGCGCCGCGCAGGAACGAATGGTTCGACAGGCAGTGCAGCTCGGCGTAGGTGGGGAGCAGGTCGGGGGCGGACATGCCGTGCGGGGATGGATCGGAGGCGGGAAGATCGACACGAGTACCGTACGAATATACGGTATCCAGGTGACCCGCGCCAGCGCGGCCGCAAGCAGCACGACGTGTGGCAGCCGCGACCTGATCCGGCAATCGGTGACGGACTGCAGTTGCGGTCGGCCGGCCGCGTTCGGCGAATTCCGGTCGTAGCGTCGCGTCCTCCCCAACGGCCGGTCGTGCTCACGATGGCCGGCCACTTGGGTGCTTGCCCGTTCACCGCGGAACGGGCCGCCGGGGACGTAGGCATTGATCCAGTCGCCTACCTCGGGCTCGAGTGCCAGTGGCGCGACCGCCACCAGGAATGGATCCGGCGCTGTGTGCACGGGCGCCGCCGCCGGAGCGGACGCTGCAGTGGTCCGCGCGCTACACGGCGCGCTCCATGAAGCGCCAGACGCCGTGCAGCACGGGCGGGACCTCCACTTCCTCGTAGGGGGCGCGATCGACGAATCCCGCGGCCTCGTAGAGTCGCTGCGCCGAGTGCATGAAGGGAGCGGTGTCGAGAAAGATCGTCCGGTAGCCGAACGCGCGCGCATCGTCGATCACCCGCCCCAGGATCGCCTCGCCCAAGCGCTTGCCGCGGTGCGCCGGACGCACATAGAAGCGCTTGATCTCGGCGACGCCCTCGCGGATCCGGCGCAGGCCGCCCATGCCCGCGACTGCGCCGTCGTGCTCGACGAGGTAGAAGGCTCCACGTGGCGGCGCGTCGCCACACACCTTGTCGATCACGCTCGCGACGTACGCCGGGATCGGCATCCCGAGCAGCGCAACCGGCGGGAGCCCGCACGACTTCTCGATCCCGGCGGCAACCCAGGAAACGTATTCCACGTTGATATCGAGGATTGCCTCGCGGTGGGTGGCCGAATTCGCGAGCGTGAAGGTGGGCGACGCCATGGCTTCAGTTCCTCGTGCTCGCTCCGCCGTCGTGGAGCCCGAGCAGCGCTGTCGTGAAGTCGAGACCTCGTACTCCGACTTGTCACGCTCGACCCTCGACTCCGACACCCTACTGTCGGGTGAGGCTCGGAAGCGCCGGCCAAAACGGGCTGGGATGGGACGCGAATGTCCTTTGCGTCCCTCCCAGCCCCGGTACCTAGCTGACGGCCTGGATCTCGTTCCTGATCACGCCGATTCCGCTGATCTCCGTCTCCATGATGTCGCCGGGCTTCAGGTACATCGGCGGCTTCATGCTATTGCCCACTCCGGGCGGCGTCCCGGTCGCGATGATGTCGCCCGGCTCGAGCGTGAGCCCCATCGAAAGCTCTGCAAGTATCGCGGGTACCTTGAAGAACATTTGACCGGTGTTGGCATCCTGCCGCACCACGCCGTTGATGCGCGTCTGCAACTTCAGGTTGTCGTGGTTCAACGCGCCCCGCGTCACGATCCACGGTCCCATCGGCCCGTGCCCGTCGAGGCTCTTGCCCTTGAACCACTGCCCACCGTGTCGCGTTTGCTGCAGGTCGCGCGCCGTCGTGTCGTTGATCACCGAAAAGCCGAACACGTAATCCATCGCGCTGGCCTCTGGAATGTTGCGGCCGCGCCGGCCAATGATCACGGCAAGCTCGCCTTCCCAATCGATCATCGTCGACACGTTCCGGTCGAAGGGAATCGGCGAGAAAGGGCCATTCATGCAGTGTTGCGCCTTCGAGAAGAACACCGGGTGCTCCGGGTACTTCTGGTTCGGGTCGCGCATTGCCGCGCCTTCCTTGAAGTGCGCGAGGTAGTTCCAGCCAACCGCGTAAATGTTGCGCTGCGGAACGGGAATCGGTGATGCGAACCTGACATCCCCGATCTTCGGGTGCTCGCCTTGCGCCCCCTGCGTGAGTGCGCGCACCTGCTTCAGCGCTGCGTCACCGCCCGCGATCAGCGAGATCATGCTCGCAGGATCGAACGACAGGCTGATGCCCCTTGCCTTCGCCTCGTGCCCGAGGTCGATGATGCGTCCGTCTTCGAGCACTGCACCCGTCCGCAGCGCGGGCTCGCCCGGCATTGAAAAGGTCGCCAGCCGCAGATCGGTCGTCGCAACCAGATTCTGCGTCGGCGTTGTGCCGGGCGCATCGGCGGCCAGGCCATGTGCTGGCAGTACGGCGCCGGCGGCCAGCGTCGCACCCATTGCAATGAAGCCCCTTCTCGACTCGTCCATCGCTCTCCCTCCCTCTTGTGGGGTTGAAAAAATGGACGATAGCATGCGCCGCGATGGGCTCCGTGCCCGCCATCACGGAAAGCGGGAGGGAGTATCGACGTCGGGTGAAACGGCGACCGCCGAGGATTAGGCCGGGCGCGGACTGGTCGCGGGCGCCTCGCTCGATCGTCGCCGACCGGCCAATTCAGCGTGCCCCGCCGCTTGGCAATGGCGGATTTGGACGGCTGCCAAAGTCCGCATGGGTGGACACTGGTATTCCCGCGTGCAGGGCCCACCATTTCCACTTCGCCACCGCGAAGAACGGATGAGTGACTCCGGCCCCTTGGGACACTGGCCTGCCGTTTGAAAGCTGATTCGTGATCGAAGGTGGCTGGCCGGGCTGAGCCTGGCAAGTCCAGTTGTCCCGATTCTTCACTTGGCAAGCGGTGTACTTGCCCGACGGCGAGCTCGATCCTGCAATCCAGTACACGACTTCGTTGCGGCTGCGACTGGACCGGAACCGATACCGGTCCCCGGCAGCAAGGCGACCAGTACAGCGCAGACCATCCCAGACGCCGCGCTCGCACGACACCGTGTAGATCGTGCGCTCCCCCTGCAACGTAATGCTGTCAGTGGCCCAGACGAGGATTCCAAGACCGCCGAGGCCCAGAGTGATGAACGCCCATCGACTGATCATCGCGTCAAGGTCGAGTTCAGTGGAGGATCAACATCGTATCTGAAAAATCGTCATCGGATGTCGTTGGCGGAACGCACCGAACTGCCGAGCACGTTTCGCCGTGTGGCCCGGTTGTCGTGAACTCCCGATCAAGGCCGCGTTCGCGGTTCGTTCGCGCTTTCTGCGGCACGATAAATCGTGATCCGCTCGTTCCTGTCCGCCGGTCGCGAGACCGTCCGCACCGGGCGCCATTGGTTCGAGTCTGGACGGACCTTGCCCGATCGCGGGTTGGAGAGCGCGATCAGCCAGTCACAGTCGCGTGCGGCAGGGTTGGGTTCGGCCCGGATTCCGCTGCCGGAATGGCCAAGGTATTCCCGGGTGGCCTCGATGCCGGTCACGTATTCGAGCATGGAGACTTCCGATTCCCCCAGGTTGAGCGTTGCGACGCACCGTCGATAGGACGCCACCTCGGGGGCGATCTCGGCGAACACGCCCTGATAGCTTCGCGCCGCGTCGATCCAGGGTAGCAGGAGCGCCGCGGTGATGACCCAGGTCATGGCGAATCCCGCGCACCAGGCAACGATCGGGCTGCGCAGGACATCGCGCCGGATAACGTGAGCCCACGCACCGATGGTCCCCACAGCGACGAGGATCGCCGGCCAGCTGATCGCAAGACGATAGGGCAACGGGAGGATGCGTCCGACCAGGCGAGCCAATCCGGAGAGGGCCGCAAGGTTTCCCGTCGTCACCAGTCCAGTCCAGACCATGGCTATCATCGCGACCAGCGCTGCGAACGCAACGACGGCGAAACGCCTGGATGCGTTGGATGATGAGGGGGGCGTCAGCAGCAGCGCGGGCAGTCCGAGCAGGACGATTGCCGGGAGCAGCGGCAGGACGTAGATGTCGCGCATCGATGCGGACGCTGCGAGCACTGCCACTGAAATCACCAGAAACACTGCCAGGCCGGCATGGCCCGGGGCGCCCCGGACGAATTCCCACGCTTCGCCTCGGTGGTTGCCGATCGCGGCGCCGCGCACGATGCGCCACGCGACCCAGGGCAGCAACAGGACCGTTGGAAGACCGGCAAACACGATCGACCCCAGCTTGTTGGCGAGCGTTCGATGATTGCCCCCCAGCAGGGTCGAACCGACGAAACGTCCGACGTTGTTGCCCCACAGCCACTCCCCGAACAGGTCCGGTGACGCGGCGTGAAACATGGCGGGCCAGATGACGAGCCAGGGCAACGCGGCTGCCACGGCGATCGCAAACCCCCGGCGCGCAGTGCGACTCCGGTAGTCGGGCAAAAGCAGCAGCAGCAGCGCGCAGGTCGTCGACAGGAGACCTGGAACCAGAAGCCCTTTCGACAGGAATGCAATGCCCGTTCCTGTGCCCAACATCGCTCCACCCGCCATTCCCGATCGTCGGGCTTCGTGCGCCGCCGCGTTCCGGGCGCCTGACGTCCCGATGTAGATCATTCCGCAAAGCGCGACGATCGCTCCGGCCAGCTGCCCGATGTCCGCGGTCAACTTGTGGATGTGCTCGGCGAAGCCCAGCGTCCCGATCATCAGAAGCAGCCCGAGGGTTGCATAGGCATGCGGGCCCAGGTCGACGCGATGCCTCCCGACGGGTGGCCTATCCTCGCCTTGCTGCAGATCCGGACCACGTCGCCGCCTCGCGATGGAGGCGCTTTGCCGCAGCGTAAAGCGCTCCGACGCAGATGGCGGCAAACAGCAGTACGGCCAGCCGGGCGCTCTCGTCCGGACGCACGGTGGGCAGCGCCTCGGCAAAGGCCGCGGCGAGCCAGTAGACCAGGGGTGGTTTTTCGACGAACGGCTGCCCGGCGATGTGCGGTATCAGCCATTGATGGTCCTGGAGCATCTCCCAGACGATCCCGAATGAGTAGGGCTCGTCGGCCTTCCAGAGCGAGCGGTCGAATACACCGGCGACAAAATAGACGAACACCAACACCCAGATGCTCGCCAGCCAGGGGCGCAACGGATCGGAGGCGCGGCCATGGGATGCCGGAAAGTGAGCGTAGTTCCCCATCATCGGGGGCGAGTCTGCCGGTGCTCTCTGTCGCGAGGCTGAGCGCTGGCTGTCGATCTGCTGACGACGCACCGATGACCGCTGCGGGCAGCAACTATGCGAAGGTCTGCTGGGTCACCGTGGGCGTGACCCTACCGGATCGTACGGCGACGATTCGCGAGCATTCTGTTCGCGGCCAGGAGCCGCCGTATGGCCAAGTCGCCCATCGCGGTCATTGCGTACCCATGGCGACCCGGCCCGCGACGGCCAAGGCGAGCAGCAACGAGCCTGCGCATCAGTCTGCGAGCGCCCGCTTGCGCAGGAATGCGCTCCAGCACGGATCGGCGTGCAGCGGAAGGATGTTTCGGCACTGCGCCAGTCGAAGGCATGGGCCATCTGGATCCATCCGATCCCCTTTTTGGGGGGTCGTCGCGGGCGCCGCGTCCCCCGCCGGCGGCCGCTGCACGCGATCGTCGCCCAGTCCACTCCGAGTCGCAATCACCGACGACGCGACCCGGCCGGTGGATCGAGCGAGCCGCCACTTGATCGGAGATGGGTCTGCGAACCGAACCGCCAGCAAGACCCCTGACGTAAGATGCCATGACGTAAGATTCGGTCCTTCGCCTGCGCCGTTCCGGATCGGATCGGCGGCGCACCCGCCATCCTTCATCGATTACGACCCGACCGACGATGCCGCAGATCGCCTTCGACCGCTTCTATCGCTACACCGAGCTCACCGACATCCTGCACGCGCTCGCGCGCGAGCATCCCGACCTCGTCTCGATCGAGTCGATCGGGAAGAGCTTTGATGGCCGCGACATCTGGGTCCTGACGCTCACCAATGCCGCGACTGGCGCGGCGCGTGACAAGCCTGCGTTCTGGGTCGACAGCAACATCCATTCGACCGAAGTGGCGGCCTCGGCGGCCGCGCTTTATTTCGTCGACACGCTGGTCAGGCAGTACGGCCAGGATGCCGACGTGACGCGGGCGCTCGACACGCGCGCGTTCTACGTCTGTCCGCGGATCAATCCCGATGGCGCCGAATGGGCGCTCGCCGACAGGCCGAAATGGGTGCGCTCGTCGACGCGTCCGTATCCGCTCGACGACGAGGAAATCGAGGGCTTGAGCGTCGAGGACATCGACGGCGACGGCCTCATCCTGCAGATGCGCATTCCGGATCCCAACGGCCTGTGGAAGCCGCATCCGCAGGAACCGCGGCTGATGGTGCGCCGGGATCCGACCGAGACCGGCGGGGCCTACTACCGGATCATGCCCGAGGGCCGCTACGACGCCTACGACGGCTACACGCTGAAGATCAAGCGGCCGCTGCAGGGCCTCGACCTCAACCGCAACTTCCCGGCGAGCTGGCGCCAGGAATTTGAGCAGCAGGGCGCGGGACCGTACCCGACTTCCGAGCCCGAGATCCGCGCAGTCGTCGACTTCATCGTGCGCCACCCGAACGTCACCGGCGGCACGACGTTCCACACCTGGAGCGGGGTGCTGCTGCGACCGTTCGAGCACCTGTCCGACGACGAGATGGACGCCGAGGACCTGTGGTTCTACCAACGCACCGGCCGCAAGGGAACCGAGCTGACGGGCTATCCGGCAATCTCCGTCTATCACGAGTTCCGCTACCACCCGAAGTCGGTGATCGGCGGCACCTTCGACTGGATCTACGAGCACCTGGGCCTGTTCTCGTGGGTCGTCGAGATCTGGGCACCGATGCGCGAGGCAGGCATCGAGAACTACAAGTACATCGACTGGTTCCGCGACCATCCGATCGAAGACGACCTGAAGCTCTTCCGCTGGAGCGAAGAGAAGCTCGCAGGTTCCGCCTACCGCGACTGGAAGCCTTTCGACCACCCACAGCTCGGCCGCGTCGAGATCGGCGGCCTGGATCGCTTCAACGCCTTCGGCAATCCGCCGCTGCCGCTGCTCGAGCGCGAAATCGCGCGCTTCCCGAAGTGGCTGCTGTGGCAGGCGCTGTGTTCGCCGAAGCTCGAGCTCGTCCACGCGGGTGCGAGCGCATTGGGCGACGGCACGTGGAAAGTCACGCTGGTGATCCAGAACACCGGCTGGCTGCCGACCTACGTGTCCAAGCGCGCGCTCGCGCGCAAGACGGTGCGCGGCGTTGTCGCCGAGATCGGCCTGCCGGCGGGGGCGAGCCTCGCGACGGGCAAGCTGCGCGACGACGTCGGCCAGCTCGAGGGCAAGGCCTACAAGCACACCGGGGTCTCGTTCTGGCCGGACTACGGGTTGACCGACGATCGGTTGAAGCTCGAGTGGATCCTGCGGGCGAAAGCGGGCGATACGGTCGAGATCGTGGCGCGGCACGAGCGCGCAGGGACCGTTCGCGCAAGTGTGACGCTCGCAAGCGACGGCTGAGGATCGCTCGGGTCGAGCGACAGGGGGCGCGCGGAGATGGCAGCGGTCGGCATGGCCAAGACGGGCGGTGGACCGGCAGGCAGCTGCAGGTCGGGCACGCCGTGGTCGCTGCGGCCCTTGTGGCTGCTGCCATTCGCGCTGGCGGCGCTGGTCGCAGGCTGTGCGACGCCATCGGCGGTCGAGCCGACCGGCCGTGAGCGGACCGCGCTCGACCGGGGCGGCCTCGAGAAGATCCAGCACATCGTCGTCATCTACGCCGAAAACCGCAGCTTCGACAACCTCTACGGCCTCTTTCCCGGCGCCAACGGCATCGCGAACGCGATGCCTGCGCAATACACGCAGGTCGATCGCGACGGCACGCCGCTGGCGGTGCTGCCGCCGGTATGGAACGGCCAGGGCCCGGGAATCGATCCTGCGTTCCCGCGCAACCTGCCCAACAGGCCGTTTCGCATCGACGCGCCGCCGATCGACCTGCCGCTGTCGGTGCGCACCCGCGACCTGATCCACGAGTTCTATCGCAACCAGGAGCAGATCGACGGCGGGCGCAACGACCGCTTCGTCGCGGCCTCCAGCGCCGGCGCGCTGACGATGGGCCACTACGACGGCTCGACGCTGCCGATGTGGAAGTGGGCCCGCGAGTACACGCTCGCCGACGATTTCTTCATGGGTGCTTTCGGGGGCTCGTACCTGAACCACATGTGGCTGGTCTGCGCCTGCACGCCGGTCGATCCCGATGCGCCGCCGTCGATGCGCGCGCAACTCGACGAGCACGGTCGATTGAAGGTCAAGCCCGGATCACCGGCGTCGGTGCTGGCGGGGCCGCCCGAATTCCTCGGCGGCGCGGTGACGCCGGACGGGTATTCGGTCAACACGACCCAGCCACCCTACGAGCCGTCGGGGGTGTCCCCTGCCGCGGGGGGGGACCCGCGCTACGCCGATCCTTCGAAGCACACGCTGCCGCCGCAGACGATGACGACCATCGGTGACACGCTCTCGGCGAAAGGCATCAGCTGGGCGTGGTATGCCGGCGCGTGGGACCTGGCGCTCGCCGACGGCATGCAGCCGCCACAGACGAAGCGCACGGTGATCTACAACACGACCCCCGGCTCGCCGGACTTCGTCCCGCATCACCAGCCTTTCAACTATTTTCGCAACTACGCGCCGGGGACCGCGGCGCGTGCCGCGCACCTGAAGGACTACCGCGATCTCGCCGAAGGCATCGAGCGGGGCGTGCTGCCGCAGGTCGTCTTCTACAAGCCGCAGGGGAGCCTCAACCAGCATCCCGGCTACGCCGACGTGCTGTCGGGGGACGAGCACATCGCGGAACTCGTCGCGAGGATCAAGGCGAGCCCGCTGTGGGCGTCGACGGCGATCATCGTCACCTACGACGAGAACGGCGGGTTCTGGGATCACGTGGCACCCCCGCAAGGCGATCGCTGGGGGCCGGGCACGCGCATTCCCGCGATCGTGATCTCGCCTTACGCGCGCAAGGGTTACGTCGATCACACGCATTACGACACGACGTCGATCCTCAAATTCATCTCGCGAAGGTTCGATCTCGCGCCGTTGCCCGGCGTGCGCGCGGACGCGGGCGACCTGACCGCCGCTTTCGATTTCAGTGGCTGATCCGGTGCCTGCGAAGCGGCGGATCCCCGGCGGCGTATGGGCGCTGGGATTCGTCAGCCTGCTGATGGACACGTCGAGCGAACTTGTCCATTCGCTGCTGCCGCTCTACATGGCCGGCCCGCTCGGCGCATCGATGCTCGTCATCGGTGTCGTCGAGGGAATTGCCGAGGCGATCGCGATGATCGTCAAGGTGTTCTCCGGTTTCTGGTCGGACAGGCTGCGGCACCGCAAGCCGATCGTCGTGCTGGGCTATGGCCTGGCTGCGGTGTCCAAGCTCGCGTTTCCGCTCGCACCCACGCTGGAGTGGGTGATCGGCGCGCGCTTCGCGGACCGGATCGGCAAGGGCGTACGCGGCGCGCCGCGGGATGCCCTGATCGCCGACCTGACCCCTCCCTCGATCCGCGGCGCTGCGTTCGGTCTGCGCCAGGCGCTCGACACCGTCGGCGCGATCAGCGGCCCGCTGCTCGCGGTCTGGGCCATCGGCCATTTCGCCGGCAATTTCCACGCGGCGTTCTGGATTGCCCTGATTCCCGCAGCCCTCTGCGTCGCAGTGCTGGTGCTCGGCGTCCACGAGCACGACGACGGTCGCAGCACGACGGATCGGTCGAAGCGCCTGTCGTGGCGCGACGTGTCCCGGCTGCGGCGGCCTTTCTGGGTCGTCACCGCGATCGCATTCGTGCTGACGCTCGCGCGCTTCTCGGAAGCATTCCTGATCCTGCGCGGGCAGAGCGTCGGCATGGGAGAGACCGGGGCGCCATGGGTGATGGTCGCGATGTCGATCGTCTATGCCGCGGTGTCCTACCCCGCGGGACGAGCTGCCGATCACGGCCACGGCGCGTCGCTGCTTTCCGCCGGACTGGTGGCGCTGATCGCGAGCGATGTCGTGCTCGCCTTCGCGGGCGGCAGGACGGGCGTCCTGATGGGCGCGGCACTGTGGGGCCTGCACATGGCGCTGACGCAGGGCCTGCTGTCGGCACTGGTCGCCGCGACGGCGCCCCCCGACCTGCGCGGCACGGCATTCGGCGTCTACAACCTGACCGGCGGCATCGCCATGCTGGCAGCGAGCGCGGTGGCGGGATCGCTTTGGCAGTGGTCCGGTCCGGCCGCAACGTTCCTCACCGGCGCCGGTCTCACGCTGGTCGCGACGGTGGGATTCGTGGCGTCGGGTCGCTACCTGCCGAGGCTCGACGGCCACGGCTAGGGGCGGGGAGCGTAGGCGGTGCCAGGCCCCCCGGTCCTCCCTTCGCGGTCGTGAGGTCGCCGGGCCTTGCGGCAATCCGCCGACCGGCCCTGCGACCTGAATCGCGGGACCGGCGTAAGCTTTCCGCGGCACCGGCGACTACCGGTTGTCGCGACCGTTGCCCCGCATGACCCGGGCCCAGGATGACGCAATGAACGACACTTCGACCCGGCCGGCCGATGCCGGCCCCCGCCTCTACCGGCGTCACGCGCTCCCGGTGCGCCTCATGCACTGGATCAACGTCGTCGCACTGACGTTGATGCTCATGAGCGGGCTGTGCATCTTCAATTCGCATCCGGCGCTGTACTGGGGTCAATCCTCGTACAGCGGGCGTCCGGCGTGGCTCGAAATCGGCGCGATGGAGGATCCCCAGGGTCGCATCAGCGGCTACACGCGGGTCCTCGGCCACGAGTTCGATACGACCGGCGTGCTTGGCGTGTCGACCGCCGACGGCCAGATGTGGGTGCAGGCGTTTCCGTCGTGGCTCACGGTGCCGAGCCACCAATGGCTCGCGATGGCGCGCTCGTGGCATTTCTTCTTCGCCTGGGTCTTCCTGATCAACGGCCTTTGCTACGTCGGCTACGCGATCGTGAGTCGCCACCTGGCGCGCGACCTGTGGCCCACGCGCTCCGACCTGCGCGGCATCGGCGCATCGATCGTCGATCACCTGCGGTTTCGCCACCCGACCGGCGAGGCGGCGAAGCGCTACAACGTGCTGCAGAAGTTCGCCTACCTGACCGTGATCTTCGTCCTGCTGCCGCTCGTCATCCTGATGGGCTTGGGCCTGTCGCCGCGGCTCGACACGCTGTTCGGCGGCTGGGTCGGTCTGGTCGGGGGCCGCCAGTCGGCGCGCTCGATCCATTTCATCATCGCGTGGACGCTGGTCGCGTTCGTCGCAGTCCATGTGTTCGAAGTGATCGTGACGGGGCTCTGGAACAACCTGCGCTCGATGATCACCGGACGCTATCGCCTGCCGCAGGAGGCCGTGCATGAATGACACCGATCGCGGCGCGCGACGCCGCTTCCTGGGGCGCGTCGCGGCGTCGCTGGGCGCCGTGGGCGTGGCAGGCTGCGACCGGCTGTCGCAAAGCGACTGGTTCCCGCGCGTGCTGGGCAGCGCCGAGAAGCTCAACCAGCGGGTCGCGGCGCTCGTCACCGGACGCAAGGCGATGGCGCAGGAATTCACGCCCGCCGACTTGTCGCCCACGTTTCGCAGCAACGGCACGTCGAACCCGGACAATCCGCAATACCAGGCGCTCGCCGCCGGCGGTTTCGCCGACTACCGCCTCGAGGTCGCGGGGCTCGTCGCGAAGCCGCGCAGCTTCTCGCTTGCCGACCTCCACGCGCTGCCTTCGCGCACGCAGATCACACGCCACGACTGCGTCGAGGGCTGGAGCGCGATCGGCAAGTGGGAGGGCGCGAAGCTGTCCGCCCTGCTCGACGCAGTCGAGCCGATGGCGAAGGCGCGCTACGTCGTGTTCCGCTGCGCGGACCCGATGGACAGCGACGGCACCTCACCGTATTACGAGAGCATCGACATGGACGATGCGTACCACGTCCAGACGATCCTGGCGTACAAGCTCGACGACCGGCCGCTGCCGGTGGCCAACGGCGCGCCGATCCGGCTGCGCGTCGAGCGCCAGCTCGGTTACAAGCACGCCAAGTACGTGATGCGGCTCGAGCTCGTCGAGAGCTTCGCCCACATCGAGGGAGGCAACGGCGGCTACTGGGAGGACCAGGGCTACCAGTGGTATGCCGGCATCTGAGGCATGCCGGCACCCGAGCGCCGCCCGGCAGGAGCGGAGCGCAACGGTGGACCCGCCGGGCGGCCCGACCCGGCGGCACCCTGTCTACTTGCCGAGCTTGGCGAGCGTTCCGGTGGCCTCGGCGAGCAGGTAGTAGAACGTCACGCGGCTCTTGTTGTGCTCGCCTTTCATCTTCTCGGCGACCGACTTGATCGCCGCGTCGGCGGCGTCGGCGTTGACATTGCTCGTGAACTTCGCGATGTCGGTTGCATGGTCGCTCGTCGTCGCTGTTCCTGTGGAGGATGAAGGGTCAGGCAAGCGTAGCACGCGTGATGCAGGCCGGCCAGCCCGGGCGCTAGGCGAAGAGGCCGTGCAGGAACCACTCGCCGTCGTCGGTGCCGTAGCGGTGGTCGCGATAGATCCAGACGGTTTCGCCCTGCGGAGTCTCGGCGACGAAATAATCGCGGCGCAGGTCGCGTCCGTCCCACCAGCCCGATTCGATGCGCTCGGGTCCGTCGCGCAGGATCCACGGCTGCGTTTCGAGCGTCGTGCCCAGCGGCCGTGCCTCGTCGAGCAGCCACAGCGGGCGCGCCGCGGCCGGAACCGAAGCGCAGGCATCCGCATGCCCGGACATTGCCGCAGCATGCTTCGATGCCGGGGTGCCGTGCACCGTCCCCACCGTGCGCATCGCATGTTCGGGACGATGCTCGGCCCGTGATTCGAGCATGACGACCGCATCGTCGGAAAGGCGCGAGCGCAGGCGCTCGACCAGAGGCACGGTCGCGGTGCCCGCTTCGTCTTCGGGCAGCAGGCCCAGGTTGCGGCCCGGAAGCGTCGCGGTCTCGTCGCTGGCGAGGACGATCGCTTCGACGGGTGCCGGCAGCACGACGCGGCCCAGGCGTTCGCGCAGCACGGCGACGAGATGCGCCGGGGTGCGCGCCGCCGCTGCGAGCGCGAACGTGACGATCGTCGGCGGCAATCCGTGCTCGCGCAGATGACGCTCGTGGACGAGTGCCAGGGACATCCGCGTGACGCCGAGGCCGCGTGCGAGCAGCCAGTCGGCGAGCTCGGTCACCAGGCGGTTGACGCCGAAACCCAGCGCTTCGACGGTGTCGACCGGCGAGAGCAGGGGAAGCCTGCGTTCGAATCTCGGCGGTGGCCGGTAGGGGGGACGCGGATCGGGCCGATCGCCGAGCGCGTGGTCGAGTGCGTCGATCAGGGACGCCCCGAAGCGGCGGGCGAGCGCTGCGCGCGGCAGGCGCCGCGCGTCCGCGAAGGTCGTGATGCCGGCGGCTTCCAGTGCCGCGAGCGCGCCGGAGTCGAGACCCAGCAGGGGCAGCGGCAGCGGCCCGAGCGCATCGGGCAGGTGCGCGATGTCGGGCACCGGCATCGTCGACCCGGCGCGCGCCAGCAGCGAGGCGGCGAGCGGCGTGGGTGCAAGTGCGATCCGCGTTGCGCAGCCGCGCGCCTGCGCCGCGGCCTGCAGCTGTCCGATCAGCTGCGCCCGTCCCCCGAACAGGCGCAGGCTGCCGCCGATCTCGGCGACGACGGCATCGGGGGGCACGAGGCTCGCATTGGGCGTGAAAGCGAGTGCCAGCGTCGCGATTTCGGCGAGCGCTTCCGCCTCGGCTGCGGGGTCGCGTTCGCGCAGCGTGATGGCGGGCGCCAGCGCCAGCGCTGCCGCGATCGACTGGCCACGGCGAATGCCGGCATCGCGCGCGGGCACATTGGCGGCGACGACCTGCGGATGGCGGTCGCTGCTGGCGACGACGAACGGTTGCTGCGCCTCTTCAGGCGCGCAGGCGCGCGCGAACACGTCGAGCGGAAGCGATGGCAGGAGAAGGCAGATCCACAGCATGACGGGAATCGGCAGCGATCGGTACCACGCCGGGTGACGGACAGAGTGGCGCCCCCCGCTCCCGTGCGAGATCGAGCAACAGCGGCTGCGAGAGTTCGGCGCCGCGCCGCTTCAGAACGCGCACCGCGAGCCGGCCCTGGTGCGGTGCGAGCGACAGGCGCAATGGCGCCGCAGTGGCGCTGGCCCGCTGGCCCGGCCGTCGCCACAGCACGCCCCAGGTCCTGCCTTCGCGCGCAGCCACCTGCAGCCTGCGCAGGACGCGCTCGTCATGGGCATTCGTCCACGCGAACGCTGCGCCGCATTCGGGGGCGCGCAATGCCTGTTCGCAGGCCCACAGCGCATCGCGGTCGTGGCAGCGATGGACGACGATCAGGCGCGATAGATCGACCCCGGCGGCGGCGAGCGCGGGCGCATAGGGCCGGTGGGGCGGGGCGATCCAGACGATGTGGCGCCCCTCGGACTGCAATCGCGCAAGTGCGGGCAGCGTCAGGCGCAATTCGCCGATGCCTTCGCGCTCGAGCAGCATTTCCGTCAATGCGGCGCGCGGCCATCCCCCTCCCGGCAGCACGGCGTCGAGCGCGGCAAAGCCCGATGCGATCGAGGCCGGTTCCGCTGCACAGTCGCCGCCGCGCCAGATCGCCGGGTTGGCGAGGATGCGGGTGAGTGTGGGGTTCATCGGCTCAGGCGGGCGGCCAGTTCCGGGCGAACACCGGGGCGACATCGGGATGCGCCTCGATGCGCAGCAGCGTCCCGTGCAGCGCGGGGCGATGCACCTCGAGATGCTTGCGTGCCCCCGACCATTTCGAGACGACCGCCGCGAGCAGGTCGAGCGCGCCGATGCGCTCGCCGCAGAGCCAGGGATGCGCGGGGAACACTTCGGCGAACATCTCCCAGTGGCGATACAGGCGTGCGCGCGTCCCCGCACGTATGCGCTCCTGCAGGACTTCGTCGGCATCGGCGCCTTCGCACCAGCGCTCGGGATAATCGATGATGCTGATCGCCGCATAGCAATTGACGGCGATGAACACCAGTCCGCGCAGCACCTGCGCGCGTGCGGAGGCATCGATGGGCAGAAGACCGCTGTCCGGATGGGTTTCGCCCAGGTGGATCAGGATCGCCGCGCTCTCGGACATCGCGCTGCCGTCTTCGAGCACCAGCGTCGGGATCTGTCCGAGCGGGTTCAGTTTCAGCAGGTCGGCATAGGCCTCGTTCTGCGCCCAGGTCGCAGTCTCGACCAGATGGTGAGGCGCGCGCGCGAGCATCAGTGCGGCTTCGACGGCGGCCGATCCGGCGCCCTTGCTGCCATAAAGCGTGTACATGGTGATCTCCTCCTACCAGCTGGCGTTGCGGACAAGGCCCACGCCGATGCCTTCGATCGCGAACGTGGTGGTCCGCGGGTCGACGACGATCGGCTCGAACGCGCTGTTCTCGGGCATCAGCACGATGTCGCGTCCGCGCTTGCGCAGGCGCTTGACCGTCACTTCGTCACCGCTGGCGCCGCCGACGCGTGCGACGACGATCTGGCCGTTGCGCGCTTCGTGGCTGCGGTGCACGGCCAGCAGGTCGCCGTCGAGGATGCCGGCGTCGCGCATGCTCTGGCCGCGCACGCGCAGCAGGTAATCGGCGCGCGGCGAGAACAGCGCGGGATCGATCCTGCAGTGCGTCTCGATGTGCTCGACGGCGAGGATCGGATGCCCGGCGGCAACGCGGCCGACCAGCGGCAGCAATCCCTGGACCGGCATGCCGGGAATGTCCCTGATGCGCAGGCCGCGCGAGGCACCGGGAATGATCTCGATCGCCCCCTTGCGGGCCAGCGCCTGCAGGTGATCCTCGGCCGAACTCGCCGTCGAGAAGCCCAGGCCTGCGGCGATTTCGGCGCGGGTCGGCGGCATGCCCGATGTGTCGATGTGCGTGCGGATCCAGTCGAGGATCTGCCGCTGCCTCGGGGTGAGCCGCGGCAGCTCCGCGGCTGCGGCGGTGTCGTGCACGAGCGGGGCGTTGCGGCTGAAACGGGGGCGGGGCTTCGCGGGCATCGGCATGGGCGCTGCGGTGGTGACGACCGGTGGTGACGACGTTTGGTGGTGACAGCGTTCAAGCACCGTATGCATGTACGGTAGATGGATTATAGGCCTGAACGCGTCCGGGTCAAGCCGGACGCATGCGGCGGGTATCTCCTTGTGGAAGTGCATCGCAGCGCGGGGCAATCCTCTGCGGGGATCCTCCTTGACGGCATCACGGCGCAGGCGTTACATGCAGGCTTGGTCCCGATCGGGATGCCGATCACCCTTCTCGAGGAGCAGCGTCCATGGCGAGGAAATCCGCAGCGGCACCCGCAGCCGCAAAGACCGCACGCAAAGGCCCGGCGCGCAAGCGTTCTGCGCCCCGGACGTCGACCCGCGCCAAGCCGAAAGCCGCAGCGGGCGCGATGCCCGGGTTCGGCGAGATGCCGAAGATGCCGAAGATGCCGAAAGTGATGACGCCCGAGCAGGCGATCGATCTCTACAAGGCCAACGCCGCGCTCGCCCTCGACGTCATCAACACCGCGATCGAAGGCACGGCCAGGCTGCGCAGGAAGCAGTTCGAAGGCGAGGAGGAGGCGCGCGAGTTCCAGAAAAGGCACACCCGATCGGCCGTCGAGGCGCGCGATGCGCAGAGCCTGATGATGGCGGGGCAGGGTGCGGCCCAGGAGGCCCTCGAGAAATCGATGCACTACTGGGGCGAGATGTTCGACCTGATCGTCGAGATCCAGAAGCGCCTGTTCTCGCTGATGGAAGAGCAGATGGAAGACGTGCCCGGCGTCAAGGAGAGCAAGGCGGCGATGGCGATGCTCCCCGATCTGCGGCAGATGCAGAAGGTCGTGTCGGCGATGCAGGGCGTCGTTTCGTCCGGGGGGTCGGCCTTCGAGACGATGCAGCGCGTGATGGGCGATTTCGCGAAGATGGCACAGGGCTCGATGCCCGGTGCGCAGCGCTGACGCGATGCGGCGGGCGAACTCGGCGTTGAGAACGCTGGTCTACATCCTGTGTCTGGTGCTGGCGAGCGGTTGCGTGCCCATCGGCGTGCGCGTGCAGAACATGCTCGCACACTGATCGCATCGATGGGCGCGGGCGGGCCGCGCGCCGGCTCGCGGCCGGGGAACGGCGTGGATTGGTGCCCAGGGCGGGGGTCGAACCCGCACGACCTTGCGGTCCAGGAATTTTAAGTCCCTTGTGTCTACCAGTTTCACCACCCGGGCAGTGCGCCCCGGATTGTAGCGGGCGTCGGCCGCGATTCAGCCACGAGGGTGTGTCAGCATGCGAATGCGGCATTCCGATCATGACGTCAACAACAGGAGTTCTGCGATGAAAGCGTTTTCAAGGTCGACTGCGGTCGCGTTGTCCGTTGCCTTTGTCCTCGGCACCGGGGTTTCGGCAGCGGCGTACGCCGAGGATTTCCACCTCAAGCTCTCCGGCGCGCAGGAGGTTCCCCACGTGACGACCAGCGGCTCGGCCGAAGGGACGATCACGATTGCGGACGACGGTGCGGTCAGCGGCAGCGTGACCGTCAGCGGCTTTACCCCGACGGCTGCGCATATCCACGAGGGTGTCGCGGGCAAGAACGGACCGGTGATCGTTCCGTTCACCAAGGAAGGCGACAAGTTCGTCGCGCCCGCGGGTGCCAAGCTGAACGCCCAGCAGATGGCGGCGCTCAAGGCCGACGGCCTCTATTTCAACGTCCACAGCGCCGCGCACCCCGGCGGCGAGGTCCGCGCGCAACTCAAGCCCTGACACACCACGCAGGATGACTCCGCCGCGTGTCGCGTGGCGCGGCGGAGACCCCGCGGCGCTGCTGCGCAGGATGTTCGACGCGGCGATCGCCGCCGCGCAACCCGCGCACTGTCTTCCGCCGCATCTGCCGCCGCGACCGTCGGGACGCACGATTGTCGTCGGCGCCGGCAAGGCGTCGGCGGCGATGGCGCGCGCCTTCGAGGACCACTGGGCGGGCGAGGTGACCGGCCTGGTCGTCACCCGCTACGGCTACGCCGTTCCCTGCCGGAAAATCGAGATCGTCGCGGCTTCGCATCCGGTGCCCGATGCGGCCGGCATGGCGGCCGCGCGGCGCATCCTCGATCTCGTCGCGGGCTTGCGCCCCGAGGACCTCGTCGTCTGCCTGATCTCGGGTGGCGGATCGGCGCTGCTCGCGTTGCCCCTCGATGGCCTGACGCTCGCCGACAAGCAGGGCGTCAGTCGCTCGCTGCTTGCCTCGGGCGCGACCATCGGCGAAATGAACTGCGTGCGCAGGCACC
The DNA here is from genome assembly GCA_963816415.1 of uncultured Pseudomonadota bacterium. Classification (GTDB taxonomy): domain Bacteria; phylum Pseudomonadota; class Gammaproteobacteria; order Burkholderiales; family Casimicrobiaceae; genus VBCG01. The sequence goes on from CAWFKR010000012.1 coordinate 107,182, forward strand.
TGTCGGCGATCAAGGGGGGCAGGCTCGGTGCGGCGTGCCATCCGGCGCAGGTCGTGACCCTGCTGATGTCCGACGTCCCGGGCGATGATCCGATCAACATTGCGTCGGGACCGACCGTGCCCGACCCGACGAGCTGCGCCGACGCGCTGGACGTGCTGCGCAGGCACGCAATCGACGTGCCGCCGGCGGTGATGCGCGTGCTGGAATCGGGTGCGGGCGAATCGGTGAAGCCCGGCGACCGGCGGCTTGCGCGTGCGAGCACGCGCATCATCGCCACGCCGCAGATGGCGCTCGAAGCCGCGGCCGCGGTCGCGCGGGAGGCCGGCGTCGCGCCGCTGATTCTCGGCGACAGCATCGAGGGCGAGGCGCGGGAAGTGGGCACGGTGATGGCGGGGATTGCGCGACAGGTCGCGATGCACGGCCAGCCGGTCGCGCCGCCCTGCGTGTTGCTGTCGGGAGGCGAGACAACGGTGACGGTCCGCGGCCACGGTCGCGGCGGCCGCAACGTCGAGTTCCTGCTGTCGCTCGCCATCGGGCTCGACGGACGGTCCGGCATCCACGCGATCGCCGGGGACACCGACGGCGTCGACGGCCAGGAGGAAATCGCCGGCGCACTGATCGCACCCGATACGCTCGCGCGGGCACGCGCGCAGGGCATCCGGCCGCGAGAGAGCCTTGCGAACAACGACGGCCACGGTTTCTTCGGCGCGCTCGGGGATGCCGTCGTCACGGGTCCCACGCTGACCAACGTCAACGACTTCCGCGCGATCGTGGTCGCGCCGGAGCCCGGCGCACCCATGTCGCGGAACATCGGGGCGGGCGCCGGGGCGCAGAGCGGAAGGAACTAGGCGGCGGCCGCGGGCCCGACGCCGATCGGCGGCGGCGCGAGGTTCACGATGCGTTTGAACAGGTTGTCGTATTCGGCTTCGGCCCTGGCGCCGAACAGCGGATCGGCGTGCCCGGTGAACGCGGCGTCGATCTCCATCCAGTCGCCGGGCGTCAGGTGCTCGCGCGCCATCGGGATGACCTTCTCCTCCTCGGCACGCATGTGGTCCCACTGCGACGCCGCATAGGCGGCGACGGCGTCGGCGAAAGGCGCGAACTCGGCCGGCCCGCCCTGCCGATAGCGCTCCAGCGCCTGCTCGAGGTCGCGGATCGCTCGTTCGCTTGCCCGGTGGTCGCTCTCCAGCCGATCGAGGACCGGCCCTGCCGCCGGATACCGCTGCCGCAGGATCCTGAACAGGTACTGGTCTTCCTTCGGCTGGTGGTAGCGCTCGGGGAAGGCGTCGATGTAATAGACCATCGCACCCAGCACGTCGAAGTTCGGGGCGCTGCCGTGGTCGCGTATGTCGCGGACCAGATAGAGCATCCCGTGCAGGACGGCGGCAAGGGAACGGTGCTCGTCGAGGATGACGTCGATCGCTTTCACAGGGCTCCCCTGAAGTGCATTATTTGTCTCAGATCAAGAACATCCGAGCGCTCGCGCTCGACAATCATAGCGCGGTGATCATTGCGGTCACAATGCTGCGTGGCTGATCGCCACGATTCGACACCAACCCTGGGAGCAATCATGTTCAAGAATATCCTGGTGCCCAGCGACGGATCGTCGCTGTCGCAGAAGGCCGTCAAGGAAGCGGTCGCCCTTGCCAAGGTCACCGGCGCCAAGCTCACCGCGCTCCACGTCTATCCGAAATTCTCGGGCAGCCCGTATGGAACCTTCGGTCCCGCCGAAGACGTGCTCGAGGAAGCCCACGACCGGCAGGCGCGCGAACAGGGCGACAAGCTCTTCGCGTCGATCGGGAAGCAGGCCGAAGCGGCCGGCGTTTCGTTCGCGTCGGTGATGGTCGAGAGCAACGACGTGTGGAAGCAGATCATCGCGGTCGCGAGGAAGAAGAAATGCGACCTCATCTGCATGGCGTCGCACGGCCGTCGCGGACTGTCCGGTGTCGTGCTGGGCAGCGAGACGCAGAAGGTCCTCACCCACACCGACATCCCGGTTCTGGTCCTGCGCTGAACCGGCGCCGGGGCCCGGGTGCATGACCCGGACCACCGGCCTTAGATGACACGCGAGTAGCGCGCCTGCTCGCGTGCTTCCCGCAGGTAGCGGTCGAACACCATCGCGACCGTGCGCACCAGCAGCCGGCCGCGCGGCGTGACGGCGATGCGCCGCGGCGAGACCTCGACCAGGCCGTCGCCTGCCAGCGGCGCGAGAGCCTCGAGTTCCGGGCGGAAATAGCGCCCGAAATCGATGCCGTGCGCTTCCCCGACGACGTCGAAGTCGACACCGAAGCTGCACATCAGTGCCTGGATGACGTCGCGCCGCAGCAGGTCGTCCGGCGACAGGCGATAGCCGCGAAACTCGGGCAGCAGCCCCGCGTCGAGGCGCGCATAGTATTCGTCCAGCGTGCGGACGTTCTGGCTGTAGGTCGGGCCGATCTTGCCGATCGCGGAGATCCCGAACGCGAGCAGATCGCAGTCCGCGTGGGTCGAATAGCCCTGGAAATTGCGGTGCAGCTGGCCGTTGCGTTGCGCCACCGCGAGCTCGTCCTCGGGCCGCGCAAAGTGATCCATTCCGATGTGGACGTACCCGGCGGCGGTCAGGCGGTCGATCGCGAGCTCGAGGATCGCGAGCTTGGCTTCGGGCGGAGGCAGCTCCGCGACAGCGATGCGTCGCTGCGGCTTGAACAGGTGCGGGAGGTGCGCATAGCTGTAGAGGGCGATGCGATCCGGGGCGGCGCCGATCACCTTGTCCAGCGTGACCCCGAAACCCGCGACCGTCTGGCGCGGCAGGCCGTAGATCAGGTCGACGTTGAGCGAACGGAATCCCCGCGCCCGGGCGGCGTCGAGCACCGCAAGCGTCTCGGCCTCGCTCTGGATGCGGTTCACCGCCTTCTGCACGTCGGGATCGAAGTCCTGGATGCCGACGCTCATGCGGTTGAAACCCAGCTCGGCGAGCAGCGTGACCGTGTCGGCGCCGACCTTGCGCGGGTCGATCTCGATCGAGCACTCCGCGTCGGCGTCGAACGCGAAATTGTCGCGCAGCATGCGCGTGAGCAGTGTCAACTCGTCAGGCGACAGGAAGGTGGGCGTGCCGCCGCCCCAATGCAACTGCCTGACCGGCGAGGACGGGTCGACCTGCGCCGCCAGCGTGCCGATCTCGTTTCCCAGGTAGCGAAGGTATTTCGCCGAGCGACTGCGGTCCTTGGTGATGACCTTGTTGCAGGCGCAGTAGAAGCATATGGTGTTGCAAAAAGGCAAATGCACGTAGAGCGACAGCGGCTGCGACGGGCCGGCTGCACGGCGCTCGCGCAGCGCCTGCTGGAATTCGGCCGGTCCGAAAGCCTCGGTGAATCGGTCGGCCGTCGGATACGACGTGTAGCGGGGGCCCAGTCCGTCGTATTTGCGGACGAGATCCGCGTCGAAGGAAAGGATGCCGGGCCGGGTATCGAGTACGGGAGTGTCCATGCGGTCGATGCTGCCGGAGCTTGGAGAGTGTTGCATTGAGGAAAATCAACCCCGCCCGCGGCACCAAGGTTCACAAATTGTTGATCTTGGTCAAGGGAGCGGTTGATCGGTTCGCATAACTTTGCCTACGATATACGCGTAGTGTAAACACCTAGCAAGCCGGTACCATGATGGTCGAAATATCTGAAAATCGCCCAAGCAGGCCAGGAGCAAGGCAATGAAATCGAATGACGCATGGTGTCGCCCGGCGGATTCGTTCGCGGCGCGGCAGGTTCAATCCACTCGAAGGGGATCGCTCATGCAGCGAGGCAAGTTGAGGACATTCATCGCGGGGCTCGCGGTCGCAGCCGGGGCGCTGCTGCTGCTGCCGGGAAGCGCACAGGCGGTGCCGAGTTTCGCGCGCCAGACGGGATTCGCCTGCGAGGCCTGCCATACGGTATTTCCCGAGCTGACACCTTACGGGCGGCGCTTCAAGCTCAACGGCTACACGGTGGACAACCTGCCGCAGGTCAGCGGGATCACGCCGAGCAAGCAGGAGACGCTGGTGCTCAACCAGCTGCCGCCGCTGTCGTTCATGTTCCAGGCCTCCTATACCAAGACCAAGTCCGCGATGCCCGACACCGCTCTCCCCGGAGAGCTCTCGAAGAACGGCCAGGTGCTGTTTCCGCAGCAGGCGAGCCTGTTCTACGCCGGACGGATCGCCCCGAACCTCGGTGCGTTCGTCCAGATGACCTATGACGGCACCTCCGGCAGCTTCGGCTGGGACAACACCGACATCCGCTACGCCAGGCTGGCGAACGAGAACTTCCTCTGGGGCATCAGCCTCAACAACAACCCCACCGTCCAGGACCCGTGGAATTCCACCCCGGCCTGGCAGACGCCGTTCGACCAGCGCAGCTCCGTCGGGCCGTCGCCGGGTGCGGCAACCATGCTCGACGGCGGGCTTGTCGATGCGGGCGTCGCCGGAGTCAGCGTCTACGGCTACCTCTACAACTCGGTCTACGTCGAGTTCGGCGGCTATCACTCGGCGCCTGCGGCGGCCCAGATCGACAGCACCAGCACCAACGTCGTCAACAACTTGGCGCCGTACTGGCGGATCGCGTACGAGCATCAGTGGGGCCGCCACTCCTGGGAGTTCGGCGCCTACGGGGTCGAGGCCAAGGTCTACCCGGGCGGCGGCATCGCGCTCTCGGGCCCGACCAACAAGTACAGCGACTGGGCACTCGATACGCAGTACCAGTACATCGGCGACGATCATCTGGTGTCGGTGACGGCGACCTACATCGACGAGAAACAGACGCTCGATGCGACCTACGGCGCGGGAGCTTCGAGCAATTCGTCGAACAACCTGAAGACCTTCAGGATCGGCGGGAACTATTTCTACCAGCGCAAGTATGGCGCCGCACTCGGGTATTTCGAGACGACAGGGTCCTCGGATGCGCTGCTCTACCCGCAGGGCGATCCGGTCACCGGTTTCGTCAATGGAAGCCCGAACAGCAACGGCTGGACCGGGGAGCTCGACTGGGTCCCCTACGAGAACACCAAGCTCGCGCTGCAGTACACGCAGTACAACAAGTTCAACGGCGGCGGCGACAACTACGATGGCAACGGCAGGAATGCGAAGGACAACAACACGCTCTACCTGCTTTTCTGGTTCAACTACTAGACCAACGACCATGAAAACGATCATTGCACTTGCAGCAGGCGCGGTTCTCGCAGCCAGTGCCGGCGCGGCGCTGGCACAGCAGGACGAGAGCGCGAAGGCGCTCGCCACCGGGGTGTGTTCAGCGTGCCACGGGCCCGAAGGCCACAGCATCTCGTCGGTGTTTCCGAACCTCGCCGGCCAGCAGTCGGCGTACATCGTCCTGCAGCTCGACGCTTTCCGCAGCCACGAGCGCGGCGACCCGAACGCGCGGGCCTACATGTGGGGCATGGCATCGCAGCTCACCGACAGCACGATCAAGAGCCTGGCGAGCTACTACGCGGCGCAGAAGCCTGCGCCCGGCGAGCCCGGCGACAAGGCGTTGATGGCGGAAGGGGCGAAGATCTACACGCAGGGCATCGCGGCGCAGGGCGTGCCGGCCTGTGCGTCGTGTCACGGCAAGGATGCTGAAGGCAACGCTGCGTTCCCGCGGCTTGCCGGGCAGCACGCGGACTACCTGATCGCCCAGCTCGAGGGCTTCCAGTCTGGCGTGCGGGCCAACGCGCCGATCATGACCAACGTGGTGAAGAGCCTGAGCCCCGAGCAGATCAGGGCGGCAGCCACCTACGCCGCGTCGAAGTAGCGGGCGGCGGGAAGTCGCGGGGCGGAAAGCGCAATATCTTCCCGGGGTGCATCCCCCGGGGCGCTTCCGCCCCGTTTTCTTGTGCAATCCTGCAAGGTGAACATGCGAACAGCTTTCCTGGCATTCGTTTCCCTCGCGCTCGCTGGCATCCCTGCGGCGCGCGCCGCCGAGCCCGATTACGCGACGCTGCAGCAGGAGGTCAAGGCCCTCAAGCAGATGGTGCATGACCTGCAGCAGCGCGTGAGCGCGCTCGAAGGACACGCTGCGGCGCCGGCCCAGGGTCCGCAGGCTGCCCAGCCGGCAGCGCAGGCCACCCAAGCCGCGCCGCCGGCGGCACAGGCGGCCGCACCGGTGCCGCAAGCTGCACAGGCGGCCCAGCCCGCTCCGACGATGCCGCAGGCCGCGCCGATCACGGCCGCCAAGCCCGGGGCCAGCCCCGGCTACATGAGCCCGGAGGCGCTGCTGAAGACGAGCTGGAACCAGGTCGAGAAGGGGATGGATCAGGCCGCGATCAGCAAGTTGCTGGGCGCGCCTTCGACGACCTTCCTGCTCGACGGCAGGCTGGTCTGGTACTACTACTACCCAGGTACCGGCCGGGGCTCGGTCTTCTTCACCGATGCGGGCCGCGTCTCGAGTTACCAGTCGCCGTTCCTGGGCTTCGGCTGGTGAACCTGCCGCCGGAGGCGTCTTTCGCAGTCGGAATGACATGAGGTGACGTTGCCGGCGCAACGGGTGGACCATGGCCATCGACCAACGAACCGCGCGCCTTCGGGCGTGGGGACGGGCGCTACAATGGTCCCACCGGTCGTCGACGCAGGACGGGTCGGCGGCGGGTGCATGCCGCCGCCGGTCGTCTCGCCCTCGGGGTTGCGCTCCGAGTCGCCGTGCCCGGCGATTGAACCTCCCCGATCGACCGGGATACCATCGCCATGGCCCAGCCCATCGACCTGCACGCGCCTGCCGACGGGCAGGTTCCTCCGGAGCCTTTCGCGCTGTGGCAGCTGGGTCTGCGTCCGTTCTACCTCCTCGCGAGCGGCTTCGCATCGCTGTCGATCGGCCTGTGGGCTGCGCAATACGCCGGCTGGCTGACCCGGCCTTATCTCGACGGCCCGATGTGGCACGCCCACGAGATGATCTTCGGTTTCGCGCTGGCGGTCATCGCGGGGTTCCTGCTGACCGCCGTCCGCAACTGGACGGGGCAACCGACGCCGTCGGGGGGCACGCTGATGGCCCTGGTCGGTCTCTGGATCGCGGGTCGCGTGCTGCTGCTCACCCCGTTCGCGGTGACGGCGGCCGCGATCGACACGCTGTTTCCGGTGGCCGTAGCGCTGGGCATCGGCCTGCCGCTGGTGCGAAGCGGGAATCGCCGCAACTACATGTTCATCGGCCTGCTGCTGGCGATGGCGGCCCTCGACCTGACCGAGCACCTCGCGAGGCTTCGCGTGATCGACCTGACCGAGCGCTACGCCGTGCAGGGAGCGCTCGACGTCGTGCTGCTCATCGTGACGGTGATGGGCGGCCGCGTGATCCCGATGTTCACGTCCAACGGCGTCCGCGGCTCGCAGCCGCGCCGCAACGCGGCGATCGAACGGCTTGCGCCGGCGAGCGCCGTCGCGCTGCTGGTCGCCGATCTCCTCCCGGTGCCGGCCTGGGCGCTGGTCGCCGTTCTGGTCCTGGGCGCGATCGTGCAGGCCATTCGCGTCTGGCTGTGGCGGCCCTGGCAGACGCTGCGCGTCCCGCTGGTGTGGGTTCTGCATGCGGGTTATCTGTGGATTCCCCTGCACCTCGGGCTCCGGGCACTGACCGAGGCGGGAGGTCTTGCGACGCCGATCGCGACGCACGCGTTGACAGCCGGCGCCATCGGCATGCTGACCATCGGCATGATGACCCGGACCGCGCGGGGGCACAGCGGACGGCCGCTGACGGCGGATCGCTACGAGGTTGCCGCCTACTCGCTGGTTGGCATCGCCGCGATCACCCGTGTGTTCCTGCCGCTGGTCGTGATGTCGGCATACCGGGACGCGGTCATCGCATCGGCCTCCATGTGGTCGCTGGCCTGGGCGATCTACGCGGTCCGCTACTGGCCGATCCTGACGCGCCCGCGCGTCGACGGCAAGCCGGGCTGACCTGCGTGAATCGCGCGGATGTGCGGTTTTCCGGGTGGCGTTACGGCGCAGTCGTCGCGGGCTATCTCGCCACCTACGTCGCGCTCGACTGGGCGAGCTATCTCTATCCGGTGGCGCCGCCGCTCGCGATCACCCCGTGGAACCCGCCACCCGGCCTGAGCCTTGCCTTGCTGCTGCGCTACGGAGCGCGCAACGGTCCCTGGCTGTTCGTCGCGGCGCTGCTCGCGGACCTGGTGGTGCGCGGCCCTCATGTGGCATTGCCGCTGCAGCTCGTCGCGGCGACGCTGCCCGCGATCGTCTACACGGCGCTGGCAATCGCATTGCGCGGTCCCCTGCGCTTCGAGCCCGACTTCGCGAGGCTGCGCGATGTCACGCGGTTCGTCGGGGCGACCGCGGTCGCGACCGCCGTTCTCGCGGTCGCATTCGTCGGGCTGTTCGATGCGGCCGGCGCGCTGCCCGAAGGCGGCTACTGGCAGGCGGCGACACATTTGTGGATCGGCGACCTGATCGGAATCCTGGTGACGGCGCCGTTGCTGCTCGTCGCCTCGCGGCGCCCGCGGATCCGCAGCCGGGCAACCATCCTGGAGTTGATTGCCCAGCTGGCGGCGATCCTCGCCGCACTGTGGATTGTGTTCGAATCGGGCTGGGCGGACGAACTCAAGCTGTTCTACGTTCTGTTCCTGCCGCTGATCTGGGTCGCGATGCGGCACGGGATCGAGGGGACGGTGATCGCGACGGCGATCATCCAGGTCGGGCTGATCGCCGCGATGCGCGTCGGCGGCTATGCGACCCGCGACGTCCTCGAGTTTCAGGTCCTGCTGGTCGCCGTGGCGCTGACCGGCCTGTTCCTCGGCACGACCGTCTCGGAGCGATGGGCGATCGCCCGGCAGCTGCGCGCGCGGGAAATCGAACTGGACCGCAGCCTCCGGCTCGCCAGCGCGAGCGAACTGGCTTCGGCCCTCGCGCACGAGCTCAACCAGCCGCTGATGGCCATCGGCAACTATGTGCGCGCCTGCCAGGCGATGGTCGCGGACGAGGCCCGGCCTCCGGCAATGCTGCGGCAGACGATGGACAAGGTCGTCGACGAAGTGGCGCGCGCCGGCGACGTCATGCATCGCCTGAGGGATTTCTTCAGGACCGGATCGGGCCGGCCCGAACCCATCGAGATCGCGCCGTTGCTGCAGGCGACGGTCCTCGTCGCGGGGCAGCGCGCGGAGCGCCATGGCGTCCACCTGCGCGTCGAGTGCCCGGCGTCGCTGCCGGTCGTCGCGGCGGACCGGGTCCATGTCGATATCGTGCTGCATAATCTTGTGTCGAACGCGATCGATGCGTTGAAGACGCTGAAAGCGGGGGAGCGCAACGTGACCATTTCCGCATCACTCGAAGGTAGTCAGTTCGTGAAGATCAGCGTCGCCGACAGCGGGCCCGGCATCGCGCCCGAGATCAGCGCGCAGCTGTTCGAGCCCTTCTCGACGAGCAAGGCGCAGGGCATGGGGCTCGGACTCGCGATCAGCCGGTCGCTGATCGAGGCCGGTGGGGGCAGGATGTGGCGGGAGACCGAAGACGTCGGCCGGGGCACGACGTTCAGCTTCACCCTTCCGGTCCTGCGGAGTCCGACATGAATGCCGGCTCGATGCGCCAGATCGTCTACATCGTCGACGACGACAACGCCGTCCGCGATTCGCTGTCGCTGCTGCTGGGCCTTCGCGGCTATGCGACCAAGGCCTTTTCGACCGGCGACGAGTTCCTCGCGGCGGTCGATGCGGCAACCCCGGGCTGCGTCCTGCTCGACCTGCGAATGCCAGGCACCGAGGGGCTCGGAGTCCAGTCGGCGCTCGCCGCGCGGGGCATCCGGATGCCGGTCATCGTGCTTACCGCGCACGGCGATGCCGCGAGTGCGCGTACGGCACTGAAGGGGGGCGCCTTCGAGTTCCTGGAGAAGCCGGTCGACGACGCGCTGCTCGGCAAGACGATCGAGGCGGCGCTCGCCCAGGATGCGCAGGCACGCGCAACGGCGGAACGCCGCGAAATGCTGACCCGGCAACTCGAGCGGCTGACGCCCCGGGAACGCGAGGTCCTCGAGCGCGTGGTCCGGGGACGGCACAACCGCGAGATCGCGCTCGAGTTCGGGATCAGCCCGCGCACGGTCGAGGTCCACAAGGCGCGGGTGATGGACAAGTTCCAGGTCGAACGGATGCCGGAGCTGATCCGGATCGCGCTCGAACTGGGACTGGTGTCCGATACCGGCACCTGAGCCGGTACTTGAGCCGGCACCTGAGCCGGCACCTGAGCCGGCACCTGAGGCGCACCCGGGCCGGTGCGCGAGCCCGTCCGGCGCAGGGTCAGTGCACCAGGACCACCGGGGTCTGTGCGATGTGCAGCACGCGCGTGGCGACCGAGCCCAGTGCCATGTTGGCGATCGGGCTCATGCCCCGCGTGCCCATGTAGATCATGTCGCTGCCCAGCGTCTTCGCCTGGGCCACGATGGTCTCGGCGATCGGTCCGGCGAGCTTGTGGACACGGTAGGGCACGCCGGCCGCGTCGAGCAGCTGGCGCGACGGCGCGAGCATCTTGTCGCACTCCTCGTCGTAATAGCGCGCGACCATGTCGTGGGTGACCACCACGCCCATGTGGGGGACGTGCGGGATCGGAAGGTGCACCGCGAGGAGGTCGATTTCCGGACGTTCCTTGTACCAGTCGAGCGTGGCGAGCAGCGTCCGGGTCGCGCGCGTAGCGCTGGCGGAGCCGTCGGCGGGGAGCAATATCTTGATCATTCTTCTCTACCTCGGAGCGGGGTTCGGGGATTGCCGTCTGCGTGATTGTGCCATCGCAGCCGGTTCGTGAACTGCAGCCACGCGATGCCGATGCCGGCCGCCGCAACGCAGGCAAGCAGCTGCACTGCATCCAGCGCGTCGAACCGGAAGATCTCGCTTGCCGCGGGCACGTAGAGCGCGAGGGCCAATCCCGCGAGTGTTCCCCCGACCACCCACCAGGTGGCGGGGTTCGGCCGGCACAGCGTCTCGCGCAGCGTCGCGTCGCGGGAGCGGTTGACGAGGATCATGCCCAGGTTGCCGAGGACCATCGCCGTGAACGCCATCGCGCGCGCCGCTCGCTCGGGCGTCCCGTGGGCGATGGCCGCGCCGTAGAGCGTCGCGACGACCACCAGGATGCCCACGCCCTGCAGCAGCGCGCCGATCATCGTCGGCGCGTCGAACAGCCTCGAACTCGCGCGCCGCGGCGGGCGGCTCATCACGTTGCGCTCTGCCGGCTCGGCCTCGAACGCGATCGAGCTCGCCGGATCGATCACGAACTCGAGGAACACGATGTGGACCGGGTAGAGGACCAGCGGCCAGCCGAGAACCAGCGGCAGCAGCGCCATTCCCGCGGTCGGCACGTGCACGGCGACGATGTAGCGCATCGCTTTCTGGATGTTGTCGAAGATCCTGCGACCGAGCCCGACGGCCTCGACCATCGAGGCGAAATCGTCCTCGAGCAGCACCAGCGAGGCGGCTTCGCGCGCGACGTCCGAGCCGCGCTTGCCCATCGCGACCCCGATGTGCGCGGCCTTGAGCGCCGGCGCGTCGTTGACGCCGTCGCCGGTCATCGCCACCGTCTCGCCGTTGGCCTTCAGCGCTTCGACCAGCCGCAGCTTCTGCTCGGGAACGACGCGCGCGAAGACGTTGCAGCGGGCCACCCGCTCGCGCAGTTCCGACTCGTTCATGTTTCCGATCTCGGCGCCGGTGGTCACCAGCTCCGGGTTGGCGAGCCCGATCTGGTGCGCGATGGCCCGAGCCGTGCCGGGATAGTCGCCGGTGATCATCACCGTGCGGATCCCGGCGGCGTAGCACCGCGCGAGCGCCGCGGGCACGTCGGCGCGGACCGGATCGGCCAGCCCGGTCAGGCCGACGAAGGCGAGCTTCAGCTCGCGCTGCTGCTCGGGCCAGCCCGACGCCCGGTGCGCGGGCGCGCCTTCGCCGCGGGCGACGGCGAGCACGCGCAGGCCGTCGGCAGCCATTCTCGCGACCTCGGCCTGGATCTGCGCGCGCGCGTCTTGATCGAGGTCGCACAGGTCCATGATCGCCTCCGGCGCCCCCTTGGCGGCGATGACGTGGCTGTCGCGGTCGGGAGGCTGCCAGATGTAGGCGACCGACAGCTGCTCGGGCGTCAGCGCATAGCTGTGCGCCAACCGGTGGTTGTCGAGCTCCTCGACGGCATCGGGCGAGCGCTCGCGGGCGAGGTCGCGATAGGCGCGCTCCATCGGGTCGAAAGGCGCGCGTTCGCTCGCGAGGATGCTGAACTCGAGCAACTCGGGGAGGGCGTCGCCGCCCGTCGCCTGGAGGTCGATCTCGCGACCGTTGGCCCACAGCCTGCGCACCGCCATCCGGTTCTCGGTCAGCGTGCCGGTCTTGTCCACGCACAGCACCGTCGTGGCCCCCAGCGTTTCGATCGCGGGAGCCCGGCGCGTCAGGACGCCGCGACGCGAGATGCGCCAGGCCCCCAGCGCAAGGAACACCGTCAGCACGACCGGAAACTCCTCCGGCAGGTTCGCCATCGCCAGCGTGATCCCTGCGAGCAGGCCGTTCAGCCAGTCGCCGCGCAGGAACCCGAAGAGCAGCGTCACCAGCACGCACAGCGAAAGTCCGACGGCCGCAAAGATCACGACCGCGCGTCGCGTCTCCTTCTGGATCGGACTGGGTTCCGGGACGAGGGTGTCCAGCGCCTTCCCGATCCTGCCGAGCTCGGTGCGCGCGCCGGTAGCCGTGATGCGCGCGACGCCCTGGCCCGACGTGACCAGCGATCCCGAATACACGAACGGGAGGTCGTCGCCGCCCGGGTGCTCGGGCGCGGCCTGCATCGCGCCTGGCGCTGCCGCGCGTTTGCGCACCGGCACCGATTCCCCGGTCAGCAGCGATTCGTCGACGGTCAGGTTGTTCGCGGACTGGAGCTGCGCGTCGGCGGGAACGCGATCGCCTTCCTTCACCAGCACGACGTCGCCGACGACGATCTCGCGCCCTGGGACGACCCTCCAGTGGCCGTCGCGCAGGACCTGGGTGCGCGGGCTCGCGAGCTCGCGCAGCGCCTCCAGCGCGCGTTCGGTCTTGCGCTCCTGGAAGAACGTGATGCCGACGACGACGAACACCGAGGTGAACAGCACCGCCGACTCGCGGACGTCGCCGAGGACGAGATAGATCGCGCAGGCGCCGATCAGCAGCAGGAACATCGGTTCCCGCAGCACCTGCCATGCGATCCGGAGCAGGCTGCGCGGGCGGGCGGACGGCAGCTCGTTCAGTCCGTCGGCATCCAGCCGGGCTGCCGCCTCGCCGGACGACAGCCCGCCTCCGGCACGATCGGAAGGGGCGGCAGTCATGGGCAAGGCGTGACCGCTTCGGGTTCGCGGCGGGGTGTCGTGCTGCGCAGCGTGCTAGCGTCGCACCGAAAGGACGTACCGCGCCATGGTCTTCGCATCGGCCTTCGAGATTTCCGGATGCGGGGGCATGTGCCACGGGCCTGCGCCATGCGCGCCTTTCCTGATCACGGCGGCGACGCGCGACTGGGCATCGGCGACGCCCTCGTACCACGCGGCGACGTCGGCGTAGGCGGGGCCGGCTTTCGCCTCGGTGTCGGCGTGGCAGACATAGCACTTATACTGATGCAGGAGTGCGACGGCCCGCTCGCGTTCGTCCTGCGCATGCGCGGCGCAGGCGATCGATACGCCACACACGACCGCGAGGCTGACGAGCCAATGCCTGGAGCGCAAAGGAGTCATCCGCGGCGGATTTGGTTTCATGAGCCGATCATACGACACGCTCGCGGCTGCCGCTTGACGTGGGTCAACGCTGGAATCGGGGATCGCGAATGCAGATAGGTTTCTTCGGCGCGAGCGGCACGGTCACCGGGTCCCGCTACCTGCTGCAGGCAGGAGGCCGGCGCCTGCTCGTCGACTGCGGGCTGTTCCAGGGACTGAAGCAGCTGCGGCTGCGAAACTGGGCGCCTTTTCCCGTCGATCCCGCGTCGATCGACGCGGTCGTGCTGACCCACGCGCATCTCGACCACAGCGGCAACCTGCCGCTGCTCGTTCGCAACGGCTTCAAGGGAACGATCCACTGCACGGACGCGACGCAGGCCCTGTGCGAAATCCTCCTGCCCGACAGCGCCCATCTGCTGGAAGAGGAGGCCGAGCGCGCAAACCGATACGGCTACTCGAAGCACCGCCCGGCGCTTCCGCTGTACACGCGCGACGATGCCGCCCGCGCGCTGCAGCGATTCCAGCCGGTGCGGTTCGACCGTGAATTCGAGCCGGTGCCGGGGGTCCGCGTACGCTTCCTGCCTGCCGGCCACATCCTGGGCGCGGCGATGGTGGTCGTCACTGCCGAAGGGCGCAGCATCCTGTTCACCGGCGACGTCGGACGGCCGCAGGACCTCATCATGCGCGCGCCGGCCGCCGCACCCGCCGTCGACTACCTGGTCGTCGAGTCGACCTATGGCGACCGGCGCCACGTGGTCGCCGATGCCGGCGACGAACTCGCCGACGTGATCCGGCGCACGATCGCGCGGGGAGGCGTCATCGTCGTGCCGTCGTTCGCGGTGGCGCGCGCGCAGGCCCTGCTGTACCTGATCCACCAGTTGAAGGCGGCCGGCCGGATTCCGGAGAACCTGCCCGTCTACCTGAACAGCCCGATGGCGACCGACGTCACCGGGCTCTACCAGCAGTTCCGAAGCGAGCATAAGCTGACCAGCGAGCAGACGCGGGCGATGTGCGGCGCAGCGAAGTTCGTCAACAGCGTCGAGGAGTCCAAGGCGCTCAACGAGGGCTCGTGGCCACGGGTCATCATCGCCGCGAGCGGGATGGCCACCGGCGGCCGCGTCCTGCATCACCTGCGCGCGTTCGCACCCGACCCTCGCAACACGATCCTGTTCACCGGTTACCAGGCGGCCGGGACGCGCGGCCGCGCGATGATCGACGGCGCGACCGAGATCAAGATGTTCGGCGAATACGTACCGGTGCGCGCCGAGGTCGCGCGCCTGAATTCGATGTCGGCGCACGCCGACTACGCGGAGCTGCTCGACTGGATGCGCGCCTTCCCGCGCGCGCCGCGGCGGACGTTCGTCACCCACGGCGAGCCTGTCGCCGCCGACGCGATGCGCCTCAGGATCGAGGAATCACTGCGCTGGCGCTGCACGGTGCCCGAGCATCTCGAGCGCATCGACCTCAGCGACTGAGGGCGCGGCGGTCGCGGCCGGAATGCCTCGCGTAGAACGCGCGCTTGATGATCTCGACCAGCGCGAGATAGGCGCTGGTCAGCCCGGCGAGGATGACGAAGAACTCGGCCGGAGGCGCCTGCAGGCCGAAGTAGCGTCCGAGTCCGGTGAACGGCAGTGCGATGGCGAGCGCGACGACCGCCAGCGAGCTCGCCGTCAGCGCAGGATGCGGCGGGCTCGCGAACGGATTTCCGCGGGTGCGGATGACGAAGATCACCAGCACCTGGGTCGCCAGCGATTCGATGAACCATCCGGTCTGGAACAGCGTCTCGTCGGCGTGCAGCACGGCGAGCAGCACCCAGAAGGTCAGGAAATCGAACAGCGAGCTGACCGGACCGACGATCCACATGAATCGGCGCAGCAGCCGCAGGTCCCACTTCTGCGGGGCGGAGAGTTCGCGTGCATCGACGCGGTCGAAGGGGATCGCGATCTCCGACAGGTCGTAGAGGATGTTGTTCAAAAGGATCTGCGTCGGGAGCATCGGCAGGAATGGCAGGAACAGCGACGCGCCCGCCATGCTGAACATGTTGCCGAAGTTCGAGCTCGTGCCCATCATCAGGTACTTGCGGATGTTCGCGAACGTGCGCCGGCCTTCGATGACGCCGTCGTGAAGCACGTGCAGGTCGCGCTTGAGCAAGATGAGGTCGGCGGCGTCCTTCGCGACGTCGACGCCGGTGTCGACCGAAAGCCCGACGTCGGCGGAATGCAGCGCCGGCGCGTCGTTGATCCCGTCGCCCAGGTAGCCGACGACGTGGCCGCGAGCCTTCAGCGCCAGCAGGATCCGGTTCTTCTGCGCGGGATTGACGCGGCAGAACAGGTTGACGCGGTCCACCCGCGCGTGCAGCGCCGGATCGGTCAGCTTCGAGACCTCCACCCCGGTCAGGACGCCGTCGACGCGCAGACCGATCTGCCTGCAGATGTACTGGGTCACCTGTTCGCTGTCGCCGGTCAGGATCTTGATTGCGACGCCATCGGCGACCAGCGCGGCGATCGCCTTCGATGACCCCGCTTTCGGCGGGTCGAGGAAGGCCGCGAATCCGGCGAAGACGAGGCCCGCCTCGTCGCCGACCGCGGCATGCTCGCGATCGCGTTCGACGTTCTTCCAGGCGATTCCCAGCGAACGCAATCCCTGGCTGCCCAGCAGCTCGAGTTGCCGGCGGGCCGCTTCGCGCGTGTCGGCGTCCAAGGCGAGCACGCCACCCGCCGGATCTGCGTGGTAATGGGTCGAGAGTTCCAGCATGTCCTCCGGTGCGCCCTTGACGACCAGCATGCGGGTCTCGCCGTCGTCGACCAGCACCGACACGCGGCGTCGCTCGAAATCGAACGGAACCTCGTCGACCTTGCGCCAGCGGCCCACGTCGATGCTCCCGTGTGCGAGGATCGCGTCGTCGAGAGGGCTCTTCAATCCCGTCTCGAACGTGCTGTTGACGCAGGCGAGCGTCAGCACCTGCGGGCTGTCGCGGCCCAGCAAGTCGACGTGGCGCTCGAGGACGATGCTGCCTTCGGTCAGCGTTCCCGTCTTGTCGGTGCAGAGCACGTCCATCGACCCCAGGTTCTGGATCGAGGCAAGGCGCTTGACGATCACATGCTTCTTCGCCATCTCCAGTGCGCCGCGCGACAGCGTCACCGAAATGACCATCGGCAGGAGTTCGGGGGTGAGACCGACGGCCAGCGCGATTGCGAACAGGAAGGAATCGAGCAGCGGCTTGTGGGTGATCGTGTTGACCATCAGCACGAACAGCACCATCAGCACGGTGAGTCGCATGATCAGCATGCCGAAGCGTCGGGTGCCGATCTCGAAATCGGTCGGTGGCGGCTCGAGGCTCAGCGTGTGCGCGATCTCGCCCAGAGCGGTCGCCTTCCCGGTGCGGCAGACCAGAAGCTCGGCGGTGCCGCTGACGACCGACGTGCCCATGAACAGTGCGTTGACCGCAGCCGCGAGGTCGCGGGGTTGGTCGGTCAGGTCGCCGGCGCGCTTCTCGACCGGATACGACTCGCCGGTCAGCAGCGCCTGGTTGACGAACAGGTCGCGCGCGGCGAGCAGGCGGCCATCGGCGGGCACGAGGCTGCCGGCGCCGAGCAGCACCACATCGCCGGGAACGACCTGCGCGGTCGGCACATCCCGCGCGACGCCATCGCGCAGCACGCGCGCACGAATCTGCACCGATTGACGCAGGCGGCGGGCCGACTGTCCGGCGCGGTACTCCTGGACGAAATCGAGCACGACCGACAGCAGCACCATGCCGGCGATGATCGCGAAGCTCGCGACGTCTCCCGTCAGCGCCGAGATTCCGCTTGCAACGATCAGGATCAGCACCAGCGGATTGCGGAAGCGCCTGAGAAACTGCAGGATCAGCGGGCGCTCGGAAACGTCCTTCAGCGTGTTGGGTCCGTGGCGCTTCAGGAGCCGGCGCGCCTCGGCGGACGTCAGCCCGGTCGCGCGGGTGCCGAGTTCGTCGACAAGCCGCGCGAGCGGGGCCTGCGACCACGCTGCATCCGGGTTACCGGTGCTCGCCGTGGTGCCCGCGCTTTCCTCGGATCGGGTCGGCATGGCCGGAAGCATAGGGGGTTTCGGTCGCGGCGGTCTGATCTGGGTCATCCTGCGGCGCGTCCGACCTGCCGCGCCGCGGGCCGCGGGCGGGTTTCGGGCTCGGAGAACAGCATCGCGCAGACGCCGCGCAACCAGCGATTGCCCGGATCGTGGTGGAAGCGGGCATGCCAGTGCTGCTTGACTGCGTAGCGCGGGATCCGGATCGGGCATTCGAACAGTCGCAGCGAGTCATCCCGGACCAGCGTCTCGCCAATCTGGCGCGGCACCGTCGCGATCAGGTCGGTCGTCGACACGATCGCCGCCAGGGCGAGGAACCCGGGAAGTCGCAGCGATTCGCCGCGGCGCAGCTGCTGCCTTTCGACGGCGCGCTCGACGATCGCGTGCCCGGTGCCCTCGAGCGACAGACCGACGTGCGCCTCCTCCTCGAACTGGCGCAGCGTCGGCGTCCTGCGGATCCGGGGGTGGCGGGCACTGACCAGGCAGACGAAATCCTGCATGAACAGCGTCTGCTGGTGAAAGCCGGAATCGAGATCGGGGAGGAACCCGAACGCGAGGTCGACGCTACCCGACTCCAGGTCGCGCGGCGTCGACGTGCCGATGTGGCGGATGTCGAGCGATACCCGCGGTGCCGCACCGCGCACGCGGGCGAGCAGGCGCGGCAGCATCGTGATGTGCGATGCATCGGTCATGCCGAGGCGGAAGCGCCGATCCGCCGTCGCCGGATCGAACGCCGGCGCGTGCTCCGCGATCGCGCGCAGGCGCGAAAGCGCCTGCTGCACCGGCTCGACCATCGACTCGGCGCGGGGCGTGGGCTGCATGCCCGACGACGTGCGCACGAACAGCGGGTCGTCGAATTGCCGGCGGAGCTTGGACAGCCAGATGCTCACCGTCGGCTGCTCCTGGCCGAGCGCTTCCGCCGCCCGCGTGACGCTGCGCGTCCGGTACATCGCCTCGAACAGCAGCAGGAGCTTGGGGTCCGGCAGCGTGTCGTTCATCGTCGGGGATCCGGGAGAACATTGAAAAACGCAATGATAGTCATTGTATGGATTGCACTGTGGAATGTCGCTCATGCGCCTATCGTGTCGGCACAAGCGCCGGCCGGCTTGCCGGGCGCAGGCGGCGCGTCGGGGTCGAGCGTGAATTGAACGAAAACGGCGCAGCCAACGACTGGAACGACCGATGGACAACGATGCAAATCTGAGCGGCGAAACGCGGGTGATCGCGATCGTCGGAGACCCGATCGCGCAGGTGAAATCGCCGGCAGGCGTCACGCGCGCGCTCAAGGCCAGGGGACGCAACGCGGTCTGCGTGCCGATCCACGTGACGTCTGCCGACCTCGAGGGATTCATCCGCGGCGTGAGCCTCGCGAAGAACTTCGACGGCATCATCGTCACCGTCCCGCACAAGTTCGCCGTCTACCCTCAGTGCGCGACGGCGACCGAGCGCGCGCACTTCCTCGGAGCGGTCAACACGCTGCGGCGCAATCCGGATGGAAGCTGGCACGGCGATCAACTCGACGGCGAGGGCTTCGTCGCAGGGCTGCGGGCGGCAGGCTGCCGCCCCGAAGGGCAGCGGGCGCTGCTCGCCGGTGCGGGAGGTGCGGGCTCGGCCATCGGGCTTGCGCTGCTCGAGGCCGGCGTCGCCGCACTCGCGATCCACGACGGTGATCCCACGCGCCGCGATGCGCTGCTCACCCGGCTGGCCGACCGGTATCCGGGCCGGGTGCGGCCAGGCTCGCCCGATCCTTCGGGTTTCACGCTGGTGGTCAACGCGACGCCGTCCGGCATGCGTGCAGGCGATCCCTTTCCGGTGCAGCCCGAAAGGCTCGACAAGGGCATGTTCGTCGCGGACGTCATCACCCGGCCCGCGGTGACGCCACTGATCGAAGCGGCGCGCCGCGTCGGCTGCGGCACGCAGGTCGGGGCCGGAATGTTCGAAGGCGTGTCGGCGCTGATGGTCGATTACCTGCTCGCGGGCGCATCCCGCTGATCCCGATGGCTTCCGGCGCGCCGCAAACCGACCGCGAACGCTGCGACCTGCTGGTCGTCGGCTCGGGCGCCGGCGGGCTCTCGGCCGCGGTGACCGCGGCCGCGCTCGGCCTCACGGTGATCGTCGTCGAGAAGGAGCCCGTCTACGGCGGCACGACGGCTTGGTCGGGCGGGTGGATGTGGATACCCCGCAATCCGCTGGCCGTGGCGGCGGGCATCCGCGAGGATATCGAGGGCCCGCGGACGTACCTGCGCCACGAGCTCGGCGACCACTACGACGCCGCGCGGCTCGGCGCGTTCCTCGAACAGGGACCGCGGATGGTCGAGTTCTTCGAGTCGCAGACATCGCTCGCGTTCATCGACGGCAACGCGATTCCCGATTTCCACGGTGCGAGCCCCGGGGCGCTCGAGGGCGGGCGATCGGTATGCGCAGCGCCTTTCGACGCGCGCGAGCTCGGTCCTCGGCTCGCGGAACTGCGCCCGCCGCTGGACCTGATCTCCCCCTGGGGCATGGGCATCGCCACGGGCGCGGACCTGCGCCACTTCCTGAACGCGACGCGATCGTGGCGCTCGTTCATCCACGTCTCGCGCCGCGTTGCCAGGCATTTCGTCGACCTCGCGTTGCACGGGCGCGGCATGCGGCTGGTCACCGGCAATGCGCTGGTGGCGCGCCTTGCCAAGTCGGCGTTCGATCGTGGCGTCGAGCTGCGGGTGTCGTGTCCGGTGACGCGTCTCCTGGTCGACGAGGGCCGTGTCGCCGGCGCCGTGGTCGCCACGCGCGAAGGCGAGGTCGAAATCCGCGCACGCCGTGGTGTGGTGCTCGCCTGCGGCGGATTTCCTCACGACGTCGCGCGCAGGCGCGAGCTGTTCGCGCATGCACCGACCGGCAGCGAGCATTGGTCGGCTGCCGCGCCCTCGGCCACCGGCGACGGCCTGCGCCTCGGCGAGGCGGTGGGCGGTGTCGTCGACACCGACCTGGACGCCGCGGCGGGATGGGCGCCGGTATCGCAAGTCCGCCGCCGCGATGGCTCGGTGGGCATTTTTCCGCACCTGCTCGAGCGAGCGAAGCCGGGGTTGATCGCGGTGACGGGCGCCGGACGGCGCTTCGCCAACGAAGCCGATTCGTACTACGACTTCATGACCCGCCTGTTCGCCACGATCCCACGCGGCGAGCCGGTCGAGGCATGGCTGCTGTGCGATCAGCGCTTCATCCGGCGCTACGGTCTGGGGCACGCGAAGCCCGCGCCGCTGCCGCTGGCACCTTCGCTGCGCTCGGGATACCTGAAGCGTGGTGAAAGCATCGGCGAGCTCGCGCGCGCCTGCGGCATCGACGCAACGGTGCTCGAGACGACCGTCGATGCCTGGAACCGGAGCGCGCGCGACGGGCGGGACCCCGCATTCGGGCGCGGCAGCACGCCTTACAACCGGGTGCAGGGGGACTCGTCGCAGCATCCTAATCCCTGCGTGGCGCCGATCGAGACGCCGCCTTTTTACGCGGTCAGGGTCGTGCCGGGCAGCCTCGGCACCTTTGCGGGATTGCGCAGCGATGCCCAGGCGCGCGTCCTCGACCGCCACGGCATTCCTGATCGCCGGGCTCTACGCCTGCGGCAACGACATGGCGAGCATCATGGGCGGGTGCTATCCCAGTGGCGGCATCACGCTCGGCCCGGCGATGACTTTCGGCTACATCGCCGCGCATCACGCGGCGGGCAGGGCGCTCGACCCGACCCAAGCTTGACCCCGGTCAAGCCGGCAGCGGCAGCAACCGCCGAACATTGACGAAACGGGGTTGGCCGGGCGAGATTGCCTGGCCGGACACCGACGGGACTGAAAGCGGGGGGCGGCGTCATGTACTTCCGGGATCGCATCGATGCAGCAGGACAGCTCGCCGACGCGCTGGCGAAGTGGCGCGGCCACCGACCGCTGATCGCGGCGATTCCGCGCGGCGCCGTTCCGATGGGCAGCGTCATTGCGCAGCGCCTCGACGGCGAGCTCGACGTCGTGCTGACGCGCAAGCTGCATGCGCCGGGAAATCCCGAGTTCGCGATCGGTGCCGTCGACGAGACCGGCTGGGTCTACGTCGCTGACTACGCCGAACTGGCCGGCGGGTCGTCCGCGTACCTGCAGGCCCAGGTCGCCGAGGAGCTCGCGACCATCCGCAGGCGCCGTAGCCCAGTACACGCCGAACCGCCCGCCGATCGATCCGGCCGGCCGCATCGTCATCGTCGTCGATGACGGACTCGCGACGGGCGCGACGATGATCGCAGCCCTGCACGCACTGCGCGAGCGCAAGCCCGCGCGCCTGATCTGCGCCGTCCCCGTCGCATCGCGCGACGCGGTCGAGAAGGTCCGCGGCTATTCCGACGAGGTCGTCGTCCTGCAGACGCCCGACGCCTTCTTCGCGGTCGGCCAGTTCTACCTGACCTTCGGCCAGGTCGACGACAGCGAGGTCATCGACGTGCTGCGGGCCGCTGCGGTGCCGCCTGGGGCGGGTTCGCGCACCGGTGGAAGCGGGAGTCCGCCGTCGGGGGCGGCTCCGGGCCCGGCCGCAACCGGGCACCGGTGATGCGCGCAGGCGGTCCGGCGCGCGAGGTTGTCAGGAGTTGCCTTCATCGTCACGGGCGGCCGCCCACTTCTTCGCAGTCGCGATCGCGACCCGGATCGCCATGCCCTCGTCAAAGCCCTCTTCGAGCATCGCATTCGCGATTTCGATGGCCTTGAGACGCACTTCGGACGGGAGATGCTGCATCGCCGGCGGATATCGCTGCGGGGTTCAGGGCATCGCGGCCTCCGGGCGGGGGGCGCGCAGGTCAGGGCCAGGCGCGCTCGAGCGCGCGCAGGAACTCGGGCAGGCCATCCTGCGGCAGGTGATTGATTCCGGCAGCGGAGCGACGGCCGCCGCCGGTCGGGAAGCGACGGCACAGCGCGTCGGCACCGGTCGGCCGGGCAACCGGTGCGCGAAGGCTGACCATGTATCCGCCGCCATCGTCCGGCGTCAGGATTGCATGCGCGAGGTCGGGGGCGCGGTTCGCCAGTTCGTTCGCGAACGCGCCGCGCACGCGGCGGCTCCATGCCGCATCCGGAAGGACGTAGACGGTCGCGCCTCTCAGGCTTGCGTGCGGGCGCGCTGCCTTCGCAAGCGCGAGGTCCTCGCGCCGGCTCCGCTCGATCCTCGCGCAAATGGGCTCGTCGTGGATGAACGCGAACGGGTCGGCGTAGCGACTGAGGGTTCGGTAGAGTTCCGCCGGATGGACGATGAGGTCCGCTTCGGTGTCCCCGTAGGCGTTGTAGGCGAGGGTGTCGCCCAGGCCGCGCAGCGCGGCAAGCTGCGCCGGGGAGAGATCGAGCCTCGGCGCGAGCGACCGGGCGAGCGCCTGCGCGGCGTCGGGCAGGTTGTCGCCGAACGCCGCGACGACCGCCCAGATGCGCTGCCGTCCGCCCAGGTGGCGATCGACCAGGATGCCGGTGCAGATGTCCGGCGCCGGATCGATCAGTGCGCGAAGGCCCGGATCGACCGGGATGTCGCCAGCATAATGGTGATCGAAATATTCGACGCGCACCCCGCGCCCGAGCAGCGCGATGAGCGACGCCCGGTTGACGGCGAGCGAGATGTCGAGCGCGGTGACGGTGTCGCCTGCGTCGGCCTGCGCCGCGACGCGTTCGAGCAGCGCGATGTCGCGCTTGACGCCGGTGACCAGCGTGGATTCCATTGGCGAGTCGAGGCGCAGCTGGTGCAGCGCGCAGATGCCGTCGGCATCACCGTTGAATGCGTCGTAGTGGCTCATCGGTTCGTGGCGGCGATCCTGCGCTGCGCGCGGTCCGTCTTCCCGCTTTCGGATGGTTTCCTGTGGGGATCAGTATGATGCATGGCGACCTGGCCGTCTTCGCCCTCGGTGCCAGCGCGGAGTTCGGCGCGGCGGTGGCGCGCCACATGGGCATCGCGCTGGAAGCGCTGGAGGAACGCGCGTTCGAGGACGGCGAGCACAAGACGAGGCCGCTGGTCAGCGTGCGCGACCGCGACGTCTATGTCGTGCAGTCGCTGCACTCCGACCCAGGGCAGAGCGTCAACGACAAGCTCGTCCGCCTGCTGCTGTTCGCAGGCGCGCTCAAGGATGCGTCGGCCGCGCGCGTGACTGCGGTCGTGCCCTACCTCGCGTATGCGCGCAAGGATCGCAAGTCAAAGTCGCGCGATCCGGTGTCGACGCGCTATGTCGCCCAGCTGTTCGAGGCGGTCGGCGCCGATTGCGTCGTCACCCTCGACGTCCACAACCTGGCGGCGTTCCAGAACGCGTTCCGCTGCCGCAGCGAGAACCTCGAGGCGAATCCTCTGTTCGTCAGGCATTTCGCGAGCCGGCTGGCCGACGCCGACGTGGTCGTCGTCTCCCCCGACGCCGGGGGCATCAAGCGTGCGGAGGATTTCCGGTTGCGCCTCGCCAGAGCCCTCGGCCGGCCGGTGCCGATGGCTTTCGCCGAGAAGCATCGCAGCAGCGGGGTCGTTTCCGGCGAAGCGCTGGTCGGCGACGTCTCGGGTCGCGTCGCGATCATCGTCGACGACCTGATCAGCGGAGGGACGACGGTCGCGCGCGCGGCGGGGGCCTGTCGCGCGCGGGGGGCGCAGCGCGTGCACGTCGCGGCGTCACATGGACTGTTCGCCGCCGGGGCGGGGGCGACGCTGGGCGAGGCCTCGATCGACGACATCGTCGTCACCGACACCGTGCCGGCCTCTCGTGTCACCGACGGCGATCTCTCGCGCCGGGTCAGCTGGGTCAGCGCCGCACCGCTTTTCGCCGAAGCGATCGCGAGGCTTCATCGCGGGGGATCGCTGGTCGAGCTCGCCGGAGGCTGAGGAGCCGTCGTCGCGCCGGCCCGGTCCGAGTCGCCCGTGTCGGCCCCGGTCGGGCGGGACTCCGCGGACGCGGCTTCGGCGGCGGTGGCGCGCTCGATGTGCGCAAGCGCCAGGCGCAGGTAGTCGAGCGCCTGGATGCGCCACTTGGGCATGCCCTGCAACGCGGGATCGCGCAGATGCCAGATCGCGATCTTCGCGCGGATCGATGCGCGATAGCTCTGGTAGAAGTCGATCAGCGTCTCCGGCGCGGGATCGTCCGACATGTGATGATAGGCGTCGAAGATGCGCTGCCGCAGCTCGGGCGCGCCGAGACGCTCGCATTCGAGAGCGAGGTAGGCGAGCTCGTCGACCGGATCGAGGCTGCGCAGCGCGCGCGAGAATTCCAGGCAGTCGATGATGCGCGGCGGCGAGGTCATGCAGACGTGCTCGGGACGCAGGTCGCCGTGACCCTCGACGATCCGGCCGGCGCTCGCGCGCCCTGCGAGCAGCGTCGCTTCGCGCTCGAGCACGCGCAGCTGCAGGGCGGCGATGCGATCGATCTGCTCGGCGGGCAATCCGTAAGCGGGTCTGCAGAGCTCGTCGCGCGTTCCCGTGATCTCGGCCGCGAGCGCCTGCAGGTAGGCCTCGGGGGGCACGGTCGCCGCCGGCGCGACCCGATAGAGGTCGTACAGCGGCTGCACGATCGCATCGACGTCGACCGAGTCGGCGTGGCCGGCCGCGATGATCCGGTCGAGCATCCGGTCGCGGGGCAGCCGGCGCATCCTGACCAGCCAGTCGACGACGTCGCCGCCGCCGCCGATGGCGAGCCGGCCCGCCGCATCGCAGGTGAGCGGGACGGTGCCGACGTAGACGTCGGGGGAGAGTCGCCGGTTGAGGCGGACCTCCGCGCGGCAATTGCGGCGACGATCGGCGATCGTCCGCAGGTCGACGAAATCGCCGCGCGCCGGTTTCTTCAGCTTGTAGGCGTGGTGGTCGGTCAGGAAGACCCACGACAGATGCGTCTGCACCTGCTCGACGCGCGTCGTGGGCTCGGGATAGCTCGATGGCTGCGACAGGTACGCGAGCTTGGCGTCGAGGCCCGGATCGGGATCGGGACGGGGCCCGGGCCCGGGCGGAATCGGTCCTGGCGTCCGCGGGTCGGCGCCCGGTGTTTCGAGGTCCAGCCTTTGCACGACGTGTCGCCAGGCGTCCGCAGACTCCGCGCGCTCCAGCGGCTGTTCGGCATCGTAGGCGACGACGAAGGCGCTCTCTTCGCCGGCCAGCGACTCGTGATTGCGCAGCTGCAGCGCGAGCACCGAGAGGTCGGCGTCCGATGCATCACGGCCTGTCGCCGCGCGCTCCGCGATCCTGCGACGCAGCGTCGCCTCCGATGCGACGAAATCGACGATGACGAACGGCACGTCGAGGTCGTCGGCAAGTGCGCGGAAGGCGTCGCGCTGCGAGCGCGAGAGGAACGCCGCATCGACGAGCGCGATCCTGCCTGCATCGACGATGGTGTGTGCGAGGTCCAGCAGCCGGTCATACGTGGCCCGGGTTGCATCCGGCGCGTAGATGCCGGCCGCGATGCCGGCGTGGGTGCGCGCGTCGGCCGGGAGACCCTGGAGGCGCTTGCGCTCGACGTCGCTGCGCACCCGGATCGCGCCGATGTGCTCGAGCAGTGACTGCGAGAGGGTCGTCTTGCCGGATCCCGACAGCCCGCGCGTGATCACGATCGCAGGCATGCCGGGCGCGGCTTCCCGGTTCGCGAGGGCGATGTGTGCGCGGCAGTCGGCCAGTCGCGCCGACTTCGCGGCGCCGGCAGGCGCCTGCGCGGCACCGAGCCCGGCGACCTTGGCCCGGACCATCGCGCGGTAGACCAGATAGAAGCGCAGCACCGCGAGTCCCTCGTAGTCGCCGCCGCGCTCGAGATACGCACTGAGGAAGCGCTGCGCCAGGTCGGGTCGTCCGCGATGCTGGAGGTCCATCACCGTGAAAGCGATCTCGCTCTCGACGTCGATCCAGCGCATTCGCTCGTTGAACTCGATGCAGTCGAAAGGCGTGATCGCGCCGTCGAGGAGCGCGATGTTCCCGAGGTGCAGGTCGCCGTGGCATTCACGCACGTGGCCGCCGCTGCGCCGCGCGTCCCAGACGGCGCCACGCTCTGCGTGCTCCCGGCGCATCCAATCTTCCAGACGGGTGAGTTCGGCGAGGTCGGCGGGATCGTCGAGCCGCGGGCGAAGCTCGGCGAAGTTCGCCAGCGCCACGTCGAGCACCTCGCCCGCCGAGCCCCACGATCGATCGGCAGGAACGCGCGTGGCGCCGGCGTGGAAGCGCTCGACGACGGCCGCCAGGGCGTCGATGTGCGCAGCAGTCAGTTCACCGCGCGCGAGCATCTCCGAGAGCAGCGCGTGTTGCGGAAACTCGCGCATCCGGACGGCCCATTCGAGCACCGGGCCTTTGCCACCGACGACAGGACGGTCGACGCTGCCGGCGATCGGCACGACGTCGAGGTAGACCTGCGCCGCGGTGCGGCGATTCAGACGCAGCTCCTCGGCGCAGTAATGGCGTCGCGCCTCGAGGGTCGTGAAGTCGAGGAATCCGAAGTCGACGGCTTTCTTGACCTTGTAGGCGTAGCTGCCCGTCAGGTAGACCCACGAGATGTGCGTCTCGATGACCTGCACCGACGTGCACGCGGGGCCGAAGCTCGCGGGGTCGCGCAATGCGGCCGCGAGCCGCTGCTGCAGCGCCGCTGCCTCGGGGGGTGGCGGTGCGTTCATCGCAGGGAATCATAGACCGTAACCGTGGCTTCGGCTTGATGCCGGTCAATCGGCGTCGGCTCGTCTAGAATCGCGACATGTCACCGCCTGACCCGGAATTTCCGCGGGATCGCAGGGCCCGGAAGGGGGCCGCCGTGGAGGATGTCACCGGCGCCACCGGCGCCACCGCGGTCGCCCGCGCGGCGGGTGGCACCCGTGACGATGCCGGGCGCTGGATCGATGCGGTCTATCGCGTGCGTTGCGCCGCGGCCGACATCGAGGCACGCGCACAGGCGATCGCGCTCGAGCAGAGCGTCGAGGCCCCGCTCGCGGCGGTTCGCGACGCGCGGGTGCTGCGCGAAGTCGTCGCGCGCGTCGGCGCCATCGCTCCCGCGGGCTCGCAGGCCTTCGACGTGACCATCCGCATCGCGGTCGAGACCACCGGTTTCGAGGCCGGGCAGCTGCTGAACATGCTGTTCGGAAACACCTCGCTGCACGACGACGTCGCACTCGTCGACGCGGCGTTTCCGGCGGAGTTCGCGCTTGGTTTCGGCGGGCCCGCGTTCGGGATCGACGGGATCCGCCGGATCACCGGGGCCACGGGAAGGCCGCTGACCTGCTCGGCACTGAAACCGCTGGGGTTGGCCGCGGAGGCGCTCGCAGCGATTGCGCACACGTTCGCGCTCGCCGGCATCGACGTGATCAAGGACGATCACGGCCTTGCAGACCAGGCGGCTGCGCCTTTTGCGGAGCGCGTGCGCGCAGTGCAGCGGGCCGTCGACGAGGCGAACCGAAAGACCGGTGGGCGCTGCGTCTATGCCCCCAGCCTGAGCGGCCACTACGGACGCATGTGCGAGCAGGCGGCGCAGGCCGCCGATTGCGGCGTGCGCATGTTCCTGGTCGCGCCGATGGTTGCCGGCGTCGCGACACTGGCGGCACTGGCGCGCGAATTGAACGCGCCGATCATCGCCCATCCCGCGCTCGCCGGTGCCGCGCGGATCGCACCGCCGCTGCTCCTCGGCCGGCTGTTCCGGATGTTCGGCGCCGACGCGACGATCTTTCCCAACGCCGGCGGGCGCTTCGGTTATTCGACGGAGGTCTGTGATGCGATCGCCGATGCGGCACGCGGACCGTGGCACGGCATCGCGCCGGTGTTGCCGGTGCCGGCGGGGGGCATGACCGTCGAGCGCGTCCCCGGGATCCGCGCGCAATTCGGCGCCGACACGATGCTGCTGATCGGCGGCAGCCTGCTCGCCGCCCGCGACGCTCTGGCCCAGCGCTGCCGCGAGTTCGTGGCGGCGGTCCGTGGAGATACCCGATGAGCGAGCGCCCGGTGCGGCCTTTCGCGCAGCACGACGATGCATACCGCTGGAACGGCGTCGAACTGCGGACCTACAAGGAGGACGACGCTTCGCCTTATCGCGACGTCACGCGCCAGACGCTGTTCTCGCGCCCCGACATGCGC
Organism: uncultured Pseudomonadota bacterium; assembly: GCA_963816415.1. Taxonomy (GTDB): domain Bacteria; phylum Pseudomonadota; class Gammaproteobacteria; order Burkholderiales; family Casimicrobiaceae; genus VBCG01. Next base: position 135,903 of record CAWFKR010000012.1, read on the forward strand.
GGGGAGCTGCGCTATTTCGAGGTTGCCGCAGCCGGACATTCGACGCTCGAACGGCACCGGCACGCGCACGCGGTGATGGTCCTGCGCGGCCGTGGTGGCGTGCTCGTGGGCGGGCAGGTTCACCCGGTGAACACCTACGACCTCGTGACCGTCCCGCCGCTGACCTGGCATCAGTTCAGGGCCGCGCCCGACGCCCCGCTGGGATTCCTGTGCATGGTGGACGCGGAACGCGATCGCCCGCAGTTGCCGGGCGCGGACGATCTCGCGCGCCTGCGCGAGGATCCGGTCGTCGCCGCGTTCCTCGACGGAGCCTACACGCCCAGGTAGGCGCGCTGGACTTCCGGGTCGTCGCCCAGGTCGCGAGCCGATCCTTCGCGCACGATCGCGCCGGATTCGAGGACGTAGCCGCGGTCGGCGACCCGCAGCGCGGAGTACACGTCCTGCTCGACGAGCAGCACGGTCACGCCCTGGTCGCGGATCTCGAGCAGCACGTCGAGCAGCTGGTCGACGATCGCGGGGGCCAACCCGAGGCTCATCTCGTCGATCATCAGCAGCCTGGGACTCGCGACCAGCGCGCGTGCCATCGCGCACATCTGCTGTTCGCCCCCCGACATGCTTCCCGCGAGCTGCCGGCGCCGCTCCTTGAGGACCGGGAACAGCGCATAGACGCGCTCCAGGTCCTGCGCGAGGTCGAGGCGGCCGGTGCGTCGATAGGCGCCCATCAGCAGGTTGTCCTGCACGGTCATCTGGCCGAACAACTGCCGCCCTTCGGGCACCTGGACCAGTCCCAGCGCGAAGATCCTGTCCGAAGGCAGGCCGCCGATGCCGGTGTCTCCGAACCGGATCGTCCCGGTGTGCGGCAGGACCCCCGACAGCGCGCGCAGCAGCGTCGTCTTGCCGGCGGCGTTGCTCCCCACCAGCGCGACGATCTCGCGCTCGCGGATGTCGAAGCCGATGCCGCGCAGCACCGGCATTTCGCCATAGCCGGCTTCGAGGTCCCGCACGGTGAGCAATGCTTCGCTCATCGTGGGTGCTCCTCGTCCGCACCCCGCCTGCGTCCGAGATAGGCCTCGACGACGGTCGGGTCGGAAAGCACGCGCTGCGGCTCGCCCTCGGCGATCTTCTCGCCGTGGTGCAGGACCAGCAGGCGATCCGACAGGCTGCGGATCGCCTTCATCACGTGCTCGATGACCAGGACGCTGACGCCTTCGTCGCGGACCTTACGGATGATCGCGATCACCGCCTCGAGCTCGGCCAGGTTGAGGCCCGCCATGACCTCGTCGAGCAGCAGCAGCCGCGGGTTCATCGCGAGCGCCTTGGCGAGCTCGAGGCGCTTGCGGTCGGGCCCGCCCAGCGCTTCCGCGGGGCGGTCGGCGCGATGGGCCAGCCCGACGAACTCGAGCTTCTGCTGCGCCAGTTCGCGGGCGGTCGCGAGCTGGCGATGTCCGCCGCCGGTGCCGAACAGCGCGCCGACCGCGACATTGTCGAGTACGGTGAGACCGGGGAAGGGCCGCATGATCTGGAAGGTGCGGCCGATGCCGAGCTTGGCGCGACGATGCGGCAGCAGCGTGCCGATCGGCGCGCCCTCGAAGACGAGCTCGCCCTCGCTCGCCCGGAACGCGCCGCTGATCAGGTTGACCAGCGTCGTCTTGCCCGCACCGTTGGGGCCGATCAGACCGAGGATCTCGCCCCGGCCGAGCTCGAAGCTGACGTCGGACAGCGCGGTGAGGCCCGCGAAGCGCTTGGTCAGGCGGCGAACGCTGAGGATCGGTTCCACGGTGTCAAAGCCGGTTGGCGCGCACGTTCTCGGCGAAGTAGCGCCAGCGGTACTTGTCGAAACGCCGGATCAGGTCGGCCACGCCGCGGGGCATGAACACGACGGCGACGACGATCACCGCGCCGAAGAACAGGCCGGCCAGCGTCGAGATCTCGGTCGACAGGATCTCCGAGATCGCGGACAGCACGAAGGCGCCCAGCACCGGTCCGAGGATCGATCCGGGTCCCCCGAACACCGTGACGATGATCATCTTGACGTTGAGCCCGATGTCGAAGGCGCTGACCGGGTCGATGAACGTGATCCAGTAGGCGTGGATGCCGCCGGCCAGCGCACTGATCGCCGCCGACAGCGAGAAGGCAAGCACCTTGTAGCGCGTCGTGTCGACGCCCATCGCGGCAGCGGCTTCCTCGTTCTCGCGGATCGCGATCAGCCCGTAGCCGAAGCGGCTGTGTGCGATCCACGCGACGATCAGCGTCGCGACGATCACCAGCGACAGCGACAGCTCGTAGAACAGCACGTCGCCGCGCAGGAGCGGCAGCACCAGCCCCGTGTTGCGTCCGGTGATCTCGAGATTCGAGACGATCGCCGTCATCACCTCGGCGAGTCCCAGCGTGCAGATCGCGAAGTAGTGGCCGCGCAGGCGCAGGATCGCGCGTCCGAACAGCGCCGCGAAGATGACGGCGATCACCGTGCCGAGTACGAGTCCGATGCCGAAGGGAAGGTGCCAGCGCAGCATCGCGATCGCGGTGCCGTAGCTGCCGAGGCCGTAGAACACCGAATTGCCGAACGACGCGTACCCGGTGTAGCCGCCGATGATGTTCCAGCCCTGGGCGAGCGCCGCGAGCAGCAGCATGTTGATGCCGAACTGCACGATGCTGGGCGAGGCGAGCCACGGTATGCCGGCCAGGACGACGATCGCCGCGACGATGCCTGCGCGCGCGAGCGTAGGTTTCATGTGGTCCTCCCGAAAAGACCGGTCGGGCGCACGATCAGCACCAGCACCAGGATGCCGAAACTCGCGACGTCGGTGTAGGTCGCGCCGACGTACAGCGAGGTCATCGACTCGACGAGGCCCAGGATCATGCCGCCGGCGATCACGCCGAGCGGGCTCTCGAGGCCGCCGATGATCGCGATCACGAACGACTTGGCGGTGAGGCTGACGCCGATGTAGGGATTGAGCTGCGAGACGACCCCGTAGAGGGCGCCGGCGCCACCCGCGAGTGCGGCGCCGATTGCGAAGGTCAGCGCGTAGATGCTGCGCGGCTCGACGCCGTAGAGGCGGGCGGCGACCAGGTTCTGGGCGGTGGCACGGATCGCACGCCCCAACCTCGTGCGCCCGAGGAACAGCCACAACAGCAGCGTCAGCGCGATCGCGATCGCGAATGCGATCAGGCGCACCAGCGGGATCGTTGCGCCCAGCCAGGTGAAATGCGCCCCTGCATACGAAGGATTGATGGTGCGGAAATCGGCGGAGAACGCGATCTGCGCCGAGTAGGTCACCACCACGTCGATGCCGAAGGTCAGCAGCAGGGTGTTGAACATCGGCGCCCGGATGACCAGGTTGATCAGGTTTCGCTGCAGCAGGTAGCCGAAGGCGAACAGTGCAGCCATCGATATCGGCATCGCGACGAACGGGTCGATGCCCAGACCGGTGAACAGGTAATAGCAGGCGTAACCCCCGAGCATGATGAACGCGCCATGCGCGAGGTTGACGATGTTAAGGACGCCCCACACCAGCGCGAGCCCGAGCGCCATCAGCGAATAGAGTCCGCCGAGCAGGATGCCGTTGACGAGGCCCTGCCAGAGAAGATCCATTGCGTCGTGTCCCGGTCAGCCGCGCAGGCGATGGGCCACAGCGCCTGGCGATGCACCCCGCGTCGGGCGGGGCGCATCGCTCACGGTCGGCTCGGGCAGCCGGCCCTGCGGCGCGATGGGTGCGTTCAGCGCTTGCTCCACGCCGGCATCGGGTAGAGGGCCTTGCCGATGAATCCGGTCTGACCGTAGATCGGCACCACCTTGCCATCCTGCACCTGGATCACCGTCTGCGGCAGGGCGATCTGCCCGACGGCGTCGAAGTGGATGCGGCCGTAGAGCGACGGGAAGTCGAGCTTCGCGATCGCATCGCGGACCTTCTTCGGATCGGTCGAACCCGCCGCCTCGATCGCCTTGGCGTAGGCCTCGACGTCGGCCACCGCGGAAGCGGCGTGGTAGTCGGGCTCGTAGCCGAAGCGCGCATGCCAAGCCTTGGCGAACTGCTCGGCGTCGCCGAACCACTGGTCCTTCTCCGCGGTCGACGGCAGCCACGACGTCATGCCGAACGCGTAGTCGGCATCCTTGCCCAGGGCCTTGCGGAAGTCGGCGCTGGGGACCCCGACGGTGAAGCTGTAGAGGTGCGGGCTGACCCCCAGGCTCTTGGCCTGGCGGATGAAGTTCAGGACCTCGGTCTCGTGACCCGAGACGAGCACGGCATCGGGCTGCCCGGACTTGATCCGCGACAGCAGCGACGAGAAGTCGGACGCATTGCTGCTGTAGCGCTCGTCGAGGACGATCTTGAGTCCAGCCTTCTGCAGCAGCTTGCGCGTGCCGTCGGCGACCGCGACGTCGAACGCGTCGTCGGCGAAGAGCAGCGCCACCGTCTTCGGCGCGGGATTGAGCTTGCCCATCGCGGCGATCGTGCTCTCGAAATACTTGCTCGCGACCGGCAGGGTCCCGAAGATGTACTTGTAGCCGCGGCTGAAGATCTGGTCCGATGCGCCGCCGCCCTGGATCATCGGCACTTCGTACTTCTCGGCCACCGACGAGGTCGCCAGCACCGCATCGCTCGCGAAGGGTCCGAGCAGCAGGTTGATCTTGTCGTCAGTCACCAGCTGCGTGTACTGGCGCACCGAAAGGTTGTTGTCGGACTGGTTGTCGAGGATCTTGAGCGCCAGCTGCTCCTGATTGCCGCCGACCTTGATGCCGCCCGCCTTGTTGATCTGGTCGATCGCGAACTGGTAGCCGTCGTGGTAGTAGCGGCCGGTGTTGGCGAGCCCGCCCGACATCTGGACCGAGGCGCCGAGGGTGATCGTCGCGGCGGCCGGGGTCGCGAACGGCAGCGCCGCGCACGACGAAATCAGCGCGGCGGCGAGAGAAAGCCTGGACAGGTACGGATTCATGCAATCCTCCAAGTAGTGTTCACAGGGCCCGGCAGTGCTCGATGGCGGCTATGATCGCACGGGCTCGCGGTTGCGTCGGCGCCCCGATGTCCGGGCCGAAGGGCGGGAGTTTCGTCGGGTCGCGCACGGTATTCTATCGCCTCGGGATGTCTATCGGCTCGGGATCTCTATCGGCTCGGGATCTCTATCGGCTCGGGACGTTCGCTGCCGGTGCGGGCCGTCTGCGACGGGCGGACGGCCCCACGGGTGGGGTGGCCCGAGGCGGGGCTAGAATGGCGGGTCCACCGCTGGTCGGGCCGCGACCCGGGGGTCCGGCACCACGGCTGACGATGCGAACCGCCTCGCAGGCCGCCCGCGGCACCGACTGCGTACCGACAGCGCCCACTCCATGCTCCCGACCGACAGCGCCCTTCCGGTCATCTCCCACGCGATCCAGCTCGCGATCGCCCCGGTGTTCCTGCTGACCGGCATCGCGTCGCTGCTGGGCGTGATGGCCAACCGCCTGGCGCGGGTCATCGACCGCGCCAGGATGCTCGAGCGCGACTGGCCGGCCCTCGACGAGCACGCCCGCCAGTCCGCCCGAAGCGAGCTCGTGTGCCTCGAGCGGCGACGCAGGCTCGCGAGCTGGTCGATCAACTTCTGCACGGCCGCGGCGCTGCTGGTGTGCCTGGTGATCGTCGCGCTGTTCATCGGGGAATTCTTCGGCAGGAACCTCCGCGTTCCGGCCGGCGCGCTGTTTGTCCTTTCGATGGTCGGCGTGATCGGCGGCCTCGCCTCGTTCCTGAGGGAGGTCTACATCGCGACGCATTCGACGAGCATCGACCCCGCGAGATTCGAGCTGCCTCCTCGCACCTGACCGGTCATGCAGGGGGGCGTCCCCCGATCCCGACCCGTCGCGGCTATTGCACCCGCGCCGACGGGGCCCAGTCGAGGTCGACGTTGTCGAGTACCGCCGCACCTGCAAGCAGCCGGATGTACTGTCGCAGCGCAGTGATGAACGCCTGGTTGCGCAGGCCGCCCGTGACCGCGGCTCGCACTTCCTCGAAAGGGACGGCTTTCCCCGACTCGCGTGCCTGCACTTCGACGATGTGCAGGCCGAAGCGGCTGTGCACGAGTTGAGGCAGCACGCCGACGTGGGCGCCGGTTTCACGCGAGAACACGTGGCGCGCGAACTCCGGCGCGCAGTCGTCGCGCGACATCCAGCCCAGCTCCCCGGCCTTGCCTCCGTCCTGGCCGGCGCTGGGGCAGTTCGACCACTGCCGCGCGGCCTCGGCGAACGCGTCGGACGAGAGGTCGGCGCAACGCAGCGACACCAGCAGTGCCTCGGCGCGCTTGCGCAGCGCGTTCACGTCGACGCCCCGCGTCACCGCGAACAGGATGTGGCGCAGGCGCAGGCGTTCCCCGGCACCGTAGCTTTCCCGGTGGGCGGCGTAGTGACGGCGGCAAGCCTCTTCCGACGGTTCGGGGACGGCGACCTCGCGATCGATCAGCTGCTCGATCGCAGCAGCGGCGGCGGCGCTGATCGTTCCGTCGGTGGCGGGGACGTCGCCCACCGGCAGCAGCCCCGCCCGCTGCGCGGCCTGGCGCAGCAGCTCGGTGCAGGCGCGCTGGCGAAGCTCCGCGGCGTCGGGCGCCGCGTCCGCGCCGTGCAGCGGCACGCCGTTGACGCTCGCCGTCGGCACGCTTTCGGTCCCGCTCACCGGACTGGCTGCGTACTGCGCACTCCGGCATTCGCTGTCGGGGCGGCCCCCGGGGTGACCTTTTCCGCTCATGGCGCCGCGCTCCGGCTGCGCGGCAGCCCGACCCGCCGGCTGCGCACCAGCTGGTAGGGGCGCAGAACGTACGCCAGGGTCCCGAAGCCGCTCCAGACGTGGACCAGCCGCGTGAACGGGAACACCAGGAAGATCGTCATCCCCAGGAACATGTGCAGCTTGAACACCCAGCTCGCCCCGGCGAGCAGCTCGACCGCGCCGGAGCGGAAGGTCACGATGCGCTGCGCCCAGCCGGCCAGCAGCATCATCATCGAGCCGTCGAGGTGCTGGGCGGACAGCGGGATCGTCGCGAGCCCGAGGGCGAGCTGCAGCCACAGCAGCTGGAGGATCACGATGTCGCTGGTCTTCGAGGTCCTGCGGATCCGCGGATCGAACAGTCGCCGGTGGAGCAGCAGCGTGGTGCCGATGAACGCGAGGACGCCGGCGATGCCGCCCGACACCATCGCCAGCAGCTGCTTCGAGCCCGCATCGATGAAAGGCTCGTAGACCGCATGCGGCGTCAGCATGCCGAACGCATGCCCGAAGAACAGGAACAGCACGCCGGCGTGGAACAGGTTGCTGCCCCATTGCAGCTGTCCGCGGCGCAGCAGCTGTGACGAATCGCTCTTCCACGTGTACTGGTCGCGGTCGAAGCGGATCAGGCTCCCGAGCAGGAACACCGTGAGACAGACGTACGGGTAATAGCCGAAGAGCAGGGTGTCGAGCCAGTGGTTCATGCCTTGACTCCTTCGGAAAGCGAGGACCTGCGGACGATGCGGATCGGCTGCGGGGCGCTGGCCAGCCCCTGAGGACCCGCCTGGCCCCGCACGCTGCAACCGTCGAAGGCCGGCGGCTCGGCCCAGGCTTCGTCGAGCGCGGGCTCGGCGGCGACCGGCACCGCTTCGGCCTTTCCACCCGCGAGTTCGATCACCGCCGCGAGTACCGACGCATACGGGCTTTGCCTGCCGACGAGCGCGCTGAAGATCGACGCCAGCACGTGCAGGAGCTCGCCCAGGAAATCGCGCGCGGTGCGCTCGGGCTGTGTCGACGCGAATTGCAGGATCACCGGCAGGTGATCGGGCATTTCCCCATCGGCGAGCCGCAGTCCCGCCTGCTCGTACATGCTGCGCAGGTCGACCAGCGCCGCGCCGCGCTCGCGCGAGTCGCCGTGGACGTGTTCGAACACCTGCAGCGACGTCGCGCGGCCGCGGTCGAAGGTGTCGACGTAATCGGCCTCGGCGTCGTAGGGGTCCGCCGCGGCGATCCTCCGTGCGAGCGCGACGAGCTCGGCGCTGCGGGAGCGCGACAACGCGCCCTCGCGATCGATCGCCTCGGCGATTTCGGGCAGGGCGGCGCGCAGCTGCGCATCCGGGTACTGGAGGAGCGCCGCCAGTGCGCGCAGCGCCCTGCGGTGACGAGGGTCGTGGGCCATGGCGGTTCCTTTCATTCCGGCCGTCATACGGCCGCCTTGATCGGGATCGTCCGCTTCTTCTTTCCTCCGAACAGGCTGGTTTCGCTCGCGCCGTCCGAGCAGCCGTTGCCGAAGGAGAATCCGCATCCGCCGCGCAGGTCGTAGGCGTTCTCCGCGTACTCGCGGTGAGTCGTCGGGATCACGAAGCGGTCCTCGTAATTCGCGATCGCCATCACCCTGTACATGTCCTCGACCTCGGCGGCCTTCAGGCCGACCTGGTCCAGCACCGGCAGGTTCTGACGCCCCTCGACGTGCTTGTCCCGCTGGTAGGCACGCATCGCCAGCATGCGCTCGAGCGCGCGCACGACTGGCAGCGTGTCGCCGGCGGTCAGCAGGTTGGCGAGGTACTGCACGGGGATGCGCAGCTGCCGCACCTCGGGAATCTCGCCGTTGGCGCCGATCTGCCCGGCATTGGCCGCGGAGGTGATCGGGGAGAGCGGCGGCACGTACCAGACCATCGGCAGCGTCCGGTACTCGGGATGCAGCGGCAGCGCGACCTTCCATTCAACGGCCATCTTGTAGACCGGGCTCACCTTCGCCGCTTCGAGCCACGCGGCGGGCACGCCGTCGCGGCGCGCCTGCTCGACGACCTTGGGATCGTGGGGATCGAGGAACACGTCGAGCTGCGCCTGGTACAGGTCGCGGTCGCGCTCGACGCTCGCTGCCTGCTCGATGCGGTCGGCATCGTAGAGCAGCACGCCCAGGTAGCGGATGCGCCCGACGCAGGTCTCCGAGCACACGGTGGGCTGGCCGGCCTCGATCCGCGGGTAGCAGAAGATGCACTTCTCGGCCTTGCCGCTCTGCCAGTTGTAGTAGATCTTCTTGTACGGGCAGCCCGAGACGCACATGCGCCAGCCTCGGCACTTGTCCTGGTCGATCAGGACGATCCCGTCCTCTTCGCGCTTGTAGATCGACCCCGACGGGCAGCTCGCGACACAGGTCGGGTTGAGGCAGTGCTCGCACAGGCGGGGCAGGTACATCATGAAGGTGTTCTCGAACTGCCCGTAGATCTCCTTCTGCACCTCCTCGAAGTTCGTGTCGCGGCTGCGCTTGGCGAACTCTCCGCCGAGGATCTCCTCCCAGTTCGGGCCCCACACGATCTTTTCCATCCGCTCGCCCGTGATCAGGCTGCGGGGACGCGCGGTCGGCGCGGCTTTCATCTCGGGTGCCGACTGGAGGTGCTCGTAGTCGAACGTGAAAGGCTCGTAGTAGTCATCGATCTGCGGCAGGTTCGGGTTGGCGAAGATCCGCATCAGGATCTTCCATTTGCCACCCTGCCTGGGAACGATCGAGCCGTCGGGGTTGCGCACCCAGCCGCCGTTCCACTTGTCCTGGTTCTCCCACTCCTTCGGGTAGCCGATGCCGGGCTTGGTCTCGACGTTGTTGAACCACGCGTACTCCATGCCCGGCCGGTTGGTCCAGACGTTCTTGCAGGTCACCGAGCAGGTATGGCAGCCGATGCACTTGTCGAGGTTCAGCACCATGCCAATCTGCGCACGAATCTTCATCGCCGATCTCCCGTCATTGGCCGGCCGCCAGCGCCGGTTCGTCGTCGAGCCAGTCGACCTTGGCCATCTTGCGCACCAGGACGAACTCATCGCGATTGGTGCCGATCGTCCCGTAGTAATTGAAGCCGTAGGAGAGCTGCGCGTAGCCGCCGATCATGTGCGTGGGCTTGAGCACGATCCGCGTCACCGAGTTGTGGATGCCGCCGCGCGCGCCGGTGATCTCGGAGCCGGGCGTGTTGATGGTCTTTTCCTGGGCGTGGTACATCATCACCATCCCCGGCTTGATGCGCTGGCTCACCACTGCCCGCGCCGCGATCGCGCCGTTGGCATTGAAGAGCTCGACCCAGTCGTTGTCCTCGATCCCGCCTTTCGCCGCATCGTCCTCGGACAGCCAGATGACCGGACCGCCGCGATTCAGCGTCAGCATCAGCAGGTTGTCGCTGTAGGTCGAGTGGATGCCCCACTTCTGGTGCGGCGTGATGAAGTTGAGCGGGATCTCGGGGTGGCCGTTCGGCTTGCGGCCCGCGACTTCCACCAGCGCCTTCAGGTCGACCGGCGGGCGGTAGCTGACGAATCCCTCGCCGAAATCGCGCATCCAGCGGTGGTCCTGGTAGAACTGCTGGCGTCCGGACAGCGTGCGCCATGGGATCAGCTCGTGGACGTTGGTGTAGCCGGCGTTGTAGCTGACCTTCTCGCTCTCGAGCCCGCTCCAGGTCGGCGAGCTGATGATCTTGCGCGGCTGCGCCTGAATGTCGCGGAAGCGGATTTTCTCGTCCTCGCGATGCAGTGCGAGGTGCGCGTGCTCGCGGCCGGTGATCTTCGACAGCGCATTCCAGGCCTTGACGGCGACGTGGCCATTGGTCTCGGGGGCCAGCATCATCACGACCTCGCAGGCGTCGATGTCGGTGTCGATGCGCGGGAATCCCTGGGTCGCCCCCATGTCGGCGACCTTGCCGTTCAGGTCGGCGAGCGCCTGCACCTCGTCCTGGGTGTTCCAGGCGATGCCCTTGCCGCCGTTGCCGACCTTGGCCATCAGCGGCCCCAGCGCCGTGTAGCGCTTGTAGACGTTCGGGTAGTCGCGCTCGACGACTGTGATCTGCGGCGCCGTCCGGCCCGGCACGAGGTCGCATTCGCCCCGCTTCCAGTCGGCGATGTCGATGGGCTGTGCGAGCTCCGCAGGGGTGTCGTGCATCAGCGGCGTCAGCACCAGGTCCTTCTCGGCGCCGAGATGGCCGACGCAGACTTCGCTGAAGGCCTTGGCGAAACCCTTGTAGATCTCCCAGTCGTTCCTTGACTGCCACGCCGGGTCCACCGCCGTCGACAGCGGATGGATGAACGGGTGCATGTCGCTGGTGTTGAGGTCGTTCTTCTCGTACCAGGTGGCGGTGGGCAGCACGATGTCCGAGTACAGGCAGGTCGTGCTCATGCGGAAATCGAGGGTGACCAGGAGGTCGAGCTTGCCTTTCGGCGCCTCGGCGTGCCACGCCACCTCCTGCGGTTTCGCATCGCCGGGGTCGCTGCCGGCGCCCAGATCCTGTCCCTGCACGCCGTGGCTGGTCCCGAGCAGGTGCTTGAGGAAATACTCGTGCCCCTTGCCGGAGGAGCCCAGCAGGTTCGAGCGCCACACGAACAGGTTGCGGGGCCAGTTGTCCGGATGATCCGGGTCCTCGCAGCTCATCTTCAGCGTGCCGCTCTTCAGGCCCCGGACCGCGTAGTCCTTCGGATCCTGGCCCGCGGCCTGCGCGGCGCGCACGACGTCGAGCGGATTCATCTGCAACTGCGGCGCGCTCGGCAGCCACCCCATGCGCTCGGCGCGAACGTTGTAGTCGAGCATCGCACCTGGATAGCGCGCCCTGTCGGCGAGCGGGGACAGGACCTCGCCGATCCCGATCTTCTCGTAGCGCCACTGGTCGGTGTGGGCGTAGAAGAAGCTCGTGCTGTTCATCTGCCGTGGCGGGCGGATCCAGTCAAGCGCGAAGGCGAGTGCAGTCCAGCCGGTCTGCGGCCGCAGCTTCTCCTGGCCGACGTAGTGCGCCCAGCCGCCGCCGCTCTGACCCACGCAACCGCAGAGCATCAGCATATTGATGATCGCGCGGTAATTCATGTCGCTGTGATACCAGTGGTTCATCCCTGCGCCGATGATCACCATCGACTTGCCGTGCGTCTTGGCTGCGTTGTCGGCGAACTGTCGTGCGACTGCGATCGCCTGCGTGCGCGGGACGCCGGTGATCGCTTCCTGCCACGCCGGCGTGTAGGGGGCGTTGTCGTCGTAGCCGGCCTCGGTCTCGCCCGGAAGGCCGCGGGTCACGCCGTAGTTGGCGGCCAGCAGGTCGAACACCGTCGCTACCCGCGTCTCGCGGGTGCTGCCCTCCTTGCCCAGCGTGAGCCTGACCGCCGGCGCCCTGCACACGCGCACGTCGCCGCCTTGCGCGTTGGCGGTGAAATGGGGGGCCTCGCGACCGCCGAAGTAGGGGAAGGCGACATCGACGGTTTCGTTGGCCTGGGTACCGTCCTCGCTCACCGACAGCTTGAGCTTCACCTCGGCGCTGCCGCGCGCGTCTTTCTCCTCGAGGTTCCAGCGGCCCGCGTCGGGGCGCCCCTCGGGGCCCCAGCGGAAGCCGATCGAGCCGTTGGGCAGCGTGACCTTGCCGGTGGTGTCGAAAGCGACAGTCTTCCAGTCGGGGTTGTTGTCCTGGCCGAGACGGTCGGCGAAGTCGCTTGCGCGAACGTAGCGATCGGGCACCCATGCCCTCCGACCGTCGGGCAGCGTCGTTTCCTTCAGTTCGACCAGCAGCGGAAGGTCGGTGTAGCGCCGCGCGTAATCGTCGAAGTAGGGCGAGCGTGGCTGGCCGTTCGCGCCGAAATAGAACTCCTTCAGGATCACGTGGCCCATCGCCATCGCGAGCGCGGCGTCGGTGCCCTGCTTCGGATGCATCCACAGGTCGGCGAGCTTGCTGACCTCGGCGTAATCGGGCGTGACCGCGACGATCTTCGCGCCCTTGTAGCGCACCTCGGTGAAGAAGTGCGCGTCGGGGGTGCGCGTCTGGGGCACGTTCGAGCCCCAGGCGATCAGGAACGTGCTGTTGTACCAGTCGGCGCTCTCCGGGACGTCGGTCTGCTCGCCCCAGGTCTGCGGGGAGGAGGGCGGCAGGTCGCAGTACCAGTCGTAGAAGCTCATGCACACGCCGCCGATCAGGCTCAGGTAGCGGCTGCCCGCGGCGTAGCTGACCATGCTCATCGCCGGAATCGGCGAGAAGCCGATCACGCGGTCGGGACCGTGCTTCTTGATCGTGTAGACGTTGGCGCTGGCGATCAGCTGGTTCACCTCGTCCCAGGTCGAGCGGACGAACCCGCCGAGGCCACGCTGCGCCACCCATTCGCGCCGCGCGTCCTCGTTCTCGACGATGCTCGCCCAGGCGTCCACCGGCGACTTCGCGACCGCCAGGGCGGCGCGCCAATGCTTGAGCAACCGCGCGCGCACCAGCGGGTACTTCACCCGGTTGGCGCTGTACAGGTACCACGAGTACGAGGCTCCGCGCGCGCATCCCCGCGGCTCGTGGTTGGGCAGGTCCGGGCGCGTGCGCGGATAGTCGGTCTGCTGCGTCTCCCAGGTGACGATGCCGCCCTTGACGTAGATCTTCCACGAGCACGACCCGGTGCAGTTGGTGCCGTGCGTGCTGCGGACGATCTTGTCGTGCTGCCAGCGGCCGCGGTAGGCATCCTCCCAGGTGCGGTCCTCGCCGGTCGTGCGGCCGTGGCCGTCGGCGAAGTCCTCGTGCGCCTGCGAGAAGTAGGTGATGCGGTCGAGAAAATGGCTCATGAACGACTCCCGGGGTGTCGCGAGGCGGGCCTCAGCACGGCATTTCGGCGTTCCTGCGGGCGTAGTACCACCAGGTGACACCGATGCACAGCAGGTAGAAGACGATGAACGTGTAGAGCGCGAGCTCGGGGCCGCCGGTCATCGAGATCGACGTGCCGTAGCTCTTGGGGATGAAGAAGCCGCCGTAGGCCGCGATCGCCGCGGTGAATCCCAGCGTCGCCGCGCCTTCGGTGTTGCCTTCCTTGGTGGCTTGGGCAACCGCGACTTCGTTGGCGGGGTCGACGCCGCGCAGCTTCTGGGTGAGAAAGATTACCGGAATCATCCGGAAGGTCGAGCCGTTGCCGATGCCGGTCGTCAGGAACAGCACCAGGAACATCACGAAGAACCCGGCGAAGCCGCCGCCGGACGGTCCGCTCGGCAGGAAATAGAGGACGCCCACAACCGCACAGGCCATCACGACAAAGTTCCAGAACGTGACGCGCGCGCCCCCGAGCTTGTCGGCGAGCCAGCCGCCGAAAGGACGCACGAGGGCGCCGACCAGGGGCCCGAGCCAGGCGAAGGCGACCGGGTTCACGCCGGGGAACTGGCTCTTGATCAGCAGCGGGAAGCCCGCGGCATAGCCGATGAACGAGCCGAAGGTTCCGAGGTAGAGGATGCACATCAGCCAGTTGTGCTTGCGGCGGAAGATCGCCGCCTGCGTCGCGAACGACGCCTTGGCGTCGGCGATGTCGTTCATGCCGAACCATGCCGCCAGCGAGGCGAGCGCGATCCACGGCACCCAGATGAAGGCCGCGTTCTGCGTCCACACCTGGACCGGCTCGTTGTTCTTGATGATCGTCTGCGGATCACCGCCGAAGATGCCGAAGATGCCGGCGGTCACGACCAGCGGGCTCAGGAACTGCACGACCGACACGCCGAGGTTGCCGAGCCCCGCGTTGACGCCCAGCGCCGAGCCCTTGCGCTCCTTCGGGAAGAAGAAGCTGATGTTGGCCATGCTCGAGCTGAAGTTGCCGCCACCCAGGCCGCACAGCAGGGCCAGTCCCAGCATCGTCGGATAGGTGGTCGTGTTGTCCTGGATCGCGAAACCGATGCCCAGCGCAGGGATCAGCAGCGACGCGGTCGAGATCGCAGTCCATCGCCGGCCGCCCAGCAGCGGCACCATGAACGAATAGAAGATGCGCAGCGTCGCGCCCGACAGCGCAGGCGCCGCCGCGAGCCAGAACAGCTGGTTGGTCGAGTATTTGAATCCCAGCGAGGGCAGGCTGACGGCGACGACGCTCCACACCTGCCAGATCGCGAATGCGAGGAACAGCGCTGGGACCGAGATCCAGAGGTTGATCTTGGCGATCGCCTCGCCCTGCTGTGCCCAGAACGCCTTGTCCTCGGGGGTCCATACTGTCAGGACCCGGCCTCCGCGTCGCTTGGGCGCGCCCATTGAGGTGGTGCTCACGATCGTTGTCTCCTTTGATACGCGGGATTCAGCCGCGGGTGTGGCCATGCGAAAGCCGCGCCTCGGCACCCATGACCTGCGTCCTGCGCACTTCGGTGAAGTACATCCAGATCAGCGAAACCCAGACGACGCCGTACATCAGCATGAACGCGCTCGACCGGATGCCGGTGATGTCGAGCAGGGCGCCGAACATGATCGGAAGCACGAAGCCGCCGAGCCCGCCGGCCAGGCCGACGACCCCGCTCACCGTGCCGATGTTGGTCGGATAGGCGTCGCTGATGTACTTGAAGACACTTGCCTTGCCGAATGCGAACGCCACGCCCAGGACCGCCATCAGCGCCGTGAACGCGTACACGTTGAGGCCGATGTGGAACGTCGTCGGACCTGCGGTCGTCATCACCGTGAAATCGGTCTGCGGGTAGGACAGGATGAACAGGCAGATCCAGCTCACCCACATCACCCACCAGGTGATGCTGTGCGCGCCATACTTGTCGGCGAGCACCCCGCCGATCGCGCGCAGCACGCCGCCCGGCAGCGAGAAGCACGCGGCGAGCAGCGCGGCGATGCGGATGTCGAGCTTGTACTCGCCGACGTAGTACTGGACCATCCACAGCGACAGCGCGACGTAGCCGCCGAACACGATGCTGTAGTACTGGCAGTACTTGATCACCGTCGGGTCCTTCAGCATCTTCAGCTGGTCGCGGAAGCGGGTCGTCGACGGGACGAGGTGGGACGGGTCGCTGTAGGTCAGCAGCCAGAACAGGATGACCGTGCCGAGCATCACCGCGGCATAGACCTGCGGCACCATCGCCCACCCGAATGCGACGAGCAGCGAGGGCGCGACCAGCTTGTTGACCGCCGCCCCCGAGTTGCCGGCACCATAGACGCCCATCGCCATCCCCTGCCGGTTCTTCGGAAACCAGCGCGCGACGTAGGGTGTGCCGACCGAAAACGACCCGCCGGCCAGCCCGACGAAGAGTCCGATGACGATGAAGTGCCAGAACTGCGTCGCATATGCCATCAGCCAGATCGCGGGCACGGTGATCGCCATCAGGATCGCCATCACGATCCTGCCGCCGTAGCGGTCGGTCCAGATGCCGAGCGGCACGCGGATCAGCGACCCCGTCAGCACCGGGGTCGCCGTCAGCAGGCCGAACTCGGTCGCGTTGAGGTTGAGTGCCTTCCTGATCGGGATGCCGATGACGCCGAACATCATCCAGACCATGAAGCAGACGGTGAATCCCAAGGTGCTCGCGACGAGCACCGACCATGCCTGGCGGCGGTGGCTGGGGCTTTCGGCGATGCTTGCCGCCTGGTTGCTGGTGCGTGCCACGGAGACGCTCCCTCGTCGACTTCCGATGGCCCCCACTATCGCCGAAGGCTGCGGGCGCGGACATCCTCCGGAGGTGCAGGCGCGGCGGGCGGGAGGAACTATGTGGGGGCAGCCCGGCATCGTTCGGAAGAACTATGTATCTCTCAGGCCCTCACCCCAACCCTCACCCGCCTCGCTCTCGCTCGGCACCCTCCCGCCTGCGGGAGAGGGGTGGGGTGAGGGTATGGCGCTCCCTCTCCCGCTTGCGGGAGAGGGGTGGGGTGGGGGTGTAAGCGGGGCTGTCAGCCGCCGTTGCGGGCGGCGGCGTAGACGGCGGCCTGCACGCGCGAGCTGAGCTCGAGCTTGCGCAGGATGTGCTGGACGTGGATCTTGACCGTCGTCTCGGCGATGTCGAGCGCGCGCGCAATCTCCTTGTTGCTCGCGCCGCGCGCGATGTGCCGAAGGATTTCGCTCTCGCGCGGCGACAGCGATTGCATCCGGTCGGCGGCCGGGGAGGATGCCGGGGCCTCGTCGGCCGGCGACCGCGAGCTCGCCTGCTGGAAAGCGTTGACGAGCTTGCCGGTCATCTCCGGGCTGACGACCGATTCACCGGTGGCGGCGCGCTCGATCGCCTGCGCGAGCCCATCGCTGTCCATCGTCTTCAAGAGGTAGCCATGCGCCCCTGCGCGCAGCGCCCCGGCGAGATCGTGCTCGTCCTCGCTGACCGTCAGCATCAGGACGCGTGCTGCCGGCGCCGCCTCCCTCAAGCCCGGCAGGGCGTCGACGCCGGTGACGCCTGGAAGGTGGTTGTCGAGCAGGATCACGTCGGGCTGCAGTTCCGATGCGCGCCGCTGGGCCTCGCCCGCGTCGCCGGCCTCGCCAACCACGGTGAAGCGGCCGTTCTGGCGCAGCAGCGCGATCAGCCCGCGCCGGAACAGCGTGTGGTCGTCGACGACGAGGATGCGGATCGGCGGCATGTCGGGAACCTCTCAGGCCGCGGCGGGCTCGCGGCGGGCGCTGCCGGTGGCGTTCGACGGCACGTTGAGCACGACCGAGGTCCCTCCACCGGGCACCGTCTTGACTTCGACCTGCGCGCCGATGCGCGCGGCACGCTCGCGCATGATGCGCAGCCCCACGTGCGTCTCGTCGAGACTTCCGTCGCGAAGGTCGAAGCCACGACCGTCGTCGCGCACGCAAAAACGCCATTGCGGCGCCTGCCGGACGTCGACCCACACCTCGCGCGCATTGGCGTGCTTGCGCACGTTGGAAAGGGCTTCCTGGATGACGTGCAGCACCTGTACCTGCCGATCCGGATCGAGCGGCATGCCGTGGCCCTCGGTGCTGAAATGCGTGACCAGTCCCGTCTGGTGCTCGAACTTCTGCAGTGTCGTGCGCAGGGCGGGCTCGATGTCCTGCGTGTTGGTTCGCGTGCGGAAGTGGACGAGCAGCTCGCGGACGTCGCTCGTGCTCTCGCGCAGCCCCGCATCGATCTCGCCGATCGATTGCCGCGCCGCGTCGGTGTCCCCCCGCTGCAGCGCGTCGCGCAGGAGCTGCACGTGGATCTTGAGGAAGGCGAGCGACTGTGCGATCGAATCGTGCAGTTCGCGCGCGAGCAGGCTTCGTTCCTCGGCCACGGCAGTCTCCCGGTCGAGAGCGCTCGCGCGCAGGCTCTCCATGCCGCTTGCGAGGTGGCTCGCCAGCGTCTCGAGCAGGCTGCGCTCCTCGTCGGAGATCGCGCGCGGCACGCGATAGAACAGGTCGACCTCGCCGAGGATCCGCTGCTGGTGGGTGATGGGAACGCTCACCAGCGTTTCGAACCCTGCGCGCGCGCAGTGTTCGAGGGGCGCCGGCGCCGCCGGGTGGATCGGGATCACGCGCGTGGCGGCGCGGCCCTGCACCTGGCCGCAGAGGCAGCTTCCGGTGAGCAGGCAGCTCTCGTCCTCGGCCATCGCCTGCGGCAGGCAGTCCCCGGCGAGCAGCAGGTAGCGTGCGTTGCTTTCGTCCGACCAGCGGATCGCCGCCGCATCGGCGTGCGCGATCGCGCGTGTCTTGCGGGCGAACCCGCGCGCAAGCTCGTCGAGCGACCCGGCCCGCGACAGCAGCGCGCTCACCTCGTAGAGCGCCGAAAGGCGCTGGCGCTCGACCTCGAGGCTCGCCGTCTTTTCACGCACCTTGTCCTCGAGGCTCCGGTACAGCGACGCGAGCGTGTCGGCCATGCGATTGAAACCTTCGGACAGTTCGCCGAACTCGTCGTGCGAGGTGACGGGGATGCGCGTGGAGAGGTCGCCTTTCTCGATGCTGCCGAGGCCGGTCTTCAGTCGGGCGAGCGGGTCCAGCACGAACAGGTACCCCACGTACAGCGACACGACGGCGCTCGCGATCGCCAGCGCCATCATCGACATCTGGATGAGGTTCAGGATCGTCGTCCAGTGCGACAGCTGATGCTCGATGGCCGAAACCAGCCGGTCGACGGCTCCGACGAAGTCTTCCGTCCTTCGCATCACGACCGCGTGAGCCGTCCCCGTCGTCCACGCGTCGCGCAACGCGCTCCATTGCCCCTGAACTGTATCGAAGTGTAAGCGGACGTCGTCGGTCCATGGGACGAACAGCGGGCGCGACGGATCTCCGGCGCGAAGCAGTGCGAGCGTTGCGTCCATCCTGCGCAGGAGGGCGGGCGCGACCTCGGGCGCGTCGCCCGCCTGCATCGCCGCCAGCCGCCAGGCCTGCATGCGCATGCGCCCGGCCTCGTTGACCGCGGCCGCGCCACCCTCGAGCTGCCAGGTCACCCAGAGCGTCAGTCCGATGGAGGCAATCGCCAGTGCGAGCAGCGCGCCGCCGACGATGACGAACTTGGTGGCAAGTGTGGTGGGTCGGCGCATCAGGGAATCATTGGGGCCCGCCGTAGTCTAGCCGTTGCGCGGGCGGTGTGGCATGTCGGCCCGCCCGTGGCGCGGATCGGGCTGCGCCCGATAGTGCGGGCGCCGCGCAGGCCGATGGATTGACCGTCGTCAACGACAGGCTGTGTGAAAGCGCGGTATCGTGCATTTAAATGGATCCGACGGATGGACCAGCGCTCGGCAAGAACGCGTGAACCGGGTGGAATGGCTGCGATCCGGGCGGATACGGAGGTCGTCATGGCACGCCGAATCCTGATTGCATTGGCAGTTGTTGCGCTCGCGCTTGGAAGCAGTGCTGCGGTGGCGCAGCCACGCGGTGGTGGAGGCGGGGGTGGTGGCCCACCTCCAGGCGGAGGCGGCGGCAGGGGTCCTGGCGCGCCCGGGGGCGGAGGCGGGTGGCATGGAGGGGGCCCCAGTGGCGGCGCGTGGCACGGCAGCGGCTACCAAAGTGGCTACCACAGTGGCTACCATGGCTGGTACGGCGGGTGGTACGGGCCCAGCGTCGGCCTCTACCTGGGCAGCCCCTACTGGGGCGCCTGGCCCTACTATTATCCGTACGGCTACAGTTATCCGTACGGCTACGCATGGCCTTATGGCTACACGTATTCGTATCCGTCGCCTTACGTCTACGCTCCCCGCGAGCCTTCCGTGTACATCGAGGAGGCGCCGCAGGCGCCGGCGGTTCACTCCTGGTATTACTGCACCAATCCCGCCGGTTACTACCCGTATGTGCAGCGCTGCGCGAACCCGTGGATGACAGTCGTGCCGCAGGACGTTCCCGCAGGGTCGGCTGCTCCGGCACCAAACGAGCCCTACGGCGGGGCAGGAGGATCGAAATGAACCATCGTGCGATTGGGTCGGCGGCCATTGCCGCGTTGCTTCTGGCGGGTTGCGTCGCGCTGCCCGTTGCTCCGACGGTGATGGTCCTGCCCGGCTCTTCGAAGGGCCTGGATCAGTTCCGCGCCGATGACGATTACTGCCGCGCCTATGCGCAGGCGAGGATCGGCGGTGCCGCTCAGGCGGCCTCCGGCAACGCTGCCGCGAGTGCCGCCGCGGGCACCGCGCTTGGCGCCGCGGCGGGCGCCCTCATCGGGTCCGCGTCCGGCAATGCGGGCGCAGGTGCGGCAGTGGGTGCCGGTACCGGACTCCTCTTCGGCAGCGCGTACGGCGCCGACCCGTACGGTTATTCGTATTACTCGCTGCAGCAACAGTACGACGCGGCCTATGTGCAGTGCATGTATGCACATGGCAACCGGGTCCCGGTGCGGGGCGCGTATGGCGGGACGATACAGGGTCGTGTGCCGCAGCCGTCCGCGCCGTACAACGGTGCGCCTGCAACGGGCTATGCGGTTCCCAATCCGCAGACCGACAGCATTCCGCCACCGAACACGCCGCCGCCGCGGCAGTGACCACCGCGTGACGCGATCGCACGGCCGCTGACCACCAAGAACCATACGCCAACCGCTAAACAACAGCGATACATCGACTCTCAGGGACGACAGCCATGGGCACGCAGGAATTCGGCACGACGTGGTGGGCAAAGGGCCTCGACCAGGTCGATCACGAGATCGCGCGACTTGCGACGATATGCAACGTCAGGATCCTCGATCCCGGCGTCGTCGAGCGCGTCCTGCAGAACGATGCCTCGGTCTGCGGTGCCAAGAACCAGTTGGCGTTCGACAAGCTGCGCACCGTTCTGATGATGCACTATCACGTGCGCGACAAGGCGGTGGCGTCCCTCGGCGAGGCCAAGGCCCAGGCGTTGATCAATCAGATCGTCGAAAGTCTCCGCCAGCGCATTGGCGAGCGCCTGGGCGGAACGCCTACCGACTGAGGCCGGCGATCAGATGAAAGCAAGCGACCTGCCTCGGCAGGTCGTTTGGCGTTGCTCAGGCCGGTGAACGCTCCGCTCCGCGGAAGTTGCTCGAGGGAGCGGACACGGCGACGCGTCCGCTCCCTCGGTTCCGCCTAGAACCGGAAATCGACGCCGCCGACGTAGCTGTCGACCTTGATCTTGTCGTTCTTCTCCCATTCGGCGAACAGCGCCCAATTGGGCGCGAAGGTCCAGCGTCCGCCGACCCCGTAGGTCGCTTCGTCCTGCTGGTCCTTCTGGTTGTACGCGATCTGCGACGTATTCGCATTCAGCTTCAACTCGGAATGCGCATAGCCGACGCGGCCGTAGAGATCGAAATTGTTGATCGGCAATATGCCGACCAGGGATATCCCGACCGAGTCTGCCTTGGCGGATCCATCGACTGGCACCGCGTTTCCGATCACCGTCCCGTGAAAATTGTAGCGGCCGAAATCGTAGTATCCGACCTCGACTGCGCCGTACGGACTGAAGCGCCAGCCGCCACGAACCGTGTACGTCGTATCGTTGCCGTCGATCTGGGCGTTGTTCAGGCCCGGAATGTCGTTGCCCGACATCTTCAGGTGCCCGCTGCCGATGCCCGCGCCGAAATAGAAGGGCGCCTGTGCGCCGGGTGGCGGGAACATCGATTGCTGAGCCGCGGCAGTCAGAGGACTGAGTGCTGCCGTCAGTGCCAGGACGCCAAGGGTCTTCTTCATCATGATCGATCTCCGTTGTTTCGAGCCTCGGTTTCCGAGACTCGGCTTGCTGATTCTTCGCGATTGCGCGACCTCACGTCCTCGCATTTCCTGACACGCGGGACCCGCGGAGCTCTTCAGGCACTTTGCATCTACGTGCAGCCACTACACGATGTCGTCACCCGGTGACGAACCAGAGGAAGGAGCGCTCTCCAAAGTTGCGGACCGGGCACGGCGAAACGCCGCATCCGTGCGGTGGTGCGTTAGAGTTCGAGTGCGGGGCGCGGGTTCCCGAGCGCGTTCGCGTTCGGGCCGACAAGCGCGCCGAAGCCGGGGTCACGCCAGGTGGGGAAATGGAGGCGGAGGTCGGAATCGAACCGGCCATCGCGTCATAGGGGAAAACGCTGCGCATGATAGTACGCATATGCCCTTGCCCTTGCTGTTACCCTGGCCTGCGGGGAGGGGTGCGCGCACGCAATGCCTCTCGCACGATCGGCCCGGCAGCGGTAGCATCGCGCGATGGGTTTCCGTTTCCGCCGCTCGCTGCGCATCGCCCCAGGCCTCAGGATCAACCTGAGCAGGTCCGGCGTGTCGACGTCGATCGGCCGCCGCGGTGCCTGGTTCACGTTCGGGCCACGCGGGACGCGCGAGACGATCGGGGTTCCAGGGAGCGGCGTGTATTACACCGCGCAGCAGCAGCCGCACCCGGAGCAGGCTCCCCACCTGCAGCAGCCGGCCAGCGTATCGCCGCGTGGCGGAAGCCTCATGCTGGGTCTGATCATCTTGGCGCTGCTCCTGCTCGTTGCGGCCAGCTTCCTCTGGGTCACCTTCGGCAGATAGACGCCGGCCGCAATCCGCGGCCATTGAGCACTTCGGCGCACCGCCGCATATCCTTGCCTTTGGCCGCGCTTCGCTGGCGTCACTTGCGCTGTTGGCCCGGCGGCATTTCCTCCGCCGTGCCTGGTGCGGCGATATAGCGCACCGCCTTCGCCAGTCGTCTGGCGGTTCCCTGTACCCGAAGGATGCGCAGTACGACGGGCCTTGGAGCTGTCGCTTTACTGCTCGTGTCCGATGGGGCCCCCTTCTTCGGGACCACCTTCGGCAGATAGACACCGGCCGCAATCCGCGACCGCTGAGCGCTTCTGTGCAGTGCCTGGCTAGGTAGGTCGCATGGGTCCGAGCGGCGCGTGCCGTGGGCCTTCCTGCAGCCGCCGCGCGCTGGTTTCTGCCAGCGCGGCGCGCGCATTCGACATCGCGAGCGCTCCCTCGAGCTCGCGGATGCGTGCCGAGGCCCGATCGAGCGCACGCTGCAGCTGGGCGATCTCCGCGCGTGCCTCGAGCAGATCGACGTCCATGACGATCAGTGCACGCGCCGAGCTTCAAGCACCTCGAGGATCGAGGCCACATGATGCCCGGCGGCGGATGGATCCAGGGCCTGCAGGTACAAGAGGAAGTCTTGCGCCAGGCGCCGGCGGTCGATCCCCGGCTGGGTGGCCGGCGCGCTTGTGAGGGCGAGCTGGAGCTGCCGCGCCTCGTGCAGCTCGACCTGCAGGCGGCTGACGTGTTCGAACACCTTCTCGCCGAATGAGGCCTGGGCGCGCAGGAGATTTTTCAGCAGGCCATCCCCGAACGTCTGCAGCTCTCGGTGAGTTGTGCGAGATCCGGCGGCTGATCTATCGGCATGGTGGGATCCGTCATCAGCCGCCCCCGACCTCGGTTGCGGTGCCGTTGGTCAGGGTGATGTTCACCTTGACCGGGGTATTCGCCGCCGTGATCTGCTTGTTGGCAGCCGTGTCCTGCTTGGTCGCGGAGGCGTCGAGCTTGCCGCGATCTCGTCGAGCTTGCTGGAGATTTCGAGAAAACCTTGTCTCGCGTTGGCGGTCTGCGTGTCGCCGATCGTCGGTCAGGTGTTCGAGATCAGCGTCGTCGATGTTGGTGAGCCGGCTCGTGAACTGCAGAGCATCGACGACTGCTGCTGCGCGGGAGAGCAGACCCGAAGGCCGCGTTGTAGTCCTGGTTGATCTGGGTGGCGTACTGCTGGACCGTGGTCGGATCGTTCGAGGCCAGCGCCTGCGCGGTGAGGGTCTTGACCTCGTTCGGTAGATAGTTGTACTGGCCCTGCTTGTCCAGCGTCTGCAGCGTCATGCTGCGGATGGTGTCGCTGAACATCGAATGCACGCCGCCTGCACCTGCTGGATCTGGGCGAGCAGCTGCACCAGGGTCGACTGGTAGGCCGTCGTCGCCGTGGCGAGGTTGTGGGTCGCGGTGGCCGAGCCATCGTAGGAGGAGACCAGCGACTGAGCGCGCTGCCCTGCGGCGGTCAGCGAGTCGGCGAGCGACTGGTTGGCCGCCTTCGCCGCGTCGGTGACCGCTTCACCGGGTCCGCCGTGATCGCGTCGTGGATCGCGAGCAGGTCGTTCGCGAAGGAGACGACCTCGTCGGCGGTGCCCTTGAACGCGCCGACCAGCTTCGACATCGCCGGGTCGAGGTCCTGCAGCGCCGCGGCGACGACCTGCGAGATCACCTGGCCGCCGTACTTCGAGATGAAGTCGGCCGTCGTGTACGTGCCCTTGCATCCCCTGGAAGTGGATGCCCTGCAGCTCGCCGGCGGTCTGCTTGATCTGGTCCGGCGTGAGGCGCGTCGCGATCGCCGACAGGATCCCGCTGATCTGCTGATTGAAGACCTGCGCGCCCTGGCCGCTGAAATACTGCGTGCCGGCGTCGTTGAAGCCGACATTTCCGAACGGCGTCGAGGTAGAGGCGTTGTCCTCGAAGCCGGAGGTCCCGCCGCTGATCTGGTACTGCCCTTGCACCTGCGACGGCGTCTTGTTGAACAGCCCGGCCGCCTGGGCGATCATCAGTGCGACGCCGACATAGGGCAGCGCCGCACCCAGCGAGGTGAGGCCGAGCGCGCCGCCTGCAGCGGCCTGCGACGCCGTCGCACCCGCCTCGACGCCCAGCGACAGCGACCCGGGCACCACGCTCGACAGGCCGACCGCCTGCCCGAATCCGGAGGTGGCGAGCGCGCCGTAGGCGCCGGTGCCGGCGGAGAAGCCGGAGAACAGGTTCGAACCCGTGCTGAAGATGTTCGCGCCGTTGGTCAGCAGTGAAGCTGCGCCGCCCTGGCCGCCGGCGAACGTGTTCGCCGCCAGCTGCCCGAGCTGCCCGCTGAAGGCGCCGGCGAGATTCACGATCACCGTCTGCGCCGCGATCTTGGCGAAGGCATCCAGCGCCCAGGTCTTGAAGTCGTCCCACAGGCTCTTGAACGCCGACGAGCCATGCTGGACGAAATCGCTGATGAACTGCGCCCCGCGGTCGGCGACCGAGCTCAACATGTTGCGCGAGCCGTCGATCCAGTTCTGCTGCGCCTCGCCCGCCGCGGTCACGTCGCGCAGCTGGCGCAATCGGTCGAAGCTCGGCATCGTAGTAGCTGACGAGCGCCTGCCCCGCCGGTCCGGAAAGCATCGCGGCCAGGCGCAGCTCCTCCACCCGGGCGATGTTGAGTTGATCGACCTGGCTGGCGCTCAGCCCGATTTGCTCGTTCTCGCGCTGGCGCTGTGTGATCGCCCGATCGAGCGCCGGGATCGATTGCAACAATCCGTCGCTCGCCGGGATCAGGTAAGACTCGATGTAGTCTTTCCCGATCTCAGGGCCCTTTTGCGTGAGCACGTTGAGCGCGCCCTGGCTCTTCTCCAGGTTGGTCTGCGCATCCACGAGCTGCGCGCTGGCGTTGTACACCGTCGCCACGTACTGCTCGTGGGTCTTGAACTTCGACGGATCGATGTTGTTGATGGCCGTCTGCAGCCCGGTTACCAGCGCCCTCTGGTTGGCGATCTGCTGCTCGAGCTGCGTCTCCTGCACCGCCAGGGCGGTGCGCTGCAGCGCCGTCTGCGCGGCGTAATACTGCTGGAAGTCGACCAGCCCGCGGTCGTACTGGCGCTTGATGTCCGCCTGCGCGTTGGCCACCGCCTGGCTCTGCTCCTTGGCGACGGCGTCGCTGTACGCGGTCTGCAGGCCTTCGATCGCCTTCTGGTAGGCATTGAGTGCTTTGGTGGCGTCCTGCGCCCCTGCGTGGTGCCGTGGGGCACTGGCGGCGGCTGCTTGTGCGCCTTGTCGGCCGCCGCGGATCCGGCCTCGGTGACGATGTTCATCGCCATCATGTCGGTGGTGACGTCGTGGATCTTGGCGCGGTTGGTGTCGAACTCGACCCCGAGCTGCGCGAAGTTGGCCTTGAACGTGGCCAGCGCCGCACCCGAGGGCCCGGCGATCGCGGCGCCGAAGGACTGCAGGCTCGTCGCCAGGCCGCCGGCGCCGGGGACGTGCGAGAACCCATCGCCGAGGAACTTGATGAAGCCGCCGAACTCCTGACGCATGTTCTCGACCGACTGGCTGAACACCAGCTTGATGCCTTCCCAGGCCACGCCGGCGGCGTATTTCACGTACTCCCAGCCGGTGGCGAGCGAATCGACCATGGTCAGGCCGACCTGCCGCACCACCAGGAACTGGTCGGACAGCCACTTGCCGATTTCCCATCCGGCGAACCCGGCGAACAGCAGCGCGGCCGAGGCCTTGAGTGCGGACAGCGCACCGGCGGCGAGCTCGGCCGGCGCCACGATGCCGCCGAGCAGCGTCCCCGCCACCGACGCCTGTTGCCCGAGGACCTCCGTCGCCAGCGCGGCACTGATCGCGGCGTCCTTGTAGAGCGTGATCGCCGCGGCGATGCCGTTGAGCAGCAGCGGCCAGCCGCCGAAAGCGACCGCGGCCGCGATCGCGATGTCCTTGAAGGTGTCGATGCCCTTGACCGCGGCGGTCAGCACCGGCACCAGCGCGACGCCGATGCGGTTCAAGAGGTCGTCGAGCTGGATCCTGAGCGCGGTGATGGCATCGCCGAGCCGCCGCGCGGCCAGCGCCTGCTCGGTGGTCACCTTGACGCCGTTGGTGCCGTCCTGGGCGAGCTCCTGCAGGAAGGCGCCCATCTGCGCGCCGGTCTTGCCCAGCAGCGCCTGCTCGATCGCGGTCTTGCCCAGTCCGTCGCTGTACTGGCTCAACCGCTGCGCCACCGCGACCAACGCCTGGTCGGTGGTCTTGAACTGGGTGGCGAAGGCGGCCGCATTGAACCCGAGCGCCTTCAGCGCCTCCGCCTGCTTGCCGGTGCCCGCCTGCGCCTGCACCACCGCGGCAGCGAAGCGCTGCATGCCCTGCGCCACCACGTCCATCGAGGTGTCGGAGAGCTTCGCCGCGTCGCGCATCGCGGACAGTGCCTCCTACCGTCGCGCCGGTCTGCGCGGCGAGGTTGGCGAGGTGTGCCTGATACTCGATGGCGTCGGCGATCGCCTTGCCGAAGAACCCGGCGCCGATGCCGCCGCCCAAGGCGCCCAGCGTCCCCTGCA
>CAWFKR010000013.1:0-318890 GCA_963816415.1 uncultured Pseudomonadota bacterium
CCACCCACCGCAGGTCGGCCTCGACCATGCCCGCGATCAGGTCCTCGAGCGAGGTCTTCGCCGACCAGCCTAGCCGCGCGCTCGCCTTGGCCGGATTGCCGCAGAGCACGTCGACCTCGGCGGGACGGAAGAACTGGGGATCGACGACGACGTGATCCTCGTAGTCGAGACCCACGTGCTCGAACGCGATACGGCACATGTCGCGCACCGTCGTCGTCCTCCCCGTCGCGATCACGTAGTCGTCGGGCTTGTCCTGCTGCAGCATCAGCCACATCGCCTCGACGTAGTCACCGGCGAAACCCCAGTCGCGCCCAGCGTCGATGTTGCCCAGCCGCAATTCCTTCGCCTTGCCGAGCTTGATCCTCGCCACGCCGTCGGTCACCTTGCGCGTGACGAACTCGATGCCGCGCAGCGGCGATTCGTGGTTGAACAGGATGCCGCTGGACGCGTGCAAGCCGAAGCTCTCGCGGTAGTTGACGGTCGACCAGTGCGCGAACAGCTTGGCCACACCGTAGGGACTGCGCGGGTAGAACGGCGTCTTCTCGTCCTGGCGCTCGGCCTGGATCAACCCGAACATCTCGCTGGTCGACGCCTGGTAGAAGCGGATCCTCGGATCGTGGATGCGGATCGCTTCGAGAACGTGCAGGGCGCCCAGGCCGGTGACGTTGGCGGTGAGGAGCGGCTGGCGCCAGGACGTGGCCACGAAGCTCTGCGCGGCGAGGTTGTACACCTCGTCGGGGGCTGCGGCCTCCAGGGCACGCAGGATCGACGTCATGTCGATGATGTCGCCATCGATCAGGTTCACGTCCTTGACGATGCCGAGGTGACCCAGCCGCCAGAGGGTGTCGGAGCTGCGCCGGGCGAGCAACCCGGACACCCGGTAGCCCTTGTCCAGCAGCAGCTTCGCGAGGTATGCCCCGTCCTGTCCGGTGATGCCGGTGATCAATGCCGATTTGGACATGCCCGCTCCCCATCTTCCCAATGCTGCAGCATCGCAGCCAGTGATTCATCGATCGGCGTGACCGCCTCCCAGCCGGTCGCCTGCCGGATCTTGTCAGGATCGCCGCGCATCCGGCGCTGCTCGGCCTTGCGCATCCGCGCGCTCTCCTGCTCGATCGCGGACCGTCACCCCCGCCAGCGCCACCAGGCGCTCCAGCAGCGACCGGATCGACTGCTCGCGCCCGGAGCACACGTTGTAGGCCTCGCCGGTCGCACCCGCGCCAAGCAGCGCGAAATACGCCTGCACGACATCGCCGACGTCGGTGAAATCGCGCGTGACGTCGATGTCGCCGACCGCGACGACAGGCTCGCGCTGGCCGCACTTGATCTGCGCCACCTGGCGCGCGAAATCCGAGATGACGAAACGGTCGCTCTGCCCCGCCCCGATGTGGTTGAACGGCCGCGCCAGCACGATATCCATGCCTTCGGTGACCGTCCACTGGTAGCACAGCGCTTCGGCCGCGAGCTTGCTCACTGCGTAGGGATTCCTCGGGGCGGGCAGGCCGCTCCTCGGCCACCGGCAACGCGTCATCGGGCACGCGCCCATAGACGTCACCGGTGCCGACGTAGAGCATCCGTCCCTCGAAGCCGGCGCGCTTCAGGGCCTGGAGCAGGTGCAGCGTGCCGAGCAGGTTGACGTTCAGGGTCGTCTCGGGATCTCGGAACGCGTCCGGAACCCAGCTCTGCGCGGCCAGGTGCACGACGGCATCGGGTGCAGCGTCGGCGACGATCGCCGCAGTGGCCACAGCGTCGCGCAGGTCCCAGGTCTCCTGCGTCTCGATCAACTGCCATTCGGCCAGCGCCGGATCGGTCTCGATCGTGCGGGCGAGCACGCCGCCCACGAATCCGTGCCGACCGGTCACCAACAAGCGCTTAGGGCGAATCCTCGCTCTCCTTCTGGACAATGCAGTCGCTGCGCATTGCCGCGCCCCTGCAAACCGCATTCGAGTATAGCCGAGGGATCGCGCCGGGTTCCTGCCTCCGGAATT
This sequence comes from uncultured Pseudomonadota bacterium, assembly GCA_963816415.1. Lineage (GTDB taxonomy): Bacteria > Pseudomonadota > Gammaproteobacteria > Burkholderiales > Casimicrobiaceae > VBCG01. The sequence continues at coordinate 1,989 of CAWFKR010000013.1, forward strand.
CAGCGAACCGAGCGGTAGACCTCGAGCGTGGCGCGCGCGCACGCGTCCCAGGTGAAGCGGGCCGCCCGCTCGATCCCGCGGCGCACCAGAACCGAGCGCGCGTCCGAATCCTCGAGCACCTCCTCGAGCCTGCGCGCCGTGTCCTCGGGTCGCTCGGGATCGATCAGCCACGCCGCGTCGCCCACGACCTCCGGCAGCGACGCGCGGTCCGACACCAGCACCGGAACGCCGGATGCCATGGCTTCGAGCGGCGGCAATCCGAATCCCTCGTATTTCGACGCGAACACGAAGGCCGCAGCGCCCGAGTAGAGCGCCGGCAGATCGGCATCGGGCACGTCGCCCAGGAACCGGATCGCGCCCAGCCTGCCGCCAGCGCATGCAGATCCCTTTCCAGATCCGCGGCACGCCACCCCCGCGCACCGGCGACCACCAGCGGATAGCGGGCGCGCAGCGCCTCCGGCAGCCGCGCGTAGGCCGCCAGAACGTGGCCGACGTTCTTTCGCGGCTCGATCGTCCCCACGCTGAGGACGTAGCCGCCGTGCGCGAGGTCGAGCGCCTGCAATACGGCGCGGGTTTCCGCCTCGCCGCGGGGCCGGAATTCCTGCGAGACGCCGAGGTGTATTGCATGCACGCGCGCAGGCGCCACGCCCAGGCTCGCAAGCACTTCCTGCCGGACGAATTCGGAATCGACGATGATCGCAGCAGCGCGCTCGACGACGCGCGGCATGCCGCGCTCGAGCCACCTGACGCGATCGCGCGGATGCGTCTGCGGATAGCGCAGCCAAGAGAGGTCGTGGACGCTGACGACGACGGGCACGTCGTACCCTATCGGAACGTAGTTCGGCTCGTGGTAGACGTCGATCGCATGGCGGCGCAGGCCGCGCGCGAACGAGAGTTGCTGTTGCGCCTGCCTGAGCTCGCGCCCGAACGGAACCAGCGGCTTGATGAAATCCCTGAGCCGCCGCGGCCGCGCTGAGTCACCGCCGCGCCGCGCGTCGGGCACCGTGGGCGCCTCGTGGCGCCAGCGATGGCCGTAGAACGCGTAGAGATCGGTCTCCCCCGACGCGGCCAGCGCCGCGCCGAGCCGGACGATGTAGTTCCCGATACCCGTCAGCGGGGCGAGCAACGGTGTCGCGTTGAAACCGACGCGTAGCGCCATCGATCAGGGCCCGGCTGGAGATTCCTGCGGCCGATGGTATCACCGCGGGGACAGCCGTCGCGGCTTCGCGCGGACGCCGCCCTGCCCTGCCCCGCACCGGCTCGCGCGCGAATGCCCGGTGGCCGCGTAAAATCGCGCGCAACGCAACGGACGACAGGAAATCCACGCAATGCCGCCGAGCCTCAAGGATCGCAGGTCACCCAGGCCGTGAGGATCGCGATCGTCCACGACTGGCTCGATACCTGGCGCGGCGGCGAGCGGGTGCTCGCCGAGATCTGCAATGTCTACAACGAAGCCGACATTTTCGCGCTGGTCGATTTCCTGTCCGATGCCGATCGATCCAGGCTGGGGGGCAGGCGGGCGACGACATCGTTCCTGCAGCGCCTCCCCTTCGCCCGGCGGCACTTTCGGAGCCTGTTGCCGCTGTTCCCGCGTGCGATCGAATCGCTCGAGCGTCTCCGCCTACGACCTGGTGATCTCCAGCTCGCATGCGGTGGCCAAGGGCGTGCGTACCCATCGCGGACAATTGCACATCTGCTACTGCTACACGCCGATGCGCTATGCATGGGACCTGCGCGACCAGTACCTGCGGCAGACCGGGCTCGACCACGGTCTGCGGGGCTGGCTCGCAGGCCGCGTGCTCGACCGGCTCCAGGCGTGGGACCGGGAGACCAGCGGACGGGTCGACGACTTCATCGCGATCTCCCGCTACGTCGCCGATCGCATCCGGCGCTGCTACGGCCGCGATTCGACCGTCATCCATCCGCCGGTCGCGATCGACCCGATCGACGCCGCACCCGTTCGCGGGTCGACCTACGTGACGGTTTCTCAGCTCGTCCCCTACAAGCGCGTCGACCTGATCGTCGAGGCCTTCCGGCGCCTTCCCGACCGCGAGCTGGTGGTGATCGGCGAAGGCCCCGAGCGCGCGCGGATCGAGGCGATCGCGGGCCCGAACACGCGCCTGCTCGGCCGGCTGCCAGACCGCGAACGTGACGGCTGGCTGGCAAAGGCACGAGCGTTCGTCTTCGCGGCCGATGAGGATTTCGGCATCGCCCCGCTGGAAGCGCAGGCCTGCGGAACGCCGGTCATCGCGCTGGCGCGCGGAGGCGTGCTCGAGACCATCCGCGGGCTCGACGCGCCCGCGCCGACAGGTGTGCTGTTCGCGGACCAGACCGCCGAGGCGATCGTCGATGCGATTCGGGTGTTCGAGGCGAACCGTGGACGGATCGATTCCGCGGCCTGCATCGAGAACGCCCATCGCTTCGAGCCGCAGCGATTCCGGCGCGAATTGCGCGACTTCGTCGACATGCGCTGGGCCGAGTTTTGCCAGCCGGAAGGCCGCGCAGTGAGCCGCAGCCTGCTCAAGGAAAATTCGACGCTGCTCGACGCGGCGATGCGGGTATTCGACCCGCTGCTGATCGTCGCCACCGCCATCGCTCGCCTACCGGCTCTATCTCGGCGACTGGGTCATCCCGTCCCAATACGCCTACGCGATGATCATGGCGGCGCTGCTCTCGGTCGCCGTGCTGCCCGCGCTGGGGCTCTACCAGTCGCAGCGCGGCGCGAGCTTCGTCAACGAGGTCGCAGCGCTGTTCTTCACCTGGCTGCTGCTCGCGGTGACCGGCGGCGCCTTCCTGTTCCTGACCAAGTCGGGCGCCGAGTTCTCGCGCGGCTGGGCGCTGATCTGGGTGACAGGGGGATTCGCGCTCCACGTCCTGTCGCGGGGCGCGCTGCGCATCGCCCTGCGCTCGCTGCGCAGGCGCGGGCGCAATCTGCGACACGTCGTCATCGTCGGTGCGCGCGCCCACGGCCGCAGCGTCGCCGACCGGTTGCGCGCGGCCTCGTGGAGCGGGCTTGCGATCCAGGCGTTCTATGACGACGATCCGTCGCTGATCGGAACCGTGCAGGACGGGATTCCGGTCAAGGGGCCGCTTTCGCGCCTGCCGGACGACCTTCTTGCCAATCCGGTCGATCAGGTCTGGATCGCGTTGCCGCTGTCCGACGAGGCGCGCATCCGCGCCTGTGTCGACGGACTGCGACAGGCGTCGGTCATCGTCCGGTTCGTTCCGAACCTGCAGGGTTTCCACCTGCTCAACCATTCGATCGGCGAGGTCGCGGGAATGCCGGTCGTCAACCTGACCGACACGCCGCTCGGCGGCGCCCGCGCGACCTGGAAAGCCATCGAGGATTACACGATCGCCGCGCTGCTCGTGATCCTGCTGTCGCCGCTATTCATCCTGATCGCGATCGGCGTCAAAGCGTCGTCCCGCGGGCCGGTGGTCTACCGGCAGGAACGCGTCACCTGGAATGGGCGACGGTTCATGATGTACAAGTTCCGCACGATGCCGGCCGACGCCGAGGAACAGAGCGGACCCGTCTGGTCGACCCACGGCGAGCGGCGCGCGACGCGCTTCGGCGCGTTCCTGCGGCGGTTCAGCCTCGACGAACTGCCCCAGCTCGTCAACGTCCTCCGGGGCGACATGTCGCTGGTCGGTCCGCGGCCCGAGCGGCCGGAATTCGTCGCGCAGTTCCGCGACCGGGTCCCCGGCTACATGCAGAAGCACCTGGTCAAGGCGGGCATCACCGGATGGGCGCAGGTCAACGACCTGCGCGGCGACAGCGATCTTGCGCTGCGCATACAATACGACCTCTACTATGTCGAGCATTGGTCGCCCTGGTTCGACCTGCGGATCCTCGCGCTGACGCTTTGGCACATCCTGACGACCCGCAACGCGCATTGACCGCCGCCGAAGGCGGGGAAACCGCACTCCCCGAGCGCCTGAAGGCGCGCAACGTTGCGCTGGTGTTCGTGGCGTCGCTGGTCGCCTGCCTCGTCGCCTACCTCGCGCTCGCGACGCCGGGACGCTGGTTCTCGTCGGCGCCCGACCGCGGCTACGGCGCGAAGGCGCTGCAACTCCCCCGCGGCGCGGCGACGCTCACGGCCGGTGAGCGCGAGCTCGTGATCACCCACGCGGCCGAGGATGGCAACACCATCGTCTCGGTCGAGACCGATTTCCCGGCGACGAGCTACGCGCAGGTCCTGTGGATCGCGGGCGGCATCCCGGCCGGGGTGAGCGCCGCGCTGCTGTGGCGCACCGACGTCGAGCCCTCGCGCCTCAATACCCTTCCGCTGACGATCGAGTCGGGACGGCTCGCCCCGATCGACGTGAGGAACGATGCGCACTGGATCGGCCGCATCAAGGGGCTGGCCCTGGCCCTGCACGGCCCGCTCGCGAATCCGGTCGCCGTGACGGGCGTCATCGCGAGGCCCGCCGATGCGCTGGAGACGCTTCGCGATCGCGTCCGCGAGTGGACTGCGTTCAGGCCGTGGAACGGGGCGTCGATCAACACCGTCACCGGCGGCGCCGATTCGCAGGGCCTGCCGCTGCCGTTGCTGCTCGCCGCCGCGATTGCGCTGACCGGAGGCCTGCTGTTCGTCATCTCAAGACGCCGTGTCGTCGCGCCGGGCGCAGGCACTGCAGCAGCCGTGATCGCGGCGGTGCTGGTCGGATGGTTCGTCCTCGACACGCGCTGGACGCTCGAGCTCTTTCGCCACGTCCGCGAGACTGCGCAGCAATACGCGGGCAAGGATTGGCGCGAGCGGCACCTCACGGCCGAGGACGGCGCGCTGTTCGCGTTCATCGACAAGGCGCGCACGATGCTGCCCGATCGGCACGTGCGCGTGTTCGTCGTCGCCGACGCCGATTACCTCCGAGCGCGCGCCGTCTACCATCTGTACCCGTACAACGCGTGGTACGTTCCCGCGCAGAACATGCTTCCGCCGGTGGACCGACTGCACAAGGGCGACTGGATCGTCGTCTACCAGCGGCGCGGCGTGCAATACGACGCGGCTGCACACCGCCTGCGCTGGGACGGCGGCACGACGATTGCGGCCGACCTCAAGCTGCTCGACCACGGCGGCGCGCTGTTCGAGATCCAATGATCGACGCACTGCGACTGACCGCCGGCTGGACGCTGCCCTGGCTGCTCGGCATCGCGCTGGTCGCGTCGCTGCGCGCGCCGGGTCGGCGTGGAGCCGACGCGGGCGAGGCTGCGTGGGTTGCGGGTTGCGGGTTCTTCGCCGGCGCTTTCGTGCTGACGCTTTGGATGCGCGCCGTGTCGATGATGGGCCTGCGCTTCTCCGTCGCCTCGGTCGCGCTGCCACTGCTCCTCGCCACCCTCGCGCTCGGGGCGATCGCTTGGCGCCGACGGCGCGCGTCGAGCGCCCCACCCGCGAGCGCCGCGTCGCCGGCGCCTTCCGGGCTGTCTGGCCCGCCGAGCGCTTCCGACTCGTCCTCGCTGCCGTGGTCGGCCCCATCCCGCGCTGCGCAGGTCCTGTGGTTCGGCATCGCCGGATGGATCGCGCTGCGTTTCGTCCTGCTGCTGCTCGAAGTGCTCTGGATTCCGCTGTACCCGTGGGATTCGTGGGTGCAGTGGGCGACCAAGGCGCGCGTCTGGTACGGCATGGGGCGGATGGTGCCTTTCGTCCATTCCGAGCAGTGGTTCGCAGCCAACGGCGCCGCATGGTTCGACGCCGCGCCCAACTACCCGGCGACCGTTCCGCTGTGGCAGGTCTGGTCGAGCCTCGCGCTGGGCCGCTGGGACGATTCGCTGATGAATTTGCCGTGGTGGCTCACCGCCGTCGCGCTCGGGATCGGCATGTACGGATTGCTGCGCACCTCGGGTGCATCGCCGCTGCGCGCGATGATCGGCGCATGGCTCGTCTCGTCGCTGCCGCTCGCCAACGTGCACGTCGCACTCGCCGGCTACGCCGATCTTCCGATGGCGGCCTATTACGCGATGGCGGCGCTCGCGCTCTGGCGCTGGACGCTGTCGCGTCGCCCGGGCGATGCCGCGCTCGCGCTGCTGCTGGCGGTCGCATGCGTGACGATCAAGACGCCCGGCATCGTGTGGGCGCTGACGCTCGTTCCCGCCGCGATCGTCGCGCTGTGGCCGCGGCGAGGGCTGCGCATCGTCGGCATCGGCGTCGCCGCCACGCTGTTCGCCCTGCTGGTGCTGGCGCGCACGCATCCGGTCGTCCTCGGCTACCGCCTGCACCTCGATTTCGAGCCTTCGTGGGCAGGGCTCGTCGAAAGCTTCTTCCTGCTGGGCAACTGGCACCTGCTCTGGTACGCGGCGATCGCCATTGCGATCGTCGCGTGGCGCGACCTGCGTTCGCCGCGGCTGCTGCCGCTGGGCGTCACGATCGGCGTCGGATTCGTCTTCCTGGCCGTCGTGTTCGCGTTCACCAATGCGCGCAACTGGGTCGCCGGCCAGACCACGATCAATCGCGCGGTGCTGCACATCGCCCCACTCGCCGCCGTCTGGATCGTGCTGGTGGCGTCCCAGTGGCTCGACCGCAATCGTCCCCGCAGCGATGCGACACCGGCCGCGCCCGAACCCGCAGCGCCGGTCGCTGCGGAAGGCGCCGCCCCGACTACCGGTCCCATCCCCGCCCCCGGAACCTCGGAGCCGCCTGCCCCGGCGCCCGGCACCGCCTGAACCCGTCGTGCGCGAGCTTCGCGATATCACGCTGGCGTGCATCGACACCGCCAACCACGCACTGGCGCTGCGCGCGCTCGACATTTCGCGCCGGGACCTGGCGTTCGGACGGACGCTGTTCCTGACCGACGCCGTTCCGGCGGGCATCGCCATTCCGCCGGGAATCGACATTGTCCCGATCGACCGGCTCGCCTCGCGCGACGACTATTCGCACTTCGTGCTGAAGTCGCTGCTCGGTCACGTCGCGACCTCCCATGTCCTGCTCGTGCAATGGGACGGTTACGTCGTCAATCCCGCCGCCTTCGACGACGCGTTCCTGTCGGTCGATTACATCGGCGCCAAGTGGTTCTGGCACGACGACGGCATGCGCGTGGGCAACGGTGGCTTCTCGTTGCGATCGAGAAAGCTGCTCGAAGCGCTGCAGGATCCCCGCATCACATTGGTCGACGCCGAGGACGTGACGATCTGCCGCAGCTTCCGGCCGTTGCTCGAACGCGAACATGGAATTCGCTTTGCGAGCGAGGACCTCGCCGACCGCTTCGCCTTCGAAGCCGCCTACCCGACGGGACTGCCCTTCGGCTTCCACGGCCTCTACAACTTCTGCCGCGTCGTGCCGCCCGATGATCTCGCTGCGCTGGTGCCGCAGTTCTCGGACGCGATCGCCGCATCGCCCCAGCTGGGCCAGTTGCTGCGCAATTGCATCGCGCTCGGACAATGGGCCCCGGCCGCAGCACTTGCGCGCCGGCGCCTGGCTGTTCTCTCGGAAGACGGCGAGGCGCGCGCGCTGCTCGAACGTGCCGAAGCAGGACTCGCGCAGGGGCCGATCGTCGGGCGCAACGATCCTTGCCCCTGCGGCAGCGGCAAGCGCTACAAGCAGTGTCATGGCGCGCTGGGGGGGCGGGCGGCCTCGGGTGCGCCCGTGACCGGCGCACGGTCCGGACCCGCAGCGGCATCCACACCTGCATCGGTACCATCGCCCGCGGTGGTCGCGCCACCGCGGGCGCACACACCGCCACCGTCCGCCGCCGCCGCTTTGTCACTTGCGCAGCAGGGCGTCGAGGCGCACCGCCGCGGCGACATCGACGCCGCCGAGCGCGCGTATCGCGCTGCGCTCGCCACCGACGCCGGACAGCCCCTGGCACTGCACTACCTCGGCGTCGTGCTGTATCAGCGGGGACGCCTTGCCGATGCCCTTCCCTTGCTGGAGCGCGCCGCGACGCTGGTCCCTGGCGAACCCGAGTTCCACAACAACCTGGGGCTCGCCCTCGCCGCGCTCGATCGCAACGAGGATGCGGTCGCCGCGTATCGTCGCTCGCTGGCGTTGAAGTCCGACCATGCGACGGCTTGGAACAACCTGGGCCTCGCCCTGCAGGCGATGAACCGTCTCCCGGAAGCCATCGACGCGTTTCGCCGTTCGCTCGGTCACGCACCCGACTTCGCGCACGCGCACTGGAACCTCGCCCTCGCGCTGCTTGCGCACGGTGACTACCCGGAGGGCTGGCGCGAATACGAATGGCGACTGCACCTCCCGGAGCTCGGCGCACGCGCGCCGGCGCTCCCCGCCCCGCGCTGGCAGGGCGAGGATCTCACGGGCAAGACGCTGCTGCTGACGACCGAGCAGGGCCTGGGCGACGCGATCCAGTTCGTGCGCTACGCGCAGGCGCTCGCTTCGCGCGGTGCGCGGGTCATCGTCCAGGCGCCCGGCCCCCTGCAGCGGCTTCTGGCGAGCGTGCCGGGCGTCGCCGCAACTTTCGGCACAAACGATGCGCTGCCCGCATGCGACTTTGCCATCCCCCTGCTGTCGGTCCCCGGTGAGCTCGGCGTCGGCGCGAACGACAGGGCTTGCGCCGTGCCGTACCTGCGGGTCGATGCCGCGCGTCGCGCCGACATCGCCACCCGGATTGCGCAGGTCGCGGGATCGTCGCGCAAGATCGGACTCGCATGGGCCGGCTCGCCGCATCACGCCAACGACCGGCGTCGCTCGCTTCCGCTGTCGGCGCTTGCTCCGCTGTTCGCGCTCCCGGGCGTGTCGTGGTTCTCGCTGCAGAAAGGCGAAGGCGTGGCACAGGTCGCGCTGGTGCCGGCCGCGGCATCGGCATTGACGCTGCTCGATCCGCACAATGAATTCGACGACACCGCGGCGCTGGTCGATGCGCTCGACGTCATCGTGACCGTCGATACCAGCATCGCCCACCTCGCAGGCGCACTGGGAAGACCCGTCTTCATCCTGCTTCCGTTCGCGCCGGACTGGCGCTGGGGCACGACCGGCGATACGACGCCGTGGTACCCGACGGCGCGGCTGTTCCGGCAACGCACGACCGGCGACTGGGCGAGCGCCGTCACCGCGCTGCGGGAGGCGCTGGCGCGCTGAGCGCCCTCACCCCGCCCCTCTCCCGCAAGCGGGAGAGGGAGAGAGGAGCAGGCTGGCGAAGGCCTCGACCGGCGCCTTGGTGTCGAACAGCAGGCTGCGCGCGGCGCGTATGCGCGCGGCGAGATCGCCGCGCCACTGCGGATCGCCGGCGAGACGCGTGGCCAGCGCGACGTAGGCGGCACGATCGCCGGCGACGAGCTCGGGGACGCCGACGATCCGCAGCATCGCAGCACTCTGCCTTCCGCGCATGAAAGCGCCCGGCAAGGTCGCGATCGGCAGCCCGCAGGCCAACGCATCGAGGCTGGTGTTCCCCCCGGACCAGTGCAAGGTATCGAGCATCGCATCACACAGCAGGTTGATGCGCAGGTAGTCGTCGTGGGGAACCGGCGGCAGGATGCGCAGCCGATCGGCGGCCACGCCGTGCGCGTCGAGCGCGCGCACCATCCGCCTGGTGAAGATGTCGGTGACCCGCGGATGCCGGCCGTCGAACATCACCAGCAGCGCACCCGGATTCGCCGCGAGCACCTCGGCGAACAGGTCGTCGTTGTCCGGGTGCACCTTGAACAGCGACTGCGGGCACAGGAACAGCGGCGCGTCCTCCGGCAGACCGAATCGCGCGCGCGAACCGGCATCGGGCAGCGCGAGGCTTCGATAGCAGGTCCCCACGCCGGGCAAGGTCAGCAGCGGCTCGGTGTAGTGCGCACCCGCTCCATCCGGCTCCATCGCACCGCAGCTCACGAAACCGTCGATCGTCGGGTGACCGGTGGTGACCGGATGCCCCCAGCCCGCGAGCTGCCGCGGCGCGAGCCGCAGTGCGGCGAGCACGAACGACGTGTGATCCATCCCGAGCTCGGGATAGACGAGGACGTCGAGCGCGTCGTCGCGGATCGCCGGCGCGACGACCGACGGCCGCGCCCGGCTGCCGCCGAACTCGGTGAAGCGGTCGGCGCGCGCCTTGATCTCGGTCGCGATGTCGTCGAGGCCTGGATAGAGGTGGTAGACGTGGACCTCGAACCGGTCGCGCGGCAGGTCGGTGATCCAGCTGCGGAAATAGCGCCCGGCCGTCCCGACGTGGAAGAACGCCGATGCGAATCCGACCTTGAGCCGACCGGAGGAACGCGCGGCGCCCGCCGATGCTGACGCCGACGCTGACGCCGATGTTGCCACTGAACGTTGCCACTGAACGTTGCCACTGAATGTTGCCACTGATGTTGCCACCGATGTTGCCAATAACGCAGCTGGCCCGTCGAGTGCCCGCCACTGCGGCGCGCCGATGTCGATCGCCCGTGCGACGAACGCCGCATACCGGGCTTGCAGCTCGCGGTCGTCACGGCCCTGGTAGGCGAGAAAGAAGTTCGTCCACCGCAGGCCGTCGAGGACCTGGTCAGGCGTCAGCCCCGAGACGAGGCGATCGACCCCGAGGCGCAACGTGTCGAGCCCCTGTGCATAGGCGTCGCGCGCGGCCTGCAACTCCGCCGCGTCGGCATAGATCATCGGCAGCGAAAGCTGCATACCCAAGGCGCCGCGCAGGTCGGTGCGATCGGACTCGAACGACCGGCGATAGGCTTCGCGTGCGTGCGGGACGTCGTCGCGCTCGGCATGGATGCGCCCGAGGTTGAACCATTCGCCCGCGCTGGCCTTGGGCGCCATCGCGATCGCCTGTTCGTAGAGGGGCTCGGCCTCGTCGAGCGCACCCCGCTCACGCAGCAGGCCGGCCAGCAGCACGACGATCGCGCGCAGCGGCGGCTTGCCGGTCTTGCGGGAAAGCGCCGCGCGCGCCAGCCGCTCCGCGCGCGGAATGTCGCCCGCGTCGCGCCAGTGGACGGCGAGGTTGGCGATCGCGAGGTCGTAGTCGGGCCTGAGCTCGACCGCGCGCTCGAACGCCTTGCGCGCCTCGTCCTGACGGCCGAGGGTCCGCAGCGCGTTGCCGAGATTGTTGTAGCCACGGGCGTTGCGCGGATCGAGCGTCACCACCCGGGTGAATGCGGCGACGGCGCCCTCGGCGTCCCCGCCCTCGCCGCGCAGGATCCCGAGCTGCTGGTGCGCGGCGACGAAGCCCGGTTGCAGCGCCACGGCGCGCTCGAGGCTGGCGATGGCCGCGGCGGGCACGCCATCGCGTTCGTGCAACTCGGCTGCCGCGTAATGGGCGAGCGCATTGTCGGCATCCGCCGCCAATGCCTGCTCGACGTGCCTGCGCTGCGCGGGCTCGTCGCCGCTGCGCTTCGCGCAGGCCGACAGGACGAGGTGGGCCGCCGACGCCATCGCAGCCGGCGCAGCACCGCCGGAATGCAGCAGGGCCTCGCATTCGCGCTTCGCGCCGGCGATGTCGCCTGCGGCAAGCCGGGCGCGGGCGCGCTCGAGCGATGCGGCGTAGTTGCCGTCAGCCATCGCCGCCCCGGCTCATGACCAAGTCTTCCGCAGCCTCCAGCGCTTCCGGTGCAGCGTGCTCGAGCGCGGCGACATAGGCGCGCTCGAGGTTCCGGACGTGCGCGGTCATGTCGGTCAGTGGAGAATGCCCGAGCCCCTGCGCAATCCGGTCGCGGACCCTGCGCATGAACCCGGCTTCGGCGGCGAGGCGCACCGCGATGTCGACGTATTCGGGGCCGGTGGTGGCGATGGTGTCGGTGACCCCGAGATTGGTCAGGATCGAATACGAGCTGCGCTCCGCATGCCGTCGCCCGACCAGCGTGACGACGGGCACGCCCATCGCCAGCGCTTCCATCGTGCCGTTGACGCCGCCATAGGGCATCGGGTCGAGCACCAAATCGACGAGCCGGTAGCGCGCCTGGTTCTCGGCATCGTCGCGCCCCTGCGGAATGAACACGATGCGCTTCGGATCGATCCCCGAGTTCGCCGTGAGCCTGACATACGTGTCGCGCAGCGCGGGATTGACCGGCGAGAACGCGAGCACCGCCGCGGGAATCCGGGCGAGCACGTCACGCCAGGTGGCGAGGCAGCGCTGAGAGAGCTTGAGGGGCGTACTGAACGCGCCGATCACCGTCGCGTCGGCGGGTATGCGCAAGGTGCCCCCTGCGAAGTGGTTCGCCGGGTGCGGGCTCGATGCTGCGCCACGGATAGACGCAACCATCCATCGCGAGCAGTCCCTCGACTCCCGATCGCGATTCCTCGTCGCCTTCGACGTCGGCGTAACGGTCGGTCAGCTTGAAATCGATCGCCGACATCGCGGTCGTGCCCGCGCTCGCGACGTGGGTGATCTGCACGCGCGCTGGCTTGCGCGCGAGGATTCCCGGACGCGCGCCCTTGGTGTGCGTCGACAGGTCGACGAGCAGGTCGAGGTCGTCCTGCGCGATGCGTCGCGCCGCATCGTCGTCGGACAGCGGCGCGACGCTGTCGAAACGCACGAATGTGGCCCGGATCCGTTCGGTCCAGTCGTCATGCGCGTCGGTCGTCGCGTAACCGAACACCTCGAACCGCGCGTGATCGTGGCGGTGCAGGACCTCCCACATCATCTTGCCCATCACGTGATTGCGGAAGTCGCCGGACAGGTAGCCGATCCGCAGCCGTCCGGGCCGACGCGACGCGACGCGCGGCCAGGGATCGCCGTAGATGCGCCGCGCGAGCTCCGCGTGGGTGCGCTCGTATCCTGCGATCAGGCCGGGCTCGACGTCGAAGAAATGCAGCAGGTAGACGAGCTGCTGCAGCGCGTCGAGGATCTCGCCCGGGTCGCCGGCCGTGTAGCGCTCGCGCCGCAGATCGTCGAGACAGCGCCCGAGGCGGGCGTAGTCGCCGCGATACGCGCAGACTTCCAGTGCCTGGACGGCGACGGCGAGATGGTCGGGACAGTGCTTCTCGAAGCGCTCGCAATTCGCGGCCCACGCGTCGATGCGCCCGGTCGCCAGCAGCGTTTCGCCCAGCGCCTTGTAGGCCGCAACGTGTCCGGGCGCACGCGCCAGCACGTTCGTGAACGCCGCAATGGCCGCGTCCGCGTGCCCCTGCTGGTCGAACACCACGCCGAGGTTGAATTCCGCCGCGTCGAGCTCGGGCCGGAACGCGAGCGCACGCTGGTAGGCGCGCGCGGCGCCGGCGAGATCGCGCTGCATCTGCAGTGCGACGCCGTGGTTGTAGTGCGCCTCGGCATTGTCGGGCTCGCGCGCGATCGCCTCGGCGAAGGCCGCCGTCGCCCCCGCGGCGTCGCCAAGCTTGAGATCGGCCTGTCCGAGTGCGCGCCACAGCGGCGCGGAGTTGGCCGATGCCGCGAGACCTTCGCGCACGAGCAGAAGTGCGCCACCGGGATCGCCGCGGTCGATCAGCAGGTTGGCGAGCGCGGCCCGCGCGTCGTCGAATCCCGGTGCCGCCGCGAGCGCCAAACGCAGTCCGTCCACTGCGGCGTCGGTGGCTCCCTGGTCGCGCTCGAGGATTGCGCGCAGGTAATGCGCAGGCGCGTGCCCGGGCTGGCGTTCCAGCACCCAGTCGTATTCGGTCCGTGCCGAGGACGCATCGCCCGACTGATGCGCGCGAACCGCGGCCTCCCAATGGGCTGCGAGCTCGCCTGCGCTCGCCTGCGCCCCAGGCGCGGACGCGAGGGCGCGATGGCGCTCGGCAAGCGCTGCGACCAGTTCGTCGAAGTGGAAGACCCGATCGACCAGCGACTCGAGGGACGGGATGTCGTGACGGGCGAGTCCCCACAGCGTCCGCGCTGGTCGCAGCGCCAGCAGCGGGCCCGCCGGATGCGCGATGCCCGCGGTGTCGATCAGCACGTCGAGATCCAGCGCGGCGATCGAACGCGCTGCTGCCTCGGGCGAAGCAGGCAGCGCGCCGAGCGTGAGCAGGCTCCATGCACACCGGTCCGCACCGAACAGGTCCCTGAGCCTCGCCTCGACAACGTCCCCCAGCGGGTCGTCCGGAAGGCGCAGCAGCCCCGCGCGCAGCAGCGGGCCGACACTGCGCAGCGGCCACAGCAGAGGCATCGGGCTGCGGTGCAATGCAGTGCAGGACTCGGCGTAACGTTGCGCAAAGGCGAGCGCGTGGTCGCGATCGCCATGCTTTGCGAGCGCGAAGGCGATCGTCCGCAGCGCATCCTCGCTGGCCGGCGTCACCTGCGAAGCCAGCGCGATGTCGAGCAACTGCTCGCGCAGCCGCGGCGGAAAGCCGCCGTCGACTGCAGTTTCGGCGCGATCGACGATGCGGGCGAGCAGACCGAGCGGCCACGTGGTACCCGATGCCAGCGCGCTCTCCAGCGCTTCCGCCGCGACCGGTTCCCGCCCGGCACGAAGTAGCGTCGCGAGCGCACCCGCCCGCGCATCGCCGGGCCGCAACGCCAGGACGCGATCGACTGCGTCGAGGGCCGCATCGAACCTGCCGACACTCGCGCAGGCATCGGCCAGCGCATGCAGGCTCGCGACGTGCTGCGGCGCGGCGGCGATCGCCGCCTGCCATTGGGTGATCGCGTCGGTCGGGTTGCCCATCTGCCAGGCGATCTCGCCAAGGTGGAAACGCGCATCTGCGCCGCCTGCGACTTCGCGCAATGCGCGTCGGTAGCACAGCAGGGCATCGATGGCACGACCCTCGACCTGATGCCCGCGGCCGCGTGCGAGCCACTGTCCGTAGCGCTCGAGACTCATCGCCTGCCCGTCAACGCTTGCTCCTGCGCCGCGCCTTGAGTGCGTTGATCACGTGTGCCGGCCCGATGCGATCGAGCCATCGTCCCAGCATCCTCCGCCAACGTCCTCCGCCGACCGCGGCCCTGGTCGATCCCAGCGCCGCTTGCAGCGAATGGTCGATCGGATGGTGTATCGGATGGTGGATCAGCGGCGGCTCCCACTTGCGGTAGCCCAGGGCGTCGCGCATGCGAGCCGGTGGAAATGCGGCCGTACCCTGCGCCCCGGCTGCGCACCTGCGCCGGCAAGCGACCGATGCGTAGAGCCGAGCGGTGGGTCCGGCGTTCGCCGCCACCAGTGAACGTGCCGCGCTGCGCGCATTCGCCGCTGCGCGCGCGCGTTCGTCCGCCCGATCCGCGCCGATCAGCGCGACGATGCGGTCGAGCATCCGGTCGTCGTCGTGCCATTCGTCTTCGGTCATCACCCAACCCGCGCCCGATTGCGCGATGCGCTCGGCCAGCGCACCGATCGGCGGGACCAGCGCCGGCAGGCCTGCGGCCCAGGTCTCGGACAGCGTGTAGCTGAAGCTCTCGGGGCCCTCGGACGGATAGGCGACGAGCGCGACGCGGTAGTGCGCAAACAGTTTCGGCAGGTCCTGCGCCGTGTAGCGACCGTGAACGGTCAGCACCGCATCGACGCTCTGCCATGGGGCGTTCTGTACGTCGAGGTAACCGATCACGACCAGGCGCAGGCGCGCCCCCCGCTCGCGTGCGCGCTGCGCGAGCCGCTCGACGCGCCTGCGCACCCTTGTCCTGGCCGATCGCCCCGACGATGGCCACCGTCGGCAGGTCGTCGTCGGGGAGCAGCACTGCGCGCAGCGGCTCGCCAGCCGCATCCGTTTCGGACTGCTGGGCCCACGCGTCGGGCGTCGCATGGGCGATGACATGCACGCGCGGCGCCGCATCCGGGAAGTACCGGACGAACATCGCGGCCGCCCATTGCGAGGGCGCGATCAGGAACGCCGCACCCGCAGCGAGCGCCGCGTGCTCGCGCCGCCATTGCACGATGTCGGTGCCGGCGAACGTTGGCTGTGCGTCGAGGCAGCGAGTGCACAACGCGGCATCGGTCTCGCCGCCGCAATGGCGACCATCCGCACGCGACAGCGTCACCGTCGGACACGCGAGCCACAGGTCGTGGATCGTGATCCCCCACGGCCGACCCAGCGACTGAAGCGCGGCGACGACGCCCTCCCGTGCGTGAAGGAGGTGGTGGATGTGGATCAGCGATATGCGAAACGACGCGGCGATGGCGCCGATGAAATCGTGCCACGACTCGCCGTCGCGACGGACGAACTCGAACCTCCGCCTCGCGCCGTCGCCTGGATATTCGTCGACCTGCCAGAGGTCTCCGGCCGCAGTCGCGACGCAGTGTCGCCATCCGTCGCGCAGTGCTTCGGTCAACGCCCGCACGTGAGTCTCGACGCCGCCACCGTGATCGTGGATCACGTGCAGGACGCCCGGCGCCGGCCCGGCCACCAGCATCCTCGACAGCGCGGCCTCGCGCAGCGGCCGCAGCGGGTCGATGGTCACGAAGGCGCCGACGACGTCGGCAAGGTACGGATGCCGAAGCGCGAGCCTGGCGTCGTCGCGTGCATCGGCTTGCTCGCGTGCAGTTCCCTCCGCGAGCGCGCCGGGTTTGTCGCGCGCATCGTCCTGGTGGCGGGCGGGCCCGCAGTCGCGCTGCGCTCCCTGCGCGACGCCGCCGATGACGAACGCATCGTCGGCCAGTGCGTTGCGCCAGTGGGCACGCAGCGCGCGAATGCAGAAGTCGGCTTGCGTGGCCCGCAGGGTGGCGAAGCCCGGATCGAATCCGCCCAGCGCGCGCAATGCCTGCCGGCGCACGTACAGGCAGGGTCCGGTTCCGACCGGCGGGTCGGGATAGGTCGGGGCTGCGGCTTCGGCGATGGCCGCCAGCGTCGGCCGGGGGTCCGCGCCCACGGGCCAGGGCTCGTCGCGGCACAGCCGCGGGAACGAGCAGATTCCACCCACGTTGGAAAACGGCGTTGCGGTCGCGATGCGCGGATCGGACGCCGCACAGCGGACGAGCGCCTCGAGCCAGCCAGGTGTGGCGATCATCCCGGAATCGACCAGCACGACGTCTGCGTCGGACCCGGCGACCGCGCGATTGGCGGCAGCGGCAAATGCGGGTTCGAGCGCCCCCGGCAGCACCGAAATACCGCGCAGTCCCCGCTGCGCGAGACCTTCGACCAGAGCGCCGGGCGACTGATCCTCCGGCGCCGCGTCGACGAGCAACAGCCTGAAGTCGCCATCCGTGTTTGCGAGCACGGCTTCGACGCAGCGGCACAGGCGATCCGCGAGAGCGCGGGCATCGACGACGATGTCGATGCGCGGCGACGGCCTTGCCCTGGTCATTCCGGACGAATCCGTTCCCAGGCGCGGCGCATTCGCAGCCACGGCAGCACCAGCCACCAGCGCACCGACTGACGATAGGCGATCAGCCGCTCCTGCGCTTCGAGCTGGCGCCGCATCTCGTCGCGCTCGGCATCACCGATTGCGATGCGTGCGTCGCGCTGGCCCACGGTGTCCTCGAGTGCGTGCACGCGCCGGGCGAGCTCCAGGTTCTCCTGGTCGCGTTGCGCCAGCTCGCGGTCGAGGCGGAGCACCTTGCGCGCCTCGTCGTCGATGCGCTTCCATTCGCTGTCGTCGGCGTCGGCGTAGAGCGAAAGGGTCGGCAGCTCCGATGGCAGCGATTGCCCCTCGCGCGCCGCGACCACGATGAAATAGAGCGCCTCGGGCAGCGGCGCAACCCGCACAGATTCGGCATTGCCGGCCAGCGTTTCGCAGCGCGGCCCTGCGTCCTCCGCCCACAGCGCGGAACCCAGGTAGCGGCGCTGCCGGTACCACTGCCGGGCGGGGAAATCGGCCTGCAGCAATTGCGCGAGCTCGTCGCGATCGAGCTCGTGGACGTGGAAAGGGTTCCGGTAATTGCGCAGCTCGCTGTACTCGACCCGATTGGGGGAAGAGAGGACCAGCACGCCCCCGGGGACCAGCACCCGCGCGAACTCGGCGAGCATCCGCGCCTGCTCGTCGGCGCCGATGTGTTCGATGGTCTCGAAGGACACGACGAGGTCGACGCTGGCATCGGGCAGCGGAATCGCGGTCACCGACGCCGCGTCGAAGCGCAGGTTGGCGTGCGATGCGTAGGACGCCGCGGCATCCGCGATCACGGCCGCATCGATGTCGATGCCGACGACGCTGGCGGCGACGCCGGCCATCAGCGCCGAGCCGTAGCCGGTGCCGCAGGCCGCATCGAGCACGCGGCGCCCGCGCGCCAGGCTTCGGGCGAACGCGTAGCGGTGGCAATGCTCGTAGGCGATCTCGCCGGGGACGCCGGGAATGAATCGTTCGCCGGTGAAACGGTCGGGGTCGGACATGGCAGCCTCGGGGCGTTGGACCTCAAAGTCGCCGGAGGATCGCGGCAAGCTCCTCGGGCGCGCGCCAGTGCTGGCGGCAGACGAAGCGAGGAAGCCGCCACCGGTTCGATCCTGCATGGACGAATTCAGGCTCGGTGGTGAAGGCCGCAATCATCCGGTGCTCGTCCCCGTGATTCGGAAAGTAGTCGCCGGCGAGGTATTCGGTCCAGTTCCCGTACGGATAGGCGAACAGCCGGTCCCCCGGATTCGGCGCACGCGCGCGAAGGTACTGCGCCGCCGTGCGCACCTGGCGGTCGGCTTCGGCGTAATCGTCGACGCCGCGGAACTCGGCGGCCGCCGCAGGCAGACCCGAATAGCGTTCGAGCGACGGATGATGATGATCCCAGCTGTGGACGCCCAGGTGCCAGCTTCCGTCCGCGACCGCCCGCGGCCACCAGTCCTCGCCGAGCCAGTGCGCGCCGTCGAGGCAGGTGCGCTCGAGCGTCGCCCGCGCAACCGGATCGGCGATGACGAAGGACGTCATGCGCCCGGCGCCTGCCGCGATTCCCGATTCACCGATGATGCGGTGAAAGCCTTTCTGCATGCCGTGCGCGGGAACCTCGCAATCGACGAAATCCAGCATCGCGCCGTCGTCGCAGGTCAGCACCACCGCCCGCTCGGGAAGCGGCGACCCTGCGGCAAGCGCGCAGGCCACCGACACCGCCGAAACGATCGGCAGCCCGGACGCCGCGATGCGACGAAGGTCTTCCGCCAGCGCCACGTGGTCGTTGACGTGATAGTCGTTGCCGCCGACGTCCTGCGAGTGGTACGCCAGTACCGCGATAGCCATGAGTCAGTGCGACGGTGAGTTTCGGAAGAACAGCGGCCACTCGGCCCACAGGTGCCAGGCTGGCGGGTCCCGGCGTATCGCGCGCTCGAGCATCGCGGCGAGGGAATGCATCGGATCTTCGCCCCCGACCGGCAGACGCGTCAACGTCAGGGAGCGGCGGCCCGTGGAGGGATCGAGCCCCGCGACGTAGGCGAAGAGCGGCACGCCTTCGCTGCGGGCAATCCGCACGAGGCCGTCGGGAAACCAGGCTTCACCGCCCATGAACGGCGCAGCGGCACGATGCGGCGACTCGGGGAGCGGCACGTCGACCATGCCGAGCACCGACGTTCCGGCCTGAAGCGCTTCGCGGATCCTGCGCACGCTGTCGCCGACGTAGATGATCGGCGCCCCGCCGGCGCGCTCCGCCTGCCGCATGCGCCAGCGCTCGAAGGCGAAGCGCAGCGGCTGACCCGCAAACTCCTCCGCGACGATCGGCCGCGACAGGAACGACACCGGATGCCCCTGCGAGCGCAGCCAGCGCAGCGACCAGAATCCGGGGCCGTAGTGGAAGCCCGCGAAGATGCACGCGCCCGCGGGCAGCGCATCGCCCTCCACCTGCAGGTGGTCGCGCATCCAGCGATCGCTGCGCAGCGAGGAAATGGCGGGATCGACCTGGTCGACGATGCGCGTCAGCCGATGACCCCTCGCCCACGCATCGGGATCCTGCGCAAAGTTCTCGCGCACCGCCATCGCCTGCGCGCGCGCGGTGGCCTCCGCGAACAGGCCGCGGCAGCGCGCCGACCGGCGCAGCAGCGGCCAGGCAATGCCCCAGGGCAGCGACGCCGCGAGCGCGGGCAGGAACAGGCATTCGCCGACCTCGCGCGGCAATCCCCGCCATTTCATCGATCGGTGGCCGCCGGATAGCACTGGAGGTACATGCTGACGCTCGACTCGGGCGGGCGCAGGTCCAGGTTGCGCAATTCGGCGTGCTCGCTCTGGTTCCACGCAACCTGCACGGCGCGCAACCCGCATTCGGCGGCGACCTGGCGGAACGTCGGCGCGTCGTAGTGGAACCTGCCGGCCAGTCGCACGCCGAGGTTCACGACCTCGCACGCGGAACGCGTCGCCAGCGGAACGCCGACGGTCCTGTCCCAGGTCGCGACCAGCCACTCCGGCTGCTCGAGGTAGCTGCGGCACAGCTTGGCGAGATCGGGCGTGAGCACGCGCATGACGCCGGTCGGCTTGAGGATGCGGGCGCATTCGCGCAGGAAGTGCTTCGCCTGCTCGAGTTCGAGCGCGGCGATGAAATCCTCGCTGTGGATGAAGTCGACGCTGCCGCTCCCGAAAGGCAGGTCCTTCGCCAGGTCGGCGATGACGTCCGGCTCACCCCTGGGACTCAGGTCGACGTTGATCCAGCCGGGCAGCTTCCCCTCGAATCCGCATCCGAAATTGACCTTGATCACCGGCTGACCCCGTCGTGCCAGCGATGCGCGAGGTGGACGAGGCCGAGCTCGCGCGTCGCGCCGCGCACGGTCAGCGGCCGCTCGACGTGGTCGAACAGGCGCACACCTTCGGGATCCGCCGCGTGGGCCCTCACCGCGTAGCTGCCGGGCTGCAGCGGCAGTGCGGGCAGCGTCAGCTCGAATCCGTAGCGATCCGGCGAGATCCTCTCGAGCGCGATGCCGTCCATGTCGGTGGCGACCCCGAACACCGGCGTGCCGTCGGCGCGCACGATGCCGATGACGATGACCGGCGCGCGGCCGTCGGGGCTGTAGACGTCGCCGCGCAGCGTGACGTCGCTGCCACGCTCGACATCGTTGCGGTCGAGCTCCAGCGTCTGGATCGCGTAATAACCAGCGGTCGAGGCTTGCGCCAGCGACAGGGCGCCCTTCGCCCGCGCCTCCTTTTGCTCGTGATACGCGAGGTAGGCCTGGGTCACGTCGGCCGCGGTTCCATAGCGCTCGACGCGGCCGTCCTTCAGCCACAGCGCATGGCGGCAGAGCTTCTGCACGTGGTACATGCTGTGCGAGCAGAACAGCAGCGTGCCGTCGTCGCCGAGATAGCGCTCCATCCACGCGATGCACTTCTTCTGGAACGATTCGTCGCCGACCGCGAGCACCTCGTCGGTGATCAGGATGTCGGGGGCAAGCGCGGTCGCGACGGCGAAACCCAGGCGCACCACCATCCCCGACGAATACTGCTTGATCGGATCGTTGATGTGGTCGCCCAGCTCGGCGAAGGCGATGATCTCGTCGCGCTTGTCGGCGATCTCGGCGGGTGTCAAGCCGAGCAGCGCGGCGGCGAGGTCGATGTTGGCGAGCCCGGTGTACTCGGGATGGAATCCCGAGCCCAGCTCGAGCAGCGCGCCGACGCGCCCGTTGACGGTCATCGTTCCGCGCGTGGGCTGGATCACGCCGGCGATGACCTTCAGCAGCGTGGACTTGCCGGCCCCGTTCTCGCCGATCACGCCCAGCGATTCGCCCCGCTGGATCTCGAAGGACACGCCGTCGAGCGCGCGGAAGACGTGGGTCGCCGACCTGCCGCGCAGCAGGTCCCAGACGAGGCGCACGCGTCCGCCGCGCGGCTGCACCTTCGCGTAGTCCTTGCCGACGTCCGCCAATGCCAGCAGCGACGTCACACGAAGTCCTCGAAATGCGGCGACAGCCTCCGGAAGAACGCGAGCCCGCCCAGGAACACGACGAGCGCGGCCAGCAGCGCGACGAGGTCGCTCCAGTGCAGGGCGAGACGGCCTTCCAGCAGCGCATCGCGCAGCCGCCCGACCATCCACGAGAACGGATTGAGCGCGATCCACGGGCGCAGACGTTCCGGCACCAGCGTCAGCGGATACAGGATCGGCGTCAGGTACATCAGGATCATCAGCACCGGCATCAGGATGTGCTCGACGTCGCGGATGAAGACCTGCAGCGCCGACAGGAACAGCACGGCGCCCATGACCCCGACCAGCACGATCGCCCACACCGGCAGGGCGATCAGCAGCCCCGACAGATGGATCCCCTCCCCGCTCGCCTTGAGCACCGTGAGCACGACCAGGTAGCCGATCAACTGCAGCGTGAACGTCGCGGCGACCGACGCGAACACGACGATCTCGTGCGGGAAACGCGACCTTGCGGATCATCCCCGCGTAGCCCGCGATGCTCGCCGTGCCGCGCTGCAGCGACTCCTGCGCCGCCAGCCACGGCCACAGCGCGACTGCGACGAAAGCGAGGAAGCTCTCGCCCGCGAAACCCGTCGCGTGAAAGATGCGCGTGAAGACGAAGTGGTACACCCCCAGCAGCATCAGCGGGTGCAGCAGCGCCCAGGCGAAGCCGGTGGTGCTGCCGAGATAGCGCAGCGTCAGCTCGCGCCGGTAGAAATTCGCGAACAGCGCGCGCTCGCGCGCGCCGATCGGCCTGCGCGCTGCGCGCGTCGGTGCGTGCTGCAACGCGGTTTCGCGGGCGGTGCGATCCGTCACACGGAGGTCGCGGCCGGTCAGGTCACTTCGGCGCAGGGGCGGGTGGCGGCACCTGCGTCGGAACGGGGGGCGCCGCAGCGGGTGAGGTCGAAGGGGCCGCGGCAGCGGGCGCCACCGTGAATCGGAGGCGTCGGGCGCCACCGGTGCTCCCGGCTTCAGCAGGCGTCGGGTCGACCTTGTTGACCAGCGCATCGATCGCGGGCTGATTGATCTGCAGGTCGGGGTCCCGGTAGATCGATTGGATACGCAGCTCGCGCTGCTGGGCGATGTAACGATCGCGCAGCGTCTTCATGATTCCGTCGCGGACTTCGTCGAAAGGCTTGACGCCCGCAGGACGGCGCTCGTCCAGGCGCACGACGTGCCAGGCAGCCGGGCCCTTGATCGGCTCGGAGATCTCGCCGACGGTCTTGAGCGCGAACACGCCCTTGGCGAATTCAGGAGCCAGCTGCTTCGCGGAGACGAACGGCATCGCACCGCCGTTCTCCTTCACCTTCGGGTCGTCCGAGTATTCGCGCGCGACGGTCGCGAAATCGGCGCCTGCCAGCAGGCGTTGCCGCGCCTCCTCCACCCGCTTGTGCGCAGCGTCTTCACCGCGGCCCTTGATCGCGACGGCGATGTCGGAAAAGCGGACCTCCTCGGGCTGCGTGTACTTGTCGCGGTCGACCATGTACTGCTCGCGCGCCTTGGCTTCGAAGTCGGCTTTCTTCGCGTCGAAGGCCGCGCCCGATGCCTCGTCGATGCGCTTCAGTTCGGCGTCCGCCAGCGCGCGTTCGGGGTCCGCCGCAGGATCCTTCGCGAACGCGTCACCACCCAGGCCGTGCGCGCGCGCCTGCGCCGCCAGCGTCTTGTTGAGCAGCAGGCCGTTCAGCAGGTCCTGGATGCGCTTGGGACTGGTCGCGAATTCCCAGCGCATGTTCTCCGGAAGCTTCTTGAGCGCTGCGTCGTAGTCGGCACGCGTCAGGTCCATCCAGTGGCTCCTGGCGAAGACGTCGGGCGGAAGCTGCGTGGCAGGCGCCGCGGAGGCAGTCGAGGAGAGACAAATTGCAGGCGGATCGAAAAGGACAACGCGCATGCGATCGCCACATCCGGTACAAGGGCAGCAAGCGCAGCGCGGCAATGATGACGCGAATACGGTTGGACATGGCCATCGTGAGTCGAGCGAAGTCTCGACACAAGCTGGACGCAATGGCTCGGCGAAAATTTGCGGCGGGGCTGCAACCCTGAAGAGCTTCTGGGCATTCTGCTCAAGAACGAGCGATAGGCACCCGAACGAGAGGCGATGGGCTCACACTTGCCGGAGCAATCTCGACTCGCATTGGCGGCTGAGAACCGGGAGTCCGATCCGGTCGACTTACATGTCGTAGCGAATCCCGATACTGCGCCGGGCAGAGCGGTGCAGTCCGGTTCGACACCAACAAGATGCAGTTCTTGACGTTGAAGTAGTTTCTGAGCGAGCCGAGTGTGACGAAATCGCGGCGATCGCCAACGGAGTCTTCGACCGTCTACGTTACCGTCGGTCAGCCGACGAAGTGTACCGCACAGCCGGACGAGCGATCTCGCACTGCTTGGTTCGGCCGCGATCGAGCGCCTGGACGAGAAGATCGCGCAAGCACTGGGAATACGCGTTTCGTATTCGGAGGGAATTCAGGCTCAGCGGTACGAGGTCGGACAGCAGTTCAAGCAGCACACCGATTATTTCGAACCCGGAACATCTGAGTATGCGGAGCATTCGGGCGCGCGTGGCAACCGACCTGGACGTCATGGTCTACCTGAACGATGTGGAAGCGGGAGGCGAGACGCGGTTCTTCGCGATCGACCACGCCTTCGGGCCAGTTAAGGGAACCGCCGTTATATGGAACAACCTCCATGCCGACGGAACGGTGAACCCTGATACATTGCACGCCGGCATGCCCGTTCTCGCCGGACACAAGATCATCATCACGAAGTGGTTTCGCGAGCGCGGACTCGGGCCGATGCGCTACGAGGACGCTCCTGAGGAGCACGCTGCTCGGGGCGCAACAGAGAGGCACCGCCAAGGCGGGGCCGCTCTCGCGTCTGACTAACGAACCTGCAAGCTATCTGACGTAGAAATCCATATACATATTGCAGTTTTCACCGACATTGCACGACGGCGCGCCCTGAGCGTTTACGTTTTCGACGTTCAAGAATACGTGCCGGGACTGAAGTTGGCCATTTTCAGGGTATTCGCCGCGGTGTAGCCGTAAATCTGGACCGTCGGGCCCGAGTTGAACAATGCGAGTTCGGGGCCATCGGGGTCGTGAAGTCCGCACAAGTGTTCGACAGCACCGCAGTGCGCGCGTGTGGCTGCGCACCATATTCGGCACCCACGATACTGACGTAGTGTCCGACCGGAATGGTTGAGGGAACCGTAATCTGAAATACCACCGTCTGGCCACCGGTAAAGCCGTTGGTGAGATATCTATAGGTCCCGTTGCCGGCGATGTGAACTTGGCCGAGTGTCACAGGGATGACTGGACCCCGGCCGGACAGCTGCCGGTCGGCGTCGGTGTCGTCGTGGCGTCGGCATCGGTGCGGCGTCACCGCAAGGTTGGCGTCGGCGTCGCGTTGGAGAATCGAGTGCAGCAAAGGTGACGTTGTGCGTCGTCGGGTCGGTGCTGCGGTACAGGTACCGGCGGATCGAAACCGACGGGAGCCAGCATCCAGGGGCGGAGAGGCCGCGATCGCGAGGGCGCGGCTCAGAGGTTAACGGAGCAAGTGCATGGGTAGACATCTGGATGCGGCGGCATTCCGCCACCCCTATTCAAGTGACGGCGATGTGCCGGTTATAACAGAAGCAAACTCAAGCCATTGTACATGGTTTTCGCATGACGGCACGCAATCGACAGCAGCCGAATCTGGTGCCGACATGCCATCGATAGACGTCCGCAAAGGGAACCGATCGCCCATCGACGTGATCTGCCGCCCGTGCCACCGTGGCGCAAGATAAAAAAGGGCGGAACCCTGGGGGTTCCGCCCTTTGTCAGTCGCGACACATATCACTTCGTCACTCGGCTAGCCCGTCGCAATCATGCGGCGGGGGCTCATCACCGATCCGAAGATCAGTTGATGTAGGCTCGTGCCCTTCTGGACGAAGTTGCCGCCGTAGTTCGACAGCACCGGCTTCGCCGCCGACCGGGATCGCACCGTTGGCGAACGACTGGACCGCGAAGCCGACGACCGGCAGGCCATTGTACGTGACCGTGTTGCCGGCGCTCGGCGTGCCACCCAGCGGTTGACCGTCGTGTTGGCGTTGATCAGCTGGTGGATCGGCGCAGTAACCGTCGCCGTGCCCGTGCCTGCTCCCGGGTAATTCGCGGCACCGAAGCCCAAGTTCAGCCAGCCGTGCTCGAAGCCCGTCGGGATGTTGGCGAGTTGGCCGAGCCCAGCACGTTCGAGTTGTTGAACGTGATCACGTTCGCTTCCCAGCAGATGGAGTTCGTCTGGGTGGGCGGCGGCGGCGAGAAGTCCAGCGGCGTCGACGTCGTGTTCTCTTCGCGGTCGTAGATGTTCAGCGAAACGTCGTCGCAGGCGCCGTCGGTCTTGTTGAAGTTGCGCTGGAACAGACTTGCGGCGGCGGCCCGTGCCGTTCTGGACGTAGAAGCGCTTGGTCGGCATCGTGACGACCCAGTCGGTGCCCGAGTGCGTGATCGTAGTCGAGCACGAACTCGTTCATCACCTGGTCGTGCATCAGCACCGCGCTGACCGGATCGGCATTGGCCCCCGCCCACGTCGACTGGAAGACAGGCGCCGCCGTTGATGACGCGTGCTGACCGGCGGGCTGGCTTCCTGCAGATCGGGCAGCGTCGAACCGGAGTTCGCGTAGATCGCCGTATCCGAGTAGTTGTCCAGCGCGACGGCGTCCGCCGTGTAGTCGGTACCCGAGTCGACGTTGATCAGCGTCATGCCGCCCATCAGGCCACCCATCGGGATGTTCGCTTCGGAACTGGCGAGCGCGTCGGTCTCGGCGGCGCAGCCCGGGGGCACGCCGTTGACGTGCGTGACGTTGGCAGCCGTCGTCGACGTGTCGAGATACGTCGCCATCTCGATGATCTCGACGTAGCCTTCCTGCGTGCGGTCGAGCGCCGGAGCCCGCACCGTCCGACGTGTAGGCGAAGTTGACGAACGCCTTGCCGGCCGCCGGGATCGCGGGCAGCGTGCAGGACGTGTCGTCCGTCTGGATCATGGCGCCGCCGGCACCGCTCGGGGTGATGGCAGCCGTCCACACGTCCTTCGGCGACAGGAACAGGTTGAAGTCGAGGACTTCACGGCTGTTCTTGCCTTCGAGGAAGCGGACCTTGACCGCCTTGACCGAGGCCGTCGTGTTGACCACGGAGAGCAGCGAGTTGTAGATGTTCGCCGGACGCATCAGCGCGCGTCGTGTAGTAGGGATAGATCAGGACCTGACCCAGGCCATCCGGGTTCAGGTTGACCGCCTGCGCGGCACCGACCGCGCCCAGCGCGCCGATACCAGCGAGCGCGGCGCACAGCGACTTCTTCTTGAAAATATTCATGGTTGGTGATGACTCCGTTGAGTTGCCGTTTAAAGTGATCACTTTAGAAACAACAGCGGTTGGATCTTAGTACAGTTGGTGTCGCATTACAAACGAATCGATGTTTCTCCCATTTTCCCCTGTAGACATTTTGCAACGACCGAGAGCTATTTGGCCTCCACCAGCCATGCCTGGCCGTCCTCGATCACCCATTTTTCAACGAGCGGCGTCTCGATGCCCTTGAACCGCTTGTAGTCGTAGGTCAGCGTGAGCTTCACCGTGCACACTGCACCCTCGCAATCCACCGAATCCACCTTGATCTTGCGGTACAACCCAACCTTGTGCTTGGCCTTGTAGACGTCCAGCGGCGTCGTCGCCCGCGTCGCGGGGCTCAGGTAAGCGTAGGCAGCGTTCAAATCCCCCTTGATCAGCGCATCCCACCGCCCCTGCGCGCGGGCCGCCACGGCCTCGCGCTTCACGTCAGGGGACGAATCCTTGGTCAGCGTCCCCGGCCCACCCACCGTCGCACAACCCGCCAGCGCCAGGACCGCCAACGCTCCGATCCACCGCTTCGCATACTGTCGTCGTTTGGCGACGGTCGCCGCGCTAAACTGCCGCAAAACGTCGGAAAACATCCAGTTTGCCTTGCTGCCACTCTCTGCGGGCCGGGCACCCATCGCGATTGCAACCCCCGCCGCCCAGTGCCCGAACCTTGAATAAAGCCTAGCCATTTCGATCATCATCGTCAATCTCGCAAGAGTTGGGCCCGCGGCACTCACAACTTTGTTGCGGGTGCGCAACATGTGAAAATGTCATTTGTCGGGCTCTCCCGACACTTTTTCGGTCTTTGGGGGAAAAACGCTGCCGAGGCTCTGCATCCGGTTCCGGAGGTCATCGATGACCCCCTTGAAGTCGGTGGCACTGGCGAGTACACGCGGCGTGATGAACAGGATCAGCTCGCTCCGGTTGTTCGTAAGCGTCTGGTTCCCGAACAGCCCGCCGACGATCGGGAGGCGGTCGACCAGGGGAAGGCCGTTGGTCGAATTGCCCTTCGTCTCCTGGATCAGCCCGCCCATCACCATGGTGTCGCCCGACGGCACCGCGAGCAGCGTCTGCACCGACCGGGTGTCGATCGGCGGGGCCTCGCCGGGCGACGCCGGATTCCCCGGACTGCTGACCTCCGCCTGCACGTCGAGGGTCACCAGCCCGCCCTCGTTGATGTGGGGCGTCACCTGCAGCAGGACACCGGTGTCGATGTACTGCGAGGTCGTCGTCACCGCGTTGGTCGTGTTGCCGACGATCGTCTGCTGGCTCACCGGGATCCGGTTGCCCGACTTGATCGTCGCCTTCTGGTTGTCCAGCGCAGCGATCTGCGGGTTGGCGATCACCTTGGTCTTGCCGTACTGGTCGAGCAGGTTCAGCGCCGCCTGCACGCCGCCGGGAAAATTGGCGTTGTTGATCAGATAGCTGAAGCCCTGCGCCGCGATGGTCAGCCCCGTCGCCGCCGCGCCCACCGCCGTGGTGGGAAGCGGGACGGCGGGATTGAACCCGGTGTTCCGGTTGAAATTGCCCCCGCTGCCACGCCCGGACGGGGCGCCCCCCTTGAACAGCCAGTCGACGCCGAACTGGAGCTGGTCGGTGAGCTTCACTTCGGCGATGGTCACATCGATGATCACCTGGCGCGCCGGCACGTCGAGCTTCTTCAGCGCCTGCTCGATGATCGAATACTCGGACGGCGTCGCCACGATGAGGATCGAGTCCTGCTCCTTGTCGGCGACGACCTGGACGTTGCGCACGACGCCCGTGCCTTCACCCCCGACGAGACGCGCCGCAGTCGTCTGGCCGGCCGTACCCGCGGCCCCGAGGCCGCCGGCACCACTCACGCCACCGCTCGCGTTTGCGATCGCCGTCGCCGACGGCGCGCCCAGTGCCGCGGCCGCCTCGGGCGTGTTGGGCGCGATGTTCGGCTGGGTCTGGAACTTGGGCGGCGACACGATCGTCCCCGCCGGGGTTCCCGGCGCCAGCGTCGGCGGGGCCTCGGCGGCGGGCTGCGACGCACGGCCGCTGAACGCCTGCTGCAGCAGCGGGGCGATGCGCTCGGCACGCTGGTACTTCATGTTGTAGACGTAGAAGCGCGCACCTTCGCCGCTGCCGTTGTCGAGCCGCTCGATCCACTTCTTCGCCTGGTCGACGTACTCCTGGTTCGGGGAGATCACCAGCAGCGCGTTCATCCGCTCGATCGGAATGACGCGCAGCACGCCCGCGAACGGGCTGGTGTTGCGATCACCGAGGATCTTGTCGATCTCCTGCGAGACGGTCTTGACGTCGGCGTTCTGCAGCGTGAAGACCCCGGCCGACATGCCTTTCATCCAGTCGATGTCGAAGGTGTCGATCGTGTCGATCAGGTGCCGCAGCTCCTGCTCGGTGCCCGACAGGATCAGCAGGTTGCGGTTGGCGTCGACGCGCACCGCCTGCGCGTCCTTGGCGAAAGGCTCGAGGATGCGGGCCATCTCCGCCGCCCCCACGTACTTCAGCGGGACGATCTGCACCGAGTAGCCGGAAGGCAGCGCCCGGCCCGAATTGCCGAGCTGCGGCGTCACGTTGCCGCGGATTGCGGCATTCTCGGGCACGATCTTCCACAGGTTGTCCTCGCGGACCATCGTCGCGCCGTTCATGCGCAACAGCGTCTCCAGCGTCGCCGGCAGCGCCTCGCGCGGGATGCCCGACGACGTGCGGATCGTCACCTGGCCGCCGACGCGGGGGTCGATCTCGTAGCCTTGGTGCAGGATGTCGCCCAGGATGTTGCGCACGACTTCGCGCAGGTCGGCGCCCTCGAAGTTCAGGACCACCGGGCCGCCGGGCTGCGCGGGCGGCGTGCCGGCGGGCGGCAAGGCGCCGCCAATGCCCTGGCCCCGCACGACGATTCCGTTGCCCTTGAAGATCCGCGCCCGCTCGTCTTCGGCCGATGGGGCCGGCGCCGCACTCGCGGGCTTGGGCGCCTGCGCGGCCGTGGCGGAAGCGTCAGCCGATGCGGCCGGCGCGCTCGAGACGACGGGCTGCTGTGCACATGCAACGAGCAGTGGAATCGCAGCGAGCGCAAGCGCCTGGTGCAGTCGTGACGGATTCATGGGCATCGTGGTCTTCTTCATCGCGGCTACTGTTGGGGGGCGTACTTCGGGGCGGGCGCGGTGCCTCCGGCGGCGGCCTGGGCGGCAGCCGCACGCCGCTCGGCGAGCAGTTGGCCGACGCTGACGACGCCCGGGCGCTGCCCGGTCGCGGCCTGCGCCGCCGGCTGCCCCGGCACCGGCTGGCGATAGAGGGCCGATGGCACGGCGCGAGGTATGCCCGACGTCGCGGCGGGCACGGTCGCCCCCATCGGCATGCCCGGTATCGGCGCGACCCCTGCGCCAGGCGCGCCAGGTGCCGGAGCCTGGATGGTCGTCGCGGGACCCAGCGCAACCTTGAGATGCAGTTCTTCGGTGTTCGCGCCCTGGGTCAGCTTGATGCTGTCGGAGGTCACGTCGGCGACCAGTGCGCCGTCGATCTTCTCACCCTTGCGCACCGTATGCGACTTGCCGCCGGCGACTTCGCGAAGCATGGCCGTCGCGACGTTCCCCGCGACCGTCGTGCCGGTCAGCACGTACTTGCCTTTCTGGAGCACGGCAGTCTCCCCCGCGGTCTGGGTGGCAGGTGGCGCGGGACGCCGCGTCGGATTGAACAGCACGCGATCGACGGTCTCCCGGCGCGCCGCGAGCGCGCCGTCGATCCGGTACTCGGGCATCAGCGCAACGCTGACCGGCGGCGGCGACGTCGGCGGGGTCACCGGGACCGGGATGCTCACGCCATCGCCCCAGTCGGTTTCCCATCCGAGGATCGCGAGCACGATCGCGAACGGCACGATCCACACGAGCACGCTGCGCAGTGACCGGATCTCGTTCATGGTGCGGCTCCCTGCAGCATCACATCGCCTTGGCGGGCGCTGCGCCCGGCTTCACCGGTTCGGGATAGGCCCAGCCGCCGACATCGAGTTGCACGTTCAGTTCGGGCTCCTGTCCGGGCGCGGGCTTGAATCCGCGGAACGCATTCAAGGGCCTCACCGTCAGGTTGTCCACGATCAGGTAGGGCAGGTGGGTCTCGATGGCCATCAGGATCTTCTGCAGATTGGGCGTCGTCGCAAAGAACTGGACGTTGACGCCGATCTCGCGGAAGCGGCCCTCGTCGCGCGGCGCCGTGTTCTGGCTGGTCGTGATCCTGCCACCGTTGTCCTCGATCGCCGCCTTCACGAGCTCCTGCACTTCGGCGCCGGCGAGATTCGCCGCGGTGTTGGCCAGATAGAAACGGCGGCCGTCGCGCCGATCCATTGCCGCGAGCGCCTCGCGCAACTGCGGCGCCTGCGCCGCGACGCGCTCGTAGACGCGCAGCCGATCCGAAGTATCGGCGATTGAACGGTCGTAGTGCCGATGCAGCAGTATCACGGGGCCCAGCACGACGGCGAGCACCGCGACGACCGCCGCGATGAACAGCGCCAGCGCCAGCGCGCGCTGGCGCCCTGGGGAGAGTTTCTTGACGATCGCGGGGGTCATCGTCAGCGTCCCCCCGGCTGCGAATCCACGCTCTGGCCCGGCGGCAGCGGGCCGAATTGCGACTGCCCGGCGGGTACGGGCGGTGGCGCGGACTGCGGGACCGCCTGCACGGGAACGCGTTGCGGTGGCTGGGCCGCCGTCGGTTCGGCCTGCGCAGGGGGTGGCGCGGCTTGCACGGGAATGGGCGCGCCCTGCGACGGGGGCCGCACGGTCTGGGCCGCGGGCGGCACAGCTTGGGGTGGGAGCTGTACAGCCTGCGCCGGAGCCTGCCCGGCCTGCGACATGGGCTGCCCGGGCGCTGCGGGTGGCGGAACATGTGCATCCGCGGGTGCCGACGGTTGCGTCGGGGCACCCGTCACCGCAGCGGGCGCGCTCGCGCCTGGCTTGCCCGGCACGACCTGGGTGACGCCGGGCGCTGCAGCGGCAGGCGATGCCGCCGCACCCGGGGCACCCGCGGGCGTCGCGGCAGCACCAGGTGTCCGCGTCGCGGGCCGGCCGGCTGCCGGCGTCGGTTCGCGGTGCACGGGGGCCGGCGGCGGCGCCGTCATGTCCAGTGGCCTCGCCTCGGGCGCATGGGCCGCAACGACCTGCGCGCCGACGTCGAAGATCTCGCCGGGTCCGGGCTGTATCTTGGTGGTCGGCGAGCGCGGCGCCGCCTGCGTGAAGAGCTTGGAATCCTGCAGCAGCGCGACCAGACGTCCGGCATTCGCCGATTCGCCGCGCAGGACGATGTCGCGCGTCGCATCCTTGCCGCGGCCGGTGTGGAATTCGAACTGTGTCAGCCAGGTGTCGTCGGGCAGGATGCGCGTGACGTCGTCGAGCACCTGTACCGTTCCCGGATAGGCGTACTTGCGCTGCAGCGCGAAGTTGTAGTCGCCGACCTTGCGCTCGAGCTCGGCGCGCAGCGCTTCCGACGCTTCGGCGCGACGCCGGGCCCCTTCGGAAACCTTGACCAGTGCGATCGCTTCCTGCCGCTTCTGCCACAGCGGGAGGACCAGCGCCGCCAGCGCGAGGATCGCGAGGAGCGCCGCCGGCGCGACGACCCGCCAGCGCGTCCACGTCGATGCCTCGGTGCGGCGATCGTCGGGCAGGAGGTTGACGCGCGAAGCCGCCGCACGCTCCGGTGGATCGGCGACCACCGCGAC
Source organism: uncultured Pseudomonadota bacterium (assembly GCA_963816415.1). Classification (GTDB taxonomy): domain Bacteria; phylum Pseudomonadota; class Gammaproteobacteria; order Burkholderiales; family Casimicrobiaceae; genus VBCG01. Next base: position 34,552 of record CAWFKR010000013.1, read on the forward strand.
GACGCGGGCCCCGAAATTCTCCGCGTGACGGAGCATCGGGTCGACGATCGCGCGGCGTACGGCGACCAGGTCGACGATCAGCGCATTGCGCGAGGCATCGCGGTCGACGACTGCGGCGTCGAAGTAGATCTCGTCGGCCCTGAAAGGCGTATGGCGATCGAGGTCGAAGGCCAGCGCTTGGCGCAGGTCGTCCTCGATCGCGGCCGGCAGCGTCAGCGTCTTGCGCAGCACCGCGCGCGGCGGAAGCGCCACGATCACCTCCGCGCCGGGCGAACCCGGGCGGGCGACCGCTGCGAGCGCCGCACGGCCCGCCGCGACGACCGACGTCTCGCCCGCATCCAGGGGTATCTTCGCCGACTCGACCAGCCGCAGGCGTCCGTTGACCTGCGGACGCCACAGCGTCGCGACCTTGCCGTCGAACACCAGCACCGGCCGCGCGCGCCTGCGTTCGATCGAGTCCTTCGCTCTCGCCGGCACGAACGACCACAGTTCCTGTGCCCACCAGCGGCCGAAGCCCGCGAGCCCCAGCCTGCGCGTCAGATCGCGCGCCTGGGCGGCTATTGCGGACAACATCGAGTCACTGGCTGGCATCTTTGACGGTTGGAGCGTTGGACACGGCCGACGACGCCCGCGGCGCTTCGAGCCAGGCGAGCGTGATCAGGGGCCTGCGCGGGTCGGGCGAAGGCCGCATGACGGCTTCGCGGGCGAAGGTTACACCATCGGGCATCGTCGCCTGGGCCCGAATCCGCCAGACCGGCACCGCGGCGCCGATGAACGCCTGGGCGGGCGGGAACGGCGGAACCGGAAGCCCCTGCGCAATCGCGTCCGCGCGCTGGGCGAGAAACGCGTCGACGGCTTCCGGCGTCGCATTCGGCAGGGCGAGCAGGACGCTGCGCCCTGCCGTGGCGGCATTGATGCCGGGCTGGCGCGAATACACGGTGATCGCGCCACGGATGCGCCTGAAGACCTCGGGCGTCATGCCCAGCACCCGCGACACCTCGCCGATGGTCTCGAACGGGGCGTTGGCCGGCCCGTACTTCAGATTGGCCGCGGCATACTCGGGCGCCTCGGCCCCGTTGGGGCGGCGCAGGTCGTCGGGGTCGCGCCAGTCCCCGATTGCATCGACCAGCGAGGACGCCGCTGCGTCGTCCATGCCGCCGACGTTCATCAACAGGCTCTTGATCAGCGCATCGGGTGCGGTGTTGATGTCGATCCTCGATCCTTCGTCGGTGGCAGATGCGACGATCGAAGCGTCGCCGTCCTTCCACGCATGCGACTGGCCGTCGAAGGTCCACGCGCCGGTCATCCTCGGGCGCATGAGCTCGAACGCGGTGCGCTCGACGGCGCCGTCGGCCGCCGCGCGCGCCTGCGCCAGCGACACGGCGTTGCGCGCCGCGAGCGCCTCGCTGCGCATGCTGAACGCGAAGCCGCTGGCGATCGCCGTGAGCAGCACCGCGAGCCACAGCGCCAGCACCAGCGCGATCCCGGACTGGGCGCGGGGTGTCGACCCATGCGGTTTCATCGTCGCCATCCTCAGACACCCGCGCACTGGCCGCGCGCGTCGTCCCAGGCGCGACATCCCGCCTCCGGACCTTCGCGCGGCGCGACATAGAGCGTCGGCCAGGGCCTGCCGTGCTTCGGCGTCACGTCGATGCGGATCAGCAGCGGCAGGCGTTGCGTGTCGTCCCAGCGATCACGCCAGGTCGGCGCCGCCGCGGTCATGTCGCCCGAATCGCGACCGTAATAGCCGATCGCGAGCTTCGCGATGCCGTCCGCGAGCACCGAACGGTCGGCGTCGCTGCTGAAATCGGGCATCGACGTCGCCGACAGGTCCGGGATCATGCGCTCGAGCACCAGCGGGCTCTTCGGGTCGTCGGCACGCAGGACGAGGCGATAGAGCCAGATGCCGCCGCCCGCGACGCGCTCGGGCAACTCGGCCGTGTAGCGCAACTCGTCGCTCCTGCCGGAGAACAGCAACGGGAACTGGACGATCTTGCGCATCCGCAGCGGATGCTCCTGGGCGAGATTGGTCCGCAGGAAATCCTCGGCGAGCCGCATCGACGACACCGCATCGGCCTTGGCCTCGCCGCTGTCGGTGCTGCGCCCGGCGAGCTTGAGCGAACCGAACAGCACCGTGGACAGCAGCGCGAGCAGCACCAGCGCGATCGTCAGCTCGAGCAGCGTGAACCCCGACTGACGCGCCGCGCCCATCCTTTCGGGCCTCCGCTCGGCTCCCGACTCGCGCGCCGCGCTCATGTCGGGCTCCTCGCGCCGATGGCGATCGTCGACAGCGACAGCGAGCGCGGCTTGTCGCCGATGCCGGGGAAGGTCACGTCGACGCTGATCCGGTACAGGCGCGTGGGCATCGTCTGCGACGCCTGCTCGACGTCGGCGTTGACGTCAGGCGGAACCCAGGGGACGACCGACGTCTTCCATTCGATGTGGCCGTCGTCCGCGGTCCCCGCCTCGGTCGTCTCGCGCAGCGGCTGCGCCGCGGACGCGATCGCGAGCCGGCTTTGCGCGACCAGAAGCGCGCGCGTCCAGTCGTCCGCGGCCGACATGTTGTTCATCGCGCCGCCGTAGAGGCGGAACAGCGCGGTCACGACCAACCCGACGATCATGAATGCGACCAGCACCTCGAGCAGCGAGAAGCCTGTCTGGGCGCGGCGGGGCATTCCCATCTTCAATCGAGGATCGTGACGCGACCGGTCAGCCAGTCGACGTCGACGTCGTACTTGCGGGTTCCCGCGGCGACGGTGATGCGTCCGCCGTTGCTTCCGCCGTCCGGATAGAAGCGGATCGCGCCGACGTTGCCGTTGACGAGGTCGTTCTGGGCGGTGAAGAGCTTGAGCTCGATGCCTTTCGGCAGCGCGTGCTCGCGCGGGTCGTCGTCGACCTTGAAACGCCGGCCTTCGACGTCGAGCGTGAGGAAGGTTTCGCGACGCTGCGAGACCGCCTCGCTGCGCGCGAGGCGCAGCCCCGCAGCGATCGAGCGCGCCGAGGCGCGCAGCGCGCTGGTCGAGACCGGGCCGCCGAACATCGGGAACACGAACGCCGTGATCATCGCCATCAGCGCCAGCACGATCAGCAGCTCGAGCAGCGTGAGCCCGCGCGAGCGCCGTTGCAGGTGCCGGGTGTACGACACGGCTACTGGCTGGCGTCCCAGCTCGCGATGTCCTTGTTCACGCCGTCACCGCCCTCCTTGCCGTCCGCGCCGTACGACAGGATGTCGTAGGCGCCATGCGTTCCCGGCGATGCATAGACGTAGTCGTGGCCCCACGGGTCCTTCGGCACGGTGTTCTTCTTCCAGTAGGGCCCGGCCCAGTTGTTGACGCCGGCGGGTGCCACCACCAGCGCCTGCAAGCCCTGCTGCGTGGTCGGATAGTTGCCGATCTCGAGCTTGTAGAGATCGAGCGCCTGCCCGATCTGCTCGATCTCGATCTTCGCCGCCTTGGCCTTGGCCTGCTCGCTCTTGCCAAGATAGTTGCTGCCGACGATGCCGAGCACGACGCCGATCAGCGTCAGCACGACGAGGATCTCGATCAATGTCATGCCGCGTTCCGCGATGCGTTCCGAAATGCGACGGCCGTTCTGGAGCCGCTGGTTCATCATCATGATCTTTCCTTGTGGCCGGCGCGCGGTGGGCGCAGGAATGGGCCCGGCGCGCGCAAAGGACTGGTTAGACAGAAATCAGATTGCGAGATCGCTCATGCCCATGACGCCGAGCAGGACCGAGAACACGATGCCGCCGACGAAGACGGCGAGCCCGAGGATCAGCACCGGCTCGAGCACCGCGAGAAAGCTCTTGATCCCCACGGCGACCTCGCGGTCGTAGACGTCCGCGACGCGCGTGAGCATCTCCTCGAGGCGCCCGCTTTCCTCGCCGACGAGGATCATCTGCGTCGCGAGCCGCGGATAGAGTCCCGTCTCCGCGAGCGGGCGCCCGAAACCCTTGCCTTCGCGCAGCTTCGCGATGACGCCTTCGAGCGCGTTCGACAGCACGACGTTGCCCATCGTGTCCTTGACGATGGCGAGACCCGCAAGCAGGGCCACGCCGTTGCCGAGCAGCGTCGACAGGGTGCGCGCGAAGCGCGCGACCTCGATCTTGGCGATCAGGTCGCCAAGCAGCGGCGTGCGCAGCAGGCGCGCATCGCGCACGCGCCGCACCGCGGGATTGCGGCCGCGGCGGCGGAACCACAGGACGAAGAGCGCGATCGCCACGATCATCGCCCACCACCAGTTCTGCAGGAACGTCCCGGCGACGATCACGACCTGCGTCGGAATCGGCAGCGCCTTGCCCGCCTGCGCGAAGGTCGACTTGAACTGCGGGACGACGAACACCAGCAGGATCATCACCGACATCACGGCCACCCCGACGAGGATCGTCGGATAGATCAGCGCCGAGCGCACCGAATCGCGCAGCTCCTTGTTGCGCTCCATCGTGTCGGCCAGGCGCTGCAGCACCGTACCCAGTGCGCCACCGGCCTCGCCCGCGCGCACGATGTTGATGTAGAAGCGCGAGAAGATCTCGCGCCGCGCGTCGAGCGCCTGCGACAGCGCCTTGCCGCCGCGGACCTCGTCACGCACGCCCTGCAGCATCACGGCGACGGGCAGGGTCGGCGCGAGGCTGATCAGGAGCTCGAGCGCGCGGTCGAGCGGCAGTCCTGCGCGCAGCAGCGTCGCGAGCTCGCGCGTGATCGCCAGCACGTGGTCGTGGGTCACGCGCCTCCCCTGGAACCAGCGCGCACCGCGGGCGGCCTTGCCGCGCGCGCCCGAGGCCTTCGCGGCGCCCAGCGCCTGCGCGATCTGCATCGGCATCAGGCCCTGGTCCCTCAGGCGGTCGACGATCTCCGACTCGTTCGCCGCCTCGAGCTCGCCGCTCGACACGTCGCCCGACGCGCTGACGGCGCGGTAGCTGAAAAGGGGCATCGCTGCTAGGACGCGTCAACGCTTGCGGGCATCGTGCCTAGTCCTCCCGCGTCGCGCGCAGCACTTCCTCGAACGTCGTGACGCCCTTGAGCGCCTTGCGCAGGCCATCCTCGTACATCGTCACCATGCCCTCGCGGATCGCCTCCGCGCGCAGGTCGGTCGCGGACGCGTGCTTCATGACGAGGCTGCGCAACGCGTCGGTCATCGGCATCATCTCCAGGATGCTGATGCGCCCGATGTAGCCGGTGTTCGCGCAATGGCTGCAGCCCCTGGCGTGCCACAGCGTGATCTCGCGCTCGCTCGAATACCGCCTGAGGTTCATCTGCTCGACGAGCTCGGGCAGCGCGACGTAGCTCTCCTTGCACTGCGCGCAAAGCGTGCGCACGAGGCGCTGCGCAAGGATGCCGACGACCGTCGAGGTCAGCAGGTAGTCCTCGACGCCCATGTCGAGCAGGCGGTTGACCGTCGACGGCGCGTCGTTGGTGTGCACGGTCGACAGCACCATGTGGCCGGTCAATGCCGACTGCACGGCGATCTGCGCCGTCTCGAGGTCGCGGATCTCGCCGATCATGATCACGTCGGGATCCTGGCGCACGATCGAGCGCAGCGCGTTCGCGAACGTCAGGTCGATCTGGGGCTTGACCTGGATCTGGTTGATGCCCGCCATCTGGTATTCGACCGGGTCCTCGACGGTCAGGATCTTGACGTCGGGCCGGTTCAGCCGGTCGAGCGCCGTGTAGAGCGTCGTCGTCTTGCCCGAGCCCGTCGGGCCGGTGACGAGCAGCACGCCGTGCGGCTGCATCAGCGCGTCGAGGAACGCCTTCAGCGTGTCCTCCTCGAAACCGAGCTTGTAGAAATCGAGCGCGACGCCACCCTTGTCGAGGATCCGCATCACGACCGACTCGCCGTGCATCGTCGGCACCGTGGAAACCCGCAGGTCGATCTCCTTGCCCTGCACGCGCAGCCGGATGCGCCCGTCCTGCGGCAGCCTGCGCTCGGCGATGTCGAGGTTGGCCATGATCTTGATCCGCGAGATCACGGCGGCGGACAGGCGCTTGGGCGGCGACTCGACCTCGTGCAGCACGCCGTCGATCCGGTAGCGGACGATCAGCCGGTTCTCGAAAGGTTCGACGTGGATGTCCGAGGCGCGCGACTCCAGCGCGTTGGTGATGAGCAGCGACACGAGACGAATGACCGGCGCCTCCGACGCGAGGTCCTTCAGCTGCTGGACGTCGGCGTTGAACGAAAGCTCGTCCGGACGCGTCTCGACGTCGCCGATCAGCTGCCCGACCGCCGACTTGCCTGCGCCGTAGAGCCGCTCCAGCGCCGCGTCGAGCTCGGTCGGGATCGCGACCATCGGTCGCACGGCACGACCGGTCACCATCTCGAATGCGCCGATCGTGTAGGCATCGGTGGGATCGGCCATCGCCAGCGCGACCTCGGTCTCGTCCTCGCGCACGGGCAGCGCATGCGCTTCGCGCAGGAAACGCGCCGAGACGCTCTCCTCGAGGATCGGAAACTCCGGATAGCCGTTGGCGTCGACAAGCGGTAGTTCGAGCTGCGTCGCCAGCGCCTCGGCGACGTCGCGCTGCGCGCAGAGTCCGAGGGTCACCAGCAGCGCGCCGAGCCGCTCGCCACTCTCGCCCTGCAGCCGCAGCGCCCGGTCGAGGTTGGCCTGGTCGAGCTTGCCGCGCTCGATCAGGATTTCGCCCAGTCGCTTGCGGACGGGGGTTTGCGGCGGCGCCGTCGACAGTTCGGGTGCGGAAATCAAGTCGGACAAGTGGAAACCGGATCGCGAATCATAGCACGCCACGCGCCGATAATCCTCAAAAACTCCTTGCCGCGCAAGGAGTTGCGAACGAAATTGCGCGGAAACTGTCGCCCCGGGGCGACGCTCTCCGAAAAACCGGGACGCACCACGTTTTTCCACCCGGCGAGGTCGTGAATTGGAGACGCACCGCGTAAATTGGGGACGCGCACCGCGTAATTTGGGGACGCAGCACCTTGCCCCGAGCCATGGGGAGGGGTCTGCGCAAAGGCCCGTGCGGCCGCGCCGTTCTAGACGGCCGAATCGGGAATCGGGTTCGCCATATTCCCGGCACGGCGCCGAGGCCGGCCCGGGCTTCCCCGGCTTGCGCGCCTCCCGAGCGTCGCGGCGATCTGGGCCTGGAATCGCGTATCGCCGAGCGCAACATTGCCCACGGTGGCCTCGCGGATCAGCCGTGTCGATGCGGCATCCGAGTCGATGCCAATCGCACCGTCGAACAGCGATCGATACGCCGCCCGACGGTCGGGGTCCGTTTGTCCGAGCCGCAGGTATTCATCATGAGGCGCGATCAACGACGAAGCCGCGCCGAACGCGTTGGACGCGTGGCTCGACCAGCGGTAATCACGCGGATCCGCAACCATTCGTGCCCGGACCGGATTGAGCTCGATGTATCGGTAGCATGCAAGGACGTAGAACTCGCTCTGCGTCAGGCACGACCGGTAGCGTCCCTCCCATATCGTTCCGGTACGTCCATAGACCCGGTTCACATACTGGACGTAGCGTTGGCTGAGATGCTTCATCAGCAATGACGCACTGTCGGCACTTCGCGGCGTCAGCAGAAGGTGCACATGATTCGTCATCAGAACATACGCATGCACCGCGCATTCGAAGCGCGGGGCCAGGATCCGGAGCTGATTCTGGTAGAACGCGAAATCGGAATCATCGAAAAAGCAGGCCGCTCGATTGTTGCCGCGCTGCACCAGGTGCAGCGGAATGCCCGGTACCCGAAGGCGCGCACGTCGGGGCATGAGAGGGCGCCAATCAAGAAAGGCGGGGCGATAATGAACCGTGGCGCACCCCTACCCGACGAGTGCGCGTGGATGCCGACAATGATCGGGGGGGATGGCTGACAACGCCTATCGGAAAGATGGCTGAAGCCGGCGGCCCAACCTCGCGAAAACGTGGTGCGTCCCTGATTTCGGTCTGGCGCGTGCCACGAACCCTTTCAGACGAGCGATCCAAATGCGCGCGCGGCTGCGTCGATCGTCTGCGCGATGTCGGCATCGCGGTGCGCGGCCGACACGAACCCCGCCTCGTAGGCCGACGGCGCGAGGTAGATGCCCGCATCGAGCATCGCGTGGAAGAAGCGGTTGAAGCGCTCCCTGTCGCAGGCCATCACCGCGTCGTAGGAATCGGGTACCTCGGGCGCGAAATAAAGGCCGAACATGCCGCCGACCGACTGCGCTGAGAACGGGACACCGGCGCGCTTCGCCGCCGCAGCGAGGCCATCGGTCAGCGCGCGGGTCGACTTCGCGAGCCTGTCGTAGAACCCCGGCGCTTCGGTGGCTTTGATCGTCGCGAGACCGGCCGCGACCGCGACCGGATTGCCCGACAGCGTCCCGGCCTGGTAGACGGGGCCGAGCGGCGCGATCTTCTCCATGATCGCGCGCTTGCCCCCGAACGCTGCCACGGGCATGCCGCCGCCGATGACCTTGCCCAGCGTGGTCAGGTCGGGCGTGATGCCGAAGAGTCCCTGTGCGCTTTTCGCATCGACGCGAAACCCGGTCATCACCTCGTCGAAGATCAGCACCGCCCCGTGGCGATCGCACAGCGCGCGCAGGCCCTCGAGGAAGCCGGGCTTGGGCAGCACCAGGTTCATGTTGCCAGCGACCGGCTCGACGATGATGCCCGCGATTGCGTCGCGATCGGCCTCGAAAGCCTGCTCGACCGCGCCGATGTCGTTGTAGGGAAGCACGATCGTCTCGTTGGCGATCGCCGGCGGCACGCCCGCCGACGACGGCTGTCCGAAAGTCAGCGCACCCGAGCCGGCTTTCACCAGCAGGCTGTCGCCGTGGCCGTGGTAGCAGCCTTCGAACTTGATGATCTTCGGTCGTCCCGTGTAGCCGCGCGCGAGCCGCAGCGCGGACATCGTCGCTTCGGTGCCGGACGACACCAGCCGGACGAGCTCGAGCGAGGGCAGGCGCCGGATCAGCATCTCGGCGAGATCGATCTCGGCCTCGGTCGGCGCGCCGAACGACAGACCTTTCAGCGCGGCGCTGCGCACCGCCTCGACGACCGCCGGATGCGCATGGCCGAGGATCGCCGGGCCCCAGGAACCGACGTAATCGATGTAGCGCGTGCCATCGGCGTCCCACAGATAGGGGCCCTCGCCGCGCGTGAAGAAGCGGGGCGTGCCGCCCACGGAGCGGAACGCACGCACCGGGGAATTGACGCCTGCGGGAATGACGCGCTGTGCGCGCGCGAAAAGTTCTTCGTTGCGGGTCATGGTTGCTTGCTCACGGTTCGTTTCGCGAACAGCGCGGCGATCGCCGCCGCCGCACGCTCGATTGCGGGGAGTTCGTCGTGGCCGAATACGTCGCCGATCACCGCGACGGCCGCGGCCCCCGCGTCGATCAGCATCGCCGCGTTCGCCGACGTGATGCCGCCGATGGCCACAACCGGCACCGGGAGCGACGACGCCTGCGCGAGCAGGGCCCGATCGGCCCGACGCGCATCCGGCTTGGTCGCCGACGGGAAGAAGCTGCCGAAGGCGACGTAGTCGGCACCGGCATCGATCGCGCCCTGCGCTCGCTCCCATTCGTTGTAGCAGGACACGCCGATCAGGCGTTCGGGGCCGAGCATCGCGCGGGCCCGCGCGATGCCGCCGTCGTCCTCGCCGATGTGCACGCCATCGGCGTCGACGTCGAGGGCGATGTCGACGTCGTCGTTGACGATGAACAGCGCACCGCGCGCCGCGCAGAGACTTGCGAGGGTGCGGGCCTGCTCGCGACGCAGCGCCCCGGAGGCCGACTTGTTGCGGTACTGGATTGCCGACGCGCCGCCTGCGATCGCCGCGGCCACCTTCCCGGCGAGCGCCGCGGTGTCGTCGAGGTCGGGGGTCAGCGCGTAGAGTCCGGCGAGCCGCGCGGCGCGCGCCTGACGCCGCGCTTCAGTGCGTCCCTCGGGCATCGCTGCGGCGGGCCGGATCGGCCGGATCGACGGCCGCCTTGGCCGCCGATGCGTCGGCGGCACGCGATTCACCGTCCTCGCGCGCCCAGAACAGGCGGTCGGGCAGGTGCTGGCCCATGCCGGGACGGTAGGCCTTCTCGAGCGCATGCCACGTGTAGTCCTGCGCCTCGCGCACGGCCTCGGGCAGCTCGAGCCCGTTGGCGAGCATCGCGGCGATCGCCGAGGCGAGGGTGCAACCCGAGCCGTGGTAACTGTGCGGCAGGCGCGGCCACGCGTCGGTACGGACGATGCCGCTCTTGCCGTAGAGCGTGTTGACGACCTGCGGCGTCGCCTCGTGCGTTCCCGTGACCAGGACGTATTCGCAGCCGGCATCGACCAGTCGCGCAGCGCAGATCCCCAGCGAAGGCTCTTCGTCGTCGAGGTCGGCGAGCCTGCGCGCTTCCATGCTGTTGGGCGTCAGGATCGTCGTCTGCGGCAACAGTACCTCGCGCAGCGCGTGCGTCATCTCGTCGGTCGCAAGCTCGTCACCGCGGCCCGAGGCGAGCACCGGGTCGAGCACCAGCGGCACGTCGGGATAATCGGAAATGATTTCGGCGACCGCGACGATGTTCTCGACGCTTCCCAGCACGCCGATCTTGAACGCGTCGACCGGCATGTCCTCGAGCAGCGCTCGCGCCTGGTCGGCGACCCAGTCGGAATCGATCGGCATCACGCCCTCGACACCCAGCGTGTCCTGCACGGTCAGCGCCGTGATCACGGACAGCGGATGGCAGCCCATGCTGGCGAGCGTCAGCAGGTCGGCCTGCATGCCGGCGCCGCCGGAGGGATCCGAAGCGGCAAACGTGAGGACGATCGGCGGAAACGCAGGACCGGAATCGGCGGGCATCGTGGACGCGGCAGCGGTTCACGCGGCCGCGGGGTCGGGAGGGTTGCTACACTTGCGCATTCTACTCCACGCTCAGCGCCCGATTTCCACGCAATGAAAAAGTACATGTGCCTGATCTGCGGCTACATCTACGATGAAGCCGCAGGTGCCCCCGACGAGGGCATACCCCCCGGAACGCGATGGGAGGACGTGCCCCCCAACTGGACCTGTCCCGAATGCGGCGCCCGCAAGGAGGACTTCGAGATGATCGAGCTCTGACCGCCATGCGCATCCTCCACACCATGCTTCGCGTCGGCGACCTGCAGCGGTCGATCGATTTCTACACCAACGTGCTGGGCATGCAGGTGCTGCGCACGACCGACCGGCCCGACCAGAAATACACGCTCGCCTTCGTCGGCTACGGCGACGAGCGCTCGAACGCCGTGCTCGAGCTCACGTACAACTACGGCGTCGACCGCTACGACCTCGGCAGCGGCTATGGCCACATCGCCATCCAGGTCGACGATGCGAAAGCCGCCTGCGACGCGGTCCGCGCCTCGGTTGGCAAGTTCGGCGGAGCCGTGACCCGCGACGCCGGGCCGGTCAAGGGCGGGACGACGGTCATCGCGTTCGTGCAGGATCCCGACGGCTACAAGATCGAGCTGATCGAGCGGCGGCCCGGCTGACCCGGCCGGACGTCTGCCTCTTCAGCCCGACGTGCGGCGCGCTGCGGTCACCTCGTCGTAGGCGCGCTCGAGCAGCCGCTCGAACTCGGCGGCGAATCCCTGCGTGTCCCACAGGGGCAGCGTCCCGCGTCCCTGATCGAGATGCGTCGCGAATCCGCGCAGGGACGCCGGATCAGCGACCAGCTGGAGCAAACGCCGGCGGTACTCGCCGAGATCGGAAGTGACGAGTTCCGGCAGACCGACGGCGGCAAGCAGGCTCGCACCGACGCGCCCGGCGAAGGTCGCACCGCGACATGTCAGCAGCGGGACGCCCGCCCACAGCGCATCGGCGCCGGTCGTGTGCGAGCCGATCGGCAGGGTGTCGAGCGCGAGATCCGCGCAGCGCAGGCGCGCCATGTGCGCTTCCTGCTCCATCGGTTGCGCAAAGACGAGCCTGTCGCCGACCACGCCCTGCCGCGCGGCTTCCGCGCGCAGGTTCTCCTGCACCTGCGGATGCTGGGCGTATAACCAGAGCACCGCGCGCGGCGCCGCACGCAGCGCTTCCATCCAGACCGTGAAAACGTCGCGCGTCAGCTTGTAGGTCTGGTTCAGGCTGGCGAGGACGATCGCGTCGTCGGGCAGTCCGTGGTCCGCGCGCAACGGGCGTTGCGGCACGCCGCGCCCGCCGTCCGTGACGAAATAGCAGCGAGGCAGGCGGAACACGCGCTCGTGAAAATGCAGGTCGTCGGCGGGCGGAGCGACTGTCTCGTCGGCGATGATGCCGTCGATCGCATCGAAGCCGAGCGTTCCCGGATAGGCGAGGTAATGCAGTTGCACGCTCGCCGGCCGCTCCGCGAGCGCGGCGAGGCGCCCTCCCCGCGTGTGGCCGTTGCATTCGATCAGCACGTCGATGCGGTCGCCCCGGATCGCCTGCGCGATCGCGCGGTCGGAGGCGTACGCCAGATCGCGCCATTGGTCGAACGCGGCGACGATGCGCCGGCGCAGCGGCGAATCCGCCGCGGCGCCGTAGCCGTAGCCGAACGTCTGCACCCTGCGCTGGTCGTGCGACTCGATCAGCCCCACGATCAGGCGGCCCGTGGGATGGTCGCGAAGGTCCTTCGACAGATAGCCGACGCGCAGTCGGTCGCCGCGCGCGTGGATGAACGGCGGCGCGACCCCGGGCAACATTTCGCGGCACCAGCGCCGCGCCGCGGTCAGCCGCTGCGCCGGCGACAATGGAAGCGTCAGCGCAACGAACGGCGACAATCGCGGATCGCTGGCCGGATCGTCGACCGACGCGCAAAGCCGCGAGACCGGCGCGTCGAGGTCGTCCCAGGCACACAGGTACTGCCGCGAATGCACGAGGTCGGCGAGCGCCGGAACGAGCGCAGGATCCGCGTCGACGGCGCGCTGGAACAGCGACGCCGCCATCACGTAATCGTCACGGGCGCGCCAGGCGAGACCGAGGTTCGCGAAGGTCCCGGCACTCGTGTCGCCCCTGGCCAGCGCGATTTCGAGCTCCGTGCGCGCCTCGTCGGCGAGGCCGAGGTCGAGCAGTGCCGCGCCGAGCCCGGCGCGCGCTGAAACACGTCCGGGATCCGCGTCGAGCGAGGACTCGAACGCGCGTCGGGCCTCCGCGGCCGCGCCGGCAGCCTTCAGCGCCTGACCGAGGAGCTCGAGCAGCGCCGGGTCGCGGGGTGCCGCCGCGAGCCCGGTGCGACAGCGGTCCTGCGCGCTTCGCCAGTCTTTCGCGCGCAGTTCGACCCACGCGGCCGCCGCGAAGGTCCCGGGATTCGAAGGCTTGATCTCGAGGGCGCGATCGAGCGCGCCGCGTGCCTCGTCGAAGCGACCCCGGCCGGCCAGCGCCTGCGCGAGTCCGATCCATGCGGACGGGCGGCTCGCGTCCCGCGCGAGCGCATCGCGGAAATGCGTTTCCGCGGAATCAAAAGCCAGCGCCGCCAGCGCGACGTCGCCTGCACCGAGCAGCGCAGGCAGGAACTGCGGGCGATCGCGCAACGCGGTCGCATATGCGTCGCGCGCAGCGGCGAGGTTCCCGGCAGCGGTCTCCAGCCGGCCCAGCTCGACCCACAGCTCCCCGCTGGCGACGCCCGTCGTCGTCGCCGATTGCAGTGCGCGGCGAAGGGCCTCGCGCGCGCCGTCGTAATCGCGCCCGGCGCGCAGATGCCGGGCGATCCCGAGCAGCGCGCCGGGATGTTCCGGCAGCGCCGCCAGGATGTCGTCGTAGATCGCGCGCGCCGCCCTGAGGTCGCCGCGGCGCTCGGCCGCCAGCGCCCGGGCGAAAGCATCGTCGAGCGTGATCCGCATCTCCTGATCCCGAACCGGTCGATCAGCCGGGCGCCATCAGCAAGGCGCCGACATTGTCCCTTCACGCGGGCCGCACCCCTGCGCGCCCGTCACGCCGAGGTGTCCAGCAGCAGCTTGAGATCGTGCGCGTAGACCTCGGGACCCTGGCCATACGCGACGTAAAGCCGCAGGCGTCCCTTGGGGTCGAAGATGTAGGTGCCCGCCGAGTGGTCCATCGTGTAGCTGCCGGGCGTCGGTCCGGGCACCTTCTCGTAGAGGATCTTGAATTCCTTCGCCGTGCGGGCCGTCGCTGCGGCGTCCCCCCAGAGCCCGAGGAACCGCGGATCGAACGCGGGCACGTACTGCGCGAGCAGCGCCGGCGTGTCGCGCTCGGGGTCGATGGTCACGAACAGCACCTGCACGCGGTCTGCATCGGGCCCGAGGCGCTTCATCGCCTGCGCGACGGTCGCAAGCGTCGTCGGGCAGACGTCGGGACACTGGGTGTATCCGAAGAACAGCACGACCGCCTTGCCCCGGAAATCGGCGAGGCTGCGCGTGACGCCTTTCGGGTCCTTCAGCGAGAAGTCGCGGCCGAAGGTTGCGCCGGTGATGTCGCTTGCGTCGAATTTCGGCCCGGCGGGCGTGCAGGCCGCGAGCGCGAATGCCGCCAGCGCAGCGAGCGTGCGGCGGCGAAGGAACGACGGGAGGTTCATGGTGGTGTGCTGCGCGACCGCCCGGGCGCCGTGGGACGCCGGGGCCGGTTCGCGGCCCGGCGCAACGACACCGTTCAGAACAGGTTGCGCAGGTAGTGGTCGACCAGCAGCGCCGAGAACAGCGCGGACAGATAGAGGATCGAGTAGCGGAACGTCGCGCGTGCCAGCGCGTCGCTGTAGGAGCGCACGAGCCTCCAGGCGTACGCGATGAAGGTCACGCCCAGCGCCGTCGCGACGACCAGGTAGAAGGGCCCGCTCATCCCGACCGCATAGGGCAGCAGCGTCACCGCGGTGAGGGCGACGGTGTAGAGCAGGATCATCACTTGCGTGTAGCGCAGGCCGTGCGTCACCGGCAGCATCGGCAGTTGCGCATTCCGGTAGTCCTCGCGCCGGTAGAGGGCGAGGGACCAGAAGTGCGGCGGCGTCCACACGAAGATGATCAGGAACAGCAGCAGCGCCTCGGCGGGGACGGTGCCGGTGACGGCCGCCCAGCCGAGAACCGGCGGCATCGCGCCCGACGCGCCGCCGATGACGATGTTCTGCGGTGTCGCCGGCTTCAGCACCACGGTGTAGACGATCGCGTAGCCGACGAAGGTCGCCAGCGTCAGCCACATCGTGAGGGGGTTGACGAACTGGTAGAGGATCGCGAGCCCTGCGGCGCCGACCACGCCCGCGAACGCCAGCGTCTCCCAGGACGACAGCTGGCCCTGGGGCAGCGGCCGCCAGCTGGTGCGGCGCATCAGCTTGTCGATGTTCTGCTCGACCAGGCAGTTGACCGCCGCGGCGGCGCCCGCGACCAGCGCGATGCCGATGGTGCCGAAGACGACGGCGCCGGCCGGCGGAATGCCCGGCACTGCGAGGAACATGCCGATGACCGCGGTGAACACGATCAGCAACACGACGCGCGGCTTGGCCAGCGCGAAGAACTGGCGGGCGCGATTCTCGGTGTAGGCGAGTGTGGTCACGGGCAGGGGTGGTTCGAAAAGTCGGTCATTCTACCTCAGCGGAGTGCCGGCGCGCTCGATGCGCGCGCAGGCAGTTCGGGTGTTGGGGCGGGGCATGCCTGTGCGCTCGGAGTGCGCAATCGCCGGCCTGCGGGTCCCGGTGCGGCGTCGCTCGAGGACACCCTGCAGGCTATGTCGCGATCGGGCTCGCTCGCCGCACCACCCGCGACGGCCGTCGCGCACGCTCGCGCTCGTCATGCCCCGCCCCAACACCCGACCCGTCGGCGCCGGCCCGAAGCGGCGGCGGATTCGCTGCACACTCGGCGCCGCCACAGTGCGACGCGCGCGGTGACGGGCTCTCGCGAAGGGCGCCTGCGGCGCAGTCGTCATGAAGCGGGTGGTGCGGCCAGCGAGCCCCATCGGCGTCGTCTGGTTACCGATGTCCTCGAGCGCCGCCGCACCGGGACCCGCTCGACGACGCGATTTGCGACGCCGAAGCCCTGAACGAGGGCCCGTCACCACGCGCCGCGATATCGGTGCGCCAGCCTGCGCACCCGCCGGGCGCACGCCTCCGCGCCGCGTTGCCGCGCGCCTTCAGCCGATCTGCGACGCGCGCAGCAGCTTCGACAGGTCCTTGGCCAGTGCCTTGATGTCCGGATTCGCCGGCCACGCCAGCACGAGGTTGCCCAGCGGATCGGCCAGGTACATGACCCCGAGCCCTCGCGGCAGTGCGGCCAGCGCCGCGGGCGCGACGCGCGCGACCGCGAGATCCGGATGCTCGGCGAGCAGCGCCTGCGGGGGGGATGCGCCGTCGGTCAGAAGCCAGACGCGCTGGACCCGATCGCGCTCGGCGTTCTGGATCGTGCGCGCCTGCCGCGACGCATAGAGCGCCTGCTGGCACACCGGGTCGCAGGCGCCGGGCGCAGCGAACAGCACGACCCACTTGCCGCGCAGGCTGGCGCTGTCGAACGGCGCGCCGGCCAGCGTGGTCCCGGTGATGTGCGGCAGCGTCTGCGCCGGCAGCAACTCGCCGTAATTGGTGCGCGCCGTCCGCGGCAGGAAGTAATACGTGACGTACGCGAGGATCATCGGCGCGATGGCGATCGCCGCGATCAGCAGGATCGTGCGCCGCGTCCGCGCGTCGGTGCCCCCGCGCGCCACGGGCGAGCCTGCGCCGCTCATCGTGGCAGCTTCGTCCGCAGCCACGGCCGCAGCGCGAACCAGAACCACAATCCCGCCGCCATCGCGGCGAACGTGTACCACTGCAGCATGTATCCCTGGTGCATCTCGATTCCGAAATCCGGGCGCGGCCATTCGCGCAAGAGTCCATCCCCACCGGGGCCCTCGATCGCCTCGACGACGATCGGCAGTACGGGAAGCTCGGTCGCCGCGCCGTAGCGCTGCGGATCGAGGTGCTCCCACACCGGGCCTTCGGTTATGTCACCGTCGCCGAGCTCGAAGTAACGCGTCGGCGGTATGTCCAGGCGACCGCGCACCGAGACGACGCCCGGAGGGGGCGGCACCGACGGCAGCACGGCGCGCGTCGGGCCCACGTCGACCCAGCCGCGGTCGACGAGAACGACCCGCCCGTCGTCGAGCTTCATCGGCGTCACGACGTCGTAACCCGCGCGCCCGTCGCGGATCTCGTTGTCGATCAGGATCTGGTGCGCCGCGTCGAACGTGCCGGTCACGACGACGTGACGGAACCGCCAGTCGCGCCAATCGGCGACGCCCGAAGGCAGCGCGACCGGGGCGGCCGCCGCCGCCGCGCTGATCTGCTCGCGCAGCGCTTCCTTCTGCAGCATGCGCCGGTGCTGCCAGTTGCCGGCGAGAACGAACAGCACGACGGCCGCGATGGTCGCCGCCGTCGGTATCCACGCCGGCTTGCTTCGTGCGACCGGCGCTGGATGTCCGGGCGTGCCGGTATCGGCGGCGGGCTCGTGGATCGACATCGCCCGGTGCTAAAC
Organism: uncultured Pseudomonadota bacterium; assembly: GCA_963816415.1. Taxonomy (GTDB): domain Bacteria; phylum Pseudomonadota; class Gammaproteobacteria; order Burkholderiales; family Casimicrobiaceae; genus VBCG01. The sequence goes on from CAWFKR010000013.1 coordinate 51,896, forward strand.
TGCGCGCCTCGAAAAGGCCGCCATGAGAACCGTCGTCATCATCGCCCTGATTGCCATCGTGACCGCGCTGTTCGCCGCGCTCGCGTTCCTGTACCGCGACCGCGGGCGAGGCAACCGGGTGGTGACGGCGCTCGCGATCCGGGTGCTGCTCTCGATGGGCCTGATCGCCTTCCTCGTCCTGTCCTACTGGATGGGATGGATCAGCCCCGGCGGACTATAGCCAGTAGACGAGCACGAACAGCAGCAGCCAGACGACGTCGACGAAGTGCCAGTACCACGCCGCCGCCTCGAACGCGAAATGGTGCTCGGCGTCGAAGTGCCCGCGGAACGCGCGGAACAGCATCACCGTCAGCATGATCGCGCCGATCGTCACGTGCAGGCCGTGGAACCCCGTCAGCATGAAGAACGTCGAGCCGTAGACGCCCGTCGACAGCTTGAGGTTGGCCTCGGTGTACGCGTGGTGGTACTCGTAGGCCTGGAAACCCAGGAACGTGAAGCCCAGGGCGATGGTGACGAACAGCCAGAACTTGAGCGCGCCACGGTGCCCGGACTTCAGCGCGTGGTGGGCCAGCGTCAACGTGCCGCCCGAGGTCACCAGGATGATCGTATTGAGCAGCGGGATGCCGATCGCGCTCATCGGCGAGAACTGCTCCTTGAGGTAGGGTCCCACCGTCGGCCACTGGGCGGCGTAGTTGGGCCACAGCATGCGGCCGGTCAGCGAGCTGCCGAGGTCGGGGACCGAGATGTTCCGGATGTAGAACAGCGCGCCGAAGAAGGCGGCGAAGAACATGACCTCGCTGAAGATGAACCAGCTCATGCTCCAGCGGAACGACATGTCGACCTTCTTGTTGTACAGGCGGCCCTCGGACTCGCGGATCACCGTGCCGAACCAGCCGAACAGCATCACCAGCAGGACGCAGAAGCCGGCGAACAGGAGCCAGTGGCCGGCCGCGTAGCCGTTGAACGTGAACGCCGCGCCGGTGCCGAGCAGCAGCAGCGCCAGCGATCCGGTGATCGGCCAGTGCGACGGCTGCGGTACGAAGTAATAGGGCTTGGCACCCTGCGAGACTGCGCTCATCGATTGCTCCTGATTGCGGACTGGACTCTCGGGCCAGCGGTCACCGGCGGTGCATCAGCCGTTGCCATTGCCTTCGACCTCGAAGAATGTATATGAAAGGGTGATCGTCGACACCTGCGTCGGCAGCTTGGGATCGACGACGAACACAACGGGCATCTTCCGCGTTTCGCCCGGTGCGAGCGTCTGCCGCTTGAAGCAGAAGCAGTCGAGCTTGTGGAAGTACTGCCCCGCGAACTGGGGCCCGTAGCTCGGGATCGCCTGCCCGGTGACCGGGTGGTCGGAATTGTTGACGACCTCGAACAGCACCTGCGTCACCGCCCCCGGGTGGACGTCGGTCTGCTCCTGCAGCGCCCGGAATTTCCACGGCATGTTGCGCAGGTTGGTGTCGAACTCGATGCGCACGGAGCGGCTGGTGTCGACCTGGGTGTTGGCAACCACGTCCGGCTGGTCGATGTCGCGCAGCCCGGTCGCCCTGCACAGCTCATTGTAGAACGGAACCATCGCGTAGCCGAAACCGAACATCCCGACCGCGATGACGGCGAGCTTCATGAACAGCCGCCGGTTGCCGGGCAAGCGTCGGTCCGCGTTCAACGGACCGGCGCCGCCTGCACCGCGCGGGGAGACCTGGCGGCCACTCATCTGCGCAGGTGCCGCCCGATGGAGACACCGAGGTACAGCAGCAGCGCGCTGCCCACGACGGCAATCGACACGTCGGGGTTCCCGATGAGCCGGCTGGCGAAGAACCCGAAGAAGAACACGAGGACGATCGCGAGCAGGCCGAATCCTGTCCTGCGATTGGCGGCCCGCAGGTCGGCGCGCTCGTCCTGATGCCGCTGCATGCTGTCGACGCTCATGTCCGGAGGGTCCTGTAGTGCGGCGCGACGCCGCCCGCCGGCGACGCCGCGCTGCGGATGGCGGTCACTTGACGACCGGCGGGGTCTCGAACGAGTGGTAAGGCGCCGGCGATGGCAACGTCCACTCGAGCGACGTGGCGCCGTCCCAGGGCTTGGCCGGTGCCGGCTTGCCGCCCTTGATGCACTTGATCACCGTGTACAGGAAGACCAATTGCGACAGGCCGAAGCCGAACGCGCCGATCGACGCGACCATGTTCCAGTCCGCGAACTGCTGCGCATAGTCGGGAACGCGGCGCGGCATGCCGGCCAGCCCGAGGAAGTGCATCGGGAAGAACGTGACGTTGAAGAACACGAACGACAGCCAGAAATGCCACTTGGCAAGCGTCTCGTCGTACATGTGCCCGGTCCACTTCGGAAGCCAGTAGTAGGTACCTCCGAAGAACGCGAACAGGGTTCCGGCGACCATCACGTAGTGGAAATGCGCGACCACGTAGTACGTGTCGTGCAACGCGATGTCCAGCGGCACGATGGCGAGGACCAGCCCGGTGAATCCGCCGATCACGAACAGGAACAGGAAGCCGAGCGCGAAGATCATCGGCGCCTCGAGGGAAATCGAGCCCTTCCACATCGTCGCGAGCCAGTTGAACACCTTCACCCCGGTCGGCACCGCGATCAGCATCGTCGCGTACATGTAGAACAGGATGCCGGCCGTCGGCAGGCCGGTGGTGAACATGTGGTGCGCCCACACCATGAACGACAGGATCGCGATCGCGGCGACCGCGTAGACCATCGACGCATAGCCGAACAGCGGCTTGCGGGAGAACGTCGGGATGATCTCGGAGATGATCCCGAAGGCCGGCAGGATGATGATGTAGACCTCGGGGTGGCCGAAGAACCAGAACACGTGCTGGAACAGGATCGGGTCGCCGCCGCCTGCCGCGTTGAAGAACGACGTGCCGAAATGCCGGTCGGTGAGCAGCATGGTCACCGCGCCCGCGAGCACCGGCATCACCGCGATCAGCAGGTACGCGGTGATCAGCCACGTCCAGCAGAACAGCGGCATCTTCATCAGCGTCATGCCCGGCGCACGCAGGTTCAGGATCGTCGTGATGATGTTGATCGATCCCATGATCGACGACGCGCCCATGATGTGGATCGCGAAGATCGTCAGGTCCATGCCCATGCCGGCCTGGATCGTCAGCGGCGGGTACAGCGTCCAGCCGCCATTCGCGGCGCCGCCGGGGACGAACAGCGAGATCAGGAGCATCAGGGCCGCGGGCGGCAGCAGCCAGAAGCTCCAGTTGTTCATGCGCGCGAACGCCATGTCGGGCGCCCCGATCTGCATCGGGATCATCCAGTTGGCGAAGCCGACGGCGCCGGGCATCAGGGCCCCGAAGATCATGATCAGGCCGTGCAGCGTCGTCATCTCGTTGAAGAATTCCGGCGTGACGATCTGCATGCCCGGCTTGAACAGCTCGGCCCGGATCACGAAGGCCATCAGGCCGCCGACGATGAACATCGTGAACGAGAACCACAGGTACAGCGTTCCGATGTCCTTGTGGTTGGTCGTCGTCACCCAGCGCATGATCCCGGTCGGATGATGCCCGTGGTCGTCGTGCGCGTGGTCGTGTCCGCCGATCGGTTGCGTGATGCTGCTCATTTTCCGCTCCTGTATTCCCTTGTACCGCCCTGCCATCCGCGCTCCGCACCCGCGGAGATCGAATGGCCGTTGTCCATCGGACCGCTATCCGCGGCGCGCCGTCCTGCTGGCGCGACCGCCGGCCCGGATCACTTGCGCTCGGCCTTCACCTCGGAAGGCTGCACGATGTTCTCGTCGGCCTTGTTGCCCCAGGTGTTGCGCGTGTAAGTGATGACGGACGCGATCTCGACGTCCGAGAGACCCTTCCACGACGGCATCTTGCCGCCGGCTCCGCCGGTCATCACGACACCGTTCGTCTGGCCGTTCAGCACGACGTCCATCTGGTGCTGCTTCGGACCGAGCACGACCTTGTCGCCGACGAGCGCCGGCGCGCCGATCGCCGCGTTGCCGGTGCCGCCCGGCTGGTGGCAGGCTGCGCAGTTGCCGTTGAACACCTGCTGCCCCTTGGCGAGCAGGTCCTTCAGGTCCCACACCTTGTTCGGATTCTCCGCCGCCGCGGCCACCTTCGCCTTCTGGTCGGCCAGCCACTTGGCGTAGTCATCCTTGGACTTGACCTCGACGACGATCGGCATGAAGCCGTGCTCCTTGCCGCAGAGCTTCGAGCACTGGCCGCGGTAGGTCCCGACCTTGTCCGCCTTGAACCAGGTGTCACGAACGAAGCCGGGAATCGCTTCCTGCTGGACGCCCAGCGAGGGCACGTACCACGAGTGGAGGACGTCGGCCGCCGTCACCAGCACCCGAACCTTGGTGTCGACCGGGACCACCAGCGGATGGTCGACCTCGAGCAGGTAGTGCTGGTCCTTGGGAGCCCGGTCGTGAATCTGCGAAACCGGGGTGGCGAGCGTCGAGTAGAAGCCGAATCCTTCCTGGACGTAGTCGTAACCCCATTTCCACTGGTAGCCGGTCACCTTGACCGTCATGTCCGCGGCCGACGTGTCGTGCATCGCCAGGATCAGCTTGGTCGCCGGCCACGCCATGAACATCAGGATCAGGATGGGAACGACGGTCCAGACGACCTCGACCGTCGTGTTCTCGTGGAACTGCACCGCCTGGTGCCCCACGGACTTCCGGTGCTTGATCAGCGTGTAGAACATCGTTCCGAACACGCCGACGAAGATCACGACGCAGATCCAGAAGATGATCACGTGCAACTGCTCGATCTGGTCGGAGATCGACGAGCCGGCCGGTTGGAAATTCCAATCCCAGTTGGCCAGCGCGACGCCCGGCACGGTCAGCAGTCCGGCGCAAAGTGCGGCTGCAAGCCGCCGGCGCGTAGGTCCCCTCCGCGTGCGAGCCACTCGCGTTTCTCCCATCCGCGTCTGTTCCTTTCCATTCCCTGCCATGCTGTCCCCGATCACGTCCTGCCCGGCTCCGCCCTGCCCTGCGCGGCTCCGGCGCAATGTGTTCCTGTTCTGGAAGGCTTGCGCGCGCTTCGAATGCCATCGAATGCCACGCCGCGCAAAAACCGCGAAATCTTAGCATGGATCAAAACATCTCCAGCGCATTCAGCCTATCCGGAGCGATCCGCGACGGCATGCCGGCCCCGAATGTTGCGATCGGCGCAACACCGAGGCGCCGCGCGAGCGTGTCGATGTTGGCCTCGGCGTGCGGCATCTCCGGCGGCAGGCGGTTGGCGACCCATCCGGCGAGGGTCAGGCCGCGGGCGCGTATCGCCAGCGCCGACAGCAGCGCATGATTGAGACACCCCAGGCGCATGCCGACGACGAGCAGCACCGGCAGGCCGAGGGCCGCCGCGATGTCGAGCATGTCGCGGCGCTCGTCGAGCGGAACCAGCGCGCCGCCGGCGCCCTCGACGACCACGGCGTCCGAGATGGCTGCGAGGCGTCCGTAGGCGAGCGAAATGACGCCGATGTCGATCAGCCTGCCTTCCAGGGCGGCGGCGAGATGCGGGGCGATCGGCGCGGCGAACGCGTAGGGATTGCGGTCCATCAGCGGGGCATCGACGTTGCCGGCTTCCTCGAGGACGGCGACGTCGGCGTTGACCGCGCAACCCGGCTCGATTCCGGCGGCGACCGGCTTCATGCCGACCGCGCGCAGTCCGGAATCGCAGAATCCGCGCAGCAGGGTCGCGGCAACGAAGGTCTTGCCGACGCCGGTGTCGGTGCCGGTGACGAATACCCCATGGGGTATATGGCCGGACCGCATCAGCGCCGGTCCGGCCGCTGCAGCTTCACGATCGGGTAGCCCTCGGGCGTCGTCCGCGGCTCCCCTTTCCACGCGTGGCCGTAGACAATCTCGAAGGTCGCAGGGATGCGGCCGTCGCGCCGCAGCGCCTCGAGCCGCGCGGTGACCCGCGACCAGCGCGCACGCCCGGTGAGCCCGCGGGGGCGCCCGCGCGTGCGGTTGGTCGCGCCGATCGCCTTCAGCTCGGCGAGCATCGCCCGTGGCGTGTCGTAGGTCAGCACGATGCGCTCCATGTCCATCACCGGATCGGCGAAGCCCGCGTGGAGCAGCATGTCGCCGATGTCGTGCATGTCGACGAAGCGGTTGGTATGGGTGTCGCCGTCGACGCCGGCGAACGCGGAGCGGAGCTCGCCCAGCGTGTCCGGACCGAAAGTCGTGAACGACAGCAGTCCTCCGACCTTCAGCACGCGGCGGAACTCCGCGAACGCGCGCGGCAGGTCGTTCACCCACTGCAGCGCGAGATTGCTCCATGCGAGGTCGATCGACACGGCGGCCAACGGCAGCGATGCGATGTCGGCGCAGACGAACCGCGGCATCCGGGCGCGGCCGCCTGCCAGGGGTTGCAACAGGCGATCGAGCAGCGAGCGGCCGCTGGCCGCGCGCGCGCGCGCGGCCTCGAGCATCGGCAGCGCGAGGTCCAGGCCGACGATGCGCGCGCCTGGGTAGCGCGCCGAGAGCTCGCCGAGCGCCTCGCCGGTCCCGCATCCCGCGTCGAGGATCGCCATGGGCGCGAGTTTCACGTAATCGAGGCGCTGCGCCATCCGCGTCCCGACCTCGCGCTGCAGCGCGGCCGCCGCGTCGTAGGTCGCCGCGGCGCGCGCGAAGCCTCGCTGCACCGCGCGCGAATCCACGTCGCGCGGGTCCGGTGCCGGGAATCCGGGATCAGCCATCGGCGAACGACGCATACGCGTCGACGAAAGCCTGCCGATGCGACAGGAAAGGTGCGTGCGCCGCGCCCGCGACGGTCCGGTGAATTGAGTGCGGCAGCGCGGCGGCAAGTTGCTTGGTCGCTGCGAGGGGCACCAGCGCGTCGCGCTCGCCACCGATCACCAGCGCCGGCACGGAGATTTGCGCAAGCTCGGACCGCAGGTCGTTGCCGCTCAGCATCGCCAGCGTGGCGGCGACGACGCCCGGCGCAGGTTCGCCGCGCTCGAACAGCCGCGCGCGCATCGACGACAGCGTCGCGCGGCCCTCGTCGCTGCCCTGCACCTGCAGGGTCAGCAAGCGCAAGAGGGTGAGCCGGTACGCGACGGAGAGCTCGTCGCCGAAGCGCGCGAGCGTCTCCGGGGCCATCGCCTGCGACCAGCCGTCGCGCGTCACGAACGACGGCGTCGTCGCGACGAGAACGAGCTTCGCGATGCGCCCCGGGCGCGCCAGTGCCCAGCGCATCGCGACCTGCCCGCCCAGCGACCAGCCGAGCACGGTCAGCGGCTCGTCGCCCGGGACCGCGGCATCGATCCCCGCGTCGACGGCCGTGACCGTGGACGCCAAGTCGAGCGGCGCGATCCCGGTCGACCAGCCGTGACCCGGCAGGTCGACGACGTGGACGCGAGCGCGCCCGGCGAGGGCCGGAAGGACCGGCGCGAACAGCCCGCCGTGCATCGCAAAGCCGTGCAGCAGCACCAGCGGCGGGCCGATCCCCACCGACTCGACGTGCACGCGGCCGGGCTGCACGCCCGCCGCGACCGAATGCAGGGAGCTCACCCGGCCACCCTCGAAGCGACGAGCTGCAACGCATCGGCGAGCTCGTGGACGTCGGACAGCTGGTGCGCGGCGGACAACGAAACGCGAAGCCGCGCGGTGTCCCGGGGCACGGTCGGCGGACGTATCGCGGGCACGCAGATGCCCATCTGCTGCAGCGCCGCCGACACCGCGACCGCCGCCCTGGAAGAGCCGATCACGAGCGGCTGGATCGGAGTCTGCGACGGCAGCAGCTTCCACGGCAGCGTCGCCGTACGTTCGCGGAACGCGGCGACGAGCGCCGCGAGATGGGCGCGCCGGGCTTCGCCGCCGGCGATCAGCGCGAGCGACGCGCGCAGCGCTTCGGCGGTCAGCGGCGGCGCGGCGGTCGTGTAGATGTACGAGCGCGCGCCCTGGACGAGGGTCTCGATCACGGCGGGATGCGCGGCGACGAATGCGCCGGCCACGCCCGCGGCCTTGCCCAGCGTCCCCATGTAGACGATGCGCTCCGACCGGAGCCCGAAGTGGGCGAGGCTGCCGCGACCGCCGCCCAGCACGCCGAAGCCGTGCGCGTCGTCGACGACCAGCCACGCATCGTGCTTCAGCGCGAGATCGAGCAGCGCCGGGAGCGGCGCGATGTCGCCGTCCATGCTGAACACCGCGTCGGTGACGATGAAGCGGCGCCGCGCCCCCGCCGTGCCGCTGCGGGCGCCGATGCGGTCGGCGAGCGCGGCGACGTCGCCGTGCGGATAGCGGTCGACGCTCGCGCGCGAGAGCAGCGCGCCGTCGTTCAGGCAGGCGTGATTGAGGCGGTCGGCGAATATCGCGTCGTTGCGCGACGCCAGCGCCGTCAGGATCGCGAGATTCGCGAGATAGCCGCTCGAGAACAGCAGCGCGCGCGCGCCGTCGCAGGGCGCGACGAATGCCGCGAGCTCGCGCTCGAGCGCATCGTGCGCCGCGCTGTGACCGACGACCAGGTGCGAAGCGCCCGAGCCGACGCCCCAGCGTCGCGCTGCGTCGCAGACGGCATCGACGATCGCCGGATCGCTGGCGAGTCCGAGGTAGTCGTTACTGGCGAACGCGAGCAGCGTGCGCCCGTCGATCCGCAGGCGCGGACCCTGCGGCCCCTCGACCCGCCTGCGCGTGCGCGCCAGACCTTCGCGCTCCCGCTGCGCGAGCGCGCTCGCAAGCTCGGCGATCGCAGGATCGCTCATCGATCATGCCGCAGCGAGTCCGAGCTTCGCGAACAGCGCCTTGTCGGACTCGACGTCGGGATTCCCGGTGGTCAGCAACCGGTCGCCGTAAAAGATCGAATTGGCGCCGGCGAGGTAGCACAGCGCCTGCACCGGTTCGCCGAGCTCGCGCCGGCCCGCCGACAGGCGGATCATCGCGCGCGGCATCGCGAGGCGCGCGACCGCGATCGTACGGACGAACTCCAGCGGATCGAGCGCCGACTCGCCGCGGAAGCGCTCGTGCAGCGGCGTTCCCTCGACCTGCACCAGGTGGTTGATCGGCACCGATTCGGGTTGCGGGTCGAGGCGCGCGAGCTGGGCGATCAGTGCCGCGCGCTGGCGCCGCGACTCGCCCATGCCGACGATCCCGCCGCAGCACACCGAGAGCCCGGCGTCGCGGACGCGGTCGAGGGTGTCGAGCCGGTCCTGGTAATCGCGCGTCGACACGATCTCGCCGTAGAACTCCGGTGCAGTGTCGAGATTGTGGTTGTAGTAATCGAGGCCCGCGTCCTTCAACGCCTCGGCCTGGCCGTCCTTCAGCATGCCGAGCGTGCAGCAGGTCTCGAGGCCCAGCGCCTTGACCGCCCGCACCATGTCGAGCACCGGCGCCAGGTCGCGCTCCTTCGGCCCGCGCCACGCGGCACCCATGCAGAAACGCGTGGCGCCCGCATCCTTCGCCGCCCGCGCGGCGTCGACGACGGTGCCGACGTCGAGCAGCGACTCGCTGGCCACCCCCGCGTGATGCCGTGCGGCCTGGGGGCAGTAGCCGCAATCCTCGGGACAGCCACCGGTCTTGATCGACAGCAGCGTCGACAGTTGCACCGCGTTCGGCGTGTGGTGCTCGCGATGCACCTGCTGGGCGCGAAACAGGAGATCGTTGAAAGGCAGCGCAAACAGGGCCTCGATCGCGTCGACGTCGGCGGGCCGCCGGTCGTGGCCGGCGGGAGAGGCTGCGGAGATTGGGGTGGATTCGGCGAGACTCATGCGTTCGGATGATGGAATGGTCGACCCTTCGTCGTGCACGATGGCTTGTCCTCGGGACACTATCGCATGCTGTCAAACGCCGGATCGCGGAAATTTGACAGCGGCACGACAGGCGCCGCCGGCGGGATTGCGCTCGCCGCGAACCGTGCGATCGCCCGGATTGCCTCGGCCGGCCTCGCACTGATTCGATGCACCCTCCCCCAGGCGTGCGCGCTGTGCCGGGCCGACAGCGGCGACACCTTGCTGTGCGATGCGTGCCGGGCGGGGCTGCCCCGCTTCGCTGCCGCCTGTCCACGCTGCGCCCTGCCGTCGGCGGGCGCGCTCGTGTGCGGCGCGTGCCTCGCCCAACCGCCTCCGTATGCCGCCGCGATCGCGGCCTGGGCCTACGCCTTTCCTGCCGACCGCCTGCTGCATGCGTTCAAGTACCGTGGCGAACTCGCGCTGGCCGAACCGCTGGCGCAGGCGCTGTGCGCCGCGCTGGCGACGCGCGACGCTGCGCTTCCGGACTGCATCGTTGCGATTCCGCTGTCGCCGCGGCGCCAGCGCATGCGCGGCTTCAACCACGCCCGGGAGATCGCGCGGCGTGTGGGAAGCGCATCCGGCGTTCCGCTCGAGGACGGGCTGCGGCGGACGCGCGACACGCCTGCGCAGGCCGCGCTGCGCCTGGCCGACCGCGCCGCGAACGTGCGCGATGCCTTCGAAGCCAGTGGCGATTTCGCCGGGCGGTCGGTGGCGATCGTCGACGACGTGATGACGACCGGCGCTACACTGGCGGCCGCGGCGAATGCGCTGCTCGCCGCCGGCGCGCTTCGCGTCGAGGCCTGGGCCGTGGCGCGCACCCTGCCGCCCGGCCCGGCGCCCGCGTCGCCGCGCCCGTGACCCTCGCCGCCCGCCATGTTCGCCGTCGTCCTCGTTCACCCCGAGATCCCCCCCAACACCGGCAACGTCATCCGGCTCACGGCCAACACCGCGACCGATCTGCACCTGGTCGAGCCGCTGGGATTCCGGATGGAGGATCGCGAACTCAAACGTGCGGGGCTCGACTACCACGAATACGCGCGTGTGGCCGTCCACCGCGATTTCGACGCCTGCCGGGCTGCGCTCGATGCGCCGGCACCGCGACGCTGGTTCGCGTTCACGACGCAGGCCGAGCGCTCCGCCTACGATGTCGCCTATCTGCCCGGCGACGTGCTGACGTTCGGCTGCGAAACCGCGGGGCTGCCCGCCGACGTGCTCGCGCACTTCGCCCCCGACCGCCGCCTGCGCATCCCGATGCGCCCCGGTCAACGCAGCCTCAACCTGTCCAACGCGGTCGCGGTCGCCGTCTACGAAGCCTGGCGGCAGCAGGCGTTCAACTGACGAGTCACTCGCTGTGGGGCTCGCGCGCCAGCAATGCCGTCACCGCGTCGCGCGTCGTGACGCCCTCGTAGAGGACGCGATGGACCGCGTCGGAGATCGGCATGTCGAGCCGGTGCTCCTGCGCGAGGGCGCGCACGGCGCGGGTGGCGAAGACGCCTTCGGCCACGTGGCCGAGTTCCGCCAGGATCGCGGGCAAGGGCTCGCCACGCGCGAGCGCCAGTCCCACGCGGCGGTTGCGCGACAGGTCGCCGGTGCAGGTGAGCACCAGGTCGCCGAGTCCGGCGAGGCCCATCAGCGTCTCGCGCTTGCCCCCCAATGCCGCCGACAGGCGTCCGCACTCGGCCAGCCCGCGCGTGATCAGCGCGGCGCGCGCATTGTGGCCGAAGCCGAGCCCGTCGCTCGCCCCGGCGGCGATCGCCAGGACGTTCTTGGCAGCGCCGCCGACCGCGACTCCCGGCAGGTCGTCGCTCGCATAGCAGCGCAGCGTGTCGCTGCGCAGCAGCGCGGCGAGGGCGTGCGTGAACGCGGCATCGGTCGTCGCGGCAACCAGCGCCGCCGGCAGGCCACGCGCGACCTCGGCTGCGAAGCTCGGCCCGGAGATCGCACCGACGGGATGCGGCCAGCGCGAAGCGATGACCTCGTGGCCGAGCGCGTAACCCGCGCGCGATTGGGCAATGGCGACGAATCCCTTGCAGGCGAGCGCGAGCGGCGCAGCGACGCCTGCCGCGGTCAGCGCATCGACCAGCGGCAGCACCTCGCCGACTGGGGTGGTCACGATCAGGATGTCCGCCGTCCGCGCGTCGCCGATGTCGGAGGTGATGTCGATCGAGGCGGGCAGATCGACGCCCGGCAGGTAACGTGCGTTCTGCCGCGCAGCGATGCACTCGCGCGCGCGTTCGGGCGAGCGCAGGTACAGCAGCACGCGCGGCACGGCGTGGCTGCGCGCCGCGAGGTGCACCGCCAGCGCGGTTCCCCATGCGCCGCCACCGAGGACGGCGACGCTGGCGCTCACCGGGCTGCCTTCCTGCCGCGCACTCCGGTATTCGCCCTCGGGGCGGCCCCCGGTTCACCTTTCCCGCTCACTGGGCTACCTTCGTGCTGCGCACTCCGGTATTCGCCCTCCGGGCGGCCCCTGGGCTCAGCTTTCCCGCTCATGCCTGCGCCTCGCGCCCCATCGGGGCTCCGCGGCGATCAGAAGCCGAACACCTGCGAGAGCCGGACATAACCGGTCTGGCCGTCGCGGTGCCGGACCTTGACCCAGCCCGGTGCGGATGCCGTCGCCGGCGATGTCGCCGGCTCGGCGAGTTCGAGAAGCAGGTCCGGAGCGCACCGGAACACCACCGGGGCCGAATCGTCGGGGCTCGCCCGGACGTCGGCCCCCGGCGCGCGGACCTCGACCATGCGCTTGTCCGACAGCGATTTGCTCGCGATCCAGCCGATCGTGCCCGAAACGTCGCGCACCTTGGTCCAGCCCTCGACGACGACGAGCACCTCGACGGGCACGTCGCGGCCGTAGACGAACAACGGTTTGGCGCGCGCCGACGGCGCGTCGTAGAGGATCGTTGCCGGATCGCCGGTGGCGCGATAGTCCGCCGCACAGGCGATCGGGAACGCGAGCGCGATCGCGAACGTCGCGAAGCGGAGGATGCGGATCACGGAGAGCAAGGACGCCGCGAAGCCTGTCCGCAGGTCGGCGGAATGCGCCGGTCAGTGCCCGGCAGCGGCCGGCTGCGCAGCCTGTGCGAGCTGCTGCTGGTAGAGCGCCTCGAAGTTGATCGGCGCGAGCTGCACCGGTGGAAACCCCGCGCGCATCGTCGCGTCGGCGACCGTCTCCCGTGCATACGGAAAGATCACGGTCGGGCAGTGGACGGCGAGTACCGGCTGCAACTGGGCGGGCGAGATCCCGCGAATGCCGAAGACGCCGGCCTGCGACGCCTCGACGAGGAACACCGTCTTGTCGCCTGCGCGCGCCGTGACCGTCAGCGTCACCACGCACTCATAGACGTCGGGGGCAACCTGCTCGGCGCGGGTGCGAAGCCCCACTTCGATCTGCGGCGCCTCGGTCATCTGGAATGACTGCGGGGACCCCGGGTTCTCGAGCGACAGATCCTTGACGTAGATCCGCTCGATCGACATCTGGGCCGTCATGCCTTCGCCCATCGTGGGCGCGGCGGTTTGCGATTCGGCCATGCGTTCAGACTCCAGTGAATTGGGCAAAGACCGGGGATTTTACGCTACGCGATCTACGCTACGCGATCGCGCCCGGACCTTTTCTAGGAAGCCCTGCCGGCGAGGAGCGGGTCGAGGCGGCCGGCGCGGTCGAGCGCGGCCAGGTCGTCGTAGCCGCCGACGTGGAAATCGCCGATGTAGATCTGCGGAACCGTGCGCCTGCCGGTCCGCTGCATCATCTCGCTGCGAAGGGCGGGGTCCTCGTCGACGCGCAGCTTGACGATGTCGGCCACGCCCTTGGATTCCAGCAGGCGCTCGGCACGCACGCAGTATCCGCAGTACGCGGCGGTGTACATCGACACCTTCGGGGCATTCACGACATCCTGGGCGTCGGCCATCAGTCCCTCCGGGTCGGAAGTCCGGCGTCCACCCAGGCCTGCAGGCCGCCGCGCAATTCGAGCACGCGCGCGAATCCGAGCTTGGCGAGCGCCGATGCCGCGCTGCTGCTGCGGACCCCGCGCGCGCAATAGACGATCACCGGGCGCGACGCGTATTTCGCGAGCTCGTCCGCCCGGTCCTTGATCTGCGACAGCGGAATGTGCAGCGCATCCGGCAGATGACCGCTGTTGTATTCGTTGGGTTCCCGCACGTCGAGCAGCAGCGGGTCCTCGCTGTTGATGAGGCGCGTGGCCTCGAGCGTTCCGATCTGCTGGGTCGACGACAGGCGGCTCTTGATCAGCGGCCACAGCAGCATCGCGCCGGACGCGACGAACACCAGGGCGAGCGACCAGTTCTTCGAGAGGAATTCCATGAACGTCCAGGAGGACTGCGAGGGACGAAATGATAACGTATCGGCGATGGACACCCTGACACCTCCGTCGACCCGCCCCGCGCCGCAGGCCGCAGCGTCCAGGCCTGCGGTGCGCCCGGTCGTGCTGCTGATCCTCGACGGCTTCGGCTGCCGCGAGGATGCGCCCGACAACGCGATCACGCGCGCGAATGCACCGCACTGGCGCCAGCTGCTCGCCACCTGCCCGCACGCTTCGATCGACGCATCGCAGCTGCGGGTCGGGCTGCCCGAAGGCCAGATGGGCAATTCGGAGGTCGGCCACCTGAACATCGGGGCCGGGCGCGTCGTCTACCAGGACTACACGCGGATCGACGTCGCGATCCGCGATGGCGAGTTCCAGCTCAATTCGACCCTGGCCGACGCGGTCGCGGTGGCGAAGGACGGCCGTTCGACGCTGCACGTCCTCGGCCTGCTCTCGCCGGGCGGCGTCCACAGCCACGAGCGGCAGATCGCCGCGATGGTCGACATGGCGGCAGCCGGCGGGGCCGCCCACGTGGCGGTCCACGCTTTCCTCGACGGTCGCGATACGCCTCCGAAGAGCGCCGCGGCCTCGCTGGCCTACATCCAGGGCGTCTGCGCCCGCCATGCGAACGCGCGCGTGGCGTCGATCTGCGGACGCTATTACGCGATGGACCGCGACCAGCGATGGGAACGCGTCGCGCCGGCCTACGCGCTGCTGGTCGACGGAGCGGCGCAATACCGGGCGGCGACCCCGCAGGAAGGACTCGCCGCGGCCTACGCCCGGGGCGAGACCGACGAATTCGTCAAGCCGACGGCGATCGTCGATGGAAGCGGGCAGGCGATGGGGCAGGCGACGCGCATGGCCGACGGCGACGTCGTCGTGTTCATGAATTTCCGCGCCGACCGCGCCCGGCAAATGACCCGCGCGCTGACCGACCCGGCGTTCGCGGGGTTCGCGCGCCCGCGGCTGCCGAAGCTCGCGCGTTTCGTCTGCCTGACGAGCTACGGCGACGAGTTCTCGAAGCTGCCGGTCGCCTTCGCGCCGCAGACGATCGAGAACAGCTTCGGCGAGTACATCTCGCGGCTGGGCCTTACGCAGCTGCGGATCGCCGAGACCGAGAAATACGCGCACGTCACCTATTTCTTCAACGGCGGCTCCGAGGCGCGCTATCCGGGCGAGGACCGCGTTCTGGTGCCCTCCCCCAAGGTCGCCACCTACGACCTGCAGCCCGAAATGAGCGCAGTGGAGGTCACCGACCGGCTGGTCGAGGCGATCGAAAGCGGCCGTTACGACGCGATCGTCTGCAACTACGCGAACGGCGACATGGTGGGCCACACCGGCAACTTCGAGGCTGCCAAGCGTGCCATCGAGACGCTCGATGCGTGCATCGCCCGCGTCGTCGACGCGGCGCGCGGCAACGGGGGCGAAGTCGTGATCACCGCCGACCACGGCAACGCCGAACAGATGCACGACGCCGCGACGGGCCAGCCCCACACGGCGCATACGCTGAACCTCGTCCCCTTCCTGTACGTCGGCCGCCCGGCCACGGTCGTCGCGGGGGGTGCCCTGCAGGACATCGCGCCGACGCTTCTGGCATTGATCGGCCTTCCCAAGCCACCCGAGATGACCGGCCATTCGCTGGTCCGGTTCTGATCGCCGGCAGGAACTCGGCCGCCCCGCGGGGGCCTAAGGCAAAAGGCCGGACGCCCCGTCAGGGGGCCACAGGGCCGGCGAACGTCACCCGCGGTCCGGATTCGGGTACGCGGGGCAGGCGTATACTCCACTGAACGATTTCCGCAAGGGGCCGGCGGCGAAAACGACCGGCCAGCGGACCACGCTTACGAGTCGAGGCTGTCAATGCGCGATGGCATGAAAAAGGCGTCCTGGATCGGTGTCGGAGCCGTCCTGGGCCTGCTGCTCTCCCTGAACATCTCGGTGTTCGCACAACGCGAATCCCGCCTGCCGATCCCGTACGAGGACCTGCAGCTCCTGTCTGCGGTGTTCGGCAAGATCAAGAACGACTACGTCGACCCCGTTTCCGATGACAAGCTGATCCACGAGGCGATCACCGGCATGGTCCGGGGCCTCGACCCGCACTCCGACTTCCTCGACGCCGAGGCATTCAAGGAACTGCAGGTCGACACCCAGGGCAAGTTCGGCGGCCTCGGCATCGAGGTCGGCGTCGAGAACGGCGTGATCCGCGTGATCTCGCCGATCGAGGACACGCCGGCGTTCAAGGCCGGCATCGAGGCCGGCGACCTGATCGTCAAGATCGACGACACGGCGACGCAGGGACTGGCCCTCAACAAGGCCGTCGACAAGATGCGCGGGAAGCCGGGGTCCACCGTCGTGCTGACCGTCCTGCGCAAGGGCGTCGACGCCCCGCTGACGTTCACCCTCGTTCGCGAGGTCATCAACGTCAAGAGCGTCGCGTCCAAGACCATCGAGCCGGGCTACGGCTACATCCGGGTGCGCAAGTTCCAGGAAGACACCGGCGCCGACGTCGCCAAGGCGGTGAGGACGCTCTACGCGAAGGGACCGCTCAAGGGCCTGGTGCTCGACCTGCGCAGCGATCCGGGTGGCCTGCTGAACCAGGCCGTCGCGGTCGCGTCGACCTTCCTGCACAAGGATGCGCTTGTCGTCTACACCGACGGCCGCACCGCCGATTCCCACATGCGCCTGACGGCTTCCAGCGAGAACTACCTGCGCCGCGGCAGCGACTACCTCGCCGATCTTCCCGCAGGCATCAAGACGGTGCCGATGGTCGTGATCGTCGACGGCGGCACGGCGTCGGCGTCCGAGATCGTCGCCGGCGCGCTGCAGGATCACAAGCGGGCGACGATCCTCGGGGTGCGAACCTTCGGCAAGGGCTCGGTCCAGACGATCCTGCCGCTCGGCAACAACACCGGGCTGAAGCTCACGACGGCGCGCTACTACACGCCGTCGGGCCGCTCGATCCAGGCCACCGGCATCGTGCCCGACATCGCCGTCGACGACGGGCGCGAACCCATGCTCCGGATTCGCGAGGCGAATCTCGTCGATCACCTCGATGTGCCGGGCACCGGCGGCGCCACGAAGTCCGGCGCAGCCAAGGAAGCTGCGGCGCCGGAGACCAAAGCCAAGCCCGACAGCGGGCGGATCGACGTCCTGCCGCCGCGTGTCGAATTCGGGTCCGCCGCCGACTTCCAGTTGAAGCAGGCGATGAATTTCCTGAAGGGCTCGCCGGTGATCGCATCGGCGAAGAGCGACCCGGTGCCGGAGCAATCGAAGACGCAGTAACCGGGCCCGCCGACCACCCGATGGCACCCGGCTGCAAACCGGGTGCACCGACACCCCGATGACGCCCGGCCACCGACCGGGCGTCGTGGTTTCGGGCGCCACCGCCACCGATATGGACGATCCGCAGCTACTTCGCTACAGCCGCCACATCCTGCTCGACGAGCTTGGCCCCGATGCGCAGGCGAAGTTCGGGGCGGCGCACGCGCTGATCGTCGGGGTCGGCGGCCTGGGCGCACCGGTCGCCCAGTTCCTGGCCTCCGCGGGCATCGGGACGATCACGCTGTGCGACGCCGACCGCGTCGACCTGACGAACCTGCAGCGCCAGATCCTCTACGCGACCGGCGACATCGGCGCACCCAAGGTCGAGGCTGCGGCCGCCAGGCTCGCGGCGATCAACCCCGAGGTCGCGCTGCGGACGGTCGCGGTCCGCGTCGGTCCCGCCGAACTCCAAAGCCTCGTCGCGGCCGCCGACGTCGTCGTCGACTGCTCCGACAATTTCGCGACGCGGCACGCGATCAACCGCGCCTGCGTCGGGGCCGGCAAGCCCCTGGTGTCCGGGGCCGCGATCCGTTTCGACGGGCAGGTTGCCGTATTCGACGCCCGCGATCCGGAGAGCCCCTGCTATCACTGCCTGTTTGGCGACGGCGACGACCTCGAGGAGACGCGCTGCGCGACGATGGGCGTGTTCGCACCCCTGGTCGGCATCGTCGGCGCGACCCAGGCCGCCGAAGCGCTGAAGCTCGTTGCCAGCATCGGGACCTCGCTCGCCGGACGCCTGCTGCTGCTCGACACGCTGGCCATGCAGTGGCGCGAGCTCGTCGTGCCGCGCGACCCGGAGTGCCCGGTCTGCCGCGACCGCTAGCGATTCCCGGCCGGCGTCGGAGCCCTGCTCGCCGCTAGCGCCGCTTGGCCGCGGCGACCCTGCGTTCGCACGTCTGGACTTCGCCGACCTTCTCCTGCGCGCCGACCCACGCCCCGAATTCACGGACGCCGCGCTCGCGGACCTTCGAATCGGGCGACTCGAGGGCGCTGTCGAAATCCGGTTCGGCGATCGTGCAGGCCGCGCTCGCCTCGAGCGCGCGCGCCGCCAGCGCCTGCGCCGCTGCGCGTGACGCCGCATCCGCGGCATCGATCTCGGCAACGCGCGCCCCTGCCCTGCGCAGCGCAAACGTCGCGCCGCGCTCACCCATCGCCTGGCCCAGCTTCGCGCAGGCGACGCGCATCGGCTCGGTCCGCCCCTTGGGATCGGCACACAGCACGTGCAGCGCGTGCGTCCAGCCGAGGTCGTGTTCGAACGCGTAGGTCTCGGCGGCCTTCGCCTTTGC
The DNA here is from genome assembly GCA_963816415.1 of uncultured Pseudomonadota bacterium. GTDB lineage: Bacteria > Pseudomonadota > Gammaproteobacteria > Burkholderiales > Casimicrobiaceae > VBCG01. The sequence goes on from CAWFKR010000013.1 coordinate 70,533, forward strand.
CGCGGGATCGATGTCGAGCGGGTACGTGGACAGGTATCCCCACCACTGCTGCGGACCCTGGCTCCAGTAATCGTCGAAACGCGGCGCGGCGGCGGCTTCCTCCACGTACGCCACCGCGGCCTTGGGCTGGCCACGCTCGAGCGCCCGGTATCCCAGCAGGAACGCCGGTACGCCGTTGCCACCGTCGCGAATGGCCCAGTCCGCGAGCCGGTCGACGGCCGAGCACGCCGGAAGCTGCGGCCGCGTCGGCTGCATGCACGCGAACGCGAGCGACGCCAGGTAGAGACGATTGTCCGGCGCGTCGACACGCGCCAATTCGAGGCTGTGGACCTTCGATTCGATGTCGGTGAGGTCGAATTGCGCTGCGAGCCAGTGTTCGCGCGGATCGCGCGCCGCGAGCAGGCGCAGCCGCAGGCTGGCGTCGAGGCGGTCGAGTTCGGCATGCCAGCGCGAGGGCCGCGGCGCCGCAGCCGCCTCGATCGCGGCGCCGGCGGCTGCAGGCAACCCCGTCGATGGCGGGACGACCGGCGCGGGCGCGGATGCCGGCGCCACCGGCGGGGGCTCCGTCGCGCCGCCCGGCTGGGCCGCCGCGAGCGGGGGAACGACGGCGATTGCGATCACCGCGAGGAATGTGGTCTTGCGCATCATGGTTTTGTCCGGATTGGGGGCCGCAGTGCCGAAGTTCGACGCCGCGCTGCAGCCGGGAGTTCGTCGTCAGCCGAACAGGAACTTGCGCTGCAGCGGCCAGCCGTCCTGCGGCGCGCGCCGGAAACCGCTCTTGGCGAACAGGTGCCAGCGCCCGACCACGTAGGCGATCAGCACGGCCGCGTCGGCAGCAGGATCGCCGTGCCAAGCGTTGGCGACCTGGGCAAGGCGCAGCGACTGGCGCAGCGTCGCCTCCAACTTCTCGATCAACTGGTTGATGCGTGCCTGCAGGCGCTCGTCCTCGTTGACCAGCGCGTCTCCGATGAGCACGCGCGTCATGCCCTGGTTCTTCTCGGCGAAGCGCAGCAGCATGACGACGGTCTGCTCGGCCTGCGCCGCGCCGTCCTGCGTTTCGGCCTGGATCTTGTTGACCAGCGAGAACACCGTCGACTCGATGAACTCGATCAGGCCCTCGAACATCTGGGCCTTGCTCGCGAAATGCCGGTAGAGCGCGGCCTCGGAGACCGAAAGCTTCGACGCCAGCGCGGCGGTCGTCACCTTCTCGCCTTTCGGCGTCTCGAGCATCGCCGCAAGCGTCTGCAGGATCTGCAGCCGGCGCTCGCCGGGCTTGGCCGCCATCGCGATCGCCTTCCGCCTCGCCGTCAGGCGCCGACGCGCCCGGGCGCGTCGTCGGCACGGATCATCGTGCCGACGCCCTGGTTGGTCAGCACCTCGAGCAGCAGCGCATGATCGACGCGACCGTCGATGATGTGCGAGCTCTTGACGCCGTTGCGGACGGCATCGAGCGCCGAGCCGATCTTGGGCAGCATGCCGCCATGGATCGTGCCGTCGGCGAACAACCCGTCGATCTCGCTCGCCGTCAGTCCGGTGAGCAGGTGGTTGTTCTTGTCGAGCACCCCGACCGTGTTGGTCATCAGGACCAGCTTTTCCGCCTTGAGCGTCTCGGCGAGCTTGCCCGCGACGAGATCGGCGTTGATGTTGTAGGCCTCGCCCTGCTCGCCGACCCCGATCGGGGCGACCACCGGGATGAAATCGCGCGAGTCGAGCAGCGTGATCAGCTCGGGGTCGATGCGCTCGATCTCGCCGACCAGCCCGATGTCGACCGGCTCGCCCCGTCCATCCTCGCTCTTGAGCAGCATCTTGCGCGCATGGATGAACGCGCCGTCCTGGCCCGTCAGGCCCACCGCCTTGCCGCCCTGCTGGTTGATCAGGCCGACGATCTCCTGGTTGAGCTCGCCCAGCACCATCTCGACGACGTTCATCACCTTCTCGTCGGTGACGCGCATGCCCTGGCGGAACTCGCTCTTGATGCCCATCTTGGTCAGCAGCTCGCCGATCTGCGGCCCGCCGCCGTGGACGACGACCGGGTTCATGCCGACGAGCTTGAGCATGACGACGTCGCGCGCGAACCCGGCTTTCAGATGCGCCTCGGTCATCGCGTTCCCGCCGTACTTGATCACGATCGCCCGGTCGTGGAAGCGCCGGATGTAGGGCAATGCCTCGGCGAGAATCTGCGCCTTGACGGCGGCACTGACGGGATCGTTGGACATGGCGGGAACGGGTGCCGCGCGGGGTCGGCCACGGATTGCGCAGGATTGTACCCGAACGGCGAATGCGTTCGCCGGTGCGTGCCGGACGACGAGTGAGCGCTGACAAGGGGGCGCGCAGGGCTCGGCCCCCCGTCGCATCCGCAAGCCCCCCGCCGGTCGACGCAATTTGGTATCGTTGCCGCAAATGTCGAGCTACCTGACGGACGCCGTCCCGCTGTCCGAGATCCGCCACGCGCTCGTCACCAAGCTGCGCCACCACGGCGACGTGCTGCTGGCCTCGCCGGTGTTCAGCGCGCTGAAGCAGGCGGCGCCCCATGCCGAGATCGACGCGCTGGTCTACCGCGAGACCGCGCCGATGCTCGCCAACCATCCGGCGATCGCGCAGCTCCACACGATCGACCGGGACTGGAAGCGCCGGGGCATTGCGGTGCAGTTCGCCGAGGAGTGGCGTCTCTATCGCCGGCTGCGCGCGCGCCGCTACGACCTGCTGATCCACCTGACCGAGCATCCGCGCGGGCTGTCGCTCGCGGCGCTGCTCCACCCCCGCTATGCGGTGACCCGCGAACGCGCGTCGCGCGAGGGCGCCTGGCGCGCGCGCTTCACCCATTTCTATCGGCTGCCGAAGGCGACGCCGCGGCACGCGGTCGAGGCGAACCTCGATGCGCTGCGCCGCATCGGCATCCAGCCCGACGCGGCGAGCCGCAGGCTCGTCCTGATCCCCGGACCCGCTGCCGAAGCCAGGATCGACGCCCTGCTCGCCGCCCACCGGCTCGTCCCCGGCCGGTTCGTGCAGGTGCACCCCGGATCGCGCTGGATGTTCAAGTGCTGGAGCGTCGACAGGACCGCGGCGCTGCTCGACCGCATCGCCGCCGACAGCCACCCGATCGTCGTGACCGGGGCGCCCGATGCGCGGGAGCGCGAGCTCGTCGCGGCGATCCTCGCCTCGGTGTCCGCGCAGACCCGCGCGAGCGTCGTCGACCTGACCGGGACGCTCACGCTGCAGGAGCTCGCCGCCCTCACCGCACGCGCCCGAGCCTTCGTCGGCGTGGACACCGCGCCGATGCACATCGCCGCGGCGATGGGGACGCCGACGCTCGCGCTGTTCGGCCCCTCCGGCGAGCGCGAGTGGGGACCGTGGATGGTGGAGAGCCGCGTCGTCGTCTCGAATGCGCATCCCTGCCGTCCCTGCGGCATCGACGGCTGCGGCGGCGGCAAGGTTTCCGAATGCCTCACCACGCTGGCCGTCGACGACGTCCACGCGCAGTTCGCGGCGCTGCTCGCGCAAACCGCGGCGCGGGCGTCGGGAGGTCGGGAACAGGGCCCGGGGACGCAGGACGCGCCGCTGCGGCAATGAAGCTCGCGGTCGTTCGCCAGCGCTACACGCCTTTCGGCGGCGCGGAGCGCTTTCTCGAGAACGCGCTCGCGGCGCTCGCCGAGCGCGACGTCGCGATCACGCTCTACACGCGCGAGTGGCCGCAGACGCCGATGCAGTCGGTCACGACGCGCATCGTCGATCCGTTCCACATCGGCGGGCTGTGGCGCGACGTCGCCTTCGCGCGAGCCGTCTGCCGCGCACTCGATCGCGACCGGGCGGAACTCGTCCAGTCGCACGAGCGGCTGGCGTGCTGCGACATCTTTCGCGCGGGCGACGGCGTACACGCCGCGTGGCTCGACGAACGCCTGCGCGACGCGCCGCTCGTGAAGCGCATCGCCGTGCGGATCAATCCGCACCACCGCTACCGGCTCTCGATCGAGCGCAGGATGTACGCAAGCGAGCGCCTGAAGGCGGTCGTCTGCAATTCGGTCATGGTGAAGGACGAGATCCGCGAGCGCTTCGGGGTTCCCGACGAGCGCCTGCACGTCGTCTACAACGCGGTCGACTCCGGCGTCTACTCGCCGGAGCTGCGCGCACACCGGTCGCGGACGCGCGAACGCCTGGGCATTCCGGAGTCCGCCACGCTCTTCCTGTTCGTCGGATCCGGATTCGAACGCAAGGGCGTCGCGACGGCGATCGACGCGCTGGCGATGCTCGATTCGCAATCGCACCTGGTCGTCGTGGGTCGCGACAAGCACCTTCGCCGCTATGCCGACCGCGCGCGCGCGCTGGGCGTTGCGGCACGCGTGACGCTGACCGGTCCGCAGGAGGACCCGCGCCCCTATTACGGCGCCGCCGACGCCTTCGTGCTGCCCACGCGCTACGACCCCTGTCCGAACGCCGCGCTGGAGGCCATGGCCTGCGCACTGCCGATCGTGACCAGCACCAAATCCGGCGCGGCCGAACTCGCACTCGCCCACGACGCAGGACGGGTGTGCCCTGCCGGCGATGCCGCGGGACTCGCTGCGCACATGCGAAGCCTGCTCGATCCGGCGCTGCGCTCGCGCCTGGGCGGGAACGCCCGCGCCGCGGTGCTGCCGCTCACCTCCTCGGCGATGACCCTGAAACTCCTGGGCCTCTATCGCGACCTGCTCGGCGCGCAGCTTCGCCGATGACCCCTGCGCTATACTTTCGCACAGTGAACGCGGCATCTTCCGCGCGCCGGTGACAGGCGTGCATCTCTATCGTCGCCTGCTGCAATACGTGCGCCCGTACTGGTGGGCGTTCGCCATGGCGGTCGTCGGCATGGTCATCGTCGCCGCCGGCGACCTGATCATGGCGATGCTGGTCATTCCGATCGTCAAGAACTTCCAGACGCCGGATCCCGCGCGCACGCAGTGGCTGCCGCTCGCCGTCGTCGGCGTCTTCGTGTTCCGCGGCATCGGGTCCTTCGTTTCCCAGTACGGGATGGCCTACACGGGCAACCGGGTCGTGTTCGACCTGCGGCGCGGGCTGGTCGACAAGCTGCTGCGCCTCCCCACCTCCTACTACGACATGACCCCGGCGGGCGTGGTCCAGTCGAAGCTGACCTTCGACGCGCATCAGCTCGCCTCGGCCGCGTCCGGAACGATCACGACGGGCATCCGCAGCTCGCTGACGATCGCCGCGAGCCTGGGCTGGCTGCTCTGGATCAACTGGCGGCTGACGCTGATGACGTTCTTCGTGCTGCCCGTCGTCGCCTTCGTCATCCGCTACTTCAGCCGGCGACTGCGCCGGATCGCCCGCGACGTGCAGACGCGCACGGCCGCGATGACGCACGTCCTCGAGGAGATGATCGGCGGGCACCGGATCGTGCGCGTGTTCGGCGGCGAGGATTACGAGCGGGCGCGCGCGGTCAAGGCGGCGAACGCGCTGCGCACGTCGATGACCAAGCAGTCCTCGGCCAGCGCCGCGAGCTCCCCGATGACGCAGATCCTCGCGGCGATCGCGGTCGGCGTGATCATCTGGATCGCCCTTTCGGAGAGCCAGACAGGCAAGCTCGATCTCGGCACGTTCGCGTCGTATCTGGTCGCACTGCTGACGCTGCTCGAGCGCCTGAAATCGCTGTCGGGCATCAACGCGGCGATCCAGCGCGGACTCGCTGCGTCGGAGAGCATCTTCGGCATGCTCGACCGCGAGGTCGAGCCCGACGAGGGCAGCGTCGCCCTCGACCGTGCGGCGGGCGCGCTCCGCTTCGAGCGCGTCTCGCTGCGCTATCCGGGTGCCGAGCGCGAGGCGCTTTCCGACGTGTCGCTGACGGTCCGGCCGGGCGAGACGGTCGCGCTGGTCGGCAGCTCAGGCAGCGGCAAGACGTCGCTGGTGAGCCTCGTGCCGCGGTTCTACGAGCCGACGGCCGGGCGGCTGTTCATCGACGACCACGACATCACGACGCTGACGCTCGCGAGCCTGCGCGACCAGATCGCGCTGGTATCTCAGGACGTGCTGCTGTTCGACGACACGGTCGCGGCCAACATCGCCTACGGCGCGCTGGCGACGACGCCGCGCGAGACGATCGAGCGGGCGGCAGCGGCGGCGCACGCGCTCGACTTCATCCGCGCGCTGCCGGAAGGGTTCGACACCGAGGTCGGCGAGAACGGCGTGCGGCTGTCCGGAGGACAGCGGCAGCGGATCGCGATCGCCCGCGCGATTCTCAAGGACGCGCCGCTGCTGATCCTCGACGAGGCCACGTCGGCGCTCGATTCGGAGTCCGAGCGCCAGGTGCAGGCAGCGCTCGACACGCTGATGCAGGGACGCACGACGATCGTCATCGCCCACCGCCTGTCGACGATCGAGCACGCCGACCGCATCGTCGTTCTCGATCACGGGCGCGTCGTCGAGGAAGGAACGCACTCGGCGCTGCTCGCCCGCGGCGGCATCTACGCGAAGCTGCACAGGATGCAGTTCGCGGGCGCCGCAGTCGCGGCGTGATCCGCCCCCGACACCGACATCGCTGATGCGCGAACGCGCCGCGCTGTCGATCGCGCACACCGAGGCATCGATGGGCTGGGGCGGCCAGGAGATCCGCACGCTGACCGAAGCCGCGGGTTTCCTCGCGCGCGGGCACCGCGTCGTCGTCTACGCCGCCCCGGGCTCCCGCCTGCTCGAGGAGGCGCCGCGCTTCGGCGTGGCCGCCCGCGCGCTCCCGATCGGGCGCAAGCGCCCGGCGGGCATGCGCGCGCTGGTGCGCGCTTTCTCGCAGCACCCCGTCGACGTGGTGAACGCCCACAGCTCGACCGATGCCTGGCTCGCCGCGCTCGCCTGCCGCTGGCTGCGGACCGTCCATGGGCCTGCGCCCGTGCTCGTGCGCACGCGCCACGTGTCGATCCCGGTCCCTGACGATCCCGCGACGCGCTGGCTCTACCGCAAGGCGACCTCGCGCGTGGTCACGACCGGCGACGCGCTGCGCGCCCAGCTCGTTCACGATAACGGCCTCGATCCCGCACGCGTCGATTCGGTCCCGACCGGCATCGACGCCGAGGCGTTCGCGCCGCGTCCGCGCGCTGCGGCCCGGCGCGAACTCGGCATCGACGCGGCGGCGCCGCTGATCGGGATCGTCGCAACGCTGCGCAGCTGGAAAGGACACCGCTTTCTGGTCGAGGCGATGCCGCGGCTTGCGCACCGCGATGCGCGGCTCGCGATCGTCGGCGACGGGCCGCAGCGCGCGGCCCTCGAGGCGCAGGTCGACGCACTCGGCTTGCGCGATCGCGTGATCTTCGCGGGACAGCAGCCGGACGTGATGCGCTGGCTTCCGGCGTTCGACGTCTTCGTGCTGCCGTCGTACGCGAACGAAGGCGTTCCACAGGCGCTGCTGCAGGCGATGTTCGCGGGCGTCCCCTGCGTGACCACCGATGCGGGCGCGATCCCCGAGATCGCGCGCGACGCCGATACGGCGCGCGTCGTCGCGCGCGAGGATCCGGCGGCCCTGGCGGCAGGCATCGACGCCGTCCTCGACGACCGCGAAGGCTCCGAAGCGATGGCACGGCGCGCGCGCGAGTTCGTCACGCCCCGCTACGGGCTGGCGACGATGCTCGACCGGATGGAAGACGTGTTCCGGCGGGCGATCGCCGAGCGCGAGCGCTGAGGCAGCGACATGGGCCGCAGCAGGACGCTTTCACGCACCAAGGTCGTCGCGCGGGCGCTGCTCGCGCGCGGACCGCGACGCGAACCGCGGGACGAGCCGCAGCGGATCCTGATTGCGCACCACCTGCTGCTCGGCGACACGCTGATGCTGACGCCGCTCCTGAAGAAGCTGCGCACGCTGCACCCGCAGGCGGACATCGCGATGACGGTTCCGCGCGCGACTGCACCGATCTACGCGACGCGCCCGTATGGCGTGCGCGCGCTGCCTTTCGATCCCCGGCGCGATCCGTCGGCGCTCTTCTCCGAAGGACCGTTCGACCTCGCGTTCGTCCCCGGCGACAACCGCTATTCGTGGCTCGCCGCGGCGATGGGTGCGCGCTGGATCGTCGCGTTCGCCGGTGACCGGCCGGCGACCAAGAGCTGGCAGGTCGACCGGCAGATTCCCTACCCCGACGAGCCCGCCGCATGGGGCGACATGGTCGCGCGGCTGGCCGACGGGCCGGCGCCACCACGCTACGACAGCAGCGAATGGCCCGCACCTCCGGCCGCGCCGTTCGATCTTCCGCCGGTTCCCTACGCGGTGCTCCACGTCGGTGCGAGTTCGCCGCTCAAACGCTGGGCAGCCGAGCGCTGGATGGATCTCGCCGACCGGCTCGCCGCACGCGGCATCGCGCCGGTGTGGTCGGCAGGGCCGGGCGAGGCGAAGCTCGTCGACGCGATCGACGGCAGCGCGCGCCATCGATCGTATCCGGGAGCGCTCGATCTCCCCCAGCTCTGGCAGCTGCTCGCCCATGCGCGGCTGCTCGTGGCGCCCGACACGGGGGTGGCGCACCTCGGCCGCATCGTCGGCGTTCCGACCGTCGCGCTGTTCGGCCCCGGCTCGGCGGTGATCTGCGGCGCCGGCGATTTCTGGCGCGACGCCCAATATCGCGCCGTCACCGTCGATCCACTGCCCTGCCGCGACCAGCGCATACTGTTCAAGCGGGAGATCGCGTGGGTGCGCCGCTGCGGCCGCTCGGTCGCGCAATGTCCGCGCCACCTTTGCATGCCCATGATCGGCGTCGCCGACGTGCTGCGCGCGATCGATTCCCTGGAGGCACCTCGCGCATGACGAGCCCGTTCGACGACGTCGGATCGACGTCGATCCGCGCATTCCACGACCAGCGCATCGCCCTCGGTGCGCGCGCGATGGCGGCCGATCCGCCCGGCGACGCATGGCAGGCCATCGCGGCGAACCATCGCTTCAACCACCTGCTGTGGGACGAGGAAGACCAGGCGCGGCGCACCGACGTTCCGGACTCGGCGATCGCCGCGAACAAGCGCGCGATCGATGGCTACAACCAGAAGCGCAACGACGCGATCGAGCGCATCGACGAAGTGCTGCTCTCGCGGCTTTCCGGCGTGACGCCAGCCCCCGACGCGTGGCCCAACTCCGAGACCGCAGGCGCGATGATCGACCGCCTGTCGATTCTCGCGCTCAAGGTCCATCACATGCAGGCGCAGACGCGGCGCAGCGACGCAACGCCCGAGCACATCGCGAGCTGCACCGGGAAGCTCGCCCGCCTGTCGCTGCAGCGCGAGGACCTGGCCCGCTGCCTCGACACGCTGCTCGCGCGCGCCGCGGAAGGGCGCGCCTACTGGCGGATCTACCGGCAGTTCAAGATGTACAACGATCCGGCGCTGAATCCCTGGCTCTATCGGAAGCCCGGGTAGGCGCGAGCAGCGGACGCAGCACCGCGAAGATGTCGTCGTCGGAGAGATCCGCGACCGCTCTCGCGGCCTCGATGTGGCGCGCGCGCCCCCCCAGCGGCGCCCAGCGCGCCGCGGGCGCGGAGTCCTGCGGATCGGCGAAGAGGCCCACCACCCCGCCCGGACTCGCCGCGGCGAAATGCATCAGACCCGAGTCGGGCATCACCGTCGTGCGCGCGCTGAAGATCAGGCCGAGGGCGTCCGCGATCGGGCCGCGGAACGGATGCACGTGAGCACCGGCGCGGGCGAGCACCGCTTGCGCCAATGCGTCGTCTCCCGGATAGATCGGATTGTCCGCGGCTCCGGGCGTCCACATCAGCACGGTCGGCAGCCCGAATTCGGTGTGCAGCCGCTGCGTCCAGCGGATCGCCTGGTCCGCGCTCGGCTGTTTCTTCGCGCGCCGCGCACCCAGCCCCAGCACGACGTAGCCTCCAGCCTCGATTCCCTGCGCTGCGAGCCATTGCGCGGCGAACGCGGCAGAAACCGCCGGAAGCGCGAAACGCGGCACCGGCGGGACCGGCGGCACATCGAAACCCAGCGGCGCCAGCAGCCTCAGCATGCGCATCGTCTCGTGGCCGCCGAGCGGCGGCGCCAGCGGATCCGTGAGGCGCGAGTCGTAATCCGCCGGATCGTGGACATAGGCAACGACGCGGCGTGCACCGACCGCCAATGCGCGCCAGATCGCGCGATGCGATTCGTCGCCGCCCATCACCAGCGCCCAGTCGTAACGCTGGCGACGCAGGCGCAGCAGCAACGGGATCTGCGCGGCCAGGGCGCCCAGGCGCAGTCGCCGCCCCGCCCGCGCGCGCGGATAGGTCCAGGTGCGCGCCAAGGCCGGATGGCCGTGCGCGACCCAGGCGTTGTAGTCGTTGGCGAGCAGGTGGATCTCGGCCTGCGGTGCAACGGCCGCGAGGTGCTCCAGCACCGGCGTCGTCAGCAGCAGATCGCCGAGCTTGTCGCGCTTGACGATCAGGATGCGCATGGCGCGGGGGGTGGGGTTCGGCGGCATGGATGAAGGTAGAATCGCGCGGCGCATTCCGGCGCGACCCTGCAGCGCAATGACCGATCATATCAACCGCTGGCTGCTGGCGTCCGCGGCAGCCTATCTTTTCCTGCTGCCGACCAGCACCGCGACGTTCGCGCGGTCGGTCACCTACGGGATCGCCGCAACGTGCGCGCTCATCGCGTGGGTCACAGCGAGACGCCGCGGCGCAGCCATCCCGATGGCCGGAGCGGCGATCCTCGTGCCGCTTTTCGCGTGGGCCGCATGGTCGTGGGCGTCGCTCGCATGGTCGGTCGATCGCCGGTATTCGCTCGGCCAGCTCGAGCGCGAGGTCGGCGACAGCCTGCTCGTGATGCTCGCGTTCTACGTCGCAGCGCGCGATGAGAAGAGCCTGCGCGCGCTGGTCGTCGCCGCGCTGTCGAGTTTCGCCTTCTTCGCGCTGCTCGCAATCGGCATGTCGGTGACCGAGGGAACCTGGGACCCCACGCGCTACCACCTCGGCGTCGGGCCGTGGTCGACGTGGCTGGTGCTGGTGGCCCCGTTCCTGTCCACGCTGGTCGCGCCCAGACCCGCGGGTTTCGGCGGCGGCGCGCGGCTCGCGGCGCTCGGGCTCGCGCTGCTGGCGCTCCTGTTCGCGAGCGCGAGGATGTCCGAGAACCGCATCGTGTGGGTCGCCCTGGGCATCTCGTTCGCAACGGCCGCGCTCGCCGCAGCGTGGCGCTGGCGGCATTCGTTCGCGCGCGCTCCGATGCGCTGGATCCTGCCCGCCGCCGTGCTGCTGGTCGTGCTGGGACTCGCATTCTTCGACTCGCTGATCGAGCGCGCCGAGACCGTCTACCAGGGGCGCGAAAGCGTCGCCGCGACGCTCGAGCACGATCCGCGCATCGCGCTGTGGGAGCACGTGAAGGGGCGCATCGCCGCGCGCCCGTGGACCGGGTACGGCTTCGGCAAGCGCATCCTCGCCGGTCCGCTCAGCGCGGAACTCGGCAACCCGCTGCTTGCGCACGCGCACAACGTGTTCGCGAGCCAGTGGCTGCAGACCGGTCTGCCCGGCCTCGCCGCGTTCGCGGCCTTCATCGGCGCGCTCGCGCTGCGTTACCTGAGGTTCCTCCGATCGCGTGACGACCCGCTGGCGTTCGTCGGCGTGCTGGGGCTGGCGCTGGTCGCCGGATTCCTGGCCAAGAACCAGACCGACGATTTCCTGTTCCGCAGCAACGCCAAGGAGTTCTGGGCGATGACCGCGATGCTGCTGGGCTACGGCATGCGGCGCGAGCACGCGCTTGCCGCCGGCGACGTCCCTGCGCAAACGGGCGACGCCGACGCTGCGAGCACCGCACCGCAGCGGTACCGGGAACGCGTCGAGCCGACGCTCTAGCGCCGCCGCGGCGCGCGCAGCGGCACGGCGGCGACCGCCTCCGGCGACGCCTCTGCGGGAATCGGCTTGATCGACGCGCCGGCGGGCGGCGCGTATTCGGGGATCCACGCCTGCATGCGCGCGCGCACCTCGCCGTCGTCGGCGACGCGGTCGCGTTCGCACCACGCGACCATCTGCTTCACGGCATCGCGGTTGGCCGCGCGTGCCTGCGCGATGCGCAGCTTCGGGTGCGTCGTCGGCTTGGTCGCCTCCTCGGAGGCGAGCGGCTCCTCGTAGAGCTTCTCACCCGGGCGCAGCCCGGTGAATACGACCGCGATCCGGTCGGGGTCGGCACCGTAGAGCCGGATCATGTCGCGGGCGAGATCGACGATGCGCACCGGCTCGCCCATGTCGAGGGCGAGGATCTCGCCGCCCCTGCCCTGCAGCCCTGCCTGCAGCAGCAGCTGCGTCGCCTCGGACAGCGACATGAAGTAGCGTGTGATGTCAGGATGCGTGACCGTGACCGGGCCACCCCGCGAGATCTGCTCGGCGAAGCGCGGGATGACGCTGCCCGCGCTGCCGAAAACGTTGCCGAAGCGGACGATGACGAACTGGGTCGCGCCGCCCTGCAGCGCCTGGCACACCTGCTCGGCGACGCGCTTGGTCGCGCCCATCACCGACGTCGGGTTCACCGCCTTGTCGGTCGAGACGAGCACGAACTTCTCGACCTTCGCGGCGACGGCGGCATTGGCGATCACCCAGGTGCCGTAGGCGTTGTTCAGCACCGCCTGCCACGCGTTGGTCTCCTCCATCATCGGCACGTGCTTGTAGGCGGCCGCATGGAAGATCGCGTCGGGTTTCTCGCGCTCGAGCGTCCGCTCGACCAGCGCCGCGTGCTTGACGTCACCGACGATCGCGACCATGCCGAGCTGGGGAAACGCATCGAGCAACGCGGTCCTGATCTCGTAGAGCGCCGCTTCGGAGATGTCGAACATGACCAGCCGCGCGGGGCGGAAGCGCGCGATCTGCCGGCACAGCTCGGCGCCGATCGACCCCCCCGCGCCGGTGACCATGACGACGCGGTTGCCCAGCCACTCGGCAATGCCCGCGTTGTCGAGCACGACCGGGTCGCGGCCGAGCAGGTCGTCGAGCTCGACGTTGCGCAGCATCGTCAGCGGCGAGCGGCCCGACATCAGCTCGTCGTAGGCAGGAACCGTCAGCGCCTCGACGCTGGCATCGGCGCAGAGCTCGGCGACGCGCCTGCGCACGGCATGGTTGGCCGACGGCAGCGCGATGATGACCTTGCGCACGCCGTAGCGGCGGGTCCACTGCGGGAGGTCGGCGATCGGTCCGAGCACGCTGACGTTGCGCAGCTGCCTCCCGCGCTTCTGCGGATCGTCGTCGAGCAGGCCCACGACGCGCCACTGGCGGCTCCTCGCCATCTCGTTGGTCAGCCGCGCGCCGGCCTCCCCCGCGCCGATGACCAGCACCGGCTCCCCGAGCGCGGCCAGCGGGCTGTAGAGGCGGTGCTCCTTCCAGATCCGGTAGACGAACCGCGATCCCGCCATCAGGAAGATCAGCACGATCGGGTAGAAGAACAGCACGCTGCGCGGAACCACGGTCTGCAGCTTGAGCATGACCAGCACCAGCGGGATCAGGATCGCGCCCAGCCCCGCGGCGAGCATGATCCGCTGCAGGTCGGGCAGGCTCGCGTAGCGCCACAGGCCCCGATAGAGGCCGAGCGAAAGGAAGATGGTCGCCTGCAGCGGCACGATCCACGCGAGCGTCGACCACATGTCCCCGACGAAGGGCTCGCGCAGCTCCAGGTTGAAGCGCAGCCAGTAGATCGCCGTCCACGCGATCGCTGTCATGCAGATGTCATGGACGAAAGCCAGCGCTGCGCGCCAGTTGAAGCGTGGGGTCATCGGGTGGCCGGGGAGGTCGCGTTCTTTCGCCAATGATAATCAATCGCCGAGAACAATATGATGACGACAACGCACCAGCCCGCAAGTGCCCACGGCCCGGCTGCGGGTACTGCGATCAGGCAGGCAACGGCGCTCGCCCCGGTGCCGACCATCACTACCCCGTAGGCGGCGAGCGTCCCGGCGTGCCCGGCACCAAGCTGGTGCAGTCGCTGGTAATAGTGGCTTCGGTGGGCTTCCCACACCCGCTCGCCGCGCGTGGCGCGACGCAGCAGCGTCACCGTCGCATCGGCAACGAACGGCAGGAACACGAGCAGCGGAAACCAGGAAGGCCAAAGCCCCGAGACGATGCCTCCGATGCCGAAAGCGGCGGCGAGAAACCCCAGCGGAACCGCGCCTGCGTCACCGAGGAACATCGATGCGCGCGGACGGTTGACCACGAGAAACGGGACGATCGCCGCAGCGAGCGCGAGCAGCGCCGGCGCGGCGCCGGACGCGGGAACCGATCCCCCTTCCGCCAAGGCGCCGTGGGCACTGCCAGCATGCAGCGCAGCGATGCCGTAGGCTGCAAACCCACAGAGACCCATGGTCGCGGCCAGCCCGTCGTTGCCGTCCATGAAATTGAACAGGTTCGCCGACCACGCGAGGCAGAGCGCCCACACCGCGAGCAGGAATGCCGCCATCGCCGGATGGCCGGTCAAGGTCGCGCCGTGCACGAGCCAGGCGGCCGTCCACAGCGAAGCGGCCGCATGCACGGTCAGCCTGGTGGCGATGCCGATGCCCCTGCGATCGTCCGCTGCCGAGACCGCGAACAGCGCGAACCACGCCGGCATCCATCCGGCGATGCCTCCGGGGAACGGCAACGGAAACAGCAGGGCGACGGGGAGGAACCCGGCCCAGATCGCATACCCCCCCGCGCGGGGCACGGGCTCGGCATGCAATGACCGCGCATTCGGGACGTCCGCCGGCAGCACCCGCGCGAATCGCCGCAACGCCACGACGACGATTCCGGCAGCGAACGCCGCGAGCGCAGGCCCGGCGACGACGGCATTCGACATCGGCTATCCCTGTCTGTCGGACCTGCAAGCGTCGATTGGGCGTCGCGAGCCGCGTTTACCAGCAGCAAACCCGGCACAAAGCAAGCGCGCAGCGCGAGTTAATGCTCAAAAAAAACGTGCTCCGCAACGGCGACATGATCCTGTCCAAAAAAGAGAGCTTTTTCCCTTCTGGCTCAGCATTTTAGCGCGGAATGCTCAGAACCGTTGGTATGCGGGCTGCCCTTAGCGATGTTGCTCCGGCACAACAGGCTTGCGATGCCATTCGCAGTGCGGCCGCCTTATGTTGGCAATGCTCTACGCCGTTTGGCACAATGGCCTCAACTTCTCGCTAGAGTTGAGAAGGTTCCGATGGCAGGCGCACGTCGTTTTCAACTTGCCAAATCAATCAGTTAGAGGAGAGTATCGATGAAGAAGAAGCTCGTTGCCATCGCCGTGGCGGGCGTTCTGGGCGCTCCGCTGGCTGCGCATGCGCAGACTGCGAACGTCACCCTGTATGGTCGGATGAACCTCGACCTCGAATTCATGAAGGGCACGCAGCCGGATGGCTCGAACCCGAATACGGTGCGGGTGAGCTCCAACACGTCGCGCTTCGGCCTGCGCGGCGTCGAGTCGCTGGGTGGCGGCCTCAATGCGATCTTCCAGATCGAATCGAACGTCGCGGGTGATACCGGCAACAGCCTGACGGCCGGCCGCGAAACCTTCGTCGGCCTGCAAGGCGCCTGGGGTACGTTCAAGATGGGTAACTTCTTGAACACCACCGACGACATGCACGCGATCTTCGGCAGCACGCCCACGTTCCTGACGTCGATCTTCTCGACCGCGGCGCTCTGGGGCCAGGGACCGTACAGCCGTGCCACGGGTGCTTTCGACTCGCGCAACGGCAACTCGCTGCGCTACGACTCGCCCTCCTACAACGGGTTCACGTGGAGCGGTCAGGTGTCACTGGCCGACAACTCGACCGGTGGTGGCGGCGGATGGCCGTTCAGCAGCGCCGTCGACAACACCGCGGCGCAGAACAACCATGCATATGCGGTTGGCATCAACGGCATCTACACCAACGGTCCGCTGCAGATCGGCGCCGACTACGACAGCAATACCAAGGTCCGCGGCGCGAACCTGAACGACGAAGAGTTCTCGGTCACCGGTGGCTACAACTTCGGCCCGGTTCGCATCGGCGGCGTGTACGAGTACATCAAGTACGACTACACCTCGTCGACCGACCTCAAGCGTGACTTCTACGGCGTCAGCTTCATCGTCCCCGCCGGCCCCGGCCAGTTCTATGCTTTCTGGGGTCATGCCAACGACGGCAAGGGCAGCGCGCCCGATGGCGCCCGTGTTGGTGGCCTCGTCAAGGGTGCGGGAACCAAGGCGGATCAGTGGGAGCTGACGTACACGTATCCGCTGTCGAAGCGCACGTCGATCTACGGCGGCTACACGGCGATCCGGAACGACAACAACGCGGTGTACACGTTCAACATCAACGCCTACCCAGTCAAGGCTGGCGGCGACCCGCAAGGTCTGGTGCTGGGCATGATCCACCTGTTCTAAGCAACACCCGGCCTCCCGGGTCCAACCGGGAATCCAGTGCAGCGGGCGCCTTCGGGCGCCCGTTGTTTTTTCGGCCTTCGCGTCCTGCGGCATGGCGCTGCGGGCCGCGATTGTTTAGCATCACCGGATGCTCGATTCCCTGATCATCGCTTTCGACCGCGCACTGCACACGCTGTCGGGTGCCGTCGCGCCTGCCCGTCCCGCCCCGGGCTCGAACCTGCCCGACGCCGACCTGCGACCGGACGAGGTTGCCCACGCAGCCGGCCTGATGCGCATCAATCACACCGGGGAGGTGTGTGCCCAGGCGCTCTACTCGGCGCAGGCGCTGGTCGCACGCGACCCGGAGCTGCGCGAGCGTTTCGCGCACGCAGCGCGCGAGGAAGAGGACCACCTGGCGTGGACGCAGCAGAGGCTCGCCGAATTCGGCAGGCGGACTTCGCTGCTCAATCCCCTCTGGTACGCGGGATCGTTCGCGATTGGCACGCTCGCCGGAATTGCAGGCGATCGCGTCAACCTCGGGTTCGTCGTCGAGACGGAGCGCCAGGTCGAGGAACACCTGACCTCGCACATGGACAGGCTGCCGGGCAGCGACGCGAAGAGCCGCGCGATCGTCGAGCAGATGCGCGACGACGAGGCGCGGCACGGCGCCATGGCTCAGGAAGCCGGCGCGGCGCCCCTGCCCCTGCCCGTACGCGCCGCGATGCGCGTCGCCGCCGACGTGATGCGGGCGATCGCCTACCGGATCTGACGCCGCGCAAAACCGGGACGCACCACGTTTTCGTTTCTGCGGGCCGGGGCTGAAGCACGCCAACAGTCCAGTACCGACGAAAACGTGGTGCGTCCCGGTTTTAGGCTTGCGACGCGGCTGCTACGCAGCCATTTCCGCAGTTCGGCGATCCGCGCCGCGCGCAGGGCCTTCGGGATCGCATCGGAGCGAGCGGCGCCCGCTCCGGCATCCGCACGTGCCTGCCGGGCGATCGACGCCGCGTCGACATTCCTGATCACCGCAAGCGCCTCGCGCACGTGGGCCGCGGCAGCGCCGTGGCGGTCGGCGCGATGTTCAGCAATCGACAGGACGCGGCTCGCGGCGAGCACCGTGTCGAGCCGCTCGGGCCGCCGCAGTGCGTCGACGGCCGACAGCAGGTCGAGGATCTGCGCGGGGCTGAGGTGCTGCGCAGCGGCAAGCGCAGGATGCCATCGCGCGACGAGCCGCGCCGCGTCGCGGCATTCGATCGGCACCTTGAGGCGCCGCGAGATCGTCCCGGCGCGCGCAACGACGCCGCGCGTCGATGCCACGGCCCGTGGACCGGGTGACGGTGTCGGTGCGTCTGCAGGCTGCTGCGCGAGGATCGCGTAGCGCGCTGCAAGCGGCAATCCTCCGGCGGCGGCGAGGTCGAGCGCATGTTCGAGGCGCCTGCCGGCACCGCCGCGCGAGCGCAGCCCCTCGCCGGAGGATTCGTACAGCACATCGATTTCCGGAAGGAGCGCGCGCAGTGCGCCGCAGCGACGCAGGACCGCGAGCATGCGCGACGGATGCGCCTCGCAGAGGCCTCGAGCGAGTTCCTGCCACACGCGCTCCAGGGCGAGGGTCGCGAGCTCGCCACCCGCGACGATCTCGCGCATCAGGGCCATCGTCGAAGGCGCGATCCGGAACGCGAAGCGCGCGGCGAAGCGCGCGACGCGCAGCACCCGCAGCGGGTCCTCGGCAAATGCGGGGGAGACGTGACGCAGCACGCCCGCGCGCAGGTCGGCTTCGCCTCCATAGGGATCGATCAGCGTCCCGTCGTCGGCCCGCGCCATCGCGTTGATCGTCAGGTCACGCCGCCGCAGGTCGTCCTCGAGCGTGACCTCGGGCGTGGCGAAGAAGCGGAAACCGCGATATCCGCGGCCGGATTTGCGCTCGGTGCGTGCGAGCGCGTATTCGTCGCGAGTGGTCGGATGCAGGAACACGGGAAAATCCCGGCCCACCGGCGTATAGCCCGAGGCGATCATCAGCTCGGGGGTTGCGCCGACGACGACGAAATCGCGGTCGCCCGCTTCGCGCCCGAGGAGTTCGTCACGCACCGAGCCGCCGACGCGATAGACACGCACCGGGGGCGGCAGCGTCCGCACCATCAGCGGCCGCTTTGCTCGCGATAGATGTCGAAACGGCTGATCTGGGAAGCCGGCGCAAGCCAGCCTGGGGCGATCGCCTCGATCGGCGACGGCGCAATCCCGAAGCGCGACGGGAATGAACAATCGCAGACGTTGTCGCGCTGCATCGACAGCAGGTTGTCGCGGGTCAGCAGCGGTCCCGGCAGCCACTCCATCACCCGCGCCTGCAGCGAGGACAGTGCCGGACCCAGCGGAAGGATCGGGCGCTTCGCGCCGACGACCTCGCCGACATAGCGCACGAGCTGCTCCAGCGTATAGACGCGGGGACCACAGAGGTCGTAACGCTGGCCCGACGTCTCGTCGTCGCAAAGCGCCGCCGCCATGCACGCGGCGACGTCGCCGACGTACACCGGCTGGAAGCGCGCATTCGCGCCTGCGAGCGCGATCACCGGCAACAGACGCGAAAGCCTGGCGAAGAGATTGAGGAACGTGTCCTCGGGACCGAAGATCACCGAAGGTCTGAACAGCGTCCACGCGAGCCCCGACGCGGCGATCACGGCCTCGCCGGCCGCCTTGCTCTGCAGGTAGCGGCTGGGCGCATCGGCGCCCGCACCCAGCGCGCTCATGTGCAGCAGCCGCGTGATTCCGGCCGACTTGCATGCGGCGACCAGCAATCCAGGCAGCTCGACGTGAGCCCGCTCGAACGACTGGCGACCGCGCTCATGAAGGACGCCGACCAGGTTGACGGCGGCCGTCGCGCCGGCGGCACAGCGCGCGAGCGCCGCGCGGTCGTAGGGATCGCCTTCGACGACCTCGACCGTCGGCAGCAGCAGCAGATGGCGCGCGCGCTCCCGGCGACGGGTGATGACGACGATATCGTGCCCGGCGGCAGCGAGCTTCGCGGCGAGGTGGCGCCCGACGAAACCGCTGCCCCCCAGCAGCAGGACGCGCTGGCGTGCCTCGGTCATGGAGTTCGCGTCGCGAGATCGGGCCCGTCGTCCGAACCCGAGCTGACGATGCCGAGCCGCTCGGTCAATCGGACGTAGGGACGATCGAGGGCGTGGGTATAGAGCATCGTGTTAGCAAGCACTCGCTTCACGTAATCGCGAGTCTCGTTGAAGGGTATCGTCTCGACCCAGATCGCGCCTTCCAGCGCGCCCGACGCGGGCCGCCAGGCCTGCGCGCGCCTCGGACCTGCATTGTAGGCCGCCGCGGCCAGCGCGGGCAGGCTTTCCAGACGGTCCTGCCAGTACCTGAAATAGAACGCGCCGAACTGGGTGTTCAGGGCAACGTTGGAGATCCGCTCGGGGCTGTAGTCGTCGCGGGCCAGCTGCCGCGCGACCCAGCGCGCGGTGCCCGGCATCAGCTGCATCAGTCCCACCGCACCCGCGCCGGAGACGATGTTGGCGACAAAGCGCGATTCCTGCCGCGCGATCCCGTACAACAGCTCCTCGTCCATGCCCTGGTCGCGCGCCGCGGCCTCGAATTCGGCGCGGTACGGGGTCAGGTAACGCAGCGCGAAGTCGAAGCGCGTCGACGTCCGCTCGGCAGTGTTGATCGCCCGGTCGTAGAGCCCGGCGCGCCGCGCATATTCGGCGGCCACCAGCAGGGCGTCGTCGTCGAGCCCTCGGATCGCCCAGTTCCATTCGCGCAATGAATCCAGCCGCATGTCGAATTGCGCGAGCTTGACCGCGCGCTGCACCGCCGGCCTCGCAGCGAAGGCGTCGAGCGCCGCGGCATCGGGTTTCGCCGTGTCGCCGCGCTTCAGCGCTGCGAGCTGCGACGCGCCTTGGCCCAGCGCTTCGGCAGCGAGCAGTCCGTAATAGTGGAGGTCACCCAAGAGGCCGGTGTACAGGGTGCTCGCCTCGTCGGTCCGGTCGGCGGCGGCCAGCGCCCGCGCCCGCCAGTAGCGCCACACCGGCTGCTGCTGCTCGTCGACGGGCAGCGCGTCGATGGCTCTCGCCACGTCGTCCCACGCCTGCGCCCGCAGCGCGGCGCGCACCCGCCAGACGCGCCAGTCCTGAGTGCCCTGGGCGTCGCCTTGGGAGTTGCCTTGCGCCTGACCGTCCGGCCCGGCATCCTTGACGTCCTTGAACCACTCGTTGGCCCGCGGATCGAGCTCGCGAGCGCCGTAATAGGCGATGCGCAGGTTGCCGTAGTTGCGATCGGCCCCGTCGATCCGGCCTCGCCACCTGAGCCAGCCGTCACGGGCCGCGGCGGCATCCTTCCGGGCCGCGCGATCGAGTGCATAGAGCGCGAGCTCGCGCGAAGCAGGCGTCTTCAGCGAGAACTGGCCTTTCTCGACAGCGCGCAGCGGATCGCGATCGACTGCGGCGAATTCGGCTGGGGTGATCCGCTGGTTGCCGGGCATGTCGCCGGCGATCGCGTGGGCAAGGCGAAGGTTGCCGGCCGCCGTTGCCAGCCGGAAACGTTCGCGACGGTCGGCGAGCGTCAGGCGGCCGCTCGCAATCAGCGCGGCGAACAGCGGCTCGCACGAATCGGGGGTGGTCCTGCCGGTGAACCACAGTGGCCTGGCGGCGAGCAGTGCGGCCGCGCCGTCGTGCTGCCAGCGGTACTGGATTCCGTAGCACTTGAGCTCGGTGTCCTCGCCCGACGGCGGCGGATAGTCGACGGCGAAGTCCGTCCAGTCACCGCGCTTGCCGAGGGACTTCAGCCAGTCGACACGCAGGCGATCGGCAACAGGCCCGTCCGGGTAGCGCGCCAGAAAATCGTGGACTGCCTGTGCGCTCGCGCTGTCGATCCGGGAATCGAGCTGCCAGAACTCGACATAGCGCGCCAGCGGATGACCGGCGAGCGATGGAGCGAGTGCGTCGAGCTTGCGCCAGTCGCCGCGATCAAAGGCGGCGCGGGCGGCGAGGAAATCGGCATCGGACTGGCCGAGTGCCGCGGCCGACACGACGAGCAGAAGGCACGCCGCGAGCGTCCTCGATGCGCGCGCAAGACGATGGAACGTCGACATGCTCACCCCGACATTGTCTCGAAGCGCGCGCCCTCGCACAACCCATGCGCGGTGCCGGACGCGACGAACGGCCCAGGGGACCGCCGGACGGCCGTCGCGATGTTGCAGCGTGGGTACAAACCCCGCAATCCCGCGCGACCTTGCGCGGATGCCCTGCGGATGCAACGCATGCGCTAGAATTCGCGTCGACATTCGTCCACCGGAAGCACGCATGGCACTGCGCAAGGCGGCGCCCCTGATCGGCCTGGTCATGGGCAGCGACAGCGATTGGGACGTGATGAAGCATGCGGCCGGACAGCTGGATGCTTTCGGCGTCCCCTACGAGGCGCGGGTCCTCTCCGCGCACCGCATGCCGGACGACATGTTCGAGTACGCCGAGGATGCAGGACCGCGCGGCCTGCGCGCGATCATCGCCGGTGCCGGCGGTGCCGCGCATCTGCCGGGCATGCTGGCGTCGAAGACCGTCGTTCCCGTCCTGGGCGTCCCGGTGCCTTCGAAATACCTGCGCGGCGAGGATTCGCTGCTGTCGATCGTCCAGATGCCCAAGGGCATACCGGTCGCCACCTTCGCGATCGGCGAAGCCGGTGCGGCGAATGCCGCGCTGTTCGCGGTTGCGCTGCTCGCCGCGTCCGACCCGTCGCTCGCGAAGAAGCTCGCGGCATTTCGCCAGAAGCAGACGAACACTGCGCGGGCGATGCACGTACCTCCCGCGGCGTGAGCGGGAACGCGCAGCGCCCGGCCGACGAGACCCGGCCCGCCACGCCAATCGTCCCCGGCGAATGGCTGGGACTCCTGGGTGGCGGCCAGCTGGGCCGGATGTTCTGCATGGCCGCGCAAAGCCTCGGCTACCGGGTCGCCGTCCTCGACCCGGGACACGAAAGCCCGGCCGGCAGCGTCGCCGACCGGCACCTGTGCGCGGATTACCTGGATCCGGAGGGCCTCGCCTCGATGCGCGCGACCTGCCGCGCCGCGACGACCGAGTTCGAGAACGTCCCGGCGGCTGCGCTGGAGTTCCTGGCGCGCGACCTGCGCGTGACGCCCGGCGCGGCCAGCGTCGCGATCGCGCAGGACCGGATCAGCGAAAAGACGTTCCTCGACGGCAACGGCTTCCCCGTCGTCCCGTTCGCGGTGCTGCGCGACGAAGCCGACGTCGCGCGTGTCGACGCCTCCCTGCTGCCCGGCATCGTCAAGAGCGCGAGGATGGGCTACGACGGCAAGGGCCAGGTGCGGGTTGCGACGCGCGACGATGTCAAAGCCGCTTTCGAGACGATGGGCAGGAGCGCCTGCGTGCTCGAAAAGCGGATCGATCTCGTCTGCGAACTCTCGGTCGTCGTCGCGCGCAGCGACGGCGGCGAGGTCGCGACCTGGCCGGTGGCCGAGAACCGCCACCGCGATGGCATCCTCGACGTGTCGATCGCACCGGCACGCGTCGGCCCCGCGCTCGCCGCGCGCGCGCGCGAAACGGCCACCGCCGTCGCGAACGCGCTCGATTACCGCGGCGTGCTGTGCGTCGAGATGTTCGTCGCCGCAGGCGACGAACTCCTGGTCAACGAGATCGCGCCGCGTCCCCACAACAGCGGGCACTACACGATCGACGCCTGCGTGACCTCGCAGTTCGAGCAGCAGGCCCGGGTGCTCGCGGCGCTGCCCCTGGGCGACACGTTCCAGCACACCCCTGCGGTGATGGTGAACCTGCTGGGCGACATCTGGTTCGGCCCCGAGGGGCCGCGCGAGCCCCGGGAACCCGACTGGACGACGGTGCTCGCCCATCCCGCCGCCAAGCTCCACCTCTACGGAAAACGCGAGGCACGGCGCGGGCGCAAGATGGGGCACGTGACCTGCCTCGGATCCACGCTCGACCAGGCGCTGGCGACCGCGCGCGCGATCAAGCGCGAACTCGGCATCCCGGACCCCGACCGCCTGTGATCGACGCCCCGCTCGCCGGCGTCCGCGTCCTCGACCTCACGCGGCTGCTGCCGGGGCCGATGTGCACCCTCTACCTCGCCGACCTGGGCGCCGACGTGGTCAAGGTCGAGGACACGGGTGCGGGCGACTATGCGCGAACGCTCTCGCCCGATCCGCAGGCTGCGCCACAGCGGATGACCGCGTGGTACCGGGCCATCAACCGCAACAAGCGCTCGCTGGCGATCGACCTCAAGTCACCGCGTGGGCGCGACGCCTTCCTCGTGCTGGCGAAATCCGCCGATGTCGTCGTCGAGGGATTCCGTCCCGGCGTCGTGGCGGCGCTGGGGGTCGATGCCGAGACCCTGCACAGGATCAATCCGCGACTCGTCTGCTGCTCGCTTTCGGGCTACGGGCAGACCGGTCCCCGCGCGGCGCTCGCCGGCCACGACATCAACTATCTGGGTTACGCGGGCGTGCTCGACCAGACCGGCGCGAGAGCCGGACCGCCGACACTTTCGAACCTGCAGATCGCCGACCTCTTGGGCGGCGCGGCGAGCGCCGCGATCGGCATCCTCGGCGCGCTGGTCGGCGCCTTGCGCAGCGGCCGGGGCCGCTTCATCGACGTCGCGATGGCCGACGCCGTCCTCGCGCACCAGATATTCGCACTGGGCGCGCTCGAGGACGCCGGTCGCCTCGCGCCGCGCGGCACCGACCTCCTGACCGGCGGCGTCCCCTGCTATGGGGTCTACGAGACGAAGGACGCCCGCTGGCTTGCCGTCGGCGCGCTGGAAGTGAAGTTCTGGCGAACGCTTTGTGCGACCCTCGGACGAGACGACCTCGTCGGCGGCCAGTTCGCGACCGGAGACGAGGGGTCGCGGGTGCGCGCCGAGCTCGACGCGGTGTTCGCGACCGACACACTCGCCGGCTGGACCGCGCGGCTGGCGGGCATCGACTGCTGCGTGAGCCCGGTGCTGACCTTCGATGAAGCGCTCGCCGATGCGCAGTTCCGCGCCCGCGGCATGGTCGTGACGGGACCGGACGGCTCGCGCCAGTACGCGCCGCCTTTCAGGCTCGATCCGCCGGCATCGGCCACCGTGCGCAGCGCCCCGCGCCAGGGCGAGCATTCGCGCGAGATCCTCGCGGAAGCGGGACTTGCCCAGGCGACGATCGATGCGCTGATCGCCGACGGTGTGGTCAGCGCCGCTTCGTAGCGGCGGGGCGCACTGCCCCGGATGGCAGCGCCGCGACGCGCGCGTATTCCGGGTCGTCGAAGCGGTTCCCGGCGCGGGCGTACTCGAGTGCCATGTCGGTGGCATCGACGCCCCAGAAGAGCTCCCCGTCGACCGCGAGCGTCGGCACGCCGAACACGCCGCGCGCGATCGCCCTGTCGGTCTCGCGCCGCAGCGCATCCTTGACCCCGGGATCGGCAATGCGCGCCGACGCATCGGGCACCCCGAGATCGTTGACGAGTTCGCTCCATTCGATCGGCAGGTCGGGAAGCCTGCCGTCGCGCCAGACGAAGCGGAAGATCCGCGTGATCGCGTCCATCCTGCAGTCGCAGGCGTGCGCGAGCCGAAGCAGCGGCAGCGGATTGAACGGGTGCGCATGCGGGAAGCGCAGCGGGATGCCCAGCGCCTTGGCCCGCCAGACGACGAAGCGGTAGGTAAAGGCGCGCTTCGCCGGGATCTCGGCGGGTCCCCGCTGCCCGATGGCGTCGAGGATCGCGGCGAACAGCACCGGGCGCGGATGCACCGATGCCGCATGCGGCTGCAGGCGCTCGCACTGCAGGTACGAAAAGGGTGATACGAAGTCGAAATACCATTCGATCATCGCGGCCTCCGCGACCCCTGCGTCCGCAGCAGGTGCAGGCGATCAGCGCAGGTCATCGGCATCGGCGCGATCGGCGAGTTCCGCCCGCCGCCGGGTGATCGCGACCCAGACCTCGCGGCGGGCATCGTCGTCGAGCGCAGCCCAGGCGGCGATTTCGTCGAGCGTGCGCTGGCAGCCGACGCAAAGGCCCGTCGCCTCGTCGATCCGGCAGACGCTGATGCAAGGCGATGCGACCCGCTCAGGCGGGGGAGACAGCGGACCGGTGCCGCGGCTGGTGTTGTTCATGAAACGCCCCCCACGCTTGCGGCATTCGCCGCTGCGCTGCCCCCGGAGGGGGCGCAATTCGCGCCTCGGGACGGCCCTTCGGCGCTCATGGGTCGAGCGGCTGCTTCGCGTCGAGCGCGCGGGCGACACGTGACGCGGGAGGCCGCTCGAGGTAGCGCGAGATGAAATGCCCGGCACGACGCAGTTTCGACATGTCGACGCCGGTCGCGATGCCGAGGCCATCGAGCAGGTAGAGCAGGTCCTCGCTCGCGACGTTGCCGGTCGCGCCTTTCGCATAGGGACAGCCGCCAAGTCCCGCGACCGAGCAGTCGAAGGTCGCCATCCCCATCTCGAGTGCCGCATAGACGTTCGCAAGCGCCTGGCCGTAGGTGTCGTGGAAGTGACCGGCGAGTGCGGCGACCGGGACGCGCTCGCTGACGCGGCGGATCAATGCCTTCGTCCGGCCGGCGGTGCCGGTGCCGATCGTGTCGCCCAGCGACACCTCGTAGGCGCCCATCGCGTGGAGGCTCGCCGCGACCTCGGCGACGGAGGCCGGGTCGACATCGCCTTCGTACGGACAGCCCAGCACGCAGGAGACATAGCCGCGAACGCGAATGTCCAGGGGTTTCGCCGCGTCGAACACCGGCCGCGCGCGCTCGAGGCTCTCGGCCACCGAGCAGTTGATGTTGCGCCTGGAAAACGATTCGGTCGCGGCGACGAACACCGCGACCTCGTCGGCACCCACCGCCCGGGCAGCTTCGAAACCCCTGAGGTTCGGCGTCAGCACCGGATAGCGAACGCCGGGCCTGCGCGCAATGCGCGCCATCACCTCGGCGGCATCGGCCATCTGCGGGACCCATTTCGGCGACACGAACGACGTCGCCTCCACCGCAGGAAACCCTGCGTCGGCCAGCATGTCGATCAACGCGACCTTGACCTCGGTCGGGACGATCGCCTGCTCGTTCTGCAGGCCGTCGCGCGGGCCGACCTCGACCAGCCGCACGCTGCGCGGCAGCGCCGCGGCCTCGTCATTGTCCATTCGGGAATTCATCGCTCGGCAGCCGCGACCATCACGACGCGTCTTCGTCGACATCGACCAGATCGGCGCCTTCCGCGACGCGATCGCCGACCGCGAAATTCACCGCGACGACGCGGCCTTTCGCGGGCGCCGCGATCGTGTGCTCCATCTTCATCGCCTCGAGGGCGACCAGCGGAGCGCCCCTGTCGACCTCGTCGCCGGCCTTCACGAAGACCGCGACGACGGTGCCCGACATCGGCGCAGTCAGGCGTCCGCCGTGCTCGTCGATCTCGCCTGCATGCGCGAGGGGATCGACGCGCGTCAGGCGCGCGCCTTCGCCGGCGGCGAACACGTCGCGCATGTCCCCATCGGGCACGACTTTCGCGTCGAAGATCTGCCCGCCGGCCTCGATGACCAGGCGAGCATCGCGCTCCTCGAATCCGACGTCGATCGGACCGGCGTCGCTGCCGAGGACTGCGGCGTCGCCGCTCACCAGCACCCGGTTGCCGGCACGTGGCGCGAGCACCAGCTCGCGCTCGCCGTGACCGTCGGAAAAGCGCAGGATGATCCGGTACGCGTCGCTGCCGTTCCACCACGCATCGACGGTGCTCCACGGCGAATGCGGATCGGCGGACGCGGCGGCCGCCGCTTCGCTCGCATCGCGGATCGCGGCGAATTCGGCGATCGCCGCGGCAAGCAGCACCCGCGGCGACGCGGGCGCGGGCGGCGGCAGCAGCGCCTCGCGATGCGTTTCGATCAGCCCGGTGTCGAGACGCGCGTCCGCGAACGCCTCGTGGGCGAGGACGCGTCGGAGGAAAGCCGAGTTGGTCGTCACGCCGGCGATCTCGCAGTCGCGCAGCGCCCGCAGCAGCGTCTCGCGCGCCCGCTCGCGGTCCTCGCCCCAGGCGATCACCTTGGCGAGCATCGGGTCGTAGAACGGGCTCACGTCGTCGCCCGCGCGATAGCCGGTGTCGACGCGGACACGGGCGCTCTCGTCGGGCATCCGCCAGTGGGCGATGCGGCCGATCGACGGAAGGAAGCCCCGCGCCGGGTCCTCGGCATAGACGCGCGCCTCGATCGCATGCCCGCGGATCGCGAGCGCGTCCTGGTCGCAGGGCAGCGGCTCGCCCGCCGCGACGCGCAACTGCCATTCGACCAGGTCGAGCCCGGTGATCATCTCGGTCACCGGGTGCTCGACCTGCAGCCGGGTGTTCATTTCCATGAAGTAGAACGTTCCGTCCTGCTCGGCGATGAACTCGACGGTGCCGGCACCCACGTAGCCGATCGCCTTCGCGGCCGCGACAGCGGCCTCGCCCATCGCGCGGCGGCGCTCGGCAGGCATCCCCGGGGCAGGCGCTTCCTCGAGCACTTTCTGGTGGCGGCGCTGCACCGAACAATCGCGCTCGAACAGGTGAACGACGTGGCCGTGCGCGTCGCCGAACACCTGGATCTCGATGTGGCGCGGCGAGCGCAGGTAGCGCTCGAGCAGCACGCGGTCGTCGCCGAACGATGCCCGCGCCTCGCGCTGCGCGGACGCGAGGGCCTGGGCGAACTCCCCGGCCGCGGTCGCGACCTTCATCCCTTTCCCGCCGCCACCGGCCGTTGCCTTGATCAGCACCGGGTAGCCGATGCGTTCCGCCTCCTGCGCGAGCAGTCGCGGATCCTGGTCGGCGCCGTGGTAACCGGGCACGACTGGCACGCCGGCGCGGGCCATGATCGACTTGGCCTCGGATTTCGAGCCCATCGCCGCGATCGCCGCGGGCGGCGGCCCGATGAACGCGAGACCCGCTCGCACGCAGGCCGCGGCGAAATCCTCGTTCTCCGACAGGAAGCCGTAGCCGGGATGGATCGCACTCGCGCCGGTCGCGAGCGCGGCATTGATGATCGCAGCGCCGTCGAGGTAGCTCTCGCGCGGCGCCGGGGGCCCGATCCGCCACGCGATGTCGCAGGCCTCGACGTGCAGTGCCCGCGCATCGGCGTCGCTGTAGACGGCGACGGTTCCGACGCCCATCCTTCGCGCGGTGCGCGCGATCCGGCACGCGATTTCGCCACGATTGGCGATCAGGATCCTGTCGAACACTATCGGTGCTCCGTCATCGAAGGCCCGAACCAGCCCAGGATGCGCAAGACGATGCGCCGTATCGC
Organism: uncultured Pseudomonadota bacterium; assembly: GCA_963816415.1. Taxonomy (GTDB): domain Bacteria; phylum Pseudomonadota; class Gammaproteobacteria; order Burkholderiales; family Casimicrobiaceae; genus VBCG01. Next base: position 99,053 of record CAWFKR010000013.1, read on the forward strand.
GCGCCAGACCCTGGGCAGAAGCCAGATCACCAGCGCAATCAGCAGCGCGAGCACGGCGAGTGCGACGGCCGGATGGGCGAATGCCAGCCACAGCAAGCCGCCGACGGCGAGGTCTTCGGTCAGCGACGTTCCCCAGTTCGAGAACGGCTCGGGCGAGGTGTTGATCAGCATGCGGCTGCCGGCCTTGGTGAAATGGCTGCCGGCGGCCAGCGTTCCGCCGAGGATCGCCGCAGCGAGCATCGTTGCCGACGACGAATCGCCGAAGACGCTCGCCGCAAGCGCCGCGCCCGCAGGGATGCGGATCAGCGTGTGAACGGCGTCCCACAGCGAATCGACGGCGGGGATCTTGTCGGCGAAGAATTCGACCAAACACATGAAGCCCGACGCGGCGAGCACCAACGGATGCGCGAGCACCGCGAGCCCGGGAGGCAGATCGACCCATCCGAGCCAACCCGCGGCGCCGACGACGAACAGCACCGCATAGAGGCGCAGGCCGCTCGCAAAGCCGAGCGCAGCCGCGATCGTCACGAGCTGCCAGGTGTCGAGTTGCGACAGCGCGCTCATCCGCCGATCACGCCTTGCCCGGCTTGCGCAGCCACGCGGGCGAGCGCTTGCCGAGGAACGCCGCCACGCCTTCCCTGCCCTCGTCGGACGCGCGCACCGCGGCGATGTGCCGCGCGGTGCCGGCGATCACGTCGGCGTCGATCGGCCGGTGCGCCACACCCCGGATCAGCGCCTTGCACTCGAGCTGGGCATGCGGCCCCGCGGCGAGCAGCAGCGCAAGGATCTCGCCGATGCGCGCGTCGAGCGCCTGCGCCGGCACCACCTCGTGCAGCAGTCCGATCGAATGCGCGGTCGCGGCGTCGAAACGCTCGGCGGTCAGGAAGAACCGGCGCGCCTGGCGTGCGCCGATCGCCTCGATCACGTAGGGGCCGATCGTCGCCGGGATCAGCCCGAGCTTCGCCTCCGACAGCGCGAACGTGGCATCCTGCGCGCCGATCGCGATGTCGCAGGCGGCGACCAGCCCGACGCCCCCGCCGTACGCGGCACCGTGGACGCGCGCGATCGTCGGCTTCGACAGCGCGTAGAGCGCCCGCAGCATCGCCGCCAGCGCGTTCGCATCGGCGAGGTTCTCCTCGGGCCCGAAAGCCGCCATGCGCTTCATCCAGTTGAGATCCGCGCCCGCACAGAAGCTCTTCCCCGCGCCGGCCAGCACGACCGCGCGCACGGCGGGATCGTCGTCGAGATCGACGAAGGTCTCGGTCAGCCGCGCGATCAGCATTTCGTCGAACGCGTTGTGGATGTCGGGGCGATCGAGCGTCACCGTCGCAACGGCATCGCGGACCGAAACGCTGCAGGGCGGGCTTGCGCCCTGCGCGGGCGGGTTGGATTTGCGTGTCATCGATCGCGTTTGCTCGTGGGAAGGTCGTGGGGATCGTCGGCGCGGGCTCGTCGCCGGAGATCGGTTGCGAGACGCGGAAAGGGGAGCATCGGCAGGGGCCGGTTCGCCGCCATCAGAGCCGCTTGGCGGCTTCCTCGAGCATCACTTCGGTGGCACCGCCGCCGATCGCCAGGATTCGCGCATCGCGCCACAGCCGCTCGATCGCCGTCTCGCGAATATAGCCCATCCCCCCGTGGAACTGCTGGCAGGCATAGGCGACGTCGTTCGCGAGCTCGCCGCAAAGCGCCTTCAGCTCCGACATCTCGCGCACGCAGTCGCGGTCCTGCGCCGACAGCCACGCGCAGTGCAGCGCGAAGCTGCGCGCGGCCTCGGTGCGGGCGTGAAGCGATGCCAGCTGCTGGCGTATCGCCTGGCGATCCCACAGCACGCCGCCAAAGGCGCTTCTCCCTTTCACGTGCGACAGCGCGAGCCTCAACGCCGAGTGCGCGTTGCCGATCGCCATCGCCGCGAGCGCCAGGCGCTCGCGCTGGAAGTTGCGCATCAGCGCGAAGAAACCCTGGTTCTCGGTGCCCAGCATCTGCGAGGCCGGGATCCTGCAGCGGTCGAACACCAGCTCGGCGGTGTCCGACGAGCGCCACCCGGACTTGTCGAGCACCTGTCCGACGCGAAATCCCGGCGTGCCACGCTCGACGCAGAACATCGAAATGCCGCGCGCGCCCGCCTCGAGCGGCGCGGTCCTCGCTGCGACGAAAAAGAGGTCGGCGTTGACACCGTTGGTGATGAACATCTTGCTGCCGTCGAGCACGAAGGCGTCGCCGTCGCGCCTGGCGCGGGTGCGCATGCGGGCGACGTCGGAGCCGGCGTCGGCCTCGGTGACCGCGACCGCGGTCAGGACTTCGCCGCGGACCACGCCGGGCAGCCAGCGCCGCTTCTGCTCGTCGGTCCCGGCGTGCACGAGGTGCGGCGACGCCATGTCGGTGTGGACGAGCACCGTGATGACGAATCCGCCGTAGGTCGACTGCGACAGCGCCTCGGCGAACACGTAGTTGGTGACCGCGTCGACGCCCGCGCCGCCATAGACCTCGGGCGTCATCAGGCCCAGCCAGCCCAGCTCGCCCATGCTGCGCAGCACCTCGCGGGGAACGCTGCCCTCCCGCTCCCAAAGGTCGGCCCTGGGCTCGATCTCACGCTCGACGAAACGCCGCACCTGCTCGCGCAGCAGTGTGCGCTCGACCGTGTCGTAGATGCTCACGGGCATCGCCCCCGTGTCCTCGGCCCTGGATCCTTCGTCGCGTGCCATGGTCCGGGTCACATCCTGAAGACGCCGAAGGTCGTCGCCTCGATCGGATGGTTGAGCGATGCGGAGATCGCGAGGGCCAGCACGCGCCGCGTGTCGACCGGGTCGATCACGCCGTCGTCCCACAGTCTCGCGCTCGCGAAAAACGGATGCCCTTCGCGCTCGTATTGCGCGCGGATCGGCGCCTTGAACGCCTCCTCCTCCTCGGGGGTCCAGGTCCCGCCCCGGGCTTCGATCCCGTCGCGGCGCACGGTCGCGAGGACCGTTGCCGCCTGCTCCCCGCCCATCACCGAGATCCGCGCGTTGGGCCACATCCAGAGGAAGCGCGGATTGAACGCGCGGCCGCACATGCCGTAGTTGCCGGCACCGTAGCTGCCGCCGATGATCACCGTGAACTTGGGGACCTGCGCGCAGGACACTGCCGTCACCATCTTGGCACCGTCCCGTGCGATGCCGCCGGCCTCGTATTTCTTCCCGACCATGAAGCCGGTGATGTTCTGCAGGAACACCAGCGGTATGCCGCGCTGCGAGCACAGCTCGACGAAGTGCGCGCCTTTCAGCGCCGATTCGGAGAACAGCACCCCGTTGTTCGCGATGATCCCGACCGGGTAGCCCCAGATCCTCGCGAAGCCGGTGACCAGCGTCGTGCCGTAACGCGCCTTGAACTCGTCCATCGCCGAGTCGTCGACGATGCGGGCGATGACCTCGCGCGCGTCGTAGGGCTTGCGGATGTCGGCGTTGATGACGCCGTAGAGCTCCTCCGCCGGATAGCGCGGCGGCAGCGGAGGCGCGACGTCGAGGGTCACCTGCTTGCGCCGGTTGAGGTTCCCGACGATGCGCCTTGCGATCGCCAGCGCGTGGTGGTCGTTCTGCGCGAAGTGGTCGGCCACGCCCGAGATCCGGGTGTGGACGTCGGCGCCGCCCAGTTCCTCGGCGGTGACGATCTCGCCGATCGCGGCCTTGACCAGAGGCGGGCCGCCCAGGAAGATCGTCCCCTGCTCGCGGACGATGATCGACTCGTCGCACATCGCGGGCACGTACGCGCCGCCCGCCGTGCACGAGCCCATGACCACGGCGATCTGCGCGATGCCCTCGGCCGACAGCGTCGCCTGGTTGTAGAAGATGCGGCCGAAGTGCTCGCGGTCCGGGAACACGTCGGTGTGGGTCGGAAGATTCGCGCCCCCCGAATCGACGAGGTAGATGCACGGCAGCCCGTTCTGGCGCGCGATCTCCTGCGCGCGAAGGTGCTTCTTGACCGTCATCGGGAAGTACGTGCCCCCCTTGACCGTCGCGTCGTTGCAGACGATGACGCACTCGCGGCCCGCGACACGGCCGATGCCGGTGATGACGCCCGCCGATGCGATGTTGTCGCCGTACATGTCCCAGGCGGCGAGCTGCGACAGCTCGAGGAACGGGCTGCCCGGATCGAGCAGCGCGCGAACGCGCTCGCGCGGAAGGAGCTTGCCGCGCGCGACGTGCCGCGCCCTTGCAACGTCGCCGCCGCCCTGCTCGACGGCGGCGATCTTCTCGCGCAGGTCGGTGCAAAGCGCCGTCATCGCGTCGCGGTTGGCTGCGAACGTCGGGTCGCGCGGCGAGAGCTTCGATTCGATTGTCGGCATGGAAATGTCGGTGTGTTCCCGGAGCGTTCGCTGACCTAGACGGGCGGACGAGCGCGCGGTCAGGTGGGCTCGGGCCGCGGATGCCCCAGCATCAGCGCATACGGATGCATCCAGCGCGGCTGCGCGCGCAGCCGGGCGAGCCAGTCGCGGATGTGCGGATGGTCGTCCCAGTCGACGCCGATCTCCTCGGGCCAGAACAGGTATCCGGCAAGCGAGAGATCGGCGATCGTCAGGCGCTCGCCGACGACGAAGCTGCGACCGTCGAGATGCGCGCTCAGGATCGCCCAGGCGCCCTCGGCGCGCCTGCGGAACTCGGCGATCACCGCCGGATCGGGATCTTTCGTGAACGTGCGCATGAAGCGCAGCGTCGCGGTGTAGCTCGTCAGCTTGTGGTTGTCGAACAGCAGCCAGCGCAGGACCTCGCGGCGCTCGTCGGCATCGCGCGGGCCGTAGCGGCCGAGCTTCTCCGCGAGGTAATCGAGGATGACGGCCGACTGCGAGATCGTGCGCCCCTCGTGCAGCAGCACCGGCACCTCGCCCATGACGTTGATCGCGCGATAGGCGGGCGTGCGCGTCTCGCCGCCGAAATAGTCGACGTAGCGCGGTTCCCAGTCCGCATTCGAGAGCTCGAGCATCAGCGCCGCCTTGTAGGCGTTGCCCGACTGCGCGAAGCAGTGCAGCGTGTATTCGGCCACCTCAGAATCCCCCGCGCTCGAGCCAGGCGTCGACCTGGTCGAGGCGATCCACGCCCCAGAACGGCTCGCCGTCGACGACGAAGTAGGGCGAACCGAACACGCCCGCCGCGATCGCCGCGTCGACATCGCGCTTCAGCGCGTCCTTGACCGCAGGATCGTCGATCGCGGCACGCGCGGCCGCAAGATCGACGCCGGTCTCGCCGGCAACCTCGGCGGCGACCTCGGGATCCGAGATGTCGCGGCCGTCGACGAAATACGCCCGGTAGAACGCCTTGACGAGCCGCGGCGTCGCGCCGGCGTCGATCCCCCTCTGCCAGACGACGATGCGCGCGGGCCCCTGGGTCGCGATCGGGAACCTCGGCGGCATCTTCAGCGGCACGCCGTGGAAGCGCGCGCTGCGGACAATGTCGCGCCTGCTGTAATCGCCCTTGAGCGGCACCGACGTCAGCGGCGCGGTCCCGGCCACCTTGAACACGGCGCCGAGGAGCATCGGCCGCCAGTCGACGCTGCGGCCGTGACGCGCCGCGAGCGCCTCGATCTTCTCGGACGCGATGTACCCGTAGGGCGACGAAAAATCGAAGTGGAAGACGATCGTGGCGTTCATCGCGGTATCGGAGTCGTCGCGGTCAGGCGCGGTCGCTGCCGCGTTTGGTTGCGCGTGGTTTGGCCGCATGCGGCTTGGTTGCGCGTGGTTTGGCTGCACGCGGCTTGGCGGCGCGCGACTCGACGCGCCTGGCGCGCACCAGGTTGCGCCCGGTGGCCGTCAGGTAGACGGCGCCTTCGTCGTCGACCGCGCGGCCTTCGACGCCGACGACGTGGCCCGACAGCGACGCTTTCCACGTCACGTCGGAGACGACCCATTCCAGCGTCAGCACGGCGCCGGCGGGGACTGCCTTGACGAACCTGAACTCGAAGCCGAGCCCCAGCGCCTCGTTGCGCTCGGAGAAGAACGTCGCGTCCAGCCCCATCATCAGCGCAGCGACGTGGGGCCCGCTCGCGATCAGCGTGCCGAAAGGCCCGGCGGCCGCGGCGCGGTCGTCGTGGTGCAGCGGATTCATGTCGCCCGAAAGCGTGGCGAAACGACGGATCGCCGCGGCGTCGAAGCCCACGCGGCGCGCGACGTGCTCGCCGACGCGAAACGGCGCGTCGGGTCGGGCTGCCTTGGAAGCGGTCGCCACGTCCGCTCAGCCGACCAGTGCGCGACCGATGACCAGCCGCTGGATGTCGCTGGTGCCTTCGTAGATCTGGCACACGCGCACGTCGCGGTAGATGCGCTCGACCGGAAAGTCGGCGACGTAGCCATAGCCCCCGTGGATCTGGATCGCGTCCGAGGCGACGCGCTCGGCCATTTCCGACGCGAACAGCTTGGCCATCGATGCTTCCTTCAGGCAGGGCAGGCCGGCATCGCGCAGGGCGGCGGCGTGCCACACCATCTGGCGCGCGACCTCGACCTGCGTCGCCATGTCGGCGAGCCGGAAGTTCACGGCCTGGTGCTCGGCGATCGGCTTGCCGAATGCCTCGCGTTCGCGCGCGTACGCAAGCGCCGCGTCCAGCGCCGCGCGCGCCATGCCCACCGCCTGCGCCGCGATGCCGATGCGACCGCTCTCGAGGTTCGCCAGCGCGATCCTGTAGCCGTCGCCCTCGCGTCCGAGCAGGTTGGCGGCGTCGACCTCGCAGTTCTCGAAACCGATCTGCGCGGTGTCGGAAGCGCGCTGCCCGAGCTTGTCCTCGACGCGCATGACGACGAAGCCCGGTGTCTTGGTGTCGACGATGAAAGCCGAGATGCCCTTCTTGCCCGCAGCCCGGTCGGTCACCGCGAACACGATCGCGACATCGGCATTCGCCCCCGAGGTGATGAACTGCTTGACGCCGTTCAGCCGGTAGCGGTCGCCGTGGCGCTCGGCGCGCGTCGTGATCGCGGCGGCGTCGGATCCGGTCTGCGGCTCGGTCAGGCAGAAGCATCCCAGCCGCTCGCCGCGCGCCTGCGGCAGCAGGTACTTCGCCTTCTGCGCCTCGGTCCCGAACGCGTTGATCGGCCCGCACACGACCGAGTTCTGGACGCTGACGATCGTCGACGTCGCGCCGTCGCCAGCCGCGATTTCCTCCAGGGCGACGGCGAGCGACACGTAATCCAGCCCTGCGCCGCCCCAGGCCTCCGGCACGACGATGCCCAGCGCACCGAGCTCGCCCAGCTTGCGCAGCGCTTCGCGCGGGAACAGGTGATCGCGGTCCCACGCCGCGGCGTGCGGCGCGAGCTCGTCGCGCGCAAAGGCGCGCAGCGTGTCGCGTATCTGGGCCTGTTCTTCGCTCAGCAACATGCGGCTAGCTGCGTTCGGTCAACGCGAGCTTCACGGCGATCGCCGCGAACACGCCGCCCTGCACCCAGCGCTGCACCGCCATCCACAGCGGGCGCTTCGCGAGCCAGCGCGAGATGCGCGCAGCGGCGAGGATGAACAGCGCGTCGCCGACGACCGCGATGACGATCTGCGTCGCGCCCAGCGCGAGCGACTGCAGGAGCACGTGGCCGTGCGCGGGAACGATGAACTGCGGAAACAGCGCCAGGTAGAACAGCGCGACCTTGGGATTGAGGATGCTGGTGACGAGCCCGGTCCGGTAGAGCTTGGCCGGGGGCTCTGTCGGCAGCGAGCGCGGCGCGAACAGCCCCGCCCCGCGCGATCGCACCGAATCGAAGGCGAGCCACAACAGGTACGCGGCACCCGCGAAGCGAACGGCATCGAACATCACCGGCACCGCAATCAGCACCGCCGAAAGGCCCAGCGATGCGAGGACGATGTGGACGACGAACCCGCTGGTGGTTCCCGCGAGCGAGATGAGCCCGGCACCCCTGCCCTGGCACAGCGTGCGCGAGATCAGGTAGAGCAGGTTCGGGCCGGGCGTCAGCACCAGCAGGACGCAGGCGACCAGGAACAGCGAGTAGTTGGCGAACATGGTCAGAAATCCTTCCCCTCACCCCGACCCTCTCCCCGCCCTGCGGGGAGAGGGAGCGCGATGCGAAGCAGCGAGCGGGTGGGGGGATGGGCGGGCATCGTCAGTCGACCCGCTCGATCGCCAGTGCGGTCGCTTCGCCGCCGCCGATGCAAAGCGCCGCAATGCCGCGCCTGCCGCCATGCTTGCGCAACGCGCCGAGCAACGTGACCACGATGCGCGCCCCCGACGCGCCGATCGGATGGCCGAGCGCGCAGGCACCGCCGTGGACGTTGACGCGGTCGTGGGCGATGCCGTGCTCCTTCATCGCCGCCATCGTGACGACCGCGAAAGCCTCGTTGATCTCGAACAGGTCGACGTCGCGCGTCGCCCACCCGGTCTTCGCATAGATCTTCCGGATCGCCCCGACCGGCGCGGTCGTGAACAGCGCGGGCTCCTGGGAGTGCGTCGCATGGGCCACGACGATCGCCAGCGGCTTCAGGCCGCGCGCCTCGGCGGTCGAGCGACGCATCAGCACCAGCGCGGCGGCGCCGTCGGAAATCGAGCTCGAATTCGCGGCCGTGACGGTGCCGTCCTTGCGGAACGCGGGTTTCAGCGTCGGGATCTTGTCGGGCGCGGCTTTCGCCGGCTGCTCGTCGCGATCGACGACGACCTCGCCTTTCCTGCCGCTCACCGTGACCGGCGCGATCTCCCAGGCGAACGTGCCGTCCTGGTTCGCGGCCAGCGCGCGCGACAGCGACGCCAGCGCGAATTCGTCCTGCGCCTCGCGCGTGAAGGCGAAGCTCGCCGCGCATTCCTCGGCGAACGTCCCCATCAGCCGGCCCTTGTCGTAGGCGTCCTCGAGGCCGTCGAGGAACATGTGGTCGTAGACGGTCTGGTGCCCCATCCGGTAGCCGGCGCGCGCCTTGGGCATCAGGTAGGGCGCGTTGGTCATGCTCTCCATGCCGCCGGCGACGATCACGTCGCAGGACCCTGCGGCGAGGGCGTCGTGCGCGAGGATCGCCGCCTCCATCGCCGAGCCGCACATCTTGTTGACCGTCGTGCACCCGGTGGCGAGCGGCAGACCCGCCTTGATCGACGCCTGTCGCGCCGGCGCCTGGCCCTGCCCCGCCGGGAGCACGCAGCCGAAGATCGTCTTGTCGACGTCGGCGGGCTTGATGCCCGCGCGCTCGACCGCCGCCTTGATCGCGACCGCGCCGAGCTCGCTGGCTGCGAGCGGCGCGAACACGCCCTGGAATCCGCCCATCGGCGTTCGCGCGGCGCCGACGATGACGATGGGGTCATTGAGCATGTCCGTTCCTCGTCCGCTATTTCGTGTCGTTGAAGAGCTCGCGCCCGATCAGCATCCGCCGGATCTCCGACGTGCCGGCGCCGATCTCGTAGAGCTTGGCGTCGCGCCACAGCCGGCCGGTGGGGAATTCGTTGACGTAGCCGTTGCCGCCCAGGCACTGGATGGCCTCGCCCGCCATCCACGTCGCCTTCTCGGCCGCGTAGAGGATCGCGCCAGCCGCGTCCTTGCGCGTCGTGCGCCCGCGGTCGCAGGCGCGGCCCACCGCGTAGACGTAGGCGCGGCAGGCGTTCATCGTCGTGTACATGTCGGCGAGCTTGCCCTGCATCAGCTGGAATTCGCCGATCGGCTGGCCAAACTGCCAGCGCTCGTGCACGTAGGGCAGCACCTCGTCGAGGCAGGCGGCCATGATGCCCAGAGGACCGCCGGCCAGGACGGCGCGCTCGTAGTCGAGCCCGCTCATCAGCACGTTGACCCCGCGCCCTTCCTCTCCCAGCACGTTCTCGCCGGGCACGAAGCAGCCGTCGAACACCAGCTCGCAGGTGTTCGAGCCGCGCATGCCGAGCTTGTCGAGCTTCTGCGCCGTCGTGAAACCGGGCATGCCCTTCTCGACGATGAACGCGGTGATGCCGCGCGGGCCGGCCTGTGGATCGGTCTTCGCATAGACGACCAGCGTGTCGGCGTCGGGGCCGTTGGTGATCCACATCTTGGTGCCGTCGAGGACGAATCCGTCGCCGCGCCGCGTGGCCGCGAGGCGCATCGACACCACGTCCGAGCCCGATCCGGGCTCGCTCATCGCCAGCGCGCCAACCTTCTCGCCCGAGACGAGCCCGGGCAGGTAGCGGCGCTTCTGCGCCTCGCTGCCGTTGCGCCGGATCTGGTTGACGCAGAGATTCGAATGCGCACCGTACGACAGACCGACCGACGCGGAGGCGCGCGAGATCTCCTCCATCGCGACGATGTGCGCGAGATAGCCGAGCCCAGCACCGCCCCAGTCCTCCTCGACGGTGACACCGAGCAGACCCATGTCGCCGAGCTTGCGCCAGAGATCGGTCGGGAACGCGTTGTCGCGGTCGATGTCGGCCGCCCGCGGCGCGATCTCCATCGCCGCGAACTGGCGCACCGATGCGCGCAGCATGTCGATGGTCTCGCCGAGTTCGAAATCGAGTGTCGGGAATGCGTCCATGCGATGCCTCGCCGTGAGGTCCTTCGATCGCCGACCGGTCAGCCTTCGGCCCTGCCGCGCATCACGATCAGCGTCTGCTGCATCATTGCGACCAGCACCCGTTCGCCGCCACGCTCGGCGCGGACCTCGCCCCGCGTGATCACGAGCGTGCGTCCCGGCTTGACCACGAACCCTTCGGCGACGATCCGCTCGCCCTGCGCTGGGGCGAGCAGGTTCAGCTTGAACTCGACCGTCAAGACCGAGCTGTCCTCGGGAAACAGCGTGTAGCCGGCGTACCCTCCCGCCGTGTCGACCAGCGTCGCCAGAATACCCGCGTGGACGTACCCGTGCTGCTGCGACACCTCGGGACGCGGCAGGAGCGCGATCTCGCAATACCCGGGCGCGCACCTCCCCGAGCTTTGCGCCCACCAGGTCCATCGCGCCCTGGCGCGCGAAGCTCTGGCGCACGCGCGCTTCGAAGCCCGCGAACGCCGGAGTGAAGGACGCTGCCGTCGAGGCTGCCATCAGCTGCTCCAGTCCGGACCCATTCTCTATGACGTTTACGTAAACGTCAATCTGCGTTCCCAGCGCCTGCCGCAGCTGCCTTGGCCTCGGCGGCAAGCCTTCTCCGGCACTCGCGCTCGATGCCGTCGATCTCGGCGAGCACGATCTCGATGTCCTCGCGCTGCTGCAGCAGCCGCGTCCGCCGGTCGGCGAGCAGCGCGAGGAATGCCGTCAGCTGCGCGCGCTCGTTGCGGCGCACCTCGTAGAGGTCGAGCAACTCGCCGATCTCGGAAAGGGCGAGTCCCAGGCGCTTGCCGCGCAGGATCAGCTTGATGCGCACGCGCTCGCGCTCGCCGTAGATGCGGCTCTTCTTCTCGCGCCGCGGCGCGATCAGGCCGCAATCCTCGTAGAAGCGGATCGCGCGGGTGGTCAGCGCGAACTCGCGGGCGAGGTCCGAGATCGTGTAGGTCGCCGCCCGCGTCGTCGGCGCGGCGGCTTCGCGGCCCCTGGAGGAGACTCTGGAGGACATGACGTTCGGGACGGGCGCTGCGAATCGGCGCGTGGACGCCGGCATCGCCACGATACCATAGCGAAATGGAAGAACTCCCGCAGCATCCGCCCGCACCGGGGCAGGCGGTCGAGGTGGCGCCCGGCATCCTGTGGCTCAGGATGCCGCTGCCGTTCGCCCTCGACCACGTGAACCTGTGGCTCGTCGCCGAGCACGACGGCTACACGCTGGTCGACTGCGGATACGGCGACGCGGTGACACGCGGCCACTGGCAGACGCTGTTCGGGACGACGCTGCGCGATGCGCCGATCCGCCGGATCGTCGCGACCCACTGCCATCCCGACCACCTCGGCAATGCCGAGTGGCTCGCTGCGCACTTCGGATGCACGGTTGCGATGACGCAGGCCGAGTTCCTCGCCTCGCACGCGTTGATCGCCGGCGAAGCCGGCCTCGGCCAGGCCGACGTCGGCGGACTGTTCGCGCGACACGGGATGCCCGCCGAGCACCTCGCGGCGCTGGCGGCGCGTGGCAACCAGTACCACCGTGGCGTGCCGGAAGCGCCGCATTCCTTCGTGCGCCTGATCGACGGCGACCGCGTCGCTGCGGGTCCCTGGCAATGGCAGGTCATCGCGGGTTACGGGCACTCGCCCGAGCACGCGTCGCTCTCCTGCATCCCCGCGCGATTGCTGATCTCGGGCGACATGCTGCTGCCGCGGATATCCACCAACGTCGCGGTCTGGCCCGGCGAGCCCGATGGCGACCCGATCGCGAGGTTTCTCGCGTCGCTCGCCCGGTTCGAGCCGCTGCCACCGGACACGCTGGTCCTGCCTTCGCACGGCCGCCCTTTCCGCGGCATCGCCGAGCGCGTCGAAGCGCTGCGCAAGCATCACATCCAGCGTCTGGCCGAGCTGCATGCCGCGCTTGCCGCAGCGCAATCGCCAAGCTCGGCGACGGAGATGATCCCGGTGCTCTTCAGGCGCGAGCTCGATCTCCAGCAGCGTTTCTTCGCAATGGGCGAGGCGATCGCCCACCTCAATCACCTGTGGAAGACCGGTCGCGCGACGCGCGCCGTCGCAGCCGACGGCGCGATCCGCTACGCCGCGTAGAATGTCCCGACGACGCCCTGACGACCCTCCGAGAGGCACGATGGCCACCCCTGCCCCGAACGCCACGCAAGCTGCCGCACCCGGCGCCGGCTACGACCCGCTCGCGCTGGCCGAGTCCCTGGCCTCGGCGGCGGAGAAGAGCGCCAAGCTGATGGGCGATTTCGCCGCGCGCCACGCCGGCAGCAAGTCGGGGGTCCCCAGCGACGAGCTGGGCATCGGCAAGGCGTTCATGGAACTCGCGGCCAAGATGCTGGAGAATCCGGCCCGGCTCGCCGAGGGGCAGTTCAACCTCTGGCGCGACTACATGAACCTCTGGCAGACGTCGATGCTGCGGATGCTCGGCGCGCCCGTGGTCCCGGTCGCCGAGCCTTCGAAAGGCGACAGGCGCTTCAAGGACGCCGACTGGCAGGAGCACTTCCTGTTCGACTACGTCAAGCAGTCGTACCTGATCGCCGCCCGCTGGCTGCACGAGCAGGTCGCGAGCGTCGAAGGGATTCCCGAGCCGACGAAGAAGAAGATCGATTTCTTCACGCGTCAGTACATCGACGCGCTCGCACCGTCCAACTTCGCGCTGACCAACCCCGAGGTGTTCCGCGAGACCGTGGCGACCGGGGGCCAGAATCTCGTGCGCGGCCTGCACAACCTGCTCGACGACATCGAGCGCGGCAACGGCCAGCTCCGGATCTCGATGACCGACACCAAGGCCTTCGAGCTCGGCGTCAACATCGCGACGACGCCCGGCAAGGTCGTGTTCCAGAACGAGCTGTTGCAGCTGATCCAGTACGAGCCTTCGACGAAGAAGCAATGGAAGCGCCCGCTGCTGATCATCCCGCCGTGGATCAACAAGTACTACATCCTCGACCTGCGCGAGAAGAACTCTTTCGTCCGCTGGGCGGTGGGCGAGGGAATGACGGTGTTCGTGGTCTCGTGGGTGAACCCCGACGAGCGTCTTGCGCACAAGGATTTCGAGGATTACCTGGTCGAGGGGCCGCTGGCGGCGCTCGACGCAATCGAGAAGGCGACCGGCGAGCCCGACGCCAACGTGATCGGCTATTGCCTCGGCGGGACGCTGCTCGCGGCCGCGCTCGGGTGGCTGGCGGCGAAGAAGCAGAAGCGCATCGCCAGCGCCACGTTCATGACGGCGCTGATCGACTTCACCTCCCCCGGCGAGCTCGAGGTGTTCATCGACGAGAGCCAGGTGGGGTCGATCGAGAAGAAGATGAAGGAACGCGGCTACCTCGAAGGCAGCGAGATGGCGAACACGTTCAACTCGCTGCGCGCCAACGACCTGATCTGGTCGTTCGTCATCAACAACTACCTGATGGGCCGCGACCCGTTTCCTTTCGACCTGCTGCACTGGAACTGCGATTCGACGCGGATGCCCGCGACGATGCACAGCTTCTACCTGCGCAACATGTACATGAAGAACCGGCTTCGCGAGCCGGGCGGGCTGACGCTCGCGGGGGTGCCGATCGACCTGTCGAAGGTCACCCTCCCGAGCTATTTCGTGTCGGCGATCGAGGATCACATCGCGCCCTGGAAGACCACCTATGCCGGCCCGGGAATATTGAAAGGCAAGTCGCGCTTCGTGCTGTCGGGATCGGGCCACATCGCCGGGATGATCAATCCGCCTGCGGCCAACAAGTATGGCTACTGGACCCACGACCGGTTGCCGAAGAGCGCCGATCGGTGGCTCGCGGAGGCGACCCAGCACGAGGGTTCGTGGTGGACCGACTGGCGCACCTGGATCGCGCCACACCTCGGTCGTGAAGTTCCCGCGCGCATTCCCGGGAAGGGCAAGCTGCCCGTCATCGAAGCCGCACCCGGCAGCTACGCCAGGCAGCGCTCGGACAGCTAGAGCCCGGCCATTGAACCCACCGAACCGATCCAACCGACCCGACCGATCGACGATCCCACGTCGATTCGCAGGAGCAAAACCATGATCTCAGGCCTCACACGACATTCCCGTCTCGCACGACCGATCGTGACGTGCTGCGCGGCCATTGCGCTGGTCGCCGCCGGCCACGTCGGCGCACAGGCACCGGCCCCCGGTGCGGCACCTGCCCCACCGGCCACCCGGGCGTGCGCGGACTGCGGCGTGGTTCATTCGATCCAGCACGTCGAGGAAGAAGGCAAGTCGTCGGGGCTGGGTGCCGTGGCCGGCGGCGTGCTGGGCGGCGTGCTGGGTCACCAGATCGGCAGCGGCACTGGCAACACCGTTGCAACGATCGCAGGGGCCGGCGTTGGCGCATATGCAGGCAACAAGGTCGAGAAGAACCGGAAAGCGACGTCCTACTGGAATGTCTCGATCCGCATGGACAACGGCCAGATGCGCAGCTTCCACTATTCGAGCAGGCCCGACGTGAACGAGGGCGAGCGCGTGAAGCTCATCGATGGCGGCAAGCGCCTCGCGCTGATCGCCAACTGACCGATCCGCCGCCAGGGAGAGCGATCTCCCCCGGTCCGCGAATCGCCTGCGGCCGGGTCAGTTCGGCCTCGGTGGCGGTGCAGCGACCGCCGGCGCCAGCGGCGGCACGGGTGCAGGCACATTCACCGATGGCGCCAGGCCCACGGATGGCGATGGTGCCGGCGCGACCGGGGCCCGCTGCGGCGCCGCACCCGCGGGCGCCGGCGTGACCGGGACAGGAAAGCGCGACACGCCGCCCGGGGCAGAGGGTGCCGCTGGGGCAGCCGGCCCTGGAGCCGCGCCGGGAGACGACGGCGCCCGAACGGCCGGGAGCCGATCCAGCGGAATGCCCGACGAAGTGGGCGCGGCCGGGCGCGGCGCTGGGGCTGGCGCAGGCGCACGAGCTGAACCGGGAGCCGTCGGCACTGGCGCGGCCGGAGGCCCGAGCGTCGGAACAGCGGGTGTCGGAGCGGCGGGCGTGCCGCTGCGCGGCAACGGGCGCTCGACCGGTGCTGCCGGCGCAGGCGAACGCGGATGGGCCGGCAGCGCCGTCGCGCCGGTCGCCGGGACTTGCGCCGGGCGGCTCGCCGGCGCTGCGGGAACCGGCGTCGCGCCTCGCGACGGAGCAGGCTGCAACAAGGCGGGTGCAGGGGTCGGAACCGTCACGGCGCGATCCGAAGGCACAACGGCCCGGGGCTTGGGCCGGACCTGAAGCGTCGAGGCCCGCGCGGGCACCCGGTCGCCCGGGCGAAGCACGGCAGAGGTCGGCGGCAGGGGCTCGACCGACGGCGCAGCACTCACCAGCGCCGGAGTGTAGGTGGCGTTCGGAGCGAGCGCGACCAGGTTGACGGGCACGGGCTTACCCCCGGCGAGCACTGCACCCGGCACTGCCGTGAGGCCGCCCGGCACGGACCAGTTCGCATAGTGCGTCGGCGGTGCCGTCGGGCGTTCCGCGACGTTCACGTGATAGGGACGGTTGTAGCGCGACCAGCAGCGTGATCCGCATCCGTGCCACCAGGGCATCAGGGGTTCGCCCCATCCGAGCGGCACCCAGCCCCACACCGGCACCCCGTAGGACGCCGAATAGCCCCATCCGGTGCCGCCGTACCAGGCGACGAGCGCAGGCGCCCATATCGGCCTCACGACGTAGGCACCGGGACACCAGCCCCAGCGCTGGTCGATCCAGGTCCAGCGTCCGTAATGGAAGGGCGCATAGCCCCAGGGCGCCGCATCGACCCAGGTGTAGCCCCAGCCCGGCAGCCACGTCCACGCGCCGTAGCGATAGGGCGCCCAGTCGACCGCAACGCCCGTCGGAAACCAGACCGGACCGCAGTCGGGATAGGTCTGCCAGGTGCCGTACTGGTCGAGGTCGACCGCGCCGACCATCTGCCGCGAGACGTAGGCATCCTGACCGCGACGATCGTAGTAGCGGTCACGGTCTGCGCTCCAGGCGTCGAAGCCGTCGATGCCGGCGGCGTTGCGCACGACGGCCTGTGCATCGCCGTCGCGGATCGTCGCGGTCTGCCCGGGCAGCACCTGCTGCCGCACCGCCGGCGCAGCGACCTCGGCCTCGCCCTCGCGGACGATCAGCGTCGTCAGCGTACGGTCAGGCGAGACGTCGATCCGGTAGAGGCCGGGACGCGTGAGGCTGATCTGCGCCGCAGGGGTGTCGACGCGCGCCGAATCGCCGGGTTCGAGCAGGCGCAGACGCGCGATCAACCTGCCCGCCGCAACGAACAGCGCGAGTTGCCCCTCGTCGAGCCGCGACACGTGGAGATTGGTGTCGCCCGCGATCCGGATCTGAGCTGCGCCGTAGTCGATTTCGGCATGCCCGTCGCCGTCGATCCAGAGGTTGTCGCCGGTTGTGACCGGATAGTTGAGGCCGACCGCGGTCCACTGCCCGCCACCGGCGTCGGGTGCGTTGAACAGGGCGCCCTGCACGTTGGCGATGCGACCGACGACTGCCGGAAGCTCCCCGTCGCCGCCCGCGGCAAATGCCGACAGCGAGACCGCACAGGCAAGCGCGAGCACCATCCAGCGCCACGCCGAGCTCGCCACGCGTCGATCGCGGCGTGCGCACCTGGGCGCGGGAATCCGGTGCATTGTCATGGCCTCCATCTTCGAGCAACGCTCCGCTTGCGGCGCGCGTTGACTCGTTGGATTAGAATCGTGCGCACCGTACGCGTTTCACGAATCGCGACCATCCCTACGGCACCATCCCCAGGCCAGCACACGACCCGAACGAACGAGGAGAACCTGTCCATGCGTACCTTCCGCCTGTCTGTCGCGGCGACTGCAGTCATGCTTGCGCTCGGCGCAGGCAGCGCGCAGGCGCAGTACTCCGGAGCCTACATCTTCGGCGACAGCCTCAGCGATGCCGGTCAATATGGATCGCGCTTCACGACCAATCCCGGTCTGACCGGACCGATGTATCTCGCGCAGCGCTACGGCATCTCGGTCACGCCTTCGTTCTACGGCGGGACCGACTACGCGCAGGGTGGCGCGCGGGTCAATGCGCCCTCGCCGCTGGTCCCGGATGGCGTGCCGAACCTGTCGATCGCCGACCAAGTCTCGGCGCAGCTCGCAAAGGGCCCGCTGGACAGCCACGCGCTCTACCAGCTCTGGGGCGGCGGAAACGACCTCACGATCCTCGCATCGGAAGCCGCAGCGGGGCAGATCACGCCAGCCCAGCTCCAGGGCCTGATCGTGCAGTCGGCGACGGATCTCGTCGCCCAGGCCGTTCGTCTGCAGAGCGCCGGCGCGCGCTACCTGGTCGTGTACAACGCCCCGGACATCGGGCGCGCGCCGATCGCCACCGCGGAAGGGGCACAAGCTTCACTGACCGCGATTTCCGGGTTGTTCAATTCGACGTTGAATGCAGGCATCGCGGCGACACATCTGCAGGTCGTGCAGGTGAACACCTTCAAGCTGCTCGACGAGATCGTCGCGAATCCCGCCGCATTCGGCTTCACCAACGCGACTGGGGTAGCGTGCACGACGCCGAGCTCGCTGAACTGCACGGCGGCGACGCTCGTCGATCCGAACGCGGCGACGACCTACGTCTTCGCCGACGGCGAGCACCCGACGACGGCGACGCACAAGATCGTCGCAGCGGTGGCGGCGTCGATGCTCGAAGGACCTGCGAAGATCGGTGCGCTGGCCGAGGCTCCGCTGGCGGTCGAGCGGTCCAATTTCCAGGCGATCGACGGGCGGATGATGTCGAGCTTCGGCGCACCGCGCGCCACGAGCAAGCTGCAAGGCTGGGCAACCTACGACTACGGTCACAGCGACGTGAGCGGGCCTTTCCTCTCGGGCAATGGCGACGTCAACGGGCTGCACGCCGGCGGCGACGTGACGGTGTCCGAGCACATGCTGGTCGGCGCGGCGTTCGGCTATGCCGAGAACAAGGGCGATTTCGGCGGCAGCAGCGGCGGCTACAAGCTCAAGGAAACGTCGGGCACCGCTTACGCCGGCTACGGCCAGGGGCCCTGGTACGTCGGCGCGACGCTCGGTGCAGGCGACCTCGATTACAGCGACGTCCACCGCAACATCCAACTGGGCGCGATGAACCGCGTCGAGTCCGGCCAGACACGCGGCTGGCACATGACCGGCAGCCTGCTCGGCGGCTACTGGTTCGACCAGGGCAGCTGGCTGCACGGCCCGTTCGCGCGCCTGTCCTACCAGAAGGTCCACGTCGACTCGTTCGCGGAGAGCGGCAGCGACAGCACGGCGCTGTTCTACGGCACACAGGACCGCGAATCGGTGGTCTCGAACCTCGGCTGGCAGATCGCCGGCCACCTCGGCAACGTACGGCCCTTCGCCCGCGTGACCTGGGATTCGGAAATGAGGAACGGCGATCGCTACGTCTCGGCGACGCCGGTCGGCCTCAACGGCACCTACTCGGTGCCGACGCTCAAGCCCGACAACAACTACGTCGAGTACGTGCTGGGGGCAAGTGCCGATTTCGGCAACGTCACCGGCTTCCTGACCGGATCGACGACGTCGGGCAACAGCAGCGGCAACGGCTACACGGTCACCCTCGGTCTGCGCGTGCCGATGTAGTCCCCGACGCGATGCCGCGCTGCGCGAAGCTCAGTCCGCGCGGCGCGGCTTGACCTTCGCGCGCGCAAGCGCCCGGTCGTAGAGCGATCGCGGCAGGAGGCGCATCGCGCGGCCGACCAGGGCCATCTGCCACGGAAGAACGTAGAACCGCCTGCGCCGCGCAATCGCATCGGCGATCCTGCGCGCGGCGACGTCCGGGCGCATCAGGAATGGCATCCGGTACGGATTGCCTTCGGTCATCGGCGTCGCGACGTAGCCTGGACACACGGTGACGACCGCGATGCCGCTGCCGCGCAGTTCGACGCGCAGGCTCTCGAGATAGGCGATCGCCGCGGCCTTGGATGCACTGTACGCGCCGGAGCCGGGCAGGCCGCGAAAGCCGGCGATGCTCGCGATGCCGACGAGCGCGCCGTGCCGAGCCGCGCGCATCGGCGCGATGAACGGCTGGAACGTGTGGACGATGCCGAGGACGTTGGTGCCGATGACCTCGGCGAACGCCTGCATGTCTTCGGCGAAATCGGTGACGGTTCCGCGCGACACGCCGGCATTGGCGATGACGACGTCGGGTGCGCCGAAGCGCTGCAGGAAGTCGGTCGCGGAGCGCGCAAGCGCTTGCGCGTCGCGGACGTCCCCGGCATAGGTCGCGACCCTCGCAGGCGGGAGGCCGGCGGCGACGCGCCGGAGCTCGGCCCCGCGCCGGGCGAACAATCCGAGGTTCGCCCCGAGCGCGGCGTAGTGATGCGCGAGGGCCTCGCCGATGCCCGAAGAGGCGCCGGTGATGAAGACGTTCAAGAAAGGCGCGGTGCGGCGCGGTGTGGGCGGATCAGCCCTTCGGACGCTCGGCGCGGGCCTTGGCGATCAGCTCGTCGATCGCCCCCGGCAGTGCCGCATGCGTGCCGACCATCGCCGAGGACGTCATGTACTTGCCGTCGACGATGACCGTGGGCACCGAGTCGATGCCGTAGTCCTTGCCGAGTTGCATCGCACGCTTGATCTTGCTGTCGACGCCGAACGACGAGAAGACCGCCTCGACCTTCTTGCGGTCGAGCCCCTTGGACGCCGCCCAGTCGAAGAATTTCTTGTCGTCCCACAGCGCGATGCCGTCGCCGTGGATCGCCTTGAACACCTCGGGCGAGATCTTCGCGTCGTCGCCCAGCGCGTCGAGCGTGTAATAGATGCGCGCGAGGTGCACCCACTGGTCGTGGAACAGCACCGGCACGCGGCGGAACGCCACGTCGGCAGGCAGCTTGGCGCGCCATGCGTCGAGATAGGGCTCGAGCGCCGCGCAGTGCGGACAGCCGTAGGAGAAGAACTCGATGACCTCGATCTTCTTGCCGGTGTCGACGGGCTGGGGATTGGCGAGCCGCATGTAGTTCTTCCCCTCGACCAGCGGCGCTGCGACACTTCCGCCGGCGAAGGTCGTCGCGGCCACGGCCGCCATCGTCGCCAGCACGGACCGGCGGGACATACGCATTGCAGAAAAGCTCATGTGGGCTCCCAGAGTGACGGGGTTGACGCGTCGTTGACAGGTTCCGACGCCGGCATTGGACCCGCGGCAACCGGTTGGGACGGATTCGATGCGCCCAAGTTCCCGCCGGTGGTCGGATGCGCTTTCAATGCCTGACGACGGCGACGTCGAATCCGCGTTTCGACAGCTCGGCTTTCATCCGGCCGACTTCGTCGAGGTTGTCGTAGGGACCGAGCCGGACGCGGTAGCGGACGCTCCTGTCGGGAAGGGTGCCGGGCTGCACCGTGGCCTCGAGGCCGGCGAACGCGAGCCGTGCCTTCAGGTTCTCGGCATCGGACTCGCCGGTGAACGATCCGGCCTGCAGCCAGTACCGGGTCCCGGGCGGGGGCGCCTTGGCGCCGCGGTCGACCGATGCGACGGTCGCCGACGGCTGCGAAGCCGCGGGCAGCGACGGCGTCGCCGCTGGCTGGGCGGGCGCCGCGCCGGTTCCGCCGGCGCCGCGGACCGGCGCCGCTCCGGGCACCTGGCCCGCCGGACGATTGCGGGCCTGCTCGACGACGGCGCGATCCCCGCGCTCCGCGGGGCGGGGCGCGGGCTGGACTTTCGGCTCTTCGACGCCGGGGAGGATCTTGTAGAAATCGAACCGCGGCTTGTCGGAGTCACCTCCCTTGGCGACGGCGGTCGCATCCTGCGCAGGCGCCGGGGCGTTGCCCGAAAGCAGCGGCGGCCGGATCGCGGGATTGTTCCTCATCAGCCAGTACGCAACGCCGGCGGCCAGTCCGAGGCCGACGACGATGCCGATGAACACGCCGAGCAGCGTGCCGCCTACGGCGGAGCTTCGGCGGGCTGCGCGATGCGTGGAAGGTCGGCGCGTTGCGGTGGATGCGGTCATCTGGGATGGGAACCGAGGCGGGAAGGATCTCGTGGTCGGCGAACGGTCGTTGCAGCGCGCTTCACATCCTGTCGGGCGCTTCGATGCCGATGATCGAAAGTCCGTTGGCGAGCACCTGGCCCGTCGCAACGACCAGCGCGAGCCGCGCGTCCTTCACCTGCGCGTCGTCGACCAGGAAACGCTCGGCATTATAGTAACTGTGGAATTCCTGCGCCAAATCCTTGAGGTAGAACGTGAGCTGGTGCGGCGCGAACTCGGCGGCCGCGGCCGCGAGTTCGTCGGGAAAATCGGCGATCCTGCGCAGCAGCGGCAACTCGTAGGCGCTGGTGAGCGGCGACAGGTCGACGCCGCGGAAGCGGGCGACCGCCTCCTCGCGCGCGACCCCGGCCTGCCGCAGCACCGCCGCGACGCGCGCGTGGGCGTACTGCACGTAGTAGACCGGGTTCTCCTCGGACTGCGAGCGCGCGAGGTCGATGTCGAAGACGAACTCGGAGTCGGCCTTGCGCGACACGAGGAAGAAGCGCACGGCATCGCGCCCGACCTCGTCGATCAGGTCGCGCAGCGTCACGTAGCTGCCCGCGCGCTTGCTGATCTTCACTTCCTGTCCGCCGCGCATGACGGTGACCATCTTGTGCAGGACGTAGTCGGGATAGCCGGCCGGAATGCCCATTCCGATCGCCTGCAGCCCGGCGCGCACGCGCGCGACCGTTCCGTGATGGTCCGAACCCTGGATGTTGAGCGCGCGCGCGTAGCCGCGCTCGAACTTGGTCACGTGGTACGCGACGTCGGGGACGAAATACGTGTAGCCGCCGTCGGACTTGCGCATCACGCGGTCCTTGTCGTCGCCGAAATCGGTCGTCCGCAGCCACAGCGCGCCTTCCTGCTCGTAGGTGCGTCCGGACTCGACAAGCCTCGCGACGGTCGCGTCCACCCGCCCATCGGTGTAGAGCGAGCTCTCGAGGTAGTAGTTGTCGAAAGCCACGCCGAACGCGCGCAGGTCGCGGTCCTGCTCCTTGCGCAATTCGGCCACCGCGTAGCGGCGGATCGACTCGATGTCCGACAGGTCGTGGCCGATCTCGTCGAGATAGCGCTGGGCGAGCTCGCGCACGTATTCGCCGCGATAGCCGTCCTCGGGGAATTCGCCCGACTCGCCGAGCAGTTCCTTGGCGCGCGCGCGCACCGACACCGCGAGGTTGTGGATCTGCTGCCCCGCGTCGTTGTAGTAGAACTCGCGCGTGACCTCGCAACCCTGCCACTCGAGCAGCGTCGAGATCGCGTCGCCCAGCGCGCCCTGCCGGCCGTGACCCACGTGCAGCGGTCCGGTCGGATTGGCGGACACGAACTCGACGATGATGCGCTCCCCCCCGCGCGATGCGCTGCGGCCGTAACCACCTGCGGCCGCGAGGACGTCGGCCACCACCGTCTGCCTCGCGGCATCGCGCAGGTGAAGGTTGACGAACCCGGGGCCTGCGACCTCGCAGGCCCCGATCAGGTCGGCGAGGGCGTCCTTCAGCGCCGAAGCGATCGTCTGTGCCAGCTCGCGCGGATTGCGGCGCAGGGGCTTGGCGAGCGTCAGCGCGACGTTGGTCGCGTAATCGCCGTGCGACCGGTCGCGGGGACGCTCGATGACGACCTGCGCCGCCGTCGCGGCCGGAAACTGCTCGCGGACGATGCGCAGGACGGTTTGCGCGATTCGTTGCCTGGGATTTGCGCTCGCGGGCGCGTCGACGCGGGACGAAGGCATGGAGAAGGAATTATGTCAGAACGCGGCCGCGCGACGCGGCGGCACGGTCAGAACGCAACCGGATCGACGTCGATGGTCCAGCGCAGTTTCGTTCCGGCAATCGGGCCGAGCGACTCGCGCCATCGCGGCAGGAATGCCTGCAGCGGTGCGTGTTGAGGGCACTGGACCAGCACCTGTCCGCGCTCGAAGCCCGCCTTGCGGGCCATCGCGGCCGGCACCGGCGGGAAGATCTCGACACCGTCCGTGCCGTCCGTCAGTGCGCGCGCCCGTTCGACCGCGGCAGCGAGAAAGCGGTCGACCGCCTCGCGCGAATGCGCTTCGGCGGCGAGCAGCGCGACCCGCGTCGCCGGCGGCAACTGCGCGGCTTCGCGTTCGGCGAGCAGTCCGTCGGCGAACCCACCGTAGTCCTGCGTCGCGAGCGCGCGATAGACCGGATGCTCGGGGAAATCGGTCTGCACGATCACCTGCCCGGGCAGGTCGGCTCGCCCGGCCCGGCCGGCAACCTGCATCAGCAGCGAGACCAGACGCTCGGTCGCACGGAAATCGGCGCTGTAGAGCGCATTGTCGGCGCCCAGGACACCCACCAGGGTGAGCCGCGGAAAGTCGTGGCCTTTCGCGAGCATCTGCGTTCCGACCAGGATGTCGACCTCGAGATCCGCGATCTGCTGCCGCAGCCTGGCGAAGGCGCCGCGCCTGGCCGTCGTGTCGCGGTCGATGCGCGCCACGCGCGCCTGCGGAAACTCCGCGCGCATCGCCTGCTCCAGGCGCTGGGTGCCGAACCCCAGCGGCGTCAGGTCGACGTTGCCGCACTGCGGGCAGGCCCGGGGCAGGCGCTCGACGTGCGCACAGTGGTGGCAGCGCAGGCGATCCGGCCCGTGGTGGACGACCAGTCGCGCCGAACACCGCGGGCATTCCGATTCCCAGGTGCACGACGCGCACTTGAGCGATGGGGCGTAGCCGCGGCGGTTGATGAACAGCAGCGACTGTTCCCGCCGCGCGAGACGCTGCGCGATCGCGGCGCGCAACGGCGCCGACAGCGGATCCTGCGCTCCCGATCCGCGCACCGGCACGAAGGCGATCGCAGGCGGCGCGGCGCGCGGGTCGGCGCGCGCCGGCAGCTGCAGCGTCTCGTAGCGCCCATCGCGCGCGCGCGCCCACGTTTCGAGCGAGGGCGTGGCACTTCCCAGCACGATCGGCACGCCACGCTTTCGCGCCCGCAGGATCGCCAGGTCGCGGGCGTGATAGCGCACGCCCTCCTGCTGCTTGAAGGAATCGTCGTGCTCCTCGTCGACGACGATCAGCGCGAGTGCCGCCATCGGCGAGAACACCGCAAGTCGCGTCCCCAGCACGATCTGCGCGGCGCCGCTCGCAGCCGCATCCCAGTTCGCACGGCGCGTCCCCGCAGGCAGGCCGCTGTGCAGCGTGACCGCGCGCGCGTCCGGCAGTGCGGCACGCACCCGCAACTCGAACTGCGGCGTCAGATTGATCTCCGGCATCAGGATCAGCACCTGGCCACCGCGCGCCACCGTCTCCTGCGCGGCTGCGAGGTAGACCTCGGTCTTGCCGCTGCCGGTGACTCCGTGGAGCATGAAAGCGGCGAAACGTCCTTGCGCAGCCGAGATCGCTTTCGCCGCGGCGTCCTGCGCCGGGTTGAGCGCACTCACCGCGCGGCCGGCAGGAAGGGCGTCGGCAGCGCCGGTGCGGCGCTGCGAGCGTGCTTTCACCGATGGCGGCACCGCGAGTTCGAGTGCCATCCCCGGCGCCGCCTGGTAATAGCGACCGGCGAACTCGGCGAGTTCGAGAATCTCGTCGGTGATCGGCGCGACGTCGACGACCTCGTCGATGGGCTGCAGCCGCTCGGAGACCTCGGACGTGGACTCGGTCGCGACGATCACCCCGACGCTGCTCCGGTTGCCAAGGCGCACGCGCACGACCGATCCGCGACCCACGTCGAGCCCTTCGGGGATCCAGTAGTCGAACGTATGCGAGACGGCAACCGGCAATGCGATCCGGGCGACTGCCATGATGCGGCCGGCTTCGGCTCAGGCCGATCGTGCTGCCGCGGACCCCGCCGCGGAAGCACAGTTGAGGTGCGACCTAAGCTTTGGTCCGCAACTCGTTAATTTTGGAAGGATCTTGGAAAACGAGCGCGTTGGATGTGTGGATAACTTTGTGCGTAAGTCACGCCCCCCGCGGCAATAGGGCGCGCCCGAATCATGGCGTGAATGTTGCATTACTGCGACGGCCCGGGAAATGCGCCATATTTTCATCGGTTTATAGCTTGCGCTTCGCGCAAAATTGGTCACATCGTCCGCTGTAGGACAGCGGCCCCGTTTTTGTGCATAAGTGGGCCGCCGGATACCAGGTTGGCGCCATTTGTCAATCCCCGCGAATCCCAGGCCTGGCGCGGCTTCCCGCCGCCTCCCCCTAGCGAGCGAGGCCCGGACCCGGGTCCGGCGCGGATTTCCGCGAATGTTCGTGCACGGCAGCCACCAGGGCTGCGACGTTCTCGGGCGGGGTCGCCGGAACGATGCCGTGCCCCAGGTTGAACACGTAACCCGGCTCCGGCCCGGCCGCGCGCAGCAGGTCCGCCACGGCCGCCTCGACCGTTCGCGGGTCGGTCAGCAACGCCAGCGGATCGAGATTTCCCTGTATCGCGACGCTCGTGCCATGGCGCCGGCGCGCATCGCCCAGGTCGGTCGTCCAGTCGAGGCCCATGCAACTCGCCCCCGATTCGGCGATCGAGGCGAGCGATCCGGCCCGTCCCTTGGTGAACAGGATGGTCGGCGCGCCGGGAGGCAGTTCGCGCAGCACCGCGCGCATCGGGTCGAGCGAAAATCGACGATACGCGCCCTCGGACAGCAGGCCGCCCCAGGTGTCGAACAGCATCAGCGCGTCGGCACCTGCGCGGACCTGTTCGCGCAGATAGCCCGCGACCGCCCGAGCGTTGACGGCGACGATGCGATCGAGCAGGTCCGGGCGTGCGAACGCCATCTTCCGGACCGTCGCGAAGTCGTCGCTCGACCCGCCCTCGATCATGTAGCAGGCGAGCGTGAACGGGCTGCCGGCGAAACCGATCAGGGGCACGCGCCCGGCCAGCGCCCGCTTGATCTGCCCGACCGCGTCGAAGACGTACGACAGCCTCGCGAGGTCCGGCGACTCGAGCGCGGCGATCGACGCCTCGTCGGCGACTGCGCGCTCGAACCTCGGACCCTCGCCCTCGGCGAACGAGAGGCCCAGCCCCATCGCGTCGGGGATCGTCAGGATGTCCGAGAACAGGATCGCCGCGTCGAGCGGAAAGCGCGCGAGGGGCTGCAGCGTCACTTCGGTCGCGAGCGACGGCGTCGTTGCCAGCGCCATGAAACTGCCCGCGCGCGCGCGCAGCGCCGCGTACTCGGGCAGGTAACGGCCGGCCTGGCGCATCAGCCATACCGGCACGTGATCGACGGGTTCGCGCCGCAGCGCGCGCAGCAGGGTGTCGTTCTCGATCGCCATCGCTAGGCGGCGACCAGCGGACGGCCGCTGATCCGCTCGAGGATCGCCAGCGGCGACGACCGCGGCTCGTAGAGTGCATCGAGCGGCAGGTGCGTGGTCTGCTCGAGCATGTACTGCCCCGATGCTGCAGCGTGCATCACCTGGTCGGAAAAGCAGATCCACGTCGTGCCCGGCGCGAAGCGGACCTCGCGCTGGGGCGAGGCGCGCTGGTAATCGAGGTCGCTCTTCGCGCAGTCGTGCAATCCCAGCATCATGTGGTCGTATTCGCTGCGTCGGCCCCGCGTGACGTGCAGTGCCGACAGGCATGCCGCCTCGCCCGGAATCATCGGCCGCACGGCCGGCAGCAGGCGCCGGGCCATCGCCTCGAACGGCTCGCCGACGCGCCAGACGCGCTCCTCGCCGAACGGATTGACGTTGCAGAACACGCGCAGGATCCGCTCGCCACGGGTCGGGCGCGACGGAAAGGCGTCGACGTGAAGTCGCGTGTCGTCCTTGCGCCACGACACGGCACGTCCGGCGGCGCCGTGTGGACGGTAGCTCGTGCGCGCGCGCTTCAGCCACGGCGCGTAGCGCGGAAACAGCGCAGTGACCAGCGCGGTCGCATCGGCCGCGAAGCGCCCGATCATCCGCGCGAGCGCGGCGAGGTCGTCGGCGCCGCCGGCCGCGCCCCGGATCGACGTGCCGTCGAGGCTGATGTTCTTGGCCTTGCCGTCGGACCAGCGAACGTTGAGGAAGCGCGTTTCATCGGGCGCGAACACGAACGTCAGGCGAGGCAGCACGAGCACGGCCCCCGCCTCGAGCTCGTGCGCATAGCGCTCGGTGTCGGCCGCGCGAATGACCGGCCGCCAGTCCTCGACGCCGAGCGTGACGATCGGCGTGACCGTCGGTGCTGAAGTGTCCACGCTTCTCGGACCGTCGACGGGGATCAGCGGGGAAGCTCCGAGGACCCCATCAGCCAGGCATCCACCGCGTGCGCGCATTGACGGCCTTCGCGGATCGCCCACACGACCAGCGACTGGCCGCGGCGCATGTCCCCCGCCGCGAACACCTTGGGCACGCTCGTCCGGTAGCCGTCGGTGTCGGCCTTGACGTTGCTGCGCGCGTCGCGCTCGACGCCGAACTGCTCGACGAGGCCGGTCTCGCCGGGGCCGGTGAAACCCATCGCGAGCAGCACGAGATCCGCCTTCAGCGCGAACTCGGTCCCGGGCAGCTCGACCATGCGCATCGCGCCGCTGCCGTCGCGCTGCCACTCGACGCGGGCTGCGACCAGGCGCTCGACCCGGCCGTTCGATCCCTCGAAACGCTTGGTCGACACCGACCAGTCGCGATCGCAGCCCTCCTCGTGCGACGAGGACGTGCGCAGCTTGATCGGCCAGTATGGCCACACCAGCGGCTTGTTCTCCGCGGAGGGAGGTTGCTGCAGCAACTCGAACTGGGTGACCGACGCAGCGCCCTGGCGGTTCGAGGTTCCGACGCAGTCCGATCCGGTGTCGCCGCCGCCGATGACGATGACGTGCTTGCCGGTTGCGACGATCTGGCCCTCGACCCGGTCGCCGGCGACGACCCGGTTCTGCTGCGGCAGGAAGTCCATTGCGAAATGAATGCCGCGCAGCTCGCGGCCCGGCACCGGCAGGTCGCGCGGCTTTTCCGCGCCGCCGGCCAGCACGATCGCATCGTATTCGGCGAGCAGGTCGCGCGCGTCGACGTTGCCGCCGACGTGCGATCCGGGCCGGAACTCGACGCCCTCGATCGACATCTGCGCCATCCGCCGGTCGATCAGGTGCTTCTCCATCTTGAAATCGGGGATGCCATAGCGAAGGAGGCCGCCGATGCGATCCGCCCTTTCGAGCAGCACGACGTCGTGGCCCGCGCGCGCGAGCTGCTGTGCGCAGGCGAGTCCCGCGGGTCCCGAGCCGATGACCGCGACACGCCGCCCGGTCTTGTGCGCCGGCGGCTGCGGAACGACCCAGCCTTCCTCCCACCCCTTGTCGATGATGAAATGCTCGATCGACTTGATGCCGACGGGATCGCTGTTGATGTTGAGCGTGCAGGCCGCCTCGCAGGGCGCAGGGCAGACGCGGCCGGTGAACTCGGGAAAGTTGTTCGTCGAGTGCAGGACGTCGAGCGCGTCCTTCCACTGCTGCCGGTAGACGAGGTCGTTCCAGTCCGGAATGACGTTGTTGACCGGGCACCCGCTCTGGCAGAACGGGATTCCGCAGTCCATGCAGCGCGCGCCCTGCTTCGATGCAGCCGCATCGTCGAGCGCGTGCACGAATTCGCGGTAATGCTTGAGGCGCGCATTCACCGGGTCGGAGACCTCGGCGAGACGCTGGAATTCCAGAAAACCGGTGATCTTGCCCATCGACGTCGTCAGTTCATGAGTTCGGTTGTCGCATCGTACGGATCGCGGCGTGCCGCTCCGGGCCGTCCGCCCGGTAGCGCAGCGATCGCCGCCGCGTCGTCATGATGCCTGGCATCGCGCCCCGCTCCGGCGCGACCTCGGTTCCTACGCGGCCTGCTTCTGCGTGACGGTGCCCGCCGGTTTCGCGCCCTGCTGCGCCTTCGCGTGCATCTCCGAGAGCGCGCGCACGTACTCGTTCGGCATGACCTTGACGAACTTCGCGCGCGACGCGTCCCAGGCGTCGAGCATCGCCAGCGCGAGCGTCGACCCGGTGAAGCGCAGGTGGCGCTCGATCAGTTCGCGCAGGATCACCTCGTCGGCCCGGCCGAGGTGCAGCTGCCGCCCCTTCCCTGCGGCGGCGAGTTCCTTCTCGACACGCAGCTGCTCGGCCTCGGCGAGCACCGGTCCCAGCGTCACCATCGCCTGGTTGCAGCGTGACGCGAACGCCCCATCGGGATCGTAGACGTACGCGACACCGCCGCTCATGCCGGCCGCGAAATTGCGCCCGGTCGGGCCGAGCACGACGACGGTGCCCCCGGTCATGTATTCGCAGCCGTGGTCGCCGGTCCCCTCGACGACGGCGGAGGCCCCCGAATTGCGCACGCAGAAGCGCTCGCCGGCGACACCGCGGAAATACGCCTCGCCCTCGATCGCGCCGTACATCACCGTGTTGCCGATGACGATGTTGTGCTCGGGGCGCGCCGGGCAGGCCGGGTCCGGATAGACGACGATCCGTCCGCCCGACAGGCCCTTGCCGACGTAGTCGTTGGTCGCGCCCTGCAGCTCGAACGTGACACCTCTGGCGAGGAACGCGCCGAAGCTCTGCCCTGCGATGCCCTCGAAAGCGACGTGCAGCGTGTCCTCGGGCAGGCCCTGGTGGCCATGGCGGCGCGCGACCGTCCCCGACAGCATCGCACCCACCGACCGGTTCGCATTGCGGATCCGGTAGTTGAGCCGCACCGGCTGTCCCTTGTCGATCGCCGGCGCCGCAGCCGCGATCAGCTGGTGATCGAGCGCGTTCGCAAGCCCGTGATCCTGGCTCTCGCAGTGATGCCGTGCGACCTCGGCGGGCATCGCCGGCTGGTGGAACACGCGCGAGAAGTCGAGGCCCCTGGCCTTCCAGTGCTCGACCCCCTTCTTCATGTCGAGCAGGTCCGAGCGGCCGATCATGTCGTCGAGCCTGCGGAACCCGAGCTGCGCCATGATCTCGCGCAGCTCCTCCGCGACGAAGAAGAAGAAGTTGACGACGTGCTCGGGCTGGCCGGCGAAGCGGCGACGCAGCACCGGGTCCTGCGTCGCGACGCCGACCGGGCAGGTGTTCAGGTGGCACTTGCGCATCATGATGCAGCCTTCGACGACCAGCGGCGCCGTCGCGAAGCCGAACTCGTCGGCGCCGAGCAGCGCACCGATCGCGACGTCGCGCCCGGTCTTCATCTGGCCGTCGACCTGGACCGCGATGCGCCCGCGCAGCCGGTTCAGCACCAGCGTCTGCTGGGTCTCGGCCAACCCGAGCTCCCAGGGTGTCCCGGCGTGCTTGATCGACGACCAGGGAGAGGCGCCGGTCCCGCCGTCGTGCCCCGAGATCGTCACATGGTCGGCCTTCGCCTTCGCCACACCCGCCGCGACGGTGCCCACGCCGACCTCGGACACGAGCTTCACCGAGATCGACGCTTTCGGGTTCGCGTTCTTGAGGTCGTGGATCAGCTGCGCGAGGTCCTCGATCGAATAGATGTCGTGGTGCGGCGGCGGCGAGATCAATCCCACGCCGGGCACCGAGTAGCGCAGCTGCGCGATGTACTGCGACACCTTGTGCCCGGGGAGCTGGCCGCCCTCGCCGGGCTTGGCGCCCTGCGCCATCTTGATCTGGATCTGGTCGGCCGAGGACAGGTATTCGGCGGTGACGCCGAAGCGTCCCGAGGCGACCTGCTTGATCCTCGAGCGCAGGCTGTCGCCGGCCTTGAGCGGAATGTCGTGCTCGACCGCGTCCTTGCCGATCACCGTCGCGAGCGTGTCGCCATCCCTGACCGTGCTGCGGCCCGCGCGCATCTCGGCGCGATAGCGCATCGCA
Source organism: uncultured Pseudomonadota bacterium (assembly GCA_963816415.1). GTDB lineage: Bacteria > Pseudomonadota > Gammaproteobacteria > Burkholderiales > Casimicrobiaceae > VBCG01. The sequence goes on from CAWFKR010000013.1 coordinate 130,120, forward strand.
TCCTCGCCGCCCTCGCCGGTGTTCGACTTGCCGCCGATGCGGTTCATCGCGATCGCGAGGGTCGTGTGCGCCTCGGTCGAGATCGACCCGAGGCTCATCGCGCCGGTGGCGAAGCGCCTGACGATCTCTTTCGCCGGCTCGACCTCGTCGAGCGGCACCGGCGTGCACGCCGCGGTGCGGAACTCGAACAGTCCCCGCAGCGTCTTGAGCTTCCTGCCCTGCTCGTTGATCAGCGCCGCGTAATCGCGGTAGGTCGCATGCGAATTCGAGCGCGTCGCGTGCTGCAGCTTGGCGATCGAGTCGGGCGTCCACATGTGCTCCTCGCCGCGCACGCGGTACGCGTACTCGCCGCCCGCGTCGAGCATCCTCGCGAGCAGCGGATCGTCGCCGAACGCCAGCGCGTGCAGGCGCTGCGCCTCGGCGGCGACCTCGAACAGGCCGATGCCCTCGATCGTGCTCGCCGTTCCGGTGAAGTACTTGTCGACGAAGGCTTTCTGCAGGCCGACCGCCTCGAAGATCTGGGCGCCGCAGTACGACTGGTAGGTCGAGATGCCCATCTTGGACATCACCTTGTAGAGCCCCTTGCAGATCGCCTTGACGTAGCGCTTCTGCGACTGCTTGGGATCGCCCCCGGGCAGCGCGCGCGCGACGTCCTCGATCGTCTCGAGCGCGAGGTACGGATGGATCGCCTCGGCGCCGTAGCCTGCGAGCAGCGCGAAGTGGTGCACTTCGCGCGCGGAGCCGGTCTCGACGACCAACCCGGTCGAGGTGCGCAGTCCTTTCTTGACCAGGTGCTCGTGCACGGCGGCGGTCGCGAGCAGCGCGGGGATCGGCAGCATCTGCTGCGACACGCAGCGATCGGACAGGATGATGATGTTGAATCCCTGCTGGATCGCATCCTCGGCATGGGCAGCGAGGCTCGCGAGCGCCGCCTCCATGCCGTTGCCGCCCCATGCGGCCGGGTAGCAGACGTCGAGCTCGATCGACCGGAAAGCCCCGCCCGAGAACAGCTCGATGTGGCGCAGCTTCTCCATATTCTCCGCGGTCAGGATCGGCTGCTGCGCCTCGAGGCGCATCGGCGGCTCGCCGGCATCCGCGCCCTGGTCGACGGCGAGCAGGTTCGGCCGCGGGCCGATGAACGACACCAGCGACATCACGAGTTCCTCGCGGATCGGGTCGATCGGAGGATTCGTGACCTGCGCGAACAGCTGCTTGAAGTAGTTGTAGAAGACCTTGGGCCGGTCCGAGAGCACCGGCAGGGCCGCGTCGTTGCCCATCGAGCCGACCGCCTCCTCGCCGTTCTGCGCCATCGGCGCGAGGATCACCTTGAGGTCTTCCTGCGTGTAGCCGAACGCCTGCTGGCGATCGAGCACCGACACCTCCGACGGCGTCGACGGGGCCGGCTCGGGCATGTCCTCGAGCGACAGCCGGCATTTCGCGATCCAGTCGCGGTATGGCCGCGCGGTCGCGAGGGTGCGCTTCAGCTCCTCGTCGTCGACGATGCGCCCGGCGTCGAGGTCGACCAGCAGCATCCTGCCCGGCTGCAGCCGCCACTTCTTGACGATCTTCGATTCGGGGATGTCGAGGACGCCGACCTCGGAGGCCATCACGATGTAGTCGTCGTCGGTCACGACGAAGCGTGCCGGACGCAGGCCGTTGCGGTCGAGCGTCGCGCCGATCTGGCGGCCGTCGGTGAATGCCATCGCCGCCGGACCGTCCCACGGCTCCATCAGCGCAGCGTGGTACTCGTAGAACGCGCGCCGGTCCTCGTCCATCAGCGGATTGCCCGCCCAGGCCTCGGGGATCATCAGCATCATCGCGTGGGCGAGCGAGTAACCGCCCATCACCAGCAGCTCGAGCGCGTTGTCGAACGAGGCCGAGTCCGACTGGCCGTCGTAGATCAGCGGCCACAGCTTCGGCAGATCGTCGCCCAGCACCTTCGACGCGATCCCGCCCTCGCGGGCACGCATCCAGTTGAAGTTGCCGCGCAGCGTGTTGATCTCGCCGTTGTGGCTGACGAAGCGGAAAGGATGCGCGAGGTCCCAGGTCGGGAACGTGTTGGTCGAGAAGCGCTGGTGGACCATCGCCAGCGCCGAGACCATCGTCGGGTCGTGCAGGTCGATGTAATACTCGCCGACCTGGTGTGCGAGCAGCATGCCCTTGTAGACGATGGTGCGCGTCGACATCGACGGCACGTAGAACTCCTTGCCGTGCCTCAGGCTGAGATGCTGGATCGCGTGGCCGGCGCCCTTGCGTATCACGTAGAGCTTGCGCTCGAGGGCGTCCCGGTCCATGTCGCGCGACCCGCGGCCAATGAACACCTGGCGGATGACCGGCTCGACCTCCTTGGTCCGCGCGGACAGACCCGAGTTGTCGGTCGGGACGTCGCGCCAGCCCAGCAGCACCTGGCCTTCGGCGTGGATTGCGCGCTCGATCTCCTGCTCGCAGGCCATCCTCGACGCGGGCTCCTGCGGCAGGAACACCATGCCCACGCCGTACTGACCGATCGCCGGCAGGGTGATGCCGAGCTTGCCGCAGGCGCGCCGGAGGAAGGCGTCGGGCAGTTGCAGCAGGATGCCCGCCCCGTCGCCCTGCAGCGGATCCGCGCCGGTCGCACCCCGATGCGTCAGGTTCTCGAGGATTGCCAGCCCCTGCGTGACGATGGCGTGGGTCTTGCGGCCCTTGATGTGGGCGACGAAACCCAGGCCGCAGGCGTCGTGCTCCTGCGCCGGGTCGTAGAGCCCCTGCGCCACCGGGGGGAATGAACGGCCGGAAGTTGCTGACGGATGATCCACGATGACCTCGTTGCGCTGGAGCGGCCCGGGAAGTCTCGACGCCGGGCCGCGGGCCGACGAAGAATCTCGGGCGAAACCCATCTATGCTACGCGGGATGGTGCAATGCGGCAAGGCGACGCCGGGGATCGCGGGGTCGCGCCGGCGTGGAGCGGCCGGGTACATCGGCATGCAACATGCATATGGCGTGAATGGCGCCATTCCGCCGGAAACACTTGCACCGCCCAGCTTGTTAGGCTTTAATCTGAACAAAGTCACCTAGATCGTTGTTGCAGCGTCTAATTCGATCCAGGTGAAACGACATCTTTAGGACAACATCATCAGGAATCCGAACATGCTTGCAAACCGTCTGTCCGGCTGGTTGCGCCCGCTCCTCACCCTCGCCGCGCTGGCTGGCGTGCTGTCGCTGGCGGCCTGCGGCGGCGGCAACGGGTCCACGAACAACCCGTACCAGCCAGGCGGCGCCGCGCCGAGCATCGCGCCCGCCTCGGCCAGCGGCTACTCGGGGGTTCCAAGCCTGTTCACGGTCACCGGCGGAACGCCGCCTTATGCGGTCACGTCGGGCAACGTGGCGCTGCTTCAGGTGCCCCAGTCGGTTTCGGGCGACACCTTCGCGGTCCTGCCCGGCACGGTTGCGACCGCGACCCCGGTGTCGTTCACGGTGACCGATACGCTGGGGCGCGCGGCGTCGGCCACCCTGACGATCAATCCCGCCGTGCTGTTCCCGGCGTCGATCACGATCACCGGCAACCCCAACTGCGCGGCCTCGGGCGCCACGCTGTGCTCGGGCCAGGATGGCTTGGCGTCGGTGACGGTCACCGGCGCTGGCGGGGTCGGCCTCGCCGGACGCCAGATCCGCTTCGACGTGGTCCAGGGTGATTACTCGATCTCGCCCCCTGGCCAGGCGGCCGCACAGACGTATACGGTCACCACCGACCAGAACGGCACGGCGGCGGTCCGCCTGCTCGTGTCCGTATCGGCACCGTCGCAGATCGCGACGATTCGCGCGACCGACGTGGCGAGCGGCAGCAACATCGTCGGCCAGTTCACGATCGCGCAATACGTGAACGGCGACTCGGTGCTGTCGGCGATTCCATTGACCGCAACGGTCAGCGGGCCGGACGCCTCGCAATGCGCGACCGGAGCCAAGGTGTCGTACTACATCTTCGGCGGCACGCCTCCCTACACCGTCGCGGCGACCTTCCCGCAGGCCGTGTCGATCGCCGGGGCGCCCGTGCAGCACAGCGGCGGGGCCTTCACGGTGACGACGACGGGCATCTGCGTGAATCCGATGAGCTTCATCATCACCGACGCGTCGGGACGGGTGATGCTGACGCCGCCGACGCTGATCAACCAGGTCGGAACGGGGACCGCCCCGGCGCCCGCGGTCGTGCTGACGCCGAACGTCTACCCGGCGACCGGAACCGTTGCCTGCACGGCGAACAGCCAGCTGACGCAGATCATCGCGACCGGCGGCACCGGAACCTACACGGCGGCCGTGGCGCCGCAACCCTCGGCGATCGGGGGCCCGCTGGTCGCGGGCGTGGCCGGCGCGCAGATCACGATCTCGGTCGGGACCACCGATGCGCACGGCGACTGGGACGTCAACGTGTCGTCGGGATCGTCGATCGCCACCGCGACCATCCACTGCTCGCCCTAATGCCGGACGCGGCGAACCTCTGAACGGAAAACGGCGCCCACGGGCGCCGTTTTCATTGGAACCTCCGGCCGGTCTAGACGCTCGCCACCACGTCCGCGTCGGGCACGTCGGCACGAACCAGCGCCCGGCCGAGCTCGGCCAGCAGCACGAAGCGCATCGCGCCCCCCTCGACCTTCTTGTCGCGACGCATGAGGTCCAGCCAGCGCTCGGCCGCGACCTTCGGCGACGACGTCGGCAGGCCCGCCGCCGCGACGAGATCCGAAAGCCGGCTCGTTCCTGCCGCCTCGAAACCGCAGACGCGCTCGGAGAGCCGGGCGGCGCAGAGCATCCCCGCCGCCACGGCCTCGCCGTGCAGCCACGCACCGTAGCCCTGCGCGGCCTCGATCGCATGACCGAACGTGTGTCCGAAATTGAGCAGTGCGCGCTCGCCCGATTCCCGCTCGTCGGCGGCGACAATCTCGGCCTTGATCTCGCAGCTGCGGTGGATCGCCTGCGCGAGCGCGGCGGCATCCTTCGCCAGCAGCGTCTCAATGTTGCCTTCGAGCCACGCGAAGAAGCCGGCGTCGCGGATCGCCCCGTACTTGATCACTTCGGCAAGGCCGGCGCGAAGCTCGCGGTCCGGCAGTGTCGCGAGGCAATCGGTGTCGATGACGACGGCGCGCGGCTGCCAGAACGCGCCGATCATGTTCTTGCCCAGCGGGTGGTTGACGCCGGTCTTGCCGCCCACCGACGAGTCGACCTGCGCGAGCAGCGTCGTCGGCACCTGCACGAAAGGCATGCCGCGCTGGTAGATCGCCGCGGCGAAACCCGCGATGTCGCCGACCACGCCGCCGCCCAGCGCGAAGAGCGTCGTGCTGCGCTCGGCGCGCAGCTCGAGCAGGCGGGTGAGGAGGTCGTTGAGGGTCGAGAGGTTCTTGTGCGCCTCGCCGTCGGGAAGCAGTACGACATCGACGTGCGTGCCCTGCTCGTGCAGCGCCGCCTTGAGCGGCGCGAGATGGTGGGCGGCGACGACCGCGTTGGTGACGATCACCGCGCGCCTCGACGATCCCGCTTCGAGCAGCTGGCCGGTCCGGGACAGCAGTCCCGCGCCGATGTGGATCGGGTAGGCGCGATCGCCCAGGCCGACGGTCAGGGTCCTCATTTGTCCTCGTTCGCGGGCAGGGTCGCGGGATCTGCGGAGCGGCCGTGCGCGCCGGGCTCCTCGCTGCCGGGCTCCTTGTCGCCGCCATCCTGCGCATCGGCGTCGAGCCAGCGCACGAATCGGATCACCGCGTCGCGATCCGATTCGACGACGTGGTGCGCGACCTCGCGATAGAGCGGATCGCGCAGCGTGTAGAGGTCGACCAGGCGAGTCCGCGGATCGGCGGCCTGAAGCATCGGCCGATGGCGGCTGCCGCGCAGGCGCTGCCAGAGCACCTCGGGTTCGGCGTGCAGGTAGAGGACCGTGCCGTTTTCGCGGAGCCGCGCACGCGAACCGGCGCGCATCACGGCACCGCCGCCGGTCGACAGGACGATGTCGGTGAGTTGGGCCAGTTCCGCGATGACTGCTTCCTCGCGGTCGCGAAATCCCGCCTCGCCCTCGACCTCGAAGATCGTCGGTATCGTGACGCCCAGCCGCGCTTCGAGTTCGTGATCCGCGTCGACGAAACGCTTGTCGAGGCGCTTGGCGAGCGCCCGCCCGAGCGTGGTCTTCCCCGCGCCCATCAAGCCGACCAGAAACAGATTGCCCCGGTGTAACGACACCGGGGCATTGTACGTGCGATGGGGGGCGGGGTCAGACCCGCGATAAACCCCGAAGCGGGGCTTTCGCTATCGAACCGACGAGACCGTGTCCTTGACGATCCGGGGGGTCAGGAAGATCAGCAGTTCGGTCTTCTGGCTCGACCGGCTCGTGGTCTTGAACAGGTTGCCGACCACCGGCACATCGCCGAGGAACGGCACCTTCGTCGTGTCGTTGCGGATCGTCTCCTCGTAGATCCCGCCGATCACAGCGGTGTCGCCGTTGTTGACCGAGATCTGCGTCAGCACGTTCCTCGTGTCGATCGACGGAATCGTGAACCCGTTGCCGGCGTTCACCTGCTGGCCGACCGAGTCCTTGCGGATCTCGACCTGCATGATGACGCGGCCGTCCGGCGTGATCTGCGGAGTGACGTCGAGGGCGAGCACCGCCTTCTTGAAGCTGACCGTCGCCGGGTTGTTCGCGCTGCCCGGCGTGACGTACGGGATCTCCGTGCCCTGCTCGATATGCGCCTTCTGGTTGTCGCCGGTGATGACGCGCGGGCTCGACACGACCTTGCCGCGGTTGTCCGCCTCGAGCGCCGTGAGCTCCAGGTTGACCAGGTTGCCGCTGCCGAGGTTGATCAGCGTCAGCGCGAGCTGGCCCGCGGGATTGGTGACCGGGAGGTTGATGTTCAGCTGGTTCGCGTCCGAGTACCCTGGCGACGCGAGGCCCGACGCCAGCTCGAACGGCGTCTGGGTGGCCGTCGTGCGCGTCAGCGTGCCGCCGGCACCGCTTCCCAGCGACACGACCGGCGTCGTCGACAGCGAACCGCCGCTGCCGAGCGCGTAGCGCCCGTTGAGAAGCGTCGCACCGGTCTGCTGGCCGAAGCGCACGCCGAGCTCGCGGCTGAACGAGTCGTCGGCGATGACGATGCGCGCCTCGATCAGCACCTGGCGCACCGCGGTGTCGATTTCGCGGATGACGCGGCGCACTTCCTCGAGTCTGCTCGGGATGTCGGTCACGAACAGCATGTTGGTGCGCGGGTCGACGAACGCGGTGCCGCGCTTGGAGAGGAAGCGCGCGCCGGTGTCGCTACCCGACTTGTTGACGCCGACGATGTTCAGGATGTCGGAGGCCTTGGCGTAATTCAGCTGGAAGGTCTCGGTCTGCAGCGGCTCGAGGTCGTTGATCTGCGCCTGCGCTTCGAGCTGCTGCTTCTCCTTCAGCGCGAGTTCCTCGCGCGGCGCGATCAGAACGATGTTGCCGTTCTTGCGCATGTCGAGGCCCTTGGTCTGCATGATGATGTCGAGCGCCTGGTCCCAGGGCACGTCCTTGAGCCGCAGGGTCAGGTTGCCGGTCACCGTGTCGCTGGTGACGATGTTGAGGCCGGTGAAATCGGCGATCACCTGCAGCACCGACCGCACTTCGATGTTCTGGAAATTGAGCGAGAGCTTCTCGCCCTTGTAGCCGGTGCGGCCGCCCTGCACGAGCTTGTTCGGGTCGTCCTGGATCGGCTTCACCTCCACGATGAACCGGTTGTCGGCCTGGTACGCCGAGTACTCCCAGATGCCCTTGGGCTCGATGACCATCCGCGCGTCGCCGTTCCGCGGGAACGTGTCGACGGTCACGACCGGCGTGTTGAAGTCACCGACGTCCATGCGCCGCTCGAGATTGCGTGGGACCGTCGTCTTGTGGAAATCGACGACCAGCCGCTTCCCCTCCTGCCGGATGTCGATGCCCGCGCTGCTGTCGGACAGATCCACGATGACGCGTCCTTCGCCGTTCTTGCCGCGCCGGAAATCGACGTCGCGCAGCGCGTGCTGCTGGTCGACCGCCTTCGCCTCGGCGAAGCGCTGGACCTGCCCGGCCGCCGCCTGCGCGGATGCGCTGCCGCTGTCGGCGAGCGTGACGAGTACCGTGTTGCCGTCGACCTTGGTGTCGAAGGTCTGCGGCTTGTTCAGGTTGAACACCACCCGCGTGCGGCCGCCTGCCTCGACGAACTGCAGGCTGCGCAGCGCAGGATCGTCGACGGAGCGCTGGTTGGAGGACAGCGCGTTGGTCGTGTTCATGAAGTCGAGCGCGATCCGCGGGGGATTGACGATCGCGAATCCGGCCGGCGGATTGGCGAGCGGTGCCTTCAGCGTGAAGCGGACGACGGTATTGCCCGATGCACCGCGGGTCACCGAGACCTGGTCGATGCTGTTTGCGGATTGGGCAAGCGCGGCGCCGGCGACTGCAAGCGCGAGAAACCCGGCGAGGCGGGCGATCCACGTGCTCCAGGCGGCGATGCCTCCCCGGCCCACCCGTTGACCGACGCGATAGGCGCTCATTTCTTCTCCTGTGTATTCTGGTCAGCCTGCTGCAGATTCAGCGTGCTGGAGCGCTCGGACCAGTCGCCAGAGCCGTCCTGCACGAGTTCCTTGAGATCGATCTCGGAGTCGGTGATGTCGGTGATGACGCCGAAATCCTGACCCATGTGGTTGCCCTGGCGCACCTGGTAGATGTCGCGCCCGGGGGTCTTCACGAGCGCGTAGCGCGTCTTGCCTTTCTCGATGGTCCCCACCATCGTCAGCGACTCCAGCGGGTAGGCCTCGAGCGGCTCCTTCCTGCGCGTCAGGTCGGGCGCGAGCTTGCTGCCGCCGTCGCCCTTCGCGGGCTCGATGGCGCGCGGCTTGAACGGGTCCGGCAGGGCGAAATCGTTGTAGGTGAAAGGCTCGTAGGGCTTGATCTGCGGAATCGGGTCGAGGTGACCGCGCGCCCCCTTGCCCTGCGCGGCCATCCAGTCGCGCAGGTCCTGATGGGATTCGCCGCCGCAACCCGCGAGCAGCGCCGCGGCGGCAACGGCGACGATGGCAGCGCGCTTCATTTCCTGCGCCCCTTGTCCTTTTGCAGCGCGCGCTGCTTCGCCATCTCCTCCTCATCGAGGTAGCGGAAGGTCTTGGCGACGGCCTCCATGCTGAGCGTCCCCTTGTCGTTGACGATCGAGATGTCGTTCAGCGTGACGATGCGCGGCAGCGCCGCGACATCGCTCGCGAATGCGCCGATGTCGTGGTAGTTGCCGGTGATCTTGATGTTGATCGGCAACTCGGCGTAGAAGTCGGCCATCTTCTCCTGCGGGGCCGGCTTGAACAGGTCGAACTGCAGGCCGCGTCCGAGGCCGGCCTGGTTGATGTCGGTGAGCAGCGCGTCGATCTCGGACTTGTTGGGCAACTGCTTGACCAGCGCACCGAACGACTGGTCGACTTCGGCGAGCTGCTGGACATAGAGGTCGTAGTTGATCGCCTTGGCCTTCTTGTCCGCGTACTGCGCCTTCAGGCGGACCTCGTCCTGCTGGGCCGCGGTCAGCGTGTCCCACTGATCCTTCCAGTCGAGGAACGCGCCGAGGCCGACGATGACCAGGACCAGCAGCGAGAGGATGACGATCCTGGGCGCGAGCGGCCACTTGCCCACCTCGCGCAGGTTGAGCCGGCGGATATCGTCGAGCGTCATGCCTAGGCCCCCTTGGCGGCCGGCGTCCCGGGCGCATGCGGAATCGGCGCCGGTGTCGCACGCTTGATCATGAAGTTCAGCGTGAACTCGTTCAGGCGCGTCGGCGCGCCCCCCGCCTGGGCGGGCAGCGTCACCAGCCGGACCTCGACCAGTTCGGCCTTTTCGAGCCAGGGCGACGAGTCGATGTTGCGCATCAGCGTCGAGACCCGCGCGTTCGATTGCGCGTAGCCGACGATCGTGACCTTTGCGTCGGTCTGCTTCACCGACTTGAGGTAGCAGCCGTCCGGCAGCTGGCGCACCAGCTGATCGAGCAGGTGGACCGCCTCGTTCCTGTTCGATTGCAGCGTCTCGACGACCTGCTTGCGCGCCAGCACCTGGGCGATCTGCTCGCGCAGCTTGTCGATCTCCTTGATCTGCGCGTCGAGCTTCGCGGTCTCGCTCTTGAGCAGGTCGTTGCGCGAGATCTGGTTGTCGATTTGCGCGACGAAGATCACGTGCACGAGGGCGACGATGGCGAGGCCCAGGATCGCGAGCGCGACCGCCAGCGTGACGAACTGGCGCTGGCGCGCTTGCCGCGCTTGCTCGCGATGGGGCAGCAGGTTGATGCGCATGGTCCGGTCCCTATTCGAAACTGCGCATGGCGAGCCCGGTCGCGATCATCAGCATCGGTGCCTCCTGGGCGAGCTGCCGCGGCCGGATCCGGTCCGACGCCTGCATCGAGGCGAAGGGGTTGGCGATGAGCGTCGCCACCCCGGCACGCTTGGCGACCAGCTCGTCGAGACCCGGCAGCAGCGCACAGCCGCCCGCCAGGACGATCTGGTCGACCTGGTTGTACGATGTCGACGTGAAGAAGAACTGCAGCGCGCGGGTCACCTCCAGCGCCAGGGATTCCATGAACGGCTGCAGCACATCGCGGTCGTAGTTCTCCGGGAGCCCCTGGTTCTTGCGGGCGGACTCGGCCTCGTCGGGCGACAGGTTGAACGCCCGCTGGATGTCCTGGGTCAGCTGATTGCCGCCGAAAGCCTGGTCGCGCGAGAATAGAATCTGGTTGTTGCGAAGGACGTAGAAGTGGGTGACGTGGGCGCCGATGTCGACCAGGGCGATGTTCTGGTCGCGCCCGTTGGCGGGCAGCGAGGGCGCGATCAGGTGGAATGCCTCCTGGGTTGCGTAGGACTCGACGTCGAGGATGCGGGCCTTGAGGCCCGCCATCTCGGCGACCGCGACCCGGTCCTCCACCTTCTCCTTGCGCGACGCGGCGATCAGCACCTCGACCTCGTCGGGATTGTTGGGCGCGGGACCCAGGGTCTGGAAGTCGAGATTGACCTCGTCGAGGGCAAACGGGATGTACTGGTTCGCCTCGGCCTCGACCGTCAGCTCGAGGTCCTCCTCCCGCTGGCCGGCGGCGACGATGATCTTCTTGGTGATGACCATTGCCGCGGGGAGGGCCAAGGCGACGTTCCGGTTGCGGCTGCCCAGGCGCTTCCAGGCCCGCTTCAGCGCCTCGCCGGCCGCTTCGACGTTGACGATGTTGCCGTCGGTCACCACGTCCTTGGGCAGCGGCTCGATCACGTAGCGCTCGAGGCGGTAGAGCCCCTTGCCCGCGTCGGCGAGTTCGACCAGTTTGATCGACGTCGACGCGATATCGACACCGAGCAGCACGGGGGACTTGGTTTTGAACAAGTCCAGGACGGATGAGAGGTTTTCGGCAAGCATGGCGTGGATGGGCCCGTTGCTGATAATCTACATTAAACTCTGGCAGCAAGTATCGCTATTGTCAAATTGTTTCCTTTTTCGGGTGCGAGTGTTGCAAGCGCGCCTATAATCGGGCTGGAACCCCCACCCCAAACATAAGTTTTATTCCTTTGTGCTAAAGCGCTGGCTACTGTATATCGGCTCGGTCGTCGTCGGCCTCGCGATCGTCGGCGCCCTCTTGGGCGGCTTCGTCCTGGCGCTGCTGTGGCCGACCCTCCCCCCGCTCGACGCCCTGGCCGACTACCAGCCCAAAGTTCCCCTGCGGGTGCTGTCGGCCGACGGGAGCCTGCTCGGCGAATTCGGAGAGGAACGGAGGGCCATCGTCCGCATCGGCGAAGTCCCGGATGTCATGAAACACGCCATTTTGGCCGCTGAAGACGAGCGCTTCTACCAACATGGTGGTGTCGACTATTTGAGCGTGCTGCGCGCTGCCCTGTCCAATCTGACCGCCGGCGCCACCCAGCAGGGTGCCGGGACGATCACGATGCAGGTCGCCCGCAATTTCTTCCTGACCCGCGAGAAGACGATGTCGCGCAAGCTCCGCGAAGCGCTGCTCGCCTGGAAGATCGAAGCCAACTTCACCAAGGACCAGATCCTCGACCTCTACATCAACCAGATCTACCTGGGGCAACGCGCCTACGGCTTTGCGGCCGCCTCGCAGACCTACTTCGGCACGCCGCTGCAGCAGATCACGATCCCCGAAGCCGCGATGCTGGCGGGCCTGCCGAAGGCGCCGTCGGCGTACAACCCGGTCACCAACCCGCGCCGGGCGAAGATCCGCCAGCAGTATGTCTTGAAGCGTATGCACGATCTTCATTACATCAATGACGACCAATGGCGCGAAGCACAAAACGCGCCACTGAAAGTGCGGCAAACGCCGCGCGACCCGGTTTCGATCCACGCCGAGTACGTGGCGGAGATGGCCCGCCAGGTCGTCTACGATGCCTATGGCGACGATGCCTACACGCGCGGCATCACGGTCTGGACCACGATCCAGCGTTCGGACCAGGACGCCGCCTACGCGGCAGTCCGCCGCGGGCTCCTCGATTACGACCAGCGGCACGGTTACCGCGGGCCCGAGGGCTACGTCAGCCTCCCGACCGACCCCGCCGAACAGGATCCGGTGCTCGACCGGGTGTTCCAGGATCACCCGGACAGCGACGGCATCCTCGCGGCGGTCGTCCTGCAGGCAACGCCGCTGGAAGTGCGTGCGGTGCTCGCCAGCGGCGACCAGGCGGTCGTGAGCGGCGCAGGGCTCAAGTTCGCGCAGCGAGCCCTGTCGGAGCGCACGCCGGCCAACCAGCGGATCCGGCCAGGTGCCATCGTGCGGCTCATCCGCGACGAAAAAGGACACTACGCGATCACCCAGATACCGCTGGCCGAGGCCGCATTCGTCTCGGTGCGTCCACAGGACGGCGCGATCCTCGCCCTCGTCGGCGGCTTCGATTTCGCACGCAACGAGTTCAATCACGTGACGCAGGCGTTCCGGCAGCCCGGGTCCTCGTTCAAGCCTTTCATCTATTCGGCCGCGCTCGAGAAAGGTTTCACGCCCGCCACCGTCGTCAATGACGCCCCGTTCTTCGTGCCCGCCGACCAGGCGGGCGGCGAGGCCTGGGAGCCCAAGGATTACGACGGCAAGTTCGACGGCCCGATGCGGCTGCGCGTGGCGCTCGCCCAGTCGAAGAACCTGGTGGCGATCCGGGTGCTGCAGGCGATCGGCCCGCAGTATGCCCAGGACTACATCGCCCGCTTCGGCTTCGACCCGAAGCTGCACCCGGCCTACCTGACGATGGGCCTGGGTGCCGGTTCCGCAACGCCGATGCAGATGGCGACCGCCTATTCCGTGTTCGCCAACGGCGGCTACCGCATCACGCCCTACCTGATCGCGAAGATCACCGACAGCCACGGCACCGTGCTGTCGGCGGCCACGCCCGCGCTCGCCGGCAAGGACGCCGAACAGGCCATCGACCCCCGCAACGCGTTCATCATCACCTCGATGCTCCACGACGTGGTCACCTACGGGACCGGTGCGAAGGTGACGGAACTCAAGCGCGGCGACCTCGCCGGCAAGACCGGGACGACCAACGAGGACGTCGACGCGTGGTTCTGCGGCTACGACAGGGCCATGGTCGGCATTGCGTGGATCGGCTACGACCAGCCGAAGACCCTCGGCACCGCCGAAACCGGCGCACGCGCCGCACTGCCGATCTGGATGTCGTACATGCAACGCGCCCTCAAGGGCGTGCCCGAGCAGGTTCCAGATCCGCCGCCGGGCGTCGTGTCGGTACGGATCAATCCGGACACCGGCCTGCGCGACGACTCGTCCACGCTTTCCGACTGGTTCATGGCCGAATTCACGCCGCGCCGCGGGCAGGACGCCCTCGCCCCCGCCATGCCCACCCCGGTTCCGGGGACTGCGCCGCAACCTGCGCACGACGTGCGCAATCAGCTGTTCTGATGGGCAGCCGAGGCAGCGGAACCAATGTCTTCCGCGCCCCGCGGTCGGATCCGGGTGGCCGCGAGCTGCAGAATCGCGCGCGGATCGCCGATCTGGCCGCCCGCCTGATTGCCGAGCACGGACTCGCCGACTGGTCGCTCGCCAAGCGCAAGGCGGCGCGGCAGCTGATGCTCGAAGCGAGCTGCGCGCTGCCCGGCGATGACGAAATCGAGGCTGCGCTGATTGCACATCACGCGCTGTTCGGCGGTTCCGCGCATGCGGCGTCGCTGCGGCAGCAGCGTGCGCAGGCGCTGCAGTGGATGCGGGATCTCGCGGCCTACGACCCGGTGCTCACCGGTGGCGTCGCCGCCGGCTGGGCAAGCGAGCACAGCGACATCCGGATCGAGCTCGTCGCCGACGATGCGAAGGCGGTCGAGCTCGCCCTGATCAACCGCGGCGTACCCTACCGCGCCGGGCCGGCGTCGCCGCACGCGGCCGCCGAGCTCTACGTCGACACGCCAGCGGGCGGCGTGCGCCTGGTCGTGCGCACGGCCGCGATGGCAAGGCAGCGTCCGCGCCGTGACCGGCAGGGGCGCGAGGAGGCGCGGCTCGATGCCGATGCGGTCGCGGAGCTGCTGAAACCCTGATCGCCGGGCATGGGCGGCGACGTGCCGCAGTTCCCGCGTGCACGGCGCCGCGGCTTCTGCCGATGAGCAGTGGTCAGGGCTTGCGCCGCGCCCGGGGTCCGTAAACGCCTGCCGGCGGGTCCCGGTGCGGCGTCGCTCGGGGGCAACCTGCAGTAGACGTTCCAGTCGGGCTCGCTCGCCGCACCACCCGCGACGGCAGGCACTGCCACGGGTGCGGCGCAAGCCCTGACCACTGCCCCGACGCGGCCGTGCCGACGCGAAGCCACATCGTGACCGTCGCCTGTGAACGCGGGTTGCGTCACCGAAGCCTGCGCAAGGCAACCCCTGCCACTTGCCGATAGTACCCGGCCGCTGCGGTCACCGCCCTCCCGCAAACGACAGGACTCTCAGTCCTCGCGCAGCCACTGCGCCGCGTCGAGCGCGAAGTAGGTGAGGATCGCGTCCGCACCCGCACGCTTCATGCCGATCAGCGCCTCCAGCGCGCACGCGCGCTCGTCGAGCCATCCTGCCTGGCCCGCGGCCTTGAGCATCGCGTACTCGCCCGACACCTGGTAGACGGCGGTCGGCATGCCGAACGCTTCCTTCACGCGCCAGACGATGTCGAGGTAAGGCATCCCGGGCTTGACCATCACCATGTCGGCGCCCTCGTCGATGTCGAGCCAGGTCTCCCGCAGCGCCTCGTCGCCGTTCGCCGGGTCCATCTGGTACGTGTACTTGTCGCCGCCGCGAAGGTTGCCGGCGGAACCGACGGCATCTCGAAACGGTCCATAAAACGACGACGCGTACTTCGCCGAGTACGCGAGGATGCGCGTGTGGACGCGCCCCGCGGCGTCGAGCGCACTGCGCAACGCGCCGATTCGACCATCCATCATGTCGGACGGTGCGACGACGTCGACGCCGGCCGCGGCGTGGCAAAGCGCCTGCTTCACGAGGGCATCGACGGTCGCGTCGTTCATCACGTAGCCCGACGAATCGACGAGCCCGTCCTGTCCATGGCTGGTGTACGGATCGAGCGCGACGTCGGTCACCACGCCGAGGGACGGAAAGCGCTCCTTGATCGCGCGCACGGTGCGCGGCACCAGCCCGTGGTCGTCCCAGGCGGCTGCGGCATCCTCCGACTTGTGCTCGGCCGGGATCACCGGGAACAGCGCCATCGCCGGAACGCCGAGTTCCATGCAGCGCCCGGCGTCTTCCAGCAGGAGGTCGATCGACTTCCGCGACACGCCAGGCAGCGAGGCAACGGGCTCGGCCCGACGCGTGCCGTCGCAGACGAACACCGGGTAGATGAAATCATCGGCGGACAGCCGGGTCTCGCGCATCAGGCGCCGGGAAAAGTCGTCCCGGCGCATGCGCCGCATGCGCCTTTCGGGAAATCGTCCCGTCAACAGGAAGCTCATCGGTGGCTCGAATCTTTGGTGAATGACTATGGAACTCGTGAAATCGGTCGCGGTCTGATTTTGCAGACGGTCAACGTCTCCCGCTTTCCTCCCTGAGCGGGTGCCCCCGCCGGCTCGACGCCGGCGGGGGTGTTTCGAGGCCCCGCGTCACTCCCCTTGATCGCGGGGCCTCTTTCTTATCCTCGTCGCTGCAACGGCGCGACATCAAGAGATCCACGGCGCGATCGCCGCGTCGGCTTGTTCGATGCCCAGTCGCGACGGCACCGAGAACGCCACGACACTGACCGCCGGGGCGTGCTCGGGAAACACCTCGGTGAGCCGGCTCGCGATCGACGCCACCGCCGCCCTGCGCTCGGCCTGGTTCAGCTTGTCGATCTTGGTCGCGAGGATCAGCACCGGGCGCCCCGACGGCAGGAATCCCCCGAGCAGCTGCTCGTCCATCGTTCGCAATCCGTGCCTTGAGTCGACGACCAGCACCAGTCCGACCAGCGACGTGCGCGTCGTGACGTAGATCCAGAGGAAATCCTGCCAATCCTTCTTCAACGCCCGGGGGACGGCCGCGTAGCCGTAGCCCGGCAGATCGGCGATGCGCGCGCCGCTCCTCAGACGGAAGAAGTTGATCATCTGCGTGCGACCGGGCGTCCGGCTCGCATAGGCGAGCCGGGTCTGCCTCGCCAGCGCATTGATCGCGCTCGACTTGCCGGAATTCGAGCGGCCCGCGAATGCGATCTCCGCGGCCCCGTCGGTCGGAAGCTGCGCCACTGCGACGGCGCCGGTCTCGAACGTCGCGCCGACCAGCGGCGTCGGTGCGCGCTGCGCGCCGGCGGCGCCTGAAGCACCGGCGGCTTTGGCCGTGGCAGCCGACTCCGATACAATAGCCCGTTTGTTCATTTGTAGTCGCAGTACCGGCGGGCGCACCGGCCGGTTTCGCGGCGATCCAAGCAACGCATCGATCTATGGAGCCTTCCGACATGACCCGCAACCGGCTCTGCGCCGTCATTGCGGCGGCAGCGTTCTACGCCGTCGCAGCATCCGCACAGGAGACCCCGCACGCTGCGGCTGCGCCCGATCTCAAGAAAGCACAGCAGACCGCCACGCAGGTCTGTGCGGCCTGCCACGGTGCCGACGGCAACAGCGTCTCGCCCGCGAATCCGAACCTCGCCGCACAGGGGGCCGACTATATCACCCTCCAACTCACCCACTTCAAGGCGGGGATTCGCGTCAATGCGACGATGCAGGCGATGACGGCGACGCTTTCGCCTGCCGACATGACTGCGCTGGGCGTCTACTTCTCGCAGCAGAAGCTCAAGGGCCAGGCATCCAGGGACATCGCCCTCGTCAAGGCCGGCCAGGCCCTCTGGCGCGGCGGCGATGCCGACACGGGCGTCCCGGCGTGCGCAGCCTGCCACTCGCCCGACGGCGCAGGCATCCCGAAGAACTATCCGCGAATATCGGGCCAGTACGCCGACTACACGTATGCCCAGCTCAAGGCCTTCCAGGCCGGTGCGCGTGGCGCCGACCCTGCCGGGAAGGACGTCAACGGCGCCATCATGCACACGATCGCTTCGAAGCTGACCGATGTGCAGATGAAGGCGCTGGCCGATTACGCCGCCGGCCTGCGCTGAACCTCCTCCCCAATCCCCTCACCCGCCTCGCTGCCGCCCGGCACACCCTCTCCCGCGTGCGGGAGAGGGCTGGGGTGAGGGCCGCCGGGGCCGACATCAGCTCCCGATCGGCGAGCACATGATGACCTGGTCGGCACCGTAGCCTTCGGGGGTCCACGTCGACGGATCCGCGCGCATCTGGTCGCGGATCGTGTGATCGGTCGTGTACCGGTGATTGGTGGTCAGCTGGTTGAAGAAGCGCCACACCGGAACGTCACCTGACGGGCAGGCACCCGTTTCCGTGTTCGGCAGCGCGATGTAGAACACGCCGGGGCTCTCGTAGGTCCACCCCGGGTACTTGGCGGGGTTGTCGATCACCGCCTGGCACTCGGCGGGACTCGCGGAATAGAAGTGGGAGTCGCCGTAGCCCGGGGTCTGGTAGAACCGGCACACGGGATTCGTGCCCGCCACCTGCGCCGTATAGGCGAGGAAACGCAGGCCGGTTCGCTCCCAGCCCGGATGCACTCCGCTGTCGAGGTCGGCGATCTCCGCAGGGCTCGCGGTCATGAAGTAATGCTGCAGACCCGCGTTGTAGTACTCGACGACGACGGCCTCGGACGCTCCGCTGCTGGTGCCCGGGGTCAGGTACTGGCGCGTCAGCGGCAGCATGTTGTCGAGGCGTGAGTAGTCGTCGGTCCCGCTCGTGTAGTTGCACGCCGCCGAGCCCTGGAACAACCCGCCTCGCACCTCGTAGTAGCCGCCCGTCGCGAAATACGTCAACAATCCCGCGCCGCTCGAGCCGGGCTCGGTCGATCCCTGGTTGTAGATCACCTGCGCGAAACTCGACCCGTCCGAATACACGTCGTACGGCAGCGTCGTGCCCTGGCTCCACTTCATCAGGTCGCCCTCGGGATGGTGCAGCACCGAGGCGATCGCGCCCGTGGGAATCGGCTCGGCACGCCACGCCGCGAAGCGCGAGCCGACGGGGGGATTCTCGTTCAGGCGCACCAGCGCCCAGTCCCAGTCCTCGCTGCGCGCCAGCAGCGCCGCGCCTGCCGCGAGCTGCACATACGGAGGCGTCATGGTGCTGCCGCAGGTCGCGGCCTCGAAGAACCAGTAGGTATTCAACGTGCGCGCCGCCATCGCCGAGTTCATGCAATGGTTGGCCGTGAAGAAATAGGGCGCATTGCTGGTGATCGAGTCGTTGAGCAGCTGCCCCGTGCACAGGTAGCTGTAGCCGTCCGCCTGCGTGAAATCCATCTCCGCGACGGCCCTGCTCGCAGCGGTGAGTGCCGCGGACTGCGGCGTGACGCAGGCGACGTCGATCTCGCAGCTTCCCGCGGCGCCGATCTGCAGCAGGTCCTTGGCGCCGATCTTGCGAAGCGATGCGGGTGCGACGAGCTGGTGCGACAGCTTGACGATGCCCAGCACGAGCCCCTGCACGCGCACGCCCGGCTCGACCTGGATTTCGAGGATCGCGGTGTCCCCTTCCAGTACCGGCGACCAGAACATCCCGAAGCGCGCGGTGTCGGCCGCGATTGCATTCGCGGGGATCGGCCCGAAGACCCGCGCCTGCGCGCCATTGCCCGCGAAACGCAACGTGATGCCGGTGTCGGTCCGCTGCAGCGCGAGTGCGACGCGCAGCGCCGCTGCACCCGTCGACGTGATGTCGATTCGCGCCGCGCGGCTTCCGTCGGGCAGCGGCTGCCAGGCCAGCGCATTGAGCGCAATCGAGCGGGACGCATCGGGAAGCTCGCGAGGCAACGCGATCGCCAGCGCTTTCGCGACGCCCTTGGTGCCCGGTACCGACACCGCCGCATTCTTCGCCCTGAGCGCGGCGAGTTCGGCCGCCGACGGCGCGGGAAGCGAGATGCGCATCGCCTGCGCATCGGCGGGGAGAAGCAGCTCGACCGGGGCCGCCTTCTCGACGATCGGCGGACGATAGTCGGCGGGCGGCACCGCGGTGATCGGCGCGCCCGCCGCAGCGGCAAGGCCCGCGAGCAACATCGCCGCGACCGTTGCGAAGATGCTGCGCAGTTTTGACCAACGCGATTTCATGTGTCCCTCCGCGGGCCAGCGCGTCGCCGATCGGCGACAGCGCGAATGCTCTCGATGGCGTGAGCGTACAACGGATCGCGCACAGACGTCGCCGACAATGCGCACGACGACGCGGACGGCATTGCACAAGGCAGTGCGCGCTGCGCGGCGCCGGTCGTGTGAAGACCGATCAACCCTGCGACGGTTCCGGAGGACTTTGCAAGCAGATGTTCAGATGCTCGCGCCAGTGCGGCAGCGTGAAGCCGAACGCATCGGCGAAATTTCGCGTGTCCAGCACGCCATAGGCAGGCCTGCGCGCCGGCGTCGGATACTCGGCGGTCGTGATCGGCGTGACGCGCGGGTGCTCGACGTTCCCGACGATCGCCTGCGCGAATTCGTACCACGTCGTCGCGCCCCGCGCCGACAGGTGGTAGAGCCCCGTGCGCCCGGCGAGGTAGGCGAGGCCGCGACCGACCAGCGTCGCGGTCGCTGCCGCCAGCGCGCGGCTCCAGTTCGGAACCCCGACCTGGTCGGCGACGATGCGCAGTTCGTCGCGCTCGACGGCGAGCCTCTGGATCGTCGTCAGGAAGTTCTTCCCGCGCAGCGAATAGACCCAGCTCGTGCGAAACGTCAGCGCCTGCGCACCCGACGCCGCGATGGCACGTTCGCCTTCGAGCTTGCTCTCGCCATACACGTTCTGCGGACCGGTCGCCGCCGTCTCGTCGTACGGCTGTCTCGCGGTGCCGTCGAACACGTAGTCGGTCGAATAGTGGATCAGCACTGCACCGCGTCGCCGGGCCTCGTCGGCGAGGATGCCGGGCGCCTGCGCGTTGACGGCGAACGCCAGCTCGCGCTCGTGCTCGGCGCGGTCGACCGCCGTGTAGGCGCCCGCATTGACGATCAGCTGCGGCGCGAGCTCGCGCACGACGCTTACGATCCGCGAAGGATCGGCGAGATCGAGTGCAGCACGGTCGCAGGCGACGACCTCGCCATGCGCTGCAAGCGCCACTGCGAGTTCGCTGCCGAGCTGGCCATTGGCGCCGGTGACGAGGATGGTCGGACGCTCACCCGGCATCTGGCGAACTCCTCGGTCAGGCGTAGACGTCGGCCTGCGCCAGCGGCTTGCCGGCGGCGTCCTTGGGCGCGAGCGTCGGCGCGATCCCCGCCGGCCACCCGATGCGCAGCGCCGGATCGTTCCACAGCAGCGTGCGCTCGTGTTCCGGGTACCAGTAGTCGGTCGTCTTGTAGAGGAATTCCGCGACCTCCGAGACGACGATGAATCCGTGCGCGAACCCCGGCGGGATCCAGAGCATGCTGCGTTTGTCCGCAGACAGCTCGATCGCGACGTGCGCTCCGAAGGTCGGCGACGAGCGCCGCAGGTCGACGGCGACGTCGAGCACGGCGCCCTCGATCACGCGCACGAGCTTGCCCTGCGCATGCTCGATCTGATAGTGGAGGCCGCGCAGCACGCCGCGGTGCGATCGCGACTGGTTGTCCTGCACGAAATCGAAGTCGAGGCCTGCGGCGGCGAAGTCGCGCCGGTTCCAGCTTTCGAAGAAGAAACCTCGGGCGTCGCCGAACACCTTCGGCTCGACGATCACGACGTCGGGCAGCGCGCTCTTCGTGAACTGCATCAGCGGATCACCGGATCGTCGAGCAGGCCGAGGAGGTAGCGGCCGTAGCCGTTCTTCGCCAGCGCCGACCCGAGCCTGCGGACATCCTCGGCGCCGATCCAGCCCTGCCGGTACGCGATCTCCTCGGGACACGCGATCTTCAACCCCTGGCGTCGCTCGATCGTCTCGATGTACTGCGAAGCCTCGAGCAGCGACTCGTGCGTTCCCGTGTCGAGCCACGCCATGCCCCGTCCCATCACCTCGCAGGCGAGCTCGCCCCATTCGAGGTAACGACGGTTGACGTCGGTGATCTCGAGCTCGCCGCGTGCCGAGGGCTTGAGCTCGCGCGCGATGTCGACGACGCGGTTGTCGTAGAAATAGAGGCCCGTGACCGCGTAGCGCGACTTCGGCGCCTTCGGCTTCTCCTCAAGGCTCACGACGCGCCCGCCGGCATCGAACTCCGCAACGCCGTAGCGCTCGGGATCGGCGACTGGATAGGCGAAGATCGTCGCGCCGCGGGTGCCCGAGTTGGCATGCGCAAGCTGCCCCTGCAGGTCGTGGCCGTAGAAGATGTTGTCGCCCAGCACCAGCACCGAGGGCCCGCCGCCGATGAAGTCGCGCCCGATGATGAAGGCCTGCGCGAGGCCTTCGGGCGCGGGCTGCACCGCATAGGAGAAGTTGAGTCCCCAGCGGCTGCCGTCGCCGAGCAGCTGGGTGAAGCGCGGCGTGTCCTCGGGTGTCGAGATCAGCAGGATGTCGCGGATTCCGGCGAGCATCAGCGTCGACAGCGGATAGTAGATCATCGGCTTGTCGTACACGGGCAGCAGCTGCTTGGACACGACCTGCGTCACCGGATGGAGCCGCGTGCCCGAGCCCCCGGCGAGAATGATTCCCTTGCGCATCATCGCCGCGCCCTCCCCGATCGCCGCGCCGTCATTGCACGCTCACGCATACTGGAGATCGATCCACTTGCGGTACTCGTCGCTCTGCACGCTCGCGAGCCAGTCGCCGCTGCCGAGGTACCAGTCGACGGTCTTCGCCATCCCCGACTCGAAGCTCTCCGTCGGCGCCCAGCCGAGCTCGTCATGGATCCTGGTCGCGTCGATCGCATAGCGCCGGTCATGCCCCGGGCGGTCGGCGACGAACGTGATCTGGGAGGTGAAATCACGGCCGGGCACGCGCTCGGCCAGCAGCCTGCAAAGCGTATGGACGACGTCGAGGTTCGCGGTCTCGGCGTTGCCGCCGACGTTGTAGGTCTCGCCCGGCCTCCCGTGCGCGAGCACCGCGCGTATCGCCGCGCAATGGTCGCCGACGTAGAGCCAGTCGCGGACGTTCTTCCCGTCGCCGTAGAC
Source organism: uncultured Pseudomonadota bacterium (assembly GCA_963816415.1). Classification (GTDB taxonomy): domain Bacteria; phylum Pseudomonadota; class Gammaproteobacteria; order Burkholderiales; family Casimicrobiaceae; genus VBCG01. The sequence continues at coordinate 152,621 of CAWFKR010000013.1, forward strand.
CGGCAGCGGCTTGCCGGCGAGCGCGTTGACGATCATCAGCGGGATCAGCTTCTCGGGAAACTGGCGCGGGCCGTAGTTGTTCGAGCAGTTCGTGGTCAGCGTCGGCAACCCGTACGTGTGGTGGTAAGCGCGAACCATGTGATCGGAGGCCGCCTTCGAAGCGGCATACGGGCTGTTCGGCGCGAACGGCGTGGTCTCGGAGAACGCAGGATCGGCGGGTCCGAGCGAGCCGTAGACCTCGTCGGTCGACACGTGCAGGAAGCGGAACGCCGCGCGCTCGTCCGGCGGCAACGTCTCCCACCACACCCGTGCGCATTCGAGCAGCGTGAACGTGCCGACGATGTTGGCGTCGACGAAAGCGCGCGGGCCCCGGATCGATCGGTCGACGTGCGTCTCCGCGGCAAGGTTGACGATCGCCCGCGGGCGGTGCCGCGAAAGCAGCGCCGTCACCGCATCGGCGTCGCCGATGTCGCCGCGCACGAACACGTGCCGCGCGTCCCCGGCGAGCGTCGCGAGGCTGCGCAGGTTTCCCGCGTAGGTCAGCTTGTCGAGGTTGACGACCGGCTCGTCGTGGGCCGCGAGCCAGTCGAGCACGAAACAGGAACCGATGAACCCGGCGCCGCCGGTGACGAGGATCATGAACGCGTGGGGACCGTGGGGAGCGTGGGAACCGTGGAGAGGGCCGTGCCCGAAGGCCGGTTTCGACGGCGCGAGTTTAGCATCGGCGACCACGCCTCCCTGCACCTGAACGACGGGCGGACGCGCGACGGCCCACCGCCTGGGGGCCCCGTCCGCGGTCAGGCGCCGTGGTAATCGCGATACCAGGCGACGAAGCGTGCGAGACCGTCGGCCAGCGGCGTGCGCGGCGCGAAGCCGGTCAGCGCGTGAAGGCGCTCGATCGAGGCGAAGGTCGCGGGCACGTCGCCCGGCTGCATCGGCTGGTCGTTGCGGATCGCACGCCTGCCGAGGAGGCGCTCGAGCGTCGCGATGAACTCGTCGAGCTCGACGGCCTGGTGGTTGCCGATGTTGTAGATCGCGTAGGGCGCGCGGTCGCCCTCGCGCTGCGGGGGGCTCGCGAGCACGCGCACGACTCCTTCGACGATGTCGTCGACGTAGGTGAAATCGCGCTGCATCCGCCCCGCGTTGAATACCTGGATCGGCTTGCCTTCGAGGATCGCCCGGGTGAACAGCATCGGCGCCTGGTCGGGGCGCCCCCACGGGCCGTAGACGGTGAAGAACCGCAAGCCCGTCGTCGGAAGTCCGAAGAGGTGGCTGTAGCTGTGCGCCATCAGCTCGTTGGATTTCTTGGTCGCCGCGTAGAGACTCACCGGATGGTCGACCGGCTGGTCCTCGGAGAAAGGCAGCGCGTGGCTCGCGCCGTACACCGACGACGACGACGCGTAGACCAGATGCGCGACCTGCCCGTGCCGGCAGCCTTCGAGCACGTGTCCGAACGCGACCAGGTTGTTGCGCAGGTACGCCTCGGGGTTGACCAGCGAATGGCGCACGCCCGGCTGCGCGGCGAGGTGCACGACCGATCCGAAACCGCCGCGGGCGAACAATCCCGCGCAGGCGTCCTTGTCGGCGAGGTCGACGTTTTCGAAGGCGAAACGCGACAGACCGGCCAGTTGCGCGATGCGCGCCTTCTTGAGGTCGACGTCGTAGTACGGCTCATAGTTGTCGACGCCGACGACATCCGCGCCTGCATCGAGTAGCGCGCGTGCCGTGTGCATGCCGATGAAGCCGGCGGCACCGGTCACCAGCACGCGCCTGCCGTGGAAATCGATCGGGGTCATGGCCGTCGGATCACCTGGTCGAGGGCACGCAGCTTGGCGTGCTTGAGGAAGCTCGCGAACGCGCCGATCGCGATGTGCGCGAACCCCGCCGCACCGTCGAGAAAGCCGAGCTTGAAGACGTAGAAGCGCAGGAAACGCGCAACGGGGGCCGCGGCCATCGCGACCGCCGAGCCGCGTTCACCGCGCGCATGGAGCATGTCGGCCTGCAGCGTCGTGTAGCGGTTCTGCTTGGCGATGTAGCGCTCGATCGATTCCGCCGACGCGTGCATCAGGTCGCCGTCGAGGCGCCCGACGCGGCCCTCGGCGATCACTTTCTCGTGAACCGCGTCGTCGCTCCAGCGCGCACGGCGGCGGTCGAACAGGCGCGTCGTCCAGTCGGGATAGCCTTCGCCGTGCGCGAGCCAGCGGCCGAGGAAGCGGTTGCGCCGCGCCAGCGCATATGCCCGGTGCGAAGGCTCGCCTCCGGCAAGCAGCGTCTCGATCGACCGCGCAAGCTCGGGCGACACGCGCTCGTCGGCGTCGAGGCAGAGGACCCAGTCGTGGGCGGCCATCTGCACGCCGAACTGCTTCTGCGGCCCGAATCCCAGCCATGCCTGCGACAGGACGCGCGCGCCGGATCGCCGCGCGATTTCTACGGTATGATCCGCGCTGCCCGAATCCACGACCAGCGCCTCTGCGACAAACGGCGCCGACGCGAGACATTCGGCGATGTCGTCCTGCGCATCGCGCGTGATCACTACCAGCGAAATCGGAATGGGCCCGGGCATGCGTGACGGTCCGAACTCGGCGGCGCCAGCTTGCGCCGCGGGTTCCGGAACCTTCGCGGTCGAAGAACTGGCGCGATTCTACGTGGTTTGCGGCCTGGCATCGCGGCATTGCCGCGCAGCGGCGAACGCCGCAAGCGTAGGGGCCATGAGCCCGACGGGCCGCCCCAAGGGCGAATACCGGAGCGCGCAGCACGAAGTAGTCCAGTGAGCGCCGACGGGCCGTCCCGAGGCGCGAATTGCGCCCCCTCGGGGGGCAGCGCAGCGGCGAATGCCGCAAGCGTGGGGGTCCTCGTGCCATGAGTGCCGTTCTCGTCGTCCGCCCGTCGTCGCTGGGGGACATCGTCTACGCGCTGGCGATCGCCACCGACATCCGGCGCGAGCGCCCGGGGTTCGACGTCGACTGGGTCGCCGAACCGGGATTCGCGCCGCTGATCGGCCTGTGCCCCGATGTGCGCCGGGTCATACCGTTCAACCTGCGGCGCTGGCGCCGCCATCTCGGCGCGCGAACGACGTGGCGGGAGATGGGTGATTTCGCGCGGGCACTGCGCGGGACGCGCTACGACGCCGTGCTCGACCTGCAGGAGCAGGTCAAGGGCGCGCTGATCGCACGGATGGCCCGCGGCCTGCGCCACGGTTTCGACCGCGCCAGCATTCGTGAACCGCTCGCAACGCTCGGCGACGACGTCCATCACCGGATTCCGCGTGACCTGCATTTCGTCACGCGTTGCCGGCGCCTGGCGGGGGCCGCGCTCGGCTATGCGGTCGACGACACGCCGCGCTGGAACCTGCACCCGCCCGCCGACGTGCCGTCTATCCCTGCGCAGCCCTATGTCGTGATGCTGCACGGGACCAGCCGCGACGAAAAGCTGTGGCCGGAAGCCGACTGGCGCGCGCTGATCGAACATTGCGACCGCGCGGGCTATGCGAGCGTTCTACCCTGGGGCAGCGCCGACGAGGAGGCGCGCAGCCACCGGCTCGCCGAAGGCTTCGACAGCGCGATCGTGCCGCCCTGGCTCACGGTGCCGCACGCCGCGGCGTTGCTGTCGAAGGCGGCGCTGACGGTCGGGGTGGACACCGGGTTCACGCACCTGTCCGCGGCCCTGCGCACGCCGACGCTCGCCATCTTCTGCGTGACTGATCGCGCGCGTCATGGCGTCGCCGTCACCGGCGCGCACGCGCGCGATCTCGGCGATGCCGGCGCCCCGCCGTCGCGCGACGAAGTGCTCGCGGCCGCCGGCCAGTTGCTGCGCACGGCGCCCGACTGAGCCATGGAGCGCGCCGCGCTATGGCTTTACACGCTGCTGTGGTGGCTTGCGCTGCCGTTCCTGCCGCTGCGCCTGCGCTGGCGCGCCCGCCGGGAGCCGGGTTATCGCGCGCACATCGGTGAGCGCTTCGGGCGCTACGCCGGTACACCGACGCGTGACACCGGCGGCAGGCTCGTCTGGATCCACGCGGTGTCGGTCGGCGAGACGCGTGCAATCGCGCCTCTGGTCGAGCGCCTGCGCGCCTGCACCCCGACGCCCGTGATCCTGCTGACCCACATGACCGCCACCGGCCGCGAGACCGGTCGCGCGCTGTTCGGCGACGCCGTCACGCAGGCGTGGTTGCCCTACGACGTCCCGTTCGCCGTCCGCCGATTCCTCGCGCGCTTCCGGCCTGACGCGGGATTGCTCGTCGAAACCGAGCTGTGGCCGAACCTCGTTGCCGCGGCAACGCGCGAAGGCGTTCCGCTCTATCTCGTCAATGCTCGGCTTTCAGAGCGTTCCGCGCGCGGCTATGCAAGGATCGGCGCGCTGTCGCGACCGCTGCTGGCCGCCCTCGCCGGCGTCGCGGCGCAGTCCGATGCGGACGCCGCCCGGCTGCGCTCCCTCGGAGCCCGCGAGGTCACCGTCACCGGCAATCTCAAGTTCGACGTGCCGGTGCCCGATGCGATGCGCGAGCGCGGGCGCGAACTGCGGGCTGCGATCGGACCGGATCGGCCGGTGATCGTCGTCGCATCGACGCGTGAGGGGGAGGAAGCGCTGCTGCTCGACGCCCTCGCGCGGCGCGGTACGCTGCTGCCTGCGCACACGCTGGTGGTGATCGTGCCGCGTCATCCGCAGCGTTTCGACGCGGTCGCGGCGCTGCTGCGCGGGCGCGCGATCGCTTTCGCAAGGCGCAGCGATCGCGCGCGGGTTCCGCAGGACGTGCGCGTGCTGCTCGGCGACTCGATGGGCGAGATGTTCGCGTACTACGCGGCGGCCGACGTCGCGTTCGTCGGCGGCAGCCTGCTGCCGCTCGGCGGGCAGAACCTGATCGAGCCGATCGCCGCCGGGACGCCGACGCTGATCGGTCCGCACACGTTCAATTTCGCGCAGGCGAGCGAGGCGGCGGTCGCATCGGGCGCGGCCCGCCGCGTTCACGATGCCGACGAGCTTCTCGTCGTCGCCGGGGAACTGCTCGCCGACGCCGCCTCGCGAAACCGGATGCGCGCGGATGCCGAGGCATTCCTCGCACTGCATCGCGGCGCAGTCGATCGGCTGTGGACCTGGCTGGCGCCGAGGATCGGCGTCGGCGCCGAGGGCACCGCGCCGGCGGAGGACGGCCGGACGGACTGACGGATTGGCGGGTCGACCGCCTGAAGCGATGCGCGGTGGCGCCTGCGTCAGCCCTGGAGCCGCACGTTGATCTGCTGCAGGTCGTCGACCGAGAGCGTGCCGACCGCCGATTTCAATCGCAGGACGCCGATCAGGTAATTGAAGTACGCCTGCGCGAGGTCGCGCCTGCGCTGGAACACGTTCTGCTGGGTGTTGAGGACGTCGAGGTTGGTGCGCACCCCGACCTCCTGTCCGGTCTTGTTCGACTCGTACGCGGTCTCCGCGGATACCAGCGCCTGCTTGAAGGCGCCCACCGATGCGACGGCGCTGGTGACCCCGGTGAACCCGATCTGGGCGTTGGACAGCGCATTGCGGCGCGCGAGCTCGAGGTTCTGCCGCGCGCTGTCCTGCAGGGCGATCGCCTGCCTGACCCTGGAGTTGACGAATCCGCCTTCATAGATAGGGACGTTCAGCGCAAGCCCGACGACCGCCTGGCGCGAATTGCTGTCCACACCGCTCAGCACGGTGCCATTCGAGCCTTGCGCGTTGTAGCTGCCCACGAGGTCCAGCGTCGGAAGATGCCCGGCGCGCTGCCGGTCGACCTCCAGCGTCGCGATGTCGCTGTTGAACTGGGCGATCTTCACGCCGATGTTGTCGGTCAGCGCGTGCTGGACCCAGTAATCCAGCGAGTCGGGGCTGGGCAGCGACGGGTCGAACTGCGTCCCCAGCCGCTTGAGCTCGGGCGGATCGCGCCCGATGATCGCGCGCAGCGCCGTGCGCTTGTTCTCGAGGTCGTTCCTCGCCGAGATCTCCTGCGCGACGATCGAGTCGTACTGGGCCTGCGCCTCGTTGGTGTCGGTGATCGTCGCCACCCCCACCTCGAAATTGCGCTTGGCCTGGGCGAGCTGTTCGGACACCGCTGCCTTCTGGCTCTGGGAGAGCTCGACATTGAACTGCGCGAGCAGGATGTCGAAGTACGCGACGGCCACGCGCAGGACCAGGTCCTGCTGGGCGGCCGCAAGCGTGTAATCGGATTGCTCGACCTGCTTCTTCGCCTCGGAGTACGCGACGGTGTTCGCGTACCGGTACAGTGGTTGTGCCACCGACACCGTCAGGCCGCCGAACCAGAAATCGCGCTTGACGTCGACGTGCGGATCGCTGTGGATCGACGCGTCGTAGTTGTTGGCGTTGAGCGCCCCCGTCAGGCTGACGTTCGGCAGCAGGGCCGAGCGCGCCTGGGGCACCGCTTCCTTGGTTGCCTCGAAGTTCGCTTTCGCGGCGGCGAGCGCCGGATCGTTGCGCTCCGCCTCCTGGTAGATCTGCATCAGGTCGTCGGCGGAGACGGGGGCGCAGTGCAGCATCGACGCGGCGAGCGAGACGGCAACGGCGAGTGACAGTCTGTTCATCGAAGGGACTCGGAAATGGATGGGGCGTCGTCGGGGTCGGGGCGCGGGGAGGCTCGCCGAGGCGCCGCCCTAGAATTCGAACCGTGCGGGCGCCACGGCGTTCCTGAGCGGCGCGATGACGGTCTCGAACAGGTCGGTCGCGACCTGTGAATCCGGGGCGCTCCGGCGAACCAGCCGGGCTTTCATCACCGGCGCCTCGCCGACGACGGCGAAGACCCTGCCGCCCGGAACGAGTTGCTCGAGGAAGCGTTCGGGAAGTATCGGCGTCGACCCGGTCAGCACGATGACATCGTAGGTGTCGCTGCCGTAGCCCCGCGCACCATCGCCAACCTCGACCCGCACGTTGGCGTGGCCCAGGCGCGCGAGCTTCTCCCGGGCACCGGCGGCGAGGTCCGGATCGATTTCGACGCTGGTCACTTCGGCAGCCTCGCTCGCGAGGAGCGCGCAGAAATAGCCGCTGCCGGTGCCGATCTCGAGGACGCGATCCGACCCGGCGAGCGTGAGCTCCTGCATCACCCGCGCCTCCATCTTTGGCGTCCACATCCTGGCGTGCTCCGATAGCGGCAGCTCGAGATCGGCGAACGCGAGTGCGCGGTAGGCAGACGGCACGAAATCCTCTCGCTTGACCTTGAACAGCAGGTCGAGGACACGCTGGTCGAGGACCTCCCAAGGCCTGATCTGCTGCTCGACCATGTTCTGGCGCGCCAACTCGTAATCGAATGCCTTCATAGCCCCTGTCCCTGCCCGAAGCGATTCTGCAGTGCGCCTGCACGTCCCGTTCCTTCGGCGGCCGTGGCGCACATGCCGACCGCACAAATGACCGCGGGTCATTATAGCAAACCCGCCCTTTCCCTCCGATGCGCGATCCCCCCGCCCGGGATTCAACCGGATCGCTGCCGCCCCCTTTCAGTCGAGGGTGCGCCGATAGCGGAGGAGCGCGATCGCCGCGACCGCCGCCAGGAACACGGCCAGCGGCCACAGATGAGGCACGATCTGCTGCGCATCGTTGCCCTTCAGCAGCACGCCGCGAACGATGCGCAGGAAGTGCGTGAGGGGGAACACCTCGCCTAGCCACTGCGCCCACCGGGGCATCCCCCGGAACGGAAACATGAATCCCGACAGAAGCATCGACGGAAGGAAGAAGAAGAAGGTCATCTGCATCGCCTGCAGCTGATTGGTAGCGACGGTCGAGATCGCGAAACCCAGCGCCAGCAGCGCCGCAATATAGAGCATCATCGCGGCGACCAGCAAAGGCAGGCTGCCGATCATCGGAACGTCGAACAGGACCCGGGCGGCGGCCACGATGATGACGGCCTGGACCAGGCCGACGGCGATGTAGGGCACGATCTTGGCGATCATCACCTCCAGCGGGCGCGCAGGCGTCGCGAGGAGGCTCTCGAACGTGCCGCGCTCGCGCTCGCGGGTCACGGCGAATGCGGTCATCATCACCATCGTCATCTGCAGGATCACTCCGACCAGTCCGGGAACGATGTTGTACTGGGTGATGCCTTCGGCGTTGTAGCGGCGCTGGATGTCGACGGTGAACGGGGCCGGCGACTGCGCGAGCCGGGCAAGCGGGCCGGTCAGGTCGTGCGAAAGGGCGGTCGAGCCTGCCTGCGAAACCGATGCGATCGCGTTGCTGGCGGCGGACGGGTCCGTCGCGTCCGCGGCCAGCAGCAGTGCAGGGCGTTCGCCGCGCAGCAATGCACTGGAGAATCCCGCGGGGATGACGATCGCGAACTGGATGTCGCCCCGGGCGAGCAGCTCGTCGGCCCGCGACTCCGATGCGGGCGTCTCATCGATCGCGAAATAGCCGGTGTTGCGCAACCCCTCGACGAGGCTGCGCGAGAATTCGCTGTGATCGTAGTCGACGACCGCGGTCGGAAGCGACTTCGGGTCCATGTTGATCGCATAGCCGAACAGCACGACCTGCAGGATCGGAACGCCGACGATCATCGCGAACGTCAGCCGGTCGCGGCGCATCTGCACGAATTCCTTCAGCGCGATCGCCCAGATACGGGCAAGCGCGAACCCGGCCGTCCGGCGGGCCGCGGTGTCAGCCGACATTGTCCGGTGCCCCCTGCATCAGGCTCACGAAGACGTCCTCCAGCGAGGTCTGCGAAGCGACGACGCCGAACTCGCCCCGTGCCGCGACGCTTTCCAGTGCGCGAGCGAGCGCGTCGGCGTCGCGACCCGAAACCCGCAAGGTCGCGCCGAAGGGTATGACGGTGTCGACCTCGGGCCACCCGCGCATTTCCTGCGCGAGCAGCGCCAGCGCGCGCTCCCCGCCGGCACCTCGCGCCGATACGACCCACGCCGAGAGCCCGGATTGCCCAATCACGTCTTCGACCGTGCCTTCGACCAGCAGCTTTCCGAAAGCGATGTAGGCGAGCCGGTGACAGCGCTCCGCTTCGTCCATGTAGTGCGTGCTGACCAGCACCGTGATGCCCTCCGCCGCGAGATCGTGGATCCGTTCCCAGAAATCGCGGCGCGCCTTGGGGTCGACGCCCGCCGTCGGCTCGTCGAGCAGCAGCAGCCGCGGCGAATGCAGCGTGCAGCTCGCCAGCGCCAGCCGCTGCTTCCAGCCGCCCGACAGCGTTCCCGCAAGCTGCCTGCGCCTCGCGGTGAGGCCGAGCTGCCCGAGGGTCGCCGCGACGGCGTCCTTGCGACCGGGAACGCCATACATGCGGGCGACGAAATCGAGGTTCTCCTGGATCGACAGGTCGTCGTAGAGGCTGAAGCGCTGCGTCATGTACCCGACCTCGCGCTTGATCGCCGCGGCCTCCTGCCGCAGGTCGTAGCCGAGGCAGGTTCCCTCACCCCCATCGGGGGTCAGCAATCCGCACAGCATGCGGATGGTCGTCGTCTTGCCGCTGCCGTTCGGTCCGAGGAAGCCGAAGATCTGGCCGCGCTCGACGCGGATCGAGAAATTGTCGACGACCGCGCGACCGCCGTAGCGCTTGGTCAGGCCGCGGACGTCGATGGCGGCGGGTGGCGGGGACGACGTGGCGCTCCCGCTCCCGGTCTCGATTCCTCTCCCGCTCCCGGTCTCGCTCCCCCTCCCGCTCGCGGGAGAGGGCTGGGGTGAGGGCCCGGGTGAGGGCTGGATCGTCATCGCGCAGTGCCCGTCAGCGTGACCTCGACCGGAAGCCCGGGATGCAGCGCCGGATCCGGGACATCGGGCCGCGCCTCGACCAGATAGACGAGCTTCGCCCGGCTTTGCCGGCTGTAGATGACCGGCGGCGTGTACTCGGCCTGCGGCGAGATGTAGCGAATGCGCGCGGCGATGTCGCGGGCGCAGCCATCGCAGCGGACGGTGACGGCATCCCCGGCCTTGATCGTCGCGAGCCGCGTCTCCGGCACGAAGAAGCGGACCTTCACGTTGCCCGGCGGGAGCAGCGACACCACCGGGGCGCCCGCCGCAACCCATTCGCCGGGGCGGTACAGCGTGTCGTCGACCAGCCCCGCGACCGGCGCTGCCTGCGACTTCTGGTCGATGCGCCACTGCGCCTGGGCGAGCGCATCGCTCGCCGCCTTGACCTCGGCCTGCGCAGCGGCGATCGCATCGCTGCGCGCGGGCAGGTTGGCGATGCGGACCTGTTCGCGGAGCTCGGCGACCTGCGCCCGATTGCGATCGCGGGCCGCGACGGCGGCGTCCTGTTGCTGGGGTGAGAGAAACTTGTCCGCGACGAGCTTGCGCGTGCGGACGAGGTCGGCCTCGCTCTGGACGAGCGACGCCTCGGCTTGCGCGAGCTGCGCGCGGACCGCCGCGACCTCGGGCGGCCTGCGTCCTTTCTCGAGATCGGCGAGCGTCGCCTCGGCCTGACGCACCTGCGCCTCGGCCTGGGCGCGCGCGGCGCGCTCCTGCTCGTCCTCGAGCGAGAACAGCGGCGCCCCCTGCGCGACCTGTGCGCCGCGCTCCACCGCGAGCCGCGTCAGGGTACCCGAAAGCGGCGACGCGACCCGCACGTACTCGCCTTCGACGTAGCCGGCGAAGTCATGCGGAGGCGAGTCGGAACTGCATCCGGCGAAAGCAACGACGACCGGGACGAGCGCGAGGAGTGCCGCGCGGCGCATGATCAGCGCCCCGCCTTCCTGCCGGCGCGCGCGGGTGCCGCGAGCAGGCCCGCCAGCGCGCAGTCGGCTCGCTCGGCGATCGCGGCGTCCGTCGCGACGTCCTTCGCGAAGCGCGTCGCAACACCCGGCTTCGCCAGCCCGCGCCCGCCCAGCGAGGCCGCGACGAACAGCGGCGCCGCGACGCTCCCTGCGAGAAACCCGAGCGCCTGGGCCGGCGCCATCGCCCTCAGCACGCCTTCGCGCTGGCCGTCCTCGATCAGGTTGCGGATGACGCCGAGGTGCCGGGGCACGTTCGCACGCAGGAACGCGCCTGCCTGCGGTTCGCCGGAAAGCGCATCGATCATCAGGCGCCGGAGCAGCTGGGCATGGTCGCGCGCGAATCGGCCTAGGACGCACAGCGCGGCACGCAGCGCATCGACCGCGGGGCCCGCGCTCGCGGCAAGCTCGAGGGTCGCGAACATCTCGTCGTAGAGCTGCTGCAGCAGCTGCCTGACGAATTCGTCCTTGTTCCCGAAGTGGTAGTGGAACATGCCGAGGTTGACGCCGGCGCGCTCCGCCACCTTGCGCACCGACAGCCCTGCCGCACCCGTCTGCGGGAAGAGCTCGCGGCCCGCCTTCAGCAGCAATGCGTCGACGTTGCGCGAGGGACGCGGCATGAATTTAACTGTACGACCGTTTAATTATACAGTCAACCAGTATCAGGCCCGGCGCCCCTGCACCCGCGCACCCGCTCCCTCCCGGCGCACGCCGATGGACGAGGAAGGCGGGGCAGCTGCAGGATCGATCGGCGGTCAGTCGTCGGCGCCAAGGGCCGGCGATGCCAGCCCGGCCGTGCGGGCTGCCTTCCGGCGCAGCCGGCGCGCGTGCAGGGCGTCGAGGTAGGTGTAGAGCACCGGCACGACGACCAGCGTCAGGAGGGTCGACGTGACGACCCCGCCGATGATCGCGCGTCCCATCGGCGCCTGCTGCTCGCCTCCTTCGCCCAGGCCGAGTGCCAACGGCAGCATGCCCCCGATCATCGCCGCGGTCGTCATCAGGATCGGGCGCAGCCGCACCTGCCCGGCCGCCAGCAGCGCGTCGGTGAGGGTCGCACCCGCTCGGCGCGACCGGTTGGCGAAATCGACCAGCAGGATCGCGTTCTTGGTGACGAGCCCCATCAGCATGATGAAGCCGATGATCGAGAAGAGGTTGAGCGTCGTCCCGGTCGCGAGCAGCGCGAGGAACACGCCGACCAGCGAGAACGGCAGCGAGGCCATGATCGCCAGCGGCTGGGTGAAGCTCGCGAACTGCGAGGCGAGGATCAGGTAGATGAAGATCACCGCGAGCCCGAGCGCGGCCAGCGCGGCCTTGAACGCGTCCTGCATGTCCTGCTGCTGACCCGCAGCCTGCAGCCGGTAGCCGGGCGGAAGCTGCATTGTGTCCGCGATCTTCTGCACGTCGGAGCCGACGTCGCCCGAAGGCCGTCCCTCGGCATTGGCGTAGATGCCGATACGCCGCTCGAGGTCATCGCGCTTGATGATCTGCGGGCTCGTCGACGCGACGATGTCGGCGACCTGCCGCAGCGGGACCATCCGCATCTGCCCGTCGGGCCCGCGGCGGTTCGTCGTCAGGTAGAGGTTGCCGATGTCAGAAGCGACCTGCCGGTGATGCTTCGACAGCTGGACGTTGACCTCGTAGTTCTGGCCGTCGGGGCCGAGCCAGTAGCTGATGGTGTCGCCGGCCAGCAGCGGGCGGATCGTCGCCCCGACCTGCTGGACCGTGATCCCCAGGTCGGCCGCGGCATCGCGGTTGAGCCTGATCGAAAGCGCGGGATTGGCCGCCTTGTCGGAGGTTTCGAGGTCGGCGATACCCGGAACCTTCGCCACGCGGTCGGCGAAGGTCCGCGCCAGACGCGACAGCGTTTCCGGATCGGGCCCCAGCAGGTTGAACCAGATCGGCCGGTCGTAGCCCAGCGCAAGCTCGATCCCCGGGATCGGTTTCAGCGCCTTGCGGATCGCGCGCTCGAGGTCCTTCTGCGAACGGGCCCGCTCGCTGCGGTCGGTCAGCTTCAGGTTGACGCGCGCGTAGTTGCGGCCGTCGTCGGTCCCGACCGTGGTCATCGCCATCGCGATCTCGGGAAAACGCTTCAGGACCTGCTCGGCTTCGGCGACCTTGGCGTTCGTGTACTCGAGACTCGAGCCGACCGGCGTGTTCAGGCGCAACGAAATGAAACCCTGGTCGACCTCGGGTATGAATTCGGTGCCGACCAGCGGGACGATCAGGAAGCTTGCGAAGAAACTGCAAAGCGCGATCGCCAGCACCGTCTTGCGACGACCAAGCGCCCAGCCAAGCACGTTCGCGTAGATCGCGTGCAGGCCGTCGATCAGGTGCTGGACGCTCGCCACCCGCCTGCCGAGCCACGGCAGGCGCGAAAACCGCGTCTCCTGCGGGTCGTGCCATACGGACGAGAGCATCGGGTCGAGCGTGAAGCTCACGAACAGCGAGACCAGCACGGCGACGGCGACGGTGACGCCGAACTGGAAGAAGAAGCGCCCGATGACGCCGCTCATGAACGCGATCGGTACGAACACCGCGACGATCGCGAATGTGGTCGCCATGACGGCGAGTCCGATCTCCTCGGTGCCCTCGCGCGCCGCGGTCACGTGGTCCTTGCCCAGCGCCAGGTGCCGCACGATATTCTCGCGGACGACGATCGCATCGTCGATCAGGAGCCCGATGGTCAGCGACAGCGCCATCAGCGTCAGGAAGTTGAGCGTGAACCCGAACGCATGGAGCGCGATGAACGTCGCGACGACCGCGAGCGGGAGCGTCAGCCCGGTGATGATCGTGCTGCGCCAGCTCCCCAGGAACAGGAACACGATCAGGACCGTCAGGAGCCCGCCCTCGACGATCGTGCTCTTGACCCGGTCAACGGAATTCTGGACGTCGTCGGCGTTCGAGTAGGTGACGGAGAGGTCGACGTCGGACGGCAGGCGCGCCTTCAGCGCCGCGACGGCCGCCCGGATGCTGCGCCCGGTCTCGACGATGTTCGCGTCCTGGGCCTTCTGGATGTCGAGCGTGATGGCCGGGCGCCCGTTGATCCGCGAGATCGAGTCGGGGTCCTTCTCGCCGTCGATGACGTTGGCGACCTGCGACAGGTAGACCGGCCCGCCGCCCTGCTGGGCGACGATGATGCGCCGGAACTGCGCGGGGTCCTTGATCCTGCCGTCGACGCGGACGACCTCGTCGCGCACGCCGCGCGTGATCCGGCCGGCCGGGACGTCCTGGTTGGCGTCGCGGATCGCGTTCATCACCTGGTCGACGCCGATGCCGAGCGCGGCCAGCGCCTCCGGCCTGATCTGGATCAGGATCTGGCGCGCGACGCGGCCGCTGACGTCGATGCGTGCCACGCCCGGCAGGTTCTCGAGCGCCTTGACGATCGTCTGGTCGGTGATCGATGTCAGTTCCCGCAGGTCCGTCGTGCGCGATGTGACGGCGAGCGAGACCACCGGCTGGCTGTTCTGGTTGTCGACCCGGGTGACGAGGGGGTCCCTGACGTCCCTCGGAAACGCCGTGCGCACCGGCGCGAGCTTGTCGCGGACGTCCTGCACCGCCTGCGCGATGTTGGTCGACAGCCGGAACTGGACGAACACCTGGCTCTGCCCTTCCAGGGAGTTCGACATGATCTCCTTGACGCCCGGCACCTGGTTCACCGCGTACTCGACCGGCTTGGTCACGTCGTTCTCGACGGCCTCGGGCGCGGCGCCCGGGTAGGGCGTGACGATCATCACGTACGGCAGGCTCACGTCGGGCATCTGCTCGACGTTGAGGCGCGCATAGGAAAACAGCCCGAGCACCGTGATGCCGATCATCACCATCGTGGCGAAGACGGGGTTCGCGATCGAGGTCCTGGTGATCCACATGGCAACCCCTCCTCACCCGCGGCGCGCTTCGCGCCCGGAGCGGGACGAGGTCACCGCATCACCCTCACCCGCCGTGCTGCGGGAAGGCGCGGCATGCGGAGAGAGCTCCGCCTTGACGATCGCCGGCGCCCCCTCCTTCAGGTGGTCGAAGCGTCCGGCGAGCACCGGCATGCCCGACGGCAGCGGCGTCGTGATCTCGACGCGGCCAATCGCATCGTCACGCCGTCCGGTGACGACGACATGGCGCACCAGCCTGCCGGCCTCGATCGTCCAGACGTACGACTGTCCGGCCTCGCTGCGCACGGCGGACAGCGGCAGCGTGGGCACCGGCGTGCCGGCAGCCAGCGTGATGCGGCCGGTCGAGAACATCCCGACGCGCAATGCGGCATCGGGATTGGGCAGGCTGACGTGCACGATGATCGCTCGCGTGCCGGGCTCGGTCGACGGATTGATCCGGTCGACGCGGCCGGCGAAGCGACGCTCGCCGAAACCGTCGACCGAAAGCTCGACCGGCATGCCGGGCTTCACCTCGGGGACGTCGAGCGCGGGGACCATCGCCTGCACCTCGAGGTCGTCGAGGTCGACGATCGTCAGCAGCGGCGCCTCGACCGCGACTTTCTCGCCGGGCTGCACGTGGCGCCGGGCGACGATTCCCGACAGCGGCGCGACGACTTCGGTGTCGCGCAGCGCATTCCTAGCGAGCTGGACCTGGGCTTCGGCGGACCTGACGTTGCCGCGCGCGACGTCGAAGCTCGATTCCGCGTTGTCGAAAGCGCTTTGCGAAATGAACCGGTCGTGCAGCAGACGGAGGTTCATCGTCCTCGTCTTGTCGGCGAGCGCGAGCTGCGCACGCGCGCTTTCGAGCGCGCCCATCCGGTCGGACAGCCGCGATGCCAGGTCCGCCGACTCGATCCGCGCCAGGCGCTGACCTGCGCGGACCGGATCACCCTCGCGCAGCTTCAGGTCGACGACGTCACCCGCGACCTTGGCCTTGACGATGGCCTGGCGCACCGGCTCGAGCGTCCCCGAAACCGGCAGCCAGCGCGCGATTTTCACGTCGGTCACCTGGGTCAGGTCGAAGGCCGCGAACTCGAGCGCAACCGGCGGTGCATTGTCCGCCGCGGCGGCGGCTGCGTCGCTCGCGCGCTTGGCAGCACGCAGCGCAACGGTGCCGGCGAGGCCGCCGACGAGCACCACCACGGCGAGTGCGCCGGCGAGGCGCCGGCGGGTCATGCGGATCGACATGCATTCTCCCTGCGCACCCGGATGGGGTGCGGCCCGTTCGAGGGCGCCGCGGCGGACGCGATGCGGATGGCACCGCGGCGCTGCGACGACTGGCCATTCGATGCGGCGAGCGCCCCGATCGGATTCACCGGCCCGCCCGCCCTCCGCGCGCACCGCGCGCACCGCGCGTGCGGTCCCCGCGCATGCGGTCCGGTTCCCGGGGGGTTTCCCGGCAGCCCGCCGGCCGGGTGGCGGGGCAGCGCCATTGACACCCGGGACGAGCGGGAATCATAATTTTACGTTTCCCCCACCCCATTCTCCTTTCGGAGGCTCCAGATGCGTGTTGCCCACAGGATCGGCCTGACGCTGGTTGCGGCGTCGGTCATCGCCATTTACGGTTGCGGCAAGAAGGAAGAGCCGAAAGAGGCCGCGCAGGCGCCGGCACCGGCACCCACCCCGGCTGTGGAAACGGTCACGATCGGGTCGGCAGGACCGCTGACCGGGGAAATCGCCCACCTCGGCAAGGACAACGACAACGGCGTGCGGCTCGCGATCGACCAGGCCAACGAGAAGCACATCAAGATCGGCGGCAAGGAGGTCAAGTTCGTCGTCGACAGCGAGGACGACCAAGCCGATCCCAAGCTCGGCCCGACGATCGCCCAGAAATTCTGCGACGAGAAGGCGGCCGGCGTCGTCGGCCACCTGAATTCGGGCGTGACCATTCCCGCGTCGGCCGTCTACCACCAATGCGGCATCCCGATGATCTCCGGCTCGGCGACCAACCCCAAGCTGACCGAGCAGGGCTTCAACAACATCTTCCGCGTCGTGGGCCGTGACGACCAGCAGGGGCCGGCGGTCGCGCAGTTCCTGAAGTCGATGAACATCAAGAAGGTCGCGATCGCCGACGACGCCACCGCGTACGGCGAAGGCCTCGCCAACGCAGTCGAGGCGACGCTCAAGACGGAAGGCGTGCAGATCGTCGCGCACGAGAAGACCAACGACAAGGCAACCGATTTCAAGGCGATCCTCACCAAGATCAAGGGCCGCGCGCCCGACGCCATCTTTTACGGTGGCATGGACGCAACCGGCGGCCCGATGCTGAGGCAGGCACGCGAACTCGGCATCAAGGCGGTATTCAGCTTCGGTGACGGCGCCTGCACCGACACGATGCCGAAGCTCGGCGGAGAAAAGAACGTCGAGGGCATGATCTGCTCGCAGGCGGGTCTGCCGGTGGTGGCTGCATCGAAGGGCTTCCTTGACGCCTACAAGGCCAAGTACAACGTCGATCCGATCATCTATGCGCCGTTCACCTACGACGCTGCGAACCTGCTGATCGCCGCGATGGAGAAGGCCGACTCGACCGATCCGGCCAAGTACCTCCCGGCGCTGCAGAAGATCAGCTACGACGGGGCGACCGGTCACATCGAGTTCGACGACAAGGGCGACCGCAAGAACGCCGAGATCACGATCTTCAAGATGACCGATGACAAGCTCGTCCCGATCGCAGTGGTCAAGGGTGGCAAGAGCGTCTCGTTCGACGAGTTCATGAAGGCCGAGACCGCGGCGTCCGCTGCCCCGGCCGCTGCCCCCGCGATGGCACCTGCTGCAGCGCCGGCAATGGCGCCGGCCGAGCCGGCGAAGGACGAGACGAAGAAGTAAGCGACCGCGGATTTTCTTCTGCGCGACGGCGCCCCGGGTGGGCGCCGTCTTTTTTTGCCATCCGACGGACCGCGGGACGTCGCCATTGCGAAGGAGTCGCGGCCGCCAGCGTGCGGCGACCGGCTGGGGGTCCGGGATTCGCGACGTCCCACTTGCCGCAGATGGCCGAATGGCCGGACAATCGCGCGTCGGAGCGCCGCCCCATCGTGGATACCTTCATTCAGCAGCTCGTCAACGGCATCACGCTGGGCAGCGTGTACGCCATCGTCGCGCTTGGCTACACGATGGTCTACGGCATCATCCAGCTGATCAACTTCGCGCACGGCGAGGTCGTGATGATCGGCGCGATGGTCGCGTATTCGGTAATTTCGGCGCTCGTCGGCTCGGGCGTACACCTGCCGCCGATCGCGATCCTCGCCATCGCGACGCTTTGCGCCATCCCGGCGTCCATGGCCGTCGGCTATACGATGGAGCGCGTCGCGTATCGGCCGCTGCGGAACGCACCGCGCCTCGCGCCGCTGATCACCGCAATCGGCCTGTCGATCATCCTGCAGAACGTCGCGCTGATCATCTGGAGCCGCAGCCCCCTGCCGTACCCGCAGATCATCAACACGGTGACCTATCACCTGACGCCCCACCCCAACGGCGCGACGATCACCAATGTGCAGGTCGCCATCGTCGGCCTGTCGATCGTCATGATGGCTGGCCTGCTGCTGCTCGTCTACCGCACCAAGCTCGGCATCGCGATGCGCGCAGTCGCGCAGAACTCCCAGGTCGCCGGCCTGATGGGCATCGACATCAACCGCGTGATCTCGATGACGTTCGTGATCGGCTCCGGGCTCGCCGCGGTCGCCGGCGTGATGGACGGCAGCTACTACGGGGTCGCGCACTACCAGATGGGCTTCATCCTCGGGCTCAAGGCATTCTCGGCGGCGGTCCTCGGCGGCATCGGCAACCTGGGCGGCGCGATGCTCGGGGGCCTGCTGCTGGGCGTCATCGAGGCGCTCGGCGCGGGCTACGTCGGCGAACTCACGAACCTTTGCCACCTGTCCGGATGGTCCCATGCGCTGGCGCTGCGCTGCGCGAACGATCCCCATCTCGCGGTGTTCGGCTCGAACTACCAGGACGTGTTCGCCTTCGTCGTGCTGATCCTCGTTCTGGTGTTCCGTCCATCGGGTCTGCTCGGCGAGCGCGTCGCCGATCGAGCCTAGGACGCGAGCCCGATGTACAGCCTGTTCGACACCCGCCGGCATCCCGCACTCGTGTGGGTCGGCGTCGTCCTCGTCTCGGTGGCGCTGATCGCGCTGCCCTGGGTATTGGCCGGGATCGGCACCGCATGGGTGCGGATCACCAATCTCGCGGTTCTCTATTGCTTCCTGGCGCTGGGCCTCAACATCGTCGTCGGGTTCGCCGGGCTGCTCGACCTGGGCTACATCGCCTTCTACGGCGTCGGCGCCTATGTCTATGCGCTGCTCGCTAGTCCGCAGTTCGACATCCATCTTCCGTTCTGGGTGATCCTGCCGCTGGGGTCGGTCCTCGCGTGCGTCTTCGGCATTCTCCTCGGCACCCCGACGCTCAAGCTGCGCGGCGACTATCTCGCGATCGTCACGCTTGGATTCGGCGAAATCGTGCGGATTTTCCTCAACAACCTGTCGAGCCCCTTCAATCTCACCAACGGCCCGCAGGGAATCACGCTGATCGACCCGTTCCGCATCGATGGCTTCAGCTTCGCCACGACGCAACACGTGTTCGGCCACGCGCTGAGCTCGCCGATCAAGTACTACTACTTCCTGGTCGTCGTGTTGCTGGTCGTCATCGTCGTCAACCTTCGCCTGCAGAACTCGCGCATCGGCCGCGCGTGGGAGGCCATTCGCGAGGACGAGGTCGCCGCACGCGCGATGGGCATCAATACGCGCAACATGAAGCTCCTGGCATACGCAATGGGCGCATCCTTCGGCGGCATTGCCGGCGGCATATTCGCGGCGATGCAGGGGTTCATCAGCCCCGAGAGCTTCGTGCTGGTCGAGTCGATCATGGTGCTTTCGATGGTCGTGCTGGGCGGCATGGGCAACGTGTTCGGGGTCGTCGTCGGAGCGCTGTTGCTGTCGTATGTCCCCGAGGTGCTTCGATACACGGTCGGGCCTGCGCAGCAGGCGGTGTTCGGGCGCACGCTGATCGATCCCGAGGTGTTCCGGATGCTGCTGTTCGGTCTTGCGCTGGTGCTGATGATGCTGTTCCGCCCGGCGGGGATCCTTCCTTCCGCGCTGCGCAAGCGCGAACTCCAGCAGTCGACGGGCCGATGACCGCCCCTCACGATGCCTCCGCGGCCGGCGAGCCGCTGCTCGTCGCCCAGGGCATCACCAAGCGCTTCGGTGGCGTGGTCGCGCTCGACGGCGTTTCGTTCACGATCCGCCGGGGCGAGATCTACGGGCTGATCGGCCCGAACGGGGCGGGCAAGACGTCGCTGTTCAACGTCCTGACCGGCATCTACGCACCGGACGGCGGGCAGTTCACGTTCGATGGACGTCCGCTCTCCGGCCTCAAGCCCAACGACGTGGCCGAACGCGGCATCGCGCGCACGTTCCAGAACATCCGGCTGTTCGCCAACCTGTCGGCGATCGAGAACGTGATGATCGGCCGCCATGTGCGCACCCACGCGAACGTGATCGGCGCGATTTTCCGGGACGCCCGCACGCGTGCAGAGGAGCGCGCGATCGAGAAGCGCGCCCACGAGCTGCTCGACTACGTCGGAATTGCCCGGCTGGCGAACGATCTCGCCAAGCATCTCGCCTACGGCGACCAGCGCAGACTCGAAATCGCGCGGGCACTCGCGACCGATCCCGGGCTGATCACCCTCGACGAGCCCGCCGCGGGAATGAACGCGACCGAGACCGCGGCGCTCAAGGGCCTGCTCCAGAACATCCGGCGCGACGGCGTGACGATCCTGCTGATCGAGCATGACATGAAGCTCGTCATGAGCGTCTGCGATCGGGTGTTGGTGCTCGACTACGGCAGGAAGATCGCCGAAGGCCCCGCCGCCGACGTGCAGAAGGACGAAAAGGTGATCGCCGCGTATCTGGGGGGCGAGGTGACGCTGAACCTGAAGGGAGCGTGAGCCATGAGCGTCGCAGGGCCGACCCAAGACGCGAATTGCGCCCCCTCCGGGGGCAGCGCAGCTGCAGATGCCACAAGCGTGGGGGGCGTCCAGTGAGCGGCACGAAGACGCCCTTGCTCGGGCTCGAACGGCTGGCGCTCGCCTACGGCGGCATCCAGGCGGTCAAGGGCATCGATCTCGAAGTCGGTACGGGGGAACTCGTGTGTCTGATCGGCGCAAATGGCGCCGGGAAGACGACGACGCTCAAGGGCATTTGCGGTTTGCTGCACGTCAGTTCGGGCAGGATTCGCTACGCCGGCGACGACATCACGGGACGGCGCTCGTTCGAGCTCGTGCGCCGCGGCCTCGTCATGGTGCCCGAGGGTCGCGGGATGTTCGGCGCGCTCACCATCGAGGAAAACCTCGCGATGGGCGCCTACATACGCAACGACCGCGCCGCGATCCGCCAGGATATCGAGCGCGTGTTCACGTTGTTTCCGCGATTGAAGGAACGGCGCAGCCAGACGGCGGGCACGCTGTCGGGGGGCGAGCAGCAGATGCTCGCGATCGGCCGTGCGCTGATGTCCCGGCCGAAGCTGCTGCTGCTCGACGAACCGTCGATGGGGCTGGCACCCCTGATGGTCCAGAAGGTGTTCGAGACGATCATCGCGGTGTCCAGCGAAGGCGTGACGATCCTGCTGATCGAGCAGAACGCGAGGCTCGCGCTGGAGGTCAGCGACCGCGCGTACGTGATGGAGTCGGGAGAAATCACGCTCGAGGGCGACGCCGCGAAACTGCTGCACGATCCCAAGGTACGCGCGGCCTATCTCGGCGAGAACATCTGATCGCCAGGAGCGGCGCGCATTTCCGACGATCGCTCCTTCCCGGACCCGGATCCGGCCAACGATACTGGCGGCCGGAATTCCGGCCGCACGCCGCGCGCAGTCGGCGTCGATCACGCATTCGAGTGGTACCGCGAGGCGATGCTGCTCTGGAAGCGGGGGCCTTTCGGGTTCTCGGCGCTTGCGCTCGCCATCCTCGCCGCCAACCTGGCGCTCAACCTGCTGCCCGCGATCGGCATCGCGATCGGGCAGGGGCTGATCCCGCTGGCCGAATGCAGCCTGCTGTACGCGAGCCTTGCCACCGATCGCGGCGACCGCCCGCGCCTGCGTCACCTCGCCGCGATCGCCGGAGCGTCGCCGGGCGCGCTGGCGGCAGTCGTCGTCGCAGGCGCCGCGGTGTTCGGCGCCGAAGCGCTGGTCGCCCTGGAATTCGGCGGGATCGACATGCTGGCGCCGGCGACCGACGCGCCGGTGTCCGCGTCGGCGCTGATCGTCACCTACGCCGCAGGCATGCTGGTGTCGCTGCCGCTGACGTTCGTGCCCTTCGCAGCGCTGTTCGACGGACTGTCTTTCGGCGAGGCGTTCGCGCAGAGCTTCGCCGCATTCGCGCGCAACCCGGCCCCGCTCCTGGTCTACGGCGCCCTGTCCTTCGGGCTGCTGATGCTGGGGCTCCTGACCAACGGCCTGGGACTGCTGCTCGCGCTGCCGTGGTCGGCCGTGGCGTCGTATGCCGCGTGGAAGGATATCTTCGGCGTCACCTGATCGCGACGGCCGGGCGAGCGCCTGTGCTTCCCCGGCCCGCAGCGTTCAGTCTTCCATTTCCCACTTCTCGGCGCTGGCGCCTGCCAGGGCGCGCACCCGCTGCTCGTCCTTGGCGAATTCCGCCGCAGGCCCCGAATAGACGATGCTGCCGTTGTCGAGCACGTAGGCATGATCCGCGATGGCCACCGTCGCGCGGACGTTCTGCTCGACCAGGAGCACCGAAGTACCCTCCTTGCGAGCCTCGGTGACGATGTGGAAGACCTCGCGGACGATCAGCGGGGCAAGCCCCTGCGACGGCTCGTCGAGCGCGAGGATCTTCGGATTCAGCATAAGCGTGCGTGCGATCGCGAGCATCTCCTGCTCGCCGCCGGAGAGCTGGCTGCCCTTGTTGCTCTTGCGCTCGGCGAGCCGCGGAAACGACTCGAACACCCGCTTGACGGTCCACGGCCCCGGGCGCGCGACCGGCACCATCAGGTTCTCCTCGACGGTGAGGCTCGGGAAGATGCGGCGGCCCTCGGGCACGTATCCGAGGCCCAGACGGACGATCTGGTCGGGCGCCCAGTGCGTCGTCGCCTGCCCGAACACCCGGATCGCGCCCTCGCGGGCCGGCGTCAGGCCGATGATGCTGCGCAGCGTCGTCGACTTGCCGGCGCCGTTGCGGCCGAGCAGCGCCACGATTTTCCCTTCGGGAACGACGAGGCTCACGCCGTGCAGGATGTGACTCTTGCCGTAGTAGGTATGCAGCCCTTCCACTTCGAGCACGTTCACTGCGATTCTCCCAGGTAGGCCGCCTGCACGCGCTCGTCCTTCGCGATCTCGTCGGGTGTTCCGTCGGCGAGGACGCGACCTTCGGTCAGCACCATGATCCGGTCGGCCAGGTGGAAGATGACGCGCATGTCGTGCTCGATCAGCACGATCGCGAGGTTCTGCTCGCGGTGCAGCTTGCGTATCAGCCGCGTGATGTCGTAGGTCTCCTGGTCGCCCATGCCCGCGGTCGGCTCGTCGAGGAGCAGCAGTCGCGGCTTCAGGGCGAGCGCCATCATGATCTCGGTCGCGCGCTGGTCGCCGTGCGATAGTTCGCCGACCAGCCGGTTGGCCTTGTCCTCAAGGTTCCCCTGCAGCATCAGCTCGACGACCCGGGCATCGATCTCGTCGCGCGTCCGGCGCGAGATCCACGGACGCAGGCGCAGTCCCGCGGCGACCTCGACCGGGATGCGCAGGTTCTGCCGGACGGTCAGCTCCGGAAAGATCTCGGTGACCTGGAAGGTCCGCGCCATGCCCATCTGCACCCGCTGGTGCGGGGCGAGGTCGGTCACGTCCTTGTCGTCGAACCAGATCCTCCCCGACGTCGGCGGGAAGAAGCCGCTGATCAGGTTGAAGAACGTGGTCTTGCCGGCGCCGTTGGGCCCGATGACGGCCTGCAACTCGCCCGGGGATACCGAGAGGGAGACGTCGTTGACCGCGACGAGGCTGCCGAAGGCACGCGTCGCGTTTTCCACGCGCAGAAGGGTCATCGGGCGCTCCTGCGACGCAGCATTCCCAGCACACCGCGCGGGAAGAACAGCACGATGAGGACGAAGAACAGGCCCACGAACGACATCCAGTTCTCGGTGTGGCTCGACACGAAATCCTGCAGCACGACGAAGATCGCCGCGCCGACCAGCGGACCCCAGAACGAGCGCATGCCGCCCAGCACCGCCATGATCACGAAGTTGCCCGACTGCCCCCAGTAGAACGCGCGCGGGTCGATGAAGTTGTTGAGCAGCGCGTACAACGTGCCTGCGAGACTGCAGAATGCGCAGGAGATGACGAACGAAATCCACAGGTGGCGCTCGACCGGAATCCCGAGGAAGCGGGCGCGCTTCTCGTTCTCGCGGATCGCGAGCAGCGTGCGCCCGAACGGCGAGCGCAGGATGATTCCCATGCAAGCCGCCGCGACCAGGAACAGGATCAGCACGAAGTAGTAGAAGCTCAGCGGGTGATCCAGCAGCTCGACCCGGGCGAAGCCGAAGTCCAGCGCCTGCCGCTTCCAGTTGGTCAGCCCATCGTCGCCGCCAGTCACCGAATTCCACCGGAATGCGATGAAGAAGAACACCTGGCCGAACGCGATCGTGACCATCGCGAAATAGACGCCGCGCAGCTTGATGATCAACGCCCCGATCAACATCGCGGCGATGGTGCCCACGGCAACCCCCACCAGGATGCCCAGCGGCGTGCTCGGCACGATGTACTTGATGATCATCGCAACGCCGTACCCGCCGAGCCCGAAGTACGCAGCGTGGCCGAACGACAGCGTGCCGGTGAAACCGAGCAGGAAGTTGAGCGCCATCGCCGCCAGCGCCATCACCAGCACCTGGGTGGCGAGCTCGGTGTAGCCGCCGATGTACTGCATCCAGAACGGCATCGTCGCCAGCAGCAGCACCACCAGCGCGTTGGTGCTGGGTTTCGCGAGGCCCCTCATTGCAGTCTCCCTTCCTCGCCCAGCAGGCCGCGCGGGCGCAGCAGGAGCACCAGTCCCATCATCACGTACATCACCGCTTCGGTCGCCGAGGGGAAGAACACGGTCGTCAGGTTCGCCGCGACGCCGATCAGCAGCCCCCCGAGCAGCGTCCCGGGAAGGCTGCCCAGACCGCCGACGATGATCGCGACGAAGCTCGGCATGATCAGCGAGGTGCCGATCGTCGGCTGCAGACCGAGCTGGCCGGCCGCGAGCACGCCGGCGAGGCCGGCGAGAAAGATCCCGAGGCCGAAATTCAGGTTGCGCAGCACCCGCGTGTTGACGCCGAGCGTCGACACGGTCTCGAGATCCAGCGTGCCGGCGCGGATGCGCATCCCCAGCCGCGTCCGGTTCAGGATGTAGAACAGCGCCGCGACGGCAACGGCGACCAGCACGACCATGAGCACGCGGTAGCCGGTGAGGAAGAAGAACGAGCTGCTGAGCGGCGTGGTGAGGAATGCGGGCACCGAGAATGGAACGCTCTGCGCCCCCCAGATGGCGCGGGAGACGTCCTCGAAGATGTAGGCGAGCCCGAAGGTGAGCAGCAGGCCGTAGAGGGGATCACGGCCGTAGAGGCGCCGGATCAGCAGTCGCTCGATGATGATGCCGAGGAACGCGGTCAGGAACGGTGCGATCACCAAGGCTCCCCAGAACCCGACGTAGGGCAGCAGCGTGTAGGCGATGTAGGCGCCCAGCGCGAGGAAGCCCCCGTGCGCGAAATTGATGACGCCGCTGAGGTTGAGGATCAGCGACAGGCCAAGAGCCATCAGCGCGTAGAACGCGCCGACGATCAGGCCGTTGAAGAGGTTGAAAAGTATCAGCTGGGACATGCGACGTCGGTCTCCCCGGGAACAGCACGCAACCGCTCATGACGCAACCGCGCCGTTGCCAGCAGACTGGCAACGGCGCGTTGCAGCTTCGAATTGATCGCCGACCGGGCGCCCAAGCCTGCGGCCGGCGGTCGCTAGCGGCGGGTTACGCCGGCCAGGTCATCTTGCAGCCGGACTCCTCGAGCGTGCCTGCCGCATCCACGCCGTGAACGACCTCGCTCACGTGGAACAGATCGTCGGGCGCGGAACCCTTCGCCTGCGCGTTCCCCACGTAGAGGCTTCCGATCAACTGGTTCTGTCCGGCGCGATAGAACGGCGTATCGGGCATCAGGCCGACCTCGGGCGGAAGCTTGAAGCCCTGGAGCGTCTTCGCCATCTTGACCGCATCCAGCGACTTGGCGTCGTTGGCGGCAAGCGCGCAGGTCCAGGTCGACGCAAAGCCGAACCAGGTGCGAGCGGTCGGAACGCGGCCGGTCTTCTTCTTGATCGCTGCGACGAAGTCGGCGACGTGCGGGACATTCGGCTGGTTCCAGTACCACTCGAACACCCAAGTGCCGATCCGCGCCTCGGGTGGCAGGCCTTCGAGTGCCTCGAGCTCCTGCTGGGCGCCGGCGAGATGGACACGCTTCTCGAGCCCGAACTGCACTGCCTGCTTGAGGGCGTTGATCATGTCATCGCCTTGGGTCAGGAAGATGATCACGTCCGGCTTCGCCGCTTCTGCCTTGATCAGATAGGACGAGAAGTCGGTCGTGCCCAGCGGGGTCAGGTCGGCGCCAAGTTTCGTATAGCCGAGCCTGGTGCCCGCCTTTTCGAGACCCGCCTGCAGCGTGTGCCCGAACGCGTAGTCAGGCGTGATGAAGTACCACTTCTTGCCCGCGTTCTTGATCAGCGCAGGCGCCACCGCGTTGGCTTCCATCTGCGTCGTGTTGCAGACGCGGAACACGTTCCAGTGGCAGGTCGCGCCGGTGACGGCGTCGGTGTGCCCGCCAGGTACGATGTGCAGGACCTTCTTCTCGTTGCTCACGTCGGCCATGGCGAGGGCCAGCGCCGAATTCACGTTGCCGAGCAGGAAGTTGACGTGGTCGCGGTCGATCAGCTTGCGCGCCTTCTGTACCGCTGTGCTCGAATCGCCGCTGGTCGAGTCCTCGACGATCAACTCGGCTTGCCGGCCCAGGATGCCGCCCTTGGCGTTGATCTGCTCGATCGCGAGCTGGCAGCCGATCAGCTCGTTCTTGCCGACGGCCGCGTAGGTACCGGTCAGCGGGTTGTCGAGGCCGATCTTGACCGGCTCCTCGCCCCGCGCGTTGATGATGAAAGGTCCCGCCAGCTGCGCGGCGCCGACAGCCAGGCCGGCCTTCAGGACATTGCGGCGAGTGGCCCGCTGGGGTGGTTTGCGCTCCATGTCTTGCCTCCGAGGTTGAGATCCGTGTTTGCTGTTGTGCTGTTATGGGAAGTGCCGTACAGGTCACGCGGAATCTCTCTCCGTCTTCACGCCGCGACCGGCACTGACGGCCCCGCCGCCCGCCTTCAGCGCGCTGAATGATGTTGGCGAACGGCGAGAATGTCAAACGGATTTGTCGCCTGACCGATAGACCGCGCCGCCGCCCCGCGGTTCACGCGCCGGTCCGCGAGCCGCCGACGCGAAAGCGGACCCTAGGCCGACGGCCGGCGCGCGAAGCCGTTGAGGCCGGCCTCGGGGGAGGCGCGCCGGACGACGACGGCATCGACCTGCGCCGCGCGCGGGCCTCCGCGGCAGCGCTCGACCAGCCGGTCGCAGGCCTCGCGGGCGCCCTGGATCCGGGCCTCGACCCGGCCTTCGCGGCCGTTGCGCACCCACCCGTCGACGCCCAGGTCCTGCGCTGCCGCGACCATCCAGTCGCGGAAGCCCACCCCCTGCACCATTCCGGTGATTCGGAGGCGGCAGGCGCGCGACGGCGCCGTTCGCCAGCGCGAGTACAGCGCCAGTGCAGCCACGGTCTTGGAATCGGTCAGCGCTCCGGCATCGAGCTCGTCGTAGAGGGCGTCTTCGGTGTACGTCGCGATCTCGAGGAACTCCCCGTGGTCGAGCTGCGACCCGACGTGGGTGAGCCCGCGCGCCAGGTAGAGATCGATCACCTCGGTCGAATAGGAGATCACCGGATGCACGGCGCCCAGCAGCGTCCATTCGACCGCCGCATAGCCCGCCTCCTCGACGAGCTCCCGCCGCGCGGTGGCGAACGCAGTCTCGCCGGGATCGAGCTTGCCTGCGGGGAACTCCAGAAAGGCCCGGTTGAGCGGATACCTGAACTGCCGCTCGACGACCAGCCGCCCGTCCGGAAGTTCGGGGATCATCAGCACCGCCCCTGGATGGACGACGTATTCGCGCAAGGCCTTGCTGCCGTCGGGCAGCCGCACGCGATCCTGGCGCACGTCGAGCAGCTTGCCGCGGTAGACCTGGTTGCCGGAGAGCCGCCGCTCTTCCAGCGGGTCGCCGTCGACTGCGGCCGGCGGCCGGGGATCGTCGCCGTCCCCGTCGCCGCGTCGCGTCCGGTCGTCGCCTGCCGCGGTCATTGGATTACCCCCGTGCTCCGAACTCCGGTGTTGCGAGCCAGTCGCGCGCCGGCAGGAAATCGGTGTAGAGCCGTGCCTCCGGCGATCCCGGCTCGGGCGTCCACTCGTAGCGCCAACGGGCAAGCGGCGGCATCGACAGCAGGATCGCCTCGGTGCGGCCGTTGGATTGCAGCCCGAACAGGGTCCCGCGATCCCAGACGAGGTTGAACTCGACGTAGCGTCCGCGGCGATAGGCCTGGAAGTCGCGCTCGCGCTCGGCATAAGGCATTCCGCGGCGGCGCTCGAGTATCGGCAGGTAGGCGGGCACGAAATGGTCGCCGACGCTTCGCGTCATCGCGAACGCCTGCGCGAAACCGCCGTCGCTGAAATCGTCGTAGAAGATGCCGCCGATGCCGCGGGCCTCCTGGCGATGCTTCAGGTAGAAATACGCGTCACAGGCGCGCTTGAAGCGAGGATGGAGCTCCGTCCCGAACGGCGCGAGGGCGTCGCGGCAGGTCGCGTGGAAATGCCGGGCGTCCTCGACGAATCCGTAGCAGGGTGTGAGGTCCATGCCACCGCCGAACCACCAGACGGCTTCGCCGTCGCCGTCGCCGGTCGCTCCGCTGGCATTCCCCGGCGCGATGAAAAAACGAACGTTCAGGTGCACGGTCGGCGCATAGGGATTGCGCGGGTGGATCACCAGCGACACGCCCAGCGCCTCCCAGGTGCGGCCTGCGAGTTGTGGCCGGTGCGCGGTCGCCGATGCCGGCAACTGGCGCCCCGTCACGTGCGAGAACAGCACGCCGGCACGCTCGAGGACCTGTCCGTCCTCGAGCGACATCGTGACGCCCCCGCCACCCTCGGCGCGCTGCCAGTCGTCGCGCCGGAACGTCCCGCCGTCGACGCCCTGCAGCGCGGATACGATGCGCTGCTGCAACCCGGTCAGGTAGCTGCGGATCGCCGCGATGTCGGGCTTGCCGCCCGCGCCGCCGGACTCGTCCACGCGCGGATCCCCGGCTCAGCCCCGCCGCGCCAGCGCGCGATGGCCGATGTCGCTGCGATACTGCATGCCGTCGAAGTGGATCGCCGACACCGCGGCATAGGCCGCGCGCTGCGCCTGCCGGATCGAATCGCCCAGCGCGGTGACGCCCAGCACGCGTCCCCCGCTGACCCGGACCTCGCCGTCGGACAGCGTGGTGCCCGCGTGAAACACCGTGACGCCCGGGTGCGCATCGCCGGTGATGCGGTCGAGCCCGTCGATGACGTCGCCCTTGCGCGGCGATGCCGGATAGCCGGCCGCCGCCAGCACGACGGTCAGCGCGGCACGTCGATCCCATTCGGCCTCGATGCGGTCGAGCGTGCCGGCAAGCGCATGGTCGAACAGGACGACCAGGTCCGAGCGCAGGCGCGCCATGATCGGCTGGGTCTCCGGGTCGCCCAGGCGGCAATTGAACTCGAGCACCCGCGGCGCGCCGGTCGCATCGATCATGACGCCCGCATAAAGGAATCCCGTGTACGGTATTCCTTCGTTCGCCATGCCGTTGACGGCCGGAACGATGACATCGCGCATGATCCGGGCGTGGACCGTCGGCGTGACGACGGGCGCGGGTGAATACGCACCCATGCCGCCGGTGTTCGGGCCCTGGTCCCCGTCGGAGAGGCGCTTGTGATCCTGCGACGAGGCGAGCGCCAGCACATGCGTGCCGTCGGCCATCACGATGAAGCTCGCCTCCTCGCCTTCGAGGAAATCCTCGATCACGACGCGCGCGCCGGCTTCGCCGACGGCGTCGCCCGAGAGCATCGCGTCGATCGCCGCGTGCGCCTCCGCGGCATCGGCAGCGACCACCACGCCCTTGCCCGCCGCCAGGCCGTCGGCCTTGACGACGATCGGCGCCCCGCGGCCATCGATGTAGGCGTGCGCCGCCGCGGCGTCGGTGAACGTCCGGTACTCGGCGGTCGGGATGCCGTGCCGCAGCATGAACGCCTTGGCGAAATCCTTCGAGCTCTCGAGCTGCGCCGCGGCCCGCGTGGGCCCGAAGATCCGCAGGCCCGAAGCGCGAAAGGCGTCGACGATCCCGGCGGCGAGCGGCGCCTCGGGGCCGACGACGGTCAGGCCGACCGATTCGCGTCTTGCGAAGGCGACGAGGGTCGCGATGTCCTCGACCGGAACGTTGGTGAGGTCCGGGTCGCGCGCAGTGCCGGCGTTGCCGGGCGCGACGAACACCTTGGCGACCCGCGGCGACTGCGCGATCTTCCAGGCGAGCGCATGCTCGCGACCGCCGGAGCCTACGATCAGGACGTTCATCGTGCGACTTCGCTCATTTGAAAAGCACGCGGCCGAAAAAGTACAGGGTGCTGCCGTGGTTGATGCCGCCGTTCAGCGTCGGGATGTACACCGCCGACAACGTTGCGTCCCCGTAGCGCAGCGACCCGACCGGCACCAATGCCGGAAACGGGATGCCGTTGGCGATGTCGGGCCGCTGGACGATCGCCACGGTGAATCCCAGTCCGGGCTGCAAGCCGCTGCGTGGCCCCCAGAAGGTCTCGTACTCGTAGCCGAGGTTGAACTGCGCATGATTGTGCGAATCCTTGAACACCAGGAAGTACACCGAATGCGTGTCGCCGTCCGGATCCTCGGTGGTGCGGATCGGCCCGCCGCCCCACGCGTTCGCATTGAGCTCGGCGCGCCGCTCCGGCGTCCAGGTGAACGGCAGGTGCCACGAGTAACCGGAGATCAGCACGCCGTTCGTGCCATTCTCGTAGGTGTCGACCAGCCGCGTGCAGCCCTTGGCAATCCATTCCGGCCAGTCACCGCAGGCGGCCCGGGCGGCGGGAACGACCGACATCCACACCAATCCCGCGGTTGCCGCGAGGCGGGACAGCTTCGGGAAACTGCACGCCGTGTCGGCGGCATCACCTCCGGCGCGAGGGCACACACCCGCCGCGCCTGCCGCATCAATGCCGGAAATGGCGCACCCCCGTGAACACCATCGCAATCCCGCGCTCGTCGGCGGCGGCGATGACCTCGTCGTCACGAACGCTGCCGCCGGGCTGGATCACCGCGACCGCACCGTTGTCGGCAACCACGTCGAGGCCGTCGCGGAAAGGGAAGAAGGCGTCGGATGCGACGACCGATCCGGCGAGCGACAGGCCCGCGGTGCCTGCCTTGATCGCTGCGATGCGGGTCGAGTCGACCCGGCTCATCTGCCCGGCGCCGATGCCCAGCGTGCGCCCGCCCCCGCAATAGACGATGGCATTGGACTTGACGAACCAGGCGACCCGCCAGGCGAACAGCAGATCGGCGATCTGGGCAGCGGTCGGCGCGACGCGGGTGACCACCCGGAGGTCGTCCTCCCGCACGTCGCGCGCGTCGCGCGTCTGGACGAGGAATCCGCCGCCGACCCGCTTGAGGTCCAGGTCCCTGCCGGTCTCCCCGCCGGGCTCCCCGCGTTCCGGCAGCGCGAGCTCGAGGACGCGGACGTTCTTCTTCTGCGCAGCGATCGCCAGCGCCTCCGGCGCATAGCCCGGCGCGATCAGCACCTCGACGAACTGCGCACAGACCGCTTCCAGCGTGGCCGCATCGACGGGCCGGTTGAACGCGATGATGCCGCCGAATGCCGAGGTCGGATCGGTCGCGAATGCGCGACGGTACGCGTCGATCGGCAGCTCGGCGCTCGCGACGCCGCATGGATTCGCGTGCTTGACGATGACGCAGGTGGATTCTGGGAACGTCGTCACGCACTGCCAGGCCGCATCGGCGTCGGCGACGTTGTTGTAGGACAGTTCCTTCCCCTGCAGCTGCCGATAGGAGGCAATGTCCGACGGCACAGCGGAACGCTCGCGGTACAGCGCGGCGCGCTGGTGCGGATTCTCGCCGTACCGCATCTCCTGGCGCTTGTCGCCGGCGAGATGGAACGAGTCCGGGAACCCCCGCACGCCGCCATCGGGCCCGCGCGCCGAGATCCAGTTCGAGATCGCGCCGTCATAGGCCGCCGTGTGCGCGAACGCACGCTGCATCAGCCTGAAGCGCAGCTCGGACGACAGCGTACCGCCGTTCGCGGTCAGCTCGGCGAGCACCTCGGCGTAGTCGGCGGGGTCGACGACCACGCCGACATGCGACCAGTTCTTCGCTGCCGCGCGCAGCATCGCGGGGCCGCCGATGTCGATGTTCTCGATCGCGTCGTCGAGCGTGCACTGCGGATTCGCGACGGTCTCGCGGAACGGATAGAGGTTGACGACGACCAGGTCGATCGTCGGTATCCCCGCATGCGCCAGGGCGTCCCGGTGTGCCTGCAGGTCACGGCGGGCGAGGATGCCGCCGTGCACCTTCGGGTGCAGCGTCTTGACGCGGCCGTCGAGCATCTCCGGAAAGCCGGTGTAGGTCCCGACGTCGGTGACCGGGACGCCGGCGGCGGCCAGGAGCTTCGCGGTGCCGCCGGTCGACAGCAGCTTCACGTCGCGCGCGACGAGTCCGCGCGCGAGTTCGAGAATCCCCGTCTTGTCCGAGACGGACAGCAGCGCCTGCGCGACGATCCCCGCCATCGGCCCGTCCACGTCAGATCAGTTTGTACTTGGCGAGCTTGGCGCGCAGCGTATTGCGGTTCAAGCCCAGCATGTCGGCCGCATGCGTCTGGTTGCCGTTCGAGCGCTCGAGCATCGAACTGAGCAGCACGCGCTCGACCTGCGCGATCACCATGTCGTAGACCCCGTGCGGAGGCTCGCCGTCCAGACGCCTGAAATAGTCATCGAGCGAGCGCTCGACGCTGCGGCCGATCTCGTTGCTGCCGTTCAGCTGGATCTTCTTCTTCACGCCGCGAGTGCCTCCTCCAACGATGCCTGCGGCTCGAGATACTGCAGGCGATGACCCGCGCGCGACGCGGTGTCGAAAAACCGGTCGACCGCAGCGGACTGCGCGACGACCGTCTCGGCGGCATTGACCTCGCGCCTGAAGGCTTCCGACCCGCGAAGGTCCCGCGTGTACCAATGCAGGTGCTTGCGCGCGATGCGCACTCCCAGCACCTCGCCGTAGAACGCGTAGTGATCCGCCAGGTGATCGCGGATCAGCGCGTGGACTTCCGTCACGGCCGGGGGCGGCAGCAGAAGCCCGGTTTCGAGGTAGTGCGCGATCTCGCGGAAGATCCACGGGCGTCCCTGCGCGGCGCGCCCGATCATCAGGCCGTCGGCGCCCGTGTACGCAAGGACTTCCCGGGCGCGCCGGGGCGTGTCGATGTCGCCGTTCGCGATGACCGGAATCCCGACGCTGCGCTTGATCTCCCGGACCGTATCGAATTCGACGGGGCCGTTGAACAGGCATGCGCGCGTGCGTCCGTGGACGGCGAGCGCCGCGATGCCCGAATCCTCGGCTATCCTCGCGATCGAGAGCGCATTGCGCGCTCGCGGCGACGGGCCGGTGCGGATCTTGAGCGTGACCGGCACGTCGACCGCCTGCACGACCGCCGCGAGGATCGAGGCCACGAGCGGCTCGTTCGCGAGCAGCGCGGATCCCGCGGCGGCGTTGCACACCTTCTTCGCCGGGCATCCCATGTTGATGTCGATGATCTGGGCGCCGCGGTCGACATTGTAGCGCGCCGCATCCGCGAGCAGCGCCGGATCGGCGCCGGCGATCTGCACGGCGATCGGCGCGACCTCGCCCTCGTGATCGGTGCGTCGCCGCGATTTGTCCGTAGCCCACAGGCGGGGATTCGCAGCCACCATCTCCGACACCGCATAGCCGGCGCCGAGTCGCTTGCACAGCATGCGGAACGGACGATCGGTCACGCCCGCCATCGGCGCGACGGCGAGATTGTTCGGCAGGAAATGGCCACCGATGCGCACGGCCTGGGCTATCGACTTCGAGGGAAGGGGGGTCGAATTATACCGACAATCGCGCGATGTCGACCGCCGTTCGGCGGGATGCGCACCATGGCGTTTCGTCCGGCGAATTCCTTCAGTGAATTCCGAACAGCATCGCGCGCGTGAATGCGCGCTTGGCGAACGGCAGCGCATCGAGCAGCATCAGGCCGACGCCGCGCGGCGCCGACAGCCACGGCCGGTTGTTGCCGAACAGCTGCACGAGCCCGTGCGTGAAAGCGATGCCCGCCCGCCGGTCGAGGCCGCGCGAGCGCCGGTAGCGCCCGAGCATGGCCGCGCCGCCGATATCCTCGCGCGGAGTCGCCAGGATGGTCTGCGAAAGCTCCCAGGCGTCACGCAGGCCGAGATTGAAACCCTGGCCCGCGATCGGGTGCAGGGCCTGTGCCGCGTTGCCGATCATGGCGATGCGCGATGCGGTGGTTTCGGTCGCGAATTCGAGTGCCAGCGGAAAGCTGCGCCGGTCGGCGACTGCGGTGAATCCGCCGGCGCGGCTGCCGAAATGCGCCGCCAGCTCGGCGAGGAATTCCGCGTCCGGCAGATCCCGTACGCGCGCGGTGCGTTCGGGCGTCTGCGTCCACACCAGCGCGTAGTGATCGCGCTCGGGAAGCAGCGCGACCGGCCCGTCCGGCGTGAAGCGCTCGTAGGCGACGCCCTGGTGCGGTCGCGAAAGGGCGATGGACGCGACCAGCGCGACCTGACCGTAGTCGCGGCGCCTGCGCGCGATGCCCATGACATTCGATCCCGCGCCGTCGGCGACGACGGCGAGCCGCGCGTGGAGCGCGTCCACGGGCGACTCCCCGATTGCGATCGTCGCATCGATGGCCGAACCCTCGACGCTGCGCGCGGCCGCCCCATGGCGCATCTGCACGCTCGTCGCCTGCAGCGCGGCATCCAGCGCCGACTGCAGCGCGCGGTACGAAACGACGTAGCCGAGCGCGGGCAGTCCCTGCTCGCGCGCGTCGAGGGTCAGCGCGCCGAAACCGCGCGCCTGCGAGACGTCGATCGTGACGATCGGCGTGACGGCGCCTTCGGTCGCGGCGAGCGCCGCCCACACGCCCAGGCGCTCGAACACCAGGCGCGCGCCGTGCGACAGGGCCAGCGACCGATCCGCCCGGGCCGCCTCGCCGGGCGCGCGCGGGTCGATGACGACGACATCGAGATCCGCGTCGGCGAGCGCCAGCGCGAGTGTCGCGCCGACAGGTCCCGCGCCGACGATCGCGACGTCGTGCGTCATCCTCAGGCCGAAAGCGATCGACAGGCCGCTTCGACGTCGGCCACGGACTTGGGCGAGGCCTGCGTGAGGTTCTCGACACCTGCTGCCGTCACCAGGACGTCGTCCTCGATGCGCACGCCGATGTTCCAGAACTGCTCGGGCACGTTGGGGGCGGGCCGGATGTAGGCGCCCGGCTCGACGGTCAGCACCATGCCCTGGGCGAGGCGCACCGACTCGCCTTTCTGCTGGTAGAGCCCGGCGTCGTGCACGTCCATGCCGAGCCAGTGACCGGCACGATGCATGTAGAACTGCTTGTAGCTGCCGCTCTCCAGCACCGCGTCCAGCGATCCTTCGCACAGACCGAGGTCGATGAAGCCCTGTGCCAGCACGCGCTCGGCGACGCGGTGGTAGTCGTGGAACGGGACTCCGGGCGCGATCGCCTCGATGCACGCGAGCTGCGCTGCGAGCACCAGCTCATAGACCGCCTTCTGCGGGCCGGTGAAGGCCCCGTTGACCGGGAACGTGCGTGTGATGTCCGAGGCGTAACCCTGGTACTCGCAACCCGCGTCGATCAGCAGCAGGTCGCCGCTCTGCATCTGGCGGTTGTTGTCGCGGTAATGCAGCACGCAGGCGTTGGGCCCCGAAGCGACGATCGACGAATAGGCGACCGATTGTGCGCCGTTCTTCAGGAACTCGTGCATCAGCTCCGCTTCGATCTGGTATTCGTACGCACCCGGCCGCGACTGCGCCATCGCGCGGGCGTGGGCGCCGCTCGAGATCGCACAGGCGCGACGCATCAGCCCGATCTCGTGGCTGTCCTTCACGAGGCGCATCGAATCGAGTGCCGCCCGGATGTCGACGACCTCCTCCGGCGCCGAGACTCCGGTACGGGCGCGGCTGCGGACCTCGTTCAGCAGGTCGGAGACCTGGCGGTCCCAGTCGGCGAACAGGCCCAGAGGCGTGAACAGCGCCGGTCGGTCGGAAGCGATCTCCGGGAGCTTCGAGCTCAGCGCGGAAATCGGATGCGCCTCGTCGAAGCCGAAGATCTCGCGGGCTGCATCGGGTCCGTAGCGAAAGCCGTCCCAGATCTCGCGCTCCTCGTCCTTCTCCCGGCAGAACAGCATCTGGCGATCGCCGTCGGGACCGGCAACCAGCGCGATCACCGCCTCGGGCTCGGGGAATCCGGACAGGTAATAGAAATAGCTGTCGTGCCGGAACGGATAGAGCGAGTCCCGGTTGCGTGAAACTTCGGGCGCCGTCGGCAGCAGCGCGAGGCCACCGCCGCTCTTGCTGCGCATCGACTGCAATATCGCATCGCGCCTCGCGCGATAGACCTGATGGGCGTGGTTCATCGTGGAATCCTGCGTTCGATCGCACATTATAGGGTGCGGGGACGGGCGCGCGGCCGCCGATTTCGCGCCGATTTCACGATGCGCTTCTTCCGGGAACCCGGCAGAGCCCTTAACATTGCCGCATGGTCGACGACGCGCCGCGCGCGCTGCCCACCGGCAATCCGCTGCACGAGGCCAAGCGTGCACTGCGCGAGCGCATCGTCGCGACGCGCGACGCGCTTCCTCCCGAGGTCCGGATGCGCGCATCGGAGGCCATCGCCGATCGCATCTGCGCACTGGATAGCTGGGCACGGGGAGGCGTGCTTCTGCTCACCCTTCCCTTCCGCAGCGAGTGGGACGCCGCGCTGGTCGCGGCACGCGCGCTCGCCGCGCACAAGGTCGTCGCGCTGCCGCGCGTCGACGCGAAGGCGAAGGTCCTGCGGCTGCACCGGATCGCAGACCTCGCGCGCGACGTCGCGCCGGGGCACCTCGGGATCCCCGAGCCCCGGACCGACTGCCCGCAGATCGATCGCGATGCGATTGACTGGATCCTGGTTCCGGGCGTCGCGTTCGATGCGCGCGGCCACCGCCTCGGGTACGGCGGCGGATACTACGACCGGTTGCTGCCCGGACTGCGGAGCGCCGCCCCACGCGTCGCGGGCGCGTTCGAGATGCAGGTCGTGGAAGCGCTTCCGCTCGCACCCCACGATTGCGACGTCGACGCGATCGTCACCGAGCAGCGCGTGATCACAACCCGTGCGCGCAGCGGATGACCCCCGCACGCACCGCGCAGATTGCGCTGGCCGCGACGCTGACGATCCAGATC
The DNA here is from genome assembly GCA_963816415.1 of uncultured Pseudomonadota bacterium. GTDB lineage: Bacteria > Pseudomonadota > Gammaproteobacteria > Burkholderiales > Casimicrobiaceae > VBCG01. The sequence continues at coordinate 189,823 of CAWFKR010000013.1, forward strand.
TTCACGTCGTTCGCCGGGACCGCGACCGCGGTGCTGGCGCCCGAGATCGCGGCGGATTTCGGCGTCGATCCGCGACTGATCGGGGTCTTCATCGGCGCCGTCTATGGCGGCGCGATGCTGGCGAGCATCGCCTGCGGCAGCTTCATCGAGCGCTACGGTCCGATCCGCGTGTCGCAGGTCTGCGTCGTGCTGTGCGCGACGGGCGTGGCCGCGGTCGCCGTCGCGCCGGCCTCGCAGGCCGGGCTGCTCGCGCTGGCCGCAGTGGTGATCGGGCTGGGCTACGGGCCGATCACCCCGGCATCGTCGCAGCTGCTGCAGCGGACCGCGCCGCCCGAGCGGATGGCGCTGACGTTCTCGATCAAGCAGACCGGGGTTCCCGCGGGGGCGGCGCTGTCGGGCGCGCTGCTGCCCGGCCTCGCCCTGGCCGCCGGATGGCGTCCGGCGTTCGTCGCGGTCGCGGTCGCAGGTGGGATCGTCGTGGCGCTCGCGCAGCCGATCCGTGCCCGGCTCGACGCCGAGCATTCGCCGCGGCGACCGATGTCCTTCGCCGGCGTCATCGGACCGCTCGCGCTGCTGTGGCGGTCGAAACCGCTGCTGATGCTCGCGCTGGTTTCGTTCGCGTATTCGGCAACCCAGGTGTGCCTGACCAGTTACCTGGTCGTCTACCTCACCGGCTCGCTGGGATTCTCGCTGGTGTCGGCCGGACTCGCGCTGACCGCGACGACGGTCGCCGGTGCCGCCGGCCGCATCGGCTGGGGCATCGTCGCGGATCGGCTGCTCGCGCCGCGCAAGGTGCTGGCGCTGATCGGGCTGCTCGCCGCCGGCTGCGCGATCGCGATGGCCGCGTCCACCCCCGGATGGCCCGCTGTGCTGGTGGTCGGGCTCGCGACCTGCTTCGGCGCCACCGCGATCGGCTGGAACGGCGTCCAGCTTGCGGAGGTCGCGCGTCTCGCGCCCCCCGGCGCCGCGGGCAAGGTAACCGGGGCAGCGAGCGTCATCACCTTCGCCGGAGTCGTCATCGGGCCGCCGTCGTTCGCGCTGCTTGCCAGCCTGACCGGGAGCTATCGGGCCGGTTTCGTGCTGGTCGCGATCGCGAGCGGATTCGGCGCCGTCGCGCTGCTTTCCAGCGAACCGCATACAATCGATGCCTGAGAAGGCGACGGAGTGGAACCATGGACCGCATACCCGACATCGATCCCCAGGAGACCCGCGAATGGGTGGCAGCCCTCGAGGGCGTGCTCGCCGCCGAAGGCCCCGATCGCGCGCATTTCCTGATCGAGCAACTGATCGACAAGGCGCGTCGTTCGGGCGCGTACCTGCCGTTTTCGGCCAACACGGCGTACATCAACACGATTCCGGTCGATTCCCAGGTGCGCATTCCCGGCGACCAGAACATCGAGCACCGGATCCGCTCGATTGCCCGCTGGAATGCGATGGCGATGGTCGTGCGGGCCAACAAGCACACCAACGTCGGCGGCCACATCGCGAGCTACGCCTCGGCCGCGACGCTCTACGACGTGGGCTTCAACCACTTCTGGCACGGCATGTCCGACCGGCACGGCGGCGACCTCGTGTTCATCCAGGGACACTCGGCCCCGGGGGTCTATGCGCGTGCCTTCCTGCTCGGCCGCTTCACCGAGGCCCAGCTCGACAACTACCGGCAGGAGGTCGACGGCAAGGGCGTCTCGTCGTATCCGCACCCGTGGCTGATGCCCGATTTCTGGCAGTTCCCGACGGTGTCGATGGGCCTCGGACCGCTGATGGCGATCTACCAGGCGCGCTTCATGAAGTACCTGCACGACCGCGGCCTCGCCGACACCACCGGGCGCAAGGTGTGGTGCTTCTGCGGTGACGGCGAGATGGACGAGCCGGAGTCGATGGGTGCGATCGGCATGGCCTCGCGCGAGAACCTCGACAACCTGATCTTCGTCGTCAACTGCAACCTGCAACGCCTCGACGGACCGGTGCGCGGCAACGGCAAGATCATCCAGGAGCTCGAAAGCGATTTCCGCGGCGCCGGGTGGAACGTGATCAAGGTCATATGGGGCACGCACTGGGATTCGCTGCTGGCGCGCGACAAGAAAGGCATCCTGATGCAGCGGATGATGGCGTGCGTCGACGGCGAGTACCAGACGTTCAAGTCCAAGGACGGCGCCTACGTCCGCGAGTATTTCTTCAACACGCCCGAGCTGAAGGCGATGGTGGCCGACTGGACCGACGAGGAGATCTGGGCACTGAACCGCGGCGGTCACGACCCGCACAAGGTCTACGCCGCCTACCACGCCGCGGTGAACCATCCCGGCCAGCCGACGGTGATCCTTGCCAAGACGATCAAGGGCTACGGGATGGGCGAGGCGGGCGAAGCGCAGAACATCACCCACCAGCAGAAGAAGATGAACGTCGAGGCGGTCCGCCGCTTCCGCGACCGCTTCGAGATCCCGGTGCCGGACGACCAGCTCGAGAAGGTCCCGTACGTCACGTTCCCCGAGGGCTCGCCCGAGCTCGAGTACATGCGCGCGCGGCGGCTGGAGCTCGGCGGCTACCTTCCTGCCCGGCGCCAGAAGGCCGAGCCGCTCGCCGTTCCACCGCTCTCGGCGTTCGAGCGTTTCCTGAAGAGCACCGACGAGCGCGAGATCTCCACGACGATGGCGTTCGTGCAGATCCTGCAGATCCTGCTGCGCGACAAGAACCTCGGCAAGCACGTGGTGCCGATCGTCCCCGACGAATCGCGGACGTTCGGGATGGAGGGGATGTTCCGCCAGCTCGCGATCTGGAACCAGCTGGGCCAGCTCTACACGCCCGAGGACAAGGACCAGCTGATGTTCTACAAGGAGGACAAGCACGGCCAGATCCTCCAGGAAGGCATCAACGAGGCGGGAGCGATGAGCGACTGGATCGCGGCCGCGTCGTCGTACTCGACGCACGGCGTCCCGATGATCCCCTTCTACATCTTCTATTCGATGTTCGGCTTCCAGCGCGTCGGCGATTTCGCCTGGGCGGCCGGCGACATGCGCTGCCGCGGTTTCCTGCTCGGCGGAACCGCAGGACGCACGACCCTCAACGGCGAAGGCCTGCAGCACGAGGACGGGCATTCGCACATCCTGTCCGCGAACATCCCGAACTGCATCTCCTACGATCCGACCTTCGCCTACGAAGTCGCCGTGATCATCCAGGACGGCCTGCGGCGCATGTACGCGGAGCAGCAGGACGTCTACTACTACCTGACCGTGATGAACGAGAACTACCCCCACCCGGCGATGCCGGAGGGCGCGGCGGACTCGATCGTCAAGGGCATGTACCTGTTCGCGGCGGGCGCGAAGAAGCCCAAGGCGCCGCGCGTGCAATTGCTGGGCTCGGGAACGATCTTCCGCGAGGTGATCGCCGCAGCCGACCTGCTGCGCAACGACTGGGGCGTCGAGGCGGATCTCTGGAGCTGCCCGTCGTTCACCGAACTGGCCCGCGACGGACGCGCCGCCGAGCGGTTCAACCTGCTGAACCCGACCGCCAAGGCCCGGGTATCGCACGTGGAGGCGTGCCTCGCGCCGACCTTGGGCCCGATCGTCGCGGCGACCGATTACGTGCGTGCGTTCGCCGACCAGATCCGGCCGTATGTCCGGCGACGCTACGTGGTCCTCGGCACCGATGGCTACGGCCGCTCCGACACGCGCGAGAAGCTGCGCAGCTTCTTCGAGGTCGACCGCCACTACGTCACCGTCGCGGCGCTGAAGGCGCTCGCCGACGACGGCGCGCTGCCCGCGAAGAAGGTCGCCGAGGCGATCGCCAAGTACGGCATCGATGCGGCCCGGCCCGCGCCGTGGCTGGCGTGAGGGGAATGACGATGCAGATGCCGTGGGGATTCCAATGAGCGCGATCGAGGTCAAGGTTCCCGACATCGGGGACTTCACCGATGTGCCGGTGATCGAGGTGCTGGTGAAGGCCGGCGATGCGATCAACGCCGAAGACGCGCTGGTGACGCTCGAGTCCGACAAGGCGACGATGGACGTGCCGGCGCCGGTCGCGGGCGTCGTCCGGGCGGTGCAGGTGAAGGTCGGCGACAGGGTGAAGGAGGGGAGCGTCATCCTGACCCTCGACGCTGCGGCAGGCGCGGCCGCGCCCTCACCGCAACCCTCTCCCGCCAGCGGGCGAGGGAGTGCACCGGCGGCCGCACCCTCACCCCAACCCTCTCCCGCCGGCGGGAGAGGGAGCGAACCGGCGGCCGCACCCTCACCCCAACCCTCTCCCGCGGGCGGGAGAGGGAGCGAACCGGCGGCGCCACCCTCACCCCAACCCTCTCCCGTGATCGGTGGAGGGAGCGCCGAAGACGCGGTGGAGGGTTCCGCGCGCCATGCGCATGCATCGCCGTCGGTGCGCAAGTTCGCGCGCGAGCTCGGTGTCGACATCGGCGCCGTGACGGGCTCGGGGCCCAAGGACCGCATCCTCCACGAGGACGTGCAGGGCTTCGTCAAGCGCGCGTTGTCGGGCGGACTCGCGCCGGCAGCGTCCGGAGCGATCACCGGCGGCGGCGCGCTCAACCTGCTTCCCTGGCCGGTCGTCGATTTCGCGAAATTCGGACCGGTCGAGGCCATGCCGCTGTCGCGGATCAGGAAGATCTCGGGCGCCAACCTCGCCCGCAACTGGGTGATGATCCCGCACGTCACCCAGTTCGAGGACACCGACATCACCGAGCTCGAGGCGCTGCGCATCCTGCTCAACAAGGAGAACGAGAAAGCGGGCGTCAAGGTCACGATGCTCGCGTTCCTGATCAAGGCCGCGGCGGCGGCGCTCGCGAAGTTCCCCGATTTCAACGCATCGCTCGACGCGAGCGGCGAGAACCTGATCCGCAAGGGCTACTTCAACATCGGCTTCGCGGCGGACACGCCCAATGGCCTCGTGGTCCCGGTGCTCAAGGGCGCCGATGGCAAGGGCGTCCTGCAGATCGCGAAGGAGATGTCGGAGCTTTCGGCGAAAGCGCGCGAAGGCAAGCTCGGGCCTGCCGACATGCAGGGCGGGTGTTTCTCGATCAGCTCGCTGGGCGGCATCGGCGGCACGGCGTTCACGCCGATCATCAACGCGCCAGAGGTTGCGATCCTCGGCGTGTCGAAGAGCTCGATCAAGCCGGTGTGGGACGGCAAGGCGTTCCAGCCAAGGCTGATGCTGCCGCTGTCGCTGTCCTACGACCACCGCGTCATCGATGGCGCCGCCGCGGCGCGCTTCATCGTCCATTTCGCGTCGCTGCTCGCCGATTTCCGCCGGGCGGTGCTTTGACCCAGGACGAGCAGAAGCTGGCGGTCGCCCGCGAAGCGATCCGCTACGTGGTCGATGACGCGTGGATCGGCGTCGGCTCGGGCTCGACCGCCAACCTGTTCATCGACGAGCTCGGCAAGATCAGGCACCGGATCAAGGGCGCCGTCGCGAGCTCGGTCAAGACCGCGGAGCGTCTCAGGTCGCACGGCATCGAGGTCGAGGAGCTCAACAACGTCAGCGACATTCCGGTCTACATCGACGGCGCGGACGAGGTGACCGAGCACGGCGCGATGATCAAGGGCGGGGGCGGGGCGCTGACGCGCGAGAAGATCGTCGCAGCGGTCGGCCGCAAGTTCGTCTGCATCGCCGACGCGTCGAAGCTCGTCGGCGTACTCGGCGCGTTTCCCCTGCCCGTCGAAGTCATCCCGATGGCGCGAAGCTACGTCGCACGCGAGCTGGTGAAGTTCGGGGGATTCCCGGCGTGGAGGATGGGCTTCACGACCGACAACGGCAACGTGATCCTCGACGTCTCGGGTCTTGCGATCGCCGATCCGGTCGGACTCGAAGAGCGGATCAACGGCATCGCGGGGGTGGTCACCGTCGGCCTGTTCGCGCGGCGCGGCGCCGACGTGATCCTGCTCGGCGGGGACGACGGGGTGCGCACCCTCGTGCCAAGGCGGTAGCACCCTCACCCCAACCCTCTCCCCCTGCGGCGGAGAGGGGGAACAGCGGCGCGCTACAATCCCCGGCATGACGAACCTCAACGTCCCCGGCCTCGGCGGCTACGCCGACGTCGCCGCCTACATGGACGGCGTCGGCGAGGCCGCGCGCAGCGCATCGCGCGCCACCGCGCGGGCGAGTACGCAGGCGAAGAATCTCGCGCTCGCGGGCATGGCGGCGGCGATTCGCCGCGATTCCGCGCTGCTCGCGCAGGCGAACGCAGCCGACGTCGGGGCCGCGCGCGCTGCGGGGCACGACGCCGCTTTCGTCGACCGGCTGACGCTGACGCCAGCCTCGATCGAGGCGATGGCGCGCGGCCTGGAGGAGATCGCCGCGCTGCCCGATCCGGTCGGCGAGATGTCGGATCTCAAGTTCCGGCCGTCCGGGATCCAGGTCGGCATGATGCGCGTTCCGCTCGGCGTCATCGCGATCATCTACGAATCGCGACCCAACGTCACCGCGGACGCCGCGGGACTGTGCCTCAAGGCCGGCAACGCGACGATCCTGCGCGGCGGATCGGAGGCGATCCGCAGCAACCAGGCGATCGCGAACTGCGTCCGCGAAGGCCTGCGCGACGCCGGCCTGCCGGAAACCGCAGTGCAGGTCGTCGCAACGACCGACCGTGCCGCGGTCGGCCACCTGATAGCCGACGAGAAACACGTCGACGTCATCGTGCCCCGCGGCGGCAAGTCGCTGATCGAGCGCATCTCGCGCGACGCCCGCGTGCCGGTGATCAAGCACCTCGATGGCGTCTGCCACGTCTACATCGACGCGCAGGCCGACCTCCAGGCCGCGATCCGCATCGCCGACAACGCGAAGACCCAGCGCTACGCCCCCTGCAACACGATGGAGACGCTGCTGGTGCATGCCGACATCGCGCCGCGCGTGCTGCCGCCGCTCGCAGCGATCTATGCGGCCAAGGGTGTCGAGATGCGTGGCTGCGAACGCTCGCGCGCCCTGGTCCCGGAAATGAAGGCGGCGACCGAGGACGACTGGTACACCGAGTACCTCGCGCCGATCATCGCCATCCGGATCGTCGATTCGCTCGACATGGCGATCGACCACATCGCTCGCTACGGTTCGCAGCACACCGATGCGATCGTGACCGAGAATCACCCGAACGCGATGCGCTTCCTGCGCGAGGTCGATTCGAGCTCGGTGATGGTCAACGCCTCGACGCGCTTCGCCGACGGCTTCGAGTACGGCCTTGGCGCGGAAATCGGCATCTCGACCAACAAGCTGCACGCCCGCGGGCCCGTCGGCCTCGAGGGCCTGACCAGCCGCAAGTGGATCGTGCTCGGCACCGGACAGATCCGCTGCTGAGCGCGCGACGACGATCGCGATGTCGAGTTCGGTCTCCGTATCGATCGCGACGAACACCGCGATCGCGATCTCCAAGGGTTTCGGCTGGGTCGTCACCGGCTCGCCCACGCTGTTCGCCGAAACGGTCCATTCGCTGGCCGACGTCGGCAACCAGGTGCTGCTCAAGGTCGGCGAGGTGCGCAGCCGCCGCGGTCCCGACGTCGAGCATCCGTTCGGGCGCGGCCAGGAGAAGTTCTTCTGGGCGCTGGTGTCGGCCGTCAGCGTGTTCTTCATCGGCTGCGGCATCAACATCTACCACGGCATCGATGCGCTGCTGAATGGCGGCGAGGTCGGGCATTTCACGCCACTGGTGCTGGGTCTGCTGCTGGTCTCGCTGGCGCTGGAATCGTGGACCTTCACCATCGCCTGGCGGGAGATCGGCGGCTGGCAAGGCGTCAAGGACAACCGCCACGACACGACGGTGATCGCCGTGCTGCTCGAGGACGGGGTCGCCCTGTTCGGCATCGTCCTGACGCTGCTGGTCGCCGGCAGCGGCTACGTCTACGGCCCGCACCCCGAATTCGATGCCGCGGTCGCCATCGTCGTCGGCGGCATCCTCGGGGTCATGGCGCTGTTCCTTGCCGCGATCAACCGGCGCGTCCTGATCGACACGTCGGACATCGACCTCGATCGTGCCGCGCAATCCTGGCTCGCCGATCGCGGCATCGCCGCCCGCGTGCACTCGCTGGTGCTCGACAACGACCGGGCGATCGTCTTCGTCCGCTCGCAGGCCGAGGTGCGCGAATCCCGAACGGTCGGCGCGGCGCTCACCGCGCACCTCAAGACCACGCTCGGCAAGCGCGCCGACGCCGTCTACTGGGAATTCCCCGAACGCACCAGGGCCGGCGCCTAGACCGGCGCCGCGTTCCCGCGTCGGCGCAGCCAGGACAGCCACAGCGCGGCAAGCGCGATCAGCGCGAGCACCGGCAGAGCGGCGCGATTCATCGTCTGCCAGCCGCTGCCGGTGACCAGCGCGCCGGAGGCGAACGACGATATCCCCATCGTCGCGAACACGATGAAGTCGTTGACGCCCTGCGTGCGGGCCTTCTCGGCGGGCGTGTAGGTTTCCGTCAGGAGCGTCGTGCCCCCGGTGTACATGAAATTCCAGCCGGCGCCGACGAACACGAGCGCGGCGACGAAATGCGCGACGCTGGTCCCGTTGAGCGCGACGGCGACGGCGATCGTCGTGAGCACGACGCCGGCGAGGATGATCGGCAGCGCACCGAAGCGCTTGATCAGCGCGCCGGTGACGAAGCCCGGCACGTACATCGCGACGACGTGCCACTCGATGACCAGCGCCGCGGCGCTGAACGGATGGCCGCAGAAGTCCATCGCGATCGGAGTCGCAGTCATCAGCAGGTTCATCAGCCCGTAGCCCAGCGCCGCCGCGAGCACGGCGACGATGAAGGTCGGCTGGCGCATGATCTCGGCCAGCGGCCGGCCACCGCCGGCGCGCTCCGCATGCGAAGGGGGTGGAACGTGCACTCTCGACTGGACGGCCAGCGCGACCAGCGCAACGGCGGCGAGCGCGGCGAACGAGCCCTGGAAAGGCGTCGCGAACAGATCCTTCGTCAGCTTCGTCGTTTCCGGCCCGATGAATCCGCCCACGACGCCACCGGCCAGCACCAGCGAGATCGCTTTCGCGCGATCGGCGGGGGCGGAGACCTCCGCGGCCGCGAAGCGGTACTGCAGGCCGACCGCGTTGTAGACGCCGATGATCGCGGTCGCGGTGCAGAACAGCGGGAAGCTTTTCAGATGCAGCGCCAGGGCGCCGATCACGCAGCCGGCGACGTTGACCAGCGCACCGGTCATGAACCCGGCGCGGCGACCGACCCGCCCCATCCACATCGACATCGGCATCGCGGCGAGCGCCGAGCCCAGGACGTAGGTCGTTGCGCCGAACGTCGCCAGCGCCTTGGTCTGCGCCAGCGAAAACCCGATCAGACCGTTCATCGAGATCAGGCCGGCTGAATTGACGAGCAGCAGCGCCTGGCAGCAGGCGAGCAGGAAGATGTCGCGGCGCGAAGTGTGCACGGTCAGTCCCTGTGACGCGACCGCGTCCATCGAAAACGGCGGCACGATCGAAAACCCGTATGATAATCGGCAGGCGCTTTCCGGCCGACCCTTGAACGTTCGTCGATCCCCCTCGATCCGATGTCGCTGCCACCCCTCGCTGCGGAAGTCCTGGACTTCTGGTTCCCGCCCGGCGCGAGCGGCGAGCGGCCCGAGTGGTTCCGGAAGGATCCGGCGTTCGACCGGGAGATCCGCGAGCGTTTCGGCACCGCGCTGGCGGCCGGCCTCGCGGGCGCGTTCGGCGAGTGGTGCACGAGCGCGCGCGGCGCCCTTGCGCGCGTCGTCCTGCTCGACCAGTACACGCGCAACGCGTTTCGCGACACCCCTGCGGCATTCGCGGGAGATCCTGCGGCGCTCGCCACCGCGGAGGACGCGATCGCCCGCGGCTTCGACCGCGAGCTCGGACCCCACGAGCGCGGGTTCCTGTACATGCCTCTCGAGCACAGCGAGTCGCTGGCGACCCAGGAGCGCTCTGTCGAACTGTTCACCGCGCTGGCGGCGGACACGGGCCTCGACGGCCCGCTGCCATGGGCCAAGCGGCATCGCGACATCGTCCGGCGCTTCGGGCGCTTCCCCCATCGCAACGACATCCTCGGCCGCGCATCCACGCCTGAGGAGATCGAATTCCTCAAGGAGCCGGGTTCGCGCTTCTGAAGCGCTGCCCACAGCGGCCCCGGACGCGCAAGCCGCGATGACGACACTCGACGCTCCGGTGGCGATGCTGGGCGGGACTTTCGACCCCGTTCACTACGGCCACCTGCGCCTCGCCGCGGAGGTGCGCGACGCCCTCGCACTGCCGGAGGTGCGCCTCGTGCCCGCAGGCGATCCGCCGCACCGCGACGCGCCGGAAGCAAGTGCTGCCGACCGCATTGCGATGCTCGAGCTCGCGCTCCCCGAGTTTCCCGGGTTGACGATCGACACGCGCGAGACCCGACGGTCGGGCAAGAGCTACACGGTGCTCACGCTCGAGGAACTGCGCAGCGAGCGACCGCGCTCCCCGCTCCTGCTGCTGCTGGGCGCCGACGCCTTCCGCGGACTGGCGAGCTGGCACCGGTGGCAGCGGCTGTTCGATCTCGCCCACCTCGTCGTCGCGCCGCGGCCGGGAACCGCAGCGGCGGCCGACCTGCCGCCCGCGCTCGAGCGCGAATGGCTGACGCGCCACACCGACGACCGGACGGCCTTGCGCTCGCGCCTTGCCGGCTCCATCTATGTCCAGCCCATTTCGGCGCAGCCGATCTCGTCCACGGCGATCCGGGCCGCGCTCACCGGCAGATTCAGCGGCAAACCGGACGGAAGCCCCGAACTCGCCGGTTTGCTACCCGCCGCGGTTTTGGCCTATATTGGATCGAAGCACCTCTACCGACCCCCCACGAATGCGCCTGTCGAAGCTGCAGAAAATCGCCGTCGAAGCACTTGAAGACATCAAGGCACGCGACATCGAAGTCCTGGACGTACGCAAGCAGACCAGTCTCTGCGACTCGCTGGTCATCGCTTCCGCCGACTCCAACCGGCAGGTGAAGGCGCTGGCCGACCACGTTCGCGACAAGCTCAAGGAGTCCGGCGCGACGATCCTCGGCGTCGAGGGCGAGCAATCCGCCGAATGGATCCTGGTCGACGCCGGCGACATCGTCGTCCACATCATGCAGCCGGCGGTGCGCGCCCACTACAACCTCGAGGAGCTGTGGGCGCCCCAGTCGCGCGCCCGCCGCCCGAGGCAAGCTTCAGCCGCGTGAGGCTTTGCCTCGTCGCGCTGGGACACAGGATGCCCGCATGGGTCGCCGCCGGCTTCGACGATTATGCGAAGCGCCTGCCGCGGGAATCCGCTCTCGAACTCGTCGAACTGAAACCCGAGCCGCGCGACCGCGGCCGGTCGGTCGAGCAGATGCTCGGCGCCGAAGCGAAGCGAATCGCCACTGCGACCGCCGGTTATGCGAGCGTCGCGCTCGACGAGCGCGGAGCGCGCTGGTCGACGCATGATCTGGCCGATCACCTCCGGCAATGGCGCGAGGACGGCCGCGACGTTGCGTTCGTCATCGGCAGCGCCGACGGGCTCCACGCCGACGTGAAGGCAAAGGCGCTGGCGGTCGTATCGCTGTCGGCGATGACCCTTCCGCACGGGCTCGCGCGCGTCATCCTCGCCGAGCAGATCTACCGCGCAACCAGCCTCCTTGCCGGACATCCCTATCACCGCGAATGACGGGACACCGATGAGCGCACCCCTCCTGTATCTCGCCTCGAAGAGCCCGCGACGCCACGCCCTGCTCCGGCAGCTCGCCATCGAATTCGAGCCGCTGCTGCTGCGGGAGGCGATCGGTCGCACGCGCGACGTCGTCGAGGAGGTCCTCGATGCCGAGCCCGCTGCGCATTACGTCGAACGGATGGCGCGCACGAAGGCCCAGGTCGGCTGGCAGCGCATGCAGAATCGCAAGCTCGCCGAGCGGCCGGTGCTCGGCGCGGACACCGAGGTCGTCCTCGACGGCGAGGTCTTCGGCAAGCCGCGCGACGCCGACGACGCAGTGCGGATGATCAAGCGCCTCTGCGGAAGGACCCACGAGGTGCTGTCCGCCGTCGCGCTGCGCTGGCAGGACCGGACCGAGGTCGAGATCTCGGTGTCGAAGGTGACGCTGCGGCGACTCGCGGCGGCCGACATCGAGCGCTACGTCGCGACCGGCGAGCCGATGGACAAGGCCGGCGGCTATGCGGTCCAGGGCCGCGCCGCCGCATTCGTCACGCGGCTGGAAGGCAGCTACAGCGGCGTCGTCGGCCTGCCTCTGGCCGAGACCGCGGCACTGCTCGCGCGCATCGGCATCTCCGTGCTATAACGATCCCGCTCGCGCGGGAAGCCCATCGTCGAAGGATGGGATCACCGGGGCCGCGAGCAGCGCCGACCGAGCCCGGATGACGCACGAGATCCTCATCAACGTCACCCCGCAGGAAACCCGGGTCGCGATGCTCGAGCAGGGCGTCGTCCAGGAACTGCACATCGAGCGGTCGAGCGCGCGGGGCCTCGTCGGCAACATCTGCCTTGGTCGCGTGGCGCGGGTCCTTCCGGGCATGCAGAGCGCGTTCGTCGAGATCGGGCTCGAGCGCGCGGCCTTCCTGCACATCGCCGACATCTGGGAGCATCGCCAGAACGGTCACGGCGAGCACAAGCCGATCGAGCGAATCCTCACCGAGGGGCAGACGCTGCTCGTGCAGGTGATCAAGGACCCGATCGGCACCAAGGGGGCCCGGCTGTCGACGCAACTGTCGCTCGCCGGGCGCCTGCTCGTCTACCTGCCCCAGGATTCGCACATCGGCATCTCGCAGCGGATCGAGGACGAGCACGAGCGCGAAAGCCTGCGCGGGCGGCTGCAGATGCTCCTCCCCGAAGGCCTCTCGGGCGGATTCATCATCCGGACGATGGCCGAGGCGGCGTCGGAGCGCGAGATGCAGACCGACATCGCCTACCTGACCAAGCTGTGGAGCGACCTGACGGAGCGCGCGAACGAGGTCCCGGCGCCAACGGTCCTCTACCAGGACCTGAACCTCTCCCAACGCGTGCTGCGCGACATGACGACCGACGAGACCGCGCACGTGGTCGTCGATTCGCGCGAGACTTTCGTCAGGATGCAGGACTTCGCCCGCGAATACACGCCGGCGCTGGTCGAGCGGCTCCACCATTACGCCGGCGAGCGGCCGCTGTTCGACCTGCACGGCGTCGAGGACGAGATCGAGCGCGCGCTGGCGCGGCGGGTGAACCTCAAGTCCGGCGGCTACCTGATCTTCGACCAGACCGAGGCGATGACGACGATCGACGTCAACACCGGCGGTTTCGTCGGCGGACGCAGCTTCGACGAGACGATCTTCAAGACGAACCTGGAGGCGGCGCAGGTCATCGCACGCCAGCTTCGGATGCGCAATCTCGGCGGGATCATCATCATCGACTTCATCGACATGGAGAACCCCGACCACCGCAACGCCGTGCTGGCCGAGCTCGGCAAGGCGCTCGAAAAGGACCGCACGCGTCTCACCGTCAACGGATTCACGCAGCTCGGGCTGGTCGAGATGACGCGCAAGCGCACCCGGGAATCGCTCGCCCACGTGCTGTGCGAGCCCTGCCCCACCTGTGGCGGACGCGGCGAGTTCAAGACCGCGCAGACGGTCTGCTACGAGATCCTGCGCGAGATCGTGCGCGAGGCCAAGCAGTTCAACGCGCGCGAGTTCCGCATCCTCGCCTCGCAGTCGGTGATCGACATGTTCCTCGACGAGGAGTCGCAGAGCCTCGCGCAGCTCGGGGACTTCATCGGAAAACCGATCTCGCTGCAGGTCGAGACGCTCTACACGCAGGAGCAGTACGACGTCGTGCTCATCTGAGCCGGCGACGCGTCGATCGCCGCCGAGGTTCGCGCGTTTCGCTCGCGGCGCGGCCCATTGAGACAATGCGCACTCGATCGAGTCCACGGAGGTCGCGATGCCCGTCACCGCGATGAATCACTTCACGATCCTGACCGACGACGTGCCGGCGACCGTCGGGTTCTATCGCGACCTGCTCGGGCTCATCGACGGCCCCCGCCCGCCATTCGACTTCCCGGGCGCATGGATGTATGCCGACGGGCTCCCGATCCTGCACATCGTCGGCGGTCGCCCTGCAGACGAGCTGCGCACCGGCGTGATCGACCACATGGCGTTCTCCGCCACGGGTCTCGCCGACACCCTCGCGCGGCTGTCGGCCCGCGGGATCGGGTACAGCTGCCGCCGCCTTCCGGGCGGACAGATGTGGCAGTTGTTCTTCAACGACCGCAATGGCGCACGCGTCGAGCTCGATTTCGCCGGCGACGAGCCGGGGCCCGACGAGCGCATCCAGGCGGCCAATGCCTAGCGTCCACCGCCATCGCCCCGAGCTCGCGATCGATCACCTGGTCGTCGCGGCGCGCTCGCTCGCCGAAGGCACTGCATGGCTGCGCGGGCGGGTCGGGGTCGATGCGCAGCCGGGCGGAGCGCACGTCGCGATGGGGACGCACAACGCGCTGGTCGGGCTGGGTCCGCGGCTCTATCTCGAGGTGATCGCGATCGACCCTGCGGGCAGTGCGCCCGCCCGGCCCCGCTGGTTTGATCTCGACGACCCCGGGATGCGCGCAAGGCTCGCCGAGGGTCCGACGCTCGTGCACTGGGTCGCACGCACGCGCGACATCGACACCGACGCGACGCGGGTCGACCTCGGCGCGATACTGTCGATGGCACGCGGGGATTTCCAGTGGCGCATCACCGTCCCCGACGACGGGCGCCTGCCGCAGCGGGGGCTGGTGCCGACGCTGATCCAGTGGTCCGACGAGCGGCATCCTGCCGATCGGCTCGGCAGTTCGGGGCTCTCGCTGGTCACGCTCGCCGGCGAGCATCCCGAACCCGCGCCCGTACGCAAGGCCCTGGAGGCGCTGGGGCTGTCCGAGACCCTGAAGGTGTCCTACGGCCGCTCGCCGCGGCTCGCCGCGATGCTGCGCACGCCGCGCGGGCTCGTCACGCTCTGACCTGCGTCATCCCAGCGCGCCGCGCGCCTCGATCGGCCACACACCGGCGACGATGCCATCGCGCACGGCGACGATGAAATCGTAGAGATTGACCGTCGGATCGCAGTGGCCGGGAACGAGCCAGACGCGCTCACCCAGCGCGGGCGGCGCCCGTGTCGCGTCGACGTCCAGCACGCCGTGCTCGTCGGAGGCCTTCAGGTACGCGATCCCGCCCTGGCCCTCACGGACGTGCACCTGTGGCAGACCGGAATCGAAGGAAAACGCCTTGAGGCCCGCATCGACGATCGCGCGACCGGGCGCCGGCGTGCTCATCACGCCGGCGAGCACGAAAAGGCTCTGCTCGAATCGCAAGCCGGACTCGTCGGCGACGTTGCGCATGTAATCGGCGTCCATGAACACGTACGAGCCCGGCTGCAATTCGTTGTAGACGCCGGAATCGCGCTCGTGCTGCCAGGTGCCGGTGCCCGCTCCGGTCACGATGTCGCAGGCGATGCCGGCAGCCGCGATCAGTTCGCGCGCGCCCTGCGCGTCGCGTGCGGCGAGCGCGATCGCCGCAAGCCGCTCGGCGGGCGCGCGCAGGTGCTGCGCCGCGCCATGGTACGCGTGCAGGCCGCGAAAGCGCAGCCCGGGCTCCCGGGCGATCGCCTCGGCGAGCGCCAGCGCGGGGGGGCCGGGCGGAACGCCGCAGCGATGCGCGCCGACGTCGACCTCGACGTAGACGTCGAGCAGCGCCGACGCGCCCCGCGCAGCTGCGCCGAGCAGCGGGACGGCCCGCGGCGAATCGACCAGCACCCCGATCGTCGCTTCCCGGGCGAGCGTCGCCAGTCGCGCGAGCTTCGCCGGTGCGACGACCTCGTTGGTGAGCAGCACGTCGCGGATGCCTGCGGCGACGAAAGCTTCCGCCTCGTCGGTCTTCTGGCAGCAGATCCCGACCGCCCCGCGCGCGATCTGCATGCGCGCGATCCCGGCGCACTTGTGCGACTTTGCGTGCGGCCGCAGGCGGATGCCCTGCGTCGCCCGCGCCATCGCATCGAGGTTGCGCTCGAACGGATCGAGGTCGACGACCAGCGCCGGCGTCTCGATCGCGTCGACGGGGTCGCCGACGCGCGCCGGAATGCGCTGCGGCATCAGTAGATGAAGATCCAGTACGCGAGGGCGGCGAGCAGCGTGTACTTCACCGCGCGGAACGCCGTGCGGTTTCGCCGCTTCAGTCGCGTCAGCAGGTCGCTGCCCTGTCCCAGCATCGCGTAGATCCGGTTGAGCCCCCCCACCGGTTCGGTCTCCGTGTTCTGGGTCGATGCCGCCCGGATCACGGTCCGGCTGATGAACCGGTTGAAAGCCTGCATCGCCCGGGTGTGGAGCGGACGCTCGACATCGCAGAACAGGATGATCCGGGTCTTGTCGGTCGCGTTCTCGGCCGAGTGGATGAAGGTCTCGTCGAACAGCAGATCCTCTCCGTCCTTCCACGCGTAAGGCTCGCCGTCGACCCATATCCTGCAGGCGTCGGAGTTGGGAGTGACGAGGCCCAGGTGATAGCGCAGCGACCCGGCGAACGGATCGCGATGGCGATTGAGTTTCGCGCCGGGCGGCAGCAGCGCGAACATCGCCGCATTGACCGAGGGCAGCGACTCGACCAGCGCCACGGTCTTCGGGCAGGCGGCCTGGGCCGACGGGAGCGGCGCGCCGTACCACTTGACGTAGAAACGTTTCCAGCCGTTCTTGAAGAACGAGTTGAAACCGAGGTCGTTGTGCCCGGTCGCGGCACGGATCCGGCCGTCGTCGAACAACGAAAGCGCCTCGTCGCGCATCACCTGCCAGTTGGCGCGCAGGACGTCGAGCTCGGGAAGCGTCCGCGGGTCGAGGATCGGCTTCGCCGGCACCGCGGAGAACAGGTACATCAGCGAGTTGTACGGCGCCATGATCGTCGAATGATCGGCGAGCTGCTTGGTCAGCTTGTGGCGTAGCCGGCCGCGGAAATGGACGAACAGGGCCGACGCCACGAAGACGTACAGGACGATGAACTTGGGCGCGAGGAGGTTCGCGGCGAGCAGGTTGTCGAGCACGATCGGTGGCCGCCGGGTGCATCGCCGACGCGGGGGCGTCGGCTCGAAGGCTGGGATTCTACTCCCGGCACCCTTCCCCCATCGCTACCCTCACCCGCCTCGCTGTCGCGGCACCCTCACGCGCTCGACGCTGACGCGCCTCGCACCCTCTCCCGCGCGCGGGAGAGGGATGGGGTGAGGGACCGTCCTTCCTCTCCCCAGAGGGGAGAGGGTCGGGGTGAGGGGTGACCTGTCAGCGCCGATCGTCGGCCGCCGCCAGCTGCTGGTAGACGAGGCGACCGATCGCGAGCAGCTGCGCGCGATCGAGGTTGCCCGCCAGCGCGTATGCGACGCGGTCGTCGACCCAGTAATAGACGCCGACGCCGTCCTCGACCGCGTAGCGGAATGCGGTCTCGTCGCTGCCGTTCTGCGTGCGCGCCTGCAGGGTCAGCCGTTGCCGGGCCGAGTTCTCGTACATGAACATCGCCGTCGGCTTCTCGTTCCCGGCAACGAGCCGTCCGCCCACCAGCGCATAGCCCGCGCTGTTGAGATCGGGCGCACGCAGCGGCAGACCCAGCCGCTTCGAGAGCCAGGCGACCAGCTGTTTCTCCTCCGGGGCCCAGACTTCGACCGGTCGCTTCGCGTCGGACGCATAGAGCGCGTGCGCGAAAGCCGCCTCGCGGGGGAAGCTCGTCGGCATGCCGGCGCGCTCCAGCGTGGCGTCGCGCGCGTACCAGCCGAGGCCGAGGCCGATCACGAGCGTGGCGGCGGCGGCAAATGCCGGTGCGAACAAGCGGGGAAACCGTCGCGGCGCGCCTCGCGCGGCGTCGATCAGCTGCCGGGGCAGCGGCTCGTCGAGCGCGGCCGCGAGCCCTTTGCGCAGCCAGGCGCTCTGGCGCTCGATTTCCGCGACTTTCGCGGCGAGCGCGGGATCGCGCGCCATCGCCTCCTCGAATTCGGCAATGCGCCCGGGTGCGAGCTGCCGATCGGCGTAGGCGTGAGCGTCAGCGTCGGTGAAAGTCTTGTCCATCGATCAATGCACCGTCATCCGCGGGCCACGTCGAGGGGCGCGTGGGCTGCATCGTCGCCCCCCGCCATCGCACGACGCAGCCTCTCGCGCGCCCGGGACAGCCGCGACATCACGGTCCCCACCGGAATGCCCAGCACCGTGGCGATCTCCTCGTAGCGCATCTCCTCGACCGCAGCCAGGACCAGAACCTCGCGCTGATCGGTGGGGAGCCGGTCGAGCTCGCGCAGCACCTCGAGCAGCTCGACGCGGACATGCTGCGTCGCGCGCACCGGCAGGTGCCAGGCGAGGGTGCTGTCGCCGTCGATCGACACGTTGCGCGCGTCGCGCGCTGCGAGCCCGAGCTGGTTCACGAACACGTTGTGCATGATCGTGAACATCCACGCGCGCAGATCGCTTCCGACGACCCACAGCCGCCGCTTCTCCCAGGCCCGCGCAAGCGTCTCCTGCACGAGATCGTCGGCGCGCGTCGCGTCGCCGGTCAGCACGCGCGCATAGCGACGCAGCCGCGGAATCGCGGCCAATAGGTCGGACTCGGGGAGCGGAGGACCGGCGACCGTGCGCACATCACCCCACGTACGTTGCGGGGGGTCCGCGGCATGCGGTCCCCCCGCCCCCGATCTTACGCGGCCGCAAAGCGCGGCGTCGTTCACCTCGCGACGTGCCAGGCCCCGTTCAGGAAGCCGTCACCGGTCTTGTCGCCCGGCTTCTTGTCCTTCGACCACAGGTACAGCGGCTTGCCTTTCCACGCCCACTGTTTCGTACCGTCGTCGCGGGTGATGATCGACCAGTCGCCTTCCGCCCTGGCGTCGCCGGTGGCCATCAGCGGAGGCCAGTTGGCGGCGCAGGGACCGTTGCAGGCGCTCTTGCCCCCTGCGTCCTTGTCGAACGTGTAGAGCGTCATGCCGGCGGCGTTGGTCAGCGTTCCGTCGGGGGCGTGCATGGCGGGCATCGCGTCGTCCATCGCGTAAGCCCCGGGGATGCCGATCGACAGGCAGGCGGCGAGGACGAAAGCGGCGACCGGTGTCGCGCGACGGCTGAAAACGGGCTTGGATTTCACGGGGGTCCCCTCGATGGTGGTGGTAACGCCCGGGTAAACAGCATCGGCCACCGGGTTATTCCGCCCGACGGGGCCTCATCGAACGGGGAGCAGCGTCGCGAGCCCCAGGAAGATGAAGAAGCCGCCGGAATCGGTGACCGCGGTGGTCACGACCGAGGAGCCGACCGCGGGATCGCGCCCGAGCGCACCTGCACGTCGTCGACGTCCACCGGCGCGCCGACCAGGTCCTCGTCGAAGGATCGAGGCGATCGGACATCGGCAGGATTCCGGCAAGGGCGGTTCCGCGAGCCTCAGCGGGCCGCGATTTCTATGGCAACTCGGCCGACGGCATCCGCGCGAGGATGATCCCGATCTTGCGGTTCAACCCCGGGGCGCCCTGGTGGTACTCGTAGAAACGTGGGTTGGGCGCCATCGCAGCCAGCCGCGCCGCCTGCGCCGCGTCCAGGCGCGAGGCGGGAATGCCGAAATAGTGGTGCGCCGCCGCCTCGGCGCCGAAAATGCCGTTGCCCCACTCGATCACGTTCAGGTAGAGCTCGAAGATCCGACGCTTGTCGAGGATCGACTCGAGCATCACCGTGATCACCGCCTCCTCGCCCTTGCGCAGCCACGTCCTCGAGCCGGAAAGGAACAGGTTCTTCGCCAGCTGCTGCGAGATCGTCGATCCACCCGCAACGATGTGCCCGCGTCGCTCGTTCTTCTCCAGCGCGAGGGCGATGCCGTCCCAGTCGAAGCCCTCGTGCTCGATGAATTTCGCGTCCTCGGCGGCGATCATCGCGCGCTTGAGCGGCGTCGCGATGCGCGTGTAGGGAACGAAGCGGTACTGCAGGCCCGCCCGCGGGTTCTTCGCGCGCATGACGACGAGCCTCTCGGCCATGAACGCGGTCTCGCGCGGCGGGTGGTCGCGCCACCACCAGATCATCGACGCGAAATACGCGTGCACGGCGAAGAGCACCGCGAGCGCGAGCCACAGGACCCAGGCGGCGAGCCGCCGCAGGCGCGTCACGGCCTACCCGCCGTGCAGCTCATCGCCCCGGGCAAAAGTCCACGTGCGCGTGATGTACAGGATGTCGGTATCCCGACGGATGTTCTCCGGGAACGGTGCGTAGGGCGCCGCCATCTCGACGATCCTGACGGCGGCGGCATCGAGGATGCGCTGCCCGGACGAGCGATTGACCTTGACGCCGTCGAGGCTGCCGTCGGAACGTATCGCGACCGTCAGCACCAGGCTGCCGTAGAGCTTGTTGTCACGCGCTGCTTCCGGGTAGTTGAGGTTCCCGATGCGTTCGACTTTCATGCGCCAGTCCTCGACGTAGCGCGCGAAACGGTATTCGAGAGCCTGCGACCCGATGTACTTGCGGCGCGGGATCTTCTGGTACGCGTCCATGTCCTTCGCGATCTGCGCCTCGAGGCGCACCGCCTCGAGCGTCTTCTGCATCAGTTCGTTCGCGGTCGGCGACGGGGTGGGCGCGACGGCGTCGACGGGCTTGGGCTCGGGCGCGGGCAACGCCACGGCCGACGCCTTCTGCGTCAGCATTTCCTTCGTCGTGTTCTCGGGCGCAGGTACGGAGGCCGAAGCGACTTCGACGTTGTGCTGAGGCTGCTCGCGCGGCAGCACCGGCAGCGGGGACTTCGCGCGCCGCTTCTGGTCGGTATTGCCGCCGCCATCGAGGTTTGCCTGGGCGAGGATGTCGGCCTTGACCGGGCGGGTCTGCGACTTGGCGTTGACCAGCGCAACCTCGAGCGCAGGACCCTTGTCCTTGAAGCGGTTGAAATCGAACGGGCTGAAATGGACGGCGAGCGCGATCGCGTGGGCGGCGATCGACGCCGCGATGGCAATCGCCGCGACCCGTCCGTGCCGGGCTGCGACCAGCGACTCGGGGGGGATCCGTGCGGGAGGCAATGCACCCGCGTAGGCGAGCTGCCCTTTCCGGCCGGCGGGAATCGTAGCGGCAGGCGGCGCGGCCGCGGCGTCGACCGGCGCGGTCCCTCCGCTGCCGGGCGTGGCGTCCGCAGCCGGCGGGGCGTTCGGCCTGGCCACCCGGGCAGGTGCGGGCACCGCCGCGAGCGGTGCTGCGGCGGAGGGACTGGGGCGGGCGACGCGACGGGGCAAGATGGTCAGGGCGGTCGGGGCGCGGGATCGGCGCATCATTGTAGCCTGCTCATGCCGCCGTCATAGCCCCTGTCTCGATCCGCCGATCAGGCCGCAGGCCCCGCATAGCGGCACTCGAAGCCTGGCTGCAGCAGGTCGATGCGCAGGATCGCCACACGCACCCGCGCCTCCGGCACGGTCTCCGGCATGTCCGGAAGCCTGACAAAAAGCGGCAGGCGATCGAAGCGGACCAGGGTGTCGCGCACGACGGTGGCCGTGCACTCGGCGAGGCCCTCCTGCAGCAGCCAGCGCAGGCACCAGTAATGTTCCATCCGGTCCTGCATCTCCGCGTACTGCGAATACGTCGCCTCGAAGTCGGCGAGCGCCGCGTGGAGCTCGGCGTCGTTGTCGGCGTAAGGAGGCCGCCCGCCCTGCACGACCGCGAGAATCTGGCGCTGGTTGACGAGGTCGCTGTAGCGCCGCAGCGGTGAACTGGCCCACAGGTAATGCGAAAGGCCCAGGCCCTGATGCTCGCCGGGACGGGTGCTCATCTTCACCTTGCCGCCCGCCTGCACGCGATACATCCCCGGCGCGCCGGCATCCGCCAGGCGCCGGCCCCAGGCATGGTTGACGTGGATCATCAGTTCGGCGACCAGCCGGTCGAGCGGACTGCCGCGAGTGCGGGGGACGATGGCCACGCGTCCCGGCTCGCCCGCCGACGATCCGTTCCAGTCGATGTCGAAGCTGTAGTCGATCCGGGCCGGATCGGTCTTGCCGCGCGCCTCGTACAGCCGCTTCGCGAACTGCCACAGCGCGCGGAACTCAGCGGTCCATCGCGGCTCGCCGGGCGCCGGCGCTTCGGTCGCGAAAGCGTCGGTGAGGGCATCGAGCCGCAGGTTCGCCGCGATCGGCACGCGCTCGAGCACCGTGCGCTGCGCGATCGTCGTGCCGTCCGGCGTCGCCTCGACGTAGAGCGACAGCGCCGGAGGGGTCGTGCCCTCGGCGAGCGTGAACGCCGCGACGGCCCCGTCGGGCAGCATCGTCAGCTTGCGTCCCGGCATGTAGACGGTCGACAGTCGCGCTCTCGCGATCGCGTCGAGCGGCGTCCCGCGCGCTATCGCAAGCGCGGGGCAGGCGATGTGGATGCCGATCTCGACATTGCCGCTGTCGAGCCTGCGCACCGAGAATGCATCGTCGATCTCGGTCGTCGCAGCGTCGTCGATCGAGAAAGCCTCGACCTGCGCAACCGGGAGTTCGGGAGGGGACGGCAGCTCGCCCCACGGGGGAAACGCGAGCCCCGTCGGGAACGATTCGACGAGGAAGCGCTTGAAGTGATAGTCGTGGGTGGACGGAATCGCGCCGCAGGCCGCGAGCAGCTGCAGAGGATTCGATTTCTGCGCCTCGCACGCCGCGTTGAGCGCCTTCCATTCGGGCGAATTCTTGTCCGGACGGTAGAGCAGCATGTCGAGCTTCGCTGCCAGGGCTTCGGGCAGCCGGCCTGCGCCGAGGTCCGCGGCCCAGGCCGCGATGTCGCGCGCCTCGCGTTCCTTGCGGGCAACCGACGCGAGGGCGGCCTTGAGGGCCTCCGGGGGCGCCTTGCGATAGCGCCCACGCCCTTTCCGATAGAAATACATCGGTGCCGCGGACAGCGCGAGCGCGACGGCAGCCGATTCGGCGGCCGCGGGCGTGCCACCGAAATACTCGCGCGCGAGCTCGTCGAAGCCGAACTCACCCTCGACCGACACCTCCCACAGGAAATGGGTGTCGATGCCGGCGACGATCTCGTGGGCGCGCGCCATCGCCTCGGCAGGCGAAGGCGAGGCGAATCGCAGCAGCACGTGCGCCGCCTTGATCTTCTGGCGCTTGCCCGATGCGGCTTCGACCTGAAGCGACGCGTCGTTGTCGGCCAGCAGCGTCCCGGCCTTCAACTGCCCGTCGTCTTCGAACAGCACATTCATGGAAAGGCGCCGGCGGCGGCGTCACGCGGAGGGGGCGCAATTATAGCCGCGCCCCGTAGAATGCCGGATTCGACGTCAGGGAATCGCGATGGAATACCGGCGACTGGGAAAGAGCGGCCTCGAGGTGTCGACCGTGTGCCTCGGAACGATGATGTTCGGCGACCGGACCGGCGACGCCGAAGCCGGCGAGATCGTCGCGCACGCGTTCGACGCGGGCGTCAATTTCATCGACACTGCCGACGTCTACGCCGATGGTGCGTCGGAGACGATCACCGGCGCCGCGATCCGCGCCAATCGCGCGCGCTGGATACTCGCGACCAAGGTCGCCAACGTCATGGGCGGCGCGGGCAACGAGAAGCCGCACACCGGAGGACTGTCGCGCCGCTGGATGTTCCAGGCCTGCGATGCGAGCCTCTCGCGCCTCGGCACGGACTGGATCGACATCTACTACCTGCACCGCGACGACCCGAAGACGCCGCTCGCCGAAACGATTGCCGCGATCGGCGACCTGATGCGCGCCGGCAAGATCCGCTACTTCGGCCTGTCCAACTACCGCGGCTGGCGAATCGCCGAAATCGTGCGCCTGTGCGAGCGGCTGTCCGTCACGCCGCCGGTCGTGTGCCAACCGTACTACAACCTGCTGAACCGGATGCCGGAGGTCGAGATCCTTCCCGCCTGCGATCACCATGGCATCGGCGTCGCGTCGTATTCGCCGATCGCCCGAGGCGTGCTGAGCGGCAAGTACGCGAGCGGCGCGGTGCCTGCCGATTCGCGCGCGGGGCGCAAGGATGCGCGGATGATGCAGACCGAGTTCCGCGACGAGTCGTTGGTGATCGCCGACAAGCTCAAGGCCCACGCGGAAAAGACCGGCCGCACGCCGACGCAGTTCGCGCTCGCGTGGCTCTGGGCGAACCGCGTCATCACCTCGGTGATCGCCGGGCCGCGCACGCTCGCGCAATGGAAGGACTACGTCACCGCGCTCGGCACGCCATGGACCGACGAGGACGAGGCGCTCGTCGACTCGCTGGTCGTGCCCGGGCATGCGTCGACGCCCGGCTACAACGACCCCGCGTATCCGTTCTACGGGCGCCGCCGCGCCTGAGCCCAGCCCGCGTCCCCCGGAGGTCCCGCGGATCGCCTATCGGGCGGACCCGGGCGGGGTCATGCCGGGATTCGTCGTATCCGGGTTGGTAACACCCGGGCCGTTCGCGCCCGACGGCGTCGCTGGCGATGAGCCCGCATCCGACGGGGTCGCGTTCAGGGCCTTGATGACGTCATCGGTGATGTCGACCGACTTGCCCACCCACAGCGCGTCCTGGAGGATCAGGTCGTAGTTGTTGGCCTTGGCATAGTTCGTCAGCACCTGGTCGAGCTCGCCCTTGAGCTTGTCGAGCTCCTCGAACTGCCGCGCGCGAAGGTCCTCGTTGAACTGCTGGCGAAGGCGCTCGAGGTCCCGGGCCTGGAGGTCGAGTCGGCGCTCGCGGGACGCACGCTCGTCCTGGGACAGTCCCTGGCGCTGCTTCTCGTACTCCGCCTGCGCAGCCTTCAGCGCCTCTTCCTTCCGGGTGATGTCGTCGTCGCGAGGCTTGAACTCGCGCTCGATGCGGTCGTGCGCGGCCTTGGCCGCATCCGACTGCTGCAGAATGCGTTCGACGTGCAGGACCCCGATCTTGTAGCCTTCGGCGAAAGCGGGCGCGGCGACCGCCAGCATCATCGCGACGGCGGCGAGGCGAACGCGCCAGGGAGTCGATCGTTGTCGCATCGCGCTTCGAGTCCGGTCGGGGATCATTGGTTCGCCACGCCGTGCGGAACATGACCGGCAGACACGTGCATCGCCGCCGAGGCGACGTGCCGCGCCTGGTCGTCGAAGAATATGTCGGCGCCGAAAGCCCGCAGGAACTCGCCCTTGTCCAGGCCGCCGAGGAACAGCGCCTCGTCGATGCGGATGTTCCACGCGCGCAGCGTCCGGATCACCCGCTCGTGCGCAGGCGCGCTGCGCGCCGTGACGAGCGCCGTGCGGATCGGGCTGCGATCCTCCGGAAAGTCCGCCTGGATCCGGTGCAGTGCCGCGAGAAATTCCTTGAACGGGCCGCCCGACAGGGGGGTGGTCGCGGCCTCGCGTTCGCTCCGCGTGAACGCGTCGAGACCGCCTGCCTGGAACACGCGCTCGGCCTCGTCGGAGAACAGCACGGCATCGCCGTCGAAGGCGATGCGCAGCTCGTCGGTCTCGTTGCTGAAGACGCTGGGAAAGATCGTCGCCGCCGCATACCCGTCCTCGAGCGCTCGCCTCACGTCCCCGGTGTCGGCCGACAGGAACAGGTGCGCACCGAAGGCGGGGACGTAGCGCGACGTCGACTCCCCCTTGGTGAATGCGGCTCGCGTGATGTCGAGGCCGTAATGCTTGATCGAGTTGAACACGCGCAGGCCGGTGTCGGCGCTGTTTCGGGAAAGCAGGATCACCTCGACATACTGCTTGGGCAGGCGGTTCAGGCGCAGTAGCTTGGTCGCCAGTGCGAACGCCGGGCCCGGGGCGAGTATCTCGTCCTCGTGCTCGATCTGGTACTGGTGATAGCTCGCGACGCCCTGCTCGGTGTAGACGCGATGGCTCTCTGCGAGATCGAACAGCGCCCGCGAGCTGATCGCGACGACGAGCTTGCCTTCGAGCGTGGGTGTGGCCATGAAGCGAATACTACCGCCCGCGCGCGATGGGCGTTCGCGCGTCCTTCACCCCCACCTCATCCCTCACCCGCCTCGCTCGCGCTCGGCACCCTCTCTCCCCCGCCGGGGGAGAGGGCCGGGGTGAGGGGGACCGATCAAGCCGCGCGCTTCAAGTCGCGCTCGAGCTCGCGGAACGTCGCACGGATCTGCGTGATCGCCCAGGCGAGATCGTCCCGGGGAATGTTGAGGGGAGGCGCGATGCGGACGACGGTGCCGTGCGTGTCCTTGGACAGGATCCCGCGCGCCAGCAGCCGGTCCACGACGGGCCGCGCGCCGATGTATCGCGCATCGACTTCGATGCCGACGAACAGGCCGCGTCCGCGAACGTCACGGACGATGTGGCTGCGCAGGTCGGAAAGCTCGTCGAGCAGCCACGCCCCGAGTTCGGCCGAACGCTCGACCAGCTTCTCGTCCTCGAGCACGTCGAGCGCGGCGCTGGCCACCGCCGCCGCCAGCGGGTTGCCGCCGAACGTGCTGCCGTGGTCGCCCGGGTTGAAGACCCGCATCAGGTCGTGGGTCCCGACCAGTGCCGAAACGGGCAGCAGGCCGCCGCCCAGCGCCTTGCCGAGGATGACGGCGTCGGGCCGCACACCGTCGTGGCTGCAGGCCAGGAACCGTCCGGTGCGCCCGAGGCCCGTCTGGATCTCGTCGCAGATCAGCAGCACGCCGTGCCTGCGGCAGATCTCGGCGCAGCGCGCGAGATAGCCGGCCGGCGGCACGACGATCCCGCCCTCGCCCTGGATCGGCTCGACCAGGAATGCGGCGGTGCGTGGCGTGATCGCGCGCTCGAGCGCGTCCGCATCGCCATAGGGAATCGTGGACAGGCCCGGCGGGAACGGGCCGAAACCGTCGCGGTACTGGGGCTCCGTCGACAGGCCGATCACCGCAATCGTGCGGCCGTGGAAATTGCCGTTGCAGGCGATGATCTCGGCGCGACCGTCGGGGATTCCCTTGACCTTGTGCCCCCATTTGCGCGCCGCCTTCAGCGCGGTCTCGACCGCTTCCGCGCCGCCGTTGGCCGGAAGCACGCGATCGAGCCCGGTCAGGCGCACGAGACGCTCGAACAGCCGGGGCAATTCGTCGTTGTGGTAGGCCCGCGAGGTGACGCCGAGCTGCTGCGCCTGGGCGATGAGCGCGCCGACGATCCTGGGATGTGCGTGGCCGAAGCTGACGGCCGAATACGCGCTCATCAGGTCGAGGTAGCGCCGGCCGTCGATGTCGGCCAGCCAGCTGCCCTCGCCGCGCGCGAGAACCACCGGCAACGGGTCGTAGTTGTTGGCGCCGAAAGCCCGCTCGCGGGCGATCAGGTCGGATGCGGCGTCGGACAGCGGAAGCGGGGGGGACGCGGGTTCGTGGCCCGCGCGATTGTGCGTTGTCATCGCGTGCTCCTTGTGAAAGCGAGCCGTCCACGACGACGCAGTACCGGTCACGGGCGTCGCGCGGGCGGCGGGGGAGCGCCGCCCGGGCTTGTGGCCCCCGGCGCGCTCAGGCGTCCTGGAACGAGTTCCGACTTCGCCAAGTCATGCCCCAAAGCATAATCCCGGCGCGGGGGCTGCGGCTAGTTGCGGCGCAGCATGCGGCGCCGGTCCGGACGCTCCCCGAATCGTCGATTGCCTTGCCGCCGCAGCGACATCAGCCGCGCTGTAATGCACAAAATCGAAGGATCGCGGCAATCTGCGCTTCGAAGCCCGAAAAGGCGTGGTCCCCGCCGCCCTGCACGCATTGCCACGCACCGGCATAGACGTCGACCGCCTGCCGGTAATCGAGGACCTCGTCGCCGGTCTGCACGAGCAGCAGGTAGCGGGACGGCCGGGTGATGCGCGGGATTGCGATCGCGCGCAACTCGGCGAAATGCGCATCGGTCAACTCGAAGGTTTCGCCGGTGTACATGTTCGTCTGCTTCCCGGCGTGCGCCCGCAGGTCCTCCCACGGCCGGACGGCGGGATTGATCAGCACGGCAGACGCGCCGAAGCGCTCGGCCGCGGCGGTCGCATAGAAGCCGCCCAGCGAGCTGCCGACGAAGGTCAGTTGGGCTGGATCGACGCTCGCGGCGAGCGCCGATATCGCGTCCATCGCCTGCGACGGACGGTGCGGGAGTTCCGGAATGTGCAGGATCGGCCGCAGTTTCGCCGGCAGTGCCGCGACCGCCTTCGCCAGCTGCGTGGCCTTCGTGCTCTGCGGCGACGAGCGGAATCCGTGCAGGTAGACGATCGTGGACGTCATCGGAATACCTTCGTGCTGCGCACTCCGGTGTTCGCCCTCGGGGCGGCCCTTCGGGCTTCTCGGTTTACCTTCGTGCTGCGCACTCCGGTGTTCGCCCTCGGGGCGGCCCTTCGGGCTTCTCGGTTTACCTTCGTGCTGCGCACTCCGGTGTTCGCCCTCGGGGCGGCCCTTCGGGCTCACGCGCCCCCGAGGGCGTCGAGCAACTTGCCGTGCACGCCGCCGAAACCGCCATTGCTCATCACCAGCACGTGGTCGCCGGCGCGGGCGTCGGCGGCGACCGCTCGCACCAGGGCATCGAGTTCGTCGAACACCTGGGCCCGGGCGCCCAGCGGCGCCAGCGCGGACCCCGCATCCCAGCCGAGGTTGGCCGCATAGCAGTAGACACGGTCGGCCTGCGACAGCGATTCCGGCAGCGCGGCCTTCATCGTGCCGAGCTTCATCGTGTTCGACCGCGGTTCGAGCACCGCGAGGATGCGTCCGGCCGGTTGCGACTTGCGCAGGCCGTCGAGCGTCGTCGCGATGGCCGTCGGGTGATGGGCGAAATCGTCGTAGACCTCGACGCCCCCCGCGCTGCCGCGCAGCTCCATCCTGCGCTTGACGCCGCGGAAGGATGCAAGCGCGGCAAGACCGGCTGCGACGGGCACGCCGGCATGCCGCGCGGCGGCCAGCGCCGCGAGCGCATTCATCCGGTTGTGACGGCCTGACAGCCCGATCTGCAGCGTGCCTGCCGGGACCCCGCGATGTGCGATCACGCCGTCGTCGGCGATCGTCCAGTCGGGAGGCTGGACGCCGGGGGTCTGCGGCGAGGACGCGACATCCGCGGCACCGAAGCGCTCGACTTCGCTCCACCGTCCGCGCGCGAGCACGCGAGCGATGCTCGCCTCCTGGCCGTTGGCGATGATGCGGCCGACGCCCGGCACCGTCCGGACCAGGTGATGGAACTGGGTCTCGATCGCCGCCAGGTCGGGGAAGATGTCGGCGTGGTCGAATTCCAGGTTGTTCAGGACCACGGTTCGCGGGCGGTAGTGGACGAACTTCGATCGCTTGTCGAAGAACGCCGTGTCGTATTCGTCGGCTTCGATGACGAAGAATGCGCTGTCGGTGAGGCGCGCCGAAACGTCGAAATCCAGCGGCACCCCCCCGATCAGGAAGCCCGGGTCGAGCCCCGCCTGCTCGAGAATGTGGGCGAGCATCGCGGAAGTTGTCGTCTTCCCGTGGGTTCCGGCGACAGCGAGCACCCACTTATCGGCCAGGACCATTTCGTAGAGCCACTGCGGTCCCGAGCTGTAGGGCAGGCCGCGGTTCAGGATCGCCTCGATCAGCGGGTTGCCGCGCGAGACGACATTGCCGACCACGAAGACGTCGGCGCCCCGCGCGACGCCGTCGAGTTGCGCCGCGTCGAAACCCTCGGTCAGGCCGATGCCCAGGGCCTCGAGCTGGGTCGACATCGGCGGATACGGGTTGGCGTCGCAGCCGGTGACGGTGTGACCGGCGCGCCTGGCGATGGCGGCGATGCCACCCATGAAGGTGCCGCAGATGCCGAGGATGTGCAGATGCATCGAAACTTGAGGTTGCGCAGGTTGTAAGCCCGGCATTATCGCCGAGCGCCGTTCCGGCATCGCTGCACCGCAATGAAGCGTGATCGGGGGCTCGGCACGTTCCTTGCGGGTAATCGGGTCCCCAATCCGGACTGATCGTGGATCCGCACGTGAACGTTGCGCCCCAGGATCGCATTCCCGGCTCCCCCGTCGACGCGGCGGGAGGCGGCGGAGCGTCGTCCGGACCGCCGCAGCCACCCGATTACCAGGCAGGACCGGCATCGCCCGCCGACCGCGCAGCGATCCCCTTCCGGGCAAGCATCAGCATGCGGCTCGTGCTGGTCGTGCTGGCACTGGGATTGCCGTTCATCGTCTATGTCAGCCTCAGCGCCACGCGCCAGGCGGCGGCCGACCGCGACGAAGCCACGGAGCGGATGCTCTCGGCGGCGCGACTGGTCGCAGCGCGCGTCGACGATTACGTGAGCGACATGGCGGGAGCCATCGCGCTGTCGAGCCACGGGGTGGTCCCCGACACGGCGGACACCCAGGCGAACGACGCCTTCCTGCAAAGCCTGCGCGGCGACCTTCCGCCGACGATGAACAACATCGGCGTGTGGACCCGCGACGGGGAGAACGTCGGAACCCTGGACCGCGTGCGGCGGGGAAGCGATCTCAACATCGCCAGCCGCCCCGATTTCCGCACAGCGCTGACCCAGCGAACGCTGACGGTGGACGGACCGCGGCGCTCGCCGGCCGACGACGAACCCATCGCGGTCTTCGCACGTCCCCTGCTCGACGGCGCCGGTCGCGCCCAAGGGGTCGTGACCGCATCGACGCGCCTCCTGGCGCTGAGCGGGCTGCTCGACACCCGAGGCGTCGCACCCGCGCTCACCGTGGTCACGCTCGTCAACCGCGCAGGGGTCATCCTGGCTCGCAGCCGGGATCCCGTCCGCTGGATCGGCAGGAAATTCCCCGATGCGGTCGATGCCCCGGCGGGGCCGCGACCGGCCGAAGGCTCCGCCCTGCACCGCGGGGCCGACGGCGCTCTGGAACTGACGGCCTACGCCGAGCCGGCGCGCGCGCCCTGGCGCGTGTACGTCGAAGCTCCGGCGGGGGCAGCGGCCGCGTCGTCGCACACGAGCGTGGCAGGCACGGTCATGCTGGGACTCGCCGCATTGCTGCTCGGCGTCGTCTTCGCGTTCCATTCGGGCAACAGGATCGCCCGTCCGCTGCGCCAGCTCGCCTCCGATGCGGCGCGATTCGGCCGCGGCGATCTTTCCCACCGCACGAGCGTCGACGGCGGCGACGAACTCGGCGTGCTTGCGCGCACCCTCAACCGGATGGCGCAGACGCTGCAGGAAAGAAGCGCCGCACTGGAAGACAAATCCGCCGAGTTGCAGCGCACGGCGGCAAACCTGGAACTGATCACCTCCAACGTACCGGTGCTGATCACCTACATCGATGCGGAGCACAGGTTCCGCTTCGTCAACGCCTACGCCCGCGAGGTCTTCGGCGTGGATCCCGCCGACTTCATCGGCCACACCCTGACCGAGATGGTCGGGCACAAGGTCTACGCCCGCATCGAGGACCGGATCCGCGAAGTCCAGGAAGGCCTGCCCCAGACTTTCGAGGCGAGCTTCTCGCCTTCGGGCGATGCCCCGTTCTTCCTCGTCAGCGCATTCCCCGACTACGGCTCCGCAGACGAGGTGCGAGGCGCGTACGTCGTCTGCCAGGACATCAGCCGGCGCAAGGAAGTCGAACACGCGCTCGCCGACTCCGAGAAAAGGATGCGCACGATCGCCGATACCGTCCCCGCGCTGATCGCGCAGCTGACGATCGACGAGGAATTCATCTTCGTCAACGGCCGGTCAAGGGAGCTGTACGGGCTGCCGCCCGACGCCGTCGCCGGTCGGCCGGTCGCCGACTTCCTGACACCCGAGGCCTACGCGCAGACGCGGCCGTACATGCAACGCGTCAAGGCCGGAGAGCGCACGCGCTTCCAGCGCGCGATCCTGCGCGACGGCCGCCGGCATCAGGAGCTCGTCGACTACATTCCCGACCTCGACCCGCAGGGCAACGTCGTCGGCATCTACGCGCTGGTGCAGGACGTGACCGACCTGCACGACGCGCAGGCGAAAGTGGAGGAAAGCGAGCGACGCCTGCGGGGAATCACCGACAACATTCCGCTGCTGATCGGCTACATCGACGCCGAGCGCCGCTATCGCTTCAACAGCCGGTATTACGAGACATGGCTGGGCCGGCCGCTGTCGGAGATCACGGGCCGCCCGGTCGCCGAGGTGCTGGGGCCCGAAGCCTGGGCGAGCATGAGCCCGCGGCTCGACCGCGCATTCTCCGGCGATCGCGTCGACTACGACCTGGAATTCACCGACAGGACCGGCACGCGGCACGTGCGCGGCAGCTACGTCCCGGACATCGACGAAGCGGGCCGGGTCGTCGGTGTCTACACGTCGAGTCACGACGTCACGCCGCTCAAGGAGGCCGAGCACGCGCTGGAGCGCCTCGCGCAGTACGATGCGCTGACCGGCCTCCCCAACCGGCGCCGCTTCAACGACGGCATCGCCGCCGCGCTGCAGCGGTCGAGGCGAAGCGGGATCCCGATCGCACTGCTGTTCCTGGACATCGACGGCTTCAAGGGCATCAACGACACCCTCGGCCACGCCGCCGGCGACGACGTGCTGCGCGAGTTCGCACGCAGGCTGTCGGCATCGGTACGCTCGACCGACCTCGTGGCGCGGCTTGCCGGCGACGAGTTCGTCATCGTGCTCGAAGGCATCCACGGCCGCGAGGAATGCCGCTTCGTCGCCCGCAAGATCATCGCGGCGACGCGCGGCGAGTTCCTGGCCGGAGGTACGCCGCTGCAGGTGACGACGAGCATCGGCATCGCGCTTGGCCTGGGATCGTCGATGACCGCCGAGGCACTGCTGAAGCGCGCCGACAGCGCGCTCTACGCCGCCAAGCGCCAGGGTCGCGACCGCTACGAGATTGCGATCTGACGCTCATAGGAGCGAGTGCCATCTGACGCTCATTCGAGCGAGTGCGATCCGACGCTCATAC
The DNA here is from genome assembly GCA_963816415.1 of uncultured Pseudomonadota bacterium. GTDB lineage: Bacteria > Pseudomonadota > Gammaproteobacteria > Burkholderiales > Casimicrobiaceae > VBCG01. The sequence goes on from CAWFKR010000013.1 coordinate 222,459, forward strand.
GAGTAAGCGCAATCCGACGTCTCACCTGAACTCGAGCGGGATCCGCACCGAGACGACGACGCCGCTGCCGTCGGTTCGATTGGTGACGTCGATCGATCCGCCGTGGAACTCGGCGATCATCCGCGCAACGTAGAGTCCGAGGCCAAGATGCGCGCCGCCGCGCTGCGGCCGCACCGACACCATCGAGTCGAACAGCCGTGCCTGCATCCCGGCGGGCAACGGCGGACCGGCATTGGACACCGTCATCCGCACGGCATCGCCGGCACGCTCGGCAGCGATCACGACCGGCCCGCCGCTGCGGAACTCGACGGCGTTGGAGACGAGCTTGTCGAGCATCTGGGCGAGCAGGTCCGGCGCCCCCTCGACCACCATCGCCCCTTCCGCGAGCGACAGGTCGAAGGGAACGTCGGGGTAGGCGGCGCGGTAGCCGTCGACGCAGGCGGCGATGACGGGGGCCACGTCGTAGCGCTCGCGCGGCACTTCCTGCAGGGCCTGCTCGAGGCGTGCCGCCTCGGTCATCCGGGTCAGGATCGCCGACAGCCGTGAGAGGCCGCCCTGCGCCCGCTCGATGTAGATCCTGGTGTCGGAGCCGGGCGATTGCTGCTGCAGGTTCTCGAGCGACGAACGGACGACCGCGATCGGCGTGCGCAACTCGTGCGACAGGCGCCCCGCCATCTTCTCCTGGTACGCCGCGTAATCGGACAGCCGGGCGAGCACGCTTGCGAAGCTTCGTGACAGATCCCCGATCTCGTCGCGCGCGTCGACGCCGGCGAACGTGCCGCGCACGCGGCCGTTCGGATCGATCGCCGCCTCGGCGTCGTCGCGCAGGCGCCGGATGCGCGAGGACAGCCTCGATGCGAACAGCGTCAGGGCGACCGATCCGAGCAGCAGGACCGCGATGACGATGTTGAACAGCCGCTCGAACGCGAGGTTGCGCTCGGCGAGCACGCGGTTGGTCGTCTGCTCGACGACGACGGCACCCTCCACACGATCGCCGATCCAGATCGGATTCGCGGCCGCGACGATGACGGCCTTGCCGTCGAGGGTCCTGCGACGGTCGAAGGTCAGGATTCCGGCCAGCGCGCCCTCGATGTCGCGGCCGCGAGGGGGGCCGCGCGCCGCCGCTTCGTCGCGAAAGTCCTCGGTCGGCTGCTCGAGGAACAGCGTGTAGATGCGCCCCACGGTCGCGCGCTCGACCGTCTGCCAGATCGAGGCCAGCGGCGAGCCAGGCGGCGCTTCGGCCGGTGGCTCGCGCTTCAGCGACCCGGTATGTGCGAGCACGGTCAGGTCGCGGTCGACGACCCAGATACGCGCGTCGATCCGCGACAGCCCGCGGATGATCTGCTCGATTTCGGGCGAGGCCGATGGCGGCAGCGTCACGCCCCCGCTCCCCTCGTCCGCGATGCGCTCGCGCGCAAACGAGGCGATCGGGTCGGGCGGCGTGTCGAACAGGCGCGGCCGGTCGTTCAGCGCCGTGGCGATCGCCTGCGCGGTGCCGGCGAGGGCGCGGTCCTGGGCGCTCTGCAGGAAGCGCTCGATCTCGCGCGCGTACTGGTAGCCCAGCCATGGCAACGCCAGGAAGACGGTCAGCACCAGCGCGAGCTGCGCGCGGATGCCCAGCGGCGGCGAGTATCGCCTGATCGTGCTCGCAATCCGGCCGCCGGCCATCGCCCGATTCGCCGCGGGAGCGCCGCGTTCAGGACGCCGCGGCGTCCCAGCGATAGCCGAGACCATAGACGGTCACGATGCGGTCGAACGCCGGGTCGAGCGCCTGGAACTTGCGGCGGATCCGCTTGATGTGCGAGGTGATCGTGCTGTCGTCGACGGTGATCCTCGCGTCGCGCATCAGGCTGTCGCGATCCTTGACGTGGCCCGGGTGCCGGGCCAGCGCATGGACCATCCAGAACTCGGTCAACGTCAGGTCGACGCGCTTGCCGTTCCAGTGCGCGGTCAGGCGCTTCAGGTCCAGCGTGAGGGCGCCGCGCTGCTGGACGTCCTCGGCAGCCGCGGCCGACTGCGTGAGCTCGCTGCGGCGGAACAGCGCGGCGATTCGCGCGACCAGGTGGGGCAGGCTCGCATCCTTGGTCAGGTAGTCGTCGGCCCCGAGCCTCAGTCCCGCGACGATGTCGAAATCCGAGTCGCGCGCCGACAGGAAGATGATCGGTACGCCCGCCGACAGCGCCCGCAGTTCGCGGCACAGGTCGAATCCGCCGTCGATGTCGTCTCCGAGCCCGACGTCGATCAGCGCGAGATCGGGAAGGCGCGTGCGGAACGCGTCGAGCGCGCTCGCCCGGTCGGCATAGGTCGCGACCTCGTAGCCGTGCCGACGCAACGCGTCGGCAACGTTGTCACGCAGTGCGGGTTCGTCCTCGACGATGGCGATGCGGCGGCTCACAGCGCGATTCTGCCATCGCTTTGCCGGCGGCCCCGCCCTAGATGCTGGCATCCCTTGTCCGGCGACCCTGCCATCGATTTTGCCATCCCTTGCCGGCGACCCTGCCATCGCTTTGCCGATGACCCCGCCGTCGCTTCTGCCATCGCTTTGCCACATTTGATCGGCAGCTCGCCATGTTCGCGGCGCAGCGCCGCCGCGATCCGCGGGTTCAATGAGTGTCGGCGGATTGCCGCCGGGCAAACCCGCTCGGACGGCACCGCAGCGTGCTCGACACCCCTGTCAGGACGAAGACATCGTGAAAAACCGGTCACTCGCAAGTCATGGATCGAGCCAGCGTGCGTGGCGGGACCTCGTGCGGCTGCTCATCGAGAGCCTGGCCACGGGCGCGTTCGTGAGCGTCGTGCTGGCGCTGGCCGTCTTCATCGTCGCGACCCAGGCGCATGCGGCCGTCGGCCCCGCGACCGATGCCGTCACCCCGGTCGGCTCGATCGACCCCGCGCTCGCCCTCGCCCTGCTGGCACTCACCGCCTCGCTGCGACAGCGTCACCGCGGACCGGCCGCGCTCGATTCGATCGAGCGGGCAGCGCGCGCGGCACGGGAAGTCTGCTGAGCAGCGGCCTGCCGAAACGCGGCTCTGGCGGCAACGCCCCGCAGTGCTCGCTTCCGGTGCTCGTTTCCATTGGCCGCTTCCGGCGCCGGCGTCGCTTGCCGCCGCGGCCGCCGCCAAAGTATAAGCATCGGATGCAGACACCCCGGCAGACTCCCGGACCTGGCCATCCGGAACCCCGCGGTCCCGCGCGCCCTCCGCTCGCGAGCGCGCGCGCCGCGATAGGCCAGATCCCCTCGTCGAAGATCCGCGAGATCGCGAACGCCGGCATAGGCGTGGCGGACGTCCTCGCCTTCTGGTTCGGCGAGCCCGACCAGGTGACGCCGGCGTTCATACGCGACGCCGCGAGCGCCTCGCTCGCCCGCGGCGAGACGTTCTACACGCAGAACCTCGGCATTCCCGAGCTGCGCGACGCCATCGCCGCCTACGTGACTCGGCTCCACGCGCCTGTCCCGGCGGCCCGGATCGCGGTGACCGCCTCTGGGATGTCGGCCCTGATGCTCACCGTGCAGGCGCTCGTCGATCCCGGCGACCGTGTTGTCGCGGTGACCCCGCTGTGGCCGAACCTCATCGGCGTTCCCCGGATCCTGTCGGCCGACGTCGAGCGCGTCTCGCTGTCCTTCGGCCCCTCCGGCTGGAGCCTCGACGTCGACCGGCTGCTCGCGGCGCTGACCCCCGGCACGCGCGCACTGCTGCTCAACTCGCCGAACAACCCGACCGGCTGGACGATCGACCGCCAGGCGCAGCGCGCGGTGTTCGACCATTGCGACCGTCACGGGATCTGGATCGTCGCCGACGACGTCTACGAACGCCTTTACTACGGCGAGGATGCCGCCTGCGCGCCGTCTTTCCTCGACTTCGCACACGAAGGCGCCCGCCTCGTCAGCACCAACAGCTTTTCCAAGGCCTGGATGATGACCGGCTTCCGCCTGGGCTGGGTCGTCGCACCGGCGGCGCTGATGACCGACATCGGCAAGCTGATCGAATTCAACACTTCCTGTTCCCCGGCATTCGTACAGCACGCCGGCGTGGCCGCGATCACCCAGGGCGAGACGACCGTCGCCGCCACCCGGGCGCGGTTTCGCCATGCACGCGACCGGCTGATCGCCGATCTGCAGGGGATCCCGGGCGTGCAGGCCGCCACGCCGCAGGGCGCGATGTACGCGCTGTTCCGGGTCGCCGGCGTCGACGACAGCCTCGCGTTCTGCAAGCGCCTGGTCGCCGAAGCGCGACTGGGGCTCGCCCCGGGGAGCGCTTTCGGTCCCGACGGTGAAGGCTTCGTCCGCTGGTGTTTCGCCGCAGCCGACGCGCGGCTCGACGAAGGCGTGGCGCGGCTCGGCCGCTTCCTCGAGTCGCGGCAGGATCGCGCGGCGTGAAGCCACCGCTGCAGGCGGTGCCGTCGATCCGACGCTTCCGGAAGCAGCGCCGGTGACCGCGCGCGACGACGCCATCCACGCGGCGCTCGCCTGGTTCGACGCCGGCCACTTCCGTGCCCAACTCGCGCGTCGCGTCGCGCTGCGCACCGAGAGCCAGCGCGGCGACTCGCGCGACGAGCTCGTCGGCTATCTCGAGGACGAGATCGGCCCGGCACTCGCCGCGATGGGATTCACCTGGCGCCTGCTCGACAATCCCGCGGGAGGCATTCCGTTCCTGTACGGCGAGCGCCTCGAGGGCCGCGATCGCCCGACGATCCTCACCTACGGGCACGGGGACGTCGTGCTCGGCTACGACGCGCAATGGCGCAGCGGTCTTTCGCCATGGAAGGTCGTCGTCGAAGGCGACCGCTGGTACGGACGCGGCACCGCCGACAACAAGGGGCAGCACAGCCTGAACTTCGCCGCGCTGGCGCAGGTGCTGGCGGCCCGCGGATCGCTCGGGTTCAACGTCAAGGTCCTGCTCGAAATGGGCGAGGAGACCGGTTCGCCGGGCCTGCGCGCACTGTGCGAGCGCGAGCGCGCGACGCTCGCGGCCGACGTGCTGATCGCCTCCGACGGGCCGCGGCTTGCCGCCGACCAGCCGACGCTGTTCCTGGGCTCGCGCGGCGCGTTCAATTTCGACCTGACCGTCGACCTGCGCGAAGGCGCACACCACTCGGGCAACTGGGGCGGCCTGCTGGCCAATCCGGGAACGATCCTCGCGAACGCGATCGCGTCGATGGTCGACGGTCGCGGGCGCATCCTCGTCGACGGATTGCGTCCACCGTCGATTCCCGCCGCGGTGCGCGAGGCGCTGGCCGACATCGAGCCAGGAGAACCCGGCGGCCCCGCGATCGACCCCGCCTGGGGCGAGCCGGGCCTCTCCCCCGCCGAGCGCGTGTTCGGCTGGAACGCGCTGGAAGTGCTGGCCTACCGGACCGGCAACCCCGACCATCCGGTCAACGCGATTCCGCCGCGGGCCAGCGCGCACCTGCAGTTGCGCTTCGTCGCCGGCTGCGACCACACGACGTTCATTCGTGCGATCCGCGCCCACCTGGACGCGGGGGGCTATCGAAGTGTCCAGGTCGCCCGCGCGCGATCCGAAGTGATGCGGGCCACCCGACTCGATCCCGGGCACCCGTGGGTGCGGCGCGTCGCCGCATCGATCGAACGCACGACCGGAGAGCGTCCGGTCATCCTTCCCAACCTGGGCGGGTCGCTGCCGAACGACTGCTTCGCCGAGGTGCTGTCGCTGCCGACCGTGTGGATCCCGCATTCGTATCCGGCGTGCTCGCAGCACGCACCCGACGAGCACCTGCTGGGCCCCGTCGCGCGGCAGGGCCTCGCAATCATGACCGGTCTTTTCTTCGACCTCGGCGAGGCCGCTGCCGCGGAGTAGACTCGACCCCAGGGAACCGGCAACGCCCCGAGACCGCAGCCCACGAAGCGGCGGCGCGGGACCGCAACGCGCCGACCGGGCGCGGCGTGAGGAGGATGGATGAACGACATCGCACAGGACGTCCGAGCGCGACGCGTGGACGAAGTCGCCGGACTGGTCGCGACCCGGATCGCGCCCGACCTGCGCGCCACGCTGCAGGACTTCGTCGTGCGCTACTACGCCCAGGTCGACAGCGAGGACCTGGAGGAGCGGCCGGCGGCCGACCTCTACGGGGCCGCGCTCTCGCACTGGAATTTCGCGCGCAGGCGCGAGCCCGGAAGTGCGTGCGTGCGCGTCTTCAATCCGACGCTCGAGGAGCACGGCTGGCAGTCGCGGCACACGATCGTCGAGATCGTCAACGACGACATGCCTTTCCTCGTCGACTCCGTCGCGATGGAGGTCAACCGTCACGGCCTGACCCTGCACCTGATCGTCCACCCGATCGTCGGCGTCGTCCGCGCGGCCGACGGCACGCTGACCGCGCTCGCACGCGACGGCGATCCGCCGCGCGAACTCGAATCGTTCATCCATCTCGAGGTCGACCGGACGGTCGAGGCGGAAACGCTCGAGGGCCTCGCCGCGGACATCGCGCGCGTGCTGGACGACGTGCGCACTGCGGTGACCGACTGGAAACCGATGCAGCAGAAGGCGCGCACGATCGCATCCGACATCGCGCGCGATCCGCCGCCACTGTCCCCCGACCAGCTCGCCGACGGCGCGGCATTCCTCGAATGGCTTGCCGAGGACCATTTCACCTTCCTGGGCTACCGCTGCCACGATCTCGTCCGCATCGGCGGCCAGGATGCGTTGCGCATCGTCGCAGGAACCGGACTCGGCATCCTGCGCGAGACCCCGGGCAAGGACATCGCGGAAAGCTTCGCCGCGCTGCCGCCGGAGGTCCGGGCCTATGCCCGGCGGCCGGAACTGCTGGTCATCACCAAGTCGACGTCGCGCTCGACCGTGCACCGCCCCGGCTATCTCGACTACGTCGCGGTCAAGCGCTTCGACGCGGCGGGCCGCGTGTGCGGCGAGCATCGCTTCCTGGGCCTGTTCACCCACCTCGCCTACAGCGCGAGCCCGTCGGCGATCCCGTTGCTGCGACACAAGACCGCGAACGTCATCCGCCGCGCCAGTCTGCCGCCCGGTGGCCATGCGGAAAAGAACCTGGTCAACATCCTGGACAGCTTTCCGCGCGACGAGCTGTTCGAGACACCCGAGGACGAGCTGCTGCAGACCGCCATCGGGATCCTGCATCTGGGCGATCGCCAGCGATTCCGGCTGTTCGTCCGCCGCGACCCTTTCGAGCGGTTCGTCACCTGCCTGATCTTCGCGCCGCGCGAGAACTACGCGACGGACGTGCGCCAGAAATGGCAGGCGATCCTGCTGCAGGCCTTCAACGGCCAGCGGTCCGACTTCAACGTCAACCTGCGGGAATCGGCGCTGGCGCGCGTGCTGATCACGGTCCGCACGACGCCGGGCCGCGTTCCCCCCGTCGACGTCCGCGCGCTCGAGGCGCGGCTCGCCGGCGCGGCGCGCCGCTGGGCCGACGACCTGCGCGGCGCCTTGATCGACGCCCTGGGCGAGGCGCGCGGCAGCGCGCTGTCGCATCGCTACGCCGCTGCATTCCCGGCCGGGTATCGCGAGGATACGGCGGCGCGCGAAGCGGTCCCCGACATCGAGATGATGGAGCGACTCTCTGCGTCCGAGCCGCTGGCGATGTCGCTGTACCGGCCGCCTGAGGCGGCGCCCGATGCGCTGCGATTCAAGGTCTTCCGCCTCGGCGCCCCGGTCACGCTGTCGGACAGCCTGCCGATGCTCGAGCGGATGGGCATGAAGGTCCTCGACGAGCGCCCGTACCGCGTGACGCCGCAGGGCGGCACGCCGATCTGGATCCACGACCTCGGCATGATCTCGGCGACCGGCGAGATGCAGGTGGAGGTGGAGGTCGACGCGCTGCACGCAGTCTTCGAGGACGCGTTCGCGCGGGTGTTCCGGGGCGAGGTCGAGAACGACGACTTCAACCGCCTGGTCGTCGCCGCGAAGCTGCCTGCCACCGAGGTGACAATCCTGCGCGCGTACGCCAAATACCTGCGCCAGATCGGATTCGCGCTTTCGCAGCCGTTCATCGAAGCCACGCTCGCCGCGCATGCCGGCATCGCTGCCCAGCTGGTCGAGCTGTTCATGCTTCGATTCGATCCCGACGCGGGCACCGATGCCGACGCGCGGTCCGGCGACAAGCTGCGCGCGATCGGGCAGGCCCTGGACGGCGTCGACAACCTGTCCGAAGACCGCGTGCTGCGGCAGTACCTGGCGCTGATCGTCGCGACGACGCGCACCAACTATTGGTGCCGCGACGCGACGGGCGCGCGCAGGGGCTTCCTGTCGTTCAAGTTCGACCCCGCGAAGGTGCCGGGACTTCCCGAACCGGTGCCGATGTTCGAGATCTTCGTCTACGCGACGCGCTTCGAGGGTGTGCACCTGCGCGGAGGCAAGGTCGCGCGCGGTGGCCTGCGCTGGTCGGACCGGCTGGAGGACTTCCGCACCGAGGTGCTGGGACTGGCCAAGGCGCAGATGGTCAAGAACACGGTCATCGTCCCGGTCGGGTCCAAGGGCGGCTTCGTGCTGAAGCGCGCACCCTCGCCCTCCGACCGCGACGCGTACCTGAGGGAAGGCGTCGCCTGCTACCAGGATTACCTGCGGGGCCTGCTCGACATCACCGACAACCGCGTCGGCGACGCCATCGTGGCGCCCGCGCGCGTGCGTCGCCACGACGGCGACGATCCGTACCTGGTCGTCGCCGCCGACAAGGGCACGGCGACGTTCTCCGATTACGCGAACGGGATCAGCCGCGAATACGGCTTCTGGCTGGGCGACGCATTCGCTTCGGGCGGCTCGGTTGGATACGACCACAAGGCGATGGGCATCACCGCACGCGGCGCCTGGGAATCGGTCAAGCGGCATTTCCGCGAGATTGGCGTGGACACGCAGACCACCGATTTCACCGTCGTGGGCATCGGCGACATGTCGGGCGACGTGTTCGGAAACGGGATGCTGCGGTCGCGCCACACCCGGCTCGTCGCGGCGTTCGATCACCGCCACGTCTTCCTCGACCCGGACCCGGATGCGGCGCGCTCGTTCGCCGAGCGCGAGCGGCTGTTCGGCCTGCCGCGCTCGTCCTGGGCCGACTACGACGCGGGACTGATCTCGCCCGGCGGCGGCGTGCATCCGCGCAGCGCCAAATCGATCGCGATCACGCCCGAGGTCGCGAAGGCGCTGGCGATCGACGCAAAGGCGTTGACACCGAACGAACTGGTGAACGCGATCCTCAAGGCGCCGGTCGACCTGCTCTACAACGGCGGCATCGGCACCTACGTCAAGGCTTCGAACGAGACCCACGCACAGGTCGGCGATCGCGCCAACGACGCGTTGCGCGTCGACGGCCGCGAGCTGCGCTGCAAGGTCGTCGTCGAAGGCGGCAACCTGGGATGCACGCAGCTCGGCCGCGTCGAATACGCGCAGGGCGGGGGCAGGATCTACACCGACGCGATCGACAACTCGGCGGGCGTCGACACCTCGGATCACGAGGTCAACATCAAGATCCTGCTCGGACTGGCCCAATCCGACGGCGAGCTGACCGACAAGCAGCGCGACAGCCTGCTCGCGGACATGACCGACGAGGTCGCGGCGCTGGTGCTGCGCGACAACTATTTCCAGACCCAGGCGCTGTCGGCGATGAACCGTATCGCGCCGCAACTCCTCGACGCACAGCAGCGCTTCATCGCGTTCCTGGAACGGGACGGCAAGCTCAACCGGAGGATCGAGCACCTGCCGGACGACGACGAGCTCGCGGCGCGCCGGAAGAGCGGGCGCGGCCTCACGACGCCCGAAGCGGCCGTGCTGCTCGCCTACGCCAAGATGTGGCTGTACGACGAGCTCGTCGCGTCGGCGCTTCCGGACGACCCCTGGGTCGCGACCGCGCTGATCCGCTATTTCCCGGCGGCGCTCCAGCTTCGCCATGCCGCGTACATGCCGCGGCACCCGCTGAAACGGGAGATCATCGCGACCCACGTCGTCAACAGCATGCTGAACCGCGTCGGCGGCACGTTCGTCCACCGGCTGATGGAAACGACCGGTGCGAAGCCGCACGAGATCGTGCGCGCGTATCTGCTGACGCGCGAGATCTTCGGCTTTCCCGCACTCTGGCGGGAGATCGAGGCGCTGGACAACGCGGTCGACGACGCGGTCCAGACCGAGATGCTCGTCGGCTCGGGCCGTCCGCTCGAGCGCGGGACGACGTGGTTCCTCCGTTCGCGGCGCCTGGCGGACGACATGGCGGCGACGATCGCACGCTTCACCCCGCGCGTGGAGGCGCTCGCCCGGCGCCTGCCCGAGCTCACCGATGCCGCCGACCTGGCGCGCGTGGCCGCGGCGGTCGGATCGCTCACGTCACGCGGCGTGCCGCAGGCCCTCGCGGCGCGGGTCACCGCGCTCGACGCGCTGTACTCGACGCTCGATATCGTCGAGGTCGCGGACGCGACGAAACAGCCGGTCGAACGGGTCGCCCAGGTCTACTTCGACGTGTCTGCGCGCCTCGGCATCCCGTGGCTGCGCGCGAAGATCGCGGCGCTGCCCGGCGAAGAGCACTGGCGGATGCTCGCCCGGGCGGCGATGGAGGACGACCTGTCCGGTCTGCAGCGCAGCGTCAGCAGCGAAGTGCTGACCGATGGTGGCGAGACGATGGACGCCGCAGCGCTGATCAGCGCATGGCGGGAGCGCAACCGGCGCGCAATCGAGCGCCAGGCGCAGTTGCTCGCCGAATTGCGCGCGGCACCCGAGATTAATATGGCGATGCTCTCCGTCGCATTGCGGGAGCTGCGCAGCCTCGGGTAGCAGGCCCCAAATCCGGGACGGACCACGTTTTCCTCGGATACCCGGGACGGACCACGTTTTCCTGATTGGTTTGTATCGGTGCCACGGGCGGCGGGGACGGCGCATCTGTGCGCTCGAAGTGCGCAACCGCCGGCTTACGGGTCCCGGCGCGGCCGCGCTCGAGTACATCGCCGTCTTGACGTGGCCGACGGGCTCGCTTGCCGCGCCACCCGTGACAGCCGTCGCGCACATTCGCGCTCGACGCGCCATCCCCGTCGCCCCGGACAGGACGGTGCCGAAGCGATCTGTGACCGTTCGATCGGCGGGGCTCGATGTCCGACCTGCGCTGGCGCATCGGCCGGCGGGGGGTGACCGGGTTCTCGCGAAGGGCGCCTGCGGCGCAGTCGTCGTGAAGCGGGTGGTGCGGCAAGCGAGCCCGGTCACCGCGTCGGGTTCCGGATGTCCTCGAGCGCCGCCGCACCGGGACCCGCTCGACGACGCGATTTGCGACGCCGAAGCCCTACGCGAGAACCCGGCCACCACGCGCCTTACGCCGACACATGCAAGTCGACGTACGCGCGACAAACCACGGCTACGCAATCCTCAGCGCGGATCGGGATGGATGTTGTCGACCCAGGGAACGTTCTCGGGATTGGGCTCGATGTTGGGCAGGTCGAGGTTCACGACGACCGGCTCCTGGCCGCTGCGACACAGCACGCAGGACAACGGCTCGGTGTCGCTCGCGTTGATCTCCTGATGGGGGACGTACGGCGGAACGTAGATGAAATCGCCCGGACCGGCCTCCGCAGTGAATTCGAGCCGGTCTCCCCAGCGCATCCGCGCCCTGCCGCTGACGACGTAGATGACGCTTTCGACCGGACCGTGATGATGCGCGCCGGTCCTGGCCTTCGGATGGATGACCACGGTCCCCGCCCACAGCTTCTCGGCCCCCATGCGTGCGAAATTGATCGCGGCCGCACGGTTCATGCCCGGGGTCTGCGCAGTGTTCGCGTCGAGCTGGTTCGACGCGACCACGCGCACGCCATGGTGGCGCCATCGGGTTTCTGCTGTCATGTCCTCTCCTCGCCGTCGCGCGGCAAGCGCGCATCCTGCGCGGCCCCGCGTCGGTGAGCGTAGGATAATCCAACTTTGCAGAGGAGACAGCCATGGCCAACGGACGGGAAGTCGTCATTCTCAGCGGCGTCCGCACCGCGATCGGCGATTACGGCGGGTCGCTGAAGGACATCGCACCGACGGAGCTCGGCGCGCGGGTCGTGCGCGAGGCGGTGGCGCGGGCGAAGGTCGATCCGCAGCAGATCGGCCAGTGCGTCTTCGGCAACGTCATCCACACCGAAGCCAAGGACATGTACATCTCGCGTGTCGTCGCGGTCAACGGCGGTCTGCCGCATGCCAGCGGTGCGATGACCGTCAACCGGCTGTGCGGCAGCGGCATGCAGGCGATCGTCAGCGCCTCGCAGTACATCATGCTGGGCGACGTCGACGCGGCCGTCGGCGGCGGCGCGGAGAGCATGAGCCGCGCGGCGTACGCGAACCTGAGCCAGCGGTGGGGCGCCCGGATGGGCGATGCGAAGACCGTCGACATGATGGTCGGCGCGCTGACCGATCCCTTCGACACCGTGCACATGGGCATCACCGCGGAGAACGTCGCGACCCGCTGCGGCATCACCCGCGAGCAGCAGGATGCGTTCGCCGTCGAGAGCCACCGCCGCGCCTCTGCCGCCATCGCCGACGGGCGCTTCAAGTCCCAGATCCTGCCGATCGAGCTCAAGAGCCGGAAAGGCCCCGTGCAGTTCGACACCGACGAGCACGTGCGCGCCGATGTCACGCTCGAGGGCATGGCCAAGCTCAAGGCGGCGTTCGCCAAGGAGAACGGCACGGTCACCGCCGGCAACGCATCGGGCATCAACGACGCGGCGGCGGCCGTGGTCCTGATGGAAATGCAGGCGGCGAAGCGCGCCACCCTGCAGCCGATGGCACGGCTGGTCTCCTACGGCCACGCGGGCATCGACCCGAAGGTCATGGGTCTCGGTCCGGTGAGCGCCGTCCGCAACGCGCTCTCCAAGGCCGGCCTCGCGATCTCCGACATCGACGTCATCGAGTCCAACGAGGCGTTCGCAGCGCAGGCGCTGGGCGTCAGCAAGGACCTCGGGTTCGACCCTGCGAAGGTCAATCCGAACGGCGGCGCCGTCGCCCTCGGCCACCCGATCGGGGCCACCGGGTGCATCCTGACGATCAAGGCGATGTACGAGCTGCATCGCACCGGCAAGCGCTACGGCCTCATCACGATGTGCATCGGCGGCGGTCAAGGGATCGCCGCGATCATCGAGCGCATGTGACCCCCGGATGCCCGACATTCCCCTGCTCGTCGTAGCGCTGACCGTTTCCGCATACTGGTTGCGCGTGGGGGCGATGGCAAGGCGGATACGTCGTCGCAAGCATCACGATGTCGGGCTCGTTCCCGAGCACAAAGGCGAACGCCTGATGTGGCTGCTGTTCGTGCCGATGGTCGCGGCGTGGTGCGCCCTGCCCTGGGTCGCGCTGACCCACCAGGGCGGTCCGTTCTCGCTGCCCGCGTTCGCGACCGCAGGCGCCTACCCGGTCGTGCGCTGGGTCGCGGCGCTCGCCGCGGTCGCGGGCTTCCTCCTGACCCTCGACTGCTGGCGCAGGATGGGCGACGACTGGCGAATGGACATCAGCGACGACAACACGACGCTGATCACCGACGGTCCGTTCCGCCGGATCCGTCACCCGATCTACGCGTTCAGCATCCTGATCATGATTGCGAGCGCCGTCGTCCTTCCGACACCGTCGATGATCGCGCTGGCTGCCCTTCATCTGTCGCTGATGAACATCAAGGCCCGCAATGAGGAGGCGCACCTCGCGCGCATGCACGGCGATGCCTACCTGCGCTATCTCGATCGGACGGGCCGCTTCCTGCCGCGGCTCACCGGCCGCGGTTCCTGACCGGCACCGGCGGTTGCTGGATCGGCCGCCCTGCATGCCGCGGGGGCACGGTCCTGCGGAGGTCCGCCGTCCCGACCCCGGAGGCGCGCGATGAGTCGCCTGCCGGGCCGGCTCAACCTGTTCCAGGCGACGATGCTCGACTGGCGCGACCAGCATCCGTACGTCGCCGTGCACGCGCTTCGCGTCGGAGGGCCGCTCGACCGGGATGCGCTGGTCGGCGCGATCGGAAAAGAGCTCGAACGCTTGGGACTCACGGGTCTCGAACTCGATCGTGCCCGTCGCCGCTACGCATGGCATGGGGGACCCGCCAGCGTGGCGCTGCAGGTGATCGACGCGGGGAGCGACTGGCGCGCCCGGCTCGAGCAGGAGATCGAGCGCCTGATGAATGCCCCGTTCGAAAAGGACGGCCGCCTCGATCCATTCCGGTTCTTCGTTCTGACCACCGCGGATGCGTTCTTCCTGGGCCTCGCCTACGACCACTTCATCGCAGGCGGCGATTCGATCGTCGCGCTGATGAACGCGATCATCGCCCGCTACGCCGGTCACCCCCGCGACGGCGCCACCCCCGACCGCTATCCGCGCACCCACTGGCCGCTGTTCGCGCGACATCCGCTGCAGCTCGCCCGGGCGATGACACGCATGCCGGCGATGGCGCAGAGCTGCCGCAGGACGATGCGCCCGCGCTATCGGTCGATCGAGGACGGCCACAACGGTTTCGCGCTGTTCGCACTGGAGGCCCCCGACTACGCAGCACTTCGCGCCGCCGCCAGGCGCTGGGGCGTGACCTTCAACGACGTCTTGCTCGCGCTTCTGCTGCTTGCGCAGGCGAATCGCTCACCCGAGCGTCTGCAGGCGGCCCGCCGGCGCGAACTCGCGGTCGCCTCGATCGTGAACCTGCGCGACGCGCACGGCGACGCTGCCAAGGACGCATTCGGACAGTTCCTGAGCTCGTTGCGGGTGTCGCACCCGGTGCCGCCGGGAACGACGCTGGAGTCCCTGGCGAAGGACGTGCACGCCCAGACGTCGCGGATCAAGCACGAGCGGCTCTATCTGGCGACGCTGCTCGCGATGCGCATCGACCGCGTGATCGGCCATTTCCAGACGCCGCGCCAGCGCGCCGGCATCTACGCCAAGAGCTACCCGGTCGGTGCCGGTACGTCGACGCTGAACGTCGATGCGCTGTGGCATCCGGTCGACTCGGCCCCGGTGCCGCTGTACCTCCGCGGCGTTCCGACCGGACCGCTCGCACCGATCGTTCTGGCCGCCACGACGTCGAACGAAACGATGCATGCCGGCGTCTCGTGGCGGACGAGCGCGGTCGCGCGCGACGAAATCGTTACAATGTGGGGCGAGATCGTCGAGCGCATTCGCACCCTGAGATGACGAGATTCCGGCTGGCCACTGCGGTGGTGGTTCTGGTTGCCACGCTGGTAGCAGGCTGCGCGACGCAGCCAACCCCCGCCGACTCGGACCCGGCGCTCGCCCTGCCGGTGGCCTCCGTTTCGGCGCCGCAGGCGGCTCCTGACCCGTTCGCGCCGATGCCGCCCGCCGACGTCCAGGAACGGCTGCTCGCGCTCGATCCCGACCACATCGACGACCGCGACGTCCGGGAAGTGCTTGCCAAGGTTCCGGCACCACGGATCATCCTGCTGCACGGGGGCATCTATCCCGTCTACCTGGTGATGAAGTCGTTCGGACTTTTCCTCGTCGGCATGGGGTACCCCGAATCGCGCATCCGCGATCCGCGCAGCGGCGACTGGTCGTACAGCCCCTACGAAGACAGCGCCGACATCGCGGGCATCGTCGCGTGGCAATACGAGCACGACGGCATGCGGCCGATACTGATCGGCCACAGCCTCGGCGCCATGCAGGTCGTCAGGGTCCTGCACCAGCTGGCCGGCGACTACGCGAAGTCGCTGCAGGTCTACGATCCGCGGACCGGCAGGTTCGAGGCGCGCACGACGATCGTGGACCCCTACACGGGGCACGAACGCCCGGTGATCGGGGTCGCGGTCTCGTACGCGTCGTCCGTCGGCACAGCATTCCTCAAGATGCGTGAATGGTCGATGATCGACCAGATGCGGATGATCCCGGACACCGCGCTGGAGTTCACCGGCTTCACGCTGGAACTCGACCCGGCGCGCTGGACCTTCGCCGCCAATGCCGCCGATTTCCGCCGCGATGGCCGTCCCTCGGTGCGCAACATCATGCTGCCGTCGAACTACAGCCACGTCTTCGTCCCGGAGGTCGAATCCCTTGCGGAAGATCCTGCGGTGCGCGACTGGATCAATGCCTACGTTCCCGACGGCCCGCACGACACCTCGTCGCTGCCCCCCTACGCGCAGGACCACGTGCTGTGGGCGGCCGACGTCTGGTACAGCATCAAGCGCCACTGGTGCCTCGAAGCCCAGCGGCTGGTGCGTGCGTATCGGGAGCGCAAGGAGGCTCAAGGAAAGCGGCCGGCGATGACTTCCGCCCAAGGCGGGTAAAATGGCGGTCTTTCGCGCCGCCGCAGGATTGCGGCGGGAGGCCATCTTGCGCGGTGCGCAGCCCCGGGCTGCGGCGCGAATGGCACACCGGCGCATCCCCGACACTCGTTTCCGACCGCCCCACTCATGACAGGCGTCCTGCAAGGCCAAGTTGCGCTGGTGACCGGCGGTGCCCGCGGCATCGGCCGGGCGATCGCGAAAAAGCTCGCGGCGTCGGGTGCCGACGTCGCCATCAACTATTACAACAGCCATGACGAGGCCGAGGCGCTCTGCGCAGAGTTGCGCCTGCTCGGCCGGCGCGCGGTCGCCATCCAGGGCAGCGTCGGCGTCCCCGACAGCGTCGACGAGATGTTCGACACCCTGCGCTCGCATTTCGACCGCCTCGACATCGTCGTCAGCAACGCGGCGTCCGGCGTGCTGAAGCCGGTGATGGAGATGGGCTTGAAGCACTGGCGCTGGTGCCTCGAGACGAACGCGCTGGCGGTCAACCTGCTGGCGCAACGCGCGGTCCCGATGATGAAGGACGGTGGACGGATCATCGCGATGTCGAGCCTCGGCGCCCAGCGCGCGATGCCCGGCTACGGATTCATCGGCGCGTCCAAGGCTGCGCTCGAAGCGCTGGTCCGCGCACTGGCGCAGGAACTGGGGCCGCGCGGCATCCGCGTCAACACGGTCAGCGCCGGCGTCGTCGACACCGACGCGCTGGCCTATTTCCCGAACCGCGACCAGCTGCTCGAGAATTTCGCGCAGCGCACGCCAGCCGGCCCGGTGCTGACGCCCGACGACGTCGCGGGCGCGGTCTACCTGCTGTGCCTCCCCGAAGCCTCGATGATCAACGGCCACACGCTGGTCGTCGACGGCGGTTTCTGCATCTCCGGATGATGAGCGCCGCCGGGCCGTCCCAAGGCGCGAACTGCGCCCCCTCCGGGGGCAGCGCAGCGGCGAAGCCGCAAGCGTGGGGGGACCAATGACGCCCTCGGGACTCGCCGGCAAGTCGGTGCTGGTGACCGGCGGGAGCCGGGGCATCGGGCGCGCGATCGTCGAGCTGTTCGCCGACGAAGGCGCGCAAGTGACGTTCTTCTACCGCGGCAACGCCGAAGCCGCCAAGGCCGTCGTCGATGGATTGCGCGTCGCCGGTCACGACGTCCACGCCGAGCAGGTCGACGTCCGCGATTCGGCGGCCTGCCAGGCCGCGGTCGAGCGCATCGCCGACCGCGCGGGGCGCATCGACGTGCTGGTCAACAATGCCGGGGTGATCCGCGACAACCCGCTGACAGCCCTGTCCGACGAGGACGTCGAAGTGGTGCTCGACACCAACGTCGGCGGCGTGTTCAACGTCACCCGCGCCGTCGCGCCCTACATGGTGATGCAGCGCGCCGGATGCATCGTGAACCTCAGCTCGGTCGCCGGTGAGAAAGGCGGCCGCGGCCAGACCAATTACGCGGCGAGCAAGGGGGCGATCGACGCCTTCACGCGCGCGCTCGCCGTGGAACTCGCGCCCCGGAAGATCCGCGTCAATGCCGTCGCCCCGGGCGTCATCGACACCGAGATGTCGCAGGCGGTGCGCGAGCTCGCCGGCGACGAAGTCAAGGCGAAGATCCTGCTCAAGCGCTATGGCACGGCGCAGGATATCGCCAATGCCGTGTGGTTTCTCGCGTCGGACTACGCGGCATACGTCACCGGACAGGTGTTCCACATCGACGGCGGATTCAAGTTCGACTGAAGGGAGAAAGCGGCTATGGCAGAAATTCCGGTCACGCAGGACGAGATCATGGCGGTGTTTCCGAAGGTGGCCGAGACGATGGCCGACGCGCTCGGCTGCGATGTCGACGACATCAAGCCCGACGTTTCGCTGATCGAGGGCCTCGACGCCGAATCGATCGATTTCCTCGACATGGTTTTCCGGCTGGAGCGCGCGTTCAAGATCAAGATCCCGCGCGGCAAGATCGTCGAGAACGCCCGTGGCGACCTGCCCGATGCCGAGTTCGAGCAGAAAGGCATCGTCACCGACAAGGGCCTCGCGCAGCTCAAGAGCTACCTGTCGGAGGTGCCGGACGAGCGCTTCAAGACCCCGATGAAGGTCGCCGACATTCCGCGGCTGTTCACGCCGACGACCTTCTGCAAGCTCGTCGTCCGCGCGCAGAAGGAAGCGCCGGCGGCCGCCTGAAGGTCGCCCGGAATCTGCGGAAGGATCGGTTCCCGTCACCCGACGCGGTCCCTCGGTCCGATCACTGATGAGCCCCGATCCAAACCACTTCGCCGCGTACTCGTTCGTCGACCGCATCGACGAATTCGTCCCGGGCCGGCACGCGCGGGGGAGCTTCGCGATCCCGCCGGGGCTCGCGTCGTTCTCGTCGTGCTTCGTCGCCGAGGCGGTGGGCCAGCTCGCCGCGTGGGTCGCGATGGACAAGATCGACTTTCGCGGGCGGCCGGTCGCAGCACTCGCGACCGACACGGTATTCCATTCCGATGCGCGGCCCGGGGAACTGCTCGACCTCGAGGTCGACATCCTCGAGTGCGACGACGAGGCCGTCGCCTACAACGGGCGGGCGAGCGTCGGGGGCCGGCGCATCGTCGAGCTGATCGATTGCCTCGGGCCGATGCTTCCGGTCGCGGATTTCGATTCGCCGGAGGCGTTGCGCGAGCGCCTCGCGCTGCTGCGCGGCGCGGGCGCGCACCGGGGACGCTTCCGCGGCGTCGAGCGTTTCCCGGTCAGCATCACGCATCGGGTACCGGGGACCGAGTTGCGCGCGACGCTGGCCGTTCCCCGTTCCGCGCCGTTCTTCGGCGATCACTTCCCGCGTCGCCCGGTCTTCCCGGCGACGCTGCTCCTCGACACCCAGCTCGCGCTGGCGCTCGATCTCGCGCAAAGCGCCCCGGCGCTGCACGGAACGCGACCGCGACCGCTACGGGTGACCCACGTCAAGATGCGCTCGTTCATCGAGCCGGGACAGTCGCTCGACATCGGCGTCGAGCTCGCGCCGCTCGCCGAGGGCCAGGTCAAGGCGATGCTTTCGGCGCGCAGCGACGGGCGTCTGGTCGCGAGTGCGCGGCTGGAAATTGCCGGGTCCCCGGCGGGGCCGCGCGACGCGGAAGCCGCGCTGCCGCAAGGCGCTCACGGGAGCGCCGGATGAAGCCGCGCCGCCGCGTTGCGATCACCGGTGTCGGGCTGGTCACGCCGGTCGGCAACGACGTCGCGTCGACCTGGGCCGCGCTCGACGGCGCGCGGAGCGGCGCCGCGCCGATCACGCTGTTCGACGCCTCCGGATTCACGACGCGCATCGCGGCCGAAGTGAAAGGCTTCGATCCGGGCGTGATCACCGCCGAGCGCAAGCTCCTCAAGTACACGAACCGCTCGCACCGCTTCGCGCTGGCCGCCGCCGAGGAAGCGATGCGCGACGCGGGCATCGCGCCGACCGACGCCGACGGCGAGCGCTGGGGCTGCGCGGTGGGCACCGGCATGATGGGGGTCGAGTTCAGCGACCTCTCGGGCGTGCAACGCCACTCGGCGCCCGGCGGCGAACTCGATGCGCGGCTGTTGCTGAGCGATCCCGCCGCCGCGGATCCGCTGGCGTTCTGCCGCAGCCAGAGCACGGCCGGCGTCGCGCTGCTGACGCGCCGCTTCGGCATCCGCGGCTATGCGACGTCGGTGCACACCGCCTGCGCGTCGGGCGGGCAGGCGATCGGCGCCGCGTTGAAGCTCATCCGCCGCGGCGCGGTCGACCGCGCGCTGGCAGGCGGCTTCGATTCGATGATCAGCCCGGTCGGCCTCGCCGGCTTCTGCCTGCTGTCGGCAGTGTCCGCCGACAACGACACGCCGGAGCGCGCGAGCCGCCCGTTCGACGCGACGCGCAACGGCTTCGTTCTCGGCGAAGGCGCGGGATTCGTCGTGCTCGAGGAATGGGAGTCCGCCAGGAAGCGCGGCGCGCACATCTATGCCGAGCTCGCCGGCGACGGCAATTCGCTGTCGTCGTACCGGATCACCGATTCGCCCCCCGACGGCGACGGCCCGATCCAGTCGATGCAGGCCGCGCTCGCCGACTCGGGTGCGACGCCGGCGGACATCGACTACATCAATGCGCACGGCACGTCGACGGGCATGAACGACCGCAGCGAGAGCGCCGCGATCCGCGCGGTCTTCGGCGCGGATGCCGCGCGGGTGTCGGTCAGCTCGACCAAGAGCTCGATGGGGCACCTGATCGCGGCGGCAGGTGCGGTCGAGGTCGTGGTCTGCGCGCTGGCGATCGAGCGCTCGGAGATGCCGGTCAACGCCAACTACAAGGTTCCCGACCCCGACTGCAACCTCAATCTGGTGCTGGGCACGCCGCGCCGCCAGCGCGTGAGGATGACGCTGTCCAATTCGTTCGGGTTCGGCGGATCGAACAGCTGCGTCGTGCTGCGCAGCCCCGACCTGGTCGACGGCGCCCGATGAAACCTCCGCGCATCCTGATCGCCGGCAGCGGCGCCGTCTGCGGCCTCGGCATGGATCCGGCGGCGATGTTCGATGCGATCCGCGCCGGGCGTTCGGCCATCGCCCCGATCCGGGACTTCGACACTTCGGGCTGGCCGGTCACCCACTCGGCCGCGATCGCCGATTTCAATCCGCGCGCGCTGGTCGAGGACCGCAAGCTGCACAAGTTCATCCGGCGCACCGATCTGGTCGGCATCTACGCCGGCGATCGCGCCGCCGAGGCGGCGGGCTACGCGCGCCACCGCGAAACGCTGGACGAAGGGGCGTCGGCGCGCTTCGCCGATCGCACGGGAATTTATGTCGGATCGGGCGGCGGCGCTTTCGAGAACCAGTACGACTACTTCCCGCTGATGAGCGAAACGGGAGGCGACCTCCAGGCTTTCGGCGCGAAGCTCGCGGAGTCGGTGAACCCGATGTGGCTGCTTCGCACGCTGCCGAACAACGTGCTGTGCCACGTCGGCATCCGCAACCGGCTGAAGGGCTCGAACGCCTGCATCACCAACCACAGCGTCGGCGGATCGCTGGCCGTCATCGAGGCAGCAGAGGCGCTGAAGCACGGCGAGGCCGACCGCGCGATCGCCATCGGCCACGACACGCCGATCGAGCCGCAGAACATCCTCTACTACCACCGCTGCGGCCTGCTCGCGCGCGAGGCGCTCCGGCCTTTCGACGCGGCGCGCGAAGGCAGCGTGTTCGGCGAAGGTGCAGGCGCGCTGGCGCTGGAGACCGAGGGTGCCCTCGCCGCACGCGGCGGCAGCGCGATCGGCGAAGTGCTCGGAGGCGGCTACGTCAGCGAAGCGACGGGGCTGCTCGCCATCCGCGACGACGGCGACGGCGTCGCGCGCGCGATCGCGCTGGCGCTCGCCGATGCCGGCATCACCGCCGCGGACGTGGGCATGATCGTCGCGCACGGCAACGGCACCGTGCAGTCGGATGCCTCGGAGGCGTTGGGGATCCGGCGCGCCTTCGGCGACCGCTGCCCGCCGGTCACGGCGTTCAAGTGGGCGACCGGTCACCTGATCGCTGCCGCGGGCATCGTCGAGACGACGATCGCCCTCGCCGCACTGCGCGCGGGCGTCGTGCCGGGGATCGCATCGCTCGAGAGTCTCGATCCCGTCTGCGCGGGCCTGCCGATCTCGCGCGCGCCCCAGCAGCCCGCGAGCGACATCGCGCTGGTGCTGTGCCGAGGCTTCGCCGGCACCGATGCGGCGCTCGTGGTGCGCGCGCTGCCGGCCTGATGGGCGCGTCGGCGACCGGCTTCGCGCAGCGCCCGCGATGCATCGCGGTGCCGGTCTGAGGCACGCAGCGCCGGCCCGATGAGCGCGCCGGGCGCCAACCCCACCCCCCTGGAATCGCCGGCGCCCGCGCCGGTCCGCTGCGGCATCGACAGCGTCGAGATCGCCCGAATCGACCGATTGCTCGCCGAAACCCCGGCAGGCGAGCTTGCCAAGATCTTCTCGCCCACCGAGCTTGCCGACGCAGGCGAGGGCCCCGGGCGCAGCGCGAGCCTCGCCGCACGCTACGCGGCCAAGGAAGCCTGCATCAAGCTCTTTCCGCGCGAACTCGCCGCAGGACGGGTCGAACCCGCCGACTTCTCCGTGGTCCGCGACGGCTATGGCGCGCCCGGCATCGAATGCAGCGCCAAGGCACGTGCGCTGCTCGATCATGCCCGGCTTGCCGGCATCGCGATCTCGCTGACCCACGACCGGACCAGCGCTTCGGCAGTCGCGCTGGCGCTGCCGATGGAAACCGCGTCTCCGCTCGCCGGCCGCGTGTTCTTCCGCGTGTTTCCGTTCCGACGCGATGTGATCCTGGCGAACCTGCGGCGGGTGTTCGGCGCTGCGGTTCCGCCGGCGGAGATCGACCGCCTCGCTCAGGCGCACTACGCCCACCTGTGGCGGCTGATCGTCGAGTTCTTCCGCTTTCGCTGGCTGCCGCCTGAGCGCAAGCGGGCGCTGGTACGCGTCGAGGGGCTGGAGACGTTCATCGGCGCGTTCCGGGCCGGCCGCGGCGTGCTGATCCTGACCGGCCACTTCGGCAACTGGGAAGTGGCCACCGTCGCCGGCATCCAGAACTACCCGGAGGTGCACGGCCGCTTCCACTTCGTGCGCCGGCCGATCAAGCCGCGCTGGCTCGACGCGCTGGTGACTCGGCGCTTCAACCGCTCCGGTTTCGGAGTGATCGGCAAGCGCGGTTCGCTCGACCGCATCGTGTCGCTGCTCGAAGGCGGCGACGTCGTCGTGTTTCCGTTTGACCAGTACGCGGGCGGCAGCGACGGCATCGACGTCGAGTTCTTCGGCACCCCGGCGGGAACGTTCAAGAGCCTCGCGATCATTGCGCTCGCCACCGGCGCGCCGGTGCTGCCCGCATGTTCCTGGCGCGAGCCGGACGGCAGCCACGTGCTGCGCTTCGAGGAGCCGGTTCCCGCGGTCGACGATGCCGACACCAACGAGGCGATCCGCAGGACGACCCGCGCCTACAACGCTGCCCTCGAGCGGATGATCCTGCGCCACCCGGAGCAGTGGTGGTGGGTGCACCGGCGGTGGCGATCCGCGGGACGCCGCAAGGCGCGGACCGCCACGCCTGCATCACCGGCGAGCGACGGGCCCGGAAAATCCGCGGCGACCCGGCCTTCCAGGAACGATTAAGCTAGCGCTTCGAAGCCCGTGGCCGGGGCGAACGGAGGCACGTCGCGATCCCCACCCTGTCCGCGAGGATTCGACGTACCGGCATTCCACCCGGCATCCCATGCTCGCCACGCTGCTCGGACCGAAGTTCATCGTCCTGTACGTGTTCATCGCCTCCGCGATGGTCGTGCATTACCGCGGGCGCGTGCGCCACGGCTTCTTCCGGCAGCTGACCGACCATTCGTCGCTGATGGCGCCCTACAACGCGCTGATGTACCTGTTCTCGGCGGTGCCCAACCGCCCCTATGTCGACGTCGCCCGCTTCCCCGAGCTGAAGCCGCTCCAGGACAACTGGCAGACGATCCGCGACGAGGCGCTGCAACTCTTCGACCAGGGACGCATCCGCGCGGCCGCGACCTACAACGACCTCGGCTTCAACTCGTTCTTCAAGACCGGCTGGAAGCGCTTCTACGTCAAGTGGTACGACGAGCCGCTGCCGTCGGCGAAGGCGCTTTGTCCAAAGACCGTCGAACTCGTGCAGTCGATTCCCGGCGTCAACGCGGCGATGTTCGCGCTGCTACCCCCCGGCAGCAGGCTCGGCGCGCATCGCGACCCGTTTGCCGGATCACTGCGCTACCACCTGGGGCTGGTGACGCCCAATGCGCAGAGCTGCCAGATCGTCGTCGACGGCGAGCCGTATTTCTGGCGCGACGGCGAGGCCGTGATGTTCGACGAGACCTTCATCCACACCGCCG
Source organism: uncultured Pseudomonadota bacterium (assembly GCA_963816415.1). Lineage (GTDB taxonomy): Bacteria > Pseudomonadota > Gammaproteobacteria > Burkholderiales > Casimicrobiaceae > VBCG01. Next base: position 246,510 of record CAWFKR010000013.1, read on the forward strand.
AGAACCGAAGCGACGTCACGCGGATCATATTGTTCTGCGACTTCGAGCGGCCGCTGCGGACCCCCATCGTGCGCGCACTGAACCACCTCATCGAGGTGACGCTGATTCGCGCAAGCCAGACCGAGAACGCACCCGGCGACCGCGTCGGCGTCCTCAACCACGTCTTCAACGCGGTCTATCGCGTACGGCTGATCGGCAAGGCGATCAAGCGCCGGAGCGTCGTCGCGCACTACACGCTCAAGTGGCTTATCCTCGGCGGCCTCGCCTACCTGATCTTTCGCTGACCCACTCCGGAGAAAACCATGGCTCTGCCAGTGCACTACCTCACCGTCACCGTCCTCGCCCGGGCGCTCGAGAACCTGAAGGCCGTCCTCGCCAAGGGCAAGGCCCACGCCGAGGAGCGCAAGATCGCCGAATCGGTGTTCCTGAACGCGCGCCTGTATCCCGACATGTTCCCGCTGACCCGGCAGGTGCACATCGCGACCGACGTCGCGCGCGGCGCCGCGGCGCGGCTTGCCGGCGTCGAACCGCCGACCTACGAGGCGGACGAACAGGATTTCGACGACCTGATCGGCCGCGTCGACAGGACCCTCGCCTACATGCGTTCGCTCGACGCCAAGGCCTTCGAAGGCGCGGAGACGCGCGAGATCACGCGCGCGGTCGGGGGAAAGCCCCACACGTTCACGGGCACGAACTACCTGATGCAGTACTCGCTGCCCAACGTGTTCTTCCACGTGACGACCGCCTACGACATCCTGCGCCACAACGGCGTGCCGCTGGGGAAGGCGGATTACCTCGGCACGCTGGACTGAGGGGAGCGGTCTGTGGAGTGTCGATAAATTTTACAGTCGTCGGGGCGGGCTATCGCACCAGCGAAATAATTCTCAATAAATTCAGTAAGCTGGAGCGGCAACCCCTCCGCGGTCCGCTTTTTGCTGTTGTGCATCCAATTGGAGATGCGATGGTTGGCCCCGCCAAGGTGCCGACCGTCGCGTCTTCGGCATTCCAGGGGGCAGAGATGCGAAAAGAACTGCGATCGATCCTGAGGCTCAGCGTCGGCGTCGTGTTTTTGTGGTTCGGATGGCTGGGCGTCGCGAGCGCCTACGTCCGCGGTTCGATCTCGCCGGAGTTTATCGTCAACAGCACCGACTACGGATTTGGCTGGAAGGCCACAATCGTTGTCGATACGAGCAACGCGAACTGCAGCACCACTCCAGGTGAATGCACTGGGGCGAGCCTGGTTTCAGCAACGGGCCAGCTTTATGATCCGTATCCGACTGGCCAGATATTTCCGACACCTACTGGGTCGTCATTTGACTTCACGCTTTCGCCGCAATCGTTCAATGACATCACGGTCTTTTTCAGTGGCAGTACCCCCGTTGGAATCGATACCAATGGCCCCATCGGGTACTACACCTTGGCCCTTCACGCTGCGCCCGTTCTGCCCAGCACCAACAGTCCCCCAGATCCTTACACCCATCAGCCCCCATATCCCAACATCCTTAACGACGGCGCGTACCTTTGGCTCCAGATGTCCTACAACGCGCAATCGCCATCAGCTGACTTGCTCCTTCTGCCTCTCTGCATTCCGACGATCACCCCCCGTACCTGGGAACGCGAAAATTGCGGGCCGACGACCACCTGTATCCCCACTGATCCGAATCACCCCGGCCAAGCCCTCCTCACCGGTGCTACTCAGAGCCCGGATGAGCTCAAGTTCGCAGTCGTCCCCGAACCCGGCTCGATTGCATTGATCTGCTGCGGGCTCCTCGCTGCCGGATTCATTCGACGCCGTCAACAGCTGCACTGATGAGTCAAGCCTAGCCGCCGGCTCTCCCCAGGGGGAGTCGGCTTCTTTTTCCCGGTCGCGGCGGCCTTGCCGGTCGGATCACGCGACCGCGGCCTCCGCCGGCATGGGCACCGCAGACAGCGCCGCACCAACGGCATCGCGCACCTCCCAACCCTCCCCTTCCGTCCACGCACGCGCATAGTCGTTTTCGCCGAGGGCGGCACGCTGCGCGGCAATGGCGGCGTCCCAGCGCTGTTGTGCTCTCGGTGACCTTGGCAAACCCAGCGCCTGGCGCTGCCGTTCCGAAGCGGCGTAAAGGCGCGTCGCTGGCTCGTGGTTGCCGAGCGATTGCTGCAAAGCCGCATGATCCTCGAGGCATCCCAGCAGCTCGGCGAACATGTCGAACGCCTGGAAGGCACGCAATGCCCCCACGAGGCAGACGCGGGCAGCTTCCTGATCGCCTCGCGCAAGCTGCACCTTCCCAAGCCGCCACAGGGCGCTCGCCTCCCACCGCTTGTCGCCGGCCCCGCGCGAGATTTCGATCGCGCGCTGTAGCGTCGTGCGCGCGAGGTCCAAGTCGCCGGACTCGAACTCCGATTCGCCGAGCATCACCGCGCACTCGCTCTGCAGCTCCGGATACTCGAGCTCGCTGGCCACGTCGAGGCATTCCTGGAATTGCCGCCTCGCCGACGCGTCGTCACCGATGTACGCGTAAACCTGGCCAAGCTGGGACAACACGATGGTCTCGTCGATGCGATCCCCCAGCTCCCGGAATATCCTCACCGCCTCCAAGGCGGCTTCGCGGGCGCCCTCCGCGTTGCCCAGGTTCAGGCGGACGACGGACAGCGTGGAGAACGTCGCACCGATCTCGGGCTGCTTGCCGTCACGCAGGCGAATTTCCATGCTGTGCTCCAGCATCCGCTGCGCCTCGGCATAATGGCCCTGGCTGTGCGCGAGTGTCGCGCCTACGTACAGTGCATGTCCGTGAATGAAATCGTCGGCCTGCACGGCGGGAAGTGCCAGCGCAGCCCGCACATATTTCCGCCCTTCGGTCGCATAGCCGCGCAGTATCCAGAACCACATCAAGGCAACGGCGAGCTTGATTGCCATGATCTGGTCGACTCCACCCTCGAGCGCCAGCGCGAGTGCCGCGCGAATGTTTTCGAGGTCGGCTTCCAGCCGCCGCGTCCATTCCGCCTGCTCGGCCCCCTGCGAACCGTGGTTGGCGACCTTGGCCATCTTGAAGAAATGATCGCAATGCGCAGCGGCGGTCGCCGCCTGCTCATTGCGTGCGACCAGCTTCTCGCGTGAGTAGTCGCGGATCGTCTCGAGCAGCCGGTAGCGCACCTCGTCGTCGGTTTCCTCGAGATTGACCAGCGACTTCTCGACCAATGAGGTGATGAGATCGAGGACGTCCTCGGGCATCAGGGGTTCGGCGCCACAGATCGCCTCGGCCGCCTCGAGGCTGAACGATCCTGCGAAAACCGACAGGCGCGCGAGCAGGATCTGCTCGTTCTCGCTCAGCAGGTCGTACGACCAGTCGACCAGCGCCCGCAGTGTCTGCTGGCGGGCCTGCAGCGTGCGGTCGCCACCGGTCAGGATCTTGTAGCGGTCGTTCAGCCGCTTGTTGATGTCGGCGATCGCGAGCGAGCGCACGCGCGCTGCCGCGAGCTCGAGCGCCAGCGGAATGCCTTCGAGCCGCGACACCAGCTCGGCGACCGCCGGCGCTTCCTTCTCGGTCAGCGTGAACGCGGGCTTGTGCAGCTTCGCGCGCTCGACGAACAGCTGCACGGCGGTCGATTTCGACAACGTCTCAAAATCCGCGCTGCGCGACGGCAGCGGCAGCGGCTGCACGACGTAGGTCTGTTCGCCGGGAACGCGCAGCGCGATGCGGCTGGTCGTCAGAATGCGGACCTCGGGCGCGGCGCGCAGGATCGCGTTGGCGAGCTCGGCGGAGGCGTCGATCACCTGCTCGCAGTTGTCGAGGATCAGCATCAGCTTGCGCGACTTGACGTGCGCGCACAGTGTCTGCAGCAGCGGCCGGCCCGCTTCTTCGCGCACGCTCAACACCCGCGCCGTCTCGCTCGCCACCAGCGATCCGTCGCGGATCGCCTGCAGGTCGATGAACCAGACACCGTCGGGGTACAGGTCCATCACGTCGGCGCCGATCTGCAGCGACAGGCGCGTCTTGCCCAGGCCTCCCATGCCGAGCAGGGTCAGCAGCCTGGCGGTGGTCAGCATCTCCGCGATTTCCGCGGACTCGCGCTCGCGGCCGATGAACGAGGTCAGCTGCTGCGGCAGGTTGTTAGGTGTCGCCTCGAGTTCGCGCAGCGCCGGGAAGCTCTGGTCGAGCTTCGGGTGGACGACCTGGAACACCACCTCGGAGGTCGACAGTCCCTTGAGGCGCACGCTGCCGAGGTCCAGCAGCGATACCCCTTCGGGCAGCCGCTCGCGCATCGCGTCGGCGATCGCCTGCGACACCAGGACCTGGCCGCCGTGGGCCGCGCCCATGATGCGCGCGGTGCGGTTGATCGTCGGACCGAAGTAATCGTTGTCCCGCGCGTGGACAGCACCGGTGTGCAGGCCGCAGCGCACGCGCAGCGGCAGCCCCGCCGTCGTCGCCGGATCGAGGAGGCCGAGCTGGATGTCGATCACTGCGCCGAGACCGTCCTCGGGGGTCGGAAACGCCGCATAGATGCCGTCGCCAGTGGTCTTGACGATGTGGCCGCCGTGGCCCTGGACGGCGTCACGCAATAGCGTGTCGTGCCCGGCGACGGCCTGCGCCATCAACTCGGGCTGCTCCTCCCACTTCGAGGTGCTGCCCTCGATGTCGGTGAAGAGGAAGGTCAAGACAGTCGAAGGCTCGTCCATACAGCGGCCTCGGCGGGCCGATCGAAGGGTGCGCGTCGGGATTGGGGCCCCGGCGCGAGGGCGGGTTCGCCCGAGGGGTTACTTTACCGGTGCGGCAGAGGATGTGCCAACACGAGCATTCCCCTCGCCTCGCGCGCCAAGTCGCGTTGCGGCGATGCAGCGAACTGTGCTAGCAAGTTAGCGAGCGCCGTGGCGCGGCTGCAGCTCCGGACCCAGTCGAACCCGGGACGACGGCATCTGCGTCACTAATGGTGCGCCTGCACGAGCCATTCCCGCGCCTGCGCGCGCTTGCGAGTCGCGAATCGCCGGATCGTGGCGTCGGAGAACAGCTGGGCCAACTTCTCCAGAACCTCGACGAAGGGGTCGTCGGTGAGAACCGCGATGCGCTCGATGCGCCGATGGTGCCGGCGCACGAAGCGTACGTGGGCGATCAGCGCATCGATGTCGTCCCAGCCCGGAAACGCTGCGGCATCGATCAGCAGTCCGCGCAATTTCCCGTGCTCCTCGATGTAGGGATCGAGGGTAAAGGCAAGCGACGCGAAGTCGGAGGCTTCGAGCCTGCCGTTGATCGTCAGCAGGACGACACCGCTGCGCGGTTCGAGACGATAATGAAGCATTGGCGTAGGACTCCAGGCAGATGCCGGCCGCGCGTTCGAAACGATCGATGCCGCAGTCGGCGGCGGAGGTTCTGCGTTCGATTGCCCTCGCAACCGATGGTTCCGCACGACGGGATGATTCTATGACCGGGATTTCCGATGCGCAGTGGGCGCGGCTCGCGGACGCCGCGCGTCGCGCGAGCGCCCATGCGCACTGCCCGTACAGCCATTTCCGCGTCGGGGCGGCAGTCTTGTCTGACGCCGGGGCGATCGCTGCAGGATGCAATGTCGAGAATGCGTCCTACGGCCTCACCGTATGCGCGGAGCGCAATGCAGTGTCGCGGGCGATCGCAGATGGTGCGCACAGCGTCGATGCGGTGGTCGTCTACACCCCCACCCCCGAGCCGGTCACCCCCTGCGGCGCGTGCCGTCAGGTGATCGCGGAATTCGGGCGCAACGCCAGGATTCGCTGTATCTGCGATGGCCCCGGCATGCTGGAGTTCGGCCTCCCCGAGCTCCTCCCCAGTGCCTTCGTCAGATCGGAGTCCGGTCTGTAATATCGCTCAGCGCAATCACGGGCCGCGATGGACGGGCAGCCACGACGCGTGGGCGCAGGCCCCATTCAGAGGTTGGGAGCGAGCCTTCGGCGCGCCGTTTCGATGTCGAGGCCGCTGCGCGCGGCGAAATCCTCGAACTGGTCCTGCCCGATCTTGCCGACCGCGAAATAGCGCGCGTCGGGATGCGCGAGGTAGAAACCCGATACCGAGGAGGCGGGCAGCATCGCGTAGTTGTCGGTAACCTCCATGCCGGCGGCGGCGGCGTCAAGCGCCGTGAAGAGCTCGCGCTTGACCGCGTGGTCGGGGCACGCCGGATAGCCGGGGGCCGGGCGGATGCCCCGGTACTCCTCGCGGATCAGCGCGGCGCTGTCGAGCGCCTCGCCTTTCGCGTAGCCCCACAACTCGGTGCGCACCTTGCGGTGCAGCCATTCGGCGAAGGCTTCGGCGAGACGGTCGGCCAGCGACTTCAGCATCAGCGCCGAGTAGTCGTCGTTGGCGGCCTTGTACGCAGCCACACGCGCCTCGACCGCCCCGCCGGTGGTGACGGCGAAAGCACCGACATAGTCGTGCAGGCCCGAGGTTCGTGGCGCGACGAAGTCGGCGAGGCAGTAGTTCGGCTTGCCCGCGGGCCGCTCGTTCTGCTGGCGCAGGTTGCGCCAGGTCAGCAGCGGTACCGCGCGCGTCTCGTCGGCCCACAGCACGATGTCGTCGCCATCGGAATTCGCCGGCCAGAAGCCGACGACGGCGTTGGCGGCAAGCCAGCGCTCGCCGACGATGCGCGCTAGCATCGCCTTGACTTCGGCGTGCAGGTTGCGCGCGGCCTCCCCGACCAGCGGATCGTCGAGGATCGCCGGATACGGCCCCGAGAGCTCCCACGCCTGGAAGAACGGTCCCCAGTCGATGTGCTGCGCGATCTCGCGCAGGTCGACGTTCGCGAGGAACCGCCGCCCGATGAAGGTCGGCACCGCCGGAACGTAGCCGGCCCAGTCCGCGGCGAACGCGTTCGCGCGCGCCTGTGCCAGCGTGACCAGTTTCGGTCCGCGCTTGCCTGCGTGCTGCGTGCGGATCGCCGCGTAATCCTCGGCGACCTTCGCGACGTAGGCGTCGCGCTGCTCCGCCGAGAGCAGGCTCGACACGACGGCGACGGCGCGCGACGCATCGGGCACGTAGACGGTCGGGCCGGCCGAGTAGTGGGGCGCGATCTTCACCGCCGTGTGCACGCGCGAGGTCGTCGCGCCGCCGATCATCAGCGGCAGCGTGAACCCCTCGCGCTGCATTTCGCCGGCGACGTGCGCCATCTCCTCGAGCGACGGCGTGATGAGCCCCGACAAACCGATCGCATCGGCGTTGTGCTCGCGCGCCGCGGCGAGGATCTTCTGCGACGGCACCATCACGCCCAGGTCGATGACCTCGTAATTGTTGCACTGGAGGACGACGCCGACGATGTTCTTGCCGATGTCGTGGACGTCGCCCTTGACCGTCGCCATCACGACCAGGCCTTTCGACCGTCCTGCGGTGCCGGACAGCGCCTTCTCGGCCTCGATGAACGGGATCAGGTGCGCGACCGCCTGCTTCATCACGCGGGCGCTCTTCACCACCTGCGGCAGGAACATCTTCCCGGCGCCGAACAGGTCGCCGACGACGTTCATGCCCGCCATCAGCGGGCCCTCGATCACCTCGATCGGATGCCCGCCCCGCGCCGCCACCGCGGCGCGCGCTTCCTCGGTGTCGTCGACGATGAAGTTCGTAATGCCCTTGACCAGCGCGTGGCTGAGGCGTTCGTCGACGCTCGCGTTGCGCCACGCGAGGTCCTCGACGGCCTTCTTTCCCTGCGCCTTGTACGACTCGGCGAACGTGACCAGCGCCTCGGTGGCACTCGTGCCATCCGCCCGGGAACGGTTGAGCACGACGTCCTCGACCAGCGTGCGGAGCGTCGGATCGAGCTCGTCGTAGACGCCGAGCTGGCCGGCGTTGACGATGCCCATCGTCAGGCCGGCGCGGATCGCGTGGTAGAGGAACACCGTGTGGATCGCCGCGCGCACCGCGTCGTTGCCGCGGAAGCTGAAGCTGACGTTGGAGATGCCCCCCGACACCTTGGCGTGCGGCAGGTGCTCGCGGATCCAGCGCGTCGCACGGATGAAATCGACCGCGTAGTTCGCGTGCTCGTCGATGCCGGTGGCGATCGCGAACACGTTGGGATCGATGACGATGTCCTCGGACGGGAATCCGACCTTGTCGACCAGCAGGTCGTAGGCGCGGCGCGCGACCTCGATCCGCCGCTCGTAGCTGTCGGCCTGGCCACGCTCGTCGAAGCACATGACGACGGCCGCGGCGCCGTAGCGAAGGACGAGCCGCGCCTGACGCAGGAACTCGGCCTCGCCTTCCTTCATCGAGATCGAGTTGACGATCGGCTTGCCCTGCACGCACTTCAATCCGGCCTCGATCACCTCCCACTTTGACGAATCGATCATCACCGGCACGCGCGCGACGTCGGGCTCGGCGGCGATCAGGCTCAGGAAGCGCACCATCGCCGCCTTCGAGTCGAGCATCGCCTCGTCCATGTTGACGTCGATGATCTGCGCACCGCTCTGCACCTGCTGGCGGGCGACCTCGACCGCGGCGGTGTAATCGCCGGAGAGGATCAGCTTGGCGAAGGCGCGCGAGCCGGTGACGTTGGTTCGCTCGCCGACGTTGACGAACAGCGAGTCGTCGCCGACGTTGAGCGGCTCGAGGCCGGCCAGCCGCATCACGCCCGACATGTCGCGCCCCTCACCCGCTCGACGCCATTGCGTCTCGCACCCTCCCCCGCCGTGCGGGAGAGGGTGACAGTCGTCGGCTCAGGCAAGCGCCGGCTCCGCTTCGGACGGCAGCCGGCGCGGCGGCACGCCCCTGACCGCATCGGCGATCGCGCGGATGTGCGCGGGGGTGGTCCCGCAACAGCCGCCGACGAGATTCACGAAACCGCTGCGCGCGAATTCGCCGAGCAGGCGCGACGTCTCCTCGGGCGTCTCGTCATAGCCGGTGTCGGACATCGGGTTCGGCAGGCCGGCGTTCGGATAGCACGATATGTACGTGTCGGCGACCCGCGACAGGTCCTCGATGTAGGGGCGCATCAGCGCCGCACCGAGCGCGCAGTTGAGACCCACGGCCAGCGGGCGGACGTGGCGAACCGAGTTCCAGAAAGCCTCGGGGGTCTGGCCGGAGAGCGTGCGTCCCGACGCATCGGTGATCGTCCCCGACACGATGATCGGCAAGCGCCCGCCGTGCCGGTCGAACGCGTCCTCGATCGCGAACAGCGCGGCCTTCGCGTTCAGCGTGTCGAACACCGTCTCGACCAGCAGGATGTCAACGCCACCGACGATCAGCGCGTCGACCGCCTCGGCGTAGGTGGCGACGAGCTCGTCGTAGCTCACGTTGCGTGCCCCCGCATCGGCGACGTCGGGCGATATCGACGCGGTCCGGTTGGTCGGTCCCAGCGCACCGGCAACGAAACGCGGACGGTCGGGCGTCTTCGACGTCCACCGGTCGGCGCACTCGCGCGCGATCTGCGCGCTGGACGCGTTGATCTCGCCGACGTGGCCTTCCATCCGGTAATCGGCCTGCGCGATGCTCGTCGAGTTGAAGGTGTTGGTCTCGACGATGTCGGCTCCCGCCTCGAGATAGGCGTCATGGATCGACCGCACCGTGTCGGGCCGGGTGACCGACAGGACGTCGTTGTCGCCCTTGAGGTCGTGCGAGTGATCGTGGAAAGGACCGCGGAAGTCGCTTTCCGACAGGTGGCACTGCTGGATCATCGTTCCCATCGCACCGTCGAGGACGAGGATGCGCTGGGAGAGAAGTCGCGCGATTTCGGCGGTATGATCCGGTTGCATGGGGCTGGATTCCGGCGGGCGGGGTTGGCCTTCGTTTTCTTCCGGCCCTCGATTCCTGGGCTTCGATTGCAGCATTCGATTCTAGCATTCGCCCTCTCGCCCCAACCACGTGGCCCCGGCACATGGCAGCGTCGCCGACCCACATCGATATGCAGCACATCCGACGATGAAACATCTGAAACCCCGGGAAGCCCACGATTTCCTGCACGAGCACCCGCAGGCGGTGATGATCGACTGCCGCAGCGAAATGGAATACCTGTTCGTCGGTCATCCGGCGGGGTCGCACCACGTCGCGTGGAACGAGGCCCCGGACTGGGACGTCAATCCGCATTTCGTCGGACAGGTCAAGAAAGTGGCGAGCATGAACCGCCCGGTCGTCCTCATCTGCCGCAGCGGGCAGCGTTCGATCGCCGCCGGCCTCGAGCTGGAAAAGGCCGGATTCTCCGACGTCTACAACGTCGTCGACGGCTTTGAAGGACCGCTCGACGACGATCACCATCGCGGAACGGTCGGGGGCTGGCGCAAGGAAGGCCTGCCCTGGGAACAGACCTGAGGCGACGCCACGGCGCTGCGCCGCCCCGGGTTCAGCGAAGCTGAAGCGCCATCCAGGATCAGGGCGTGCAGGAACCGGACCGGAGCTCGCTGCCCGGGTACTTGCCCTGCAGCGCCTGGAGTTTCGCGGCAACGCCCGGCGACGGATTGCGGACAACGAGCATCGTCTGGGTGATCGGCCGCGGATTGGGCGCGGCGCGCGCACCGGCGACGCCTCGCGCGGCCAGCGCCTGCACGCGCGCGGCCGCGGCATCCCGGGTGTGGAAGATGCCCAGCGACACCGCGAATTGACCGTCACCCGCATCGACGATCGACACGTCGTCGATCGACTGCACACGCAGCGCGGCGACGCGGCGATCGGCCGCGGCGCGCGTCGCGACGGGCGCGAGGCTGACCCACCAGGCATCGGTGACCGTGACCTGGCGTTGCGACAGGGCGTGACCGAGCTTCAGCGGATCGAGATCGGCCTGCGCCTTGGTGCGATCGGTGTCCGAGAACGGACCCCACTGGACGCACACGTCGGCCGTCGCTGTCTGCGTACCGTTCAGTGCCTGTGATGGCGCCGCGGCCTGGTTTGCCGACAGGGCCGGGGTCTGTGCGGGTGCCTGGGTGTGTGCGGCGGGCTGCGCAGGCGCCGGCGGCTGCGTCGGCGGGGTGACGCTCGCCGGTGCCTGGGCCTGCTGCGCATGCGTCGTCGCGTGGCCCTTGTCGAGGCCGAGCGCTGCGACCTCCTGCGGCGTCAGCAGCTTGATGCTGTCGGGGCGGACCTGCGTGGCGAGCCGCCCGGCCTCGCTGACCGACGCGCTGTCGAAACGCGCGTAGGCGAAGAGCAACGCATTCGCGAAGAGCAGCAGGAATACGGCGAGGCGCATCGTAGGGGAATCCGGCGGCGGACGTTGGAGAATGCCGGTCCGTCGCGCGCCGCGCAGCGTCCGGACTATCGGGACTGCGACGCGAGGACCAGCACGCCTTCGAGCACCAGATTATCCACACGCTCGAGCGGAGGCGACAGGTTGGATGCAATGTCCTGCGCACCTCCACCCGCCAGGTAGCAGACGACCTCGGCTCCGTCGCGGGCAAGCTTGGCGCGCATCTGCTCGATCGCGCCGCACACCGCCTGCAGGGCGCCCGTGCGCAGGGCATCGGGCGTGCTCGTGGGAAAATCCTGGAACCTCCCGGGGGTCACGCGCAGGGCGGCCGTGTTGTCCGCGAGCGATTGCAGCATCAGGTGGATTCCCGGCACGATCAGGCCCCCGTGGAACACCCCATCGGCGTCGAGGGCATCGACCGTCACCGCCGTGCCCGCATTGACGACAATCGCCGGGCGCGGTGGCGCGCCGCGTGCCGTCTCGCGCCGGCGAGCCGCGACCAGCGATGCCCACCGATCGGCGCCCAGCCTCGCGGGATCGGCGTAGCGGTTCACGACACCGCCCGCCTGCGCGCTTGCCTGCTGCCATTCCATCGTCAGCCGCCAGCGCGCGAGCTGTCCTTCGACCCGAACCCGCGCAGCCTCTCCGGCGACGTTGACCCCGACCGCGCGGGCCGGCCGCTCGAGGGTCTGCCAGTCGCGGACAGCGAGCGAGCCGATGTCCTGGTTCGCGACCGCACCCTGCGCGATCCAGCCGCGCGGACCGCGCAGCCCCCATTTCATCCGGCTGTTGCCGACGTCGATGACGAGGACGTCATTCACGGTCGCGCTGCGCCGTCACTCCCTCTCCCGCTTGCGGGAGAGGGCTGGGGTGAGGGCGCCATGCCCCCTCTCCCGCCTGCGGGAGAGGGCTGGGGTGAGGGCGGAGGCGGGGCCGCGGCTGAAAGCCGAGGCGGGAGCGCGCCGCGCGGCCGCCGACGCGGGGACCGTGCGGTGGCGAATCCCGGGTCAGGCGCGGCGCAGCGAGATCTCACCGGCGAGAAAGCGGGCCCGCCGCGGACCATCGGCCAGCACCAGCGCGCCGGTGCTGTCGACGCCGGCCACGGTGCCCTTGACGCTGGCACCGTCCGGAAGCAGCAGCTTCACGGGTTTCCCCTGATAGGCGTGACGGCGCTGCCACTCGGCGGCGAACGGCGCGAAGCCGTGCTGCGCATACGTTGACAGGCTCTTCGCAAGTTCGCTGGCGAGCCTCGCGAGCAGGCGGTTGCGGTCGATCGCAGGCGCACCGCGGCCTGCGACCGCGGTGAGGTCGCTGACCGGTTGCGCAATGTCGCGCTTCATCGCGGTGGGCAGACGGACGTTGAGGCCGACACCGACGACGACAGTGGATGGCCCCAGCGCATCGCCGTTAAGTTCGACCAGGATGCCGCCGACCTTCAGGTGGCGGTAGATCAGGTCGTTCGGCCACTTCAGCTCGACGCCCGGGAGCCCTTCGGCTTCCAGTGCGTGGATGACGGCGACGCCGACTGCGAGCGAAAGCCCGGCGACGAACCCCGCCCCCTGCTCGAAGCGCCAACCCAGCGAGAAGGTGAGGCTGCCACCCGCGACCGCGCTCCAGACCCGACCCCGGCGACCGCGGCCCGCGGTCTGCCATTCGGCGGCCAGCAGCGCACCATGGATGTCGCGGCGCGCGGCGCGCCGCAGCAGTTCGCTCGACGTCGAGTCGACCTGGTCGGTCACCTCGACAGACAGCGCAGGATGGGGCTCGACCGCCGGCGATCCCGACGGCAGCGCCAGATCGTCGTCATTGGCCGCCGGAAGCAACGGCGCCTTGGCGTCGGCCGCGGCGACCGGCACATCGAGCTTGCGCAACGCCTTGCGGACCTCCTCGGCATCGAGAAAATCGGGCGTGGCGAGCAGCCGGTAGCCGCGACCCCGCACGCGCTCGAGTGCCAAGCCCGCCGTCTCCGCCTGCTTAAGCAGCTGCGAGACACGGGCGCGCGTCAGCCCCACCGTCGCGGCGAGGTCTTCGCCCGAGTGGAAAGCGCCATCCGAAAGTTGGCGCAGCAGCGAGAATCCGAGAGGAGTAAGCACTAACGCACGAAGCTCCGGGAAACGTGGAATTCTAGCAGAATCCATGCGCAATTGCACGCATTCCCTTGCGTCCCCGCGCGCCGGAACACGCCATTGCGTCTGGCGCAGATGCGGTCGGCGGGCCGAATTCCCAAGACCCGAAGCGGCGCGCCCGCAATCCGGGCGCAGGGGAATCGGGGGCGGGGTTGGGCCCTTCGAAAGCTCACGCGGCACGACGCCCGGGCGGCGCGGGAGCTGCGCCCTGAGCCGATGGCCGACCCCGGATCCAGGATCCTCGGCTACAGCACGCCGCGGCGAATCTGGTCCTGTTCGATGGACTCGAACAACGCGCGGAAATTCCCTTCGCCGAACCCCTGGTTGCCTTTGCGCTGGATGATCTCGAAGAAGATCGGACCGATGACCGTCGACGTGAAGATCTGCAGCAGCATCTCGCCTTTCGCGGGCGAGCCGTCGAGCAGGATGCGGTTGCGCCGCAGGCGCTCGGTGTCCTCGGCGTGCCCCGGCAGGCGCGCAGCGAGTGCCTCGTAGTAGGTGTCGGGCGTGTCCTGGAACGCGACACCCCGCCCGCGCAGGGCTTCGACGGTCGCATGGACGTCCTCGGTGCCCAGCGCGACGTGCTGGATGCCTTCCCCGCGATAGTCGATCAGGTATTCCTGGATCTGGCTCCGGTCGTCGGCGCTTTCGTTGATCGGGATGCGGATCTTGCCGCAGGGGCTCACCATCGCCTTGCTGCGCAGACCGGTCAGTTGCCCCTCGATGTCGAAATAGCGGACCTCGCGGAAGTTGAACAGCCGCTCGTAGAAATTCGCCCACTCTTCCATCCGGCCGCGATGGACGTTGTGCGTCAGGTGGTCGATGTAGGTGAGTCCTGCACCGCGCGGATGGGAATCCACGCCGGGCAGCGGGACGAAATCGACGTCGTAGATCGAGACGCCGCCATGGTCGGGAGACGTGTAGCGGTCGACCAGGTAGATCAGCGAGTCGCCGAGGCCCTTGATCGCGGGGATGTTGAGCTCCATCGGACCCGGATGCGCCTCGACGCCCCAGGCACCGTCCTCGACGCATTTCTCGTACGCCCGCGCGGCGTCCTTCACGCGGAAGGCGATCGCGCAGATGCTGGGGCCGTGGACGCGCGCGAACGACTGCGCGAACGAGTTGGGCTCGGCGTTGACGATGAAATTGACGTCGCCCTGCCGGTAGAGCAGGACGTTCTTCGAGCGATGGCGCGCGATCGCGGCGAAACCCATCTGCTCGAACAACCGGCCCAGCGCGACCGGGTCGGGTGCCGCGTACTCGATGAACTCGAATCCGTCGGTCCCGAGCGGATTGTCCCGGAGATCGGGTTGTGCGGTTCCCATGGATCACCTCGACCTGATTCGATACCGCCGATGCTAGCGCAAATCCGTCGCGGATTCGCCCGGGAACGGCGTCAGCCGGCGCATTCCAGAATGCGACGCTCGGCCGCAGCGCCCAGAACCTGCTTCCAGGCGAGCGTGTTGTCGCGCGCGGCGAGCCACGCCGCGGTGTCGGCGACCGTCTCGCGCAACGCCCGCGTGCGCAAGCCTTCGACCGTCGCGCGCGAGCAATCCACTTCCATGAAGCCCGCACTGTCGGGCTCGCTCGACGGCAGCCACAGCGGCAGGCCGACCCACGGCGCGACACGCTCGTCGACAAGCGTCGCCTCGTCGATCCACGCGGGTTGCGGCGGCAAGGGTGACGCTGCAACCGCGCGCAGCGTGTCGACCAGGTCGCCCATCGTCCACTGCCCGCGCGCACTGCAGGCATTGAACGTCCCCGGCACGTCGCGCTCCGCCAGATCGACGATGAACGCCGCCAGGTCGCGGGCATCGATGAACTGCAGCGGCCGGCCCGGCGGCGCCGGCACCACCGCCTTCGATGGGCGCTCACCCAGCAGCGCCGGATGAACGAAGCGTGCGACCCAGTAGCCGAAACGGTCGGTCGCGTCGAAAGGCCCGACGATCAGGCCGGGCCGCACCTGCGTCGCCTTCGTTCCCAGCAAGCGGTCGACGGCAGTTTCGCAGGCCGCCTTGAGCGCCCCGTAATTGGGCAGGATGTCCTCGGTCGCGGGATCGGCGAGCATGGCGACCGGTGCGTTTTCATCCAGCCCCGGCCGCGACGCGTCGGCGTAGACCGACAGCGACGACACGAACACGTAGCGCGCGACGCGTGAAGCGAGGAGCCGCGCGCTCGCCTCGACCACGCGCGGAACGTAGCCCGAGCAGTCGACGACCGCGTCGAAGCGCCTGCCCTCGAGCGCGGCGAGTCCCGGGGCGACGCGCGGATCGCGGTCGCCCATGAGCGCCGTCACGCGACCGGGCCATGGAACGGGTGACCTGCCGCGCGTGAAGATCGTCACGTCATGGCCGCGCGCAAGCGCGGCGTCGACCAGATGACGGCCGAGGAAACGCGTGCCGCCGAGGATCAGAAGCCTCATCGACATGCGATCCTGCGCAGGATCTCCCCGTGCAGCGCGGGATCGCCGCAGGCGAGGACATCGCCGCCGCGCTGGCACGAGCCCCCTTCCCAGTTGGTGATCACCCCGCCCGCGTACTCGATCAGCGGGATCAGCGCCTGGACGTCGTAGGGTTGCAGCCCGGTCTCGATCACGATGTCGGTCAGGCCCATCGCGAGTTGCGTGTAGCAGTAGCAGTCGCCGCCGTAGCGCACGAGGCGCGTGCCGTCGGTGGCGGCGCGCCACGCGTGCATCTGTCGCGGCGAGACGAAGTGCCGGGGGTCGGTCGTCGCGACGAGCGCGTCCTCGATCCTCGGGCAACGGCGGGTCGCGAGCCGCCTGCGCTGGTCGCGGCGGCGCCACTCGGACACGCCGTCGAAAGCGACGAACGACTCGTCGACATACGGCTGATGGACGACTCCGACCACCGGTCGAGTTCCGTCGTTCAGCGCGATCAGCGTCGCCCAGTGCAACTGGCCGAGGATGAAGCTTCGCGTTCCGTCGATCGGGTCGATCACCCAACTCACCGGCGCGGTCCCCGGCTCGACGCCGTGCTCCTCGCCCTCGATGCCGTGGTCCGGGTGAGCGCGCCGGATCGCCTTGCGGATCACGTCTTCCGCGCCGCGATCCGCCTCGGTGACCGGGTCGTAGCCCCTGGCGCCACCCTTGTCGTCGACGGCGATCGGAGCGCGGAAATGGGGCAGGATGGTCGCGCCCGCCTCCCGCGCGATCGCGAGCGCGAACTCGGCGTAGGCGGCGTTTCCGGCTGCGTTCATCTCGAGTCCCGGTCCTCGCGGTGCGCGCCGGTCATGTCAGCGCGGAACGATCGCGACGCCATTGAGCTTCTCCTGGGCCTCGATGAGCGAAGCCACGTACTTGTCGCCGAAGCCCAGCGCGTTCGCCATCACCAGGCTCTGGTGCACCGCTTCGCCCATCACCGACGGCATCATCATCGACTCGGTGAAGTGCGTGTAGTAGCGAAGGTCCTTCGCGGCGTTCGCCAGCGTGAACTTCATCGCGCCCAGGTCGCCTTCGAGCATCCGGCCGACGATCATCTGGAGCATGCCCGAGTTGAGGGATCCGGCCGAGAGGACCTCGTGCAGCCTGCGGATCGACAGTCCCGACTTGGCCGCGGCCGCGCAGGCTTCGGCCAGCGCCGTGCAGAACGCCTGCGCGACGAAATTGTTGATGAGCTTCAGCACGATGCCGTGCCCCGGCGGGCCGGCGTGGATGATGTTCTCGCAAAAGGCCCCGAAGACGGGCTTCAGCTGCTCGAAGGTCGCGTCGTCGGCGCCGACCATGACGTTGAGCCGCCCCTGCTCGGCCTCGACCGGCGTGCGGGTCAGCGGCGCGTCGACGAATTTCACGCCCTTCGGTGCCAGCGCCTCGCGCATCTTCGCCGTCGTCGCCGGCTCGCTGGTCGACGTGTCGACGATGACCAGCCCCTCCTTCGCGCCGCTCGCCAGTCCCTCGGACCCGAACACGACCTCCTCGACTTGCGGCGCGCCGGTCACGCACAGGATCACGATGTCCGAGCCTCGCGCGAGCTCGGCGTGGCTCGCAGTCTCGGTTGCGCCGGCGGCGAAGAGGTCCTGCGCGATGGCGCGGTTGCGATGCAGCTTCAGCGCCAGCGGATAGCCCTTGGTGACCAGGTTCTTCGCGATGCCGTGGCCCATCAGGCCGATGCCCGCGAAACCGATTCTCGGTCGAGTCATGGTTGTGCTCCGTCGATGATGATTCTGGCAGCCGGGTCAACGAACGCCGGCGGCTTCGCCCGAAAGGTGTCGCGCGATCATTGCACGGTCGCCGGATCGGCGATCCTGCCCATGACGCGTCGGCGCTCGTGCAGCGTGATCAAGAGGCCGCTCAGTCCGATGACGCCCATGCCGGCGATCGTCGGACCGTCGGGAAAATAACCGTACACCAGCCAGCCCATCAACGTCGCCCAGACGAGTTGCATGTAGGTGAAAGGCGTCAGCGCCGACGCGGGCCCGTGCTGGAAGGCGAGGATGAACAGGAAGTGCCCGAGCGTGCCGAACAATCCGCCAACGACGATCAGCGCCGCGTGCTGCCAGGGCATGTGCGCGGGCCAGTCGAGGCCCGGGGCCAGCAGCGTCATGACGGCGGCGCCCACGACCGCAGGATAGAACAGGAGCACGCGCGGATTCTCGCCGTAGAGCACCCGCGTCATGATCTGGTAGCTCGCGTAGCAGAGCGCCGCCATCAGTGCGAGCAGCGAAGCCCCGCGGAACACGTCGCTGCCCGGACGCACGATCAGGAGCATCCCGGCCACGCCCGCCACGACGAAGGCGATCCGCGCCGGCGTCATCCGCTCGCCGAGGACGAACTTCGCCATCAGGACCACCAGCACCGGCGTCGTGTAATTGAGGGCCGTTGCGTTGGCGAGTGGGAGCGAGCGCAGCGCGCCGACGAAACAGAGCGACGAAGCGAGCAGCACCCCGCCGCGAACGACCTGCAGCGGCAAGCGATTCGTGCGGAACAGCTTGAAGCGCATGCCGGGACCGAGCCACACCAGCATCGCCAGGAACTGGACCGTGTACCGCGCCCAGACCAGCACCGGGACCGAATAGCGCTGGGTCATGTACTTGGTGATCGTGTCGAGCATCGTGAAGCACAGGACCGACCCGAGGATCAGCAGGATCGACGACGTGGGGACGTGCGTGTGGCGCATCGAGTCGCCATTCTACCGGTCGGGGCATTCCGCACCGGCCCGACACGGGCCTTGTCATCGCTTACGCGATCCGCGGGCGCCCCGTCCCCGGCTGGCGGCGGCGGAAGGGCTTGCGCGTGTCCCCACCGCAGCCTGCATAATGCGCATACCGGCCGGGGTAGCGCCGGCAACGATCACTTTGGAGGAGCCTCAAGATGGATGCAAAAACCCCGCCGCGCCGCGCAGCAATGACGGCAATCGCCACGGGCCTCGCTGCCGGTGCCCTCGCAGCCACCGCCCGTGCGGCGGAACCTGCGAAGCGCGACCGCGTCGTCATGCAGGTGAGCCAGGCCGACAAGGCCCGTTGGGAACTCGCCCTCAACAACGCCGAGAACCTGCAGGAGGCACTCGGCGCGAAAAACGTCGACATCGAGATCGTCGCCTATGGTCCGGGCATCAAGATGCTGGAGATGCAGTCGAGTTCCGGCAACCGGATCGCCGACGCCGTCAAGCGGGGGGTCAAGTTCGAGGCCTGCGAGACCACGATGCGCAAGCTCAAGCTGACGAAGGCCGACATGCTCGATGACATCGGCTACGTCCCGGGCGGGGTCGTCGAGCTCATGCGGCGCCAGCAGGAAGGGTGGGCGTACATCAAACCGTAGCGCAGCAGCCAACACCGTCCGCCTGGCGCACCGGCCGGACGGACGGTGCGTGGCCCAGCCTCTCGTGCCCTCGAATGGACGGCGGGTGCCGACATGCCGCTGATGCGGGCCGGCTCCACCACCCGAGGTGCGCTCATCCTGTCGAGGTTCCGGACGCCGCCGCCCGTCGATTCCGCCCTGAGGCTTCCGAGTCACCATGCGGATTCCGGTACTGACCTATCACTCGATGACGGTACATGGCAACGAGTACCGGAACAACGATCACGTCGCCTTTCGCGATGACCTGCGCACCCTCACGCGGCTGGGCTACCGCATCGTAAGTGCCGACCAGGTCGTCGCCTGGCATTCGACTGCGGGGAAGACGCCCGCGAGCGACGGGAAATTCGTCGCAATCACGTTCGACGACGGTCCGGATTTCGACTTCCACGACCTGCCGCACCCGACCTGGGGCGTGCAGCGCAGCATGCTCAACCTGATGAAGGACTTCCGCGCGGAGGCGGGCATGGAGGCACAGCGCGGCCTGCACGCGACGAGTTTCGTGATCGTGTCCCCGGATGCAAGGCAGATCCTGGATCGGACGTGCATGGTGGGTCGCGACTGGTGGCGCGACACGTGGTGGCAGCCGGCCATCCACAGTGGCCTGCTGGGGATCGCGAACCACAGCTGGGACCACAACCATCCGACGCTGCCTTCAACCGTCTCCGGAGAACACCGCGGCACGGGATCGTTCACCGTGATCGACGATTTCGATGCCGCGGAGGGCGAGATCGCCAAGGCGTCCGAATTTCTCCACGCCCGCGCCGAGAATCCCGCTGCGGTACTGTTTGCGTATCCGTACGGCCAGGCGAACGACTACCTGACACGCAAGTACCTCCCCCTGAACGGTGAGCGCATCCGCGTCCGTGCCGCGTTTGCCTGTGCCCCGATGCCGGTCACCGAGACCTCCGATCGCTGGGCACTTCCTCGATACGTGCATGGCGACGACTGGAAGTCGCCCGACGAGCTGGTCGCGCTGCTGCGCGATGCGTCGGGAGCGTAACCGGATTCCAATGGCGCCGGGGCGCTGGCGATCCTGCCGGGGCACTGGGGTTCGGCGCCGAAGCGCACCGTTCAGAACGGCCCGGCCTTCGCGACGCGCTCGATTCGCGCGGTCTTCTCCGATTCCGGAAGGAGACTCGGCCAATGCACGATCAGATACTCGAATCCCGTGTGCTGGAACCCCGCGCGCAGGTCGACGCGTTCGGCCCGCTTGTCGCCGACGTAGCCGAAGATCCCCTTCGCGTACGAAAGGTCGGCGAACGCATGTCGCAGCAGCTGCTCGGCGACCCCGCCGACCGCCTTCAGGGCGGCCCGGCGCTCGACGGGCAGGCGACGGAAGACCCGGTCGTCCATGCACATGCCGCCGCACAGGAACATGTCCTCGAACGGTCGCATGTGGACGTAGCCGATCGTGCGTTCTTCCCCCTTCAGCGGGACCCGCGCGACGTAATGGTGCGGAACGTCGGGCGGTACGTCGTGAAAGACGCGACGGAACAGTTCGCCGGCCACGGGCTCGGCGTCGTCGACCTCGACAATGCCGAACCAACCCGTCAGAACGTCGGGCAGGCTATACGGGGTGGGCACGGATTTCAGACTTGTTCCAGGCCATCGAGTCGCGGGTTACCCTGGGTCCGGGGGCAGGTGACGATCGCCTCGCACCGCGATGGCCAAGGTGAGGTGGAGCGGGTGAAGGGAATCGAACCCTCGTATGCAGCTTGGGAAGCTGCCGTTCTGCCATTGAACTACACCCGCGCAGGGAATCGGGCGCGGCGCCCCGGCTGAGATCGTGGCGGGGCGCGGCCCACCGCGCCCGTACCGCATCGGACGCAGCTGCGCCATTCTAGCGCAGCACCGCGCACCGGTTGTTTCCGATTGTTTCCGCCGCGTGGGCCCCGCGGCAATCATCTACAATTCAGGCACTTGCCGACACGGTTTCGATCGCGCGCACGGAAACGTCTCCCGCGCCGCGCGGTCTCAATGCCCTGCGTGCCCTGCGCCCGCGACGCCGAAAGCGGCGCCCGTCTGCAGATCCTCGGCGTCCTGGAGAAACGGGAACATGACACGACCGCAGCGCGTCCTGATCGTTGCTGCCATCGCCCTGATCGCGATCGGCGCAGGCGTCTGGCTGTCGCGCGGATCGCCGGAGTCACGGGCCCCCGCCCACCGTCCGAATCCCGCGGTCCCGGTGACGGCCGCCGCCGTCGTCAGCAAGACCGTCCCGGTCAGGCTGCGCGCCATCGGGAACATCGAGCCTTACACCACGGTCGCGATCAAGGCGCGCGTCGACGGCCAGATCGACGCGGTCAGGTTCTCCGAAGGCGACGAGGTCGTGAAAGGCGCGACGCTGTTCGAGATCGACCGTCGGCCGTTCGAGGCACAGCTTGCACAGGCGCAGGCGACGCTGCTCAAGGATCGCGCGACCCTCGACAATGCGCGCGAGCAGGAGAAGCGCTACAAGGACCTGCTGCAGCAGAAGTTCATTTCACCCGACGCCTATGGCCAGGTGCGCACCAACGCCGAGACTGCAGCCGCGCAGGTTGGCGCCGACGAAGCTGCGATCCAGGGCGTACGGCTGCAGATCGACTATTGCACGATCCGCGCGCCCATCACCGGCTACGCCGGCAAGATCATGATCCAGCAGGGCAACCTGGTGAAAGCCAACGACACGAACTCGCTGGTCGTGATCAACCAGGTCAAGCCGATCTATGCATCGTTCTCGGTGCCCGAGCAGGACCTCGACGCGGTACGACGCTATCAAGCGGACGGCGAGCTGCAGGTGACGGCTGCCGTGCCCAAGTCGAGCCATCCGCCGCTCGCCGGCAAGCTGACGTTCATCGACAACACGACCGACGTCACGACGGGGACGATCCGGCTCAGGGCCGAGTTCCCGAACGAGGACAAGGCACTGTGGCCCGGCCAGTTCGTCGACGTCGTGCTGACGCTGACGCAGCAGAAGGACGCGGTCGTGATGCCGGCGGCCGCGGTCCAGAATGGGCCGAACGGCCAGTACGTGTTCGTCGTGAAGCCCGACAAGAGCGTCGAGTTGCGCAACGTGAAGATCGCGCGGACGGAAGGTGACGACGCGGTCGTCGCCTCGGGCGTGGCTCCCGGCGACACCGTGGTGACCACCGGACAGCTGCGCCTCGCACCGGGGATCCGCGTGAAGCTCGACACCGGGAAGAGCGCGTGACCCGCGCGCTGCGCGCCGCTGGCGCGGCAGTGCGCATCGGGGGCGCGGCCCGCGCGATTCGCGCATCGCGCGGACCCGACCCACGGCCCGGAATCAGGCGCTCGCCATGAACCCCTCCGCGGTGTTCGTCCGCCGGCCGGTGATGACGTTGCTGCTGATGATCGGCTTCGTGATCTTCGGGCTGGCCGGCTATCGCCTGCTGCCGGTGAACGCGCTGCCGAACGTCGATTTCCCGACGATCCAGGTCCAGGCCCAACTCCCCGGTGCGAGCCCGGAGACGATGGCTTCCGCCGTCGCGACGCCGCTCGAAAAGCAGTTCTCGACGATCGCGGGCATCGACTCGATGACGTCGGTCTCGAACAACGGGCTGACGACGATCGTCATCCAGTTCTCGCTCGACCGGAACATCGACGCCGCCGCACAGGACGTGCAGTCGGCGATCGCGGCGGCGGCGCGCTCGCTGCCGGCGTCGATGCCCTCGCCGCCGACACTGCGCAAGGTGAACCCGGCGGATTTCGCGATCCTGCTGCTCGCGCTCACCTCCGACAGCCAACCGTTGTCGACGGTCGATGACTATGCCGAGAACAACCTCGCGCAGAGGATCTCGACCATCAGCGGCGTCGCCCAGGTGCTGGTGTTCGGGTCGCAGCAGTACGCGGTGCGCGTGCAGCTCGATCCGAACCAGCTCGCGTCCCGGAACATCGCGCTGACCGACGTCGAGCAGGCGATCGCCAATGCCAACGTCAACCTGCCGACCGGGACGCTCTACGGCCCGCAGCGGGCGACCTCGGTCACCGCGACAGGGCAGCTCACCGACGCCAAGCAGTACGCGCCGATCATCGTCGCCTACCGCAACGGCGCGCCGGTGCGGCTCGACCAGCTCGGGCGCGTCTTCGACAGCGTGCAGAACGACAAGATCGCCGCCTGGTACAACGGCACCCGCGGCGTCGTGCTGGCCATCCAGCGGCAGCCCGGCACCAACACGATCGAGGTCGTCGACTCGATCCGGAGGATCCTGCCGTCGTTCCAGGAGGCGCTGCCGCCGTCGATCAAGCTGTCGACGCTCTACGACCGGTCGCAGTCGATCCGGGAGTCGGTGCACGACGTCGAGATCACCCTGCTGTCGGCACTGGTGCTGGTCGTGCTGGTGATCTTCGCGTTCCTGCGCAGCGTCCGCGCGACGCTGATCCCGAGCCTCGCGCTGCCGCTGTCGATCATCGGCACCTTCGGGCTGATGTACGTGTTCGGCTACACCCTCGACAACATCTCGCTGATGGCGCTGACGCTGTGCGTGGGATTCGTCGTCGACGACGCGATCGTCATGCTCGAGAACATCACGCGCCACATGGAGATGGGCGAGCCGCGGATGGTCGCGACGATGAACGGCGCGAAGGAGATCGGGTTCACGATCATGTCGATGACGCTGTCGCTGATCGCGGTCTTCATCCCGGTGCTTTTCATGGGAGGCATCCTCGGGCGGCTGCTGCACGAGTTCGCGGTGACGATCATCGTCGCGGTCCTGATTTCCGGCGTCGTTTCGCTGACGCTGACGCCGCTGCTGTGCAGCCGGATCCTGGATGCCGGGCGGGACGCCCGCCACGGCCGCATCTACGCCGCGTCGGAGCGGATCTTCAACGGCGCGCTCGCCGCCTACCGCAGCAGCCTGCAGTGGGCGCTGCACCACCGCAGGAGCGTGATGGTCGCATTCGCCGCCGTGTTCGTCGCGACCGGGTTCCTGTTCGTCAAGATGCCCAAGGGCTTCCTGCCCAGCGACGACGTCGGCCAGCTGTTCGTGATCACCGAGGCCGCGCAGGACATCTCGTTCCAGGCAATGGCCAACCTGCAGCAGCAGGTGGCCGCGGAGATCCGCCGCAACCCGCATGTCGAAAACGTGATGGCGTTCGCGGGCGCGGGCGGCCCGACCGGCGCACTCAACCAGGGCCGCATCTTCGTGACGCTGAAGCCGCCCGGCGAGCGGCCCTCGGCCGACACGATCGTGCAGGAGCTGCGCCCGAAGCTGCAGAACATCCCCGGCATCCGCGCGTTCGTGCAGAACGTTCCGGCGATCCGCATCGGCGGGCAGCTGACCAAGAGCGTCTACCAGTACACGCTGCAGGGCGCCAGCACCGCCGAGCTCTACCAGTGGGCGCCGCGCGTCGAAGCGAAGCTGAAGACGCTGCCCGGGCTCACCGACGTCACCAGCGACCTGCAGATCACCCAACCGCAGATCAGCGTCGAGATCGACCGCAACAAGGCTTCGACGCTCGGTGTGTCCGCACAGGCGATCGAGAACACCCTCTACGACGCCTACGGGTCGCGCCAGGTGTCGACGATCTACGCACCGACCAACCAGTACTGGGTCGTGATGGAGCTCGAGCCGCGCTACCAGACCGACCCCTCGGTGCTGTCGATGCTCTACGTGCGATCGAGCACCGGGGCGCTGGTGCCGCTCAACGCCGTCGCGACGCTCAAGCCGACGGTGGGACCGCTTGCCGTCAACCACCTCGGGCAGCTGCCGTCGGTGACGCTCTCGTTCGACCTGCAGCCGGGCGTCGCGCTGTCGCAGGCGATCGACGAGATCCAGACGGCCACCGCCGACATGCGCCTGCCGGCGACGATCAACGGCTCGTTCCAGGGTGCAGCGCAGGCGTTCCAGGCCTCACTCAGGGGCATGGGGATCCTGCTGGCGTTCGCGATCTTCGTCATCTACCTGGTGCTGGGCATCCTCTACGAGAGCTTCATCCATCCGGTGACGATCCTGTCGGGACTCCCGACGGCGGGATTCGGTGCGCTGGTCACGCTGCTGATCTTCGGCGACGTGCTCGACATGTATGCGTTCGTCGGCATCATCATGCTGGTCGGCATCGTCAAGAAGAACGCGATCATGATGATCGACTTCGCGATCGACGCGCAGCGCAAGGAGGGCAAGCCGCCCGAGGAAGCGATCTTCCAGGCGTGCATGACGCGCTTCCGGCCGATCATGATGACGACGATGGCGGCACTGATGGGCAGCCTGCCGATCGCGCTGGCACTGGGCGCGGGCGGGATGGCGCGCCGTCCGCTCGGTCTGGCGGTCGTCGGCGGGCTCGTCGTGTCGCAGCTGCTGACGCTCTACATCACGCCGGTCGTCTACGTCTACTTCGAGCATTTCCGGGGCTTCGTCGCGCGGCACACGCATCGCGCGCAGCGGCAGCCGGCGCCCGCGTCCGCCGACTAGCTAGCCTGCATCGCCTCGCGCGTCGGCTGGGCGTCGTCCTGCGCATCGCTGCGCGGATCATCGCGCGCATCGCCCCGCGCGTTGGCCTGCGCGCGCTGACGAGAGGCGCGGGGTGACGGGATCTCGTTCAGGACTTCGGCGGCGCATCCGCGTCGTCGAGCGGGTCTTGGTGCGGCGGCGCTCGAGGACATCGGCAACAAGTCGCAACGATCGGGCTCGCTTGCCGCCCCACCCGCTTCACGACGACTGCGCCGCAGGCGCCCTTCGCGAGACCCCGTCACCCCACGCCAATCGATGCGTCCGCGCGATTCGCGGTCGGCGGCCCCTGCCGCGGAATCAGCGTCGGTGCGTCGGTGCGTCGGTGCGTCGGTGCGTCGGTGCGTCGGTGCGTCGGTGCGTCGGTGCGTCGGTGCGTCGGTGCGTCGGTGCGTCGGTGCGTCGGTGCGTCGGGGCGACATGGCAGCGGGGCAGGCTGCGGCGAGCGCGAGTGTGCGCGACGGCCGTCGCGGGTGGCGCGGCGAGCGAGCCCGACAGGACCCTACCCTGCAGGATGTCCTCGAGCGATGCCGCGCCGGGTACCCGCAGGCCGGCGATTGCGCACTCCGAGCGCGCAGGCGCAGCTTGCGTCGCTGCCTCGCCGGGCGAGCGCGAGGGTGCGCGACGGCCGTCGCGGGTGGCGCGGCGAGCGAGCCCGACAGGACCCTACCCTGCAGGATGTCCTCGAGCGATGCCGCGCCGGGTACCCGCAGGCCGGCGATTGCGCACTCCGAGCGCGCAGGCGCAGCTTGCGTCGCTGCCTCGCCGGTCGAGCGCACGGACACCTACGGCGATCAGAGCAGATCGTTGAGCGAGAATCCCGCTCCGATCACCGTCTGGCGGAAGTTGTAGTCGATCAGGCTCTCGCCGTAGCCGGTGAACGCCTGCACGTAGAACCTGAACGCGCCGACCGCGGGTGCCGACCACTCGAGCTCCGCCGCGCCCTTGCCCGTCGCCGGATTGCCGCGTCCGGTCAGCGTCAGCGTCTGCTTGCCGTGACGCCACAGCAGCGTCACGTCGCCGTACCCCATGTAATCGGTGATGTCGGGATTGTCGTCCTTGGAGGCGCTCTCGTGGATGCGCAGCCAGGGACGCACGAAGATCGCGAACTTGCCGCCCGCGAAGTGGTCGTCCTCGAGTCCGAATTGCGCATAGACGCGGTTCCAGCTTCGCGACGTCGGGTCCGAGCGACCGTTCGACTGATGGACGAACCCGATGTTGAGGAGCTCCCAGCGCAGGTCGCCGAACAGCGGCATGTCGGGCTGGGTGACCAACATCAGCTCGGGCTGGTAGTCGGTCTCGCGGAATGGCCGCGATTGCGCCGCGTTGAACATCTGCCAGTTGCTCTGCTGCGTGTAGCCCAGCCAGGTCGCGACGCCGAGTTTCTCGCTGTCCCACATGCGCGCCTTGACGCTCAGCTGGAACTTCAGTTCGTCGCGCTGGATGTCCGAGCTCGGCCCGTCGTCCGGATGCGTCGGCGACGTCGGCGCGGTGTTGATGCGGTCGGAATGGCGAACGACGACGTAGTTGACATTGTGGAGCCGGATCAGGAACGGATAGGGACTTCGTGCGTCGTAGCGCGACCACCGCTCGCCGATCATCGAGCGATCGGCGCCTTCGTCGATCGACTCCTCCGGAGGCGCGATCCTGCCGGGCGGTGGCTCGGTCTTGGCCGGAGCGGTCGCGGGAGCGGGGCCGGAGGTTTCGGCCGGCACGCGCCTGACGGCGGCGTCGTAGCACGCAAGGCGGGCATGATCGTCAACGATGGAGGCACAGGCCGCGACGTCCCCGGCAAACGCGGCCGGAGCGACAAGGACCCACGCCGAAACGAGAAGGAAACAGGATGAACGCAGACGCATGAGAGCCGATGGGACGCGCCGGATGTCCCGGCAGGTGCAATGCTTGCACATCGGGACGAGCCCTGCGCGATGAGGCTGGTGCCATCGTACCCGGACGGCTCGTCGCCGCGCGTCGGACCCCCGCGCCGCGAAGGCTTTGCTATGCTCGACTCCGTCGTCGCCCCATCCGGAGATGGATGTCATGAGAGACGCATCGCTACCGGTCACGCTGATCGTCGTCGGCGCCGGCTGGCTGCTTTGGGAATACCGGCTGTTTCCCGACGTGGACTGGATCATCGCCCTCTGCTTCGTTGCCGGCGGCATCGCGGTCATCGTGATCGACGGCATCAACAAGAATTCCGTGGTCGTGGGCCCGTTCCTGATCGCGGTCGGCGTCGCGTGGCTGCTGCACGACCAGTACTGGGTGCGCTGGAGAATCATCATTCCGGCGATGCTCGTGCTGTTGGGTGCGCTGATGCTGGTCGCCCGCAACCCGAAGATTCCCGAACGCCGCATGCCCGGCGAGGGGCCGCACTGACGCAAGACCGCGCAGCGCGCGCGGTCTCTTGTGCCGCAGCCTGCCGGGGACCCGCGCATCCGCCGCGGCGCCGCTCGCAGCGCGCCGCCGCGCCTTGCCCCGGGGGTTGCTTTGGCGTAAGTTTCGCCATGACGCTAGGGGTCCTTCCCGTCGGTACATGATGGGTCGGTGAGAGAACACCCTCGGTACCTGTTCGGATAATGCCGGCGCAGGGAAGCGTGAGCACTTCATCGCTCCTCTTCCTGCCGCGGCAGCGACGAGGAACACGATGAACGCCAACGACCAGTTTTTCGCCCGCGACGCCAAGGTGGATTCCGCCGCGGTCGCGCCCCTTCCCGCTTCGCGCAAGATCTACGTCGAAGGCTCGCGCCCGGACCTGCGCGTGCCGATGCGCGAGATCTCGCAGAGCGAAACGCCCGCGTCCTTCGGGAGCGAGAGGAATCCGCCGATCGTCGTCTACGACACGTCCGGGCCCTACACCGACCCCGCGGCGAGCATCGACATCAGGCGCGGGCTGCCGCCGCTGCGCGCGACGTGGATCGCCGAGCGTGGCGACACCGTGGAACTCGACGGACCGACGTCGGCCTACGGCCGCGAGCGGCTCGGCGACCCGCAGCTCTCCGGTCTGCGCTTCGACCTGCACCGGAAGCCGCGGCGCGCGAAGTCGGGTGGCAACCTCGCTGGCAATGTCACGCAGATGCACTACGCGCGCCGTGGCATCGTCACGGCCGAGATGGAATTCATCGCCATCCGCGAGAACCTGAAGCGCGAGGAAATGCTGCGCACGCTCCCCGCGCTGGTCACGCGCCAGCACGCGGGCCAGGGCTTCGGCGCGGCGATTCCCGATGTCATCACGCCGGAATTCGTCCGCGACGAAGTCGCGCGCGGACGTGCGATCATCCCCAGCAACATCAACCACCCGGAAACCGAGCCGATGATCATCGGCCGCAATTTCCTGGTGAAGATCAACGCCAACATCGGCAACTCGGCGGTGTCCTCGTCGATCGGCGAGGAAGTCGAGAAGATGACCTGGGCGACGCGCTGGGGCGCCGACACGGTGATGGACCTGTCGACCGGCAGGAACATCCACGAGACCCGCGAGTGGATCATCCGCAACTCGCCGGTGCCGATCGGAACGGTGCCGATCTACCAGGCGCTGGAGAAGGTCGACGGCAAGGCCGAAGAGCTGACCTGGGAGATGTACCGCGACACGCTGATCGAGCAGGCCGAGCAGGGCGTCGACTATTTCACCATCCACGCGGGCGTGCTGCTGCGCTACATCCCGCTGACGGCGAAACGCATGACCGGCATCGTGTCGCGCGGGGGCTCGATCATGGCCAAGTGGTGCCTCGCGCATCACAGGGAGAGCTTCCTCTACACGCATTTCGAGGAGATCTGCGAGATCATGAAGGCCTACGACGTCGCGTTCTCGCTGGGCGACGGCCTGAGGCCCGGTTCCGGTTACGATGCCAACGACGAGGCGCAGATGGGCGAACTTGCCACGCTGGGCGAGCTGACGCAGATCGCGTGGAACCACGACGTGCAGACGATGATCGAGGG
Organism: uncultured Pseudomonadota bacterium; assembly: GCA_963816415.1. Classification (GTDB taxonomy): domain Bacteria; phylum Pseudomonadota; class Gammaproteobacteria; order Burkholderiales; family Casimicrobiaceae; genus VBCG01. The sequence goes on from CAWFKR010000013.1 coordinate 275,933, forward strand.
GCCCGGCCACGTGCCGATGCACCTGATCAAGCACAACATGGACGAGCAGCTGCGGCTGTGTGGCGAGGCGCCTTTCTACACGCTGGGCCCGCTGACCACCGACATCGCACCGGGCTACGACCACATCACCAGCGCGATCGGCGCGGCGATGATCGGCTGGTACGGCACGGCGATGCTGTGCTACGTCACGCCCAAGGAGCACCTTGGCCTCCCGAACAAGACCGACGTCAAGGACGGCATCATGGCGTACAAGATCGCCGCCCACGCCGCCGACCTCGCCAAGGGCCACCCGGGCGCGCAGATCCGCGACAACGCGCTGTCCAAGGCACGCTTCGAGTTCCGCTGGGAAGACCAGTTCAACCTTGGCCTCGATCCCGACAAGGCGCGCGAGTTCCACGACGAGACCCTGCCGCAGCACGGCGCCAAGCTCGCCCACTTCTGCTCGATGTGCGGCCCCCACTTCTGCTCGATGAAGATCACGCAGGACGTGCGCGACTACGCGGCGAAGCAGGGCCTGGACGAACGCGAGGCCCTGGAGAAAGGGATGGAAGCCAAAGCCGTCGAGTTCGTGAAGAAGGGCGCGGAGATCTACTCCAAAGCCTGAGGGCTCATGGGCCCGCGCTCCGCGATGGGGCATAATTGTCCTTGCGCGAAACTGCGGTGACAAAGAGGCCTCCCCGCGAGCAATCAAGAGAAACCTGCGAATCCCATGGCCCCGTCCGCGCCCTACGATGCGCCGAGCTACCACGCGAGCGAAGCCGCTAGGCTGCTGGCGCTGCCCGTATCTACGGTGAAAGCGTGGTGTTTCGGACAGGGGTATCGCGGCCCACAGGGTGAACGCAAGACTTTTCAGGCGGTGATCGAACCGGCCGATCCACGCGCTCGATTGCTTTCATTTGCCAATCTCTGTGAGATCCATATTCTGGGATCCATCACACGCGCGCACCGAATTCCGTTGCAGAAGGTCCGACTCGGCATGGAGTACATCCGAAAGAGCCTCGGGACGCCCCGCCCCCTGCTTTCCGAAGATTTCCGCACCAATGGCCTCCATCTGTTCCTCGAACACGCAGGACAACTCGTGAGCGTCACCGGGGAAGGGCAGACTGCGATGCGTGGCGAATTCGAAAAAGCGCTGAATCGCATCGAGCGAGGTCCGGCAGGCAAGCCCGTCCGCCTGTTCCCGTTCTCCCGCTCCGCGAACCGCCCATCGACCCAGCCGAACGTCGTTGCCATCGATCCGCGCGTGGGGTTCGGTCGACCCATAATCGCGCGCGCCGGCGTACGGACGGAAGTAATTGCCGACCGATTCGCCGCCGGAGACTCCCCGAAAGACATGGCCGAGGACTACGGTGTCACCGAAGCGGATATCCTCGAAGCCCTCCGCTTCGAGCAGCGCATCGCTGCCTGAACACCCACCACTGTTCGTCGACCGGGATGCATGGAGCATGCTGCTCGGTCGCGCCCTCGCCGACGCAAACATCCTGCATATCGCTCATCGTGAGCGATTCGCCTGTGACAGCCCTGATACCGATTGGATCGCCTCCGCCGGCGCGGAAGGCTGGATTGCGATCACACGCGATCAAGCGATACGCCGCAAATCGAACGAAATCGCCGCGATTCGCGCTTCGCGCGCGGTCATTTTCGTCTTTACGAGCGGCAATCTCAGTGCTGCCGACACTGCCGAGATCTTGCTTCGGGCCCTGCCGGCAATCTACCGCGCCGCATCACGCGCCAGGCGTCCCGCATTATTCTCGATCCGGCGCGATGCGAGCATAGGCGTCCTGAAGCTCTGACCAAAGCTCATGAAAATCACGTGGGACCTGCGCGAATACGCCGCGGAGCAGGGCCTGGACGAACGCGAGGCCCAGGAGAAAGGCATGGAAGCGGAAGCTGTCGAGTTCATGAAGAAGGGCGCGGAGATCCACTTTAGGCCGTGCCCCTGGTCCCGGCCCGATCGGAATCGGCGACACCCACGATGCCGCGCTCAGTCGCGTTTTCGGGTCCGGGACGGTCTGCGCGGCGCGGGCGTCAGCCCGCCACTGGCATTCGGATCGGCTGCGATCTCGTCCTTCAGCCACTTCCTGAACACGTCGAGCTTAGGCGAGCCGGCCATCCGCGGCGGATAGACCAGAAAGTAGCGGTGCGGAGACGGCACGCTGATGTCGAAAGCGCGCACCAGCACGCCGTTGGCGAGGTCGTTGCCGATCAGCGACGTGCGGGCCAGCGCCACCCCCTGCCCTTCGACCGCGGCCTGCATCAGGTGCGATGCATCCTCGTACCGGGGTCCGCGCGTGGGCTCCTCCCAGCCGAGGCCCGCGGCCCGGAACCACGGCTCCCAGAACTCGTTCTCGCAGCGTAGCAGCGCGTAGCGCGCGAGATCGACGGGGCGTGCCGGCACGCCGCCTTCGATCGCCGGACTGCAGGCGACGAAATACGCGTCGTCCATCAGGTGCTCGGTGACGAGCCCCGGGTAATGACCGCTGCCGTAGCGGATCGCGGCGTCGGCGTCGTCGCGGCGGAAATCTACCAGCGACGCGCTCGCGCGCACGTCGAGATCGATGTCGCGATGGGCCGCGACGAAGCGGCCGATGCGCGGCAGCAGCCAGCGCGCGGCGAACGACGGCATCACGCTGACGCGGAACTGCCGCGGATTCCGGCGCTCGGTCAGCTCGCGCACCGCATCGGCGAGCTCCGCCAGCGCGACCTTCACCCGGCTCGCGAAGCGTTCGCCTTCGTCGGTCAGCCTCACGCCGCGCCCTGCGCGCTCGACCAGGCGCACGCCCAGCGCATCCTCGAGACCTTTCAACTGATGGCTGATCGCGCCGTGGGTGACGCTCAGCGCATCGGCTGCCCGCGTCAGGCTGCCGGTGCGCGCGACCGCCTCCAGCGCCCGCAATGCCTGCAGGGGCGGGACTCGCAGCGTCATCCGCCGCAGACCGGAGATGTGAGAATTATTGACATGTCCGTCGAATATAAATCGATTGTTGTCGACCGTCTACCTGCATAGACTTTGTCCCGTGATCGACGACATCCACGAGGCAAAAATGACAGCATCTCTCACAATGAACGACCGGCCGGCTCCTGCGTTGGCGCCCGAACGCGCGGCCCCGGGCTGCTCGACGGCTCCGGCCCCGTGGACCGCGCGGATGAACCCGGCGACGGGCCCGGAACGACTCGCCGCGAACGAAGCCGCGGCGCGTACGACCACGGCAGGCGATGGGGAAGATGCGCCGGCGATGACCGGCACCCAGCGCGCTGCACTGTCGGCGCTGATCCACTCGCCGGCGAGGCGGCGGACGTCTCGCTGGGAGCGCCGCGACCACGTCGGGGACATCGCGTGGGCAGCGGTGCTGGTGCTGCTGCTGGGACTGTCGGTCGACTCGCTGTTCGAAGGGCTGCGCTTCGTGCGGACCGCCGATGCGCTGCAGGCGACGGCACCGACAGGGCCACACGTCGCCGAATTGGCCGCGCTGAAGGCCGCGGCGGGGGGACAAGTTTCGGAGGCGGCGGGGCGCAGCCTGCAGCCGCCGGGTCAGTCTTCCGGGGTGGTGAGCCGCACGATGTAGCCGCCCGATTTTTCGTCGCGGTCGAGCGCGAGCTCGCCGCGACGGGCGGCCTCCTCGAGCAGCGCGTTGAACGACCGGAAGCCGTAGTACGACTCGCTGAATCCGGGCTTGCGGCGCTTCAACGCCTGCTTGATCATCGAGCCCCAGATCTTCTCCTCGGCGCCGCGCTCGGACAGCAGCGCATCGATGGTCTCGACGACGAGATCGACGGCCTCGTCGCGGCGCTTCTGCTCGTCCTTCGGGAGCTCGGCGGGAGCTTCGACCGGCGCCTCGGCGACCGGATGCGCGTCTGCACGCGCCGCGGTGGTTTCGGTGGTCTTCTTCGCGGGGGCACGCGACTTGGTCGCCGTCGCCGCACGGCCGGTGCCACGCCGGGCGGCGGCCTTCTTCTTCTCGCGCACGAGATCGTCGTAGTAGATGAACTCGTCGCAGTTGGCGATCAGGAGGTCGGAGGTCGAGTTCTTGACCCCGACGCCGATCACCGACTTGGCGTTCTCGCGCAGCTTCGACACCAGCGGCGAGAAATCGGAGTCGCCGCTGATGATCACGAACGTGTCGACGTGCGTCTTGGTGTAGCAGAGGTCGAGCGCATCGACGACCATCCGGATGTCGGCGGAATTCTTGCCCGACTGGCGCACGTGCGGGATCTCGATCAGCTCGAACGAGGCCTCGTGCATCGGCGCCTTGAACGCCTTGTACCGCTCCCAGTCGCAGTAGGCTTTCTTGACGACGATGCTGCCCTTGAGCAGCAGGCGCTCCAGCACCTTGCCGATGTCGAACTTCTCGTAGTTGGCGTCGCGCACGCCCAGCGCGATGTTCTCGAAATCGCAGAACAACGCCATGCTGGTGACTTCAGGGGTATTGGCCATCGGGATGCGCGGCTTGCAGGCCGCCGCGAAGGTTGGAATGCCGCCACGATACCAGCCTGTGCCGACGCGTTACACTGCCGCGGGCAATCTTCCCCCGGCCCCCGAGATTTCCCGGCTCCCCGCGATGAACCCGTCCCTCCTCTCGCCGCTCGAAGCGCGCGTCCTCGGCGTGCTGATCGAGAAGCAGCGCACGGTGCCCGACACCTACCCGCTGACACTCAATGCGCTGACCGCAGGCTGCAACCAGAAGACCAGCCGCGATCCGATCATGAACGCCGGCGATGCCGACGTGCAGGCCGCGATCGACCGCCTGAAGGAGGACGCCTGGATCATCGAGTCGAGCGGCGGACGCGTGATGCGCTATGCGCACAACGCCGAGCGCGTGCTCGGAGTCCCCGTGCAGTCGGTCGCGCTGCTCGCATCACTGCTGCTGCGCGGCCCGCAGACCGTCGGCGAGCTCCGGATCAATTGCGACCGGATGCACCGCTTCGCCGACACCTCGGCGGTCGAGGCCTTCCTCAATGAACTCGCGGCACGCCCCGCGGGTGCGCTGGTCGTCGAGCTCGCGCGCACCCCCGGCACCCGCGAGACGCGGTGGGCCCAACTCCTGTGCGGCGAGCCACCGTCGCAGGTCACGGTGGCGGGTACGGTCGGCCCCGAACCCGCAGACCGAGCCGGCGCATCGGCGTCGGAGCAGGCGCTGTCGGCGCTGCGCGACGACGTCGCCGAGTTGCAGCGGGAGGTCGAGACGATCAAGGCAGCCATCGCGGCATTGCGCGCCGATCGCGGGGTATAAACTTCAGCCCTGATCAATCACGATCCTGGAGGCCTCATGGGACTGTTCGACGGCGTGCTGGGCAACCTGGTCGGAGGACTCCTCGGAGGCCAGCTGCCGCAGGGTGCGCAGGCACAGAGTCCGCTGCTGCAGATGGCGTTGCAGCTGCTGCAGCAGAATGGAGGGATCCAGGGCGTCCTCGGCAAGTTCGAGCAGGCGGGCCTGGGCGCGCAGGCCAAGTCGTGGATCGGCACCGGGCAGAACCAGCCGATCGACGCCAACGCCATCTCGCAGATCTTCGGCCAGGGACAGCTCGGCCAGATCGCGCAGCAGCTCGGCATCACCCACGAGCAGGCCGCGGGGCAGCTCGCGCAGGTGCTGCCGCAGGTCGTCGACAGGCTGACGCCGCAGGGGCAGATCCCCGAGAACCACAGCGACCTCGTCAACCAGGCGCTGGCGATGCTGCGCGGCGGCCAGAGCAGCTAGGCCGACGCCGCGTCCACTTCCCCTTTCACATCCAATTCCTGACCCGCCTTGGAACATCCCACACTGCTTGTCTCGCTCATCCTGGGCATCGTCGAAGGCCTGACCGAATTCCTCCCGGTCTCATCGACCGGCCACCTGATCGTCGCCGGTTCGCTGCTCGGCTACACCGGCGATCGCGCCAAGGTGTTCGAGATCGTGATCCAGGCGGGCGCGATCCTCGCCGTGTGCTGGGAATACCGGTCGAGGATCGCGTTCGCGGTCACCGGGCTGTTCGACAACCGCGTCGCCCAGCGTTTCGCGCTCAACCTGCTGGTGGCGTTCATGCCCGCCGCAGTGCTGGGTCTCGCGTTCGCGAAATACATCAAGGGCTGGCTGTTCGCGCCGGTTCCGGTGGCGGCCGCGTCGGTCATCGGCGCGTTCGTCATCATCTGGGCCGAGCGGCGGCAGCAGCGCAGACCGGCGACCATCACGATCGACAGCATCGACGCGATGACGTGGACGGATGCGCTGAAGGTCGGCATCGCGCAGGCGTTCGCGCTGATCCCCGGCACGTCGCGCTCGGGCGCCACGATCATCGGCGGCATGCTGTTCGGCCTCTCGCGGCGCGCGGCCACCGAGTTTTCGTTCTTCCTCGCGATCCCGACGCTGCTCGCCGCCTGCGCCTACGAGTTCGTCAAGAACCGCCACCTGCTGTCGACCCAGGACCTGCACGGTTTCGCCGTCGGGTTCGTGGCCGCGTTCGTGTCGGCGTTCCTGTGCGTGCGCTGGCTGATCCGCTACGTGAGCCGCCACGATTTCCTGCCGTTCGCGTGGTACCGGATCGCCTTCGGCGCGATCATCCTGTTCACGGCCTGGGCGGGCCTCGTCCGCTGGGAGTGACCCCAGGCGCGGACGGTCCGGAGCCGCTGCACCGCACACCTCGACACCGGTCGCGCGACGCGCGGCGACTATACTGACGGGCTCGCGAAGCACCGGACACGGAGACAACGGCCATGCCCCCCGATACGATCGAACGTCCCTCCATCGCCCTGAAGGACCCATCGCTGCTGCGCCAGCAGTGCTACGTCGACGGCCGCTGGATCGACGCCGATGACCGCGGCACGATGCCCATCGCCGACCCGGCGACCGGCGCGCCCGTGGGCACCGCGCCGCTGTTCCACGCGGCCGAGACCCGGCGGGCGATCGAGGCGGCGAATCGCGCGTGGCCCGCGTGGCGGGCGAAGACCGCGAAGGAGCGCTCGACGATCCTGCGCAGGTGGAACGACCTGATGCTCGCGAACGCCGACGACCTCGCGCTGATCCTCACCAGCGAGCAGGGCAAGCCGCTCGCCGAGGCGAAAGGCGAGATCACGATCGGCGCTGCCTACATCGAGTGGTTCGCCGAGGAAGCCAAGCGCATCTACGGCGACGTGATCCCGACGATCGCCAACGACCGGCGGCTGGTCGTCATCAAGGAACCGGTCGGCGTCTGTGCGGCGATCACGCCGTGGAACTTCCCCAGCTCGATGATCACGCGCAAGGTCGCGCCCGCCCTTGCGGCCGGCTGCACGGTCGTCATCAAGCCGGCCGAGGCGACGCCGTTCTCGGCATTCGCGCTGGCCGAACTCGCGCACCGCGCCGGCTTCCCGCCGGGCGTGCTCAACGTCATCACCGGCGATGCGCCGTCGATCGGCGGCGAGCTGTGCGCGAATCCGACCGTGCGCAAGCTGTCGTTCACCGGGTCGACCGAGGTCGGCCGGCTGCTGATGAAGCAGGTCGCGCCGACGATCAAGAAGATCTCGCTGGAGCTCGGCGGCAATGCGCCGTTCATCGTGTTCGACGACGCCGATCTCGACGCCGCGGCCGAGGGCGCGATCGTCTCCAAATACCGCAATGCCGGCCAGACCTGTGTCTGCGCGAACCGCTTTTTCGTCCACGAGAAGGTCTACGACGCGTTCGCGCAGAAGCTCGCCGCCCGCGTGGGCGCACTCAAGGTCGGACGAGGCACCGACAGCGGCGTCACGCAGGGACCGCTGATCAACGCCGAGGCGGTTGCCAAGGTCGAGGAGCACCTCGCCGACGCGAAGGCGCTCGGTGCGCAGGTCGTCACCGGCGGGAAGCGGCATGCGCTCGGCGGCACGTTCTACGAACCGACGGTGCTGACCGGCGTCACGCCCGACATGCAGATCTTCCGCGAGGAGACCTTCGGGCCGGTCGCCCCGCTGATTCCGTTCAGGGACGACGCAGAAGTCGTCGAGCTTGCCAATCGCGTCGAGTACGGGCTCGCATCGTATTTCTATTCGCGCGACATCGGCCGCATCTGGCGCGTCGCCGAAGCGCTGGAATACGGGATGGTCGGCGTCAACACCGGCCTCATCACCACCGAGGTGGCCCCCTTCGGGGGCATGAAGCAATCGGGGCTCGGACGCGAGGGATCGAAATACGGCGTCGAGGAGTTCGTCGAGGTGAAGTACGTCTGCTTCGGCGGCGTCGACAGGTAGCCTACCAGCCCATCGGCAGCTTCTTCAGGATCGTGATCGTACGGTCCTCGATGGCGAGATAGCCTCCGGCGACCAGGTCCTTCATCAGCTTGCCGATCATGTCGCGCGAAGCGCCGACCCGGTCGGCGATGTCCTGCTGCGTCAGCTTCTCGGGCACGACGAGCCTGCCGTCGACCCCCTGCGCGAGGGCGTTCAGCAGCCGCACCAGACGGCCATAGACATCCGACAGCGCGAGGCTCTTCAGATTGCTGGTCGTGACACGGACGCGGCGGATCAGCCGCTCGATGAGGTGCATCGCGAAATCGGGGTGGGCGAGGATGAAGTCGCGAAGCTGCACGCGATTGACGACCGCGCAGGTCGTCGGCTCCACCGTCATCACCGACGCGGAACGCGGCTCCCCGTCGAGCGACATTTCCCCGACGTATTCGCCGGGCCCGTGGAAATCGATGACGAACTCGCGCCCGGCCTCGTTGCTCGCGAACACCTTCACGCGCCCCGACAGCACGATGTAGAGGGCGTCGCCGAGATCGCCCTCGTTGATCAGGATGGTGTTCCTGGGAAAGGTCCTGACGACGCCCGACGCGGCGATGTTGCGCAGCGTCTGGTCATGCAGGGGCGCAAGCGGATCGGTTCCAGCGGCGGACGGATTCACGGCCGGGTCGGGGGCAATCGGGGAGCGCCAATGCTAGCACGCGCCTACCCGCCGCCACGCTCCCCGGACTCGAGCGCTGCCCGGCTTCCCGGGGCTTGCCCCTGCGAGGCAGGGTCGGCAGCCGCATCCGCTATTCGAGCCTGCGCAGGTCGTCGATCACCTTGCCGTCGTTCGGAAGCTCGTCGACGGCGCGGATCGTGACTTCGCCGCGGAGCTTGGTCACGTCGCGTATCGACTCGACGATCGACTCGGCGAGCGCGGGCGCAACGCCGGAGACCTCGACGTGCAGGATCATCCGATCGGCGCCCCCGGGGTTGTCGACGACCAGTCGCGCGCGGCGGACCTCGGGATGGCGACCGACAATCGCCGCGACCTGGGCCGGATGCACGAACAGGCCCTTGACCTTGGTCCCCTGGTCCGCGCGCCCGAGCCAGCCCTTGATGCGCATGTTGGTCCGCCCGCAGGCCGACGCGCCGGCGAGCGTGGCGGACAGATCGCCGGTGCCGTAGCGGATCAGCGGATAGTCGACGTTGGCGAGCGGCGTCACGACCACCTCCCCGACCTCGCCCGGCGCCACCGGATCGCCGGTGCCCGGTCGGACGATCTCGACCAGTGCGCCCTCGTCGACGACCAGGCCGTCGCGCGCCGATGTCTCGTAGGCGATCGCGCCGACATCGGCGGTCCCGTAGGCCTGGAACCCGCCGATCCCGCGCGCAGCCAATGCATCGCGCAGCGACGTCGGGAACGGCTCCGCCGACACCAGCGCCTTGGTGATGCTCGAAAGGGCGACACCGAGCTCGTCGGCGCGATCGAGAATGATCCGCAGGAACGACGGCGTGCCGACATAGGCGGTCGGCCGGAGATCGGCCATCGCGGCCACCTGCTGCTCGGTCTGGCCGGTGCCGCCGGGGAACACCGTGCATCCCAGCGCATGCGCCGCGGTCTCGAACATCGAGCCCGCCGGAGTGAAGTGGTAGGAGAAGCCGTTGTGCACGAGATCGCCTGCGCGAAAACCCGCGGCGTACAGGGCACGCGCGAATCGCCAGTAGTCGGACGCCGCGCCCTCCGGCTCGTAGATCGGCCCGGGAGACGCGAAAACGCGCCGCACCGCGCCCCAGCGCGTCGCCGCGAGGCCGCCGAAGGGGCGCGCCTCCTTCTGCAGCTCCGCAAGCTGCGATTTGCGCAGCACCGGCAGCCGCGCCAACGCGTCGCGCGACGTGATCTCGCCAGGGTCGATCCCGGCCAGCGACTTGGCGAACGCCGGCGATCGCTCTTTCGCATGGGCGAGCTGGCGCGCGAGCTGCGCGAACTGCTCGCGCTCGCGCCGCTCCGGGTCGCGCGTCTCGAGGACGTCGTAATGTTCGTTCATCATGCGAGCCAGCGTTTGCGGCGACGGTAATGCTTGACGTCGCGGAAGCTCCTGCGCCCGACCGTCGACAGTCCGAGATAGAACTCCTTGACGTCCTCGTTGCTCGCGAGCTCGGATGCCTGCCCATCCATCACGACGCGGCCATTCTCCAGGATGTACCCGTAGTTCGCGTGCCGCAGCGCGACCATCGTGTTCTGCTCGGCGAGCAGAAACGACACGCGCTCCCGGGCGTTCAGGTCGCCGACGATCTCGAAGATCTCCTCGACGATCTGCGGCGCGAGGCCCATCGAAGGCTCGTCGAGCAGGATCATCGCCGGATGCGCCATCAATGCCCGCCCGAGCGCGGTCATCTGCTGCTCGCCCCCCGACGTGTAGCCGGCGAGGCTTGCGCGGCGCTCCTTGAGGCGCGGGAAATAGTGGTAGACCTTCTCGAGCGCCTGCGCGGTCTCCGCGCGCGAACCCTTGCGCGTGAAGGCCCCGGTCAGCAGGTTCTCCTCGACCGTCAGGTGGGCGAAGCAGTGACGTCCTTCCATCACCTGGCACACGCCGCGCCGCACCAGGTCGTTGGGCGTCAGCCGGTCGACCCGCTGGCCGCGGAACTCGATCGCCCCCTTCGTGACCTCGCCGCGCTCGGCGTGCAGCAGGTTCGAGATCGCCTTCAGCGTCGTCGTCTTGCCGGCCCCGTTGGCGCCGAGCAGCGCGACGATCCCGCCTTCGGGAACCTCGAGCGACACGCCGCGCAGCACGAGGATCACGTGGTCGTAGATGACCTCGATGTTGTTGACCGACAGGGCGACCTGTCGCGCAGGATCGGGTTGTGCGTCCATACGCAGCCTTTCGCCGCCCGGACGGCAGCCCGTGAGGCCGCCGCCCGGAACCGGCAGATCACATCTCCTTGCTGCAATCGCGCGGCGTGATCTTCTTCTCGGCCGCGTACTTGTCGGCGCCCTGCACGACCATCTGGTGCACGAACGCGCGGTCGCCGGCCATGAACGGCGTCAGCGTCTTGAACTCCTTGCCGTCCCACTGCTGGAACTTGACCATGCCCGAGCCTTCGTGATCGGCGCAGCTCGTCTTGACCGGCGGGAACAGCCCGGCCGCGCCCAGCGCCTTCAGGCGCGCCTCGGTCAGGTCGATGTGCTCGAGGCCCCAGCGCACCTGCTCGGGCGTCATCACCTTGCCCTTGCCGAAATGGGCCTGGGCCTGGCGAATCGCTTCGACGATCATGATTCCGTAGGTGACGCCGCGGGTGTGATACATCGATCCGACGCGCGACTTGTCCTCGAGGTTGCCCTTGCCCGCCCCGTAGACCTTCTTCACGATCTCCTGCATCACCGGGAAGTTCGTGCCCCCCGACGAGAATGCCGCCGTGACGTAGCCCGTGGCCGCCGCACCCGCGGGGATCACGTCCTCCTCGGAGCCTGCCCACCAGACACCGAGGATCCGGTCACGCGGGTAGCCCAGCTTCGCCGCGGTCTTGATCGCGACCGGGTTCATCACGCCGAAGCCCCACAGGATCGCGTAGTCGGGATTCTGCTGGCGCACCTGCAGCCACTGCGACTCCTGCGTCGTTCCCGGGGGCGTGATCGGAATCTTGATGAGGGTGAAGCCGTCGCGTGCCGCAAGCGCATCCAGCACCGGGATCGGTTCCTTGCCGTAGGCCGAGTCGTGGTAGAGGAATGCGATCTTCTTGCCCTTGAGCTTCGCTTCGCCGCCCGCCTTCTGGCCCAGATACGCGACCATCGCGGCCGCCTGGTCCCAGTAGGTCGTGCCCAGCGGGAACACCCAGGGGAAGACGCGGCCGTCGGCGGAGATCGCGAGACCGTAGCCGTTGGTCGTCATCGGGATCTTGTCCTGGGCGACGCGTTCGAACAGGCCGTAGGCGATGCCCGTCGACAGCGGCTCGACGGTGCTGGCACCGCCGTGGCGTGTCTTGAGCCGCTCGTAGCACTCGACGCCGCGCGCGGCGTTGTACTCGGTCTCGCACTCCTCCCACAGGATCTTCACGCCGTTGATGCCGCCGTTCATGTTGACCAGCGTGAAGTAGTCGATCGCCCCGCCGAAGTAGCCCGACCCGCCCGCCGCGTAGGGACCCACGCGGTACGAAAGCAGCGGAATGAACTGCTCACCCTGCGCGGTCGCGACGCTCGCCGCGGCCGCGAGGGCGATACCTGCCAACACTCGCACGAACCACTTCATGACTTCCTCCTTGTCTGCACGACTGGCCCGCGTGCGGGCCGGAATGAAACGCCCAACCACCGATGCCCATCCACCTGCCGAGAGCTGCAGGCGCCACCCGGCCCCGGGCAGGGCGCCGGACGGCCCGCGGCGGGTCGTGCCGCGGTCAATGCGGAAACGGCCATAACCGCAGTTTCTCCTTGGTGATCTGCCAGATGCGCGCGAGCCCGTGCGGCTCGACGATCAGGAAGAAGATGATCAGCGCCCCGAACACCATCAGCTCGAGGTTCGACGAGACGCTGCTCGGCACGCCCAGGTGCAGCGTGTCGTCGAGGAACTCGACGAAGGTGGAAAGCGCGATCGGGATCATGACGATGAACGCGCTGCCGAGGAAGGCACCCATCACCGTCCCGATGCCGCCGATGATGATCATGAACAGGATGCGGAACGACAGGTCGAGGCTGTAGGCCTCGGGCTCGACGGTGCCGAGATAGGCGTAGGCGAACAGCGCACCCGCGACGCCGCAGTAGAACGAGCTGATCGCGAAGGCGAGCAGCTTGGTCCGCATCGGCCGGATGCCGATCACCTCGGCGGCGACGTCCATGTCGCGGATCGCCATCCACTGCCGCCCGACGTTGCCGCGCACCATGTTCTTGGCCGCCAGCGCCATCAGGGTGACGATCGAAAGGACCAGCAGATACTTCTCCTGCGGCGTGTCGAACGTGTAGCCGGCGATGACGATCGCCTGCGCGGTGATCACCCCCGACGGATTGTTGTCGGTGAACCAGCCGACCTTGGTCAGGCACCAGACGATGAAGAACTGCGCGGCCAGCGTCGCGACGGCGAGGTAGAAACCGCGGATGCGCAGGCTGGGCAATCCGAACAGGATGCCCACGGCTGCAGCGGACAGACCGCCGCCGACGAAGGCGAGCAGCAGCGGAATGTGCGGGATGCGCAGCGCGAAGTTGTAGGACATGAACGCGCCGACCGCCATGAACGCCGCGGCACCCAGCGACAGCTGGCCCGCGTAGCCGGTCAGCAGGTTGAGGCCCAGCGCGGCGAGCGCGAGGATCAGGCAGGGGATCAGGATCGCCGAGAACAGGTACGGGGTCGCCACCAGCGGGATCACGACGAACGCGACCAGCACGATCAGCGCGACGCCGATGCGATCCTGGAGGATCGGGAAGATCGCCGAGTCGGCGGCGTAGCTTTCCTTGAACTGTCCGGCTTCGCGGTAGAGCATGGGCTCGAGATCCTAGATTCGCCGGATGATCTTCTCGCCGAACAGCCCCTCGGGCCGTACCAGCAGGAACAGCAGCGCGAGGACGTAGGGGAACCAGCCCTCGATGCCGCCGCCGAAATACGGACCGACGAAAACCTCGGCGAGCTTCTCGGTGGCGCCGATGATCAGGCCCCCGACGATCGCGCCGGGGATCGATTCGAAGCCGCCGAGGATCAGCACCGGCAGCGCCTTCAGCGCGACGAAGGTCAGCGCGAACTGCACGCCGTTGCGCGCCCCCCAAAGCAGCCCGGTGACCAGCGCGACGAAGCCCGCGACGGCCCAGACGATCCCCCAGATCTGCTGCAGCGGGATGCCGACGGCGAGTGCCGCCTGGTGGTCGTCGGCGACCGCGCGCAGCGCGCGGCCGATGCGCGTGCGGTTGAAGAACAGGGCGAGCACGGCCACCAGCGCCGCGGCGATGCCCGCGGCCATCAGGTCGAACTTGGAGACGTTGATCCCGGTTCGGTCGGAGATCCAGGCGATCGGTTCGTCCTGGATGCCGAGGTCGAGGCCGCGCACGCTCGCACCCCACATGAGTTGCGCGAGACCCTCGATGAAGAACGACAGCCCGATCGTCGCCATGAACAGCGAGATCTGCGGCTGGTTCACTAGGGGCCGCAGCACGAAGCGCTCGATCGCGAGTCCCGCGGCGACCATCACCAGCAGCGTCACGACCAGCGCGGCGCCGAACGACAGGTGGTGTTCCATCAGGCCGACGAAGGTCAGTGCCGCGAAGAACACCAGCGATCCCTGCGCGAAGTTGAAGACGCCCGACGCCTTGTAGATCAGCACGAAGCCCAGCGCGACCAGCGAATACATGACGCCGGACAGAAGGCCCGCTATCAGGACTTCGAAGAAGAACCCCATCAGTGCGCCACCCCGAGGTAGGCGTCGATCACCGCCTGGTTGCCGCGGATCTGGGCGGGCTCGCCGTCGCCGATCTTCCTCCCGTAGTCGAGCACGACGACGCGGTCCGAGATGTCCATGACCACGCCCATGTCGTGCTCGATCAGCACGATCGTCGTCCCGTACTGCTCGTTGACGTCGAGGATGAATCGGCACATGTCCTGCTTTTCCTCGACGTTCATCCCGGCCATCGGCTCGTCGAGCAGCAGCAGCGAGGGCTCGGCCGCGAGCGCCCGCGCGAGCTCGACCCGCTTCTGCAGCCCGTAGGGCAGGCGACCGACCGGGGTCTTGCGGACGTGCTGGATCTCGAGGAAGTCGATGATCTCCTCGACCTTGGCGCGGTGCGCAAGCTCCTCGCGCTTCGCGCGCCCGATCCAGATCGCCTGCTCGAGGAAGCTCGCCTTCATCTTCAGGTTGCGTCCCGTCATGATGTTGTCGAGCACGCTCATGCCCTTGAACAGCGCGATGTTCTGGAACGTCCGCGCGATGCCGGCGGCCGCGGCGTCGTGCGGGTTCATGTCGTGCCGGTGCCGGCCGCGCCAGAGGATCGTCCCCTGCTGCGGCCGGTAGACGCCGTTGATCACGTTGAGCATCGAGCTCTTGCCGGCGCCGTTGGGGCCGATGATCGCCCGCACCTCGTGCTCGCGCACGTCGAAACTGATGTCGGACAGCGCGTTGACGCCGCCGAAGGACAGCGAGATGTGCTCGAGCGCCAGGATCACGTCGCCGGTGCTGCGCGCGGATGTCGTCATCGTGTCGTCGTCCGCGCCCGGCCTGCCTACGCCGCCTTCGCCGGCTGCGCGGGGAACGTCGCCGCGTCCTCGATGCGCAGGTCGGCCGCGACGAGGCCGGAGCGGCCGTCCTCGAACTTCACCACGGTCTCGACGTGCTGGACCGTGCGTCCGGCATAGAGGGCATCGATCAGCACCGCGTACTTCTCGGCGACGAAGCCGCGGCGCACCTTGCGCGTGCGGGTGAGCTCGTCGTCGTCGGGATCGAGCTCCTTGTGCAGGATCAGGAACCGGCGCAGCTGCGATTCGGCGAGCCCGGGTTCGGTCGCAAGCTGCGCATTGACCTGCTCGACGCATTCGCGGACCAGCGCATAGACCTCGGGCTTCGCCGCGAGGTCGGTGTAGCCCGAGTACGGCAGGCCGCGGCGCTCGGCCCAGTTGCCGACCGATCCGACGTCGATGTTGATGAACGCGCAGACCCGGTCGCGCCCGTCGCCGAACGCGACCGCTTCCTTGATGTGGGGGAAGAACTTGAGCTTGTTCTCGAGGTAGTTGGGCGCGAACAGCGCGCCGGAGGCGAGCTTGCCCACGTCCTTCGCGCGGTCGATGATCCGAAGCTGCCCGCTGTCGTCGACGTAACCCGCGTCGCCGGTGTGGAAGTAGCCGGCGGCGTCGATCGACTCGGCGGTCGCGTCGGGCCGCCTGTAGTACTCCTTCAGCAGCATCGGCCCGCGGACCAGGACCTCGCCGCCGTCGGCGATGCGAAGCTCGACGCCCGGCGCCGGGATGCCGACGCTGTCGAGCTTCACCGCGCGGTCCGGCTGCAGGCAGACGTAGGCGCAGGTCTCGGTGGAGCCGTAGAGCTGCTTCAGGTTGATGCCGATCGAACGGTAGAAGCGGAACAGGTCGGGACCGATGGCCGCACCCGCCGTGTAGGCGACCCGGATGCGGCTCATCCCCAGGACGTTGCGCAGCGGGCCGTAGACCAGCAGGTTGCCGAGCGCGTACTGCAGCCGATCGCCCGGCGCGACCGGCTTGCCGTCGAGAATCTCCGCGCCGCAGCGCCGCGCAACGTCGATGAAATGCCGGAACATCCAGCGCTTGATGCGACCGGCGTCCTCCATGCGGATCATCACCTGCGTCAGCAGGTTCTCGAAGATCCTCGGCGGGGCGAAATAGTACGTGGGCCCGATCTCGCGCAGGTCGATCATCACGGTGTCGCCGGATTCGGGACAGTTGATCGTGAACCCGACGTACAGCCACTGGGCGTACGAGAACAGGTGGTCCCCGACCCACGCCATCGGCAGGTAGGACAGCACGTTGTCGGAAGGCTGCAGGCGGTCGAATTCGGCGCTGCCTTTCGCCGCGGCGATGAATGCCGCGTGGGTCTGGCACACGCCCTTGGGCCGGCCCGTCGTGCCCGACGTGTAGAGCATCCCCGACACGTCGTCGCCCCTGCCCAGCGCGACCTGCCCGTCGAAGAAACCCGGATGCGCGCGATCGAAAGCGCGACCCTCCTCGAGCAGGCGCTCGAAGCTCGTGACCCCTTCGTAGTTGCGCAGGCCGCGCGGATCGTCGTAATAGATGTGGGCGAGCGTCGGGACCTGCGGCTTCGCCTCGAGCAGCTTGTCGACCTGCTCCTGGTCCTCGACCAGCGCGTAGACGATCTCCGCATCGTTCAGCACGAACACGAACTCGGCGGCAGGCGCGTCCTGGTACATCGGCACCGGCACGCCTCCCAGCGCCTCGGCCGCGATCATCGCCCAGTAGAGCCGCGGCCGGTTGTCGCCGACGATCGCGAGGTGCATGCCCCGCCGGAAACCCCGGGCCGCGAGCCCGCAGGCCAGCGCGCGCACCTCGTCGGCGACCTGGCGCCAGGTCCAGGTCTGCCAGATCCCGAGGTCCTTCTCGCGGGTGGCCGGCGCATCAGGGCGCGTGCGCGCGTGATGCAGCAAGAGCCGCGGAAAGGTGTCCAGGCGCTCCCCCATCCTCCCCTCCTCCGCGATGCGTCCGCGCCCGAAGCCGGCCGCGGCCGCAATCGAAGTTCTTCGCGTTGCGCAGGATCCGCGCCCCTGCCGCTTCTCGATGGCGGGCAGTGGGCTGCGGCAGGCTATGGTACGTTCGATGCGAACGCCCGCGCAATGCGCGTGTCTTTCAAGGTAAGCGATCGGGACACCCCCGGTTGTCGTCTGGCCGACAATCCACCCATGCGCACGCTGAAGGACCTGCTGGACGAGAGCAACTGGATGGCGACGCTCACGCCCGCGCTGCGCGCCCGGGTCGAGGCCGAGACCGTCGCGCGCCCCTGCCCGACGGGCAGCCTGGTCTGCAGGCGCGGCGAGCGCATCGAGCACTGGGTCGGCGTCATCGACGGCCTGGTCAAGATGGCCAACGTGTCCGCGGACGGCAAGCCGACCAGCTTCACCGGGATCGGCGCAGGCGGCTGGTTCGGCGAAGGCTCACTGCTGAAGGACGAGCCGCGCCGCTACGACATCGTCGCGCTGCGCGACAGCTCGATCGCGTACATGCCGCGCGCGACGTTCATGGCGCTGCTCGATCACAGCGTCGCATTCAACCGATTCCTGATCACCCAGCTGAACGAACGCCTGGGCCAGTTCATCGGCATGGTCGAGCACGACCGGCTGCTAGGCCCCGACGCGCGGCTCGCGCGCTCGCTGGCCGGATTGTTCAACCCGGTGCTCTATCCGCGGGTCGGCAGGTCGCTGCCCGTGTCGCAGGAGGAGCTGGGACAGCTCGTCGGCCTGTCGCGCCAGCGGGTCAACCAGGCGCTCAAGGTGCTCGAGCAGGCCGGCCTGCTGCACATCGGCTACGGCGGCGTCACCGTGCTCGACCTCCCCGGCCTGCGATCCTACGAAGGCTGAAGTTGCGGCCCGCCGCCCCCGCGGCTTCGGAATCGCTCAGCCGTCGTACCGGTAGAACCCGCGCTTGGTCTTGCGGCCGAGATACCCGGCCGCGACCATCTCCTTCAAGAGCGGTGCGGGGCGGTACTTCGGATCGTTGAAGTCCGTGTAGAACACGTTCATCACCGCGAGCATCACGTCCAGCCCGATCATGTCGGCAAGCGCCAGCGGGCCGATCGGGTGGTTGCAGCCCAGCCGCATGCCGTTGTCGATGTCCTCGGCGGAAGCGAGCCCTTCCTGCAGCGCAAAGATCGCCTCGTTGATCATCGGACAGAGGATGCGGTTGACGACGAATCCGGGGCTGTTCTTCACGACGATCGGCGTCTTGCCAAGACGCTCGGCGAAGTCGCGCGCCGCCGCGACAGTGGCCTCGGAGGTCTGCAGGCCGCGAATCAGCTCGACCAGCGCCATCATCGGCACCGGATTGAAGAAATGCATCCCCAGGAAGTGCTCCGGGCTGCGGACGACGGCCGCCAGTGTCGTGATCGAGATCGACGACGTATTCGAAGCGAGCACGGTGCCGGGGGCGGCGATTTCGTCGATCTGGCGCAGGATCCGCAGCTTGAGCTCCAGGTTCTCGGTCGCCGCCTCGACGATCAGCCCGGCGCCCTTCAATTGCGCGTAGTCGGTCGATCCGCGGACGTGCGCCATCGCGGCTTTCGCGGCCTCCGCGGTGATCTTGTCCTTCTTCTGCAGGCGGCCGAGGCTCGCCTCGATGCTCGCCCGTCCGCGATCCACTGCGTCCTGCGCCACGTCGATCATCACGACGTCGATGCCCGCCACCGCGCAGGCCTGCGCGATGCCGTTGCCCATCGTGCCGGCGCCGATGACGCCGACGCGTTCAATCGCCTTCATTGGGATCGCCTCCTTCGTGCAGCGCCATGCCTGCATTATGCCGCGTCGCCGCTGCGCGATCCCGCGCGCGTTCCGGGTTGCGGCTCTGGAAGTACGCCGCGGGTGTCGCGCCCAGCGTCTCGCGAAACACCTTGATGAACGCGCTGACGCTGTCGTACCCCAGCGACAGCGCCACGTGCTTGACTGCGCGACCGGTGGCGAGCCACTCCAACGCCTGGGTGAGCCGCGCCCAGCGCCGCCACTGGGCATACGTCATGCCGGTTTCCTGCACGAACTTGCGGGAAAGCGTCCGCGGGCTCATGTCGGCCCACTGCGCCCACTGCTCGAGGCGTCGCGGGTTGGCCACGTCGGCCAGCATTTCGCGGGCGATCGCGAGCAGGCGGGCGTCGGTGGGCCACGGCAGCTGCAGGGGCTTGGTCGGCGACTGGCGGATCTCGTCGAGCAGCACCAGCAACAGGCGCATCTGCACCGGATCGAGGGCCACGTCGGGCCGCCATGCGACGGCGCGCTGCATCACCAGGACCGCCAGCGGGCTGGCCTCGAAGCTGGTGGGCTCGGCCGGCAGGTCGCCCGTGAACTCGGCGGCGAGAAATGCGCCGAACCCCGCCGTGGGCCCATAGGACTGCACCGCGTAGGGCACGCCCGGCGGCATCCAGCCGATGCCGCGCGGCGGGGCGAGGAAGCGGCCGCGCGGCGTTTCGACGGCCACGAGGCCTTCGGTGAGCAGGAACAGCGTCCCGCGCGCGCGCACGTGCGTCGTCGCATCGAAAGCCACGTCGTTGCGGACGCTGACGGCGATCAACTCGGCGCCGCCCGCACCGTCGATCGCCTGGCGGAGGTCGCAGCTCAGGTTCATACGGTCTCTCCCACTGGGTCTGTCCAACCGGGTTGGCAGATTCGCGATATATGTTGGCATAGTAAAGCAACCGCGCCATCCGCGAAGCGTTTAAGCTCGCGGATTGCATTTCAGGACATGAGGGTCATGCGTCGATCGAGGACGCTCGGGCGATGCTGCGCGTGGGTGGTGGGCAGCGCGATCCTGGCCGGCTGCACGACCGTGGGCCCCGACTTCACCGCGCCTGCGGCACCCGGAGTCGAAGGCTACACGCGCAGCACGCTGGCGGCAGCCACGGCGTCGGCGCCGGTGCCGCTGGGTGAGGCGCAGCGGCTGGGCAGCGGAGAGCCCGTCGCGCCCGACTGGTGGCGCCAGTTCGGGTCGGCGAGACTCGACGACCTCGTCGCGCGGGCGCTCGCGCACAGCCCGACGCTGGCGGCCGCCGAAGCGACCCTGCGCCAGGCGCAGCAGACCTACGCCGCGCAGGCGGGCTCGACCCTCTACCCGACGGTCAATGGGCGGCTCGGTGCGAGCCGCAACCAGACCGAATCGTCGGGCGGCGGCCTGCGCAATGGCGAGGGAAACCTCTACAGCCTCTACAACGTCGGCATCTCGGTCAATTACAACCTCGACCTCTTCGGAGCCAACCGCCGGGCCCTCGAAGCGCTGGCGGCACAGGCCGATTACCAGGGCTTCCAGCTTGCCGCCGCGCGCCTCGCGCTGGCCGGCAACGTCGTCACCGCAGCGTTCAGCCAGGCGCAGTTCGCCGCGCAGGTCGACGCTACCGAGGCCATCGTCAAGGCCCAGCAGGACCAGCTCGACATCGCCCGCAAGCGCTTCGACCTCGGGGCCAGCGCCAGAAGCGAGGTGCTGACGCTGGAAACCCAGCTCGAACAGAACCGCGCGAGCCTGCCGCTGCTGGTGAACCGCATGCAGCAGGCCGACCACCTGCTCGCGGTGCTGATCGGACAGGCGCCGGGCGCCGTCGACATACCGCAATTCGCGCTTTCGGATTTCAAGCTGCCGCAGTCGCTTCCGGTCGTCGTGCCCTCGGAGCTGGTGCGGGGCCGCCCCGACATCCAGGCGTCCGCTGCGCTGCTGCATGTCGCGACCGCCCAGTACGGCGTCGCGGTGGCGAGCCTCTATCCCCAGATCAACCTCTCCGCAGCCCTCGGCACGCAGGCGTTGACCGTGGGGGGGCTGTTCGGGCCGGGGACGCTGGTGTGGGCGCTGGCAGGTCAGCTCGCCCAGCCGCTGTTCGATGCGGGGCTCAAATCGGCGGCCAACGCGGCGGAGGCGAGCCTGCAGGCGGCGGGCGCCAACTACGAGCAGACGGTGCTGCTCGCGCTGCGCAGCGTCGCCGACGCATTGCGCACGCTTGAAAGCGATGCGAAAGCGCTCGAGGCGCAGGCCGCCGCGGACGCCGCGGCACAGGAGGCGCTGTCGCTGGTCGAGCAGCAATACGAGCTTGGCGCCGCAAGCTACCTGCAGCTCCTGATTTCTCAACAGCAGGCACGCCAGACCCGGGTGTTCCTGATCCTCGCCCAGGCGCAGCGCCTGGCCGACACCGCCGCCCTCTACCAGGCGATGGGCGGCGGCGCGCTCGCGGGCGCCGCCGCGGACAGAACAGCAAGGACGGAGTAACCGATGGCCAAAGGGACCGCCAAGCGGATGATCATCATGCTCGTCATCGCCGCCGTGATCGTGGGCGGGGTGGTGGGCTTCCAGCAGTTCAAGAACACGATGATCGCCAAGGCGATCAAGGGTGGGGCCAATCCGCCCCAGACCGTGTCGACGACCGTGGCGCGGGAGTCGACCTGGCAACCCACGGTGGAGGCGCTGGGCAACCTCCTTGCAAGCCAGGAAGCCTCGCTCGGCGCCGAGGTCGGCGGCCTGGTCACGGCAATCCATTTCGATTCGGGCGAGAAGGTTCGCGCCGGCCAACCGCTGGTGGAGCTCAACCCGGCACCGCTCAAGGCGCAGCTGGCCCAGCTCGAGGCGCAGGCCGGGCTGGCCGAGCTCAACCTCAAGCGTGACGAGGCCCAGCTCAAGGTGCGCGCAATTGCGCAGGCGGCCGTCGACAACGACATGGCCACGCTGAAGAGCGCCCAGGCGCAGGTCGCCGCGCAGAAAGCGCTGATTGCGCAGAAGACCATCGCGGCGCCTTTCTCCGGACAGCTCGGGATCCGGCAGGTCAATCTCGGCCAGTACCTGGCGCCGGGCAGCGCGATCGTCACGCTGCAGAAGCTCGATCCGATGGACGTCGACTTCACCGTGCCGCAGAACCAGATCGACCTGATCCGCATCGGCATGAAGGCCCAGCTGCAGACCAGCGCGGCGCCCGGCAAGACCTTCGACGCGACGGTGACCGCGATCGAACCGCAGGTCGACACCACGACCCGGAACCTCAAGGTGCGCGCCCGCGTCCCCAACCCCAAGGGCGATCTCCTGCCCGGGGTCTTCGCCAACGTGCGCATCACCCAAGGCGAGGCGCGGCAGTACGTGACGCTGCCGAACGCCGCCGTCGCCTACAACCCCTACGGTGCGACGGTGTTCATCGTCAAGGACGAGGGCAAAGGTCCCGACGGCAAGCCGAAGCTCGTCGCCGAGCAGCGCTTCATCACGCCCGGGGCCACGCGCGGTGACCAGGTCGCGATCGTCGAAGGCGTGAAGGCAGGCGAAACCGTCGTGACGGCCGGCCAGCTCAAGCTGCGCAACGGCGCGCCGATCGTGGTCAACAACAGCGTGCAGCCGTCGGACAACCCGAACCCGCAGGTGCCCAACTCCTGACCGTCCGGGGCGCAGCGCACGCGCGCGCCCGCAACCCGACCGCCTGCGCACAGCCCGAGCACCGCCGCCCATGAACAAGAGATTCACCGACATCTTCATCGAGCGCCCGGTGCTGGCCAGCGTGGTCAGCCTGGTGATCCTGGTGCTGGGCCTGCGCTCGATGGGACTGCTGCCGGTCCTGCAGTATCCGTACACGCAGAACGCGGTCGTCACGGTCTCGACGGCCTACCCCGGTGCCGACGCGAACCTGGTGGCGAGCTTCATCACCACGCCGCTGGAAAACGCGATCGCCCAGGCCAACGGCATCGACTACATGACGTCGTCGAACGTGCAGGGCGTGAGCACGATCACGGCCAACCTGCGCCTGAACTACGACCCGGACAAGGCACTGACCGAGATCAACACCAAGGTCAACTCGGTGCTGAACCAGCTTCCGCCGCAGGCGCAGAAGCCGGTGCTTTCGGTGTCGATCGGACAGACGATCGACGCGATGTACGTCGGCTTCTACAGCGACGTGCTGAAGCCCAACCAGATCACCGACTACCTGGTCCGCGCGGTGCAGCCGAAGCTGCAGGCGATCGACGGCGTGCAGACGGCCGAGATCCTGGGCGCCAAGAACTTCGCGCTGCGCGCCTGGCTCGATCCGCAGAAGCTCTCGGCCTACGGCCTCACCGCGACGGACGTCTACGGCGCTCTGGCCGCCAACAACTTCCTCGCGTCGGTCGGCAATGCGAAGGGCCAGATGGTGCAGGTCAACCTCTCGGCCAGCACCAACCTGAAGTCGCTGGACGGCTTCAGGAACATGGTGGTCAAGTCGGTGAACGGCCAGGTCGTGCGGCTCTCCGACGTCGCCGACGTCTCGCTGGGCTCGGAGGATTACGAGACGACGGTGGCCTTCGACGGCAAGACCGCGGTCTACATCGGCATCCAGGTCGCCCCGGGGGCGAACCTGCTCGACGTGATCGCCCGCGTGCGCCAAGCGTTCCCAGAAGTCCAGTCGCAGCTGCCCGCGGGCCTCAAGGGGGCGATCGTCTACGACTCGACCAGCTTCGTGAACTCGTCGATCAACGAGGTGGTGAAGACGCTGATCGAGGCCGTGCTCATCGTCACGGCGGTGGTGTTCGTGTTCCTGGGGTCGCTGCGCTCGGTCATCATCCCGCTGGTCGCGATACCGCTGTCCATCGTCGGCACGTTCACCGTGATGCTGGCGCTGGGCTACTCGATCAACCTGCTGACGCTGCTCGCCATCGTGCTGGCGATCGGGCTGGTCGTCGACGACGCGATCATCGTCGTCGAGAACGTGAGTCGCCACCTCGAAGAGGGGATGTCGCGCTTCGACGCCGCGATACTCGCCGCGCGCGAGCTCGCCAATCCGATCATCGCGATGGCGATCGTGCTGATCGCCGTCTACGTCCCGATCGGCTTCATGGGCGGCCTGACCGGCGCGCTGTTCACCGAGTTCGCGTTCACGCTGGTGGGCACCGTCACCATCTCGGCGGTCATCGCCCTGACGCTGTCGCCGATGATGTGCTCGCGGCTGCTGAAGGCGCCGGATCCGCAGAGCCGGAGCTGGCAGGACCGGCTGGTCATTTTCCTCGACCGGACCTTCGAGCGCCTGCACCAGCGCTACGAGCGCACGCTGGACGGCGCGCTCAACTACCTGCCGGTGACCGCGGTGATGGCGGTCATCATCCTCGGCTCGATCTACTACCTCTACTCCACTTCGAAGGCCGAGCTGGCGCCGCAGGAAGACCAGGGCGTGCTGATCTCGATCTCGTTCAACAATCCGACGGCGACGCTGCAGCAGCGCCAGCTCTACGCCGACCAGGTCTACGACATCTTCAAGAAATTCCCCGAGACCGACCACGTGTTCCAGCTGAACACGCCGACGCAGGTGATCGGCGGCATGGTGCTGAAGCCCTGGAACGAGCGCAAGAACACGGCGACGCAGCTGCAGCCTGCCGTGCAGCAGCAGCTCGCCCAGATCGCGGGCACGCAGAACGCGCTGTTCCAGCCCCCGCCG
Organism: uncultured Pseudomonadota bacterium; assembly: GCA_963816415.1. GTDB lineage: Bacteria > Pseudomonadota > Gammaproteobacteria > Burkholderiales > Casimicrobiaceae > VBCG01. The sequence goes on from CAWFKR010000013.1 coordinate 300,651, forward strand.
CTGCCGGGCGCGCGCGGTCTTCCGATCCAGTTCGTGATCACGACGACCGAGCCCTTCTCGCGGCTCTACGAGGTGTCGCAGCAATTCCTGCAGGATGCGCTGAAAAGCGGGCAGTTCATCTTCCTGCAGTCCGACCTGCGCATCGACCTGCCGCAGACGGGCATCGAGATCGACCGCGACATGGCCGCCCAGCTCGGCCTGACGATGCAGGACATCGGCAACGCGCTGTCGGCGATGCTGGGGGGCGGCTACGTGAACTTCTTCGAGCTGGGCGGCCGCTCGTACAAGGTGATCCCGCAGGTCGAGCAGCGGTTCAGGTTGAATCCCGACCAGCTCCGGCATTACTACCTGCGGACCGCGAGCGGGCGCATGGTCCCGCTGTCCACGGTGATCCATCTCTCGTCCTCGGTGCAGCCCGAGACGATCAACCACTTCCAGCAGCTCAACTCTGCGACGATCCAGGGCGTGCCCATGCCTTTCGTCGCGCAGGGGACGGCGCTCGAAGACCTCAAGGCGCTCGCGCAGCGCTCGCTGCCGGCCGGCTACACGTTCGATTATTCCGGGCCCTCGCGCCAGTTCGTGCAGGAATCGGGGGGTCTCGTGCTGACCTTCTTCTTCGCGCTGGTCATCATCTTCCTCGCGCTGGCGGCGCAATTCGAGAGCTTCCGTGACCCGATCATCATCCTCGTGTCGGTTCCGATGGCGATATCGGGCGCGCTGCTGTTCATCAACCTCGGGATCGGCGGCGCGACGCTCAACATCTACACCGAGGTGGGGCTGGTCACGCTGATCGGCCTGATCTCCAAGCACGGCATCCTGATCGTCGAGTTCGCGAACAACCTGCAGCGCGAAGGTCGCAGCAAGCGCGAGGCGGTCGAGCACGCGGCCGGCCTGCGCCTGCGTCCGATCCTGATGACCACGGCGGCGATGGTGCTGGGCGTCGTGCCGCTGATCATGGCCAGCGGCGCCGGGGCCGTCAGCCGCTTCAACATGGGGTTGGTGATCGCGTCGGGCCTGTCGATCGGCACGCTGTTCACGCTGTTCGTGGTGCCGGCGATGTACATGATGATCGGCGCCGACCACAGCCACGAGGCGCGCGCGAGCACGCTGCACGACGCCGCGCCGGTCGACGCCGGCGCGCATCCGACGACCTAGCGATTCACTGCAGCTGCGGCTTCTTCAGCAGGCTGCTGCGGTCCACCGAGCGCACGCTCACGTTGGTGAGCCTGCCTTCGCGCGTCAGCGTGAGGGGGATCGGGGTTCCGGCGGGGCCGTGTTTCCAGACATGGCGATAGAAGTCGGCCAGGTCCTCGACCGGCTCGCCGGCGACGTCGCGCACGATGTCGCCCGGCTGCAGGCCCGCACGCTCGGCCGGCCCCCCGTGTGCCAGACCCTGGATGGTCACCCCGTCCCGGGTCTCGGCCGTATACACGCCCAGCCATGCCCGAGGCGGGTGCCGGGCGCGGCCGGTCTTCAGCATGTCGTCCAGAATCGGGTCGATGAGTTCGCTCGGCACGAACATGTTGCCCTTGACGATCTCGTCGCCGTCGGGCTCCTGGACGAACAGCGAGCCGATGCCGACGAGCCTGCCGTCTGCGTCGAGCAGCGCCGCACCGCTCCACTCCGGATGCGCAGGCGTCGTGAACAGCGCCTCGTCGAGCAGGTACTCCCAGTAGCCGGCGAATTCCCGGCGCGCAAAGACCTGCGCGCGCAGCGCGTGCGCGCGCCCGCCGCGTCCGACCACATAGACATCGCCATCGAGCCGCGCCTCGTCGAGCCGGCAGCGGCGCACCGGCGCGACCCCGAGGCGGCCGAGCGGCAGCACGAGCCCCAGCCCCGTGACCTGGTCGTAGGCAAGCGCGTGTCCGGGGACCACCGTGCCCGAGTTCGATGTCAGCCAGATGGATTCGGCTTCGGTGATCAGGTAGCCGATCGTCAGCACCAGGCCGTCGTCGCCGATGACGACGCCATTGCCGCTGCGCTCGGTCCCGAGCGTCTGCGCCGTGAACGCATCATCGGGGACCTCGGCCCGCAGACCGACGACCGCATCGAGCACCGGATCGAGGTCGAAACCGACCTCGCCCGGATCGGGTTGCAGTTCGGACGGAAAGGCCCAGGCGGCAGGATCAGGCATGACTTGCGCGGTTTCGGGCGCCGAACGCGCCGTTCGCCGGTTATCTTACGCGAACGCGCTGCGGCTCCGGCGCAGCGATCAGTAGAGCCTCGCCGCCCGCGCCAGGACCGCGATCACCGCGCCGTTGCTCACGAGCATGATGCCCGACAGCCAGAGGAGGTTCTGCATCTGGCTCGCCTTCACCTCCGCCTTGATGTCGGCGCGCATGGCGTCGATCTTGGCGTCCAACACGTCCATGCGCGCTTCGAGCCGGTCCATTCTGGCGTCGAAGCCGGCCATCCTCGCGTCGAAGCCGGTCATCCTCGCGCCGACGCCGGCCATCGTCGCGTCGAAATGGCTGCGCGTGACCCATTCCCCGCCTTCCTGGGCGACGTCGACCGCGTCGGCGATCTCCTCCGCGGTGAAGTTCGCGCTCTTGCCGGTAGACTTGAGCGCCCTCAGGAGCCTATGGGTATCCATGGCGACAGATGATGCTACATGCTGCGCCGGTACTGGCCGCCGACCTCGAACAGCGCGTTCGTGATCTGGCCCAGCGAGCAGACGCGCACGGTGCCCATCAGTTCCTCGAACACGTTGCCATCGTTCATCGCTGTCTGCTTGAGCCGCGCCAGCGCGGCAGGCGCGTCCCCGGCATGGCGCGCGTGGAACTCGGCCAACCGCGCGAGCTGCGAGCGCTTCTCCTCGTCGGTGGAGCGTGCAAGCTCGAGCTTCTGCGGCGCCGCGTCGCCCTCGGTTTCGTACCTCGGATTGCGGAAGGTGTTGACGCCGACGATCGGATAGCTGCCGTCGTGCTTCATGTGCTCGTAATGCAGCGATTCCTCCTGGATCTTGCCGCGCTGGTAGCCCGTTTCCATGGCGCCCAGCACGCCGCCCCGCTCGGAGATCGCCTCGAACTCCTTCAGCACGGCCTCCTCGACCAGGTCGGTCAGCTCCTCGAGGATGAACGACCCCTGGTTGGGGTTCTCGTTCTTCCCGAGGCCCCACTCGCGGTTGATGATCAGCTGGATCGCCAGCGCGCGGCGGACGCTGTCCTCGGTCGGCGTCGTGATCGCCTCGTCGTAGGCATTGGTGTGCAGCGAGTTGGTGTTGTCGTAGGTCGAGATCAGCGCCTGCAGCGTCGTGCGGATGTCGTTGAACGCGATCTCCTGCGCGTGCAGGCTGCGCCCGCTGGTCTGGGAGTGGAACTTGAGCTTCTGGCTGCGCTCGTTGGCGCCGTAGCGCTCGCGCATCGCCACCGCCCAGATCCTGCGGGCGACGCGCCCGATCACCGCGTACTCGGGATCCATGCCGTAGCTGAAGAAGAACGACAGGTTGGGCGCGAAGTCGTCGACGTGCATGCCGCGTGCGAGATAGGCCTCGACGAACGTGAAGCCGTTGGCCAGTGTGAATGCGAGCTGCGAGATCGGGTTCGCCCCCGCCTCGGCGATGTGATAGCCCGAGATCGACACCGAGTAGAAATTCTTCACGTCGTGATGGACGAAATACTGCTGGATGTCGCCCATCACCTTGAGGCTGAACTCGGTCGAGAAGATGCAGGTGTTCTGCCCCTGGTCCTCCTTCAGGATGTCGGCCTGCACGGTGCCGCGCACGGTCGCCAGCGTCCAGGCGCGGATCTTCGCTGCTTCGTCCTCGGTGGGTTCGCGCCCGTTCTCCTGCGCGAACTTCTCGAGCTGCTGGTCGATCGCGGTGTTCATGAACATCGCGAGGATCGTGGGGGCCGGGCCGTTGATGGTCATCGACACCGAGGTATTCGGTGCGCAGAGGTCGAAACCCGAATAGAGCACCTTCATGTCGTCCAGGGTGGCGATCGACACGCCCGAGTTCCCGACCTTGCCGTAGATGTCGGGGCGCCGGTCCGGATCGTTGCCGTAGAGCGTCACCGAGTCGAAAGCCGTCGACAGGCGCTTGGCCGGCATGCCGTCGGCGAGCAGGTGGAAGCGCCGGTTGGTGCGGAACGGATCGCCTTCGCCGGCGAACATCCGCGTCGGATCCTCGTTCTCGCGCTTGAACGCGAACACCCCTGCGGTGAACGGGAAGCTGCCCGGGACGTTCTCGACGAGCTGCCAGCGCAGGATCTCGCCGTCGTCCTCGTAGTTCGGCAGCGCCACCTTGCGCAGCCGCGTCCCCGACAGCGAGGTCGTCGTCAGCGCGGTGCGGATCTCGCGGTCGCGGATCCTGACGACATACTCGTCGGCGGCGTACGCAGCCCGCGTGCGCGGCCACATGTCGAGAAGCTTCTTCGAGCGCGCGTCGAGCTTGGCTTCACGTTGGGCGATCAGGCGTTCGAGCGCCCCCTCACCCGCCTCGCTTCCGCTCGGCACCCTCTCCCGCTCGCGGGAGAGGGTTTCCTCGTCCTCCCCTCGCCCGCCTGCCGGAGATGGGCCAGGGGTGAGGGCCGCCGCGAGCATCGCCTTCGTCGCGCGCAGCTGCTGTCGCTCGCGCGCGATGGCCGCCTGCTCCCGCGCGTAGCGATGATAGCCGCGCACGGTCTCCGCGATCTCCGCGAGATAGCGCACGCGCGGCGCCGGAACGATGGCGCGCTGCTGCGTCGAGTACCGCGTTGCGACCGCGGGCAGCGCGCCCGCCGGCAGCGCGAGACCGCGCCCGCGCAGCGCCTCGGCCACTGCAGCGTACAGCGCGGTGACGCCGTCGTCGTTGAAGCGCGACGCGATCGTGCCGAAGACCGGCGTCTCGTCGGGCGAGGCTTTCCACAGCTCGTGGTTGCGCTGGTACTGCTTGCGCACGTCGCGCAACGCGTCCTGCGCGCCCTTGCGGTCGAACTTGTTGATCGCGACGAAATCGGCGAAGTCGAGCATGTCGATCTTCTCGAGCTGTGACGCGGCGCCGAACTCCGGCGTCATCACGTACATCGACACGTCGACGTGGGGAACGATCGCGGCGTCGCCCTGGCCGATGCCCGAGGTTTCGACGATCACCAGGTCGAAACCCGCGGCCTTGCACGCGGCGATCGCGTCCGGAAGGGCCTTCGAGATCTCGCTGCCGGCGTCGCGCGTCGCGAGCGAGCGCATGTAGATGGTCGGGGCATGGATCGCGTTCATCCGGATCCGGTCGCCCAGCAGCGCACCGCCGGACTTGCGGCGCGACGGGTCGATCGAGACGATCGCGATCTTGAGGCGGTCGCGCTGGTCGAGGCGGAAGCGCCGTACCAGCTCGTCGGTCAGCGAGCTCTTGCCGGCACCGCCGGTGCCGGTGATGCCCAGTACCCGGGCTTTCGATCCCGCCGCCGCCGCGTGGACGGCCGCGCGCAGCGAGGGCGGCGCGTCACCGCTCTCCAGCACGGTGATCGTCCGCGCGAGGGTCCGGGCGCGGACGTAACGGTCGGGCGAGGCGAGATCGGAGATCGATTCCGGCGGCGCCTTGGCGAGGTCGACGTCGGCCGCAGCGACGATCTCGTTGATCATCCCCTGCAACCCCAGCTTCTGGCCGTCCTCCGGGGAGAAGATCCGGGCCACGCCGTAGTCGTGCAGCTCGCGGATCTCCGCCGGCACGATGACGCCGCCGCCGCCGCCGAAGACCTTGATGTGGCCGGCGCCGTGGTCGCGCAGCAGGTCGAGCATGTACTTGAAGAACTCGACGTGCCCGCCCTGGTACGACGAGATCGCGATGCCCTGTGCATCCTCCTGGATCGCGCAGTCGACGATCTCCTCGACCGAGCGGTTGTGGCCGAGATGGATCACCTCGCAGCCAGTCGCCTGCAGGATGCGGCGCATGATGTTGATCGATGCGTCGTGGCCGTCGAACAGGCTCGCGGCCGTCACGAAGCGCACCTTGGTGTGCGGCTTGTAGACCAGCGGCTGGCGCGTTGAGTCGTTCATCGCGAACCTCGCGAGAGGAGCGCGCGCTCGCCTGCGGAGGGCGCGTCGGCGCATTGAATGATCGGCCCCGGCGGGGCCGGTGGGGCCGCTCGGGCCTTTGGCAGCTCGGGCCTTTGGCAGCTCGGGTCTTTGGCAGCTTACCGTAATGCCGTGCTGCAGGGGGCCGCATTACGTTTACGTAAACGTCAATCATACGCCAGATCCCGGGAAGCGCTGCCCTGGGACTCCCGCGGGTGGCCTCCTGCGGGTGCGGGCGGAGGCCGATGGTAATCTCGGGCGTGCCCTCCGCCCGCCTCGCTCCGCGCGATCTCGCGCTGATCCTCGCCGTCGTGGCGCTGTGGGGATTCTCCTTCGTCCCGATCAAGGTCGGGTTGGAAGAGATCCCGCCGTTCGCGTTCGCCGCGCTGCGCTTCTTCTTCGCCGCGGTGCCGCTGGTCTTCTTCATGCCCCCGCCGCGGATGCCCGCGGGGCTGGTCATCGCCTACGGCCTTGCGATCGGGGTGTTCCAGTTCGGCCTGCTGTTCCTCGGCATGCGGCTCGGCATGCCGGCGGGCCTGTCGTCGCTGGTGATCCAGGTGCAGGCGTTCTTCACCATCGGCCTCGGGATCATGTTCCTCGGCGACCGTCTGCACGGCGAGAACGTCGCGGGCGCGATCGTCGCCGGTCTGGGCGTCGTGCTGCTCGCCGTGCACCGCATCGGCATGGGCGCGGATTCGACGCTGGTCGGACTCGCGCTGGTGATCGTCGCGGCGATGGCCTGGGCCGTCGGCAACATCGTCGCGAAACACGCGGCGCGCAAACACCATGCCGACATGCGCGATCTGGTCGTGTGGTCGAGCCTCGCGCCGCCGCTGCCGCTGCTCGCCGCATCGTACGCGTTCGAGGGCGGGCCGGCCGTCTGGCACGCCCTTGCATCGGCGAGCGCGCTTGCCTGGGGCTGCGCGCTCTTCCTCGCCTACTTCGCGACGATCTTCGGCTTCGCGTCCTGGGCACGCATGCTGCACCGCTATCCGACCGGGCTCGTCGCGCCATTCGCGCTGCTGATTCCGGTGTCGGGGCTTGCCAGCGGTGCGATCTTCCTCGGCGAGTCGCTTGCGCCGATGCAGATGGCGGGCGTCGGGCTGGTGCTCGCCGGGCTCGCCGTCAACGTCTACGGTCCGCGGATGCGCAGATGGCTCTCCCGCGCGCTTCCCGGCTGAGCGAATCCATCGCGATACGCTACGCGGTCACCCCGACGACCAGCCACAGCCGGTTCGACCCGTCCTCGTACGCGTACCTTGCCGCCACTGCGAACTGGCCGACGAGGCGCAGGCCCAGTCCCCCGATGGGACGATCCTCGACTTCGTCATCGATCGGCGCGTAAGCAGCCGCCAGGCGCGGCGTCGGGTCGTAGGGCGGAGCGAGATCTTCGTAGACCAGCTCGATGCCTCGAGGATGCGGGATCAGCGTCAGCGCGACCGTCGCACCGGGTGCGTCCGCCACCCCGTCATGCCCGTGCATCACCGTGTTGGTGACCAGTTCCTCGACGATCAGCACGAGCCTGGCCACGTCGCCGGAACCGACGCCGCGGCCGGAGCACCAGGCTTCGACAAAGGCGGCGGTTTCGGGCAGGATTTCGAGGCGCGCCGGAAACACCCGGCGCTCGCTGCCGGCTGCGGGGGAGTGGTTCGCCATCGTTCGCAATGGGCTCGAGGGCCCTGCGCGCGTGCGTGCTGCCGAGCCTCGCTGCGGCAGGGTGTCGGCATTGTACGTAGTCCGCGGACAGGCAAGGAGACTGCGATGCTCCGATGGAAGCTTGCGTTGTCGCTGCTGATGTTCGCCGCAGGGTCGGCGCAGGCCGCCGACATCGGCCAGATCAAGGTTTCGAAAGGCGCGGTGACGATCGACCGGGCCGGGAATGCCCTTCCAGGGAACCTCGGCGTCCACGTGCAGCAGGGTGACGTCGTGAAGACCGGCGCCGACGGATCGGTCGGCATCACGATGAGCGACAACTCGCTGCTGTCGGCGGGCCCGAACAGCGTGCTTGCGCTCGATCAGTACGCGTTCGACACGACGACCAATCAGGGCCGCTTCGACACGTCGTTGAAGAAGGGCACGCTGGCCGTCGTCTCGGGGCGCCTCGCCAAACAGTCGCCGGGGTCGATGACGGTGAGCACCCCGTCGGCGATTCTCGGCGTGCGCGGCACCGAGTTCGTGGTGAGGGTCAATGACACCCCGGCCGCGCGCTGACGCACGCGGTGCGCGCCCGCGCGCGAGCCTGCGCAGCGCCCGGCCGATCCTCGCGGCCTCTTCGGTCGCACTGGTCGCGCTGGTCGCCGGCTGCGCAACCCCGACCGGCGAGGTCGTGCTGCTCCCCGCACAGGATGGCCACCACTCGGTGCTTACCGTGCAGCAGGGTGACAAGCAGGTCGTCCTCGACAAGCCCTACGCCGCTGCGCGAGACGACGACGCAGGGTCCGCGCGCCGTGGAGTCCAGCCCGAAGGAGGTCGAGGCAAAATTCGGCAAGGCGCTCGCCGCCCAGCCGGCGCGCCCGCAGACGTTCACGCTGTACTTCGTCGAAGGCAGCAACGAGCTCACCGACGAGTCGAAGCGCGTCTTCGAAAGCGTCTTCCCCGACATCGCGAAACACCCGGTGCCGGACATCGTCGTCATCGGGCACACCGATAGCGTCGGCAGCGATGTCTACAACGACAAGCTGTCGCTGCAGCGCGCCGACGCGGTGCGGGACGCGCTGATCCAGCGCGGCATCCCGGCCGCGGACATCGTCGCCGAGGGCCGCGGCAAGCGCGATCCGCTCGTGGCGACCGGCGAGGGCGTGTCCGAGGCGCGCAATAGGCGGGTCGAGGTCATCGTCCGGTAAGCGCATCCGGCAGGATGCCGTCGCGCGTCGCGGACCGACATCATTCCCGATAGCCCGCTTCCCGTTGATGCCGGATTCGCAACACGCGGACGACACCGTGTACGCGGTCGAAGCGGTAGAGGGCGACATAGCCCGTCGCGCCGTAGGACACCACCAATTCGCGAACGTCGGCCGCGACGCGCCGCCCGATCAGCGGATGTTCCCCGAGAGTGCGAATTGCGCCGTGGATGCTCGCCAGCGTCCGTGCCGCATCATCGTTCGCAGTGCCCAGCAGGAACTCGATGATCCGCTCGAAGTCGCCAAACGCCTCCTCCGAATAGACTATCTTCGCCATTGCGCGGGCTTGGGCCGCGTCGCCTTCCGGCCCGCGACGCGGGCTTCAAGGTAGCCGTGCACGTCGGCCGCGTCGTAGCCCGTGCCGCTCTCCTGCATGCGCTCGTCGGCTGACTGCGCATCCGCCACGAACTGCTCGAAACGCTCGACGGATTCCACCTGCTCCTCGAGCAGGCGCAGCATCAGCGCATGGGGACTCTCCCCGGCCCGCTTGGCGAGACGGGCGATGCGGGCTTTCAACGCCTTCGAAAGCTTGAGGCTGGTGGCGGCAACGGGCATCGAATCACTCCTTCAGTAGTCATATCGTAATACTCGGCTCCGCCTCCCGCAACAGGATTGCGCGCCGCGCCCATCAACCGGCCGATTGGAGCGCCACCGCAACGCCCGTTGCGTCACGTCCCGCGGCCCAGGGTGTCGGCCCCGTGCCAGCACAGCGCGAGCACCGTCATGTCGTCGGCCGGCTCGGCATCGCCGGCGTAGGCCTCGACGTCCGCCCGCAGCAGCACGACGGCCGCGTGCGCCGAATCCGCGGACGCGAGCGCCCGCGCCGCGCGCTCGCCGCCGTAGAGTTCGCGCGCGAGGTTCTGTGCCTCGGTGACGCCGTCGCTGACGATGCAGAGGACCTCCCCCGGTGCAAGACGCGTCTGCGAGCTCTCGTAGGCGAAGTCGTCGATCGCGCAGAGCGGCGGGCCGCCGCTTCCGTCCAGCCGCCGCACGGCCCCTGTCGCCGGGCGGATCAGATAGGGGCTCTCCTGGCCGGCGCTGCAGTGATCGAGTTCGCCCGACGCGAGATCGAGCACGCCCGCGAACACCGCGACGAACAGCGACGAGGGATTGTCGCGCGCCACCTCGCGGTTGGCGGCGGACATCAGCGCCCCGACATCGACGTCGAGCGAGCGCAGCGCAGCGCTCTTGCAGAGCGCCTTGCTGACCGCCATGAAGATCGCCGCCGACAATCCCTTGCCGGAGACATCGCCCAGCATGAAGAACAGGCGATGGTCGTCGAGCATGTAGAAGTCGTAGAGGTCGCCGCCCACCTCCTGCGCGGGCTCCATCGTCGCCGCGAGCTCGACACGCGGATCGCGCAGGCCTTCGGGTTGCGGCAGCATCTCCATCTGGATGCGCCGCGCCGCCTGCAGTTCGCCTGCGACCCGGGCAGCCTCCTCGCGCTGGCGCTGCAGCACCTGCTCGAGCGCCTTGCGGTTGCGCGTCGCATCGGCCAGCGTCAACGCGAGCAGCGCGCCGGACAGCAGGACCAGCCCGGCGACCGGCGTCGCGGCATCGAACAGCAGCCGCTCGCCCCTGAACACGCCGAACGCGACCGCCAGCGGGACGACGACGCATCCGAATGCGACCAGCGCGCCGATGCGCACCGGCCAGCGCGGCGTGCCCCAGACGAGCAACGCCCCCAGCAACAGGAACCCGGCAGCCTCGGCGAGCGGCGCCCACGACGGCCGCATCAGCAGCGTGCCGTCGTACATGTTCTCGAGAAGCTGCGCATGCACCTCGCTGCCGGGCATCCTTTCGCCCACCGGTGTCCACGCGTAATCGCCGATCGCGGTTGCGGTGACGCCGATCAGCACGAACTTCCTGGCGAAGCGGGCGGGATCGACGCGCCCTTCGAGCACGTCGGCGGCCGACACGAACCGTTGCGGATCCCGGTGCGAGAACCAGATCCGCGCCTGGCCGTCGCTTTCGGTCGGGAAGAACCGGTCGCCGACTGCGGCGCCCCGCACCTCCCCGCGATCGGTCGCAAGGCGCATCACGGGAGCGCGCATCGCGACCCGCCACATCTCGAGCGCCAGCGAAGGCACCAGCGTGCCGTTGACGTTGGCGACCAGCGGGACGCGCCGCACGACACCGCGCGGGTCGTCGACCGAGACGAAACCCCAACCCGACGCGGCGTTCTCGAGAATCGGGAGGCTCCCCATCGCACCGGGAAACGCCTTCAGCCGCGACACCGCGCGCGCCGCCGACTCGGCCGACGCATGGTCATCGCGAACGACGACCGGCGCGACGCGCAGCGGATTGACCGAGGGTCCCGGTGTCCCGGCGACGATCAGCACGGTCGGCGCCGTGGCGAGCGCACTCGCGAGTTCCTTGTCGGTCGAGGGCAGGTCGCCGAGCTTGTCCGAAAGCGCCGCATCGGCATCGATGCGCGGGAGCAGCGTGTCGGGCGACAGCGGATCCGGCTCGGGCATCACGATGTCGACGCCGATGGCGGCCGGATCGGCGCCGCTGATCGTGTGGATCAGCTGGGCGAGCCGCGTCCGCGGCCAGGGCCAGCGTCCGAGCGTCGCGAGGCTCTTCTCGTCGATCTGGACGATCGTCACCGGCGTCGATTCGACCCGGCGCGGGGACAACACCTGATACGCATCGAACCAATCGGTCTGCAGCGGAAAGCGCCCGGGCCAGCCGGACACGAGCACGACGGCGAACGCGACGAGGATCGCACCGCCAACGGCACGCACCCGGGCGGTCCTGAGCCCGAGGTCCTCGGGCGCCGCTGCCGTCACAACCTGAGTTCCAGCCCGTCGTAGGCGGTGGAGACCTTGAGCGGGTCGCCGGTCCGCGTGATTTCCTCGAAGCGCCGCGTCTCCGCGAGCACCTTGGAGATGGCGGCGTCGTCGAGCGCAGGCTCGTGGTGGAACATGCACAGGTGCCTGGCGCGCGCGCGCTGGCACAACTCGACGCCGACGATGTTGCTCGAATGGCCCCAGTCGGCCTTGACCGATGTGGCTTCCGCGAGCGAGTACATGGCGTCGAAGATCACGACATCCGCTTCGCGGAAGAATTCGGCGAAATCCGCGCCCTCCTCCGGATCGGTGAGCTTGTGCTCGGAATCGGTCGTATAGATGACCGTGCGCCCGTTCTTCTCGAACCGGTAGCCGTAGGAATCGCCCGTGTGGTGCTGGCGCTTCAACGTCACCCGCATGCCCGCGACGTCGTGCGGCCGTCCCGGTTCGAGGTGCACGAACTCGATCGCGGCGTTGAACGTCGAGAACGGCACCGGGAACGACGGAGGCTCCATCTGCCTGCGCAGCGCGCTCTCGAGCTCGGCGTGCCCGCCGTAGAAGATCACGCGATTGCCCGGGATGTAGGCCGGCGTGAAGAACGGCAGGCCCATGATGTGATCCCAGTGCAGATGCGAGACGAACAGATGGTAGGTCTGCGGCGCCCCGGGACCGTGGCGCGCGATCGCGGCCTGGCCGAACGGACGCAGCCCGCTGCCGAGGTCGCAGACGACGTATTCCGCGTCGCCGGTCTCGAGCTCGACGCAGGACGTGTGTCCGCCATAGGTACCCGCGACATCGAACGGCAGGCCGTCGATGTACTCGTCGATCTCGCCCTCGGAGGCAAAGGTCTGCCCGGACGCGTCGCGCAATGCCGCGGCGATCTTGCGCCTGACGTCGCGCGCGGTGAGCGCCACCGGCAGCGAACCGCGGGTGCCCCAGAAACGGATTCTTCGCATCGTGTGACGCGCTATCCGGCGTCGTAGACGTCGCGCGCTTCGGGCGACAGCGCGCCGAGCGCGCCGCGCAGCGACGGAAAGACCTCGACGACCGCGTCGAAGCGGCTGATCTTGAAGATCTCGGCAACCACCGGTTGCAGCGTGGCGACCGCGATCCGCGCCTTGCGCGCCCGCATCTGCTTGGCGGCGACCATCAGGACCCGCAGGCCAATGCTGCTGATGTAGTCGACGTCGCCGAAATCGAGCACCAGCCCCGCCGCCTCGACATTGCCGAGCAGGGGGGTCAGCGCCTGCTCGAAAGGAATGGCAGCCGCGTGGTCGATGCGACCCGACGGTGCGGCGACGATGATGTTGCCGTAATGGCGGCTTTCGAATTGCACGAGGATTCCCCCGTTACCCCCGCGGGTCATCCCGCTGTGGCGAGGGGATTATACGGCCGGAAGTCGACCGTCCTGAACGGAAGATTCGCCTGCGCGCATGCGTGCGTCGCCGCTGGGCGCCCGGGCACAACGCAATGGAAACAGAAAAGGCCCACCCCTCGCAGGGCAGGCCTTTTTCGGGATGGCCCGACTCAGGCTTGCCGGCGGCGCAGCGCCACGAACGCAGTCAGGGACAGCAGGCCCGCGAGCAGGATCATGCCCCATTGCGAGAGCGTGGGCACCGGCGTTGCCACGGCGAGCGTGCCGCTCTGGATGACGATGCTGCCATCGCCCACGCCAACCCCGGCCGTCGCGGTCGGGCTTGCGCCGGTGTTGAACGAGCCGCCGCCGCCGGCAATCATCCCACCGTCGCCACCGGAGTAACCGCCGCCACCGCCGCCGCCCCAGCAGCCGTTGCCGGCGCCAGCGCCGCCGAAACCGCCGGGCTCACTGTTGCTGCATGTATCGTCGCTGGTTCCACCCAGCATCACCGTTCGCCCAGGAATAGCCGCCGCCGTGCGTGCCGCCCCCGTCGGGATCGGTTGCCCCGTCACCGTTGAAGCCGGCGCCCGCCGAGCCCCAGCTGTTGCTGGAAATGATGCCGCCTAGCGCCGAGATTGGTCGTCTCGAGCGTGCAGGGTGACGTCGGTCGAGCTTCCGCTGCCGGTCACGGCATACTGCGTGATCGAGGCATCGCAGCCATTCTGGTTCACCGAGGTTCGCGTGCCGCCTCCGCCACCCGCCACGAGCAGCGGGGCGCCCGAGCTGACGACGAAACTGCCGCCGCCGCCACCTCCGTTCGTCGTCCGAACCCTGACCCATCCCCTGCTGTCCGACGACCAGCTGCAGGACCTGGCCCGCCGTCAGGTTGAACTGGCCGGAGACCTGCGCGCCTTTCCCGCCGACGAATCCCGTATCACCCGACGCGCCTTGGGCACCCGTCGCGGTGATCGTGTAGGTGCCGGTCGCGGGCACCGTCCACGACTGGATGCCGCCAGTCACGGTAACGGTGACGCTGCCGCCGTAGGCGGTGTTGCAAGCCGCCTGCAACGGGCCCGTGGCGCCGGTCGCGCCGCAGGTGCCGAACGTGTAAGTCGCCGCGTGGGCAGCAAAGGCAAGCGAGAACAGCAGGAGGCCCCAGAGGCCCGATCGCTTCATGGAATTTCCCTTTCTTATTTGTAATCCATGTAACCGCACCAAGTATCGTCATTCGACCGATCGCCCTCAAGCGAGGGCTGCAAACGGATCAGTGGTTTATGCGTGAAGTGTCTGCCGGACGCAACAACAAGACCCACGCAGCGCCGCCGCCGGCGCGCACATCGGGTTGGTCATGGGCAGGCGCCGCCCAAAGACCCGGACCGGGTCGCGGGGGTCCCGGCTACCGCGTCAAGCGAACCCCAGCTTCTTCATCAGCGGCGACCAGCGCGGGTCGTCGCGCAGCGGGATCAGCAGCAGGTCGGTTGCGAGGTTCGACAGTCCCGGATCGCGCTGCGAATAGGCGGCTTCGAGCCACTCGTACGCCTTGTCCACCTCGCCGCGGTAGGCGTGGACGCTGGCGATCTGATACGCCGCGGTCCAGCCGAAGCCGTCGACCAACGCCTTCAACGCGGCCTCGGATTGCGCCGGGTTCCCCAAGGCATGGTGGACCATCGCGAGGGCCATGTTGCGAAAGACATCGTGCGATTCGGCTGCGGCGACCGCCAGCCCCTCGTCGGCACGGCCCTGCATCACGCGCGTGATCGCCAGGAACGCGTGGCTCAGGCCGGCGTTGGGGCTGAGGTCGAGCGCCAGCTGAAACGCCGCCGCCGTGTCGTCGAGGCGATTCGCCTGGTAATACAGCAACGCGGCCTGGCGATGCGTGCGCGCCGAAAGCGGATCCAGCGCAATCGCCTTGCGCATCAGCTCGAGCCCCTCGTCGAGCCTTCCCAGGATCCCCGCCAGCCCGGCCATGGCGCGCAGCGCCTTGGCGTCCCCGGGCGCAAGCTCGAGGGCGCGCCGGAACGACGCATCGGCCGCGCTCCAGTTCCAGTCGTGGCCCTGCAGCACACGCCCGAGCTCGATGTGGCCTTCGGCGAGATCGGGGGCTAGCCGCAGGGCCTGCTGCACAGCCGCCCGGGCGCGCTCATAGCCTTCGTCGATCGGTGCAAAACCGTAGCCCGCCTGCACTTGATGTACCCGCGACAGCTCGGCCCACGCCAGCGCGAAGTTCGGATCGATCGCCAGCGCCCGCTGGAGCAGATCGATCGCCTTGTCGGTGTCGGCCTGGGTCGTCCGCTCACCGTAGAACTTCCCCTGCAGGTAGAGCTGGAAGGCTTCAGGATTGTCGCCGCGCCCGGTGGCGGCCTGGCGCACGTCGGCCGCCGCCGACTTGCCGGCCGCGGACTCGGCCGGCTCACCCAGCAGCGCCGCCCGCAGCTCCTTGACCACCGACTGCGCGATGTCGTCCTGCACCGCGAAAATGTCCTCCAGCTCGCGGTCGTAGGTCTCGGACCACAGGTGCGAATCGGTGGCGACCTGGATCAGCTGCGCAGTGATGCGCACGCGCTTGCCCGACTTGCGCACGCTGCCTTCGAGCACCGTCGCCACGTTGAGCTTCTGCGCGACCGTCGGGATGTCGACGTCCTTGCCCTTGAATGAGAACGCCGATGTCCGCGATGCGACCCGCAGCCCGCGAATCTTGGCCAGCACGTTCAGAAGCTCTTCCGACAGGCCGTCGGCGAAGTACTCGTTCTCCTCGTCGCGGCTCATGTTGACGAACGGCAGCACCGCGATCGACGGCGTCTCCTTCTCGACCGGCGCATGCGTCGTGCGCAGCGGCGGAAAGGACTGCGGCAAGTCCGGGTGACAGAGCTGGAACACCGCCTCGCGCCGCGCCAGGTCCTTCAAGCCGTGCTCGCCGAGCGCCTTCGCCGACGCCAGTGGCGGCAGGTGATCGCGAGCGAGATCGTGCGTCGATTCCGACAGGAGGGTCTGGCCGCCGTGCCCCACGGCCAGCAGGCGGGCGACACGATTCAAGGGCGGGCCGAAGTAGTCGCCGTCGCGGCACTCGACCGCACCGGTGTGCAGCGCCATGCGGACGCGGATCTTCACCGGGTCGGGCCAGGGTTCGGCGTGCAGCGCGCGCTGCGCCTCGAGCGCCGCGGCGACAGCGTCCGAGGCCGTGTGGAACGCCGCGCAGAAGGCATCGCCACCCGTCTTGAAGACAACGCCGCCGTGTCCCGCGACACACTGGCGCACCAACGCATCGTGCCGAGGCAGGGCCGCCTGCATCGCCGCCTGCTGCGACTCCCACAGCCGGGTGCTGCCTTCGATGTCGGTGAACAGGAACGTCACCGTGCCGGCCGGAAGCGGCACGCCGCTGGATTCGGCGCGAGGTGAGGACGGCATCGAGTCGCGTGCGGGCCGCCGTGACATCGCCCGCAGGACGGGCATGGAGGCGGCCGACCTCCACGAAAATGCGGCGGATCAGCGTATCACGCCTTGAGGCGAGGAGGTGGCGCGGGGGACCTTGATCCGCCGGTGAGTCGTTCAACCCGCCGTCGTCTCTTCCAGCATCGCGATATGCGTTGCCACTAGGGCCATTGCTGCGCACCATGCAGCACGCGGGCAACCTCGATCGTGCCCCCTGTGGCGCGATACACGACAATCCAGGGCAAACCGGCGATGACGAGTTCGCGCGTTCCGCGCCCGCGGCCCTTGCGTCCAATTTCGGGGAAATCCTTCAGCCGCCTGATCTGCAGCTCGATCTGGTCGCGTACTTCGACTGCGGTCGCCGGGCGGTCCACCGCGATATGCTCTTCGATTGCGTCCGCGTCGCGCTCCGCGTACCGCGACCAGACGAGCCGCACATCAGCCTTCCGATGATGCCGTGCGTTTCGTCAGTGCCGCCCGCCGCCTCGCCAACCGCGCGTCATGTTCTTCTTCGCTCGCGACGTCGCCGGCGCGCAACTGCCCGAGTCCGAGCCGCACCTGTTCCCGAAACCACTTGTCGTGTGCCACTGCTTCGTGGGCACGCTTGAGAGCGGCAGCACTGTCGGGGCGGGTACGCGCAGTCTTGAACTGGCCCGGTTCGTAGTTCACCGCGTCCACATCGAAGTGTGCGATGCCGATCTCCTTGAGGTAATGCACGACCGTTTCCAGGCGGCGAAACATGCGCACCTGGCCTCGGCGAGCGGCGAGCGGCCTTTCGGTCTTCCCATACTTGACGACGACACCCCAGCCCGCCGGTTGACCGATGACCGAGGCTCCCCGCACCGCACCGGCTTCCACCAGCCGGGCGAGAGTCGCGTGATCGATGGCCTGCGATGTCTTGGTCATGGTCCTGCCGGCAACGGTTTTGTTGTTGAACGATATACCAGTTTATAACTAATTGGAAGCAGACCCGGGTAACCGGGCAGCAGGGTTCCAGCCGGTTCGCCGGTCTTGACCCACCGGCGCCGATCGCGTGTACTCGCCCGGTCGTGACCGTCGCGTCGAGGCTCAATGATCACCGAGTGGGACGTCGTTGCGCGCACGTTCGCCGCCCTCATCGCGGGCGGCGCGATCGGGCTCGAGCGCAGCTATCACGGCCGCGCCGCGGGCCTGCGCACGTATGCACTCGTTTGCTTCGGCTCCGCGCTGCTGGTGGCGGGAACGCTGTTCGCCTACGCCGGCAACGCCGACGCGGCGACCCGCGTGATCCAGGGCATCGTGACCGGCATCGGCTTCCTCGGCGCCGGCGTCATCGTCAAGGAAGGCTTCACCGTGCGCGGGCTGACCACCGCGGCCTCGATCTGGGTCGTCTCCGCGATCGGCGTCGCGCTCGGGTCGGGCACCTATGTGGCCGGCATCGAGGCGTCCGCGGTCACCCTGGCGGCGCTGGCGCTACTGCGCCGTCTGGAAGATCGACTGCCCAGCCAAGTTTATGTTCACTTCGAAATCGGGTTCGAACGCGCGCATGCGATGGATGAGGCGCAGCTTCGGCATCTGCTTGAGCGCCACGGGTTTGCGCTGCGGGACCTGTCCTACCGTCTGCATCAGGAGTCGCAGCTGCTCGAGTACCGCATGGTCATCTGGTCCGCCCGGCCGGGTGACGCAGGGTCGCTCGAGCAAAGCCTGCTCGCCCAGCCTGAAGTCGTGCACTTCCGGATATCGCCGAGCCGGGACTGAACGCGTGTGAGGGACGCCGGATGCGTGGTCGGCGCTG
>CAWFKR010000014.1:0-245105 GCA_963816415.1 uncultured Pseudomonadota bacterium
AACATTGGGGAATGCCAGCCGGGTTTCGGGGGCTGTTGCCCCCAGCACCCTTGACCGTCGAGCGGATCGACGCGGCGACGCCGCGCGCGAAGCCGTACAAGCTGTCCGACGGAGGCGCGATGTTCCTCCTGGTCATGCCCGATGGCGCGAAGTATTGGCGCATCGGCTATCGCATCGCAGGTAAGCGCAAGCAACTGTCGTTGGGCGTGTATCCCGACGTTTCGATTGACGAAGCACGCAATCGACGCGCCGAGCTGCGCGCCTTGGTTGCCGACGGTATCGATCCGAGTGCCCGACGCAAAGCCGAGCGAGAGGCGCAGCTCGCCGCCATAGCCCGCGCATCCATCGTGCCGCGCTTCGCGCTCGATAGCGACGGTGGGCTTTCCTTTCACCTGGGAAGCCGACACCTGTTCCTTACCCCCGACGAAACCGGCGAGCTGCGCGCCTTCCTTGACGCGACCCGCGCCGTCACACCAAAGGCAATGCCATGTCCCTGACCGACCGCGCGATCCGCAACGCGAAGCCCGGCGACAAGCCCATCCGCCTATTCGATGGCGGCGGCATGTATCTGGAAGTCGCCCCGACCGGCGGCAAATGGTGGCGGTTGAAATACCGCATCGACGGGAAGGAAAAGCGCCTGTCGCTTGGCGTCTATCCGGACGTGGCACTTGCGGACGCCCGCGCGCGACGGAATGCCGCACGCAAGCTGATCGCCGATGGTGTGGACCCTGGCGAACAACGCAAGGCCGAAAGGCGCGAGGCCGAAGGCCGGGCTGCCAACAGTTTCGAGGCCGTCGCGCGCGAGTGGTACGCCAAGCAATCCCCCATCTGGGTTGCGACGCACGCCAATGACGTGCTGCGGCGGCTGGAAGGCAACCTGTTTCCCCAGGTTGGCGACAAGCCCATTGCCGAGCTGGAAGCCCCCGACTTGCTGGCAGCGGTCCAGAAGATCGAGCAACGCGGGGCACGCGACCTGGCCCATCGGGTCCTGCAGGTGGCCGGGCAAGTCCTGCGCTACGGCATCGCCACCGGCCGCTGCAAGCGCGATCTGTCCGCCGATCTGAAGGGCGCGCTCGCGCCGCACAAGGCCAAGCATCAAGCCGCAGTCACGGCCGAGGAATTGCCGGATTTGCTGCGCAAGATTGACGGCTACGGCGACGTGGGCGACAAGCTTACCGGCTACGCCCTGCGCTTGCTGGCGTTGACGTTCGTCCGGACGGGCGAGCTGATCGGGGCGCAGTGGCAGGAATTCGACCTGGACGCGGCGATATGGATCATCCCGGCCGAGCGCATGAAGATGAAAACGGAGCACGTCGTACCCCTGTCGGACCAAGCCGTTGCGATCCTGCGCGAGCTGCAGGCTCTCGGAGGCGGAAGCCGCTATGTGTTCCCCGGCCGCAACCCGGACAAGCCCATCAGCAACAACACCATGTTGTTTGCCCTGTACCGACTTGGCTACAAGGGCAAGATGACCGGGCACGGATTCCGCGCCGTGGCGTCCACGATTCTGAATGAAGCCGGATTCCGAGCCGACGTGATCGAGCGCCAGTTGGCGCACTGCGAGCGTAACGACATTCGCGGCGCGTACAACCGGGCGGAGTACCTACCCGAGCGGCGCAAGATGATGCAGCAATGGGCCGATATGCTCGCGGCACTCGCCAAGGGCGCGCGAGTAATTCCGTTGCAGCGGCGGGCGTGAAAACCAAGCGCCAATGTTGTGCCCAGTTAGCAGGCGCGAGCACCGAGCAACCCTAGCGAGGCGCGAAAGTGCAAAGTTCCCACGATCTCCCCTCCGAGGCCGAGTTTGATTTGCTTGCCGAAACCGATGCGAGATCGATTGCCACTCTA
Source organism: uncultured Pseudomonadota bacterium (assembly GCA_963816415.1). GTDB lineage: Bacteria > Pseudomonadota > Gammaproteobacteria > Burkholderiales > Casimicrobiaceae > VBCG01. The sequence goes on from CAWFKR010000014.1 coordinate 1,849, forward strand.
AGCACGCAATTCGCGAGTTATTATCACCGGGAGCGAGTGGAACAGAATTGGGATCGTGACCCTCGGTCCGTGATTCTTAAATTGCTGGAGCATGAGGACGAACTTTGCGATCGAATCGCTTCCCTACCGGTTATCGCCTGGCTTTGGTCAAATCGTGACTGGCATCGTGCGTGCCAAGCAGTATTTGCTGCTTCAGGTCGTCTGACCCGAGCCGAATTGGCGGACAGTTGGCTCGCCTGGATTAATCGCCGCAAGGAAGCGGCAGACCGTACGTCCCCTAATTCTCCTTGGCTGCGTTCCACTGCGCACTACACACATGAAATGGCGCATCGAATCGCCAGATTTCGCCAGTGGATCGTCAGTGTTGGAATTTGTATTGGTCGGTACTACTACGGCGCTCCCTTCGCAATACGGAGCCGAGACCGGAAACTGGTCAAAGAGCTACTTGACACCCTGGACCGTGCTGCCTCTATGGTCGCAGAGTGTGATGCCCGCGGTATCTTCTCCGGTGATCCGGGGGAGCGGGTGCGCCCATTTGCGATTGCGAGGACCCGGCACCAACTCGAAATGCTTGTAGAGGCGGATCGGTCTGGAGCGTTGTACAAAGCTTTGCGCGAGGACGACAGTGCCGGTCTTAGAAATTTTGTTCGCGAAGTGGCAGTAGCGAATTTCCGAGTCAAGAAGGGGGGCGCACCTAAGGCGATCTCCGCGCTGCTGTGCCTCCCAGGGTTTCCCTCGAATCCTCTAGATCATCGTACCGTGGAGCGCCTCGTCGCAGACGAGCGGCGGCGCCTGCGGCGCTGCATCGACATTACCCGCCTGAAAGACTAGGTACCCCGCCTGAGAGGCGGGCACCGACAGGAACTCGCGCGAAACGCACCTACAGCTGCCGGACGAAAATATCGCGTAAGTCTGCCGTCTAGCCCCCGGCCGGCATCTCGGCTGCAATTGATCAATACGCCCGTTCCGGCGCCAATGGGATAAGAGTGAAATCGCTTCAGCGCCCGACTTCCGAGAGGCGCCCACAGGAGCGATACATGGCCGAGCAAGTACAAGCGGCGCTACAAATTCTGCGGCGCCGACAGGTCGAAGCCCGCACCGGACTATCCCGATCCACGATCTACCTTCGAATATCTCGCGGGGAGTTCCCCGCTGCCGTCAGCCTTGGCGCGCGCGCTGTCGGCTGGCCGAGCGATGCCATCGACAAGTGGATCGCTGACCGCATCGCGCAGTCGCGCAAGGGGACCGCATGATCGCGTCCCCGGAAACAAAACGGGCCGCCCCTGACCGAGCGACCCGCGATACGACAGCACACACCGCGAACCATAGCGCGACTTGGCGAGGCGCGCAACAGACCCCGAAGCCGCGCCCGCTGCCCCCTTATGGCCGAGCCATCGTCGCCATGCTCGACCGGCACGAGCGGCCGCGCATTTTCGGCGGCGCCATCGTCGCGGCGCTTGGATGGGAAATCGCGCAGGCGTGGCCGCGCGTGGTCATCGCAGACGATCCATCGAGCTACTGGCTCGACTTCGCCCGAGGGTTGGATTGGCTGGTGCTGGCGCGCATCGGGCATCCCCAGTTGCACGTTGCGGCCGTTGTTAGCGCGCTACGCGCGGCCGGGGCGCGGATCGTCGCACCCGTCATGCTGCCCTACACCGACGAGGGCAGCGCATGAACGCGCCCCCGAATGTGCCCGCTTGGGAAACTCGGCCGGAACGCCCCAGCGAGGCGCTACAACGCGCCGTAGCGAACGCTAGCACGCCCGAGGTATCGATGCACCAAGCCGCAACACCGAACGTGGCAGCGGGCCACGTATGGGGCAAGCCGCGACCGATCCGCGCAAGCCTGCATCCGGTCCCGACATTCGACGCCGCAACACTGCTGCCCGATGCGCTGCGCGTTTGGATCATGGACGAAGCGGAGCGGATGCCATGCGCCCCCGACTTTGTAGCGGCGGCGGCATTGGTTGGCTTGGGCGCAGTCATCGGCGCACGCTGCGCCATCAAGCCGAAGGCCCGCGATGCGTGGCTAATCGTCCCGAACCTGTGGGGCGGCATGGTGGCGTTGCCGTCGGCCAAAAAATCCCCGGCAATGTCTGCGGCAATGCTGCCGATTGACCGGCTGGCCGCGAGAGCGGCCGAGGCGCACCGGGCAAAGCTGGAAGGTTTCGCCATCAAGGAAACCGTTTACAAGGCGCGTCAGGGTGGCATTGAGGACGCCATGCGGCAGGCCGCGAAGAAGGCCGACGCCAAGCTCGACACCTACGCCGACGAGCTGCGACGGCACAAGGCCAGCGCGCCAACGCCCCCAACGATGCGCCGCTATCAGACCAACGATACGACTGTCGAGAAAGTGGGCGAGCTGTTGCGCGACAACCCGGCCGGACTGCTGATCCGGCGCGATGAACTGGTTGGGCTGCTGGCGTCCTGGGACCGCGAGGGGCGCGAAGGCGACCGCGCCTTTTACCTGGAAGCCTGGAACGGCACCGGGAGCTACAACACCGACCGCATCGGACGCGGCAGCATTGCCATTCCGAACCTGTGCGTTTCCATTTTCGGCGGCATCCAGCCGGACAAGCTGACCGAATACCTGGAACAGGCGGCGCACGCACTCGGCAACGACGGGATGCTGCAGCGCCTTCAAATGCTGGTGTATCCGGACCCGCGGCCGTGGGAATGGCGCGACCGTTCCCCCGACCGGCAAGCCCGCGACGTGGCATCCAAGGTGTTTGAAGTGCTGGCCGACTTCGACTCGGTAGCATGGGGCGCGACGCCCGCCGAGGATGGGCACCGCTTCCCCCATTTCCGATTCGACGATGCCGCGCAAGGCATCTTCATCGAGTGGATGCATGACCTACAGCGCGAGCGCATCCCGCGCGAGCAAGCCGACGGGCATCCGCTGATCGCGCAACACCTGGCCAAGTACGAAAAGCTATTCGCCGCGCTGGCGCTGATCCTGCACCTGGCCGAATGTGCGGCGACCGGACAGCGCGGGCCGGTATCGGAAGCCGCGGCGTTGCGCGCGGCGGCATGGTGCGACTACCTGGAAGCGCACGCCCGGCGCTGCTATGGCCTGCTGGCCGACAACGGGCTACGCGCCGCGGAAGTCCTGGCACGGCGCATCCAATGCGGCGCGCTCGCCGATGGATTCACGCCCCGCGACGTACGGCGAAAGGGTTGGCGTTATCTGGTGACCGACGCCGAGGTGAACGCCGCGCTCGATTGGCTGGAAGGCGAGGAATGGTTGCAGGTCGTGCAACTGCCACCGAGCGCGCCAGGTGGGCGGCCGACCGTGCGCTACGTCATCAACCCCGAAATCCAGCAAAGGGCCGGATGCCCTACCGACAAAACCGACGAAACCCCGGTTTCGCCAGTTATGGCAGTACCCCATCCGGCCAATTGCGCCGAATCACCGGAGGTCGCCAATGGCTAACTGGCTGGCACGCGCTGCCACCGAGATTCCGGCGGCCCGCGAATCACCAGCCGCGTACCGGGCCCGGCAATGGCACGTCGGCTACCCAAACGGGGCCGCCATGCTGGTGCTGTTTACCCCCGCCGCGACGCGGGCCGAGGTTGCCGAGCTGTACCCCGGCGCGAGCACCGAGCCGCTGCCGGACGGGGCCACGCGGGCCGCGACACCGGCCGAGGCCGACGAGCTGCGCGCACTCATTGGCGCGATGCTGGCCGACGACAACGAGGCGAACCGGGCCGAAGCCTTGGCCGTGGCGCTGGCCGATCCGGACGCGGCGCTGATCTGCTATCGCGCGCTGGCGGCAATCCGATGATGGCAACCGGGGGGGCGCTCATGAATCTCCTGGGACGTCAGCGGAAACCGGGCGATGCCCTGCGTTTGCATTCCCACAAATCAAGACCCAGGGGCCGACCGAAATCCTTGGGCGGCAATGTCGGACACCGCGCGCATTGGCACGACCCAACGCTATCCCACAACTCGCCGCCCGTTGTGCGCGCACGGGCGCGAGGGTTGGCCGGACAAATCAAGATGGGGCGTAGGCGATTCTTTGGTGGCTCCGCCCGGAAACCGCACGCAACCCATCGCGCGCATAAATCGCAACAATTTGGATGAAACCGATGGCAAAGCCGACACCGAAATCCGACGCGCCCGACCCGAAGAAGGTAAGTGTCACGGTGCGGCCCGACGAAACCAAGGCGCAGGCAATGGCGCGGAGCGCGCTACATCCGACCGTGAGCGGCGGCATAGCAATAAAGGCATTCGGCCGGAAATACGGCGACGACTTGGAACTCACCGCGCTGGTCGAGGAATTGTCCGCCCAGGCCAAGCGAGCGGAACAAGGCGACTTGAAACGGGCCGAGGCGATGCTGATGGTGCAGGCTCAAACCCTGGACGCGATCTTCAACGAGCTTGGCCAGCGGGCCGCGCTGAACATGGGCGAGTACCTGAGCGCGACGGAAACCTACCTGCGGCTGGCCTTGAAGGCGCAGAGCCAATGCCGGGCGACCCTTGAAACCCTGGCAGCGATCAAGAATCCGCAGCCGGTGGCGTTTGTCCGCCAGGCCAACATCGCGGCCGGGCCGCAGCAAGTGAACAACGGCATTCCGGCAAGCGGTCCTCGCGCGCGGGAAACCGAAATCAAACAATCCGAACTATCAGGGGGCAGCAATGAGCTACGTCAGGACACCCGAGCATCGGCGCTTGCAGGCCGAGGCGATCCGGAGATGGAGGCCGTGGGAGAAATCGACCGGGCCGAGGACCGTGGAAGGTAAGGCTAAGGCATCGCGGAATGGCTACAAGGGCGGGACGCGGCAAATGCTGCGCGAGCTGGCGCGCGCGTTGCGCGAACAGAGCGATGTGATCGACTACACAGCCATACCCACAAGCGCTCGGCCGGAGCCTTAGTCTGACATGAGTGGACGCCCAACAAGTCGGCTCAGTAGCAAACCCCACCGGCCGATACTTCCCACTGTCGCCCATATTGATCGGTCGCGGATTGATCTAATGGGCTTAGATAGGGGAAATCAACTTTGAGAATGCTTGCCTCGCCTTGAGCCCAGAAGACGACAACGTATGTCGAGAAAGAATCGTACTGAAAGCTGCCCGTAGCCACATTCAGCTCCGAGCCCTGCACGACGTTACCTTGTACGGCGTAGCCGTGGGACCAGCCGATCTCCGTTTGATACTTGACGCAGACCTCCTCGCGCTGAGAGGCGACAGCTGGTCGCGTTACTCCGATACCGATAGCGAGAACGAACGCCAACGCGATGCTCGTGCTCGAGAAAAGCGTCATCCGCACTCGACGCCGCATGGGGAGTCTCCAACGCCGCCTAGCGCTTGTTGGCGGCGAACCGACCTGAGATTGAAGGGCAATAGTTGGACTGCTCCGATAGCCTTCCAGTTATTGCACCCTCGGTCACAACAACCTCAAAAAACTGAAACGTGCCGACCTCACCCGTCGAGCAGGAATAGCTACCATTGACTGCCCCTAACTTACCATTTTGGAAATACGTTCCCAGAAGGGAGCAAAAGCTTCCGTTGGTGGGATTACCTACCTGTCCGACAATGCTATTTCCACTTTGAGAAAGGCTAATCGTTCCAAGACCAACGGTCGTGCCAGAGCTATAGGGCGGATTGCACGTCTTTGTATAGCTGTCGACTGCGTCATAGACGCCGCTGAGTGACTCGTTGACGAGTGTCTCGCGGGTGACGTTCTTCGTAATTGTCGTTCCGTTAACGGTGTAGGTCACGGTTCCGTCTGCTATGTTGACTAACGTGAACGTCATGCTCCCCACCTGTTGGGCGTTCACCAAGTTAGGGTCAAACGAAGGCGCGGCGAACGATGGCCCTGTCGTGGCGTACAGTGGCCCGGACCAAGTAAAGCCGCCGACATTATTCATCTCCGCGGTAAGCCAAGTCGGTGCTCCATTTGCCCCGTAGATGAAGAGCGTCGCGAACACAAAGTTATTGTTCTGCACCAGCTGCATTCCCCAACCGCTTTCGCTTGGATTCCACCAGAGGTCTGAAACATCGGTCGTGGCGCTCGACTTTAGCGACGCGAGTTTTCCGATCGGATTAGAGGACCGAACCGATGGAGCGCCGGCGTTAAGTCCGAGGCCAAATAGCCCAGCTTGAGCTGGATTGCACGTCAAGAGTGCTGCCACCACCGTGATGGCAACGACGCCGAACCTCCTATCCATGTTCGCTCCTTCCGCGATATTGACGAGTGGCGCATTACCGGATGACCCGGTATCCCCTACCGCTTAGGCAGTTTCGCAGTACTTGCTGCTGCTCCTGCATACCGGACCCGGCACCGGCAGCTGCCCCTTGGGCAACTCCCGTTGCGGCACCTATGCCGGCTCCCTGACCAGCGCAATCGCTTCCGCAAATCGCGGCGCCGAGTAGTGCTCCAAAGACGGCGCCGAAGGCCGCGCCACCGGCGGCCCCCGCTACCGCTCTGTCCTCTGGTCTAGTTTGATTTGCCAGCGCGGCGCACTCGGCGTAGTCCTGCTGGTATTGCGCCATGTCGACACCCTTGGGGTCGATCAGCGAATAGTCGTATTGGGCGACCGGGGCCACTGCACATCCGGCCAGAAGTACGGCGACGAATGCCGCGGAGATAAGGCGCGTCATCTGCATTTCCTCCGGTTTTCGTTTTCTTGACGGAGATGCGAACCAGGCTGACAGAACCATCCGGCCCCGCCCAGGCAAGCGCTAACGGGCTGAATTGTGCACCAAGGTATGGTTTAGTCGTCAACGGAAATCGGCAATATCCTATTCGGATAGATTGTAAGAATTACAACGAGCTGCATGCCCCGCACACTTTCGCCTGGATTCCACCAAAGGTCCGAGACATCCGTGGCAGCGCTTGGATCCGCGTAGGGATGCTTTCTCAGAATTGGCGTTGGGGCAGCTTATAGCGCCGTGTGGCGCTCACTTCGCGGCTGTTCCTGCCTCCGCAGTCGCTTGGGGCCGAACCGGTGTCGGCGGCATCGGCTGCACCACCGTCTTCGCGTCTCCGGTGCAAATCATAGGTACGGTAATCACCGTCGGGTAGTCATACGCAGCGCCCGTGCCTACATCTACGGCCGCCCCGATGACACCGCCAAAGATGATGTTTCCAAAAGCCATCGCCTTCGTTGAAGATGCGACGGTTTCGGGGTTTGACTTGAAGTCGGCTTCTTCGCAAATCACCGTCATGTCGCCATAGGCGCGGCGAACGGTAACTGTCCCTGGAGTTCCGTTCACAAACCAAGTTCCCTTGTCGTTGGTTAGCTTGCATGTCGCACCGCGACACGGACTGGTCTCCACGGAAAGCGGCTCATTTTGACCCGTCGTAATTGACGCGCACCCAGTCAGGGCTGCAGCCAATAGCACGATCGATATTGCCGTCTTCATATTCCTTACCTCTGTCTTTAGGTTGTTCGTATCGGAGGCGCGTCGCACCCCGGGCACCGATAGGCTCACCGGTACTCGTCGAAGCAACATCAATGCCAAGCTGCCCGCGGTTTATCGCTATACGATTGATTTAGGAAAGAATAGGTCGCCAGGTAGGCTACAGAAAGCCGGCACCGCGGCAAAGTGAAAATCTTGCCGTATAGGTATACGGTAATGTGATGCGATTTTCCGACCATACCTTGCGCCGACGATGGCGCGAAACCCTTTGCGGGCGAGCGCGGAATTAGCCGAACAAGGTGGGCTACCTACAATCGAGGAATGCCCGAAGGGGGGAAAGTACCCGCTACGTCCGCACTGCCAACCGGCTGCCGGCCGATGTAGCGGGCGCTACGAGCGGGCTACCCACAAAAGGGGCGAGCGGAAATTGCTGGCGCTGCAACGGCGGCGAGGCTCAAATCGCCCCCCCCGGACTTACCCGACCGGAAGGACCCGGTAGAAGGCTCTGGCAGCGTCATCCTGGGGGCAACTTTGGGGGCAACTCTGCGCGAAATCGACCGCTACGCCCCGCAATGTGAATGTCGCCCTCCCGCCAGTCAGTTCATAGGGATAGCGGCTGTCAGCAGGAATGCAAAAATCCCCACTTGTAGGAATTGAATCTTCCCCACCCATCATTGATCGGGAGATCGTAGATGGAAGGAAATCAAGTGGTGGAAGGGGTGGTGATCGACGTACCGGCTAACGTCGCCGTGCCCGAGGTGGGCGCGGAGATGCCGGTGATCAGTAAGGAGCGATGGGAGGAGTTGCGGCGGATGCAGGCGGACGGGCAGTCGGTGTCGCAGATGGCACGCACGTCGGGCTTGGACCGCAAGACGGTGCGCAGCTGCTTGCGGAAAGCGCAGTGGAGCGCGTATCGCCGCACGCCATTGGCCGAGACGCTGCTGTCGGCGCATCGGACATGGCTGCTGGAACGAGCGCCGGAGGTGAATTACTCGGCGCGGATTCTGTTTCAGGAATTGCGTGCCTCGCGGGGCTATCAGGGCGGTTACGACACGGTGCGTAATGCGGTACGGCCATTGCGCACGGAAGCGGCGGCGGCGGCACTGACGCAATGTCGCTTTGAAACGGATCCGGGGCAGCAGGGGCAGGTCGACTGGGGCCAGGCGCGGGTCCACTTCACGACCGGCCCCGCCGTGGTGCATGTATTTGTACTGACGCTCGGCTACTCGCGCCGGGCCTGGGCCGAGGGCTACGAGAACGAGCAGTTGCCCGCGCTGCTGGCGGCGCACGAGCACGCCTTCGCGCACTTCGGGGGCCGCCCGGCCGAGTTGCTCTACGACCGGATGCGCACGGTGACCACGGCGCCCAGTGAAGGCAAGGCGCGCTGGAATGTCACCTTCGAAGCCTTCGCTCGGCACTGGGGTTTCGAGCCGCGGCTGTGTCGCCCGTATCGCGCCCAGACCAAGGGTAAGGTCGAATCCGGGGTGAAATATGTGAAGCGCAATTTCCTCCCCGGCCGCGTATTCCGGGATCTGGCCGACTTCAACGAACAACTCCTGGCTTGGCTGGCGGAGGTGTCCGACCTGCGCGTGCACGGCACCACCCACGAGCGGCCGATCGACCGCTTCGCGCGGGAAGCCGGAGCGTTGGTCGGCACACTGGATCAGCCGAGTTTCTTCCAGGCGCTGCGTCGCGAGCGGGTGGTGGCCGATGACTGGGTGGTGGCGATCGACGCCAATCGCTATTCGGTGCCGTGGCGCCTGATTGGCAAGACGGTCGAGGTGGTGCGAGTGGGTGCGATGTGGCAGATCTCGCATCGCGGCGAGGTGGTGGCGGAGCATCCGGTGCTCGCCGGTCGGCATCAACTGCAGGTCGATCCCGCACACGGTCCGGGCGCTGCGGCGCGCAATGCGCGGACGCGGTTCAGTGCCCCGACGTCGGCACCCGCAGCGAACCATCTGCAGGGCGTCGAGGTGCGTGACCTCGAGGTGTACGAGCAATTGCTGGAGGTGGCATGAACGCCGGCCAGCTGGAACGACTCGGCGAACACCTGCTCAAGCTGCGGCTGTTCAAGAGCCGCGAGCGGCTGGAAGCCTTGCTACAGGACGCGGCCGCCAGAGAGCTGGCCTACGCCGACTTCCTCGAACAGGTGCTGTCGGAGGAAGTCGCCGCCAAGACCAGCAAGAACGTGACCATGCGCACCGCCATGGCCCGCTTCCCGTTCGTGAAGCCGCTGGAAACCTTCGACTTCAGCTACCAACCCTCGATCGACAAGAAGCAGGTGCAAACGCTGGCCAGCTGCCACTTCATCGAGCATGGCGACAACGTCCTGGTACTCGGGCCGCCGGGCGTCGGCAAGTCGCACCTCGCGGTGGCGCTCGGCCTCAAGGCGATCGAGTCCGGCTACCGGGTGTTGTTCAGTACCGCCGCCAACCTGATCGCGACGCTTACGAAGGCGCACGCCGAGGGTCGGCTCGACGAAAAGCTGAAGTTCTACACCACACCCCGACTGTTGATCATCGACGAGATCGGCTACCTGCCGATCGAGCGGCTGGGCGCCAACCTGTTCTTTCAGTTGATCAGCCGTCGTTACGAGCGCGGGCCGATGATCCTGACCAGCAATCAGAGCTTCGCGGCGTGGGGTGACGTGTTCGGCGATCGCGTCATCGCGACCGCGATCCTTGACCGGCTACTGCATCACGCGGTGACGCTCAACATTCGCGGCAACTCGTATCGGCTCAAGGAGAAGTTGAAGGCCGGCCTCGTTCGTACCGAAGAGGCCGAAGCGTGAACCGGGTGGGGAAATTTCGATTCCCATATCTGGGGAAATTTGGGTTCCTCTTGACAAGCGGCCCTCACCTCGCAGATTTGCGGCCGAATTGCGGCCGAATCCAAGCCTCCACCTTCCCGCGCTCGCGCCCCTTGTCCGCACCCGCGATCCATCGCGAATAGACCTCGAAACGCATCTTCGACAATGCGTGTCCGAGCTGCTGCGCCACTCATGCCGGATTGGCACCGGCCATGAGACAGATGGTGGCGAAGGTGTGCCACGTCGCGGCAAGGCACTTGATCTCCGTCAAGGCACGGACAGCGGTGCGTACCGCGCGCTCGACCGCTACGCCGCCTCGCGGTTGCGTCGGTGGCTACGCCACATGCACAAGGTTCGGCAACGCAAGGGCGGGAGCTATCCCCTCTCGCACCGGTACGGGCACCTCGGGCTCGTACGCCTGACCACGCGGGGGCGTGGCTTGGCGAGAGTGAAGGCGTGAAGTTCTGTCCGAGAGTCGGATGCGGGCGATCTGCATGTCCGGTTCGATGAGCAGGGCGTGGAAACGGAGCCATGGCTTGGGTACTCGGGCACCGCCAGACGAAAGGGGCGGAAACAGACATCCCGCCCCTACAGCCACCGCGCCACACGTCGACTCTACCGGTTTGCGACGATCGAGCAACGGTCGCTGACCGGCCATGAGCAGACGCCTGTGCGCTGTTTGCATCGGCGGTCTCGGACGACCGCTCCGCGCTCACTGGACTATCCTCCGTTCGCCTTTGCTGGCGGAGCGCATGGCACTCCCAGGATTAAGCAACAGGTAGTCCAGCCGCACCGGAGCTCGCGATCTCGCGCACGATGTTCATCACTGTTCGGCACGCAAGCGTCAGCTCGCCATAGCGCGACATCGCCAAGGCGATGTGACGAGTGAAGGACGGCTTCACGATCTTCGCTGATTGAAGTCGGCATTCTTTCGCCGCGTTGGTGATCGCGTAAGGGCCCAGCAACGCGTAGATCCCGCCGTTGGCGACGACCTGCGTTTGCATGCTCAACGAGTCCGCTTCCAGCACCACGTTGAGGGAAATACCGTGCTCCGCGCTCAACTGCTCGAGACGATCGCGCCAGCTGTTGGGGCGACAAAAGTGAACGAGTGGCAGGTTGTGGAGTGCCGAGAACGGCACGGAGGGTCTCGACGTGAGCTTGTCGCCCTCCGCTGCGACCAGGTAGGTCGCGGTTTCGACAAGGTAGATATCGCCGTTCTTGGTTGAAGGACCGGTCCGATACAGGACGGCCAGGTCCACGCTGCCATCCTCCAGCCAGGTCTCGAGCTGTGCACCCTGGCCTTCACGGACGGCGAGCTGAACGAGCGGGTATCGCTTCTTCAGCCGGTAGTAGAGCGACGTGATCAGCGGATGTGCCGTGGACGGCAGGCACCCGATCCGGACCGTCCCGATCGGCGTTCCTGCCGAGGTACGTACGTCATTTGCAAGCTGCTCGGTACTCGCCAGCCATGCGCGCACTTTGGGGGTGATTCGCTGCCCCAGCTCCGTCAGCACGACGCCGCGACCGGTACGCTGGAACAGGCGTCCTCCGCACTCCTGCTCGAGCTCGCCGATCCGGCGGCTGATGTGCGGCTGGCTCGTGCCGTAGGCGAGCGCCACCTTACTGAGGCTGCCGAGCTCTGCGGCATCGAGGAATAGCTTCCACGCGGCGTAGTCCAACGGTCGCCCTCCGGATATGACAGAAAAAGTATAGCTGAAATGTCAGTTCTACATCTTCCGGTATGACGACGCGCTTCCTAGACTTCACTCCGCATACACGTTGATTGGTTGGCGCAGCGCTACCGCTCCCCGCCCCGACCTACGGCATCTGGATGCATGAACTGGCGGCATTCCGCCAAATGTTCCAAACGCCCCTATCGCCACCCGGAGGAATTGTCATGAAGTCACTTGATCTCAGAGGTCTCGTTCCCGCACCCGTCACCCCGTTCACCCGCGAGGGTGCCGTCGATCACGCCGCGATCCAGCGCCTGGGCGCCTGGCTTGGCAGCTTCGAAGGCGTCAAGGGATTGGTCGTACTGGGCCATGCGGGCGAGGGCACCTTTCTTTCACAGGACGAACAGGCGGCGGTGATCCAGAGCTTCGTCAAGTCGGTCGATGGCCGGATTCCGGTCATCGCCGGCATCACGCTGGAAGGCACGCAGGTCGCTGCGGTCGAGGCGAAGCGCGCCGTCAAGGCAGGGGCTTCCGCGGGTCTTGTCTACCCGTCGCACGGGTGGCTGCGTTTCGGCTACCAGAAGGGAGCGCCGCAGGATCGGTACCGCGCGATCTACGAAGAGAGTGGCCTGCCACTGATCCTGTTCCAATATCCGGACGCGACCAAGGCGACGTACAACCTCGAGACGCAACTCCAGATCGCGGCACAACCCGGCGTCTTTGCGATGAAGAATGGGGTGCGCAACATGCGCCGGTGGGACACCGAAATCCCGGTCATCCGTCGCGAGAACCCCGACCTGCAGATCCTCACCTGCCACGACGAGTATCTCCTGCATACGATGTTCGACGTGGATGGGGCACTAGTTGGATATGGCGGGATCGCGCCCGAGCCGCTCATCGAGCTCATTGCGGCGGGCAAAGCCCACGACTACCCGAAGGCGCGGGCAATCCACGACCAGCTGCTCCCCGTCACCCGCAACGTCTACCACCGGGGTTCGCACATGGAAGGAACGGTTGCGCTCAAGCACGCCCTCGTCACGCGGGGAATCCTCGAACACGCGACCGTGCGCTCCCCGCTGCTGCCGCTCGAACCCGGGGCCGACGTCGAAATCGCCAACGCTATGCGCGCGGCTGGTCTTGGCAAAGCGGTCATCAACAAGGTCGGGGCACGCGAGCGCGCCGCTGCGTCGGTGAGCTGATCGGCAAACCTGCGAACCGCAAGGGCCAAGCGGCGGAGTGGCGTCCGCTCCGCCGCAGCACGACAGGGAAACCTAGGAGGAATATTGCATGACCGCAATCACCGCGGATGTTGCCGGGTTGCATCGCATCGGCAATGCCGAGCTGGTAGCTCGCCTGGAACGACTTCCGGTCACGCCCAGGCTATTGCTGATCCGCGTCGTCGTCGGCATCGCCACCTTCTTCGATGCCTATACGGTGCTGGCGATCGCCTTTGCGATGCCGAGCCTGGTTGCGGAGTGGAAGCTCACACCGACCGAGGTCGGATTGATCATCTCGGCTGGCTACGTCGGTCAATTGTTTGGAGCGGTGATCTTCGGGTCGGTCGCCGAGAAGATCGGCCGCCTGAAGACCCTCTTCATCACCATCGTGCTGTTTGTGTCGATGGATATCTCGTGCCTGTTTGCCTGGAGCGGTGTATCCATGATGGCGTTCCGCTTCCTGCAGGGTGTCGGTACGGGCGGGGAGGTGCCCGTCGCGAGCGCCTACATCAATGAGTTCATCGGCGCCGCGAAGCGCGGCCGCTTCTTCCTGCTTTACGAGGTGATCTTCCCGATCGGGCTGATGTTTGCCGGCATGGCGGGCTATTTTCTGGTGCCGATCTACGGTTGGAGGGCGATGTTCATCGTCGGCCTGGTTCCGTCCGTGCTGACCATTCCACTGCGCTGGCTCATGCCGGAATCGCCACGCTGGCTCGCCTCCAAGGGCCGCATCGAGGAAGCGGACGCCGTCGTGAAAGCGCTCGAGGACAACGCCACGCGACGCGGCGCTTTCCTGGCAGAGCCGGTGATGCGTCCGATCGACCATAGGGCAACCGCCCGCTCCGACTGGCGCGAGCTGTTCAAGGGCATCTACTTGAAGCGAACGTTGATGATCTGGGTCCTGTGGGTATGCGTCTACATGATCAACAATGGCCTGATCACCTGGTTGCCCACGCTCTACAAGGGGGTCTTTCACCTGCCGCTGCAGACTAGCCTCGGGTATGGCTGGATCACCTCAAGCGTCGGTGTAATCGCTTCGATCATCTGCGCGCTGCTGATCGACAAGGTTGGCCGCAAGCGCTGGTACGCGACGGCGTTTCTGTTGGTCACGGTGCCGCTGCTGACGCTCACCTGGCTCGGCGCGACTTCAGCGACCGAGGTGCTGGTCCTGGCAACCGTCACCTATGCGATTCTGCAGACCATCGCGTTCTCGCTCTATCTGTACTCGGCCGAGCTCTATCCGACTCGTTTGCGCTGTGTCGGCACCGGCTTCGGCAGTGCGTGGCTCAGAGCGGGATCGTCAATCGGTCCGCTGATGGTTGGATTCATTGTCGGAGATCTCGGCATCCGGTACGTGTTTTCGGCTTTCGCGGCAGTCGCGCTCATCGGGGGCGTAGTGACACTTCTGTTCGCAATCGAGACCAAGGGGAGGATTCTTGAGGAGCTCTCGCCGTAATTGACCTACCGTTTCGTCCTTAGACCGGCCACGGCCTTGGCGGTCAGCGCTGAACACATTGGCGCAAGATTCGGGGCCCTGGCTCCTCGAGATCGATGGCACCTCGCTTGTCCACTGCGAGTCGAACTGGAACTGTTGCCGATCGGTCGGGTTGCGGCCAAAAGCAGCCTTACTGCAAATGCGCTGAGAGCGGCCGTTCGACGGCGCTATCGACGCAACGCAGCCGTTGAGGGTGTAGGCTAACTGCCGTCCGGGTTGATCGTTTCTCCGACTGCCGAGTCCGGTGTCTACGCGGTTGCGTAACGGCCTGAGGAGGATCGAATGAACAGGCGTGAATACCATAATTGCGGTTGTTGCACTTGGCGCTGCGGCTGGCCCGATTGCGCCTTCGCTCAACGAAGGCGAGGTGTGCGACGTGGCAACGCGTTGTACTCGTTGCCTCGAACGCCAAGCTTCTAGCTGAATACTACCTACACATACGACGGTCGGTCATCATTCCCGCACTCGTTGCATGATGTTGACTTGGATCACCATGGGCGTTGGCGATTGCACTAATATTTAAGACTACAGATGAGACTAGAGGTGCCGAATGACGGCCTCGACGAGTAAGACCAAACGCGGGCGCCACGCGGGCAGCGCAAATGTGTCGACGGTCATTAAACCCGCTCGCCACGTTGCGCGACCGACCGGTGCAACGAAAGACGCTGCTGACCGCGACGATACGGCACATAGCGCGCTGCTCCAGCGCGATGTCGACAGCAATGAGTCTACCCAACTCGACGCGATATTCGAGGAGCCGCTCCATGTCGATGACGACGCAATCGTCGATGACCCCGACAGCACGGGGTCACGCCGACGTTAGTACCTAGGCGCACGCGCGAGCACGGATGGTGGAATCGTGATGCCGATGGGGCTTCCTGCCGCTTCGACCCACGGACACGCTAACCGCATGATGGCGCCCAGCTCGCTCAGTCTAATGGATAGACTAGGGATGACGTGTGCGCGACAACTAGGTTGATATTCTTGGCAATCAACTGATCATGCACTTAACGGGCGTACTTGGGCTTGTCTTCGTACTCTTGATGTCGGGTTGTGCAGGGCTAGTAACCCTGCCACCCAACGCGCCGTCTCAGAGCAGTCCTCCCCAAGAGGAGCGCGAAGTCGTGGCCGCGGTAGTCACTCAGCCCTCACTGCCGAGCGCGCCCTCTCCGACTGTCGCAACACGAGCGGGAACCGCAGCGGGAGAGCCAGCGAGTGGATCGGCCACACTATCGACGGCCGCCCCCACTGGCCAGACCGCCCCGCTTGTCGCGAAGGCGCCGGCGAAGATCCCCGCGGCCCCCGCTGCGCAGCCTGCAAAGAAAGCAAGCATCGCTCCGGACATCGCAAAGCCGAGAGCGCCGCCACTGGATCTGGCCTCTCTTGAACAGCGGCTCAAAGACACGAAGGCCATCGGCGTACTCACCAAAATCACGCTCAAGAATCAAGTCGATGACCTCCTGAATCAATTTCGCGCCTTTTACCAGGGGAAGGTCAAGAGCGACCTGGCCGATCTCCGGCGATCGTATGATCTGCTGGTCCTCAAGGTGCTCTCGCTTCTACAGGACAGCGACAAGGCGCTGGCTGCAGCGATCGTGGCCTCGCGCGAGGCGATTTGGGGCATTCTTTCGGATCCGGCGAAGTTCGCGACGATCTAACTCGCGGCGGGAGACACGATGAGGACACCAACGACGGCTCGAGCGATTGCAATCTTGACCGCTACATGTTTCGCCGCACCTTTGCTTGCGGCAGACGACGAATCGACAAGGAAGGACTTGTTCACCGTGATCACGTTGCACGGATTGCCGTGCGGGGAGGTCGTCAGCGTCATAACGCGAGCCGAAAACGATCATATTGCATCATGCAAGGATGGCAACCGCTACCACGTTTTCCTCAACGCAGAGGGGCGCGTGGTTGTCGAGAAGCAATGAAAATGCCTCGGCGATAAGAACAGATCCGTCGTGCCCTGACGGAAATTCAGTGTCACGGGGCGAGGTCACGGATTGACGACTGCAGGATAAGACGGAAGGAGCCGAGTGGCCCGGTCCCATCCTATCTAACGTTCGTGAGGGATCAGCACCAGCTGGCTTCGTCTGTGCGGGGTGCCAGCTGGAGTTCTTGAATGTTCGCCTCCAGCAAGTGGAACCCGATGTTCCCGTAAAGCTTCTGGCGCCCCTCGTCTAATACGAAGCTCGGACTGCCTTCGATTCGCATCTTGTTAGCGTCCTGGTAGTCCGCCGCCAAGCGGGCGAATGCGCTGCCACTGCGAATGGAATCTTCGATCGCGCCGACATCCACGCCGAGGGGCTCGGCTATCTCGCATTGGACATCCCAGCGAGCAATGTCGCGATTGTCGCGGAAGAACGCACACCGGAGCGCCCACATAACTTGATCGAAACGGCCCGGTACGGATTGACTTCCCGACACTGCGGATTCGTGGTCCCACTGCTGGACCGCCTTCATGAAAAGATGCGCGCTGGCCGAAGTCGCAGGGCGTGCCTTCAACCAGATCTCAGGGTGAATCTCAACATGCGGAAACTTCAAGGCGACCTGCCGCAAATGCAAGTTGAACCCCGCATATCCACCTTTGTCCTTCCAAGCCAAGGCGATCTTCCCTGCCGTATCGGCGAAAACGGAACAGCATCGATGCTCTATCCGGACGGTGTCGCCAAAGGCGTCTTTGACGGCATCGATGCGAGCTTGCGAGGCGTATGCCCATATGCACAATATGTCCGAAAAGTAGGTAATTTCGACCACGCTCATCTCCGGTTCATTGCGTAGGTTGAATCAGGCGCATCACGATACGCTTCCCTCAACTTTTATTGCAGGCACAAATAATTCGTCCACATTCAGCCGCTGCCGACGGAGGGTCAGGCAACGCGCGCGCTGCTGCCCACGCTCTCGATAGCGTGCACCTGGTCGGCTTGTCTACACACCTGGATGTTGTGGTATCGGCCTGCGGCCGCGCACCGCGTTGTCTGCCATCGGCGAATGCGTACAGCCACGACGGGTCGTGTTGGGAGCACCGACGCTCGGGCCGCAGGCGGCCAATTGCGGTCCTTTGCTCCGTGCGCAGAAATTTGCCCTCTGCCGTCATTCAAGCGAATCGCCCCAACAATCGAGTCACCATCCCTGTGTCGTGCCAGCCCGCCCTTTAGATCCGATCGAGAAACGCCAGCATCGCCGTCAATACCGGCGTCTGTCCCTGGTCTTGCAGGTGCAGCAGGTGACCAACCCCCTCGATGCAGACGCAGTGGGCGTTGCCGCAATGGCGCTGTAGCCAGGTGATTTCGTCATCGGTCATCACCGCCCCCAGCCGGCTCTCGCCGCGCAGGAACAGGATCGGGCACGCGAGTCTGAACAGGATCTGCTCGCAGTCGTAGCCCGCGCAGAAGCCTTCGAAGTCGTCGAGCAGGTTGTCGAAAAAGCCGGGATCGAGCTGCCACAGGCATCCGGCAAAAAACGAGATCCACGCGCTGGTGACTCCCGGATAGTCCCGGTACGCGTCCGCCAGGGCTAAGGCCAGGTCCGGTTCCGACTCCGCCGCTCGCTTCAGTTGCAGCCAGACCCCGAACATCGCCCGGCTCGAATCGACCACGGTCCGGTAGCTTTCCCGGGTCAGGGGCACATCCTCGATGATCAGCCCCCTCACCTTGTCCGGTCGCCGCGCGGCGACCATCAGTGCAATGACGCCACCGATCGAGTGACCGACCAGAACGGCGGGTGCGTTCAATTGTTCGACGAACTCAGTGTTGTCATCGGCAAAATCGGCAAGCCGATAGCGACCGGTGACCCAGCCCGACCGCCCATTGCCCCGAAGGTCGACGGCGTAGGTGTGCCAGCGGCGGCCAAGGCTCGGGATCAGCGACAGATACTCCTGCCAACGCCAAGCGCCGCCGTGCAGCATGACCAGCGGCGCCGCGGACGTCGGTCCATGCTCGACGTAGTTGAGATTGACCGCGCTCGCGCGGAATTGCTTTTCCCCGGCCATCGGCTTGACTCCGGCTGTCGACGCTATCCACAGCATAGTGCGAATCGACGGGTCCGAACAGACGAGTCGCGACGAGCACGTTGCGGGTCCGCGGGCTCGGCGGCCCGTACCTACCGATGGCGGAGTGTGCCGGGAATTTCGGCAGGATCAACGCGGTTCGGGTCGAAGTCACGAACGGCGCGCGAAGGTGGAATGTCCGCACGCGCGGTTTTGTTAGGCCGCTTTCAGTAGACTCGGATGTCGGGAGTGGGTCGGAGTGGGACCGTCGACGATCACGCGGAGCGCGGCCATAACCTGACGGCGGCAATCGCCACCACGACTGCTTCAATGCGGTCACGCAGACGCCAGGACGAGTGAACCCTCGCTCGGATGCCGCGAGCCGTGCGCTGCGGACAAAAACAGGGGAGGCGTACGCTTCCGACGGTCGCCATCCGGTGAGGCTGCGGGTGGCAAGCGCGCAGCGCGATATGGGTTTGATTTGGCGCAAGATCCTGGCGCCATGCCTGGCGCCCAATAATCTAGCGCGCCTATTCGTTCGCAGTGGGCAGGGCGCCAACCAATGAGTGCCCCGGAGGTAGCGCATGGCGAACATGCTCAGGGTTTACGACGTTCCCAAAAGGTTGCGCGGCTTGACACTGGCGCTAGCGGTGACTGCAGCAAGCGCGGTCGCAATGCATATGGTCGTGGCGAATGCCGCTGGCCAAGCGTCCGCGCCCACGCTCGACGGCAGGCCGCCGCTGGTGGTCGCACACCGGGGTGCCTCGGGCTATCTTCCCGAGGAGACGCTGGAAGCCTTCCAGCTGGCCATCGATCAGGGCGCCGATGTGATCGAGTTCGACTTGATCTCGACCAGGGATGGCGCGTTGATCGCGCGGCACGATCCCAATCTCGCCGTCAGCACCGATGTCGCCAGTCGGCCCGAATTCGCGGGTCGCAGGCGGGTGGACTGGTTGGTGGATGGCGAGAAGCAGACCGGCTGGTTTGCCCACGACTTTACGCTGGCGGAAATCAAGACTTTGCGTGCCACTGTCACCGATCCGGAGCGGCCCCAGCAGAACAACGGCAAGTTCAGGATTGTGACGCTGCAGGAGATCATCGATTTCGCCAAGGCGCAGAGCGCCAAGCTGGGACGCAGCATTGCGATCTACCCCGAGACGAAGAACCCCACTTACTATCGCGACCTCGGTCTTCCGCTCGAAGACAAGTTGATTGCGGCGCTCGACGCCGCAGGCTGGAACGGGCGGTCGGCCCCGGTCTTTGTCCAGAGCTTCGAGCCGGGCAGCCTCAAGGAGATGCGCGCCAAGGGATTGCGGAGCCGAATGGTGCAGCTTATCGACGGAGATGATATCGACCTGAAAACCGGCAAGATCACGTACGCGGTGCCCCTCGACCGGCCCTACGACTGGACCAAGGCAGGCGACTCCCGGCTCTTTGCCGCGATGGTCACCCCGGCGGGCTTGGCCGAAATCAAGACCTATGCCGATGGGATTGGGCCGTGGAAGCCGTACATCGTGCCGGTGAAGGGCCGACTCGATGCGGCGGGGCGTCTGGTCGACGTCAACGGCGACGGAAAGATCGACCTGCGGGATGCCTCGACTCAGCCAGCGACGACGTTGGTGGCCGATGCGCATAAGGCCGGCCTTTTCGTGCACACCTTTACGTTCCGCAATGAGAAACGCCGCCTGGCGTCTGACTATCGGGGAGACTCGCAGGCGGAGTACCTGCAGTTCTTCCGACTGGGGGTTGATGGCGTATTCTCCGATTTTCCCGACACGGCACGTACGGCACGCGCTGTGCTGCTCGAGGAAGCCAAACGCTGAGCTGACCGCGCCGCAATCAAGGCCGGTGGGCTGACCCAGCCTGATGCCCGGCAGGGCGCGTTCAGGATCCTCGTGCGTCGCAAGTCAGCTCGTGGTTCCTGCGGCCGCTTCGGCAGATTCGTATGTCGGGGAGGATCGGACTGCGCCCCCCGATCGAGATCAGCATGAAGCTCCTTTCACTCGACAAAGGAGCCAGTCATGGACGCGGTCACGAAAGCCGAAGGACGCGCGACGCCGTGGAACAAGGGCAAGCTGCTCGGCCAGAAGCCCCCACTGAAGCTGAAAGAGATCTGGGCCATTCGCATTCGACTGCAGCTGGACCATCGAACCCGCGAACTCGCGCCATTCAACCTCGCCATCGACAGCAAGCTACGCGGCTGCGATCTGGTCGGGCTGCGGGTGCACGACATCGTCCAAGGCAGTCAGGGCGCGCACCGCGCGATCGTGATGCAGAAGAAGACCCAGCGGCCGGTTCAGTTTGAGCTGACCGAGCAAACGCGGGACGCGGTCGCGGCCTGGATTGCAGCGGCACACCTGAAGCCGGAGCACTACCTGTTTCCCAGCCGGATGGCGGAGTCGCCGCACCTCTCGACCCGGCAGTGTTCGCGGATCGTCGGGGGCTGGGTGGGGGCGATCGGCTTGGACCCCGCGACGTACGGCACCCATTCGCTGCGGCGCACCAAGGCGACCTTGATCTACCGGCGGACCAAGAATCTCAGGGCGGTGCAGCTCCTGCTCGGACACACAAAGCTCGAAACCACCGTCAGGTATCTGGGAATCGAGGTTGACGACGCGACCAGCGCCTGACGATTCCAACGCGCCGCCGACCAGTCAGCCAACGTACCTCAGCCGCACGACCTAATCCCGGCGGCCAATGGCCGCCGGCACCGCGTGCCACTACGCTTGAGCCTCCACGCTCGACCTCGCTGAGCGCCGTGGCGACGCCGGCCGGGTAGCGGCGCGTGTCCATTCCGGAGGCCATGCTCAGCTCCTCGCCGCCTTCCCCGCCCGCGCGACGTCCAGCACAGCCTCGATCGCGTGCGGGTTCGAGCCGCAGCGGCACAAGTGACCCGCGAGCGCGGCCTTCACGTCCCCGGCGGACGGATGCGAGTTCGCTTCGAGCAACGCCGCGCTGCTCATCACCATGCCGCGCGTACAGAAGCCGCACTGCATCGCGTCGTGCGCGACGAACGGTTCCTGCACCGGGTGCAGCGCCTCGCCCGGCGCCAGGCCCTCGAGCGTGGCCACCTTGCGCTCGCCAACGTCGAACGCGAGCGTCATGCACGCGAGCACCGGGACGCAGTCGATCCAAACCGTGCACGCCGCGCAGGCGCCGCGGTCGCAGCCAATCCTGGTGCCCATGAGGTCGAGCGGGCCACCAACACGTCGGCGAGCGTCATCTGCGGCCCCACCGTCACCGGGTGGCGCACGCCGTTCACCTCGAGCAGGATTTCGCGCGGTCCGGCATGCGGCGGTTCGTCCTGCGCCGTCGCCTGCGCGCGAGGCGGCTTGAGCTGGATCAAGCCGGGTTAATGGCGTCTTAATCCGGCGCTCCTAGAGTGCGTTGCGTCAACGAAATCGGAGGAAGCGATATGCGCACCATCGGACTCGCGCTCGGGCTGCTCGCGATGGCGCCGGCCTTCGCCGGCACGCCCAATGCGATCCTCGCGGGCTATCGCGCCGCGGGCGCGGCGGCGGTTTCGGCGCCGCGCGGCGAGCGGTTCTTCACCTCGCGCCACGGCCGCGACTGGAGCTGCTCGTCGTGCCACACCGACAACCCGCTCGCGCGCGGGCGGCATGCGAAGACCGGCAAGGACATCGCGCCGCTCGCGCCGGCGGCGAACGCCGAGCGCTTCATCGATCCCGCGCGGGTCGAGAAGTGGTTCCGGCGCAACTGCAACGACGTGCTCGGCCGTGCCTGCAGCGTGCAGGAAAAAGCCGACGTGCTCGCGTACCTGATGTCGCTCAGATAGGACGGACCGCACATGAACAATCCGCGTCGCAGACTCGCGTTCGACGTGACGGTTTGGGCTGTTTCGCTGTTCGCCGGGATTGCGCTCATCGCCCACGAAGCCATCGCCGACGGCCACCGCTACCGCGCCGACAACGCGCGCTGGAAGGCCGAGTGCGGCAGCTGCCACCTCGCCTACCCGCCGCAGCTTCTGCCAGCGCCGGTCTGGCGCTCGATCATGGCGGGGCTCGACAAGCACTTCGGCACCGATGCGAGCCTCGACCCCGCCGCGGCGACGGAGATCGGCACCTTCCTGCAGAACAATGCGGGCAGCGGCCCGCGCGCGGGCGCGCAACCCCTGCGAATTACCGAAACGGCTTGGTTCCGCCACGAGCACGACGAGGTGCCCGGGGCGACATGGCAGCGGCCCTCGATCAATAGCGCCGCCAACTGCGCCGCCTGCCACCGCACCGCGGAGCAGGGCGATTTCCGCGAACGCAACATCCGCATTCCGCGATAAGGGAGCACGATCATGAGCAAACCGAAGATCCTGGTCTGGGACATCGCCGTGCGCGCCTTTCACTGGCTACTCGCGCTGTCGTTCCTCGGTGCCTTCCTCACTTCCGAGTCCGAGCGAATGCGCGACGTGCACGTCGCGCTCGGCTACACCATGCTGGGCCTCGTCGCGTTCCGCCTGGTGTGGGGGCTGGTGGGCACACGCTACGCGCGCTTTGCCTCGTTCGCCTTCGGGCCGAAGCGCGTCGCGACCTACCTCAAGTCGCTGTTCGCCCTGCGCCCGCAGCACTACCTCGGGCACAATCCCGCAGGCAGCTGGGCGATCTACGCCCTGCTCGCGCTCAGCGTGCTTGCCGGCGCGACCGGCTACGCGACTTACAATGACATCGGGGGCCACTGGCTGGAGGACCTACACGAAGGCGTCGCCAACACGCTGCTCGCTGTGGCGATCGTGCATATCGCCGGCGTGCTCGTGAGCAGCCTCATCCACCGGGAGAATCTGGTGCGTTCGATGTTGACGGGCTACAAGACGGGTGATCCGGGCGATGCGCATCCTGCTGGTCGAGGATGAAGCACTTCTGGGCGACGGCGCGAAGGCGGGGCTCGCCCAGGCGGGCTTCGCCGTCGACTGGGTGAAGGACGGCGTTGCGGCC
The DNA here is from genome assembly GCA_963816415.1 of uncultured Pseudomonadota bacterium. GTDB lineage: Bacteria > Pseudomonadota > Gammaproteobacteria > Burkholderiales > Casimicrobiaceae > VBCG01. The sequence goes on from CAWFKR010000014.1 coordinate 25,339, forward strand.
GAGCTCGCGCTCAAGACCACCGACTACGCGGCGGTCGTGCTCGACCTCGGCCTGCCGCGCCTGTCGGGCCTGGAGGTGCTGCGCCGCGCGCGCGCCGCGGGCGCCAAGGTGCCGGTGCTGATTCTGACCGCGCGCGACGCGGTCGAGGACCGCATCACGGGCCTGGACAGCGGCGCCGACGACTACCTGGTCAAGCCCTTCGACCTGCACGAGCTCGCGGCGCGGCTGCGCGCGCTCGTCCGGCGCGCGGGCGGCGAGGCCGCGCCGATGCTGCGTGTAGGCGAGCTCGAGCTCGACCCCGCCGGGCACCGCGCGCAGTTCCGCGGCGCCCCGGTCGAGCTCGCGGGGCGCGAGTTCGCGCTGCTGCACGCATTCATGCTCAACACCGGGCGCGTCATGTCGCGCGAGCAGCTCGCCGAGCGTCTTTACGCCTGGGGCGAGGAGGTCGAGAGCAACGCGATCGACGTGCACGTTCACCACCTGCGGCGCAAGCTCTCGCCCGGGACGATCCGCACCGTGCGCGGCGTGGGCTACTTGATGCCGCGCGAGACCGATGCCTGAGGCCGAGCCCGCGCGCTACTCGCTGATGGGCCGCCTGCTCGCGGGGCTCCTCAGTGCGCTCGCGCTGGTGTGGCTCGCGACCGCGCTGTACAGCTACTTCGACACCCGGCACGAGGTGAACCGCCTGCTCGACGCGCACCTCGCGCAGTCGGCGTCGATGATCGTTGCGCAGGCCGGCCACGATCTGGAGGAGATCGACCTCGAGCACGCGCCCCAGCTCGGCGAGGATTCGCGCCGCGTCGCGTTCCAGATCTGGGAACGCGGCAGCGTGCTGCGCCTGCATTCGGCCAATGCGCCGCAGGCGCGCCTGTCGCCGCGCGAAGTGGGCTTCAGCCGGGTGAAGATCGGCGGCAAGGGCTGGCGCGTGTTCAGCACCTGGGACGACGAGCGCCGCTTCCTGGTCCAGGTCGGTGAGCGCGACGAGGCGCGCGAGGAAATCGCCGCCGGCGTCGCGCGCAACCTGCTCGTGCCGCTCGCGTTCGCGCTGCCGGTGCTCGGCCTGCTCGCGTGGCTGGTCATCGCGCGCGCGCTCGCGCCGCTGCGCGCGCTCGGGCGCGAGGTCGAGGCGCGCGAGCCCGGCAACCTCGGCGAGGTCGCGGCAGGGGACGAGCCGGCCGAGGTCGTGCCGCTGGTGCGCAGCCTGAACGCCCTGTTCGGCCGCGTCGGCGGCCTGATTGAGCGCGAGCGGCGATTCACCGCCGACGCGGCGCACGAGCTGCGCACCCCGCTCGCAGCGATTAAGACCCAGGCCCAGGTCGCGCGCGGCGCGCCGGACGACGCCACGCGCCGCCACGCGCTCGACAACGTAGTCGCCGGCAGCGACCGCGCCGCGCGCCTGGTCGAGCAGCTGCTCACGCTCGCGCGCCTCGAGCGCGACCAGCTCAAGGGGCAGGTCAGGCCCTGCGACCTGCGCGAGATCGCGCGCCGCACGATCGCCGAGCTCGCTCCCGCGGCGCTCGAGCGCGGCACGGAGATTGAGCTCGACGCGGAAGCCGCGGCGCCCGTCGAAGGCCATCCCGAGCTGATCGCCGCACTGCTTCGCAACCTGATCGACAATGCCGTGCGCTACGGCCCCACCGGCGGCGTCGTACGGGTCGAGACGCAGGGCGCTTCGGTTTCGGTCACTGACCAGGGCCCCGGCATCCCGCCCGAGGAGCGCGCGCGGGTCGGCGAGCGCTTTTACCGCATCCTCGGCACCGAGCCGAGCGGCAGCGGCCTGGGACTGTCGATCGTCGAGCGCATCGCGACGCTCCACGGCGCACAAGTCGCGCTCGGCGAAGGCCCGGGCGGCAGGGGCCTGCGCGCCACAGTGGCGTTCCGGGCGTAGCAGGGCAGCCCACTATGGGGCACACCTGGCCCAGCGCCGCGGCGCGACGGGACACTACGAAAAATCGCAACCTTCGAATGCAGCGACCCATCATCCTGAACTGACCTGCGTCTGCATCGTTGAGCCAATCAGTCCTGAAAATTAGTTCGGGCAACCTGCGCGTAAACGTCCGCTTTCGCGCGCGGCGGATGACGGCTTCGGGTCGGACTGCGACCGTCGCCGATCGCGCCAAGCGCAGCCAAGAGCGGTCTAGGTAGAATCGCCGCGACACCAGACCTATTGCGGCGCGGACGATCAGATTTAGGCGAGCGAAAGCGCCCGACTCAAGCTCAAGTTGGCCACGCTGAAATGCTGCCCTCCCGCCGATCAACTTGCTCCGCGGCGGGAGGTCTCGCCGCGTGGTCGGTGCCCGGACTAGCGACCCGGCGGCCGATAGGCGACCGGCTTTTGGGAGGCTGCGTCCATCTCTTCAGGCGTCAACAGCACGATGGCCTTCGTCGAAGCCTTTCCTGATTGCGCGACGGTGAGGGCCACCGCCGCAGCCGCCGAATGATCCGGCAGATCGGTGATTACGTACAGGTCGGTGTCGCCGAACGCGGAGTAGAACGCATCGAGCCGGCCGCCAACACTAGCAAGCGTCTTCTCGACAGCGGCGCGGCGCGCGGTACCGCCGTCGTCGGCGAAACCCTTGGCTCCTTCAGCGGTGCAATTCGCCTTGAGAAATTAGTTTGCCATCGGTAGTTCCTCCCCGGTTGTACGTGCTGGTGTGTGAGCACGCCGGCGCGTTCTGCGCCTCTTGTGTCCGCCTTGTCGAATTGCTCCAGCCAGACTGCGCTCCGGTGAGCATTCAGGAGGAGGCTGCTGCGCTCGGAGATCGCGGGTAACCCAGCTCGCCGGCGGCCGCATGGATCCTCCAGCAAGTATCGTCACTCTTGGCCCTGGGTTCGGTGACCGTGGTCGGCATCGTGCCTAAGGCTGTGCCTTCGACCAGTGCGAGTCCGGATCGAAGCGCGTTATCGATGCGGCGATAGCGGCAGTTCTTCTGCCGAGATTCCTCTGATAGACGACGCCGTCATGGTTCACGATGAGCGTCATCACACCCGACGCACCCCAGCGAGCCGGATAGGCGATCAGCGCGAAGCCGCCGATCATTCGCCCGTTAACGGCGTAGTCGTAGGCCCCGCCGGGTGCCGCCGCACCCTGGGCGGTCAGGATGCGGTAATAGTAGCCGTGGTACGGTTGCCCTTTGTATCCTTCCTCCTTGGCCTTGGAGGCGAGCGGGCCGAGCGGGCTCGACGGTTCCCCTTCTTGCGTGGGCCAGTACAGTCCGTCCTTCGTGCCCGGCGTGCTGACGAGTTTCATCGCGTACGCGTGCAGACCGCTGTCGCTGCCCTCCTTCAATGCGTACTCGCGCTGCGCGTCGACATACGCGAGGCAGACTTGGATCGCTGCGAGCTCGTTGCGGCCGATTCGGCGGTTCAGGATCTCGTCGGCGCCGGACCTCGCGTCGAATGCCCACCTGTTGGCGTGCCGCACAATCGGAAACGGGAAAGGCCAGTCGTTCTCACCAATGAGCAGCGTGGCCTTCGTTTCGCTTTCCTGCTCGATCCTCGATCGCTTTTCATACGCCGCGATGAAGCGCTCTCGCGCCCGCCGGTCGGCAACCTGATCGCCCGAGCGGATCAGCTTGTCACTTCCTGCCCCCAGTACCCGGGCGATGGTCCGTAGATCGTCGCTGCGAATTGCGGCGGCGAGCGCCTCGGCCGCCGCCTCGGGGGTCGCAAAGCTTCTCTCGGACGGCCCATGATGTTGCGGCATTGCGGGGTCGGCGGCCGTCGCCGCAGCGACCGTGCATGCCAGCGCGAGCCCCAGGACGATGGCCCACCAGCGGTTCGAACGCATCATCTTCATGTCGCCCATGGGTTTGAGCGCGCCACGCTCAGCGCGGTCGCGGTGGAGTTGGCGCCCGACCACCTGCTGGCACGGGCGTGCGGCTTGCCCCGGAGGGCACTGGCGTGCGACTCACAGGGGGCGCGGTGGGGGGGCGGTGTACCGCCGCGGGTGCGGGCGCAATCGATTGGCGGCTCTGCATGCCGCGTTGCGCGTTGATCTCCACTTGCCGCCGGGGAATGCTCGGGTCGAAGGCCGAGGCAGCTGGTGGTGCGACTGGACGCGCCGCCGGCTGTACCGGCCGAGGAAGGCCTGTCGGCGATCGGGGCTGTACTGCCGCCGGCGCAGGCGCCGGGCGTGACGGCGCCGGCGAAATCGCGCTCGGCGTGGGTTGTGAGGATGGCGCCAAGGGTGTGGTCGCCGTTGCGCTTGGCACTGGCGTCCTCGGAAGCGCCGGGGCCGCCGGGGGGGCCGGGGTCGCCGGAAGTGCAGGAGCCACCGGGAGTGCAGGGGGCGCAAGGTCGCGGCCACGGAAACTCTCGCGAGAGCGAATTGCGTTCGGATGCGCTGGCAAGAACCGATCGCGCGTCACGGGATCGGGATAAGCGACGCCCCGCCGGTGATCCGGCGAATGCTGCCACATGCTGCCGGGTGGCGGCCGGCGTCCCGGATGGTTCCAGAAACGGTTGTGGGTGGTGTCCAGCGCAACGCCGTGGTGGTGCCAGTCCGGGTGTGCCCAACCCCAGTGGTCATGCGATATCGCCCATCCGTAGCCAAACCAGATGCCAACGGCAAACACCGGGCCGATGGGATAGCCATAGATCGGCGGCGGGTACCAAAACCAGGGCGGGTACGCTGGCGCCCACCACGGACCGTAGATCAGCAGCGGATCATAGACCGGAACATAGATCACGTCGGGTTGCGCCGGTTGAATGACGATCTCGCTGTCCGCGGCAATCACCGTCTGCTGCGGCGTCGACTGGAGATTGCCTGCAGCCCCTGCCCGTCTGCGCAATGACTGCACGGTGTCCATGACCCGCGGCTGATCGACGAGGAACGCGTCGCCCAGGCGCTGCGTCCACTCGAGCTGCTCGTTCATCATCGTGAGCACTTGCGGAAAGGCGGCGAGTGATTGCACGCTTGGATCCCAGTTGCGCTCTGCCAACGCCCGGTCCAGTGCATCCCCGCTGAGGCCCGGATTCTGCTCCAGGAAGCGCGCAGCCTGGACGACTTCCAACGGATACGTGGCCGCCATCAGCATCTGTGCCAGGAGGTCGTCCGGGTAAAGCGCGATGGGTGCGAGCAGCTGATCGAGCTCGTCCTGACTGTAACGGGGGGCATCCGGCGACGGTAGGGACTGTCCGCCGACTGGCATAGCCGCCAGCAGGCTGAGCGCGAGCAGGGCTATCACGAAACTGCGCAGGCCGTTCATCATTGGCGCCCTGAACTCCACTTCATTGGGCAGCAAGCGTGCCACTTGGTGGTGTCTCCACCGATGCGCCCGATACAGACAAGACCGCCAAACTCTGCTCCAGGCTGACGCGTTACGGAGCGTCAGTGGTCCGGTACGAAAGCCGATCGCGCCAAGCCACTCACGGTGTTGACCCTGATCACATCCCATGTGTCGGGCCAGTGGTAGTGAGATAGCGCGCTTGCTGCCGTAGAGGAACTTGTCGTTAGATATCAGGCGAACTCATTGGCTTGCTCACTGGGCTGGCTGCGCAACCGCTTCCATTGTTCGTAGCAGTCCAATCCGCAGAAGTACAAGACGTACTCGGTAGCCTCTGGAATCGTTGCTTCTGACTTGGGCACTTCCTTCAGGAAAGTCTGGCAGGTGACGCGCTCAACCACGATCGGTCTGTTCGCGGCCATACGACCTCGTCCCCGCTATGGCGGGTCTGAACAGAATCCATGAGTTGCACTTTTACGCTTGCTCATGCGACGGCGCTTTAATCCTAATCAACAGTGCGGTGCAGCATCGGCGTCGATCGACTGACCGAGGTCGTGAGATCCAAGTCCATCATTTCTCGGAAGGAGCAGGGTACGGACCTTTGCCGTTCGGATCGTGTGTGGCGCGAGCGCGAAGTCGCTGTTCTGTGACATGCGTCAATGAGCCCTCAAATTCAGCGCGCATAGTAGGAAGGCAGGACTGTTTGGCTTTGTATCCTGCATTCTCCTCAGGGCGCCGCCTGTGGCCAAGTTGCTTTGCCCACGCCCACACCCTCCGGGTAACGCTCGTTCGCTTTGGAGCCGACCGTGATCAAGGGGGGCAGGATGTTTCCAAACCTCAGCTTGCATCTGCAACGTCTGGTGTCGCGGCACATGGTTCGGTTCGAAAGAGCCGATCCGGCGCGGGTACACAGGTTGCTGAAGTTCTATGTCAGAAGTTTGCCCGCCCTGCTGAATGCCGAGCGCTGCAACATATTTGTCTACGACCCGCGTAATCAGAAAGCCTGGGTAGAAGTCGGAACGGGCGCGGTTGAAGGCGAATTCGCAGTTCTGGCCAAGAGTACCCTGATCGGCGACGTGATCTCTTCCGGAAGGTCAACGATCGCCAATGACTTGCGGGGTCGCAATGGCACCTACATGGAGATGAGGCCGACCGCGCATTTTGTGAGTCGCAATGCCGTCTACGCGCCGGTTCGAAGCCGCTACCATGATGACGTCATTGGTGTCATCGAGGTGCTCAACAAAAAGGGCAGCATCGGCTTCGGCAAGCCGGATGCGGCAGTGCTCGAGGAGGCGGCTGAAGGCGTCCGGGAGGGTGCCGATCCGCCGCCGCCGGCGAATTGGCTCGGAGAGTCCACGGCACGCTGGCATCGGGTCCGGCGCCAGGTCGTAGTTTGCGCAGAAGCTTTGCAGTTCCCCTAGCAGGGCGACTTCGCGCCGCCAGCGACCGCATTCGCGCAGATGCCGCTCGACCCGTGCAACCTCGTCCACCCCGAGCGTACGGTTGACGAACCACGGGAGTACGGCGTCGGGCGCGCGGCGTGCGGGATCGTCATTCTGACGATCTTCCCGCTCATTCGCTTCCCGTCAAGTCGTCGGCAAGAGCGCGCGGAGCCGGCGTCGCACATGGAACGTCCGCGTCTTCACCGTGCTGACCGGGCGGCACGTGATCTCGGCAATCTGGGCGCAGGTATTCCCCTGGAAATAAGTGAGCTCGATGACGGCGCGATGGTCGGGCGACTGTGTGCCGAGCGCGCGCGATGGATGCTTGGCTTTCGCGCTGGAGAAGCAATCGTTCCGGTGCCCCGCTACGCTGGTTAGGCATTCATCCGGCGCGAAATCCAACGGATCATCCATCCGTTCGAGCGCCTTCAATGCACACTGAAAGGCAATGGCGAAGATCCGGGTCGAAACCTTTGAGCGCAGGTTATGGCTCGGGCGCCGCATGTCAGACCACCAACATCGTGTCGTTCACGATTTCATAGACGATCTGTGGCCGCCGGGCGACGCGCTCGATCAAGTGGCGCAACCGCCGGCATTAGCCACGGTACGCCAACTCGAAAGCGGAGCCGCCCTTGCGGGCGACTCGATTGATCAGAGCGACATCGTCGAGCGTCGCGCTGCTGCGTCGCTCAGTTCCTGCGTGGGACCCAATGATCGTCGCTGCTGACATGCCTCGTCCACCACATGTGCGGCAAACACCCTGGCCGGGTGTTAATTCCGGGAGATGAGCCGTCGGTTCAGCATCACGCGTTGGAGATCGCACCTGACCGTGGCGCCCACCGCACTGCCTTGTGCAGCGCAGGATCCTCTGCGCAGGATTCTCGATGCCGCTTCGAGTTGAACCGTTCCGTGGAAATGCGGAATCAACAGGACGTACGACCGGGCACAACCTGGTGGTGACGCCTATGCGATGCGCGCCGTCCTGTCCCGGCTTCTTCGATGTCGTCACAGATTGGAGGGTTGAGGCGATGAATGCTGAACACATGGTGAGCAGCAGGTTGATCGGTTCATGGGCGATGGCGGCGGCGACAGTGGTGGCGCTTTCCTTGGCGCCGGTGGCGCGGGCCGATTCGGAAGGTCGCTACCAGCAGCACAATCTCGCTTCGGACGGGTTCGTCGCGGCGGACCACACGGATCCCAACCTGGTGAATCCGTGGGGAATCGCATTCAACCCGTTCGGGCCCGTGTGGATCGCGGACAACGGATCGGGGCTGTCGACGCTATACAACGGGGTGGGCACGCCGCAGGCACTGGTCGTCACCATCCCGCCGGCAGCCGGTGCAGCGGGCGGCAACCCGACCGGAGTCGTGTTCAACGGTTCGAGCGGCTTTGCCCTGAGCAGCGATCCGGCGTCCGCTGCAAAGTTCATATTCGCCACCGAGGACGGCGTGCTCGCCGGATGGAGTCCCGCCGTGGACAAGACGAACGCCATCTTGGTCAAGGACAACTCCTCTACTGGCGCGGTCTACAAGGGATTGGCCCTGAGCGCCGGCGGCAATGGCTTGCTCCTCTATGCGACAGACTTCCACAACAACAAGATCGACGTGTGGGACAGCACATTCGCCGCGGTGATGCTTCCAACCGGAGCCTTCACCGACCCAGCCATTCCGCCCGGGTTCGCCCCCTTCGGGATCCAGGCGATCAACGGCAACATCTACGTCACCTATGCGAAGCAGGATGCCGCCAGGCATGACGACGTCAAGGGCATGGGTTTGGGCTACGTCAACGTGTTCGACCCGAACGGCAGACTTCTCGAACGCGTGGCATCCAGAGGCAAGCTCAATGCGCCATGGGGCATCGCTCTGGCGCCGGCCGGCTTCGGTGAATTCCGCAACACGTTGCTCATCGGCAATTTTGGGGACGGGCACATCAATGCCTTCGATGCTGCGACCGGCGAATCCTATGGCCAGCTGAAGGATGTCGACGGCAAGCCGATCGCGATCGATGGCTTGTGGGGGATCGCCTTCGGCAATGGCTTCCTGGGTCAGTCGGTCAACACCTTGTTCTTCACGGCCGGATCCAACGACGAGGCCGACGGCCTGTACGGCACGCTCGATGCAGTGCCGGGGCACGGCAAAGGTCACGATTAACCGCGGCAAGTTTTTGCCGCCACCGCACTCGGACCGATCGTTGCTGCGGCGGATTCGCTCGCCCGGGCCGTCCGCCCGGGCGACGGCGGCGCGCGTCCTCCCAGTTGGTGCGAATGGCGAACCAATCGATGCGATCACTCGTAGTCAAGGTTGTTGTCGGCGCGATGCTGCTTGCCGGTTGCAAGGTGGCGCTTGCCGTCCCAAGCTTTGCCCGACAGACCGGCTTCGATTGCACGACCTGCCACGTCAGCTGGCCGGAGCTTACGAGCGTGGGTCGGCAATTCAAGCTCGGTGGATATACGCTCATGCGGGAGACGACCGGGGAGCGCCCGTGGCTTCCAACCAGCCGCGACGGGCCGCCACCGAAGCTCCCTGTCGCGGCGATGGTGCAGGGGTCGCTGACCCACACAAGTGGAACATCCGGCGCCGATCCCGCCAACTTCCCGCGCAATGACGGCATCGTCCTGCAGCAACTGTCGGCGCTCTACGCCGGACGAATCGTCGACCATCTCGGCGCGTTCGCGCAGTGGACCTACGACGGGATAGCGCATCACGGTTCGGTCGACAATGTCGACATTCGCGCCGCCGGGCATTTGGAAGGCAAAGAACTCGATCTGAGCTACGGGTTGACGGTCAACAACAACCCGACCGTTTCGGACATCTACAACACGACGCCGGCCTGGAGTTTTCCGTATGCGTCGTCGAGCGTCGCCCTCGCCACGAATGCGTCGACGTTGATCGACGGCGGGCTCGCGCAGCAGGTCGCCGGACTTGGCGTCTATACGATGTGGAACCGGACCGTCTATGCGGAGATTGCCGGCTATGGGACCGCGGATGGCGCCCTTTCCGTGTTCCGTGCGGGGACCGACAAGACGACCGACGCGGTCCTCGACGGCACCGCGCCCTACTGGCGGCTGGCACTGCAGCACGTCTGGGACGAGGGCGTACATAGCGCGATGATCGGAACTTACGGAATCGTTGCTCGCAAGTTTCCCGACCGCCTCGATCCGACCGGCCCGACCGACCGGTATCGGGACATTGGCGTGGACGCCCAGTACCAGTACGTGATCGATCGCCATCGCCTTTCGGCGCAGCTCAACTGGATCGCCGAGAATCAGGATCGCGAGGCAACAGTCGCCGCGGGCGGCGCTATCAATCCGGCGGACACGCTGCGAACGTTCAAGGCCAAGGCGACCTATTACTACGATCGGAAATACGGCGCCACGATCCAGTACTTCAGAACGACGGGAAGCGTCGACACTGGCCTCTACGACACCGGCGAGCCGGTGATGGGCAGCGCGACGGGCAGTCCGAAAAGCAGCGGGCTCGTGGCCGAGATCGACTGGCTGTCACGTCGAGACCTGCGGCTGATGCTGCAGTACACCTCTTATCGGACCTTCAACGGTGCCAGCAGCAATTACGACGGTTTCGGCCGCGACGCGAAAGACAACAACACCTTGTATTTCGTGGTGTGGCTGATGATCTGACAACAGATGAAAGGAGAACGCGATGCCCGCTCGCCGATTGGATCCGACTCGACGTGCGTTACTGGTGAGAAGCGCCAAATTGGCCGGACTGGCGGTCTTGGCCGCTGAAGTAGGCAGAAGCACGCCCGCCGCGGCCAAGGCAGCGAAAGGCGACTTCATGTACCAGGATCACCAGCACGACGGCAAGAGCTGCAGCGAGTGCAAGTTCTTCTCACCTGACAGGCAGGCTCCGAGTATCGGAAGCTGCTCAGTCGTCGCGGGGGTGATCAGCCGCGATGGCTGGTGCGCAGCTTTTTCGCCAAAGGCTGCACCTTGAGCCCGCTGGGCCGATTCGGAAATTGAGCACCAGGTACGACCGCGCGATGTGGATCTGTCGCGTTGTTCGCAATTCAGCCAACAGCGCTCCTCTTGGACCGTGAGTCCTGGACTGTTGCGAACGATAATTCGTAGTCAGAACTGGTCAATCGTGCGTGATCATCTACACCTGATGTGCCGGCAATGTCCGATGAATGGTCGAGGCCAGTGGAAAGTGGGCAAGGCGGCAGTCGGTCAATTTCGACCCTGCGCCCTCGCGCCCTAAAGCAGTCGCCCGGCAGGACAACTTGCCTGATAGCCCCTCGGCGCCGAAGCGAGGGCGTGCATGCGCGGCCGGTAGGCGGGTCTTCCGCGCTACATCTTGGGGGGGCAGTTGTGCGCCTCGGCCTGGCAGCTTGTGCACCACGCGTAAAGCGCATCGTAGATCACCATGCCATGTTGAAGCATGTCGTGGTCGTCCGCGAATGTCGCCGATAGACCCAGCGAAACGGCATAGAGACCGGCCGACTGCGGGGTCAAGTCCAAGCGCGAGGTATCAGCACCTCGGACGATGGTCGCAAGCATCTGCAGTGCCGGATTGTCGAGCCGGTACTTCTTCAGGAATGCGTCGAAGCTGCAAAGGTCGCCATCGTGGCTGAGTTCAACGTCCGGAATGTCGTAGGGTATGGCGTCCTGCTCGCGTGCGAGCCGCTTCACATCGGCCGCGGGCACGTAAAGGAATTGCGGGTCCTTGTCGATGAACCGCGCCACCAGCCACGGACAGGCAATGCGGTCGATCTTCGGGCGTTCGCGGGTAATCCATTTCATGGGCTTCCTCCTATGCGATGAGTGACGCGACGAGCCCGGCAGCGGCGCAGGCGCCGATGACGGGTATCACCCCGGCCCTGAAGCGGACGAGCGCAATCACCGCCGCAAGGCCGATGAGCAGCGACAGCCAATCGAAACGACCGCCAATGCCCGATGGCCAGAAGACGTGGTACGCGAAGAAGGCGGCCAGGTTCAGGATGACGCCGACTACCGCGGCGGTGATGGCGATGAGCGGCGCGGTGAACTTCAGGTCGCCGTGGGTTGCCTCGACCAGCGGGCCGCCGATGAGGATGAACAGGAACGACGGCAGGAACGTGAAGTAGGTTGCGACCGTCGCTCCGGCCAGGCCCGCGGCCAGGACATGGCCCGGTCCGAGCGCCTGGTGGGCCCAGCTTCCCACGAAACCGACGAAGGCAACGACCATGATGAGCGGGCCGGGCGTGGTCTCGCCGAGGGCGAGGCCATCGATCATCTGCGCCGGGGTCAGCCACCGGTACGTTTCGACCGCACCTTGATAGACGTACGGAAGCACGGCATATGCGCCACCGAAGGTCAGCAACGCGGCCTTGGTGAAGAACCATCCCATTTGGGTGAGAGTCCCAGTCCACCCGCCCGCCCACGCGAGTGCTGACAGAGGGACAGCGGCGAGCACGAGTCCCACGACGATGACCGTTGCCACATGCCGCACGGTGAACCGGGCATGGGCCGGCGTTGGCGTGTCGTCATCGATGACGGCAGGGCCGTAGTCCTTGCTGTCGCGCTTGTGACCACCACCCGTGCGGAAGCGGTCCGGGGCGAGGCGTCCGCCCACGGCACCGAGGATCCCGGCGCCGAGCACGATGTACGGGAACGGCACTCCCAGTACGAAGATGGCGAGGAACGCTGCGCCTGCAATGGACCACAGTGCCGCGTTGCGCAGCGCGCGCGAGCCGATCCGGTACGCCGCGAGCAGCACGATGGCCGTGACGGCAGGCTTCATGCCGTAAAGGAGCCCCGCGACCGCAGGAACGTTCCCGAACGTCAGGTACACCCACGACAGCGCCGTCAGGATGAACAGCGATGGCAGCACGAACAGCCCGCCGGCCACGATGCCGCCCCAAGTTCCGTGAAGCAACCAGCCGATGTATGTGGCGAGCTGCTGGGCTTCAGGTCCTGGCAGCAGCATGCAGTAGTTCAGCGCGTGCAGGAACCTGCGCTCGGAAATCCACCGCCGGCGTTCGACCAGCTCCTGATGCATCACCGCTATCTGGCCGGCCGGCCCGCCGAAGCTGATAAATCCGAGCTTCAGCCAGAACGCGAGCGCTCGCGCGAACGAGGGTGCTGCCGGTGGAGGAGTGTCCGACGAAACCGATGCAATCGAAGCGCTCAAGCGAAACCCTCCATGGCCAGGAGCCAAGTGAAGGGCAGAGCTTGGACGCTGGTGCGTCTTGAAGCGGGGAGTCTGCCTACGGTCCCCGGCGATGGCCCAGTATAGGACGCTGCTCAAGCGCTCTCAAGAGGGAACCTCTCCATCGACGCGCGGCGGCATCAGTACGACCAGGACAGACTCGCGACGAAAGCACCCCGCTGCTGGCGAGGGTAGGCAGGATAGGAATTGCCGACGCCGTCGGTCCAGATCCAGGCAAGCTGGATGTTCAGCCCAGCGACGTCGATTCCCACGCCGGCGCGTACGTCGACCGGATTGCGGACCGTTGCGGTGTACGGATCGGGGGCGGTGGACAGCGGCGCGAGCACTCCGACGTGCGCGAGCAGCGCGACTCCGTCCTGCAGCGGCTGGGTTGCGTTCATCTCCCCGTAGAGCGAAGCAGGTGCAAAGCCGAAATACTCCGGCGAATAGTGCACGCGCACATTGAGTTTCCTGATCGTGATTCCGGCGTAGATCTCGCCGTAGTCGTAGGCGTGGGCACCGGAGAAGATCGAGTAATCCGCCCCGGCCTCCCAGTGCAGGTCGCCGGCGACGGGCGCCGCGACCCCGACATAGGGCACCGCTTGCACCCCCCGAGTCCCCCTGCCGGCAAGCTCGATGCTCGATCCGAACACGCCTGCGTACCATCCGTTCGGCGCGTCGAAGCCGATGCTGGCTTGGATCGCCGGGTTCTCCCGGCTCAATGACACGCCGCGGAAGCGGTAGTCGGAGACGACGGCGATGGTTCCCGCGACCTGCGCGCGCGCATCCGCGGCCGGCATCGCGCACACGAGCGCGAGTGCGCACAACAGCGCCGGGCCAGGCTCAATGCGCGGAGTCGGGATCGACGTCTCGTGCAACGACGCTGCAGCCGCAGGCGCAGGTCCCTGCAAGGCGGGCCATCGCCGAACAGATGTCGACCATTGCTGGAGGATGGTTCCTGGCATCGGACGCCTTCTCCGCTGTCAGCATGCGACGGACGGCATCCGCATCGCTTCCGGGTGCGCGCTCGAGGACCAGGGCGACCACCCCTGACACCTCCGCCGCCGCGAACGACGACCCGTTGACGAATCCCCACGAGCGGCCCGGCATCGTCGCCGGAATGTCACGCCCCGGCGCTACGAGAGCGTGCTTCGGCGCATTCTGCGCTCCTGCTGCCGCCACGGCCAGAACCCCGCGATGTGACGCCGGAAAGCCTCCGTCCGGAGACTCGGGATCAGCGGCGGCAACGACGATGATGTGGCGGGCGGTGGCGACATCGATCAGTCTCGCGAGCAGCGCATCGCTCGGCCCGCCCAGGCTCAGGTTGATTACCTGGACATCCTGGTCGAGTGCGTACTGGAGCGCCTTGGCGAGCGTGAAGCTCGTGCAGATCGATGTCGACGATGGCGTCGTCTGGCGACAGGCGCGCAGCGCCACGAGACTGGCGTCCGGTGCGACGCCCGCGATGCCGATCCCGTCGCCCACGCGGGCGGCGATGATGCCTGCGACCGCCGTGCCATGCACCTCCCCGATGGCGGGGGCGTCCCCGATGAAGTCGCGCTCCGCCGCCACCCGTCCGCGTAGGTCAGGGTGGTCGAGCTCCACCGCCGAATCCACTTCCGCGATTCGCACGTTGCGCCCCGTCGCGAGCCGGTGGATCTCCTCGATGTGCCACAGCCGCACGACAGGCTGCAGCGGAGAGAGCGGGTCGCCTTGGCCGAACCCCTTGAACACGTTCATCGCCTGTGCCGATTCGACGCGTGGGTCGCGGGCGATCTCCGCAGCCAGTGCGGGGATCGTGGCAGGGCCCCTCGCCTGCATGACGAAGCAGTCGACACCGAGGGCGGGCATCGGCCACGCCGTCACGACCTCGAGGTCGTGCCGTCTTGCAACTTCTTTCGCGAGCCGCCACTCGGCCGCCCGACCGATGTGCGGGCCGTACGCGAACGAATAGTCGGTATCGGGCCGAAAATGGGGAGGCGGCGCGCGCAGCATGACGAGCAGCTGACGCTCAGGAGCGCCGAGCGGCGCCGCCGCGGATCCACCCATCGACGGCATCTGGGCGCACCCGGCCATCGCCAGCGCTGCGGTGAGAAGCAGAAGTGCGCGCAGGCCCATCATCGATCGGGGTGGGGACCCAGCAGCTCCGCGAGTACGACATCCGGCGCCGCGCGAAGCCGGGTGAGCGCCTGCGCCTCGTCCCCGGCCGGAACCTGCAGCACGTAGGCATGGGTCTCGGTGGGACCGTCGACGATCCGCGCCCCGACGCTCGCGACGGTGTGGCGAAGGTCCGACTCGCGGGTCCCGGGT
This sequence comes from uncultured Pseudomonadota bacterium, assembly GCA_963816415.1. Classification (GTDB taxonomy): domain Bacteria; phylum Pseudomonadota; class Gammaproteobacteria; order Burkholderiales; family Casimicrobiaceae; genus VBCG01. The sequence continues at coordinate 40,465 of CAWFKR010000014.1, forward strand.
TCGAAGACGACCGCGACGGTCGGGCCGCCGACACTCGCAGGGGCACCAAGCGTCTGGTAGGTCTCGCCCGGACCGCCCCCACGCGGCGCGATCGCCAGCACGAGCGCGAATACTGCGGCCGCCTGTCCGGCAATCGTCCAGCGTGCCCATCGCGGGGCGTTCCGCCACCGCCCGAAGACCGCGCGTCCGAGATCCACCAGCGATCCTTTGGGTCCGCGCGCCATGCGCCGGGAGAGGGCGTGATGGGCCGACGTCGGGTCGGGTGCAAACTCGGCCAGCCTGCAGGCTTCCTGGATCTCCTTCAGGAAGGCGACCTCGCTCCGGCAGCGCGAGCAGTCGTGCAGATGTCGCTCGACGCGCTCGACGAGCGCGTCCTCGAGCGTCCCGTTGACGAACCAGGGCAGCACCGCGTCGACCGCGCGGTGCTCGGAATCGTCCAATCTGAGAACCTTTCCGCTCATTCGTCGTATCCCAGGTCTTCCGGCAGTTCCATCCGCAGCCGCCTTCTCGCATGGAACATCCTTGTCTTCACAGTATTGATTGGGCAGTCCATGATCTGGGCGATCTCGGCACAGGAATACCCGAGAAAATAGGTGAGCTCGATGACGGCGCGGTGCTCCGGCGTAAGCTTGCGCAGCGCGCGCGCGAGCGCGTCCTTTCGCTCGCGCCGGAAGAGCGCACCCTCAGGACTCTCGCTGCCTGAATCCGGCTGCTCGTCCGCTTCGAAATCGACCGGTTCGTCGACGCGCTTGAGCGCCTTGAACGCGCGTCTGAGGGCGATGCCGAAGATCCAGGTCGACACCTTCGATCGCAGGTCGAAGCCCGGCGCCTTGCGCCAGACGACGAGCATCGTGTCGTTGACGACCTCATCCACGACCTGCGTGCGCTGCGTGACACGCCCGAGGAAGCGGTGCAGCCGCGGGTAGTAATCGCGGTAGAGAGCCTCGAAGGCGCGGGCGTCGCGGGCGGCGATGCGGTCGATGAGAACGACATCGCCGCCGGGTGCCCGACCCGGTCGGTCGCTACGCGCTTCGGTTTCGGCAATCGTCATAGAGCCTGCGGCCGGTCGAGCACGCCGGTGCAAACAGTGCCGGCTCACCGTTCATTCCCCGAAATGGATCCGCGGTTCATTGTCCGGCCGGCCGCGGCGCGATCGCCTGCCGCAACCTCTCCCTGGCTCGAGATAGACGGGACATCACGGTTCCGACCGGTATGGCCAGGACCGCCGCAATCTCCCGGTAATGCAGCTCGTCGAAGACCGCCAGCAGCAGCACTTCGCGTTGCTCGGGAGGAAGACGCTGGATCTGTCGCGTCACTTCCTGAAGCTCGAGGCGATCGGCCGGGCTTCCCGCGACGGCACGCCCCGAGGCTTCGTCGCCTTCAGCCTGCGGATCGAACGGTATGCTCGGCGCCTCCCGCTTGGCGGCGGCGACCTGGTTCACGTAGACGTTGTGCATGATCGTGAACAGCCACGCACGGAGGTCGGACCCCGCCTTCCACAGCTGGCGCTTCTCCCAGGCGCGCGCGAGGGTCTCCTGGACAAGATCGTCGGCGCGAGTTGCGTCGCGTGTCAACGCGCAGGCGTAACGCCGCAACCGCGGGATGGCGGCCCGCAACTCGGGCTGCGGAAGCGGTGCGATGGCGACGGCAGCTGCGCTTGACATGGATCGGGGTGCAGGACAGGTCGGGAACCGCCTGTTGCCTGCGCGCCTCCGGAGCAGAGGCACGCCAGCTCCCGGCCGATTCGCACCGTGTATTCCCGGTCTCGGGATCCTGGTTCAATGCCGACGCGAGTGCCCTGGGGTGCCAGTCGCGTGAATTGCATTCGGATCACTGGAGCAGCGCTCACGCCTACTGGCACACGGTGCCGGGCGACGCGAACACCTCGCGCGTGATCGCCTTCACCTGCGACACCCCGTTCACCGTGTACGCGAACGTCCCGTTCGCCCCGTCGCTGAAGGTCAGCGTCAGGGTCCCGACCGGCGTCTCAATGACCCGCGTCGGGTCGAACGGCATCGCGTTGAACGCCGGTCCCGTCGTCCGGTACAGCGTCCCCGTGTACACCCCCGGCCCGGTCTTCGTCGCCGGTCCCGACAGCCACAGCGGATTCCCGTTCGCGTCGTAGGTGAACCAGGTCGCGAAGATCACGTCGCCCTGGTGGGTCAGGTTCAGCCCCCACCCCGACTCGCTGCCTGCGGGGGAGGCCCACCACAGGTCCTGGTAGTTCGTCGCCTGCGCCGCCGGCAGCGTTCCTCCGAACGTGCACACCGGCACCGAAGCGCCGAAGACCTCGCGGGTCAGCGTCTTGGTCTGGGTCACCCCGTTCACCGTGTAGGCGAACGTCGCGTCGTTGGCGTCGGTGAAGGTCAGCGTCCCCGAGCCCACCGTCGTCTCGGTCACCTTCGACGGATCGAAAGGCACCGCGTTGAACGCCGGGCCGTGGGTGGTGAAGATCGTCCCGGCATAGACACCGGTCGCGGTCCTGTTCGCCTGCATCCCCAGCCACCAGGCCTTGCCGGTCGTGTCGTAGGTGAACCAGGTGGCGAAGATCACGTCGCCCTGGTGCGCGAAGTTGATCCCCCAGCCCGACTCGCTCCCCGCCGGTGCCGCCCACCACAGACCCTGGTAGTTCGGCGGCGATGGTGGCGCCGGCACCGACACCGACTTGCCCGCAAAATTCGTGGCTAGGTTCTCGATAATCGTGCCGTTGCGATCGATCGCGTGCACGCCGTCGCTCGGCAGCGCGGCATAGCTCACCTGATCGACGCCGGCATAACTGACAGTTCCGCCGTTGATGGCGAGGAACCCATCCGGAACCACGTAGTCGGGCGCCACCAGCCCGAGTGCCGCGAACCCCTGCGTCGCGATCAGCACGTCCTTGTTGGCTGTCGGGCTGGGTGAACAACCCGAGTAGGAACAGGAGCCGCCGGGCAGATCGTTGGGGAACACGTAGGTTTTGGTGCTGGCCAGGTGCGTGCTGGTCAGCGGGTGCCCGGCAAGCAGATTCTGGCCATCCATCCCCTCTGCCTCGTGCAGGACGATGTACTGGATCGCACCACTGCTGTCGGAGAAGAGTTCCTGGATCCGGAAAGTGTGGAACGTCGCGTTCGCCTCGACCGCAGTGGTGGCGAGCGCCACTGCGATCAGCACCCGGCACCAACCGAGCAGCAGCTTCATGAGCATCTCCTTAGATATCCAGCCATCCGCAGCGCCGAGGCGCTGCGCACCTCAGCCAGCCTTGCGCACGCTCACCGAGAAATGCACTTTCACTTCCGGTCCGATCACGTTCGACGACACCCAGTCTCCGCCGCCGATTCCGAACGCCGCGCGCTGCAGCGTCAGGCTGCCGTCGACGACCGCGGCCACGCCATCCGATTTCCACTCGAAAGGCAGCTCCACCAATCGCGTGACGCCCTTGACCTTTAGCGTGCCGATCGCGAGATACCGGTCCGCGCCGGTCGGGCGGACGTCGAGCGAGCGGAATTCAGCCACTGGAAAGTGCGTTGCGTCGAACCAGTCCGGGCCGCGAATCGCATCGTTCATTGGCGCGCTGCGCATGTCGGCGCTTGCGACCGCGATGGTGACGTCGATCCGGCTTGCCGCGGGCTTGGCCGCGGTGAATTCCATCGACAGTTCGAAGCTCCGGAAGACCCCGTGCGCCGGGGCGCCCTCGAATGCGACGCTGAACCCGAGCTCGCTGGAGCGCGGGTCCATCGTCCATTGTGCGGCATGCACGGGGTGGACCACGCAGAGGACGGCCAACGCGACGAGGATCTCCGCCTGTTTCATGTCTGCGTGCGGGCGCCCGGCAGCATGCGAACGAGCACCTCGTCCCGCTGCACCAGGTGGTGGCGTGCCGCAGCGCCTATGTGGATGACCATCAGCGCCAACAGGAACGCGAGGATCCCGTGATGCCCCAGCGTGGCGGCATGCGCGACCGCCTCGTCGGGCGCTGCGAGGGGCGGCAACCGGATCTGCCAGAAGACGCGAAATGGAATATTCGACGACGAATTGATGATCCATCCCGAAATTGCCATGGTCACGAGCGAGGCATAGAGCAGCGCGTGGCAGGCATACGCAGCCCGCTGCTCCCATCGCGCGGAGCCTGCCGGCGGCGCGGGCGTGCGATTCCCAAGACGCCACGCCAATCGGAAGCCGGTGAGCAAGAGGATCAGCATGCCCATGGATTTGTGCCAGACGAACAAGTCGAGCTTCAGCGGCGACATCCTCGCCGCAACCGCCGCGAACCCGAGAGGAATCTGGGCCAGTACGAGCGCCGCCATCGTCCAGTGCAGCCATTTCGCCGCGCTGCCCCACGCATCGGGAGAATTGCGTATCACGCGATGCAGCCCTTTCCGTTCGACGACGCCTTCGCGTCGCCGGGCAATGGGTTCTGGAACGGCTCTCCGTATCCGGAGAACAGGCGGACCGCGGTGCTATTCCCATGTAATCGGACCCCGGGCACTGGGTTGGGGCGACGACCCCGGCACGCAATCCCGGGGCCACGCGGCAACGCGCCGGTGTCATCAGTCGAATCGGTGGAGCAGCTCGATGCGCACGCTTGCGAGAGGGTCGTTCTCTCGAGGTCCACCTGGCTCGCGCTGCACCTGGAGCGGGACGTACAGAACCTCACCCCCGAGCGTCCAACGGGGCGCCAGGTCGTGGCTTGCGCCGATGGTGACAAACTGAAGCGATCCGCGCGCGACCAGCCGCGAGCGGTCGCGCGCGTCGAAGGTAAGTGCATCCACGTCGACTGCGAATTCTGTTCGTACCGCCCCGACGCTCGCATGCGCGCGCCATGACGGCACCGCCCAGGCCGATATCAGCTCGACGCCGTAATAGCCGAGCGTGACGTGGTCGTCCGACGGTGCCTGGCAGCCGAACGGATTTCGTTGCGGATCAACTGCACCAGCGATCGCTGCGGGACAGGTGATGTCGCCATGGACGCGACCGTGCTGGGCCAGTGCCCGGACCGAAAGGCTGAAGCTGTCCCGCGCCATCAGGCTTCGGCCGATTGCAACCGAGAAGAGGTCGAGGGGCTGCGCTCCGCCGATCGACAGGGGTGGTGTGTAGCCGACCTCGGCGACGAAGCCTGCGGGCAGGCCGAGGAACAGCCGCAGCCGCCCGAACACCTCCGTCTTATTGAGGTCTTCCCGCTTCACCCCACCAAGGCCCACGCGCTCCTGCCGCGCTGTAAGTCGCGGTATGTCGCCAAGATCGAGCGCAATGCCGCCCCGCCATGCCGGTAACGCAGACGGCGTCTCGAACGAGGTCATCAGCGTCGTGGCACCGACATAGTTCATCGCCCAGGCCTCGGGGCGATCACGGCCGAGGTGTTCGTCGCTGCGCACCACGACCTGCGCGTGGACGCCCGGCATGCACGCGATCGCAGCGAGAAGCAACAGGAGTATCGCCGCGCATGGACGACACCAACGGCGCGGCCGGGCGGGCGTATCGCCAGATGGCCGATGCGAGCGTGGACCGCGGGCGAGCCGGGATGCAAGGCGTCGAACGTTCACACCGCGTCAACAGGTGCGAGGGCCCTTGATTCCCTCTCACGCGCGGTCGGGCGCCTTTGGTGCCGTCATTTGAGACCCGCGCCGGGACCTACCGCTTCAACCGCGGGGAGGCACGAAACCGCCGGCGCAACCGCCGCCGCGCATCGTGCGCTCCTCCGCCGTGCTGACTCGTTTTCTGCAGTGCAGGCAACGCGCCGCAGTTATGACCCTGACCGCGGACTGAAGCAGTCGCTACCGCCACTACCGATGCAATGCCGGCATGGCCCAGGGCCGCGCGCTACGCAGGCCCCGCAGGCTCCCGTGGAAAAACCGGACGTCCCTGATCTGAATCTCTTGCTTCGAGGCAACCGCACGCGGCAGGGAGTGTGGCGAGGGCCCTTCCCAAAAGTCCGCTCTTCCGTGGCGCGGATGGCCGGTCAGGGTCGATCGCGGGCTCTGGTGGCATACTTCCCACACCGGAAGTTCACCGGTCAAACCCTATACCGGTGTAAAGATATCTGACAACTTTCCAACTCAGGGCCAGCGAGGCCGGGCGGTGGCCCGATTGATCGTCGTTCTCGAGAGGTCGACCCCCGCAAGCCGCGTCGGGCGGTCGAGCAACTAACGACCGCCCGAGCCGCCCGCGAGCCATTCGTCAGAGGCCGAAGCGCGCGTAATACGCACGCACGCCTGGATGGGCAAGGACGCGCGCCCGGTGCGCCGCGAGTGCCGGCGCGGTGCGCTCGACGATATCGGCGGGGATGTGATCGAGACGGCCGCTGGAGAGCATGCCGGTGATCTCGATGACCTTCAGGTCAGCGATCGTCAACGCACTCGCGGCGAACCACTCGCCGCCGCGCTGGGCGAGTAAGCTGTCCAAGCCCCTTAGGCAGCGTGGAATCGAACCCGCGAGGAGCCGCTCGCGTTCGCGCTTCTGTTCGTCGCCCTTGAGAGAGAACGACGGACCGAGCGCGTCGTTGAGGGCTTCGACTGCACAACAGACCTCGTCGCATTGCGCGGCCCGCCACCGGTCATCAGGGTAGAGGCCCGTCAGTTGCCCGACGTAGCGGTTGATGGCGTTCGACTGCGAGATGCGCTGGCCGTCAACCTCCAAGACGGGCAACTCGCCGAACGGCATCGACGGCTTGAGCATTGGCCAGTCGGCGCCCTTCACACGCTCGTCGTCGAAAGGCACACCGCCGATTGACAGCGCCAGGCGCGCGGTCTCCCCACGGCCGCCGTGAAAGTCGAAGTAGAAGAGCTTGATGGACTTGGGCATGGGTGGCTTCGGCGTCGGCAAGACGGGCGATCATACACGCGCTGCAGGCCCGCTCCAACGTTTCGCGCGGATTCGTTTGTCTCTTATAGATTTCGCTTTGTCGGCGGAGGAATGCAGGGAGATCGCAGCCTCAGCCTTGGCAGCCCTTTACGGCGGAAAACCCACCCCGTCTGAGGGCTGCGGCCCGTGCAGTGCCACATGCACCGGTCCCACGGATGGAAACGGTAGCCGGATTGCTTATCCAGTCCCTCATTGAGAATGGGCTCTGGGCAGAATCAAAGGGCGGCAATCAGGATCATTGACCGGCCGGAGATCGACCCGTTCCCGACTTTCACGACAGCGTATAGCGGCCGTTGAATGTGTCCGCCGGCATTGCCGCTTGACAGGCACCTGCTCTTCGCGCTGGTGATCGCGCGCTGAGACTCCTGTTTCCGCTCAGCGGCCGGCCGCGAGCTCGGTAATTGTCTGGAAGCCGCCCCAGAACATGCGCTTGCCGTCGAAGGGCATCTTCGAGGGGTCCATCGACTCCTTGAGCTGTGGGTCCTCCATGACCGCCTTGCTGATGCGGTCGCGGTCCTCCTTGTTCCGATAGACGACCCACGCCAGCGCGATCACCTCGCCGTCCTTGAGCTGCACGGCTTGCGGAAACGACGTCAGTTTGCCGGGCTGGGCGTCGTCGCCAATCGAGTCGGAGTAATACAGAGCGCCGTGGCGCAGGTGGGCGTTGCCCCATTCCGCGGACATCCGCTTGTAGGTGTCGAGGTTGGCACGGGGAACGGGAATGACGATGGCGTCGATGTAGTGCGACATGGAGCCTCCGCAATGTGGAGTCGGTCCTACCGGGCTCGCCCGGCGCCATTCCGCTGCGAATAGGCGCGTCGGGTCAGCGGCCCATCGTGAAGTAAAGCCGGTTCGGAAGCGACATCGTAATCGCCGAAAGGCTGACGATCAACAATGGGCGCGGCAGCGACAATGAAGGAAGCGAGAGCGCCGTCGGAGCCTATTGCGTCGAAATTCGAACGTCACCGACCGGGATGTAGTCGGAACTTCCACTATTGACCGATCTGAGACGTACCCGAGCGGCTCCGCCGAGCAGATCTTTGCCGCACGTACCGACGAGGCTCGCCTCACAAGCGCAGCGGCGAGATTGAGGTACTCCGATCAAAGTACTCAGCTCTTCGTACCGAGTACGTCGTTCGACGTGCGTCGAATCAATCGTTCTTACCCGATCGATTCTTCGGAGACGACGGCTCAGGGACTGGCTCGAAGTATCGCTCCTCGAGCTGCTGGCGCAGCCGTGCCGCGAGCTCAATTTCCGCGTCGCTGGCGAACGTCGGCCCCAGTTCCATGCTCGTAGCCTGACGGCGCAACATCTTGAGCCGATGCAATATCTTGAGCATGGCGGCGTTTATGCATAACGCGTGCCCGTCCGAAATACGACGTGGAAACAGGGCGATCGGGAAATGAAGCGCCTCACCTGCAGCCGCCCGTGTAAATATTCGCGACAGCACGGCACCGAAGAACTCAAGTCTTCGTGCCGTGGACTCCGTACTTCGAACCTCGTACGAAGAACGTCGGCGGTCGACAGCGCGAGACGTCCAAATCACGCCACCCGGCAGCGCCTCAGGTCGACCCTTCTCGCCCATTGTGCTATGCGGAAGGTCGCCGCCCAGCGTGCGGGCTGCGCTATGATCCGCCCCCATGCCGGTCGCTCCGTTCTCGCTCATCATGGACACTCGCCGCGCCGTCGCCGAGGTGCTCGCCGAATGTCCGCGGTGCGCCGCGCTGTCCTCCCAGGTGCTCGAGCTCGCCTGGCGCGCGAGGGCGCTCGTCTGCCGTGAGTGCCTGACGTCTATACCGCTCGACTCTGACGCCCTGCAGCTGCTGCGCCGCCAGGCCGTCGAAGCGACCACAGTGATCGACCGCCTGACGCGGGTCAGCGAACCGCCGGCGAATAATTGAGATTGAGCCATGGCACGTTTCAAGAACACCGAAGCGGGTCCGTTCGCCCGCGCCGTGCGCATCGAGCGCAACGGGGTCGCCTACGACGGTAGCTACACCGTCGGCGGCCCGATGATCACCGTCAGCAGCCCGGTGCTCGGGTCGAAGACGACGCAGATCGGCGGGTCTTCGCCCGAAGCGCTGGCGAAGATCATCCTTACCGAGCTGCTATTCCTGGACGACGAGCGGCACGGCAGGTGACGCGAAACGCGTTGCCGAATCGCTCGCCCTGGGCGCCACCGGTCAGCGGCTATCTCTGCAGCGTGTCGCGCGCGACTGCCGATCGCGTCTTCGGCAGTACGCCCTTTTCGCGCAGGACGTCGCTCGTCATGGCCCGACGCTGCGCGTCCGAAATGTGCGGGAACGACTTCTTGAACTTCACTTCCGTGGCTTCGAACATCCGCAGCGCTTCCGCCTGGCGGAGGGTAAGCGCGCCGTGCAGCGGGAGGCCCATCCTCCGCAATGTCTCGCGGCGCCTTAGATTGCCTACCAGCTTTGTCAGCAACACCGCCAAGACGACAATCGCGAGCGCGAAGCCTGCGACGATCAGGTAATGCGACATTGGATCTCCCTGCAGCGATTATTGGCGCCTTGGCCTGCAAACGTTATGCCAGAGGCGTGCAGATCACTGGAATTTCGGTAAGCGAAATCCGGCCCCCTCCCGTCGACGACCCGCGAGCATCGCAGTACGATGCGCCTCTCGTCCGACACGGAGGGAACCCATGGTTCAGCGTGTCAATATCGGGGGCCCGGCGCACCTGTACATGGCCGCGATCCCTGCTGACCTGATGGTGCTTGGGACCGTCATGCGCAAGTCGGGCGAGATCGGCGCACTGGTGCGCTGCCCGAGTGGCGCCTTCGCCCAGTTGAATGGGATGGTCCTGCAGCCCCTCGACAAGCGCGAGGTGGTGTGCGCGATGACGGAGGCGCGGATCGATCAGATCGGCCAGCCGCGGCAGGTGAGTCGCTAAACGGCCGGCGGCCCAGCCGGCGGGAGCGATTCGAGAACGAAGACGCTCGCGAGCTCGGTCAATTCGTCGTGCCCAAGCGCCTTTCTCAGATACGCGCGGACGTCGCGGATCCTGTCGCCGACCATCGCGACGGCGACATAGACGTCCGTCTGGACACAGTCGAACGCAGCACAGAGCGCCTCGACCTCGCGCCAATTGCCGATGTTGAGGCGCATGGCGCTTGGCGATTCGGTCGCCAGGACGCTGATGGTCGCACCGCGGTAATCGCGCTCATGCATGTCGATCCTTCCCATGTCTGGAGGCATGATGCGCGGCGTCTGCCGTGCGTCCCTTGACGCAGATTAAGCCTGCGCCAGCCGCGCGACGCTCCCGACGGGCGGCGAAAACGGTGACCGACAGCTTGTGCAAAGCAGCCGCTGGGCGCTTCTATCGCCCCGCGATGTAGGTAGGTAGCACCGCCGCCCGCGAGACGCGAACGCTCGCGAAGGCGCGGACGTATCCACCCTAACGCTGGGTTCCGTAGAACGCGCTACAGGCCGATCTATGCGGCGGGTTTCGCCGTGAGGTGGTCAATCGTCGTCATCGCGTCCGCCGCCTGGCGCCGCAACACCTGCAGCACCGCCTCGTCAACCGGCATCGCGGTCTGGCACTCGCTGCACGCGATTGCCCGCGCCTGCCAAGCGAGTTCTAGCACCTGGGTCGTCATCGCACCGCACTTCGGGCATTCGCCCATAAGCTCGGCGACGCGCTGGCGGGTGTCCAGTAGCAGCGTGAATGCGGGGCGCTTCACAGCGGACGATCGTAGTGTCCGGCCCGCACGGCGTATAGCCGCGCCGCCGAGCCTGAGCCAACAGCAGGCTAGCAGATAGGTTGTCCTGCCGAGCGACTGCTTCAGCGCGCGAGGGCGAACGGCCGGAGTTGGCCGCACTCGGTCTAATCGTCGGCGGTCCCAGTCCGACCCGAAGCTGTCGGCCACGGTCCTCCGAACCGGTCATAGAAATCGATTAAAGCCGCCATTCAAGTCGCGGCAACGACGCGCCAACGCTGTGGCAGGCCGCTGGCGCCGAGCACGAACTGGCCCCCGATCCGGCGCCCCTGCCCAGGCTGGCCTTCGAGTTCGACCGACGCCTCACCTGCGGCCACGATTGTCGATGATCGTCTCTGCTCGATGCCGGGCTGGAGCGTGCCCGCGGCCGTCATGCGCAGGTTAAACGCTGGCGCGCGTCACCCGCGCGCCCCTTTGGGGCGTTACCATTCAGCGGAGCAGCCCATTGCCGCGCACAATCGACGCTTGATCCGCACCGCTGGGCCGACCACAATCAGGCTCGTGCGATTGAATTTCATAGCCGTCGGTGGATCGGCAGCGCCAAATCCGATGATCGCGTGCACCCTGGAGGGCGCCCCCCCCTGTTTGCCGCAGTGCAATACCGACCGAGCGCCGAGCGCTTTCGCCTCCGAGCAGGCCGTGGCGAGCAGCTCGCAACGGGCGCGGCGGTGGGAAACGATGCAGATTTTCACGCGACCCCGTCGGTAATGTTGTTCCCAATGCCGTACCAAGTGCTGTCCGTGACTGCATAATCTCTTGTATGCGTCGCGCCGTGCGCATTTGGAACCAGTGCAGCAATGAGGGGGCATGATGTTCACCACCAATCCGTTTGCCGCGCTTTCGATATACCTGTCGCCTGCCGTCATGCAGACCTATGTTGTCGTCATGATCGTGCTGGTCGTGGCAGGAACGCTGTTCGACGTCGTGCACAAGGGCAGCGCCAGGTATTTTTCCCAGAACTGGCGGAAATCGAAAGGTAAAATGTCGCGGCAACTTGGCGGCGGCGAGCTGATGTCGATCGCCATCCAGACCGGCGTCGTCGACGTCCTGACGTCCGGGGAATTCTGCAATCCCCGCCGGCGGCTCGCCCACCTGCTGACCATGTACGGGTTCGTGATCTACGTCGGCACCACGGCCATCATGGTGTTCGGCTACCCGACGCCCGCGACCCCGACGCCCGCCATCCTGCCCCAACTCTGGTGGCTCGGCGGCCTGATGGTCCTGCTCGGCGGCTACTGGTTCTGGTTCTTCATCCGGGTGGATGTCGCCGCCGAGGGTGGCACGCCCTTCCGCATCATGCGCGCGGACCTATTCATTCTCTCGCTGCTCGCCAGCGTCACGCTGGGCCTGATCTGGGCTTTCCTGCAGGCGAGCGGCGGGTCCTGGGCGAGGGTGTTCTTCGGCCTGTACATCCTCGCCACGACGGTGCTGTTCGGATCGGTACCGTGGTCCAAGTTCGCCCACATGTTCTTCAAGCCCGCCGCGGCTTTCGAAAAGCGCGTTTCCAACGCGAACGGCTTCAGGAGCAACCTGCCCGGGCCCGCCGACAAGCCCGAGACTTTCGGCAGCGCGCGCGAACTGCCCCGGCACTACTAGAGCGAAGACGAGAAGCCATGCCGACATTCGTTTACATGACCCGGTGCGACGGCTGCGGACATTGCGTCGACATCTGCCCATCCGACATCATGCACATCGACAAGACCTATCGGCGCGCCTACAACATCGAGCCGAACATGTGCTGGGAGTGCTACTCCTGCGTGAAGGCCTGTCCGCAGCACGCGATCGATGTCCGCGGCTATGCCGACTTTGCCCCACTGGGACACAGCGTCCGGGTGCTCAGGGAAGAGGCCAAGGCGACCATTTCGTGGAAGCTCAAGTTCCGCGACGGCCGCGAGAAGAACTTCGTGTCCCCGATCCGGACGACGCCCTGGGGATCGATCAAGGGGCCGGCCGATTACGCGGCGCCCACCTCCGCGGATTTCGCCAGCCAGGAACTTGCCCACGAGCCGCAATCGCTCAAGGTCGAGGGCGGCCTGCCCGCGCTGCGCAAAGACCAACTCAAGCAGGGAGTCGTGTGATGAGCCTCTTCGGACGCAGGACGACGGTATTCGTCGATGCGGACATCCTCGTCATCGGCGGCGGCATGGCCGGCTGCGGGGCGACCTACGAGGCCCGGCACTGGGGGCGCGACCTGAAGATCGTGTGCGTGGAGAAGGCGAACATTGAGCGCAGCGGCGCCGTCGCCCAGGGCCTGTACGCCATCAACTGCTACATGGGCATGCAGTGGGGCGAGAACCAGCCCGAGGACCATGTCCGCTACGCGCGCAATGACCTGATGGGCCTGGTGCGCGAGGACCTTGGCTACGACATCGCGCGGCACGTGGATGGCACGGTGCACATGCTCGAGGAATGGGGCCTGCCGATCATGCGGGACCCCACGACCGGACGGTACCAGCGCGAAGGCAAGTGGCAGATCATGATCCACGGCGAGAGCTACAAGCCGATCGTCGCCGAGGCGGCGCGCAAGGCCGCGACCGAGGTCTACAACCGGATCATGATCACCCACCTGTTGATGGACAACCGCAATGCCAACCGGGTCGGCGGGGCCGTCGGATTCAATGTCCGCACCGGCGACTTCTACGTGTTCCGCGCGAAGGCCGTAATCGTAGGCGCCGGTGGCGCGTCGCACATCTTCAAGCCGCGCGCCGTGGGCGAGGGCATGGGGAGGACCTGGTATGCGCCCTGGAGCAGCGCGTCCGCATACGCGCTGCCAATCCAGGTCGGCGCCAAGATGACGCAGATGGAGAACCGCATCGTCCTGACCCGTTTCAAGGACGGCTATGGTCCCGTCGGCGCCTATTTCCTGCATCTGAAGACGTACACGCAGAACGGCTACGGCGAGGAGTACGAGAAGAGGTGGTACGAGGACACCAAGGCTTTGGTGGGTGACTACATCGACCGTCACCCGGTGCCGACCTGCCTGCGCAACCACGCTTTCCTGAAGGAGGTCGCGGCCGGTCGCGGTCCCATCCGCATGGTGACCAAGGAGGCCTTCCAGGACCCCCACAAGGAGACCGTCGGCTGGGAGAACTTCCTCGGCATGACGATCGGGCAGGCGGTCGTCTGGGCGTCGCAGAACATCGACCCCAAGGACATCAATCCCGAGCTGACCACGTCCGAGCCCTACGTCATGGGCTCCCACGCCACATGTTCCGGCGCGTGGGCCAGCGGACCGGAAGACTACGCCCCCGCGGAGTACCAGTGGGGATACAACCGCATGATGACGGTCGACGGGCTCTTCGGCGCCGGCGACACCATCGGCGGCACCGCTCACAAGTTCTCGTCCGGATCCTTCACCGAAGGCCGCATTGCCGCCAAGGCAGCGGTCAAGTACGTGATGGAAAAAGGCCGGGACCAGCCCCAGCTCAGCGAACAAGCGTATCGGGACCTCGAAAAGGAGATATTCCAGCCGTTGGAAAACTACCGGGTCGGCCGCAACGAGATCGTGGCTGGGACCGTATCACCGAGCTACCTCCTCCCGATCCACGGTCTTCAGCGTCTCGAGAAGATCATGGACGAATACGTCGGCGGCATCAGCACCAACTACATGACGAACGGCCTGATGCTCGAGCGCGGACTTGAGTTGCTGGCGATGCTGAAGGAAGACATGAGCCACATGGGTGCCGAAGACCTGCACCAGCTTCAGCGAACGTGGGAGTTGCACCACCGCCTGTTGGCCTCGGAGTCCGTGACCCATCACACGCTGTTCCGCAAGGAAACGCGGTGGCCAGGTTACTACTATCGCGGCGATCACATGAAGCTGGATGATGAGAACTGGCATTGTTTCACCCTGTCGCGCTATGACCGGGATACCGGCAAGTGGCACATGGAGAAGGCGCCGGTCTACCACATCATCGACTGACATCGCAGACCCGGAGCTCACAAAGAGAGCTAGCTGCCTCCGCGGGCGGCTGTATTATGGAACGGGTGGCCCGAAGCGGTGGCGGCGTCAGTGCGCGGAGCAGCGGGACAGCAACCTCGAGGCGTTCCTCGCGCTTCAGCCGGGCGTAATACTGGCGACATCGGCCGCGTTTTGAGACAGTTCAAGGGGAGAAACTGCCAACTTCGCCGATCCACTTCTGCTGACCCAGCTGGGGAAATTCATGCGAGGTCACGTTCCGCAGCGAACTGCCGGGTCGGGTGTGATTGCAGTCCTGTCGTAACGCTTCGAACTTGCGCCACGATTCATCCAGGGAGGTCAACGGGATGACGCTCAGGCACTCGTCGCGCGGGCGGTAGGTTATCGATTCGATCTGCGCGCTTTCGTTGGGCCTTCCAGGGCGGATGAAATCGAGCTTGATACCTCGTTGGCATTCCCATTCTTCGAGCGCCTTGAACGTGAACTCATTGGCATGGTCGACGATGATCGAAACGGGTACGCCGAGCTCGTGCACCACCTGCTCCAAGGCGGCCGAAATGCTTCGTCCCGAGTGTGCCAAGTCACAGGTTTCGAAGCGTCCGCTCCTGGAGAATTTGGGTGTTGACCGCGAACGGCTGGAGTTGATCCTACCCACGTTTGGTGGACACGCCGGAACGAGCAATACTTGCTCTGGGAGGGGTGTTCCATACCACGCAAACCGTACACAAGGTATAGCCGTGAGTTCAAGCTCGAAGCGGTGCGCCAGGCGGCTCTGGGCGAGAAGCCCAAGGCACAGATAGCGCGGGCGCTTGGGATTCGAGTCGGCCATCTGCGCGATTGGCGACTGCAGTTCGAGGAGGAAGCGCGCACCGAAGTAGCGCATCCGCCGCCGGCGGTCGGCCAGGACCTCGAGCAATTGCGGCGCGAGAACGCAAAGCTCGAGGTCGAGAATGAGATTTTAAAAAAAGCGGCCAAAAAAAAAGCGGCCATCTACTTCGCGGGCGAATCGAAGTGAAGTACGCGTTCATCGAGCTGCATCGACGCAGCTACGAGGTCAAGGCCTTGTGCGCTGCACTCCAGGTGTCGCGCAGTGGCTATTACGCGGCCCGCGGGCGAGCGCCGAGCGCCCGGCAGCAACGACGGACAGCGCTCACCGCAGAGATTCGCAAGATCCACACGGCTAGCCGCGAAACCTATGGCGCGCCACGGGTTCACGCCGCGCTCAGTGCCCAGAAGGTGCCCTGTTGCCTGAACACGGTCGCCAGGCTCATGCAGCAGGCGTCCATCATGCCGAAGTGCATTCGCCGGTTCCGGGTGACCACGGACTCGCGCCGGACCGCGGAGTTACCCAACTTGATCGGTCGGGTGTTCACGACTGACCGTCCCAATGCGTGTTGGTTGAGCGACATCACCTACATCCCGACCCGCGAAGGCTGGCTGTATCTGGCGACCGTGTTGGATGTGTACTCGCGCGCCGTCGTCGGCTGGGCCATGAGCCGAACCCTCGACTGCAAGCTGGCCAAGGATGCCCTGAGCATGGCCATCGGTCGGCGTGGGCCACCAGCAATCCTGCACTCGGACCAAGGCACGACGTACTCGGCCGCCGAATACCGGGAACTGGTTGGCCGCTACCCGATCCGGCAGAGCATGAGTCGCAAGGGCGACTGCTGGGACAACGCGCCGATGGAAAGCTTCTTCCACACGCTCAAGACCGAGCTCGTGATGCATTGCGACTACAAGACCCGTGACCAGGCGCGAGCAAGCCTGTTCGATTACATGGAAGTGTTTTACAACCGCCAGCGGCGTCACTCGACGCTGAACTACGAGGCTCCGCTGGCTTTCGAGGCCGTGCAAATCGCCTAACTACCGTGTCCACGGAGCGTGGGTAGGATCATGACCGAGCTGCGCGAGACTCGCGGACATGACCGCCCGGAAGGGGCGGGCGAATGGAGGTAACGTGCAGTTCTATCTGAATGGATACAAGCCCGGCGATCCGGACATCCTCGACCAGGCGGCTACTGCCAGGAACCGATCGCCGGGACTTCCCGACGCCCTCGACGTGCTGATCGTCGGTAGCGGCCCGGCAGGGACCGTGCTCGCGGCGCAGCTGGCGACCTTCCCAGCCATCAGCACCCGCATCATCGAACGTCGGCGCGGTCCCCTTGAACTGGGCCAGGCGGACGGTGTCGCGTGTCGAACGGTCGAGATGTTCGAGGCCTTCGGCATGGGCGCGAAGCTCATTCGCGAGGCCTGCTGGGTGAACGAGACGGTGTTCTGGCGTCCTTCGCAGGAGGATCGCGCGAGGATCGTGCGTACTGGCCGCGTCCAGGACGTCGAGGACGGCCTGTCGGAATTCCCGCACGTCATCGTCAACCAGGCGCGCATGCAGGAGTACCTGCTCGAATACATGCGCAAGTCGCCGACGCGACTCGAGCCCGACTACGGTGTGGAATTCTTGCGCCTCGAGGTCGACGAGGAGGACGAGTATCCGGTTCGGGTTCACGTACGCAACGTCGACGACGGCTCGGAGCGCTCGATTCGCGCGAAGTACGTCGTCGGCTGCGATGGGGCGCGCAGCCTGGTGCGGCAGTCGATCGGCGCCGAGTTGTGCGGTGACTATGCCAATCACGCGTGGGGCGTGATCGACATGCTCGCCGTCACCGACTTTCCGGACATCCGCCTCAAGGCGGCCATACAGTCGGCGGACTACGGCAACATCCTTCTCATTCCGCGCGAGGGCGGCTACCTCGTGCGACTGTACGTCGATCTGGGCGACGTCGACCCGGACAAGCGCGATGACGTTCGCAAGATCGCCGCGGAGGACGTCATCGACAGGGCGCGACGCGTACTGCACCCCTACACCCTCGACGTGCGCAACGTCGTCTGGTTCTCGGTGTACGAAGTCGGCCAGCGTCTTACCGACCGGTTCGACGACGTCCGCGTCGGCCAGGAGTTTTCCGGCCAGCCGCGCGTCTTCATCGCCGGGGACGCTTGCCATACGCATAGCGCAAAGGCGGGACAGGGCATGAACGTTTCGATGCAAGACGCGTTCAACCTCGGCTGGAAACTGATTTCGGTTCTCGACGGGCGTGCCAAGCCTGAGCTGCTTCGCACCTACTCGGTCGAGCGGCGGGCGATAGCCCAAGTTCTCATCGACTTCGACAAGGAGTGGTCGAGGATCATGGCGTCGCCGCCGAAGGATCCGCAGCGCCCGGAACTCGGTGGGGTCGACCCGGCCGAGCTTGAGGCGTACTTCGTCAAGTCGCTGCGATATACGGCCGGCGTCGCGACGCGTTATGCCCCTGCGACGGTTCTCACTTCGCAGGGAACGCACCAGGATCGGGCGAAGGGCTTCTCGATCGGTATGCGTTTCCACTCGGCACCGGTGGTGCGCGTTGCCGATGCCAAGCCGATGCAACTCGGCCATGTCGCGCGTGCCGATGGTGCGTGGCGCGTTTACGTCTTCGCCGACGCAAGCGGACAGCGCCTGCGCAAGCTCGCAGACTTCCTGGCGGAGTCGCCGAATTCTCCGATCCGCCGGTTCACTCCGGCAGGGGAGAACATCGACAGCGTGATCGATGTTCGCGCCGTCTTCCAACAGGGGCATCGCGACCTCAAGGTCGAAGAGCTCCCGTCGATTCTGCTTCCGCGCAAGGGGCACTTCGGGCTTATCGACTACGAGAAGGCTTACTCAGCGGACGTCAAGAATGGCCCTGACATCTTCGACCTCCGCGGCATCGACCGTGAGAAAGGCGCAATTGTCGTGGTTCGTCCCGACCAGTACGTTTCCGACGTACTGCCGTTGGACGCGCATGACGACCTGGCGACTTTCTTCGGACGATTCCTGGTCGATCGTCATTAGCTTCGGCAGATATCGCCGGACGGAGACTGGTCGATCCGATTTCGTCGTCCCTCGGTACCCCAAAGGTGCTTCCGAATCGATGATCTGGAGTTGGCGCTCGCGCAATGTCCTCCCTGCTGGAAGAGGTCAGCATTGGTTTTGGCGGCGAGGGTAATCGCATGCCTGCTGACGCGCCGAGCGTTGCGGTTTGTTTCACCTTGGTCGCCGTGCGTCGACGTGTTGCTCCTCCACCTGATCGACGCTGCTGGAATGGCCTCGCTTGCGCGAGGGCGCCCTCTTTCCATGCTTCACAGGGGCGCATCCGGATGACTTCCGACACACCCGAACGGCTGCGCCGCGTGGGGCGATCGTGGCACGCCCAGCGGCGGCGGGGTTGCGCTACACTGGCCGTGCTGGTGTCCCGCTTGGGTGCACCACTTTGTGGCCCCGGGGAAGCTGCTTTTTCGGCCCATTGTTCAATCGGGCCAATGGATTAGGCGAAAGTGGGTTCGAATCCCGCCCCCCTCAGTTTCTCGTCCAGCAACGTCCGGCAAAGTCCGATTCCCCCGCCGGTTTCCCTCTGGAAAACCCCCTGTAGATAGCCCCGTAAGGGCCCAAGGCGTCCGTTGACAGCCGGGGGCAACTTGGGGCGGGAGGCGGTCACGTTGCCCTACACCGGAACGCCTGACGACGAGCCGCACATGTCTTCGAGCACCAAAGCGCCTTCACGTCGACTTGGCAGCGATCAGGTGACGTGGTGCACGAATATGCCGCGCTGATTCTTGATGAAATCGATTCCGTCGATGGTCTGGGAGTGGGTGTCGCCTGATTTGCGCTTCACATAATCGATGTGAATGGCTTGAATCGACTTGAATTCGGACCTGTCGGCGATCGAATCCGCAATCGCACGCGCGATGACGATCGCTTCGTCCTCCCGCGCCGCAGGCTCGGTCTGATCCGCGAGACGGCTGTTCACGACGGTCACGATGATGCTTGCAGGGGTCGCCTGAAGCTCGATCGACTTGGCGTCGTATCCGGTCTTGGCCAGGATCGCGCTCTTCACTTCGTTCAGGGGAGCGCTTCCCGGACGCGCGAGGTCCGCAGCTGCGGCCGGCGCAATCCATAGAAGCGTCAGCCACGCGAACATGGCGGCGTACGCACCTGCCCTCGGCATTGCTGCTTTCATCGTCTTCACCCAAGAATCTCTGCGAACGGGCCCAATTCTTTTCCAAGGGGCGGCCGGTGAGGTTGATATAAGTCAAGCAGCGGTCCCGGCCCAGACCTGCACCGGCCTCGCAAGCGAGACTCCGTCCGCTGCTCCACGAGCAGTCTCCCGGTGTCATGGCGCGGCTATGCGCCGGTGACTTCGGTTCGCATATCCCGGCGGACTACGTCCTTGAGTACTGTTGACCGGCGTCAAGGCGGCCCGCCGGCATCGGACGTGTAATGGGTCGCTGCAGTCGCGCGACTGACGGTGCATTGCAGAATCGACCGTCGGCGTGGCGAAGCGCGGGAGGTCTCGTACGGCTTCCGGGAGTGACCTGCCATGACGACGCTGTTCGACCCGATTCGCGTCGGCGATCTCGATCTCACCAATCGGATCGTCATGGCGCCGCTGACGCGCAATCGCGCGGGTCCCGGAAACGTGCCCTCGGACCTCGCCGTCGAGTACTACCGGCAGCGCGCCACTGCGGGGCTGATCATCACCGAGGCGTCGCAGGTCAGTCCCGAGGCTCAAGGTTACATCGATACGCCGGGGATCTACAGTGCCGAGCAGGTCGCAGGCTGGCGGCGTGTCACCGCCGCAGTGCATGCGGAGGGTGGTCGCATCGCGGTGCAGCTGTGGCACGTGGGGCGCATTTCGCACGTTTCGCTGCAGCCAAACGGCCGGGCGCCGGTGTCGTCGACTGCGCGGCGCGCTGAGACCAAGACATTCACCCGCGACGGCTTCGTCCCGGTATCGTCGCCGCGCGCTCTCGCTACTGACGAGATCCCCGCCGTCGTCGCGAGCTACCGCGATGCGGCGCTGCGTGCAATGGAAGCGGGCTTCGATGGCGTCGAGGTGCACGGCGCGAACGGCTACCTGATCGAGCAATTCCTGCGCGACAGCATCAACGATCGTACCGACGAATACGGCGGCACGATCGAGAACCGCGCGCGGCTGCTCGTCGAAGTGATGCAGGCTGTTGCGGCCGCGATCGGCGGCGGCCGCACCGGGCTCCGCCTTTCGCCGGTGACGCCATCCAACGACGCCGGGCAGGACAGCGATCCGCAGGCGCTGTTCGAGCACGCGGTGGCGCAGCTCGCGCCGCTGCGGCTGGCCTTCGTGGAAGTGGTCGAAGGTCAGACCGCCGGCGCGCGCGACTTCGCGCCATTCGACTATGCGGCGTTGCGCCGCAGGTTCGACGGCGCGTGGATGGTCAACAACGGCTACCTGAGACCGATGGCGCTCGAGGCGGTGGCCGCAGGCACCGCCGACCTGGTCTCGTTCGGGCGCCCGTTCATCAGCAACCCCGACCTCGTGCGCCGCCTGCGCGAGAACGCTCCGCTCAATGTGCTCGACACCGGCACGCTCTACGGCGGCGGAGCCAAGGGCTACATCGACTACCCGACGCTCGGCGAACGCGCGACGGCCTGAGCCACGGCGGCCAGACACGACGTGCTTCGCTGCGCGTTGCCAGTCATTCGAAGGAGATGCAAATGCTCGAGCTGACCGTGAATGGCCGCGCCCATGCCGTCGACGTCGAACCTGAAATGCCGCTGCTCTGGGTCCTGCGCGTCCACCTCGATCTTCCTGGAACCAAGTATGGCTGCGGCATCGCCATCTGCGGCGCATGCACCGTGCATGTCGACGGCGAGCCGGTGCGATCCTGCGTGATGCCCGTGTCAGCGGCGGTCGGCAAGAAGATCGTCACGATCGAGGGATTGGCGGCAAACGGTCCGCACCCGGTCCAGACGGCGTGGATCGAGCACGAAGTCCCGCAATGCGGCTATTGCCAGACGGGCATGATCATGTCGGCCGCCGCGCTGCTCGCCAAGATTCCAAAGCCAACCGACGCGGACATCGACGCGACCATGACCAACCTGTGTCGCTGCGGCACCTACCCGCGCGTGAGGAAGGCGATCCACGCGCTCGCGGAGGATTCCGCCGCGCCGGTGCCCAAGAACGCCTGAGGAGAGCGGCCATGACCCTCGCTGTTTCCCGTCGCGAATTCCTCAAGGTCTCCACATCGCTGGGCGGCGGCCTCGCGCTCGAATTCTGGTTTCCGGTCGTGTCCGCCGCCGCTGGCGGGGCGGCGGTGACTGAAGTCAACGCCTGGATCGTGATCCATCCCGACGACCGGGTCGTCATTCGCATCGCTCGCTCAGAAATGGGGCAGGGCACCTATACGGCGCTCGCCCAGCTCGTCGCCGAAGAGCTGGACTGCGACTGGGCAAACGTGAGCGCCGAGTTCGCCTCCCCCAACGAGCAGGTCCGGCGAAACCGCATCTGGGGGTCGATGTCCACCGGCGGCAGCATGGGTGTGCGCTCATCGCAGGACTATGTGCGCAAGGCAGGCGCCAGCGCGCGCGAGATGCTGATCGCCGCGGCCGCCGCGCGGTGGAAGGTCCCCGCTGCCGAGTGCGCAGTGACGAAGGGAGTCATTTCGCATGGACCGACCGGCCGGACGCTTCGCTACGGCGAGGTGGCTGCCGAGGCGGCGAGGCTTGCGCCGCCGAACGAAGTGGCGCTGCGGGATCCCGCGAAGTGGAAGATCGCGGGCAAGCCACTGCACCGCCTCGACATCCCCGACAAGGTCTCGGGCAAGCCCGTCTTTGCCGTCGACGTCACGTTGCCCGGAATGCTGCACGCATCGATCGCGCAGTGCCCGGTGTTCGGCGGCAAGGTCGTGAAGGTTGACGACCGCGAGGCACGGGGGATGCGCGGCGTGAAGAAGGTGGTGCGCGAGGAGGACTTCGTCGCCGTCGTCGCCGACAACTGGTGGCGCGCCAACCAGGCACTGAAGAAGGTGAAGATCGAGTGGGACACGGCGGGCAATGAGCGCGCCGACAACAAGAGCATCGAGGCAATGCTGCGGGAAGGCCTTGCCGACGCCAAGCTGCCGCAGGCGCGCAAGGTCGGCGACACGCAGGCGGGATTCGCTGCCGCGGCGAAGGTGGTCGAGGCTGAATACCAGTCACCGTACCTCAGCCACGCAACGATGGAGCCGCAGACCTGCACCGCCTGGCTGAAGCCGGAAGGCTTCCTCGACGTCTGGACGGCGACCCAGAATGCGGAAGCATCGATGGGTGCGGCGGCGGAGACGGCCGGGTTGCCGCTCGAGAAGGTCGAGGTCCACAAGATGATGCTGGGCGGCGGATTCGGCCGCCGCGGCGGGCCGCAGGACTTCGTCAGGCAGGGAGTGGCAATCGCCAAGGCGCTGCCCGGCGTTCCGGTGAAGATGATGTGGTCGCGCGAGGAGGACATGCAGCATGACTTCTATCGCCCGGCGAGCATCGTGCGGATGAAGGCAGGCCTCGATGCGCAGGGTAGGGTGATCGCGATGCACACGACGATCGCCTGTCCGTCGATCCTCAAGGTTCTGATGCCGAACTCGCTCGACCACGAAGGCATCGATTTCACCGCAGTGCGCTCGTTCAGCGACATGCCCTACATGGTGGCGAATCAGCAGGTCGACTACGCGATGCGCAATGGCCACGTGCCGGTCGGATTCTGGCGTGGTCCGGGCCAGCAGAACGGTTATTACCGGGAGTGCTTCCTCGACGAACTCGCGGCAACGGCAGGCAAGGACCCGGTCGAATTCCGACTGGCGATGCTCAAGGAGGGCGACAAGAACCGCCGGGTGCTGGAAGCCGTGGCGCGGGCCGCCGGCTGGAACTCGGCGCTGCCGGCGGGCGTGCACCGCGGCGTCGCCGTCGTCGACGGCTTCGGCAGCTACGCCGCGACGGTGGCGGAGGTGTCGGTGAGCGCGGCCGGGGAGCTGAAAGTGCATCGCATCGTCGTCGCCATCGACTCGGGCTACGTGGTGAATCCCGACACCTGTCGCGCGCAGGCCGAGAGCAACGTGGTGTACGGCCTCGGCAGCATCCTCGACCAGGAGATCAACGTGAAGGACGGACGCGTCGCGGAATCCAACTTCCACAACTTCCCGCTGCCGCGGCTCGCCGACATGCCGAAGGTCGAGACCGTCCTCGTGCCGACTGGCGGCTTCTGGGGCGGGCACGGCGAGCCCGCCATCCTTCCGCTGACGCCCGCGGTGTGCAATGCAATCTATGCCGCCACCGGCAAGCGCGTCCGCTCACTGCCGCTCAAGCACCACGACCTGCGCCGGGCATGAGACCGACGGGCGCCCGCTTCGCTCAGCAGAATCCCGACCTGCGCGGCGAAGCGTCAGCCGGGTGATTCGCAGTCGAATCGCCTTGACCAAGATCAAGACTCACCCGCGCGGGCCCGTTAACAATTGCCTGGGGAGGCAGAAGCCATGGTGGACCACCTATGAATACCGAGCTCATCGCCCAGACATGGCGGGCGCTCGGCGACCGGCAGTCGCAGTTCATCGAGGCCTTCTACGATCGCTTCTTCGAGCGATTTCCCGCCTATCGAAAACTGTTTCCGCACAAATTGCGACCTGCTCACCTGGAAAAGATGGTACTCACGCTGGCACTGCTTGCAGATCTCTCCGACGATCGGACGGCGATTGCGCCACGCCTGCACAAGCTCGGTACCGCGCACAGGCCGTACGACCTCGAGTTGCGCGACTTCAACAATTTCAAGGCAGTGTTCATCGAAGTCCTCGGGCCGCACCTGGGCAGGCACTGGACGGGGGCTGCCGCAGTGGCATGGAACGAGGCGTTCGACGTCGTCCTCATCCCCTTGCTGCGCGAGGGAATGGAGGGCGATCGGGAACGCGGACGTCGAGCGTCAGCCGGCAGCTGATTTTCGCCGCAGGCCTCGATCGCCGCTGCGGTTCACGATTGCCGTGGCGGCGAACAGCACGCTGGCGATCGTCTCGACGCGCCGGGTCAGCGTGCGGGGGCGACGCCGATCGGTCGCGGGGCGAGGTTGACGATGCGCCGGAACATTGCGGCGTATTCGGCACCTGCCTCGACGCCGAACGACGGATCCGTTTCTCCGATGAGCGCCGCGTCGATCACCTTCCAGTCGCTCGCGGTCAAATGGATTCTGGCGAGCGGCAGCAACCTGTCCTCTTCGGTGCGCATGTGATCCCAATGGAAGGCCGCGAAAGCCTGCACCGCCTTGGCGGCGGCGTTGAATTCCATGGGGCCGCGTTGCTGGTATCGCACAAACATCCTTTCGAGCGCGCGGATTTTCTCCCTCCCGGCGCGATGTTCGGTTTCGAGCTGGTCGATGAGTGGTCTCGCATCCGGATAGCGCATGCTCAGAAATTTGAACAGGTACGCATCTTCCTTGGGATGGTGAAAGCGTTCCGAGAACGCATCGATGTAATGAACCATCGCGTCGAGCAACTCGAAGTCCGGTGGCGCACCGCGCAGACGAATCTCGCGCAATACGTAGAGCATGCCGTAGAGCACGGCGGCGAGCGACCGGTGTTCGTCGTGAATGATGCCGATCGCCTTCATGTCGGGTCGCTTTGGAGCGGCTTGTGTGCTGGCGGCGGGCCGGCTGCGCCAGATGGCGAAAAGCTAGAGCGAATTCGTCGGGGAGACTTTGACAGTCATCAATGACCGAGCGCCAGCTTGCGCGTCCCGGAGGCGAAGGCGGCGTTTGCCGAGTCGCGAAATAGAGGCGCCAGCGCATCGTGGCCAGACATTGACCGCGATCAAGTCGTTCGTCCGGAAAAGGCATAGCATCAACCCATGAGAATGCCTTCCCTGCGTTCGTTCATGATGGGCGTTGCCCTGGTCGGCACAGCATTCGTGTGCACATCCGCGGCGGCGCAGTATACGCAGACGGTCGGCGGCTTCGTCATCAATCTGGGCATCGTGCCGGCGGCGGTCGCGTTGCGGGCCGAAGGGCACAGCGAGGCCCATCCGTTGCATCCGCCGCCCGGCTCGCAACATCTGCTGGTCACGCTCGACGAGGAGAAGACTGGCAAGCGGGTCGATCAGCCGGAAGTGGTCATCGAAGTGACCGATCCCCGCGGCACCGTGGAGAAGAAGCCCCTGTTGCACACGCACTCGGGCGGCTTTCCGGACTACAGCGAGCTCTTCGTGTTCGGCTGGCCGGGAAAGTACTCGATCCGCGTGATCATCACGCCACGGCCAGGCGCGAAGCCGGTCGAAGCGCGATTCACGGTCGACCACGAGATCTGACGGACGGCTCTTCGCCGCCGTGGGCGGCTGGCTGAACCCCGGGCGTGGAAGTCAGGGTTGGGCGGGCCCCTTGTTGTTGATCCACTCCGTCAGCAGCGTGTAGGTGACGGCGAGAACGACGGGTCCGACGAACAGGCCGACGATGCCGAACGCGAGCAGCCCGCCGATCACGCCGGCGAAGATCAGCAGCAGCGGCAGGTCGGCGCCCCTGCGGATCAGGATCGGGCGCAGGAAGTTGTCCATGGTTCCGACGATGGCCGTCCAGGCGAGCAGCGCGGTTGCCCATCCGGTGGCGCCGCTCCAGTAGAGCCAGATGACGGCGGGCACGAGGACGATGATCGGCCCGATCTGCGCGATGCACAGCAGCAGTATGGCTCCGGTGAGGAGTCCCGCGAACGGGACGCCCGCCAGGGCGAGGCCGAGCCCCGCGAGCAGGCTCTGCACCAATGCCGTGACCACCACGCCAAGCGCGACACCTCGAATCGCCCCGCCGGCGAGCAGCACGATGGCCTCGCCGCGTTCCCCGGCGAGGCGACGGCCGAAGCGGATCGCAGCGTCTCGCACGGTCTCGCCGTTCGCATACATGACTGCGGCGACGACGACGGTGAGGAGGAACTGGAGACTCAGCATTCCGGCGCTGCCGAACGCTCCGGCGAGCCACTTGCCGGCGTCGACGGCATAAGGTGCGACACGCGCCGCGAGTTCGTCCTTTCCGGCCGACGCGATCTCGCTCCAGTGCCCGGCGATCCTGGCGCCCAGCAGAGGGACCCGGTAGAGCCAGTCGGGAGGCGGGGGAATCGTCGCGGCGGCGAGCGAGCGGATTCCGTTGGCGATCGTGTCGAGGTTCCCGACCACCGCCTGGATCGCCAGCACCAGCGGCAGGACGAACACGAGCAGCATCGTGCCGGTCATGACGACGATCGCCAGGCTGCGCCGCCGCAGGCTGGCCTGGACCTTGAGCATCATGGGCCACGTGGCCACGACGATCATCGCCGCCCAGACGACCGAGAGCAGGAACGGACGCAGTATCCAGAACGACGCGCCAATCAGGACCGCGATCAGCAGCACGGCCAGGACGTTGCGCATCAGATCCGGTCGGACCGGCGCGGCAGGTACGTTCATCGTCATGGCCGGATTCTGGCTTCTTGCGCATCCGCCGAGTTGACACGGATCAATGGAAGGATCAACGAAGCGTCAAGTCCGGGAGCACGGTGTCGGCGCACCATCGTTACCCGTCCTTCCGGCCGGACGGGTCACAGTGAACGCGGGCCGCGCAAGGCATACTAAGGAGCATGACGACAGCCACGCCCAGGTGGATCGCCTCCGGCGGAACTGCGACGTTCTTCGGCAGCCCGGCCCGGACGCTCGTCTGCGCCGGGCTGGCCGCGATGACGCTCGCATCCTGCGCAATCCCGGATATCCGCGCGAAGGCGGCCGAGGCCGCGGTCGAGAGGCATGTCGAGCGGGGTTATCTCGCCGACCGGAAATATGCGACGGTCTCGACCCGGGATACCTGGACGATCGATGGCGATACCGTCGACGTCTCCCTG
The DNA here is from genome assembly GCA_963816415.1 of uncultured Pseudomonadota bacterium. Classification (GTDB taxonomy): domain Bacteria; phylum Pseudomonadota; class Gammaproteobacteria; order Burkholderiales; family Casimicrobiaceae; genus VBCG01. The sequence goes on from CAWFKR010000014.1 coordinate 67,646, forward strand.
ATCGCACCGGGGGGAACGCAGAGCCTGCCGCTCGTCGTGTACCTGCCGGGACTGGGCGAATCGTCCGAATCCGGATCCGCCTGGCGCGAGAGCTGGGCCGAGGCGGGCTATGCCGTGCTCGCGGTACAGCCGGCGAGCGTCGGCCCGGCGATCTGGTCGTCGGAACTCGCGCGTGATGGTGACTTCCGCAAGCTCGCCGAACGGGAATTCTCGGCGGCCTCGCTTGCGAAGCGCGTGGCGCTGGTGAGCGGGACGCTCGCGGAAGTCGAGCGCCGCAGCCGCGGTGCGGCGCAGGGGCCGTACCGGCGCATCGATCTGTCGAGGATCGCGGTGGCCGGGTTCGACCTCGGCGCCCAGACCGCGATGATCGTCGCAGGGGAGGCGATCGACGGCGTCGCTTTGCCGAAGTGGCCGGCTGCGGTGAAGGCAGTGATCGCGCTCAGTCCCTATGCGGACTTTTCCGGAATGGGCCTCGAACGGGACTTCCGGTCCGTTCGGGTGCCCGTGCTGTGCGTGACCAGCTTCGAGGACACGGATCCCTATGGCCTGATCACGACGGCTGCGCTGCGGCGCGCGCCGTTCCAGTACATGCCGGCCGGACAGAAGTATCTGCTGCTGCTCTCGGCAACGCCCCACGCGCTGCTGTCCGGCCGCAAGATGCCGCCCAGGGAGCCCAAGGCCGATCGCTCGGCGGACGGCGGCATGCATGCCGGAGGCCGTGCCGACGACCGCGCGGAAGGCACGGCTCGAAGACGCAGCAGTGACATCGGAAACCAGGCGCCCGGCGATGCTTCATCGTCGAGGGCGGAATCGTCGGCCGAGTCGTCGCCCCATTGGAAGCTGCAACTCGCCAACGTCGAGGGCGTCACCAAGGCGTATCTGGATGCGACCGTCAAGAACGACGATGTCGCGCGACAGTGGCTGCGGGACGATGCGCCTCGCTGGCTCGGGAAATCCGGAGAGCTTCAGTTCAAGTGAACGTGCCGGCGCGCGTTCGCCGACGGGTCCGTCATCCGGCAGCGCTCACGAAGTCCCCCGGCTGCTGCCCCTGGGAATCGGGTCACGAGGTGGCCCATCGGGTGGCCCATCGGGTGGCCCTGCACTCGAGACCTCGGCCGCTCTGTGGCATCGACCTCACGCCATGATTGCCACGCCGTCATCAGGCGAGCATCCAGGCGATCGCTGCGACGCTCGTTCCATTACCAAATTTGCGAAAGTTCACCGAAGGTTGACCTAAATCAACCCTACTGGCGTCGGGTGCTTGTCGGCGGTAGCCGGTCTTGCGTAACTTGTTACCTGTACCGCGTAAGGGTTGCGCTAGGGACACGTCGGGTAACAAGCTGGATCTACTGGTAGGCCAAAGGGAGAAAAACATGCTGCGCCTCCACAAATTTGTGGCGCTTGGTGCCTTGTTGGGATGCCTGGTCGCAGGATCGGCCGCAGCGGCCGACAATCCGGCCCCGCCGGATGCCGCGACGAAGGAGGCGTTGGCACAGGACGCCAAGTGCACGACCTGCCACGACAAGAGCTGGCCCCAGCCAGTGCTGTCGATCTACCAGACCCCGCACGGCAACAGGGCGGACCCGCGGGCGCCCACCTGCCAATCGTGCCACGGGGAGAGCACCGGCCACCAGGCAGACCCGGCCGGCGTCCATCCCGACGTCGATTTCGGCTCGAAGGAGCATGGCGACAAGGACGTTTCGTCGGTGGATCTGCGGACCTCGACCTGCCTGACCTGCCACCAGACGGGGCTGCGCATGCACTGGTCGGGCAGTGTCCACCAGACCGAGGACGTGACCTGCACCAATTGCCACAGCGTCCACACTCCCCACGACCCGGTGCTGGCGAAGGTCACCCAGCCCGACGTGTGCTTCGCCTGCCACAAGACGCAACGTGCGCAGATCCATCGGATCTCGACCCACCCGATCCTGGCCGGCGAGATGACCTGCTCGGATTGTCACAATCCGCACGGCTCGACCGGACCGAAGCTCCTGATCAAGAACTCGGTCAACGAGACCTGCTACACCTGCCACGCGGACAAGCGCGGTCCGTTCCTCTGGGAGCACAGCCCGGTCGTTGACGACTGCACCAACTGCCACACGCCGCATGGTTCGAACAGCTCGCCGCTCTTGAAGGCGCGGGTGCCGTGGCTCTGTCAGGAATGTCACAGCGGTGACCACGCCGCGGGGATCAACAGCGGCGCCAACCTGCCGGGCGGCAATGCGACGACGATCAACGGCATGCTGCCATTCGGGAGCCAGAATCCAAAGACACAGCTGAACGCGCGGGCCTGCCTCAACTGCCACGTGATGGTCCACGGATCGAACGATCCAGCCGGCGCGAAGTTCCAGCGCTAGGGACAGGGGAGCGTGTGATGAACAACAAATCGAATCGTTTCGTGGTTCGCGGGTCCGTCGTGGCTGTGCAAGCTGCATTGCTCGCCCTGGCGGCAGTCTCAGCGGCGCGGGCGGCCGACAGCAGCGACCCTGCTACGACGCAGCTGACGACGCCCACCAACAGCGTGGAAGTCGGCGCCGGCTATGTCACCCAGGACAACGTCAAGTTCGGGCAATACAACGGCCTGTACAACAAGGGCCCCTTCGGGATCTTCAACTTCGACATGTCGGGCGGCGGGGCCTATGACAGCAGCGACCCGACGCGCTGGCGCATCTTCGGAAACAATCTCGGCCTCGATTCGCGCGACGTGACTGCGGAGTTCGCCAGGCAGGGCGTCTTCAAGATCGACTTCGGCTTCGATCAGTTGCATCAGATCAAGTCGGACACCTACCAGACGCCTTATCTGGGCGCGGGGTCGGACACGCTGACGCTGCCGCCCACCTGGCTCAAGCCCTACGTTCCGCAGGCGGGCACCGCCCTCAATTTCCGTTCGCTGTCGCCGACGGCCGGTCTTGGGCCCACGATCGTCAATGGCGTCGTGACGCCGCCGACTGCCGCGCAGCAGGCGACGGTCAACAACATCATCGCGACTGACCTTCCCGATTTTCATAACGTCGATCTCAGCACCAAGCGCACGACCTACAAGGGCGGCTTCACTTACGACATCGACCGGAACTGGGAGTTCAAGGTCAGCGGGCAGCACCAGACCAAGGATGGCCTCAAGCCACTCGGCAGCGTCAGCTCGCAGGTGCGCGAATTCTCGGCCATCCTCCCGTACCCGGTCGACGAAAGCACCGATCAGTACAACGTGAGCCTCACCTACAACGTGCCCAAGGGGTTCGTGCAGGTCGCCTACTACGGCTCGATCTACAGGAACGACATCAAGTCCCTCACCTACCAGGACGTGAACGACCCGACGAAGACCGCAACGCTGAGCAGCGCCCCGAGCAATGATTTCCACCAGTTCCTGCTGACGGGCGGCTACAACTTCACGCCGACGACCAAGCTGGTCATGGACGCGTCCTACGGGCGAACCACCCAGGACGACAGCTATCTGACGACCGGTCAGAACAACCAGTATCCGCTGGGGCTGCCCCAGTCGTCGCTGAACGGCAAGGTGGTGACCGAGGCGTTCAATGCCAGGTTCACGTCGAGGCCCGTCGAGAAGCTGAATTTTGTCGCCAACTACAAGTACGACGACCGGCACAACGAGACGCCGGTCAACATCTACTACTTCCAGGACGCGAACGAGTCCGCATCGGGCAATTCGCCCTTCAATGCCGCGCTCGGGCTAGCCCCCAACACGCTGGGCAGCAATACCAACATCTACGCGAACCGGCCCTACAGCAAGAAGCTGAACCAGTTCAATGCCGAAGCGGACTACGCGATCGCCAAGGGGCAGAACATCAAGGGCGGCTACGAGTACCAGCAGATCGACCGGACCTGCGACGGCTCGTGGATCAACTGCGCCGACGCGCCGAGGACGCGCGAGAACACGCTGTCGGCCGAATGGCGCGCGAACGTGATCGAGAACCTCAGTGGCCGGATCCTGTACGCGTACTCCGAGAGGCGCGTCGACTACGATCCGAACGCGTTCCTGTCGCTGGTGCCGATGGCCAACGTCGTTCCCTCCGGCGGGGCGACGATCAGCGCCTACCAGTACCTGCAGCAAACCGGCCTGACCGGGTTCGGACCCGTCGCCGGCTTTCCGACCACGCCGCTCACCGGCAACGCGGCGATCTTCTCGCCGAACAACAACATCCTGCCGCAGTCGCTCTACGCCAGCCGGAACAACATCAACGAGCTGGTCGGCATGATGCGGTACAACATGGCGGACCGCAACCGCGACAAGGTGCGCGCGTCGCTCAACTGGGACGCGACCGACAAGCTGTCGCTGAATGCCGGTCTCGACTACAACAAGGACGATTACAGCAACTCGGTCTACGGCCTCAAGAACTCCGAGAACTGGGCGCTGAATTTCGACGCGAACTTCGCGGCGAGCAGCGACCTGGTCATCGACGGGTTCTACACCCACGAGGACACGAAGTCGCAAAGCGCCGGGATCTCCTACGCCAGCAACAGCAATACCGCGTTCGTGGGCCAGGCTGGCAACACGATCGTCTCCGGCGGTTGCTTCTCGACGGTCCAGTCCAGGAACAACAACGCCAAGATCGATCCATGCTCCAACTGGTCGACCGACATGCGCGACAAGGCGGACACCTTCGGGGTCAGCTTCAGGCAGAAGAACCTGATGGCCGGCAAGCTCGAGGTCCTGGGTGATCTCACCTACACCGACGCGCGCACCGACATCGGCGTCTCGGGTGGCTCCTACGCCAACAGCCCGTACGCGGTCGGGGCAACGGCCGGCCCGGCGCTGGCCCCCGGCGCGGCCGCCGTCTACTTCATCCCCGCGGCCGGCATGCCCACGGTCAGCACCAAGACCATCGACGTGCGGCTGAGCGCCCAATATTCGTTCGACAAGCATTCGGCGCTGCGGTTTCTCTACTGGTACGAGCACCTGAACTCCAGCGACTACTACTTCGACGGAGTGCAGTTCGGCACGCTGACCAACGTGACGCCGACGAACGAGCAGCCTTACCACGAGAACGTTAACGTCATAGGCATTTCGTACATCTACCGCTGGCAATAGGCCGCCAGCCCACTCGATTGATGGAGGGCAACGCCGGGATTCGCGCTTTCCCATTTCCTGCGCAATGACTCGACCGGGTTCGTGCCCGAAGGCGGGGACGTTGCGCAGGCGATGTCGGGCAAACTCCGACGGATGGCGACGCGCCAGATCGCGGCGCCGTTGCCGAGCGCCCGAAGCGGGTGCCGCGGAGGCGGTCCCTGCAATCGCCGTGGGAGTCTGGACGGCACCTGCGTAACCGAGCGCCACTCGACGATGGTTTCACACCAGGCGGCGCATCCAGAATCTCGCGGCATCCCCGATTGCATCGCCACTGGCCGTCGTGCCTGCAAAGCCCCCCGTCGACCGCGCCCGATCGCCCCTCAGCATCGAATGAAGACACTTGCATGGGCAACCATCACCTGCGTCCCGGTGACATCGCGGGGGAATGCATTAATATCGGTACGGGTCGAAAACCCGTGCGCCCGCAGTCGCCGCTATCGCCGCCATCGCTCGAGGAAATTCGGATGAAACGAGGTCCATTGACTGCACTTCTGATGGCGTTCGCGCTCGCCACGGCGGTCGCGAGCACGGGCTATTCGGCAGCTGCGAATGCGCAGGTTCGGACCGCCACGCCGAGTGTCAATGAGGCGCTGCGCCCGCTGTATGCAAACGCCGCCGATGTCGCGGAAGGCAAGCGCCTGGCCGACAGCACGTGCTCGGCCTGCCACGGCGCCAATGGGGTCAGCAGCGTCAAGGATGTGCCGAATCTGGCCGGCCAGCGGCCGGCGTACCTCTATACCGAAATGCGTGCCTACCAGACGGGGGCACGCGGCAACAGCACGATGGCCTCGGTGGTGAAGTTCCTCAGCGATGACGCGCTGGTCAAGGTGGCCGCCTACTACGCGAGCCTGGATCCCGCACGGCCCAGCCCGGCGACCGGTCCGGCCGCGCGGGTGGCGCCCGATCCGGTCCAGGCCGGCAAGGCCGCGGCAGCCTCGTGTGCCGGGTGTCACGGCGATACCGGGGTCAGCGCGATGCCCGGCACGCCCAGCCTCGTGGGGCTGGACCCGAAGTACCTCGTCGCGGCGATGAAGGAGTACAAGACCGGACAGCGCAAGAACGACACGATGAAGTCGATGCTCGCCGCGGTGCCCGACGCGGAATGGGGCAACATCGCGCTCTACTTTGCCCTGCAGAAGCCCGCGCGGGCGTCGACGCCCGCAGCGGGCAATTCGGCGGCAGGCAAGGACGCGGCCGCGGCGTGTGCGGGCTGTCACGGCGACAAGGGCGTCAGCGGCAATCCCGCGATCCCGAGTCTCGCCGGGCAGGACGCCCAGTATGTGGCCGCGGCGCTCCACGAGTACAAGAGCGGAGCGCGCGGCGACGAAACGATGAAAGGCGTGGCAGCCTCGCTGGACGATGCCGCAATCAAGAACGTGGCCGCCTACTACGCCGGCCTGCAACCGCAGCCGCCGAACGTCCGGCGGCCGATGACCGCTGCCGAGTGGGCGCAGCGATGCGATCGCTGTCACGGCGTCAATGGCAACAGCACCGATCCCGGCTTGCCGGCCCTCGCCGCGCAGCGCGCGGACTACCTGGAAAAGGTCCTGCACGCCTATCGCACCGGCGAGCGCAAGAGCCCGCAAATGGCCGCAATGTCGGAGGGGCTGACGGCAGCCGACGTCGAGAACCTCGCTGCCTACTATTCGCACCAGACGGCACGCGCATTCGTCTACGTGATGCCGCCTGCGAAATGAGCGCGGGAACGATCATCGGGTCGACGCGACGGGAATCCTGCGGGTTTCGCGATGCTGCGGACCTGCGTGCGTCGACGAGTCATCAAGCAAGGATCAACCGAAGAGGAGTCGATCAATGAAAGCGATGTGGCTGAGCGTGGGACTTTTCGCAGTCTTTGGCGCTGTCGGTGCCGTCGGCACCGCGCACGCGGCCGGCGATGTGCAGGCGGGCAAGGCGAAGTCGGGTACTTGCGTCGGGTGCCACGGCGCCAATGGCGAGGGGAAGGGCGCGTACCCCGCGTTGGCAGGCAGGACCGAGCACGAACTGGAGGCGGCGCTCGAGGATTACAAGTCAGGCAAGAAGAACAACGCGATCATGCACAGTTTCGCAAGCCACCTCAGCGACAAGGACATCGAGAACCTGGCCGCGTACTACGCATCGCTCAAGGGGAAATGACAGAGCACGGGCTCGCCGCGGGAAGATCCGCGGCGCGCCCGGAGGGCTGATTTGCCGCCCCGAGCGGCGACTCGGCGCCCACGATCAGAGGAAGCCACCATGAGCGACGATCCACTCCATCGGCTGTACCGCCATTACTCCGAGTTGCCCTACAGCCAGCGCGTGCTGTACACGATGACGCTGCTCGTGCTGGGCCTCGGTTACATGTTCGCCCTGACCTACCTGTTTCATACGTACGCCGGCCGTGCCGGGGACAGTCCGATGATGCTGTCGTACAAGGACATCCTCACTGCGTATGCCGGGAGCGGGAAGGGGTCCCGCCTGGAATCGGCGCTGCGCGGCCCGATGTCGACCATGCTGCCCCGTGACGAGGCGAACATGCTGATCACGTGGGTGGAAGGCGGCGCCGATCGCGCGAAATACGAATCTGACATCAAGCCTCTGCTGGATCACCGATGCATGAGCTGCCACGACGGCAGCAATCCGCACATACCGAACCTGAACGGCTATGACAACCTGAAGAAGGTGACCGAACGCGACACCGGCGCGGACGTCTTTACCCTGGTGCGCGTGTCGCACATCCACCTGTTCGGGCTCACGTTCATCTTCTTCATCATGGGATTGATGTACAGCCACGCCTACGTGCGGCCCGTCTGGTTCAAGTGCGCGGTCGTTGCGACGCCGTTCGTCGCGGTCGTGCTGGACATCAGCTCGTGGTACCTCACCAAGCTGTATAATCCGTTTGCGTGGCTCGTGTTCACTTCCGGCGGGCTGATGGGGCTTGCCTTCGCGTACATGTGGATCGTCATCATGTATCAATTGTGGTTCTCCAAGCCGCCCGCGGCCGTCATGCAGAGGCCCGACGGCGAGCATATTCCGAACGTCGGCTGACGAACCGGCAGGAGACGCAGAGTGCGGAAATCATTCGACGCGAGGCAGCAAGAGCAGGATTCGCTGCCTCGGATGCCTTGGTCGCCAAGAGGATGCCGATGATCGGAAGAGTTCATGAAAGCATGCGCGATGCGCTTCGTCCCGCGCTGAGCAGGGTCACGATACCGGTCATCGCGGCGCTCGCACTGTGCGTCGCGCCCCTCTGCATGGCCGCACCGCCGGCCGAGCGCAGCGGCAAGGAAGTCGTCGAAGCCGTGTGCGCGACTTGCCACGCCACCGGCGCCCACGGCGCGCCGAAGATCGGAGACAAGGAAGCCTGGGCCAAGCTCACGTCGCAGGGTCTCGGCGGGCTCACCAAGAACGTGCTCACGGGCATTCGCCAGATGCCCCCGCATGGCGGGAATTTCCTCCTCACGGACACCGAGATCCAGCGCGCGATCACCTACATGGTGAACGAGTCGGGCGGACACTGGACCGAGCCCATCAGTACGACGGCTCCCCCGCCTCCCCGCACGGGCGAGGAAATCGTCAAGGCGCAGTGCAGCAAGTGTCACAAGGACGGCGTGGACGGCGCGCCCAAGATCGGGGATTTGGATGCCTGGATTCCTCGACTCAAGCCGGGACTCGACGTGGTTGTACGCTCCGCAATCAATGGGCACGGGGGCATGCCTGCCCGTGGCGGAATGGCGAATCTCACCGATGCCGAGCTGCGGAGCGCGATCGTCTACATGTTCAGCCAGGGCCACACGGCAAAGAAGACGCCTTAGGCTGCGTCGCATGGCGTAGCGAAGCGCCGCGAATCTGATTCTTGCCGCGCACGCCGTGGCGCGCTCGAGGGACCCGATACGGTCCTGGGCGAGCGGCCCCGTTGCAGGCGAGACATGAACGCGGCCGACGAGGACCGTCGTGACGACTTCACGGCAACGCGCCCCCAACGAGCTTGGCCTCGTCGAAGCGGCCGCGGCGATCCGCGCCGGATCGCTGCGGCCCAGCGACCTGGTCGACGCCTGTCTCGAACGGATCGACCGGCGCGAAGCGGTCGTCGGCGCGTGGGCTTGCCTCGACGCGGATGCGGCACGCGCCGTGGCGCGCACCCGTGACCGGGAGGCGCCGCGCGGCCCGCTGCACGGCATTCCGCTGGCGGTCAAGGACATCGTCGACACGGTCGGCATGCCGACCGAATGCGGTTCGCCGGTCTATCGCGGACGGCGGGCCGCCTGGGACGCCTCGTGCGTCGCGCTGGCCAGGCGTGCCGGGGCGATCATCCTGGGGAAGACGGTCACGACCGAGTTCGCGTATTTCGCGCCCGGCAAGACCGCGAATCCGCGCAACCCTGCCCACACTCCCGGAGGGTCCTCGAGCGGCAGTGCCGCGGCCGTTGCAGACTGGATGGTGCCTGCGGGCTTCGCCACCCAGACCGCCGCATCGATCATCCGACCCGCGTCGTTCTGCGGCGTCGTCGGATACAAGCCGAGCTTCGGCACGTTCAGCCTCGCCGGCATCAAGGCCTTCGCGGAATCGCTGGACACCCTGGGAACGATCACGCGCAGCGTCGCCGACGCCCGCTACCTGCACTGTGCACTGCTCGGCGAGGCCTGCCAGGCGACCGCCGCGCGCGGTGCATTGTCCCCCCGCATCGGGGTGTGCCGCACCCCGTGGTGGAACGAGGCCGACGCGGACAGCCGGGCGGCGGTGGAAAGAGCTGCACAGCGGCTGGCCGGCGCGGGAGCCGACGTCTCGGAGGCGACGCTGCCCTCGTGGTTCGCGACGCTGGCCGATACGCAACGCACCGTCATGGCCTTTGAAGGCGCCCGCAGTTACGCCTTCGAATACGACGCGCACCGCGACGAGCTCAGCTCGCAGCTGCGCGAACTGATCGACCAGGGGCTGGCCATCGGGCGCGCACGCTACCTGGAGGCCCGTGTGCAGGCCGCCCGCGCCGCACGCGAATTCGCGGATTGGATCCGCGGCTGGGACGCTGTCGTCGTACCCGCGGCGAAGGGCGAAGCGCCGGAAGGGCTTGCGTCCACCGGTGATCCCATCTTCAGCCGGCTGTGGACGCTGCTCGGCGCACCGTCGATCGCGCTGCCGGGATTCACGGGCCGGCGCGGACTGCCGGTCGGCGTGCAGCTGGTCGCAGGCGTCGCCGACGACGAACGGCTGCTCGCCTGTGCCGAGTGGGCGGAGGGCCTTGTCAACGCGGCCGATGGCTGAAACCGATTGTTGACAATGTCAATCGATTATTTGACATTGTCGCATGACAGCCGTTGCCGATTCCCGCGTCGATGCAGTCCGTCGCTTCAATCGCTTCTATACGCAGCGGATCGGGATGCTGCGCGGGGCGCTCTACGACAGTCCGTGGTCCCTCGCGGCCGCGCGGGTGCTCTACGAACTCGCCAGGGCAGATGGCACGGTCGCTGCGACCGACCTGGCCCGCGACCTCGGGCTGGATCCGGGATACCTGAGCCGCATCCTGCGCGGATTCGTGGCACGGGGCTACGTCCGCAAATCGCGCCCTGCCGGCGACGCGCGCCGGTTCGACCTGAGGCTGACGGCCGCGGGCAGGAAGGCTTTCCTGCCCCTCGATCGTGCGTCGCACGACGAGATCGCGGCGCTGCTTGCGCCGTTGTCCGACGATGCGCAGGTGCGCCTCGTCGACGCGATCCGTACCGTCGAAACGCTGCTGGGCAACCGGCCGGCGGATGCGGCGCCATTCGTGCTGCGGCCGCATCGCCCGGGCGACATCGGGTGGGTGATCTCGCGCCATGGTGCGCTCTATGCCCAGGAATACGGCTGGGACGCCAGCTTCGAGGCGCTGGTCGCCGAAATCGCCGCCCGCTTCGTCCGGCGCTACAACCCCGGGCGCGAGTGCTGCTGGATCGCCGAGCGCGATGGCGTGAACGTCGGTTCCGCCTTCGTCGTCGCGAAGTCCCCGACCATCGCACAGCTCCGGCTGCTGATCGTCGAGCCTTCCGCGCGCGGGGCGGGCATCGGACGGCGGCTCGTCGCCGAATGCATCGCGTTCGCGCAGCGCAGTCGCTACCGAAGGATGATGCTGTGGACCAACCGCGGCCTCGACGCCGCGCGGCACCTGTACGAGCAAGCGGGATTCCGTCTCGTCGCCGAGGAGGCGCATCACAGCTTCGGCAGGGACCTGTTCGGCCAGACCTTCGTCCTGCGTCTTTGATCGGACCGCGGGGGCAGGGCGGCGCAGGTGTTCGCGCTGGCCGGCAACGCCTGCGTTGGACGTGCCGCCGACGAAGTCAGGCCAGCAATATCCCCGTCGACACCAGCATCAGCAGCAGCAACGTGAACTGGCGAAAGCGCGTGTCGCTGAAGCGGGGGAAGAGTCGGCTGCCCAGCACGACGCCCGCGTAGTAGCCGGGCGCAAGTCCGGTGCCGACGAGCAGCGCCGGCAACTCGAGGATCCCCTTCAACCTCAACATCACGATCGCCGCGATCGCCGTTGCGACGACGTACACGGTGAGGTTCGCACGCGTGACTTCGATGCGGTCCGGACCCGACAGCAGGTAGAGCACGACCGGCGGTCCGCCGATGCCGGTGGCCCCGATCATGGCGCCGCTCAGCGCACCGATGCCCAGCGAGGTTCCCAGGCGGTGCGTCCCGTGGTGGCGCCAGCCACGCAGCAGCAGCAGCGAGAACAGGATCACGATCAGCGCGATCGCGCGCCTGAGGGTGAGCGGATCGGCCGTGACCAGGACGTAGCCGCCGAGGGGCACCGTCGCGCACGCCGCGGCGAGGAGGGGACCGATCGCGCGCCAGCGCACCAGGTGGCGGACGTGCAGCAGCATCGGCATCGCCGCGAGCGATTCGAGCAGCAGTACCGCGGGAATGGCGAAGCGGGGCCCGAACAGCAGCGCAAGCGGCGGTGTCATCACCATCGCGCCGCCGAAGCCGGTGATGCCGCGCACCACACCGGCGACGCAGGCGATCGTGCCGGCCGCAATCAGCTGGGTCGCATCCATGCGCAGCGCGGGGCTCGCCGGACCGGGCCGGTGCACCGGCCCGAACGCATCGACCCGGGACGATCCCGCGCGGACTCATCGCCCGCGCTCATCGCTCCGGCTCGAATTCATCGTGGATCAGGTCGCGGATTCGCTGCTTGAGCGCGACGAATTCCGGATCGGTCTCGCCCCGCGGCCGCGGCAGCTCGACGCGGATCTGCGCCTTCACCCGGCCCGGGCGGCGCGTGAGGACGACGATCTGGTCGGAGAGCAGGATCGCCTCCTCGATGCTGTGCGTGACCAGCACCATCGTCTTGCGCACGCGCGGGTCGTTGCTCGCGAGGATGCGCCCCATCTCTTCCTGCATGCGCGAGCGGTTCTGCGCGTCGAGCGCGGCGAAGGGTTCGTCCATCAGCAGCACCTCGGGATCCACCGCCAGCGCGCGGGCGATCGAAACCCGCTGCTTCATGCCCCCCGACAGCTGGTGCGGGTAACGGCGCTCGAAACCCTGCAGCCCGACCAGTTCGACGTTGTGCGCGACGATCCCGCGGCGCGCTTCACGCGGCATGCGCTTCATTTCCAGGCCGAAAGCGATGTTCTCGTCGACGGTCATCCACGGGAACAGCGCGTAGTCCTGGAACACCACCGAGCGCCTCCACGTCGGGCGGCCGACGGGCGTGTCGTCGACCAGGATCCTGCCCTCGGTGGGTAACTCGAATCCCGCCAGCATCATCAGCAGCGTCGTCTTGCCGCAGCCGCTGTGACCCAGGATCGAACAGAACTCGCGGTCCGCGACACCGAAGCTGACGCCGTCGAGCGCGAGCACGGCGTCGTCGCCCGCGCCATGTCCGGCGTAGACCTTGCGCAGACCCTCGACCCGCACCACGCTCACCGGAGGCTCCTCACTAGTTGAGCGCCTGCGACCACGGCATCAGCCGGCGCACGGCCTCGCGGATGACGCGGTCCAGCGCGAAGCCGACGATGCCGATCGTCGCCATGCCGACGATCACGTAATCGGTGCGCAGGATGGTCCGCGAATCGTTGATCAGGAAACCCAGGCCCGAATTGGCGCCCACCAGTTCGGCTGCGACCAGCGCCATCCAACCGACGCCGAGGCCCACGCGCACGCCGGTGACGATCTGCGGAAGTGCGGCGCGCAGCACGATGCGCCACAGGATCTGCCAGACGCCTGCACCGAGGCAGCGTGCCGCGCGGACGAGGTTGGCGTCCACGCCTTTCACCCCCGCGACCGTGTTGATCAGGATCGGAAAGAAGCAGGCCAGGAAGATGATGAACTCGTTCTGTGTGTCGCCGATACCGAACCAGAGGATCGAGAGCGGAATCCAGGCGAGCGGCGGCACCGGGCGCAGCATCTCGACGACCGGGTCGACTTGCTCCTCCACGAACTTCCACCACCCCATGGCGATTCCGATCGGGATCGCCATGCACGCCCAGGAGAACGCAACGAGCTCGCGCTTCAGGCTGTCGTGAAGATGATGCCAGAGCTCGCCCGAGCGCATCAGCTCCCATGCCGCGTGCACGACCACCTGCGGCGGCGGCAGCAGCGTGCGGGTGCTTTTGTCGAGCACCCGCTCGCTCACGTACCACCACCCGGCGAGCAGCACGGCCAGCAGGCCGAGGTGGCGCAGCCTGCGCAGGGCGGCACTCAGCACGGTCCGGCCCCCGGCCGCTCACGCGGCCCCGCACCGCGCGCGCGCGGCGCGCAGCAGGTCACGGCGTGTAGGCCTTGCCTGCGAACGACCACGGCTTGACCAGGTCTCCGGGACCCGGGAAGGGCTGGGGCGTCCGGGTGTTCACCGGGTCGATGTACGTCGGGTACGGCGGCTTGGCGGGGTCACCCTTCCATCCGGCCGGGATGAACGGCGGCTCCTTGGGCACGGTCCAGCCGAGCTTCGCGAACGTGTTGGCCATGTACCGCGCATCGACCGCGTTCTCGAAGTCCTTGGCGGTCAGCGCCCGCGTGATCCGCTTCTGCTCGTAGAGCCACTTGAAGATCGTCTGGTTGACCGCCCCCCAGAACGCCCCCTGCGGATAGAGGTAGGTCGGCTTGTAGAGGTTGTTGTAGGCCTTGATCTGCTGCAGCAGGATCGCCTTCGAGAAATGCTTCAGGCTGGGATCTTCTCCGGTCAGTTCGGCCGCCTTCTCGGGGTGCCGCCGGATCCACAGCGTCGCCTCGGCGATGGCGTCGGAGAACGCCTGCACGACGTCCGGCGCGTTCTGCGCGATCTCCGAGCGCACGTAGAACTGCCCTTCGTACATGTTGTACGGGAAGATCGAGTCGATGATGTGGCCGTTCTTCAGTTCGTCGACCATCATCGTGGGGGTCGGATCCCAGGGCACGACGCCGTCGATGCCCTTCGGCAGCGCCATCTGCTCGCCCGGTGGCGTGTTCTTGAGGATCACGTCCTTGTCGGGACGGATTCCGTTCAGCGCCATCGCCATCTGGAAGTAGAACTCGGCCGACGATCCTGTGACCAGCCCGATCGTGGCGGGCGTCTTGCGGTCCTTCAGGTCCTTGATGCTCTTGAGCGGAGAATCCTTCGGCACGACCAGCGCGTGCAGCAGGTTCGGGCTCACGATCGCGATCGCGGTGACCGGAATGTTCTTGTCGAGCAGCGAGGTGAACGGGAAGTTGCCGCCGTTGCCCGCCTGGAAACGCGCCGAGACGATGGTCTCGTTGATCGCCGGCCCGGAAGGGAACGCCTGCCACTTCGCCTCGACGCCGCGCTTCTTCATCAGGCCTTCGCGGTCCATCACGATGTTGATCGTGTTCTGGCCCGACCACGGCGCCTGGAAGGCGACCTGGATCGGCCACCAGCCCTTGCTCTTCAGCCATTCGACCGACTTGGCCGACACCTGATCGTAGGGCAGCGGCCAGCCCCAGTCGGTGAATTTCTGCTGCGCCACCGCGGGTGCCGCGGCGAGCAGCAGCATTGCTCCGGCCGCCGCGGAACGCCAGTTCCTTCTCCATCCTTGCGCGAGCATGCTCATCGTCTCCTCCTTGTCCCCTCGCGGGGAGTGGGTCGTTCACGCCGAGAGCGTCATCTCGGTTCCGGCAAAGCGGATCTGCAGGTGTTCGATGTCCCGCCGAGCGCCGACGTAGCGGATCAGCTCGTGCAGCGGCGTCGTGCGGAAGCTGCATTCGGGCGCGGGATTGCGCAGCGGCTCGATAAGCTTCCGGTCGTAGAACGCGGCGAGCAGCAGGTCCTCGTCGGTCGCGGCGGCGCCGAGCTCACGGCGCAGCCGCGGCAGCCAGGGCTCGATGTGCGCGGCGGGGCTCTCGCTGACGACCTCGTCGGGGCGGATCCCTGCGCGTTCGAGGAACTCGTCGGAGGGTTTCGCCGCGAGCCTGCCGTAGTAGCCCATCGCGTACTTGCGGATCTCGTCGGGGATCGTCCGGTAGCGCTCGCCCTGGACGACGTTCAGCGTCGCCTGCGTGACGATGTACTGCGCGAACGGGCTCACCACGATCGGGTAGCCGAGGTCGTGCCTCACCCTTGTCGCCTCCTCGAGGATCTCCGGCAATCGATGCTCGAGCTGCATCGTCTGCAGCTGGTAGCGCAGGTTGGAGATCATGCCGCCGGGAATCTGGTGCTCGTAGAGCGCAGGGTCGCAGGTCGCGACGCGGCCGCGCGGCTTGTCCTCGCGCTCGCACAGCCAGCCGAAATAGCCGGCGACCTCGCGCAGTGCCTGCGCGTCGAGGCCGGTCACGTAGCCCGCGCGCTTCGCGCGCGCCTCGACCTCCTCGGTCGCGGGCAGCGATGCGCCGTTGGCGAGCGGCTCGGTCGCCGTGTAGCCGAAGCGGAAGCCGCTCAGCATCGCGATCTCGTAGACCTCGGGCGCGAGGCCCGACTGGCAGTGGGAGTGCAGCTGCATCGGGATCTTCCCCGCGGCGCGCACGACGGCCGGGAACAGCGTCCGACCGCGTTCCGGTGTCAGCAGGCCGGTCGGGTCCTTGATGCAGATGAAGTCGGCCCCGAGCTTCACGAGCTCCCGGGTGCGCGCGACGTAGTAGTCGTCGGTGTGCACCGGGCTCAGCGTGTAGGTCATCATCGCGTTGATGCGCATGCCGGCATCGCGGCCCGATTTCACCGACGAGGCGATGTTGCGGTTGTCGTTGAGCGCGTCGTAGACGGTGAGCACCGACACGCCGCGCTTCGCCAGCGCCTGCGAGTTGAGCGTGACGATGTCGTCCGGGAACAGTTCGAACGTGTACAGGCTCTGGCCGCGCGTCAGCGCGTCGCAGGGCGTGGCGAGCCGCCGGCACAGCAGTCCGACGCGCTCCCAGGGATTCTCCTGCAGGTAGCGCACGCACACGTCGAAGACTGCGCCTCCCAGGATGTTGACGTAGGCGTAGCCGACCCGGTCGATCGCCCCGAGGATCGGTGTCATCATCGCCGTCGTCATCCGCGTCGACCACAGGCACTGGTGTGCGTCGCGCAGCGTCACGTCGATGAAGTCGAAGCGCCGCGATTCGCGCGGCTGCACCTGCTTTGTCATCCAGCCTCCATGAACTCGTCCTCGACGAAGCGCGTGTGCACGTCGCCGCGCCCGAAGCGGGGATCGCGAAGCAGCCGCTCGTGGAAACCGATCGTCGTCGCGACGCCCCCGATGCGCATCTCGCCCAGCGCCCGGCGCATCCGCGCGATCGATTCCTCGCGGTCGCGACCCCAGGCGATCACTTCAGCCTCGCCGATGCGTTCGCGCGCCGCGGCGTCGAGCGCCGGCGACGGGCTTTCCTCGAGCAGCTTCTGGTTGCCTCGCTGGATCGAGAAGGCGCGCTCGCCAAGGTGCAGCACGGTCTCGTCATCGGCGAGTACCTGGATCTCGATGTGGCGCACGCGCTCGAGATACTTCTCGACGTAGAGCGCTCCGTCCGAAGGCCGCCGCCGCTTCGCGCGCGGCCTCGGCGAACTGCGCGGCGATGTCTCCGGATCGGCGAACGACGCGCATGCGGCGGCCGCCCGCGACCGCCTTGATCAGGATCGGGAACCCCAGGCGGTCGGCGAGCCTCACGGCGAGCGAATCGCGGTCGGCGTCGGAGTAGGCCTGCACGGTTTCGATGCCGAGCTCGCGACAGGCGCGGACGATCCGCACCGCGATCTCGCCGCGGTTCGCCACCAGCACCCGGCGGATCGCCCGTCGGGTCACGCGGCGGCGTTCCTCATTGCGGCCTCAGCACGATCAGGGGCTGGCCGTACTCCACCGGCGAAGCGTCCTCGACCAGGATGTGCGTCACCACGCCGCCGGTGCCCGCAGGAATCGAGTTCATCAGCTTCATCACTTCGATGATGCAGACGGTGGTCTCCGGCGTCACATGCTGCCCAATCTGCACGAAGGCCGGGGCGCCGGGCTCGGGCGCGCGATAGAAGCTGCCGACCATCGGCGAGCGCACGACCACCGAGCCTTCGGGCCAGTCCTGCGCCTGCGCCGACCGGCGTTCGGGTGCCGGGACGCCGGGCTCCATCGGCAACTCGCCGCCACCGACGTGCCCGCTGCGCTGCACTGCAGCACGCGGTTCCCTTGCGGCGGGCGGTTGCGCAGCCCCGGGGTCGGTGCGGCGTCGCAGGTCGACCTCGATGTCGCCCACCTTCAGGTGGAATTCGGAAAACTGCGCCGAGGACTTGATCAGCTCGACGATTTCGAGCAGGTCCTCGTAGGTGAGTTGGTCGCGTTTCGGCACGGCGCGGTCCTGGTTCCCTGCGTCGATAGGTCGCCGGTCACGGCGACCGGGTGCAACGGCCGGCGCGCCGCATCGGCGCGGCGCCTCCCTCTTTTTCGGATGATCATTGCACGCGCGAAGAAAAGCTTGCAATAATGAAACGTGCAATTTCGCTCAGTGAAATCTGCGAACGACGTCGCCGATGCTCCGGAAGTGGAGTCGTCGACGCTGCGCGCGTTCGCATTGCTCGAGATCATCGCCAATGCCGAGCAGCCTCCGTCGCTCGACGACCTGACGCGTGCAAGCGGGTTGCCCAAGCCGACTGTGTATCGCATCCTCGGCTTGCTCGCGCGCGGCGATCTCGTCCAGCGCGAGCCTTTCGAGAAGCGCTACGCCGTCGGGCCGCGCGTGTCGGCGCTCTCGCTGGCGGTGCAGGTCCGCTCGCCGCTGCGCGGCGGGCGCCACGCGATCCTCGAACGCCTGGTCGAGGAGATCGGCGAGACCTGCAATTTCACGATGCTCGACGGCAGCGAGGTGCTCTATGTCGATCGGGTCGAGACGCTCGCCAACGTTCGCCTGCACGTGAGGGCCGGCTCGCGCGTGCCGCTGCACTGCACGGCCAGCGGGAAGCTGTTCCTCGCGTTCCTGCCGCCTGCGCAGGTGCGCACGCTGCTTGGCCCGCGGTCCCTCAAGCGCTACACCGAGCGCACGATCACCGACCTCGCCGCGCTGGAGCGCGAGTTGCGCAAGGTCCGAAGCAGCGGCATCGCCACCGACATCGGCGAGTACCTCGAGGGCTCGGTGTGCCTGGCGGTTCCGGTCAGCGATCCGCAGGGGCGCGTCTGCGCCGCCATCGCGGTCCACGGCCCGGCGCCCCGCATGACATTGAAGAAGGCCATCGATTTCCTGCCCGCGCTGAAGCGCGCCGCGGCGTCGGTTTCCGCGACGATCGCGCGCTCGGGCGGCGCGGGAAGTCCGAAATCCATTTCCAAGGTCGCCGTCGTTGCGACGCCCAGAGGAGCACGAGATGTCCGAGCCCGTCATCATCACCGTGGCGATCACCGGCGCCCTGCCGAAGAAGAAGGACAACCCCGCGGTCCCGGTGACCCCTTCCGAGCAGATTGAATCCACGCACGCGGCGTTCGAGGCCGGCGCGTCGCTGGTGCACATCCACGTGCGCAACCCGGACGAGTCGCCGGGCTCCGACCCCGAAGCTTTCGCTCGGGTGCAGGAAGGCGTGCGCAAGCATTGCCCGGGGATGATCGTGCAGTTCTCCACCGGCGGGCGAGGTCGCGAGATGGCCGCGCGCGGCGCAATGCTGCCGCTCAAGCCGGACATGGCGTCGCTCGCCACCGGATCGGTCAATTTTCCGGTCAGCATCTACGAGAATCCTCCCGACTTCGTCGAGGATCTTGCGCGCAGGATGCTCGAGCTCGACATCAAGCCCGAGATCGAGGTGTTCGACCTCGCGATGCTCTACAACGCCGCCAACCTGGTGAAGAAGGGCTTGCTCAAGGACCCGCCGCACGTCCAGTTCGTGCTGGGGATCCCGAATGCGCTGCCGGCGCGTCGTTCGGTGTTCGACTTCCTGCGCAGCGAGCTGCACGACGTCTTGCCGCGAGCCACCTGGGTGGCGGCCGGGATAGGGCGCCATCAGTGGGAGGTCAACCAGTGGTGTCTCGAGGCCGGCGGGCATTGCCGCACCGGTCTCGAGGACAACCTGCGCATCGCACCCGACCGGCTCGCGGCCAGCAATGCCGAGCTGGTGGGCAGGATCGTCGAGGCCTGCGGGCGCCACGGTCGGCGGCCGGCGTCCCCGGCCGAGGCGCGCGGACTGCTCGGCCTCGCAGCCTGACCGGCGCCGCGACCCGCAACGGCCAACCGAGCATGTTCCCGGCAAGCGACAGGAGGTGACCCGGCACACGTCACGAAATCGCGTACCGCATCGACGTCGAAGCATCGGAAACAAGAACCTGCGCGAAAGCAGGCGCGTCTTTTCACCCAATCGCAAGGAGGAGACATGGATAGCGTCGAGGATCGCAACACCCTGAGCGAAGCCGACATACGCAAGGTCGCATTCGCCAGCGCCATCGGCTGCACGATCGAGTGGTACGACTTCTTTCTCTACAACACGTTTGCCGCGCTGATCTTCAACAAGCTGTTCTTCCCGTCGTTCGACCCGCTGATCGGCACGATGCTGGCCTACACGACGGCGCTGGTCGGCTTCATCGCGAGGCCGGTCGCCGGCGTCATCTTCGGCCATTTCGGCGACCGCGTCGGCCGCAAGAAGATGCTGATCCTCACGCTGCTGATCATGGGTCTCGGCACCTTCCTGATCGGCCTTCTGCCGACCTACGACACCATCGGCGTCTGGGCGCCGATCCTGCTGTTGGTGTTGCGCATCGCCCAGGGCCTCGGCATCGGGGGCGAGTGGGGAGGCGCGGTGCTGATGGCGGTCGAGCATTCGCCCAAGGGCAGGCGCGGCTTCTACGGCAGCTGGCCGCAGATGGGCGTGCCCGCGGGGCTCGCGCTTGCCACCGGCATGGTCGCGCTGCTGACCGCACTGCCGGGCGACGCGTTCCTGGCCGGGGCATGGCGCATCGCCTTCCTGGTGAGCGCGATCCTGGTCGCGATCGGCGTCTACATCCGGCTCAAGATCATGGAGACGCCGGCATTCCTGCGGGTGCAGCAGACGCAGACGGTCGCGCGGGTGCCGTTCATGGACCTCCTGCGCAACCAGACGCGCGAGGTCGTGCTCGGCATGGGTTGCCGCTACATCGAAGGCGTCGTGTTCAACATCTACGGCGTGTTCGTCATCACCTACCTGGTCGTCTCGCTGAAGGTGCCCAAAGCCACCGCGCTGCTCGGCGTGACGCTCGCGGCGGTGGTCATGCTGTTCTTCATCCCGACCTTCGGCAAGCTGTCCGACCGCCTCGGGCGTCGCAAGGTGTTCGCCTGGGGTGCGTTCCTGAGCGGCATCGCCGGCTTCCCCGCGTTCTGGCTGATGAGCACGGGTGCGCCGAGTCCGTTCCTGATCGCGATCGCCATCGTCATCCCGTTCGGCTTCATCTACGCGGCGGTCTATGGTCCGGAGGCGGCGCTGTTCTCGGAGCTCTTCGACACGCGGGTGCGCTACAGCGGCATCTCGTTCGTCTACCAGTTCTCGGGGATCTTCGCGAGCGGCTTGACGCCGATCATCGCCACCGCGCTGCTGCGCCAGGGCGACGGGCAACCCTGGCTGGTCGCCGGCTACATGCTGATCGTGGGACTGATCAGCACAGCGTCGGTGATGATGCTGAAGGAATCGCTGCACGCCGACCTGGTCGTGCCGATGGGGGGCTTCGCGGCGAAGAAGCCTGCCGCTTGACGCCGGACGCACCTCACGGCGCCACCGACGCCGTCGTCACCGACGACGTGATCGGCCTGCCTGCCTTGCGATGGACTTGAACCTGCAAGGCAAGGTCGTGCTGGTCACCGGTGGTGGCGGCGGCATCGGCGCCGCCATCGCTGCCGCGTTCGTCGCCGAGGGCTGCGTCGCGTACCTCGGCGACGTCGACGCGGAAGCCGCGACGCGCGCCGCGGCGTCGCTCGGTGGCGCAGCGCATCCGGTCGCGATGGACGTCGGCGATGCCCGTGCGGTGCAGCGCGCGGTGCAGGGCATCGTCGACGGTCACGGTCGCATCGACGTCCTGGTGAACAACGCCGGGATCATGAAAAGCGGGAGCGTGGCCGATGCCAGCGTCGAGGACTGGGACGAGGTGTGCCGGGTCAACCTGTCGGGCGTCTTCTACTGCTCGAAAGCGGTGCTTGCGCCGATGGTCGAGCGGCGCTCCGGAAGGATCGTCAACATCGCCTCGGTCGCCGCCTCGCGGGGCGGAGGTGCGATCGGCAATGTCCTCTACGGCGCGACCAAGGCCGGTGTCGTTGCACTGACCAAGGGTTTCGCCCGCGAGCTCGCGCCTTTCGGCATCACTGTCAACGCGATCGCCCCGTCGGTGGCCGACACCGCGATGACGCATTCGCTGCTGACACCCGAACGCAGGCAGGCCGTGACCGCTGCCATCCCGAGCGGCCGGCTGGCGCTGCCTGCGGATGTCGCGCGCATGGCCGTGATCCTCGCATCGGACGTGTCGGGGTACGTCACCGGCGAGACGATCGCCGTCGACGGCGGCTACCTGACGAGGTAGCCGGCCCGCCGTCGCGCGTCAGCTGCCGTGCAGCGCGTGCACTTCGGGGAAGAACAAGTCCTTCCACGACTTCGGCTCCACCTTGATCGATCCGATCTTGTACATGAAGTCGGCGTAGGTGGTGATCTTGTGCGGCGTCGTCGTGAACTTCACGAGCGGATCGTCGAGCACCTTGAGCGGCAGGTCGGCCGGACCCTTGTACTTGGCCCAGGCGATGTAGTTCTTCGCCGCCGCCGGCTTGTCGCGGTTGATCTCTGCGATCGCCTCCTCGAACGCGGCGAGGAAAGCGCGGTAGATCTTCGGATTGTCCTGGCGGAACTTCGAGGTGGTCCAGACGACGGTGAACGTGTGCGGCCCACCGACGATCTTGTAGGAGTCGAGCACCGTGTGGACGCCCGGGTGCTCGAGCTCCTGGTACTGGAATGGTGGTGCGGTGAAGTGCGCGGTGACCTCGCTCGCCGGCGACAGGAGCGCCGCCATGCCATCCGGGTGCGACAGCGAGACGGTGAGCTTGTCGAGCTTGTTGTAGTCCTTCTCGCCGAAGGCCTGGGCGGCGGCCATCTGCAGGTTCACCGCCTGGAACGAGACCTTGACGGCGGGCAGGGCGATCTTGTCCTTGTCGGTGAAGTCCTTGATGCTCTTCACGTCCGGGTCGCGCGTGTTGAGGTACAGCGGCATCGTGTTCATCGCGCACACGCCCTTGACATCGAGGTTGTCGCGCGTCTTCGCCCACAGCGTGATCAGCGGTCCGAGGCCGCCGGACGCGAAATCGAGGCTGCCGGAAAGCAGCGCGTCGTTCATGACGTTGCCGCCCGCGAACTTGGTCCAGGTGACCTCGACGTCGCCCAGGCCTTCCTGCTTCGCGTGTTTCTCGAGCAGCTTCTGGTGCTCCATGTACATCAGGGGAAGGTAGGTGATCCCGAACTGCTGGGCGATGCGGACATGCGTCGTTTCCGCCTGCGACGGCAGCGCGGTCGCCACGGCGAGGGTCGCCGCAGCGCAGAGCATCAGTGCCTTGCCGAACATGAAAGGATCCTCCAGGTGGTGGTGGCGCGGTCGCCACGGCTCTTTCTGCCCACCGGCCGGTTGGTCGCACGCCGCGAGAACGCAATGTGCCGCAGTTGCCGGCCACAGGCAACCGGGGGGCGGGCTGCCCAGGGGCCGGTGACGGTCCCGTTCCGCCGGTAACGAGCCGGGCCCTGGTCGCGCTACACTGCCTGACTCTTGCCCGCCCCGATGAAGCTCGTCAGCTACCGTTCAGGTGTCGGTACCCGTGTCGGTGCCGTCGTCGACGGGCGTGTCGTCGAGCTCGATCCCGTCCTGCGCGACCTGGACGCCGGTGCGCCCGCCTGCGGGGAATCGCCGATGCTGTCGCTGCTCCGCCAGGGCGCCCGCGGCCTCGTCGCCGTGGCCGACCATCTGGGCAGGGTGCGAAGCGGCGATCTGGGTCCGCGGCTCGCCGACGTCGAGCTGCTCGCGCCGATCCCCCGCCCGGGGAAGATCGTCGCCGTCGGCCGCAATTACGCCGATCACGCGGCCGAAACGGGGGTCAGGCCTTTCGAGGCGCCGCGGATCATCGCCAAGCTTTCGTCGTCGGTCGCCGGCCCAGGCTCGGTCGTTCCGCGACCCGAGGGTGTCGCGAAGCTCGACTACGAGATCGAGCTCGCCGCGGTGATCGGGAGCACCGCCCGTCGCGTGGCGCGCGCCGATGCCCTGGCGACCGTGGCGGGCTACACGATCCTCGACGACGTCAGCGCGCGCGAGTTCCAGTTCGACGTTTCGCCGCCGCAGACGACCTTCGCCAAGAGCATGGACGGCTTCTGCCCGATGGGGCCGTGGCTGGTCACCCGCGACGAGATTCCCGACCCCCAGTCGCTGCGCCTCTCGACTTTCGTCAACGGGGAACAGGTGCAGGACGGCAATACGCGCGACATGCTGGTCGATGTCGCCGGCCTGATCGAGTACATTTCGCGCTACATGACGCTGGAGCCGGGGGACGTAGTCGCCACCGGGACGCCGGCCGGCGTCGGTGCCTTCCGCAAGCCGCCACGGTATCTGGCGCCGGGGGACCGGCTGCGGCTCGAGATATCGACAATAGGCGTGCTCGAACACGCCATCGGATGACCGACATCGATCAAGGAGGAGCAATGAAATGAAGCATCGAATCATCGGGGCATCGCTGGCGCTCTTTGCGCTGGTCGCATCGACCGGCGCGGCCGGCGAGGCGACCGAAATCCGCTTCGCCAAGCAGACGTCGATGGGCTACGTGCAGTTCAACATCATCGACCACGACAAGCTGATCGAGAAATACGCGAAGAAACTGGGCCTGCCGCCGGTCAAGGTGACCTGGGTGACCTTCAACGGTCCCGATGCGATGAACACGGCACTGCTCGCGAACCAGGTCGACGTCGTGGCGGGCGGCGTGCCCGCACTGGTGACGCTCTGGGCCAAGACGCACGGCACGCCGCAGGAGGTCCGCGGCATCTCGGCGCTGAGCTCGCAGCCGTTCCTGCTCAATACGCGCAACCCGAAGGTCAAGACGATCAAGGACTTCACCGACGCGGACCGGATCGCGGTGCCGGCGGTCGGCGTCTCGGTGCAGGCGGTCACGCTGCGGATGGCGGCGGCGCAGGCTTTCGGCAAGGAGAACTATACGAAGCTCGACAAGCTGACGATCTCGTTGCCGCCCCCCGATGCGACGATCGGGCTGATCTCCGGAGGAAGCTCGTTCGACAGCGCGTTCAGCGTTCCGCCGTTCCAGAACCAGCAGCTGGAGGCGCCCGGAATCCACACGGTGCTGAACTCGTTCGACGTCCTCGGGGGTCCGCACACCTTCACCGCAGCCTGGACGTCGCGCAAGTTCCACGACGACAATCCCAAGCTCTACCAGGCGCTGATGGACTCGCTCGAGGAGGCGACGAAGATCCTGGACGCCGACAAGCGTGCGGCGTCGAAGCTCTGGATGGAGGACTCGAAGTCCAAGCTGTCGCCGGACCTCGTCTACAAGGTCATCAGCGATCCGCAGGTCAAGTGGACGCTCGTGCCCGAGAACACGATGAAATACGCGACGTTCATGAAGGACGTCGGTATGATCAAGGCGGCTCCGGCGAGCTGGAAGGACCTGTTCTTCCCCGAGGTCCACGGCCTCCCGGGAAGCTGACGACGCACCGGCCGCGCGGGCGCGCCGCGGTGCGCCCGCCGTCGTCCAGGAAACGGAAAGATCGATGCCTTTCGACGACACGAACGTTCTCGGCGGACAGCTCGCGCCATGCTCGGTGTCGCCGAGGACGGGGTTCTACCGGGACGGGTGCTGCAATACCGGGTCCGAGGATGTCGGCATGCACGTCGTGTGCGCACGGATGACGCGCGAGTTCCTCGACTTCGAGCGTGAACGCGGCAACGACCTCGTCACGCCGGTGCCGGAAGCGGGATTCCCGGGGTTGAAGCCAGGTGACCAGTGGTGCGTATGCGCGGCGCGCTGGCGCGAGGCCCTCGAGGCGGGCGTCGCCCCACCGGTCGTGCTGCAGGCGACGCACGAGGAAACGCTCGCCGTCATCCCGCTTGCCGACCTGCGCCGTCACGCGCTCGACCTGAATTGAAGGCGGTAATTGCACTTGCGGCGTTGGTCGCGGTGTCCGCCACCGCACTCGGGGAGACTTCGATGAGTCTTGCGATCGGATCCACCGCATTCCCGGCCGACGGCGCGATCCCGTCGCAATTCACGTGCGAAGGCAAGGACGTTTCGCCCCCGCTTGCATGGCGCGGGGCGCCCGCGGGAACGAAGAGCTACGCGCTGATCGTCGACGACCCCGACGCGCCCGATCCCGCGGCCCCGAAGATGACCTGGGTCCACTGGGTGCTCTACGACATCCCGCCCTCGGCGGGAGGTCTCGACCAAGCGGTCCGGTCGGAGGCGCTGCCGCCCGGCACCCGCGAGGGGCGCAACGACTGGAAGCGCACCGGCTACGGCGGGCCGTGTCCGCCGATCGGCCGCCATCGCTATTTCTTCAAGCTCTACGCGCTCGACACGACGCTGCCGAAGCTCGCGCATCCGGACAAGGCTGCGCTGGAGACAGCGATGGCCGGGCACATCCTCGCCGGGGCCGCGCTGATCGGAACGTATCAGAAAGGCCGCTAGTTCGCGACCGCGCGCGGCGGGTGCCCGCGCGATTGGCGCGGTGACCGGAGCGCGCCGTGCATCGGTGGCTGCCGACGTGTCGCCGGGGCCGACCGCCGTTGCGCGCCGCGGTCAGCCGCAGCGGCTGCCTCGCATCGACATCCCATGCGCTGCCTGTTCGAACCACACCTCGTCAACGACGCTTTCGGCGATCCGGGCCTCTACGTCGATTTTCGCGACGAGCGCCGGGCGCTGCTGTTCGACCTCGGCGACATCGGCGTGCTGCCGCCGCGCAAGCTGATGCGCCTGTCGCACATCTTCGTCACCCACACCCACATGGACCACTTCGCGGGTTTCGATCCACTGCTGCGCGTGGTCCTGGGGCGCAAGGCCGGCCTGACCCTGTTCGGAGGACCCGGCTTCATCGCGCAGGTCGAGCACAAGCTGCGCGCCTACACGTGGAACGTCGTGCACCGCTACGAGGAACTGGTGCTCGACGTCCGCGAGGCCGGGATCGACGGTCGCGGGCAGCGTGCGCGATTCTCGAGCCGCAGCCGGTTCGCGCGCGAGCCGGCAGGCGCCTTCGACGTGTCGTGCGACGTCGTGCACGACGAGGCGACGTTTCGCGTCCGCGGGCGCTTCGTCGATCACGACACGCCCTGCCTCGCGTATGCGATCGAGGAGAAGGCGCACGTCAATGTCGCCCGGGATCGCCTCGAAGCCCTGGGCGTGTCGACCGGAGCCTGGCTGCGGGAGCTCAAGCACGCGGTGCTGACCGGGGCTTCGGGCTCGACGCCGATCGACGTGCGCTGGCGCGATCGTCAGGGGGAACACGCGATGACCCGCACGGTCGACGAGCTGCGGCACCTGGTTCTCGACGTCGTTCCCGGCCAGCGCATCGGCTACGTCACCGACCTGCGCTACACCGAAGCGAACGTGCAGGCGCTCGCGCAGCTGCTTGCCGGCGTCGACCTGCTGTTCATCGAAAGCGTGTTCCTCGACGAGGACGGCAACCATGCGACGCGCAAGAACCACCTGACCGCAGGACAGGCCGGCCGCATCGCGTGCGTTCTCGGGGCGAAGGACGTGAGGCCGTTCCACTTCTCGCCGAGGTACCAGGGGCGCGAGGCCGAGCTGATCGCGCAGGTGCAGGCAGCGTGGACGGGACAGTCGCGTCACTGAAGCGCGATCCGGAAGGAGTGCATCGAATGACTACGTCGGCAATGGAGATCCGCCTGCTGCGCTACTTCCTGGCGGTGGCGGAGGCACGCAGCTTCACCGTGGCCGCGCATACGCTGGGCATCTCGCAGCCGACGCTCTCCCACCAGATCAGGAAGCTCGAGACCTTGCTGGGGACGCCCCTGTTCGAGCGGGCGGCGCGCAGCGTCACGCTGAGTTCCGCCGGCACGACCTTCAAGCCGTATTGCGACCGGGTGCTGAAGGAGCTCGACTCCGGGGCGCTCGCGATCTCGGAGCTCAAGGGCCTGATGCGGGGGACGCTGCGGATGGCGGTGTTCCACTCGTTCGCCAATTCGGGTCTCGGGCCGGTGTTCGGAGATTTCGCGCGCCTGCATCCGGGGGTGCGCATCGAGGCGCGCCTGCTGCCGCGGATGGACATGGAGCGCGAGCTGATCGCAGGAACGCTGGACCTCGCGATCGCCTACGTCTCGGAGGACACCGAGCACATCGACGCCGAGAAGCTGTGCCACGAGGAGCTGGTGCTGGTGGTCGGCGCGCACAGCCGGCTCGCCCCCGGATCGCGGCTGCAGATGCGGCGGATCGTCGAGCTGCCGCTGGTGCTGCTGACGCCGGAGTTCGCCGCCCGACAGTTCCTCGATCGTTTCTTCGAAAGTCGCCGGCTGCAGCCCAAGGTGGCGATCGAGATGAATGCCGTCGATCCGATCCTCGCGGTCGTGAGGAACTCGGAACTCGCCACGGTGATCTCGGAGGGTGCGGTGGGCAAGGACGACGGGACCCGCATCGTCCGGCTGGTCGATCCCGCGCCCAAGCGCTCGCTGGCGATCCTCTGGAGGCGCGGTGCGCATCGCTCGGCGGCGGCGGTGCGGATGGCAGAGATGATCCGGTCGGCCTACGGCGCCGCGGCGGGGCGGACAGCCCGACGCAAGCCGGCGACGGCCACGAGACGCATGACATCCGGACCGAAGACCTGAAAGCCGGGCCAATCCATAGAGCGCGTCGATGCGAGTAATACACAAGTTATATTTGATCTATTGAACACACCGGACTACGCTTGCGTCGAAGCTCCCGACACAGAGGAGCAGGCATCGGAGGAAAGCTCATGGTCACGCCCGGAGGTTCGCCCCGCGAACCTCGCGTTCCCGTCGTCCTGGTCACCGGGTTTCTCGGCAGCGGCAAGACGACGCTGGTCAACCGGCTGCTCAGGGCCCCGGCCTTCGCGCGAGCGGCGGTCGTCGTCAACGAGTTCGGCACCGTCAGCATCGATCACCTCTACGTCTCGGCGCCGGCCGCGCGCACCCGGGTGATCGACAGCGGCTGCCTGTGCGGCCACGTGCACGAGCAGGTCGCTTCCAGTCTCCTCGACCTGCACGCCGGTCGCAGCCGCGGTGCGCAGGCCGGCTTCGACTGCGTGCTGATCGAGACCTCCGGGCTCGCCGATCCGGTGCCGATCATCCAGATCATCACGACGGACGCGACCGTGTCCGAGCGCTTCGAGCTGCGCACCGTCATCACCGTCGTCGACGGGGTGCATGGCAGGCAGCAGCTGACCGCGCACGACGAGTCGCGGAAACAGGCGGCGATCGCCGACACGCTGGTGATCAGCAAGATCGACATCGCCAGCGCCGGCGAGCAGGACGCGCTCGCGGGGGTCCTGCGGGCCGCCAATCCCGGCGCTCGCCAGATCCGGGCGGCCCAGGGGGCGATCGATGCGCAGGCGCTGCTCGACGGCGGGGCTTTTTCCGCGGCGGACCGGTCGGAGGCGGCCCGGGCGTGGCTCGGCGATCCGTCGTATGCCGATGCGAATCCTCCGGCGGCGGCCGATCCGTCCATCCGCAGCTTCGCCTTGCGCCACGAAGGGGAGATCACGGTTCCCGGCCTCGTGCTGTGGATGAACCTGCTCGCGGGAATGCGGGGCAGGGGGCTGCTGCGCGTCAAGGGCATCGCCAACGTCGAGGGCCGTCCGTACGCGATCCAGGCGGTGCAGACGGTGGTCAGCGAGCCGCAGCCCCTCGACCAATGGCCGGACGACGACCGGGGCACCCGGCTGGTCTTCATCACGCGGGGCATGGACCCCGCCGAGGTCGAGCGCACGTTCGCGACATTCGATTTCGATGCGGGCCGCGCGCCGCGCAACATGCGCATCGACCCGGCAACCTACCGGCGCTTCGCGGAGACGATGGAACTGTTCCGCGCCAGCACCATCCAGAACTGATCAATCGGAGCCATCGAGGATGACCGCAACGTCGCCAGTCAGCGAGAAAGAGCCCCTGCGCTACATCACCGCCGCACGCATGATCGACTGCACGGGCGCTGCGCCCGTCGCGGACCCGGTCGTCGTCCTGCGGGGCAAGCGGATCGAGCGGATCGGAACCAAGGCGACCCTGCCGATACCGCAGGGGGCGGAGGTCGTCGACTGCGGGTCGTGCACGCTGATGCCGGGCATGCTGGACGTCCACATCCACACGATGATGTTCAACTGCCTGACCTTCCACAACTACCGCGTCGCACAGTGGGAGATCACGCCGGAACTGCAGCAGATGTACGGCCTGTTCCACGCGCAGCTGTGCTTCGACATGGGTTTCACGACGCTGCGCGACATGGGACTTGCGGCGTCGCGGGGCCTGCTCGTCTCCGAGGCCTGCGCGATACGCGACGCGATCGACGCCGGCATCGTCGAGGGGCCGCGGATGCTGGTGGCCGGGTTCACGACGATCACCGGCTCGCACCTCGACCTGATCCAGCCGCGGGCCGCGCTGCGCGTGGGGTTCCAGACCGCCGACGGGCCATGGGAGCTGCGCAAGCTCGCGCGCACCAACCTGCTTGCCGGCTGCGACGTCATCAAGACCTGTGCCTCCGGCGGCGGCGGGACCGACAAGGAAGAGCCGGACATCCGCAACATGACCCAGGTCGAGCTCGACGCCCTGGTCGACGAGGCGCACGCCTTCCACAAGACCTGCGCCGTGCACTGCTTCACGCCGTCGGCGCAGCGCATGGCGCTCGAAGCGGGCGCGGACACGATCGAGCACATGGTGTTCTCGGACGACGAGACGATCGGCATGATCAAGGACAAGGGCGTCTACGTGACGCCGACGCTGTCGCACCGCACCGACCACGCGATCCGCCTGCGCAAGGAGCAAGGCACGTCGCAGTTCGTCCTGAACAAGATGAAAGGCCTGCAGGAATACTGCTTCGGGACGTTCCAGAAGATGTACAAGGCCGGCGTGAACATCGCGATGGGCACCGACATGGGTTTCGATCCCGAAATGGGCACCAACGCCGCCGAGCTCGAAATCTACGTCAAGCTCGGCATGGCGCCGATGCACGCACTGCAGACCGCGACGATCAATGCGGCACGGGCGATCAAGGTCGACAGCCAGCTCGGGACGCTCGAGGCGGGCAAGCTCGCCGACGTCATCGCCGTCGACGGCAATCCGCTCGAGAACATCGCCTGCCTGAAGGAGAAGCGCAACATCCAGATGGTGATGAAGGAAGGCCGCATCCACGCCGACCGGCGCCCCGGGCGCTCGAAGAACGTCGTCTCGGCCGAGCCGGGCAGCTGGAAGATCATCGACTACCTGTG
Source organism: uncultured Pseudomonadota bacterium (assembly GCA_963816415.1). GTDB lineage: Bacteria > Pseudomonadota > Gammaproteobacteria > Burkholderiales > Casimicrobiaceae > VBCG01. The sequence goes on from CAWFKR010000014.1 coordinate 98,488, forward strand.
AGATGGCAGCCGGATCCGAAGCCTGCCGCCGGATGGCGCTCGCGCGCCCGTGAGCATGACGAAGGTCGGCGAAGCGGCAGTCGTGACCGGCGCGAGCGCGGGCATCGGGCAGGCGATCGCCCAGGCGCTGCTCGCCCGGGGCCTGACGGTCGTCACGCTCCAGCGTTCGGCGCCGAAGCTCGCACATCCGAACCTGATGTGGCGGTCGGTGGACCTGACCGACCTCGCCGCGACCCGCGCGGTCGCCGACGAGATCGCGCGCGAACTGCCGGTGCGCTATCTGGTCAACAACGCAGGGGCGAACTGCCCGAATCCGCTGGAGCGTGCGACTGCCGAGGAGCTGCAGTACGTGACCACGATCACCCTGGGCGCCGCGATGGTCCTCACGCAGGCCTTCGTTCCGCAGATGCGTGCGGCGAGGTACGGCCGCATCGTCAACATCTCGTCGCGGGCGGCCCTGGGCAAGTACGGCAGGACCGTCTATTCGAGCGCCAAGGCCGGGCTGATCGGCATGACGAAGACCGTCGCGATCGAAGTCGGTGGCGACGGGATCACGGTCAACGCAGTGGTTCCGGGGCCGGTCGCGACCGAGCACTTCAACCGGGGACACCCACCGGGCAGCGAGCAGCGCCAGACGGTCATCGACGGCATCCTGGTCGGCCGGGTCGGAACGCCCGAGGACGTCGCCCATGCGGTCGCCTTCCTGCTCGAACGCGAGAGCGGTTACATCACCGGGCAGGCGATGTTCGTGTGCGGAGGCACCAGCGTCACCGGAACGGGAGGGCAGTAGCGATGCCACGCCACGTCGTGCGTGCGGCGCTGCTCGGGATCGGGGCGTGGGGACGCGTCCTCGCGACCGCCGCGGCCCCGTCGAAGACGATCCGGTTCACGCATTGCCTGAGCCGCGACGCCGCGAAGCGCGACGCCTTCGCGCGCGAGTTCGGGCTGGTCCCGAGCGACGATTACGATGCGGTCCTGGGCGATCACGATGTCGACGCCGTCGTGATCGCGTTGCCCAACGAACTCCATTACCCGTTCGCGCGCAGGGCCGCCGAAGCGCGCAAGCACGTCTATCTCGAGAAGCCCATCGCCAGCACGCTGGCCGACGGCCTGCGCACCGCGGACCTCGAGCGCCGCTACGGCATCCGGATCTGCGTCGGACACTGCGCACGCCTGCTGGCGGGCAACCAGGTGATGGGAAAGGCGATCGCGGACGGCGAGATCGGCCAGCTCAATCGCATCGACGCCGTCTTCGCCAACGGCCGCGGGCTGCGGCTTACGCCCAACGACTGGCGCTGGTATCAGGCGAGCTCCCCCGGGGGGCCGCTCAGCCAGATCGCGATCCACCAGTTCGACGTGCTGCGCCACCTCGGCGGCGACGTCGCGAGCGTCAGCGCGACGGCAGCGCGTCGCTCGCCGGTCGGCGCCGAAGTCGAGGACGAGTGGCTGGTGACGCTGCGTTTCGCGAGCGGCGCGCTGGGCAGCGTCTCGGCGAGCTGGACCAGCCCGGGCGCCTATCGCGTGCAGGTGTCGGGCGACCGCGGCCTCATCGCCTACGAGATCGACCAGAGCCTGTGGAACGTCGCGGACGACCTGCATCTGGGGGCGTCGCTCTACCGCCAGGGGCTCGGCAAGCCGCCGCGCGAGCGCGTGCAACTCGACGTTCCGCGCGGCAACATGTTCCGCGAGGAGCTCGAGATCTTCGCGCGGGCGATCATCGACGGATGCGAGTGCGAGCTCTCGGCCGACAACGGCTGCCAGGCGCTCGCGATCGTCGACGCCGCGATCGAGTCGGCGGCGTCGGGCAGCCGGCACGTCGCGCCCGCCGACCTTCTTGCCCGTGCGTGCAGCGAAGCCGGCGTTCCCGGGCCGGCCACCGGCGCTTCGCCGGTGTCGCCCGGATCGAGATAGCGTCGTGGATCGCCGGAAGCACCGAACCTAGCGGAGAGCGTGCATGGCCGAACGCATCGAAGTCGAGCGCGTCTCGTACGAATACCTGAATGACCAGCGGCGCGTGCTCGCCGTGCGCGAAGCGAGCTTCACCGTCGAGCCCTCCGAGTTCCTGTGCGTGCTGGGCCCCAGCGGTTGCGGCAAGACGACGATCATGAACATGCTTGCCGGCTTCCTCGAGCCCACTTCCGGCGAGATCCGCATCGGCGGACGAAAGCAGGACGGGAAGCCGGTCGACCGCGGCGTCGTGTTCCAGGATTTCGCGCAGCTGTTTCCGTGGCGGACGGCACGGCGCAACGTCGAGTTCGGGCTGGAGGTCCGCGGTGTTTCCAAGGCCGAGAGGCGCGATGCTGCAATGCGCTTCCTCAAGCTCGTCCGCCTCGAGCATTTCGCCGACTCCTATCCGCACCAGCTCTCCGGCGGCATGCAGCAGCGCGTCGCGATCGCCCGTGCGCTCGCCTACAACCCGGGCGTGCTGCTGATGGACGAGCCGTTCGCGGCGCTCGACGCGATGACCCGCGACGAGATGCAGCGCCAGCTGGCCGATGTCTGGCAGCAGACACGCAAGACCGTCGTCTACATCACCCACAACGTCACCGAGGCCGTCTACCTCGCCGACAAGGTGCTGGTGATGGCGGCGCATCCCGGAAGCGTGCGCGCCGAGATCAGGCTCGACCTCCGCCGGCCGCGCGATCCGTTGTCCGACGCGTTCGTCGAGGCGCAGCGCCAAATACTCTCCCATCTCGGCCCGCACCCGAGCGAGCCCGAACCCGAACGCACGCCGTCACCGCTCGCAACAACGTGGGGGCCGACCGCTCCCGCGCCTCAAACCAAGCCAGAAGGAGGCATTCCATGACTGCAAGAACGCTGGGTCGTCGCGAGGTTCTCGGGATACTGGGGGCCACCGCATTGGCGGGGTTCGTCCCCAAGGCGCGTGCGCAGGGGGCGTCGGCACCGCTGACGCTGGGCATCCAGAACACCTCCTGGGGCGTCGTCGGGATGGTGGCCGAGGGTGAGCAGACGTTCAAGAAGTACGGCGCGAACGTCAAGGTGGCGCTGTTCGACACCGGCAAGACCACGCGCGACGCGATGATCGCAGGACGCGTCGACATCGGTGTGCTGGGTGCCACCCCGTTCATCATCGGCGCGGCCAAGGGTGAGATGCTGGGCATCGGCATGTCGATGTACGCCGGCCGCACCAACGCGCTGGTCGTGGCGAAGGGAAGCGGGATCAAGACGGTCGCCGAACTCAAGGGGCGCAAGGTGGCATCGCAACTCGGCTCCGCGACCGACTACGTGTTCGAGAACAAGATCATGCCGAAGTACGGCCTGAAGAAAGGCGACGTGCAGATCGTCAACACCCAGTTCCAGAACCAGGTGTCGGCGCTGGCCAGCAAGTCGGTGGACGCCTTCGCGGGCGTCGAGCCGTTCCCGTCGGTGGCCGAGGTCGACGGAATCGGGACAGTGCTGCTCGACTACTCCCAGTTCGACATGGTTCCCGTGATCCTGGCCGCGAACCGCCCGGTGCTCGAGCACAAGCACGAGGCCGCCGTCGCCTTCTTCCGCGGCTGGCTCGACGCGGTCGACATCATGAAGAAGGACCCGAGCCGCGCGGCGAAGATCGTCTGGGATCACTTCAAGAGCCAGGGCTACGAGGTCAAGGAGGAGGTGATCGAGCGCATGATCTCCAAGCTCGAGATCGACCCCAACTATTCGCCGAAGCTCACCGCGTACCTGACCGAGCAGTCGCAGATCCTGGTCAAGCAGCACAAGATCGCGTCGGTCCCCGACTGGAGCAAGCTGCTCGACACGAGCGTGATGAAGGCCGCGGAAAAGGCATGACGCAGCGGGCTTCCGGCATGCGCGACCGGGTGGCGGGCGTGGTCGCGCCTGCCGTCCTGATCGCCGCGTGCGCGCTGGCCTGGGAGGCCGTCGCGCGTTTCGGCGGCTTTCCTCCCAAACTGCTGCCCGACCTGCCGACCATCGCCCATGCATTCGTGCGCCTGCTCGAAAGCGGGACGCTGGCCGCGGCCACCGGCGCGACGCTGACGCGGCTCGGGGCCGGATTCGCGCTGGCTGCCGTGGTTGGCGTGACCGTCGGCGTTCTGATGGGGCGCTACCTGGTCGTCGAGGACACGCTGCTGCCGATCGTGTCCTTTCTCTACCCGATCCCGGGGATCGCCTACGCCCCGCTGTTCGTCATGTGGTTCGGACTGGGCGACCTTCCCTCGGTGCTGCTGGTCGGGGTCTCGGCGAGTTTCACGATCATCATCAATGCCTGGAAAGGCGTGCGCGCCGTCAGGCCGATCTGGCTGCGTTCCGCCCACATGATGGGCGCGAACGAGCGGACGATCTTCGTCAAGGTCATCCTCCCCGCAGCGCTCCCCTACGTGCTCACGGGACTGCGCCTCGGCCTCGCATCGGCATGGCGGATCCTGGTCGCGGTGGAAATGCTGATGTCCGTGCAGCAGGGCCTGGGATGGCTGATCTTCGGCTCGCAGCAGTTCCTCAACACCGACGTCATGCTGGCGACGATCGCGGTCATCGGGGCGATCGGGATGCTGCTGGAAAAGCAGTTGTTCGAGCGCATCGAGCGCTACACGCTCGTCCGCTGGGGAATGATGACGGCATGAGCGCTTTGCCGAATCGCCGCCGCCAGGCGACCGTGCGCGGAACGCTCGGGATCCTCGCGTTCCTCGCCATCTACGAGGCCTTTGCCCGCAGCGGGATGTTCTCGACGGCCATCACCCCGCCGCTCGAGACCATCGGGGCGGCGTTCGTGTCCTCCCTTGCAGGTGGCTACATCTTCGAGCAGGCGGGCGCGACGCTGCTGCGGGTGGCGATCGGCATGGCACTGGCGCTCTGCATCGCCGTGCCGCTGGGCATGCTGATGGGGCGACACCGGCTGGCCGAGCGTGCGCTGGCGCCGCTGGTCAGCATCCTGATGCCGATACCGTCGCTCGCCTGGGTGCCGCTGATCGTCCTGTGGTTCGGCATCGGCAATACCGCGACGATCCTGGTCGTGGTCTACGCCGCCACGTTCCCGCTGCTCTTCAATGTGTGGACCGGCGTGCGCACGGTGAACCAGGTGTGGATCCGTGCCGCGGTCGTCATGGGCGCGTCGCGCGCCTGCGTGTTCAGGCAGGTCGTCCTGCCGGCGGCGTTGCCGTTCGTGATCACCGGCACGCGGCTGGCGTTCGGCCGCGCGTGGATCGCCGTCATCGGCGGCGAGTTGCTCGCGAGTCCACAGACCGGCCTCGGCAAGGTGATCTTCGACGCGAATGAATACCTCAACGCCGACGTGATGCTGAGTGCCCTGCTGGTCATCGGCGCGATCGGCCTGTTCTTCGAGCGCATGGTGTTCCACCGGCTCGAGCGCGCGACGGTCGAGCGCTGGGGAATGACCGCGCAGACCCGGCGATGACGATGCGCAGGGTCGCCTTCATCGGCGTCGGGCACATGGGCGCCGCGATGGCCGCGCAACTCCTCGTCCGCGGATTCGACGTCGTTGCCTACGACCGGGATCCCGCCCGCCTCGCGGATTTCGTCGCGAGGCACGGCGGCCGCGCCGCGCCCTCGCTCGCGGCGGCCGGCGAGGGTGCCGACATCGCGATCACCATGCTTCCCGATGGCGGGGTGGTGCGCGATGCGCTGCTGGGGTCGGGCGGCGTGGCGCGCAGCCTGCGCGTCGGAACCGTCGTCGTCGACATGAGCACTGCCGACCCCGGCGACACCCGGGCAACGGGTGGTGCGCTCTCGCAGCACGGACTGAAGATGGTCGATGCGCCGGTCATGGGGGGTGTGACGTTCGCGCGCAACGCGTCGCTGGACATCCTCGCTGGAGGGGACCCCGCCGACATCGATCGCTGCGAGGACGTGCTCGCGTCGCTTGGTCGCAGGGTCTACCGCTGCGGTCCGCTCGGCACGGGGCACACGCTGAAGGCCATCGCGAACGGCATCAACGCGGCGACGTTTTCCGCTGTGCTCGAGGGCATGACCGTCGGTCGCAAGGCCGGGCTCGACACGGCCCTGATGGCCGAGGCCCTGACCGCGCTCTGCGCGGGCCGCCAGCATCCGCTGGAAAAGAAGGTCGTCCCGCAGGTCCTCACGCGCAGCTATGCGACCGGCATGGCGCTCGGTCTCATCGCCAAGGATCTGCGGATCGCCACCGGACTGGCCGACGGCCACCGGGCGGCAGCGCCGATCACCCATTGCGTCGCGTCGATCTGGGCCGACGCGAGCGGCCGCTTCGGCGCCGACGTCGACCAGGCCGAGATCGTCAGGTATTGGGAAGAGAAAAGCGATGTCCGACTCTAGCGGGCGCCGCCGGCGCGACCGCCGTGGTTGAAGACCGGGATCTGGCGAAGCGGCTCGAGGCCATCGTCGGCGAGCGAGGGGTCGTCACCGGCGAGGCGGACATGGCGCCGTATCTCACCGACTGGCGCCGGGCTTTCCAGGGGCGCGCGCTGGCCATTGTCCGGCCGGCTTCGACCGAGGAGGTGTCGGCGGTCGTGCGGCTGTGCGCGGACGAAGGCATCCCGATCGTGCCCCAGGGAGGCAACACCGGCATGTGCGGCGGCGCGATCGCCGACGACGGCGGTCGCAGCATCGTCGTCGCGATGGGCCGGATGAACCGCATCCTCGACGTCGATGCGCGCAACAACACGGCCACCGCCGAGGCCGGCTGCGTGCTTGCCGATCTGCAGGCCGCGGCGGCGAACGAGCGTCGCCTGTTCCCCCTCAGCCTGGCGGCCGAGGGGAGCTGCCAGATCGGCGGCAACGTCTCGACCAACGCCGGCGGCATCAACGTCCTGCGGTATGGCAACACGCGCGAGCTGACGCTCGGACTCGAGGCGGTGCTGCCCGACGGCAGCACATGGAACGGCCTTCGCAGCCTCCGCAAGGACAACACCGGCTACGATCTGAAGCAGCTTTTCATCGGGGGCGAGGGGACGCTGGGCATCGTGACGCGCGTGGTCGTCAAGCTGCATCCGGCGATCCTCGAGCGGATCACCGTGCTGGCTGCCGTCCCGACCGTCGATGGGGCCATCGAACTCCTTGCGCGACTGCGGGAGCATTGCGGCGAGACGATCAGCGCCTTCGAACTCGTTTCGCGTCCCTGCCTCGACCTCGTGCTTCAGCACACGCCCGGGGCCCGCGACCCGTTCCCGCAGGCCGCCCCGTGGTACGTTTTGGCGGAAGCCGGCGATACGCATGCGGGGGGCGGCCTTCGCGACCGCGTGGAGGCGGGGCTCCTCGCTGCCAGCGAGGGCGGAGTCATCGGCGACGCGGTGATCGCGGAAAGCATGGCGCAGCGCGAGACGCTGTGGCGCCTGCGTGAAGCGCTTCCCGAAGCGATCCGCGCCGAGGGTCTCGCGTTCCGGTCGGACGTCGCGGTTGCCGTAGGACGCGTGCCCGCGTTCGTGCGGGAAGCGGAGGGTGACCTGACCCGCGCGTTTCCGGGAATCAGGATCGTGTGTTTCGGCCACCTGGGCGATGGCAACCTGCACTTCAACGCCCTGCCAAACCGCGACGCACCCCTGTCGCCGGACTGGGGGCGCGACGTGGGTCGCGTCCTCTACGACGCGGTCGGGCGCTACGAGGGCAGCATCAGCGCCGAGCACGGCATCGGCCAGGCGAAGCGGGGCGAACTCGCCCGCTGCAAGAGCGAGATCGAGATGAAGCTGATGCGCCAGGTCAAACGCATGCTGGATCCGAACGGCCTGATGAATCCCGGTAAGCTGCTCTAGCCGCTGTCGACCACGGGGTGCCCTGCGTGTCGCGGCGTTGCTGCCGGTCGCCGCGGGACCCGTCCGGTCGTGCTCTCAACCCTGCCTGGAGATGACATGAAAGACATGACGCTTGCACTGGCCTCCGAACTCGCCGATGGCACGCTCGCCGCCGGGCGCGCGGACGGCTGCCAACCGCTGGCCGTCGTCGTGCTCGACGCCGGGGGCCATGACGTCGTCGTCAAGCGCGAGGATCGCTGCGGCCTGCTGCGCGCCGACATCGCCCGCGGCAAGGCCTGGGGCGCGCTCGGCATGGGACTCGGGTCGCGCGACCTCGCGAAGCGCGCCGAGGGCAATCCGCGCTTCTTCGCGGCGCTTGCGGCACTCTCGGGCGGCCGCATGATTCCCAATCCCGGCGGGGTGCTCGTGCGCAATGCCGATGGCGACGTCATCGGTGCCGTGGGCGTGAGCGGCGATACTTCGGAACGGGACGAAGCCTGCGCGGTCACCTCGATCAAGCGGGCGGGGATGACGGCCGACGCGGGCTGAGCGCCGCAGCCGACGCCCGGCGCGGTTTCACCCCCGCCGCTTGCGGCTTCCACTCGTCGGTCTCGTCGTTGAACAACGCGTGGACCAGCTGGCGCAGCCAGCGATCGCGGCGGCGCGCCTTCTGCTCCGCGACACGCGTCAGGCGGCCCTTCCCGCACGCGCGGTCACACGTCATAATCGCGTCGCGATTCGGGCTCCGGCCCGAATGGCGATCCCGAGCTGACCATCCATCGTCCCTGCCAACCTTGCGAAATGCCTGGATTGCGCGGCAGTCGAGCGCCCTGCCGCGGACCCGGATGCGTTCCGGCGCGAGGCGTTTCGGGATCGGCCCTTCACGGGCGAAGATCCGGCTGGCGCAACTCGCGATCTCCTGCACGTTGCTTGCCGCGTCGCCTTGCTTCGCGGCGGACGTCGCGCTTTCCGGAGGGCTGAACGGCGAAGCCGTCATCGTCGGCGTCGACACGCGATGGATGGCGGCGGCGCCGCTGCGGGTGGAGCCCGCATGGGCGCTGCGCTACGGTGTCGAGTTCGATGTACTGAACATGCACGCGCGACAGGCGCGCAAGTACGGCGCGAGCAACATCGCGGCGATCGGCGTGACGCCGATGTTGCGCGTCGAGTGGCCGCGCGGCGACCACATGACGTTCGTGGACGCCGGCATCGGCGGCCATCTGCTGTCGCATACCTCGCTGCAAGGCGGTCCGAACTTCGGCACGGCGTTCCAGTTCGGCGAGTGGATCGGGACCGGGCTGCGCTTCGGGCCCGGCATGGCCTACGAGGTCGGCCTGCGCGTCGAGCACCTGTCGAACGCCGACATCAAGCTGCCCAACGACGGCATCACGTTCGCGTCACTGCGCGCTGCCTGGCATTTCTGATCCCCGGCCGGCGGGGAACGACACCGTGACCGCGAGACCCCTGCCGGAAGCGGTTTCGTCGAAGGAAACCGTTGCGCCGTGGATCTGGGCGATCCGCTTGACGATCGACAACCCGAGGCCCGATCCCGAGATTCCTCCGCCGACGAGGCGGTGGAAGCGCTGGCCGAGTCTCGCGCGCTCCTCGGCAGCGACCCCGGGGCCTTGGTCGGCAACGACGATGAAGACCGAGCCCTGGCGCTCGCCGGTGTCGACGCGCACGACCGTGTGGGCGTAGCTGTAGCGCACCGCGTTGTCGAGGAGGTTGCGAAGCAGGATTTCCAGCAGGCGACTGTCCCCGGCGACGGTGGCCGGGGACCCGTCGGTCAGTTCGATCTCGATCGTTCTGGCGAGCGCGGTGGGCGTCGCGTCGGCGATCGCCCGCTTCGCGACGGAACGCAGGTCGCAGGTCTCGCGCTGGGCCTTGAAGTCCTCGGGTTCGAGGCGCGCGAGCGTCAGCAGTTGCTCGACCAGGTGCGTGGCGCGGTCGCAGCCGACCAGCACGTTGTCGAGCGCCCTTTCGCGTTCCCGCTCGCTGGTCGCACCCCGTGCGACCTGGGCCTGCGCCCGCAATGCGGCGAGCGGTGTGCGCAGTTCGTGGGCTGCGTCGGCGGTGAAGCGGCGCTCGTTCTCCATCGACGCCCGCACCCGGGCGAACAGCCGGTTCAGGTTCGCGGCGAGCGGCGCCACTTCCGCCGGAGCGCCCGCCGAATCCAGCGGCGCGAGGTTGTCCGGCGCGCGATGCTCGACCTGCCCGCTCAGCGTCCGTAGCGGGCTGAGCGCACGCGAGATGCCGAACCAGATCAGCGCGCCCAGGACGGGCAGTGCGACGGCGAGGGGCAGCAGCATGTTCTCGGCGATGCTCGCGGCGACTTCGTCGCGCGCGCGTGCGGGCTCGCCGATCTGGACCAGGTAGCGATGATTGTCGTCCCACTCGCTGAAGACGCGCCAGTGCTGCCCGTCGATCGTGACGTCGCTGAAACCGTCGTCATCCTGTGAAAGGCGTGTGGCGGGAGCGTTTGCCGTGCGCAGGCGCGGGGCCTTGCCGTGGTTCCAGACCTGGAACGCGAGACGATGCGCGTAGCGACGGAGCGCCGGCAGTTCCTGGAAATCGGTCTCGTCGGGCTCGCTCTGCACTTCCGCGATCACCAGCGACGCCAGCTGCGCCAGGTGGGAGTCGAGGAGCGAATCGACTTCGTGTCGTGCATCGAAGTAGCTGACGATGCCGGTCGCGTTCCAGATCGCCGCGACCGAAACCAGGAGCACGACCAGGAGCTGGCGCCTGATCGAACGCGGCCGGTCAGCCATCGGCGTCCTTCGGGTCGCGCGGAAGCACGTAGCCGACCCCGCGCACGGTGCGGATCAGCCCCGGGGCGAGCTTCCTGCGCAGGTGATGGATGTGCACCTCGACCGCATTGCTCTCGATTTCGGAGCCCCACGCGTAGAGGCGTTCCTCGATCTGGGCGCGCGACAGCACGCGATCCGCGTTCAGCATGAATTCCTGAAGCAGGTTGAACTCCTTCGCCTTCAGGTCCACCGGCTGTCCGCGATAGCTGACGGTGCGCGCCGCCGGATCGAGGCGCAGTTCGGCCACCTCGAGGACCGGTGCGGGCTCGCCGCGCGCGCGCCTGACGATCGCGCGCAGCCTTGCCGCGAGTTCGTCCAGGTCCACCGGCTTGATGACGTAGTCGTCGGCCCCGGTGTCGAAACCCTTGACCCGTTCGTCGATCGCGTCGCGCGCGGTGAGGATCAGTACCGGGGTCGACGAGCCTTTCGCGCGCTCCCTGCGCAGCAGGTCCAGGCCGTCGAGACGCGGCAGGCCGAGGTCAAGCACCACCGCCGCGAAATCGGTCGCCCGCAATGCTGTTTCCGCGGCGACGCCATCCTGAACCCAGTCGGCGTCGAAGCCGCGCTGGCGCAAGCCCGCCTGCAGCGCGTCGCCAAGGAGAGCGTCGTCTTCGGCGATCAGGACCCGCGTCACGCCGCGCCGCCTGCAGCGTGGCCTGGGAGCGGCAGGCGCACGCCCGCCGAGGCGCGCGTCGCGTTCACCGGGCCGCCTCGGGACGAGGTTCACCCGGCGATCCGCCGGCCTGGCGCAGCGGGTCCTGGGCGTGGAAGCTGCGCTGATAGAGCCACAGGTATCCCGCCTGGAAGGCGGCGCCGATCACGAACGGGGCAACCAGCATCCCGCTGTCGAACAGCGCGCCTGCCACGATCGGTCCCACCGAGCGCGGAATCTGGCGCGACACCGACGAAACCGTACCCGCAAGGCCGAGGCGCTGGTTGCGGACCAGGCTCGCCGTGATCGCGGAACGCGGACCGTTGGTCGCGCGGTTCAGCGTGTTGCGCAGCAGGAAGATGCCGATGGCCGCCGCCAGGGTGGGCGCGAACGGGAAGACGAACAACAGGGCCAGCGCGCCAAGGCGCAGCGCGACGATCACCCGCATCAGGCCGTAGCGCCGGGACAGCGGATTCGTCAGGTGGGACGACGCGGCGGCGAGCAGGAAACCCGTCGCGATCAGCGGTGCGATCTGGCGCGGGCCGATGCCGAATCGCAGCGCGAACCAGTACGAAACCAGCGGGCCGGTCAGTCCGAGGCCGGTGCCCTGGAGGAAGTTCGCAAAGGCGAGCATGCGCAGGTTGCGGTTTTCCTTCTGGCGCAGGGCGCGCTCGGCCGATGCATCGGGGGGCACGGCGAGCGCGACATGCCGGTCCTCGGCCATCGCGATGCAGCCGAGGCAGATCAGGGCGGCTGCCAGCGCGATGCCGAAGATCGGGCGGTAGGCGTCCGTGGCGGGGATCGAAGACGGCACGAGCCCGGGCAGGATCGCGCAGGCCGCGCCCACCGCCATGCCGACGAACCCCAGCGTCGCATTGAGCGAGAGGACTCGCGACCGCGTCCCGGGATCGAGTCCCTGCGTCAGCCAGGCCTGCTCGATCGAGCCGAAAGGGCCGGCCGCCCCGTTCGCGCCACGCCCGAATGCGCCGATGACGGCGGCGCCTGCGAGGATCGCCGTGTTGGTCGTCAACAGCGCGACCAGGCAGGCAAACGCATAGACGGCGTCGTAGCCCAGCAGGAAGCGCTTGCGTCCGAAGCGGTCGCTCGCGATCGCACCGGAGATCGTCATGACGACGCCGAAGACCATGCTCCCGGCGAGCACCGATCCGATGGCCGCCCCGGTCCAATGCAGCGACTTCAGGTACAGCGCGAAGTCGACGGCGAGCACGCCCTGGGCAACGCTGCGGGACGCCCTGGCGCCGAGCAGCAGCCGGACCGACCGGCCCGGCGATGATTTGCCGTGGCCCGTCATGCGTTGGCGGCTTCCTGCGAGGGTTCCTGCGACCCCAGCAGGAACGCCCACACCTGTTCGTGCAGGGCTGCGCGCCGGACCAGCCCGCCGAAGCTGTGGCCGGAGCCTGGAAGCTGCCGCAGATCCAGTGGCGGACGCAGTTCGAGAGAGCGCGCGCGCGCATTCATCGCTGCCGTCCAGCGCATCGCGCGCTCGATGCGGGTCCGGCCCTGGTCGGCGTCGACGCGTTCGTGCTGGCGCAGGCTCGTCCCGCGCCGCTGGTCGTGCATGCCGACGAAGACTCGGCCTGGCACGCTCAGGAAAAGTCGCTGCCGGGACATGTCGAGGCCGGAAGGCGGATGGCGCAATCCATACGGGAAATCCGCGGAATCATCCGGGAATGTATACCAGCCCGCGGCGCTGATCGCATAGCGCGCAACCCGCTCGGGATGGGCCATGACGAAGCGGTGGGCGAACTGGGCGCCGCCCGAGTGTCCGAACAGGTGGAACCTGCGACCGGGCAAGCCGCGCGACGACAGCACGCCGTCGATCAGCGCCATCAGCGCGAGGTCGGCGCGCCGGCCGCGTCCGTCGCGTCCGAGCCGCTGGTAATCGCGAAACTCGGCGGCCTCGAACAGCGGCACGACCAGGATTGCGCCGCACGATTGTGCGAGGCCTGCGAAGGCCGCGTGATGATCGGCCGCATTCCGGCTGATGCCGTGGACCGCGACGACCACCGGTGTGCCGGGACCCGGTTCGGCAGGCATCTCCAGTGCGTAGCGAAGCCCCGGCCGGAATTCGATCATTCCGGCGGCGGGGCGCGGTGGCGCAGCCGCGGCATGCGCAACCGTTGCGGCTGGAGTCGGACGGGTGAGAACGTGCATCGTTTCGCCAAAAGTGGGCGCAGCGCGGACGAGGGGCCCACGCTGCGCATGATAGTGCGGCTTCGCCCGCGAAGCCGCGGGTCGTGAAACTGCTGTCCGGGTGCCGGAGCCGATTACTGCGTCGCCCCGAGCGCCGCACGCAGGCCCGGCAGGCGGCTCAGCACCGGGAACAGGGTGCTGACGATGTGCGGGTCCGTCAGCTCGTCGGCCGTGTGCACGGGCAGGCCGACCGCCTGCTGCGCTTCCCGCGCGGCCAGCGGCGACGCCGTCACGACCCCGCTCACTGCCACGACCGGGAGGTGATGCTTCCGCAGCCATTCGACCCCCGCGAGGGCGCTCATCGCATCGGGTGCCGCGAACAGCACGGCATCGACGTTCTTGACGAATCGCATCGACTTGACCAGCGCCGAGGTCTCGGCCTGCAGCAGGCCGTCGGCGACTTCCAGCACGACGCATTCGACACCGGCCACTGCGACGTGGCGGCAGAGCTGGGTGAGGATGTGCTCGAGTTGCTCGAGTGGCAGGCCCGCGGTGCTGGCAAAGCCGGCATCGGTGAAATCGAGGACCGGCGCCGCGCCCGCGTCGCTCATCAGCCACCGATCGCCACCCGCGCCGGTCCCCGTGACCTTCGCGGCGCCGACGCGGAAACCGAGTCGCCGCAGTCCCGCGACCAGGTTGGCGGCGGTCGTCGTCTTCCCGGCATTCATGCTCGACCCGAGGACGGCGACGGTGAACGGCGCGCGCCGCGACGGCGGGGCGCTGAGCGCGGCACTGCGCATGTTGAGCACGCCGCCGGCGTTGGCGAGCAGGCCGATGGGCTCGATCTGCGTCGCCGCCTTGATGCCTGCGTGGCGGCTCTGAACCATGGCGGCGATCCCGCCCGCGGCCACGAGGTGGCACGGAGAAAGATCCTCCGGCACGCTGGCTTCGTATTGATCCGGCGCGTAGCGCGCGCCGAAAGCGACGACGATCTCGTCGCCCGGCCACAGGCGCGCGCGGCGGCCGCTGGACGATTCCAGATGCTGGTGCTGCCCCAGGCGTGTCACGCGAGCGAGCACCAGGTCACCCGCTTCGGGACGCCTGTCGACGACGAGTTTCGTCGCGTCGGCGAGGTTGACGCGCCGGATGCTGTAGGACGTCTTGGCGTGCTTCAGACGCTCGGGCGACAGATTGAGCGGCGAGGTGGTCTTCGGGAGGACGATCTGTCTCGTGGACCGTGCGTCCTGGGTTTCCGGCTCGTAGGCGAATGGCACGACTGTTTCTCCTGGCTTGTGGCTGAGGGATTTGCTCGGGTGTTTCGATTGGGGGAGCACGGAGCGGAGGTTGACGCTGCTTTCTTAACTGATCCTTAAGACATTGTCATGACGAGGCCGCCGTCGGTCGCCACCGCGCGATCGCTGGCCCGGCGGCGCTTCAGCTTCCCCGTTCGCGGGACGCGTGCTGCCGGTCCGCCTGCTCGCTGCGCAGGTCCGCGGGTTTTCTCGCATCCGCCTTCACCGCGTGCGTTCGCGGAAGGCCGGGAATCTCGACGGCGCCGCTCCAGAATGCCGCGATGAACCCCGCCAGCAGCACCGCGGTGACCCAGCGCGTCGTGCGTATGGCCTGGCCCGGGTGTCCGGACTTGTAGCCGGTGAGCATCGCTTTGGCGAGGTTCTCGCGATGAAGAAAGCTGCTGACGAGGACCCCGGCGACGTGTGCGATGACGATTCCGAGCATCACGTTGCCTGCGACCTGGTGGACGTCGCCGATCCACTTGCCGACGAGATGGTTGTACCTCGCATAGCCGGTGCCGGTGGTGAAGATGCCCAGCGTGACGATCGCGTAGACCGCCCAGCTTCCGGCAGGGTTGTGTCCGACGTAGTGGCGCGGACTGCGCGCCAGCAACGAGCCGAGGTAGTCGCGCACGGCCTGCGGTCCGTAGCTGAACGACGACAGCCGTGCGTAGCGCGTGCCGATGATCGCCCATATCAGCCGGAACGCGAGCAGCACGGCGACCGTGTAGCCGAACGTGACGTGGACGTAACGCAGGCTGTCGTAGCCGGAGGTCACATACGCGCCGGCGAAAGAGATCGCCAGCAGCCAGTGGAACACGCGGACCGGAAGGTCCCAGACGAGAATGGGGGTCTTTTCCAAGGGTTGCCTCGCGCTTGCGTCGCACACGCCCTGGGTTGGCGGATGCGCGAAGCCGAGACTAAGGCCGGATCCTTACCGGATGCTTAACTGGCCCGCGAGGGTGGCACCTGCGGGGGGGCGGCGAATTTCGCCGACGCGCAGGCGATCAGCGCATTTCGCCGACGGGAAGGGCGGCGCCGTGGATGGCGCGCGCGTCTTGCGATGCGAGGAACAGGATCACATTGGCGAGATCCTGCGGCGCGACCCACGTCGAAGTGTCGGCATCGGGCATCGACTTCCGGTTGTCCGGCGTGTCGATGATCGTCGGAAGGACGCAGTTCACGTGGACCCCACGGTCGTGCAGTTCGGCTTCCATCGCCTCGGTGAGCCGGATCACTGCGCTTTTCGCCGCGCTGTAGGCGCCCATCCGCGCCGCGCCCCGGTTCGCCGCGAACGCCGCGACATTGACGATGCGTCCGCCCCTGCCGTCGAGCATGTGCGGCACGACGGCGTGCGCGGCGTGGACCAGGCTGCGCACGTTGATGTCGAAGACGAAGTCGAGCGTCTCGTCGGAGAGTTCGTGCACGGCTTCGCCCATCCGGAAGCCGCCGACGATGTTGCACAGCGCGTCGATCCGGCCGAAGCGGCCGGCTGCCGCCGCAATCGCGCGATCGACGTCATCGCGATCGAGGAGATCGGCGGCGACGAGCAGGCGGCGCGGCGTGTCCTGCCCGAACGCGTCGGCGAGGTGGCTCCGGTGACGCTCGACCAGCACCAGGTTCGCCTCCGCGGCGGCGAATGCCGAGGCGACCGCGCGGCCGAGTTGCCCCGCAGCGCCGGTGACGACGACAGTCCGATCGCGAAAGTCCATGTCGCGGTGCCTTCCCCTGGAGGTCTCGATCGGACATGTTACCGCGGGACTGCAGCCCCCGCAGCTTGCCGACGCCGCGCCGCCGTGGGACGCTCTCCCGCGTGAAGCTCTTTCTCTGCGGCGACGTGATGACCGGACGCGGCATCGACCAGATCCTGCCGCATCCGGGCAGGCCGCAGCTGTACGAACCGTACATGCGCTCGGCGCAAGGCTACGTCGATCTGGCCGAGCAGGCGTCGGGGCCGATCCTGCGTCCCGTCGGCTTCGACTACATCTGGGGTGATGCGCTGGCGGTGCTCGATCGCGAGCACCCCGATGCGCGGATCGTCAACCTGGAAACGGCGATCACCACCGCCGACGACGCGTGGCCCGGCAAGTCCATCCATTACCGGATGCATCCCGACAACGTCGGCTGCCTTTCCGCAGCGGGCGTCGATTGCTGCGTTCTTGCCAACAATCACGTGCTCGACTGGGGCTACGACGGCCTCCGGTCGACCCTTGCCACCCTGCACGCTGCCGGCATGCGAACGGCCGGCGCGGGACTGACGCGCGCCGCCGCTGCCGCGCCCGCAGTCCTCGATGTGGCACAGGGCTCGCGCGTTCTGGTGTTCGCGATGGGAATGGCGAGCGCGGGCGTGATCGAGGACTGGGCCGCGACCGACGATCGTCCGGGCGTCGATTTCCTGCACGAGCTTTCGCAGGACGCGGTGCGGGCGATCGCGCGCCGGGTCGGCGAGGTGAAACGCGGCGGCGACATCGTCGTCGCGTCGATCCACTGGGGCTCGAACTGGGGTTACGGCGTCCTGCCCGCGCAGCGGGAATTCGCGCATCGGCTGATCGACGAGGCACGGGTCGATGTCGTTCATGGCCACTCGTCGCATCACCCGATCGGCATCGAGGTCCACGACGGCCGACTCGTCCTCTACGGCTGCGGCGATTTCATCGACGACTACGAAGGCATCAGCGGCTACGAGGCGTTCCGTCCCGACCTCACCGCCGCGTACTTTCCGAGCCTCGACGCCACCGGACGCCTCGCCGCGCTCACGCTGGCGCCGATGCGCATCGACCACCTGCGGGTCAATCGCGCGACGACGGCCGAGGCCCGCTGGCTCGCGCAGGCGCTGACGCGTGCTTCGCGCGATTTCGGGGTCGCGATCGCCGTCGAAGGTGAGGGCGATGATCTGCGACTGGTCGTCGGGCGGCGTTGACCGGTCCGACCCCGTCGCGCGGCGTTGTCCGGTCCGACCCGTGGGGCGTCGCCACGGGCGCTGCGCCGATGCAGGTTGACGTGAATCAAGAACCGCGCCGGGGCTGCAGGAGACGATAGCAACCGGGCGAAGAATGAAGGACCGGGTCGATGCGAGCTTCGATCATCCGCAAGACGGCATCCGACCTGCGGGTTGCGCCCAACCTCGCCGACTACGACGTCGAGCGCGGGCGATTCTCGTGGGCCGCTGCCGCTGCCGAGCTCGGGCTGCGCCCACAGGGCCCGGTCAACATCGGACAGCTCGCCGTCGATCGACACCTCGGCACGCCCGTTGCCGACCGCACCGCGTTGCGCTTCATCGCCCGCGACGACCGCAGGCGCGACATCAGCTACGCGGAGCTCGCCGCCCTTTCCAACCGGTTCGCAGCTGCCCTGCGCAGCCTCGGCGTGGGCAAGGGCGAACGCGTGTTCCTGCTCGCCGGACGCATCCCCGAGCTCTACATCGCGGCGCTGGGCGCTCTCAAGAACGGCAGCGTCGTCTCCCCGCTGTTCTCGGCTTTCGGGCCCGAACCGATCCGGACCCGCCTCGCGCTCGGCGAGGCGCGGGTCCTGGTCACGACCGAGTCGCTCTACCGGCGCAAGGTCGCAGGCATTGCGAGCGAGCTGCCGCGACTTGCCCACATCCTGCTGGTCGGCGACGATGCCGCGCCGACCGATGTCCCCGGTACGCACGATCTGGCGACGCTGATGCACGCCGCGGGCGACCGCTTTGCGGTCGAGCAGACGACCGCCGACGACATGGCACTGCTGCATTTCACCAGCGGAACGACCGGAACGCCCAAGGGTGCCGTCCACGTGCATGGCGCCGCCGTCGCGCATTACGCGACCGGCCGCTACGCGCTCGACCTGCACCCCGACGACGTGTTCTGGTGCACGGCCGACCCTGGCTGGGTCACGGGCACCTCCTACGGCATCGTCGCGCCGTTGCTGCATGGCGTCACCAGCGTCGTCGACGAGGCGGATTTCGACGCCGAGCGCTGGTACCGGCTGCTCGACGAGCACAGGGTCAGCGTCTGGTACACGGCGCCGACCGCGGTGCGCATGCTGATGAAAGGCGGTGCCGCGCTGGCGCAGGCGCATCGTCTGCCGGCATTGCGATTCATTGCCAGCGTCGGCGAGCCGCTCAATCCCGAGGCCGTGTGGTGGGGCGAGGAGGCATTCGGGCTGCCGATCCACGACAACTGGTGGCAGACCGAGACCGGCGGCATCATGATCGCGAACATGGCTGCGATGGACATCAAGCCGGGATCGATGGGCAAGCCGCTGCCGGGAATCGACGCGCTCGTGGTCGCGCGCCGCGACGACGGGAGCTGCGAGGAGATCACCGCGCCCGGCGTGCAGGGTGAGCTCGCACTGCGCAGGGGCTGGCCGTCGATGTTCCGCGGCTACCTGAACCAGGACGAGCGCTACCGGAAGTGCTTCTGCGGCGACCTGTACCTGACCGGGGATCTGGTCACGCGGGATGACGACGGCTACTACTGGTTCGTCGGGCGGGCCGATGACGTGATCAAGTCGGCGGGACACCTGATCGGACCGTTCGAGGTCGAGAGCGCACTGATCGAGCATCCGGCGGTTGCCGAGGCCGGTGTCATCGGCAAGCCCGATCCGGTCGTCGGCGAGACGGTGAAGGCCTTCGTGTCGCTGAAGCCCGGCTACGTGGCCAGCGAGGCGCTCCGGATGGAACTGCTGGGCCATGCCCGCAAGCGTCTGGGTGCGGCGGTGGCGCCCAAGGAGATCGCGTTCCTGCCCACGTTGCCGCGCACGCGCAGCGGCAAGATCATGCGGCGGCTGCTGAAGGCGCGCGAGATGGGCTTGCCCGAGGGCGACACGTCGACGCTCGAGGCGGATGCATGAGCGCGAAAGCTGAGCCCAGGGGCGGCCCCGAGGGCGAATGCCGGAGTGCGCGGCACGACGGTGGTCCAATGCACCCGAAGGAGACCCGATGAGCGCCGGTGCGGTCACGCTGCCGCGCGAGTCGGCGCTCGCGCTGCTCACCGACATGCTGCGCATACGCCGCTTCGAGGAGCGCTGCGCCGATCTCTACGGGCAGCAGAAGATTCGCGGTTTCCTGCATCTGTACATCGGCGAGGAGGCGGTTGCGGTGGGCGCCGTGCATGCGCTCGCCGCGGACGACGCGATCGTCGCGACGTATCGCGAGCACGGCCACGCGCTGGTCCGCGGCATCCCGGCGAACGCGATCATGGCCGAGATGTACGGCAAGCGCGAGGGGTGCTGTCGCGGGCGGGGCGGGTCGATGCACCTGTTCGATGCCGCGACGCGCTTCTATGGCGGCAATGCGATCGTCGGCGGCGGCCTGCCGATCGCCGTCGGTCTCGCACTCGCCGACCGGATGCAGGGACGCAAGCGCGTGACGGCGGCATTCTTCGGGGAGGGCGCGATCGCCGAAGGCGCGTTCCACGAATCGATGAATCTCGCCGCGCTGTGGCAGCTTCCGGTCGCCTTCTTCTGCGAGAACAACCTCTACGCGATGGGAACGGCGCTCGCGCGATCCGAGTCGCAGACGGACCTCTGCGTGAAGGCCGCGGCCTTCGGCATACCGGCGTCCCTCGTCGACGGCATGGACGTGATCGCGGTGCACGAGGCGGCGCGCGAAGCCGTCGCGCGCGTGCGCGAGGGCGGACCGTGCTTCGTCGAATTCCAGACCTATCGCTATCGCGCGCATTCGATGTTCGACCCCGACCTCTACCGGGACAAGGCCGAGATCGAGGCGTGGAAGAAGCGCGGCCCGATCCACAACCTGTCCAATCGACTCAAGGCCCAGGGACTGCTCACCGAGGAGCAATTCCTCGCGCTCGACGCCGGGGCGGCGAGGGAGGTGGAGGAGGCCGTCGCGTTCGCCGAGGCGGGGAGCCTCGAACCCGTCGAGGACCTGGCCCTCGACCTCGTCGCGGGGCCGGCGCGATGAGGATCAGCTACCGCGAGGCGATGCGCATGGCGCTGCACGATGCGCTGGCGTCGGACCCGCGCGTGTTCCTGATGGGCGAGGACGTCGGCCGGTACGGCGGCTCCTACGCCGTGTCCAAGGGGCTCCTCGACGAATTCGGCCCCGAGCGCATCCGCGACGCGCCGCTGTCCGAGCTCGCTTTCGTCGGCGCGGGCATCGGTGCGGCGCTGGGGGGGATGCGTCCGATCGTCGAGGTGATGACCGTCAACTTCAGCCTGCTGGCGCTCGACCAGATCGTCAATGCGGCAGCGCTCTACCGCCACATGTCGGCGGGGCAGTTCCACGTGCCGCTGGTGATCCGGATGGCGACCGGAGCGGGGCGGCAGCTCGCGGCGCAGCATTCGCACAGCCTCGAGAACTGGTACGCCCACGTCCCGGGTCTCACCGTCGTGGCGCCGGCGACGATCGACGATGCGCGCGGCATGCTGGCGCCGGCCATCGCCGATCCGGATCCGGTGATCGTCTTCGAACACGCATTGCTCTACAACGACGAAGGCGAACTGACCGACGCGTGGCGCAGCCGTGACCTGCGGTCGGCGCAGGTCCTGCGCGAGGGGCGCGACGTCACGCTGATCGCCTGGGGCGGCTCGGTCGGGAAGGCGCTCGCGGCCGCCGGCGAGCTTGCAGCCGACGGCATTCACGCCGAGGTCGTCGACCTGCGCGTGCTGCGGCCGCTCGACGACGCGACGTACATCGGGTCGGTGCGCCGCACACATCGCGCCGTTGTCGTCGACGAGGGCTGGCGCTCGGGCAGCCTCGCGGCCGAGGTGATGGCGCGCATCATGGAGCAGGCGCTCTACGACCTCGACGCGCCCGTCGCGCGCGTGTGCAGCGAGGAGGTCCCGATTCCGTATGCGAAGCACCTGGAGGATGCGGCATTGCCGCAGGCTGCGAAGATCGTTGCCGCGGTGCGGCGGGTGCTGGGCAGGGACTGAGGGGCCGCGATGATCGAGTTCAGGCTGCCCTCGCTCGGCGCTGAAATGGATGAAGGCACGCTGCTCGAGTGGAAAGTCAAGACCGGCGACGTCGTGCGCAAGGGGGACGTCGTTGCGGTCGTCGACACCAGCAAGTCGGCGATCGACGTCGAGATCTGGAACGAGGGAACGATCTACGAACTCTTGCTCGAGCCACTACGCAAGGTCCCCGTCGGCACACTGATGGCTCGATTGCTCGAGCCCGGCGAAACCGTCGAGCACGCCGAGGCGGAGAAGCGGCGCCTGCAGGCGGCGGCCGCGGGCAGGGAAACGCCTGCGCCGGTAGCGGCACCCCCGGGCGCGGTGCCGGTCGGGACGGCCGCAGCGGCTCCCGCCACCCCTGCCACCGCCGCCACCGGCTCGGCGGTGGCGGCTGCCGCGCCTCCGGGCGCCGCGTCACCGGCTGCAGGGCGGCAGCGAGTATCGCCTGCGGCACGCGTGCGCGCCCAGGCGCTGGGACTCGATCTCGCCGGCGTCACCGGGACCGGGCCCGGCGGGGCGATCACGCTCGACGACGTCCAGACGGCGGCTCGCGCCGCGCGACCCGCGGAAGCTGAGCCAGCGGCCGCCGCGACGGCGCCGCGCGAAGCGGCAAGGCCTTCGGCGGCCGACCGCGCCCTTGCGATGCGAGGCGCGATCGCTGCGGCAATGGCGCGGTCCAAGCGCGACATCCCCCACTACTACCTCGCGGTCGACATTCCGCTGCTGCGGCTGCAGCAATGGCTGGCCGCGCACAACGCGCCGAGGCCGGTGACCGGCCGCGTGCTGATGGCGGTGCCGCTCCTGAAGGCGGTCGCGCTCGCCCTTCGCAGGTTTCCCGACCTGAACGGGCACCACGTCGACGGAGCGTTCGTGCCTGCAACCGGCATCCATCCCGGGGTCGCCATCTCGCTTCGACAGGGCGGGCTCATCGCGCCGGCGATCCACGATGCCGACGCGCTGGGAATCGACGCACTGATGCGCCAGCTCGCCGACCTCGTCGCGCGCGCGCGCGCGCTGACGCTGCGCAGCTCGGAGATGACCGACGCGACGATCACCGTCACCAACCTCGGCGAGCAGGGCGTCGAGCTCGTGCAGGGAATCATCTACCCGCCGCAGGTTGCGCTCGTGGGTTTCGGCCGCGTGAGCGATCGCCCGTGGGTCGACGGCGGGCAGGTGATCGTCGCACCGGTCGTCACCGCGAGCCTCGCGGCCGACCATCGGGCGAGCGACGGTCACCGCGGCGCGCTGTTCCTCAACGAGATCTCCCGGCTGCTGCAGGAGCCCGCACAGCTCGACGGGGTCGCGGGATGACGGCCCTCGACCCGCGCGCCGGGCTGCAGGGGTGCAGCAAGGGGAAGGCACGATGACGTCGCCCGGCGATGCGAGGCTGCGTGCCGCAGTGCTGGAGACGCTGCAGCGCGTGGCACCCGAGATATCGCGGGACGAACTCGCGCCGGCGCAACCGCTGCGCGACCAGGTCGACCTCGACTCGATGGACTGGCTGAACTTCCTCGTCGGATTGCACGAGCGCCTGGGGGTCGAGATTCCCGAGGCGGACTACCGCAAGCTCGTGACCCTCGACGACCTTGTTGCGTATCTCAGGACGAGGATCCCGGCCTGACGCCTGCATCCGGTTGAGCGACGGGCGCCGCGAGGTGGCGCGCGAACCACACGGCCGCCTGGTGCGCGACCTCTTCGAGCGTCCCCGGCTCCTCGAACAGGTGGGTTGCGCCCGGAACGATCGACAGCTCCTTCTCGCAGCGCAGTTTCGCGTAGGCGCCGCGGTTCAGGAGGATGACTTCGCGGTCTTCGCCGCCGACGATCAGCAGCGTCGGCGCGCGGACGCGCCCCAGGGCCTGCGCGCCCGCGAGATCCGGGCGGCCGCCGCGGGAGACCACCGCACCGACGCCGGCATCGGCATCGGCCGCTGCGACCAGCGCCGCGGCAGCGCCCGTGCTGGCGCCGAAATAGCCGAGCGGCAGTTCCCGTGCCTGCGGTTCGTCGCGCAGCCAGCGGGTGGCGCCCACGAGGCGCTCGCTCAACAGGTCGATGTCGAATCGCGTCGCGTAGTCGCGATCCTCGTCGGGCGTCAGCAGATCGAACAGCAGTGCGCCGAACCCGGCATCGAAGAGGACCTGGGCGACGTAGACGTTGCGCGGGCTGAGCCGCGAGCTGCCGCTGCCGTGCGCGAACGCCACGATGCCCCTCGGTCGCGGCGGACGCGCCAGCGTTCCGGGGAGCAGGACCTGGCCGACCGGAATCTCGACATCGGTGGAAAACGATCGCATCGTGGGTTGGAGGCCCTGGCGACGGGATTGCGCGCCGTCGTGCAGTGCCGCGTCAGCGATATTCGACGATTTCGGACAGCGGCAACCGCTTCTTCGCGGCGGGTGCCCGCTCACGGTAGCCCAGCGCGACGACCAGCGCAACGACGTCCGCGCGGCTGGTGATGCCCAGGGCATCGAGGACCGCGCTCGCCGAGAACGCGCCGATCGGACAGCTGTCGACACCGATGACCGCCGCGGCCGTCATCATGTTCGCGGCTGCGATGTGGCACTGGGCGATGCTCCATGCGGTGAGGTCGTTGTGCTCAGCGAAGTGCCGGTAGAAATCGAGCAGGGCGGTGAATTCCGCCGCCGCCGGCGCCATGCGGCCGAACATCCTCGTCACGTATTCGCTGTCGGGCGCGAGCTCCTGCTCGCGCGCGAGGATCACGATCACCGCACTGGACGACCCCACCTGCGGCTGGCCCATGCAGGCTTCCTGCAGCGCCTCCTTGAGTGCAGGGTCCTGGACGACGACGAAACGCCAGTGCTCGAGCCCCAGCGATGACGGCGAGAGCCGTCCGGCCTCGAGCACGTATTCGATATCTTCCTGCGCGACGCGCCGGCCGGGCTCGAACGCCCTGCAGGCATGGCGGAACCGCATCGCCTCCAGGAAATGCTCGCGCAGCCCTGCCTTCACGTCGTCGGTCATCGCGCCCCCTCTACAGCGATGGCGTGCCCTGGTGTGCGTAGGTCTTCTCGCGGTGTTCCTGGCATGGGCGGCAGCGCTTCGCCGTCGGGTATGCGCGCAGGCGCTCGAAGCCGATGTCGCCGCCGCAGTCGATGCAGATGCCGAAGCTGCCGTCCCTGACCCGCAGCTTCGCGGCGTCGATGTCCCGCAGTTCCTGGACGTGGCGGTCGATGATCGCGAGGTTCAGGTCCGCGAGCGCGTCACCGACCGACTCGTCGCCGACGTCGGCAGGGACGCGCCCGATGATCTCGATGTACTGCTGGTTCTCGCTGTGCTCGAGCTCGTCGCGGACTTCCTCGAGCAACGCCTGGCGACGCTGGTCGAGCTGCCCGGCGAGCTGGGCCACCTGGGGTCTGGAAAGGGCCATTCGGGTCGTTCTCCGCGCGTAGGTCCACGACGATGGTCCCGATTGTAGGTCCGGCGTCGCCGCAGGGTTTGACTTGGCGCAAGCGCCGGTGATTCATGCCCGTCCGGCCAGCAGATCCTGGCCGAGGTACTGCAGGCGATAGGTCTCGAAGGGCAGGCTGTCCGAGGCTTCGATATCGCGCTGTTCCGCAAGCGACTGGTCGGCCATGTCGCGAAAGCGCGACTCGACCTCGGGCGCGTAGGGCAGCGCGAGCAGGTCGCTGCGCAGCTGCGCCGAACGGGCGAGCGCGAAGTCGAAGTACGAGTTGCCGTGCTGCCCATCGACGTCGCGCAGCACGCGGGCCGATGGCGTTGCCGCCGGATCGGCGAGCGCGACCCGGGCGGCCGCCAGCGCGTCGCGGTGGGCGCGGCCGCCGCCGGCCGCGTCGAGCGCCGCCGCAAAAGGCTCGCAGGCGTCGATGACATCGGCACCCCAGTCGGCCAGCGCTTTCTCGCGGCCACCCTGCCGCAGCCGCAGTCCGGGCTCGCGGCCCCGTTCGGCCACCCGGTACTGGTTGCCTGCGATCTCGCCGATCTCCTCCGGCGAGTCCGGCGGACTGTCCGACAGCAGGCATTGCAGCAGGAAGGCGTCGAGAAAGTGCATCGTCTGCGCGCTGACGCCGACGGCCGCGTACGGATCGACGTCGAGGCTGCGCACCTCGACGTATTCGACGCCGCGCTCCGTCAGCGCGTGCAGGGGCCGCTCGTCGCGCCGCACCCTCCGCTTCGGACGGATCGTCCCGTAGAACTCGTTCTCGATCTGCAGCAGCGTCGTCGCGAGCTGGAGGTAGCGGTCGCCTTCGCGCAGGCCGATCGCCTCATAGGCGGGATACGGCTCGGTCATCGCGCGCTGCAGCGAACGGGCATAGCTTGCGAGCCCGTTGAAGCTGACCTTGAGCGATGCTTGCGCGTCGCTCTGGTAGCCGAGCGGGCCCATCCGCAGCGATGTCGCGTTCGGCAGGTAGACCGTATGGGGGCCAAGGTCCTGCAGCGAGTGCGCAC
Source organism: uncultured Pseudomonadota bacterium (assembly GCA_963816415.1). Taxonomy (GTDB): domain Bacteria; phylum Pseudomonadota; class Gammaproteobacteria; order Burkholderiales; family Casimicrobiaceae; genus VBCG01. The sequence continues at coordinate 124,394 of CAWFKR010000014.1, forward strand.
GGCCCTCGACGAAGCATCGGCATGCGGCAGGTGAGGTTCCGAACAGGTAGAGCGGCAGCCACGAACTGCGCCGGAAGTTGCGGATCAGGGCGAAGTAGCCATCGGTCCGGTAGTCCTGCAACGCTCCGCGGTATCCGTCGACCTGCTGCAGCGATGCCCAGGCCGCGTCCGGGAGCGAGAAGTTGTAGTGGACCCCCGAGATCGTCTGCATCCTCCGGCCGTAGCGATGCGCGAGCCCGGTCCGGTACACGGTCTTGATCCTCGCGGTGTTCGAGCTGCCGTAATCCGCAATCGGGATGTCGTCGTCTTCGGGAAGGAGGCAGGGCATGCTGCTCGCCCACATCGCCTCGTCGCCGAGCTGCCGATAGACGAACTGGTGGATCTGCGTGAGCTCCGCCACGCAGGCATCGGCGTTCGGGTGGACGCCGGTGATCAGCTCGAGCTGCGATTCGCTGAAGTCGGTGGTGATGCGCGGATGCGTGAGCGCCGAGCCCAGGGCGACGGGATGCCGGGTCGTGGCCAGCGTGCCGTCGGGACGCACGCGCAGGCTCTCCTTCTCGACCCCACGCAGGAGCCCCGTCAGCATCGGTGGCGAAAGCGCGCTCAGGCGTTGATGCGCAGTGGGCAAGAAAGACCTCCTTCGGAGCAGGCGGATGGGACGGGCTGCCGCGGTGCCTTGCGCGTGCCGCAGCTCGCGCGGACCGCGATCAGGCGGACGGGCACGACGCGATCACTCCCGTCGTCGCCGGCATTATGCCTGCCGCTGGGCCACCGCCTTGGCCGGGATGCTCGTATCGGTTCTCGACATTTCGTGGTCGGCGAGGCATTCCGCCTCGCGCCCGCGCACGACCCGCCGGCCCCGCAGGGGGCCGCGCTGCTCGGTGACGACGGTGCGCTGGCGTTCGGCATGGTCGTCGTCGTGGAAATAGAGAACCACCCAGTCGAGGGTGCGGCCGAGTTCGTGCGCCCGTGCGGTGTTCGAGTAGAGGGCCGTGAAGTGCCAGTCGTCGCGGCGCGTGTGTAGTACCGGCAGCCACGCCTCGTTGCGCGGATTGAAGCGCCGCGGGGTGATCGTCGGCAATGCCCCCGCCTGCGCCTTGGCCCGGTATTCGCGGTCGACGTCGAGCAGCGTGGCCACGGGTGGTTCCGATGCGGCGGTCGGCGTGCTGCGGCGGGCGAGGGGGGTGCGGTCGAGGATCTCGGCCAACGCGGCGCGGATCGCCGCCGCCCGTCGCCGGCCGACACCGGGCACCTTCTCCAGTCGCCCTTCGTGCGCCGCCACCTCGAGTGCCTCGAGGGTCTCGACGCCCAGCGTGTCGTGAATGCGCCGCGCAATCCCGGGACCGACGCCGGGGACCGTCTGGAACAGGTGTTCGGGATCGAGGCTTCCGCGCAGGCGGTCGAGTTGCGACCAGCGGCCGCGCTCGAGCATTTCGGCAATCGCCGCCGCGATGCCCGCCCCGATGCCGGGCAGCGCGTCGAGACCTGCGCGACCCTGGTCGGCGAGGAGGTTCCGGAGGCTTCCCTCGAACTGCAGAACCGTGTCGGCGGCCTTGCGGTACGCGCCGACGCGAAACGGATTCGCTCCCTGGGCGTGCAGGAGTTCGGCGGCTTCGCGCAACCACTGCGCGATGCGCAGGTTGTCGGGGTCGCGCGCGGAATCGTGCAGTTCCGCGTCGGTCATGATGCGATCCGGCAGGGGACTTCCAGCACCGACCCGACGACGGCGTTGGGCCGATAGGTCGTGAGTCCCTTGAGGCCGTTCCTCCAGGCCTCGAGGTAGAGGTTCCGGAATTCCGCGAACGGGTAGTCGGCGGCGATGTTGACGGTCTTGCTGATCGCCGTGTCGACGTAGGGCTGGACGGCGGCGCTCATCCGCACGTGGTCGAGCGCGCCGATGTCGAGCGCCGAGACGAAATGCCGCGGCAGCATCACGCAGCGCCGGCCGTCGCGCCCGGTCCGCACGATGGATCCCGCTTCGCGCTGCGCGGGCTGCGCAGGATCGAAAGGCAGCACGGCCACGCCGGCGTCGATTCCGTTGACGTCCCGGTACACGCGCCACGCGTGATCCTCGACCCGGTATTCGCCGTAGCTGCCGTCGGCCATGCGCTTCCTGCGCGTGTAGACCCAGGCGTAGGCGGGCTCGATCCCGTTCGACGCATTGTCGGCGAAGGCGAGCGATATCGTGCCGGTCGGGGCGATCGCCAGCAGATGGCTGTTGCGCACGCCGTGGCGCGCGATCTCCGCCTTGATGTCATCGGGAAGGCGCGAGGCGAAACGCGGCGGCGACAGGTAATGCCGCGCATCGAACAGCGGAAACTGCCCCTTCTCCCGGGCGAGTTCCACCGACGCCCGATACGCGGCGTCCCGCAGCGCGCGGGCGATCGTCGCCGCCTGTTGCCGTCCTTCGTCCGCGTCGTAGCGCAGACCGAGCATCAGCAGCGCGTCGCCCAGGCCGGTGAACCCGAGCCCGATGCGCCGCTTGGACATCGCCTCCTGCCGGTGCTGCGGCAGCGGCCAGACGGTCGCATCGAGCACGTTGTCGAGCATGCGCACGGCGACCGGAACGATCGAGTTCATGCGCTCGAGGTCGAAACGCGCGCCCGACGTGAAAGGCGCGTCGACGAAGGCGCAGAGGTCCAGGCTGCCGAGGTCGCAGGAACCGTACGCGGGCAGGGGTTCCTCGCCGCAGGGATTGGTCGCCTCGATGACTTCGCAGTAGGAGAGGTTGTTGTCGCGATTGATCGTGTCGATGAACAGCACACCCGGCTCGGCGTGATCGTAGGTGCTCGCCATGATCTGCCGCCAGAGCGCCGCGGCGGACGTTTCGCGGTAGACCCACAGCCCGTCGTCGCGCTGGCGAGCGCCCGCGGCGATCTGCTCGGGCCCGGGCCTTGCGCGGTGGACGAGGTCCCACGGCCGGTCGTCGACGACGGCGTGCATGAATGCGTCGGTGACCGCGACCGACAGGTTGAAGTTCGCGAGCCCGCCCCGGTCCTTGGCGTGGATGAAAGCCTCGATGTCGGGATGGTCGCAGCGCAGGACGCCCATCTGCGCGCCGCGGCGCGCCCCCGCCGATTCGATCGCCTCGCAGGACTGGTCGAATACGCGCATGTACGACAACGGGCCGCTGGCGCGGCTCGCCGTGCCGCGGACCTGCGCGCCTTCGGGCCGAATGCGCGAGAAGTCGTAGCCGACGCCGCCGCCGCGACGCATCGTCTCCGCGGCCTCGTTGAGCGCGGCATAGATTCCGACGTCGGCGCCATCGGTCGAGATGCTGTCGCCGACCGGCTGGACGAAGCAGTTGATCAGCGTCGCCTTGAGGTCGGTCCCCGCGGCCGAGTTGATGCGCCCGCCGGGGATGAAGCCTTCCGCCTGCGCGCGGTGGAAGGCGGCTTCCCATCGGGAACGCCGATCCTCCGGCTCGATCGCCGCCAGCGCGCGCGCCACCCGCCGGCGGACGTCGTCCACGCTGCGTTCGCCTGCGCTCGCGTATTTCTCGAGCAGGACCGCTTCGGAGATGGGTTGCGGGGGGAGCACGGTCGTGGCGACGTGGTGTTGCTGCTGCCGATCCTCCGGCCATCATATACGCGCAGCGCGGCCGCTTGGGACACGGTGGGGGCAGGGGCACGGCGGCGCGCGGTGGGCGGCACGCGGCGGCGCGCGCGTCCGGCACGCAGGCCCGGGGTTCCCCAGGGTTGACGTACGTCAAAACCATCGGGCCGGCGGCGGGTCAGAATGAGCAGGAGTTGCGGGGGCCCGCGAAAGTCCGCATGGCGGGTGGGTGTCGCTTGTGCGCGAGTCGCCTCCGCAGCGGATTGGCCCGTGCCAGCGGGGCGGGTCTGCTGCACGCAGCGTAACCACGATGGAGAGCACCATGGCAAATCTCACCCGATTCGATCCGTTCGGCGATATCGCAACCCTCGCGCCGTTCCGTGACATGGAGGATTTCTTCCGCATGCCGCGGCTGCGCGCCTGGAGCCGGGATCTTCCCGCCGCACCCGAGATCAGGATCGACGTCTCGGAAGACGACAAGACCTATCACGTCAAGGCCGAGATTCCCGGCGTCAAGAAGGAGGACATCCACGTCGCGGTCGAAGGAAACCAGGTGTCGATCAGCGCCGAGGTGAGGAAGGAAGAGGAAGAGAAGAAGGGCAAGACGGTTCTGCGCAGCGAGCGCTACTACGGCAAGCAGGAGCGCAGCTTCACGCTGATGAACGACATCGACGAGAGCAAGTCGGAGGCCAAGTATGAGAATGGCATTCTCGACCTCGTCCTGCCCAAGAAGAACGGCACGGTTTCGAAGCAGGTGACAGTCAAGTAGAACGCTCCGGCATCGAAGCAGACGCAGGCCGGAAGAATCCGTCGGTTCCGCGAGCCCCGGGTTCGCGGGATCGAGGGTAACGAGCGATGGAATCCACATGACAAGACCGAAGCTGTCCCCCAAGGCCCCTTTCCCGCCTGCTGCCGGCATGCGACCGGGTCAACGCGTATTCGACGCCAAGCAACACGACCCGTACCAGGTCGCCGGCAAGTATCCGGAGCCAACGGTCTGCCCGGATTGCCGCGCGGTGTTTCACCACGGACACTGGCAATGGGGAGACGCGCCGGAGGGGGCGCATCAGACGCGCTGTCCGGCATGCCGGCGCATCCATGAAAAGCTGCCCGCCGGCTGGCTGACGCTCGGCGGCGCGCATTTCAACGCACATCGTGCCGACGTGCTCGCGCACCTGCACAAGGTGGCAGCCCGCGAACGCGAGGAGCATCCGCTCAATCGCGTCATGGCGATCGAGGAAGGACCCGACGAGGTCGTCGTCACCACCACCGACATCCATACGCCGCAGCGCATCGCCGAGGCGCTCAAGCGCCAGCACCACGGCGATTTCGATGTCCAGTACGGCCATGACGAATACTCGGTGCGCGTGCACTGGCGCGCCTGATTCCGCGGACCTGATCTTGCGCCGCTGACGGGAGCGACGGACCCGAAGGGCCGCGCGAGGCGCCGTTGCGGGCGTCAAGCGCCGCGGTACGGCGGCGCAGGCGCTGCTGCATACTCGCCGCGTTGCATTTCCTGCGGCAAAGCACGATGCATGTGATGGTACTCGGCAGTGGCGTGATCGGCGTGTCGACCGCCTACCACCTGGCGCAAGCCGGGCATCGGGTGACGGTCGTCGACCGGCAGCCCGGCGCGGCGCTCGAAACCAGCTTCGGCAACGCGGGCGAGGTGTCGGCCGGGTTGGCGGCCCCTTGGGCGGGACCCGGCATTCCGCTGAAGGCGCTGCGGTGGGCGTTCATGCGCCACCGACCGCTGGTGGTCTGGCCACTGCCCGATCCTGCGATGTGGCGCTGGAGCCTGCAGATGCTTCGCAACTGCACGGAAGCCCGCTACGAGCGCAACAAGACGCGGATGCTGCGGCTCGCCGAGTACAGTCGCGATCGCCTGCGCGCACTGCGCGCCGAGACCGGAATCCGCTACAGCGAGCGCAGCCTCGGCACGCTGCAGCTCTTCCGGACCCAGAAGGAATTCGACGGCACGAGCCGCGATACCGAGGTGCTCGACCGCCACGGCGTGCCCTACCAGCTGCTCGACCGCGAGGGCTGCGTCGGGGTCGAGCCGGCGCTGGCGCGTGTGCGCGAGAAGTTCGTCGGTGGCCTGCGGCTCACCGACGACGAGACCGGGGACTGCCACCAGTTCACGACCGCGCTTTCGGAGCTCGCCATGGGTATGGGCGTCGATTTCAGGTTCGGCGTCGACATCCGGCGCATCGTCGCCGAAGGCGGGCGCATCGGCGGTGTCGCGACCGATCAGGGCGAGCTGCAGGCCGACGCCTATGTCGTCGCGCTGGGCAGCTATTCGCCGCTGTTCCTGAAGCCGCTGCGCATCGACATCCCGGTGTATCCGGTCAAGGGGTATTCGATCACGATTCCGATCGAGGACCCGTCCGGTGCGCCGCAATCGACGGTGATGGACGAGACCTACAAGGTCGCGCTGACGCGGTTCGACGATCGCATCCGTGTCGGCGGCACCGCCGAACTCGCCGGTTACTCGCGCACCCTGCGTCCGAGCCGCCGTGCGACGCTGGAGCACGTCGTGACCGACCTGTTCCCCGGCGGCGGCGACGTCGCGAAGGCGACGTTCTGGACCGGTCTGCGCCCGATGACGCCCGATGGCACGCCGGTGATCGGGCCGAGCCCCTATCCGAACCTGTTCCTCGCCACCGGCCACGGAACGCTGGGCTGGACGATGTCCGCCGGGACCGGGCAGGTCCTGGCCGACGTGATTTCGGGGCGCAAGCCCGCGATCGACCTCGCCGGACTCACCTACGTGCGCTACGCCGAAGACTGAGCCGGCACGCGGGTGTCGCCGCTAGGCAACGGTCGCCGTCCTGTGCAACAATGTCCGCAACTATTTGCATCAGGGTGACCGCGATGCTGGACCGTGACGGCTATCGCCCGAACGTCGCCATCGTCATCGCCAACGGCAGAAACCTGGTTTTCTGGGGCAAGAGGATCCGCGAGCATTCCTGGCAGTTTCCGCAAGGTGGCATCAATCCCGGTGAGGCGCCCGAGCAGGCGATGTACCGGGAACTGCGCGAGGAAGTCGGGCTCCTGCCGCAGCACGTCAGGATTCTGGGCCGTACGCGTGAGTGGCTGCGTTACGAGGTGCCTCAACACTGGGTCAAGCGCGAATTCCGCGGCAGCTACCGTGGGCAGAAGCAGATCTGGTACCTGCTTCGTCTCACCGGCCGCGATTCCGACGTCAGCCTGCGGGCGACCGACCATCCGGAATTCGACGCCTGGCGCTGGCACGACTACTGGATTCCGCTGGAATCGGTGATCGACTTCAAGCGTGACGTCTACCGGCGCGCGCTGCGGGAACTCGAGCGCTACCTGCATGCCCGCCCGCAGACGCGCCGCGACCGCCTCTATGGCTGGGCGCGCTCGGACGTCCCCGCGTCCTACGTCGATCCCCAGGCGCAGCCCGAGAACTGACGTCCGGGACTCAGCGCAGCATGCCGAAGCCGCCGCCGACGTGCGGCGTCATCATCATGCCGCTGAACACGTAGCCGGCGAGGATGCCGAGCACGATGCCGCACAGCACGACGATCAGCGTGAACGGAACGGCTTTCTCCGGCGACGCCTTCTTCAGCAACGGCGCGCCAAGGAAGAACGTGTAGAACGCGTAGATCGTCGCGATCAGCCCCAGCAGCCCGCCGAGCATTCCCAGCAGGTTGAAGATGCCGGCGAGCCACGCCACCGTGTAGCTGTATGCGGTCAGCTTGAGCGAGGCGATGAAGTCCTTGGTGCCGCCGAACGACGGCGCGAGACTGTCGACGATCAGTGCCAGGACGAACGTCACGATCAGTGACAGCACGTATTGCGCGACCGCCCACTGCAGCGAATGCGTCGACAGCAGCAGCGCCACCGGTCCGATCGCGGCGAGGATCATGATCCAGCCGGTGTAGAGCGACTGCACCGTCGCGGGCTCGACCGCGATCTTGGGCCATTCGCTGCGCGGATCGACGACGATCCCCTTGACGCGGTCGACGAAGCTCATGCCTGCCCCCTGGGAAGTTCGAATTCTTGCGCCGAAGTGTAGGGGAGCGGGGCGCGGCTGTCGACCGCTACTCGAGCAGCACGAGATTGTCGCGGTGGATGATCTCGGGCTCGTCGACGTAGCCGAGGATCGCCTCGATCTCGGACGATGGCTTGCGGAGGATTCGCGCGGCTTCCTGTGCGCCGTAGTTGACGAGGCCGCGCGCGACTTCGCGGCCGTCGGGACCGAAGCAGCCGACGACCTCGCCGCGCTCGAAATCGCCGGCGACGGCGACGACACCGATCGGCAGGAGGCTCTTGCCTTCGCGCGTCAGCGCGCGCACGGCGCCGTCGTCGAGTTCGAGGCGACCGGCGAGCTGCACGTGGTCGGCGAGCCACTGCTTGCGCGCCGCGAGCGAATTGCGCTCCGCGGAAAGCTGCGTGCCGATTGCGTCGCCCGCAGCCAGCCGGGTCAGCACGTCGGGTTCGCGGCCGCAGGCGATGACCGTCGACGCACCCGAACGCGCCGCGCGCCTGGCCGCGAGCACCTTGGTCAGCATGCCGCCGCGGCCGATCGCGCTGCCGGCGCCGCCGGCCATCGCCTCGAGCGCAGGGTCGCCGGCGCGTGCCGTCTTCACCAGCGTCGCGGCGGGGTCGCTGCGCGGGTCGGCGGTGTAGAGGCCCTGCTGGTCGGTCAGCAGCACCAGCACGTCGGCCTCGACGAGGTTGGTGACCAGAGCGCCCAGCGTGTCGTTGTCGCCGAAGCGGATCTCGTCGGTGGTGACGGTGTCGTTCTCGTTGATGACCGGAATCACGCCGAGCCCGAGCAGCGTCGTCAGCGTCGTGCGGGCGTTCAGGTAACGCTTGCGGTCGGCGAGATCCTCGTGGGTCAGCAGCACCTGTGCCGTGCGCAGGCCGTACTCGGCGAAGGCGCGTTCGTAGGCCTGCACCAGACCCATCTGGCCGACGGCTGCCGCCGCCTGCAGTTCGTGGATCGCACGCGGACGCGTCGACCAGCCCAGACGCAGCATGCCTTCGGCGATCGCCCCGGACGAGACGAGGATCACCGATTTCCCGGCACGCGAGAGTTGCGCGATCTCGCCGGCCCAGCGTGCCACGGCCGCGTGGTCGAGCCCGCGCCCCTCGTTGGTGACGAGGCTCGACCCGACCTTGACCACGAGCCGGGCCGCCCGTGCGACGACGCTCCCGCTCACGGCTTGTCCGCGTCCCGGCGCCGGCGCCGGGACGCGACCGGCGCGGGCCTGACGACGATCGGCTCGCCGGGCACCGGCGGGACGGTGACGGCTGCAGCCGTCGGCTGCGTCACTCCGGGCGCCTTCGCCGGGGCCGGCGCCGCGGTGGGCATTTCCGCCGGCGCCGGCGGGTGCTCGTCGAGCCACTGCTGGATCGCGAAGATCAGCTCGCGACAGCCCTTGCCGTCAATCGCGGAGATGCCGAACCACGGGCCCTTCCACCGATACTTCTTCACGAACGCCTTGGCGCGGGCCTCGCGCTCGGCCTCGGGGAGGAGGTCGAGCTTGTTCAGCACCAGCCACCGCGGCTTGTCGTAGAGCGCCGCATCGTATTTGCGCAGCTCATCGACGATCGCATGGGCGTCGGCGACCGGATTCGCGTCAGGATCCAGCGGCGCGAGGTCGACGAGGTGGAGCAGCAGCCTCGTGCGCTGCAGATGGCGCAGGAACTGGTGGCCCAGCCCCGCACCTTCGGCGGCACCTTCGATCAGGCCCGGGATGTCGGCGACGACGAAGCTCCGGCCTTCGTCGGTCCTGACGACCCCGAGCTGCGGCGCGAGCGTGGTGAACGGGTAGTCCGCGACCTTGGGCCGCGCCGCGGAGATCGCGCGGATCAGCGTCGACTTGCCGGCATTGGGCAGGCCCAGCAGGCCGACGTCGGCGAGCACCTTGAGTTCGAGACGCAGGCGGCGCTTGTCTCCGGACTCGCCCGGCGTCGCCTGGCGCGGTGCACGATTGACGCTCGACTTGAAATGCAGGTTGCCGAGTCCGCCCTTGCCACCTTTGGCGACGAGGGCGCGCGCGCCGTCGCGGTCGAGGTCGGCGATCAGTTCACCGGTATCGGCGTCGGTGATCACCGTGCCCACCGGCATGCGCAGGGTCACGTCTTCGGCACCCCGGCCGTACTGGTCCGCGCCGCGGCCGTTGTCGCCGCGCTTCGCACGGTGGATTCGCGCATAGCGGTAGTCGATCAGCGTGTTGATGTTGCGATCGGCGATCGCGAAGATGCTGCCGCCGCGGCCGCCGTCGCCGCCATCGGGTCCGCCGCGCGGGATGTATTTCTCGCGGCGAAACGACGCGGCGCCGTTGCCTCCGTCGCCTGCCAGCACTTCGATCAGGGCTTCGTCGATGAACTTCACGCTGCATCCTTCAGGTAGAGCACATAGCGCTCGGTTGCGTCGCCGCGCCGGCTTCCGGACCATTCGACGTGCCAGCCGGCCATGTGCGGGGGCGGACCAGCCTGCGGACCGTATTGGACGAGCAGCGCACGGCAATCGGGCGCCGGGTCGATCTCCTCGCGCACGGTGACGAGCCCGGCGAAATAATAGAAGAGCGCGCGTTGCGGATCGCCGAGGTTGCGGCTCGCGACGCATCCCTGCGCGGGGAGGTGGGTCTTGACGCTCTCGGCGAGGTGGCGATACGAGCGGCGGGAGTCGAGGTAGGGCAGCCAGATCGTCGAGTAGAGGCACCAGACCAGCGTGACGCCCGCGGCCCAGTTGAGCAGCGCGCGGCGGTTGCTGCGCCGGGCGGGGCGCACCAGGGCGATCCACAGCAGCGTCAGGAACAGCGCGGCGGCGACTGCGCTCAGGTGGAAGGCCGGCCGGTAACCGGTCTCGGTGTCGCGGAACAGCGTTGCGACGGCCCGCGACATGCCGTAGATCCGCGCGTCGATCCACAGGCCCCAGACGACGATCGCCAGCAGGCCGAAGGTGAGGATGCCGAACCAGTCCAGCGCTGCCGAGTAACCCCGCTTCAGCGAATCGACCTCGAGCGTCGCAAGCAACGCGAGCGGAACGACCAGCGGCAGCGCCTGGATCAGCTTCGGGTCAGGTGTCAGCAGCAGGTTGGCGAAGATCACGACCGCCAGCAATCCCGGAAGCTGCACGGCGGGCTGCCCCAGTCCGCCGTTGAATCCGCGGCCGCGTGTCCACAGCATCCACGCGACCAGCGGCAGCGACGGCCATGCGAACCAGAGGATGTTGCGCAGGAAGTAGAGCGGGGCGGCGCGGGTGACGCCGCCGGGAAGCGCGATGAAGTTGGCGACGCGTTGTCCGTCGATCCACGCGTCGAACAGCGCGCCGCCGCGCAGGTCGAGCGCGACGACCCACGGAGCGCCGACGGCCGCGCCGACCACCAGCGCGACCGCGAGCGTGATCGCGTATTCGCGCCTGCGCCAGGCCGGACCGAGGATCGGCAGCAGCACGGAGGTCAGTGCGAGCCACGCCGGCGACTGCAGTCCCTGGCTCAGGAACGCGATCGCCGCCCCCAGCCCGATCCACGCGCCGCCGGCAGCAGGGCGGCGCAGCGCAAGCGCGTGGCCGTAGAGCGCGATCGCCACGCCCGTCATCGCGCCCAGCTCCCCGGACAGCACGTGCCCGCGGTCCCACAGGCCGACGGTTCCGATCAGCATCAGCACCGGCAGCCAGCGGAATTCGCGCCCGGCCAGCTCGCCGCTGGCAAGGGCGGCGAACAGCAGGGCCAGGCCCAGCGCCAGTCCCGCGACCAGCCGCGCGGCATCGAAGGGTTCCAGTGGCGGCGAGAGGAAATCCTGGGAGAGGGCGGCCATCGCGGGCATCAGGGGCGGGCGCGCCAGGTCGACCTCGCCGGCGAGGCGGGGCACGACGTAGTCGCCGCTCTGGTGCATCTCCCAGGCGATGCCGAAATTCGTCGCGTCGTCGAACTTCCACGGGTCATGACCGACGAGGCCGAGCGCGATCCACGCGACGGCGAGCAGCAGCAGTCCCGCCTGTTTCCAGTTGCGGTAGGGCTCGGACGGGCTCAGCCGCGCCGGATCGGGCGGAGGAGGTGCCGGGCGGAGAGAGCTGCGCATGGCGGGAGAATGGCGGCAAGGGCTCGTCGCCGCAACGAAAAAGGCAGCCGAAGCTGCCTTTTTGCGATTGCGGGGATGATAACCCGGCGATCAGGCGGACGTCGTGGCCGACTTGCTGCCGTAGCGCTGGCGGAACTTCTCGACGCGACCTGCGGTATCCATGATCTTCTGCTTGCCCGTGTAGAACGGGTGGCAGGACGAGCAGACTTCGACGTGCAGCGGCTTGTCGATCGTCGAGCGCGTGGTGAAGTTGTTGCCGCAGCTGCAGCTGACCTGGATTTCGCTGTACTTCGGATGGATGTCGGTCTTCATTGCGCGCCTCGTGTGCGGGTGACCCGCGCCGTCCGCGAGTCGCCATCGGGTGATGCTGTCGGTAGTGCCGTCGGTGGCGCAACCGGTCTTCTGACCGATGGTGCCACGGGCCGCCGTGGCGGGATCGGGCTGGCGATCCCGGCGGTCTGGCGAATTGCGGATTATCCCCGATCCTTCGCTGCAATGCAAGATCAGGGCGCCCGCGCAAATGGGCCGATCTGCGTAACTTATTGATTGAGAACGAACTATGATCGGAATGTCCGGGCGGGCCTGACAACCCGAGGCCCGTGCGATGGGGGATGCGCGCAGTCGGGGCGCCGCCGACTCCGTGCCGGCGCCGGCAGCGCCCGACGACGGTTTACGGGGCCGGGTTTCCCTCGCGCACGCTCGCGCGAATCTGCTGGCGAAGCTCGGCTGAGTCTTGATGCTTGTGCACCTGGATGGCGTGTTGCGTTGCCGCATTCACGACCTCGTCCACGCTGTCGGCCGAGATCGCGACGGTGCACTTGGTATCGCTGGGGAAATTCCGGCAATCGATGAATTTGCGTGCCATGGGACGCCCTCCATCTCGCGGGAACCGGATCGCCCGGGTCAGGCCGTGCCCGCGCCTCGCGGCCGGCCGGGACGATCATGCTGCGCCGGTCGCCCGCGGGCTGCAATACGCGGAAATGCGTACGTCGGCGATGCCGCGTCGTGCGACGCGACGACCCGATCGCCAGCGTCAGTCGCGCCGCATGCTGTGGAGGAAATGGGACGCCGGAGGGCTGAGCAGGTGCCCTGCGAGCGGAGCGCCGGAATCTCCGGCGTCAGCCACGCCTCATCGAGTCGAAGAAATCCGCGTTGCTCTTCGTCGCCTTGACCTTGTCGAGCAGGAATTCCATTGCCTCGAGCTCGTCCATCGGATAGAGCAGTTTGCGCAGGATCCAGATCTTCTGGAGGATGTCGGGCTTCAGCAGCAGTTCCTCGCGCCGGGTGCCCGAGCGGTTCACGTTGATCGCCGGATAGATGCGCTTCTCCGCCATCCGCCGATCGAGGTGGATTTCCATGTTGCCCGTGCCCTTGAACTCCTCGTAGATGACGTCGTCCATCCGCGATCCGGTGTCGATCAGCGCCGTGGCGATGATCGTCAGCGAGCCGCCTTCCTCGATGTTGCGTGCCGCGCCGAAGAAGCGCTTGGGGCGCTGCAGCGCGTTGGCGTCGACGCCGCCGGTCAGGACCTTGCCCGACGCCGGAACCACGGTGTTGTAGGCGCGTGCGAGGCGCGTGATCGAGTCGAGCAGGATCACGACGTCCTTCTTGTGCTCGACCAGGCGCTTGGCCTTCTCGATCACCATCTCGGCGACCTGCACGTGACGGGTCGCCGGCTCGTCGAACGTCGATGCCACGACCTCGCCGCGCACCGTACGCTGCATCTCCGTCACTTCCTCGGGGCGCTCGTCGATCAGCAGCACGATCAGGATCACGTCGGGGTGGTTGGCGGTGATCGCGTGGGCGATGTGCTGCAGCATCACCGTCTTGCCGGACTTGGGGGAGGCGACGAGGAGGCCGCGCTGGCCCTTGCCGATCGGGGCGACGATGTCGATGATCCGGCCGGTGGTGTTCTCCTCGGCCTTGATGTCGCGCTCGAGCACCATCGGCTCGTCCGGGAACAGCGGCGTCAGGTTCTCGAAGAGGATCTTGGACTTCGCGTTCTCCGGCGGCTCGCCGTTGACCTTGTCGACCTTGACCAGCGCGAAGTAGCGCTCGCCGTCCTTCGGCGTGCGGATCTCGCCTTCGATCGTGTCCCCGGTGTGCAGGTTGAATCGGCGGATCTGCGACGGCGAGATGTAGATGTCGTCGGTTCCTGCGAGGTAGCTCGTGTCGGGCGAGCGCAGGAAACCGAAGCCGTCGGGCAGGACCTCGAGGACCCCTTCGCCGAAAATGCTCTCGCCTTTCTTCGCCTGGCTCTTGAGCAGGGCGAAGATCAGGTCATGCTTGCGCATGCGGTTCGCCCCCTCGATTTCCATCGAGTTGGCGATCTCGAGTATTTCGGATACGTGCTTGGCTTTGAGTTCGGAAAGGTGCATGGCGCGCGGAAACCGCGTATGACGGTCGGTCGGACCGGATGGAAGAGTGGGGAAACCTGGGGGTGCCGCGGGGGGCGGCAGCCTGGAATTGCGCCGGCGCGTACTCACGCTCGGCGTGGCCGGGCGCTCGTCGCGCCCGCCAATCACCGGAAAAGGGTAACGGCCCCCGGGAGGGCTGTCAAGAAACGGAGGTCAGAGATTGCTGTCGAGGAACGCGGTCAGTTGCGATTTCGTCAGTGCCCCGACCTTCTGCGCGTGCGCCTGGCCGCCCTTGTAGAGGATAACCGTGGGAATCCCGCGGATGCCGAACTTGCCCGGGGTCGAGGGGTTCGCGTCGATGTCCAGCTTGGCGACGGTGAGCTTGCCCTCGTAGGCCTTGGCCACCTCGTCGAGAACCGGTGCGAACATCTTGCACGGGCCGCACCACTCCGCCCAGAAATCCACCAGGACGGGGTTCGCGGACTGGAGCACGTCGCGGTCGAACGTGGTGTCAGTGACGTGCTTGATCGTGTCGCTCATTGGAGTCCTTTCCTGCTCATTGTGTCGTCGGCAACCCTTCGCTGAAGTCGGCTGCGCAGGGCCCGCACCGGAGTTTACCGCAACGCCCGATGGACGCGCCTTGGCGGGCAAATGGGTGCATTCTGCTAAAATTCAAGCCTTCGCAGGCCCACCGCGCGTTCGCGCCCATACGCCGTTCACCGTCATGACCTACGTCGTCACTGAAAGCTGCATCCGTTGCAAGTACACCGACTGCGTCGATGTATGCCCGGTCGACTGCTTCCGCGAGGGGCCGAACTTCCTCGTCATCGATCCCGACGAGTGCATCGACTGCACGCTGTGCGTGGCCGAATGCCCGGTCGAGGCAATCTACGCCGAGGACGACGTCCCCGAGACGCAGCAGCAGTTCAAGGCGCTCAACGCCGAGCTCGCCAAGCTCTGGAAGCCGATCATCGAGCGCAAGCCGGCGCCGGCGGATGCGGACCAGTGGAAGGCAGTGGCCGAAAAGCTTCAGTACCTCGAGCGCTGAACCGTCTTCGGGGCGCGGCCGTTTGACCGCCACGCGTCCCGCCCACTAGAATCGAGGGGTTTTGCGCGCGTGGTGCGCGCAACCGTCCACATTCTCCCGACATCGATGATTCGACACACCGCAATTGCCGCCCTCCTGATGGCGGTTGCCACGACATGCGCTGCCCAGACCGCCACTCCGACCGGCGACGCCGCCAGGGGCAAGGACAAGACGCGGCTGTGCGAAGGTTGCCACGGCATCGACGGCTGGCGCGTTGCATACCCCGAGGTGTACAGCGTACCCAGGCTCGGCGGCCAGCACGCTGCCTACATCGAGAAGGCGCTGCACGAGTACAAGGACGGGGAGCGCTCGTTCCCGACGATGCGCGCGATCGCCGCGACGCTCTCCGACCAGGACATCGCGGACCTCGCGGCCTACTACTCCCACGGTTCCACGAAGACTTCGGCCAAATGATGAACACGACGCGCATTTCCATTCTGCTCGCCGCGGTCTCGGCTCTCGCCTGCACCCCGGTCCTCGCCGCCGACATGGCGGCCGCGCAGGCGAAGGTCAAGGAAGTCTGTCAGGCCTGCCACGGCCTCGACGGCAACAGCCAGTCACCGGACTATCCGCGCCTGGGCGGGCAGCACGCCGACTATCTCGCGCGGGCCCTTCACGAGTACAAGTCGGGTGCCCGCAAGAACGCGATCATGAACGGATTCGCGGCGACACTCTCCGACCAGGACATCGACAACGTCGCCGCCTATTTCGCGGCGCAGCCGCAGGTCCTGCACACCAATCCGTAGGCTGGGTTCGCGACGCGGGCTCGCGTTCCGTCGTGGCGCCCAGCCGCGCTCGCGTTCAGCGCGTACGCGCAAGGCAGTCGAGATAGAGCGCTCCGTCCGGCGCGCTGCCGCTGCGCTGCGCCTGCCAGATCACCTCGCCGAGGCACTCGAGGACCGCGTGGGCCGCCGCATGCGGATCACCGCGCGCCGCGGCGATCCGCTCGAACTGCGCGCGTATGCCGGGCGGCTGGTCGATCGCCAGTTGCTCCGCGACGGCGAGATGCAGCGACAGGTGCAGGAACGGGTTGACGTCGCCGTGTTCGGGGAGGAAGTCGCGCCCGATGTGGCGGTCCGGTGTCTCGAGCATCGCGTGGTACTCGGGGTGCATCGCGATCAGCTGCGCGGCGGTCTGCGCCAGTCCCGACAGCGGTTCGCCGGCGCGATGGCGGCGCCAGGAATCGATCAGGAACTGCCGCGCTTCGTCGCGGGTGGGTGCGAACATCGGATCGGATCAGCGCGCGCTGCGCCTCGCGCCGCGGCGCACCGGCGTCTCGCCGCGCGGCTTTGCCGCAGGGGCCGCCGTCTTGCGCGCCCCGGTCGCACGGGGCGGGGCCGCCTTCGCGGCCCCGGTCTTGTCGGGGTACTCGCACAGATCCGCGATGATGCATTGGGGACATTTCGGCGAGCGCGCGACGCAGGTGTAGCGTCCGTGCAGGATCAGCCAGTGATGTGCGTGCAGCTTGAACTCGTCGGGCGTGACCTTGAGCAGCGCCTGCTCGACGGCCAGCGGATCCTTGCCGGGCGCGAGCCGCGTCCGGTTGGCGACGCGGAAGATGTGGGTGTCGACGGCGATCGTCGGCTCCCCGAACGCGACGTTGAGGACGACGTTGGCGGTCTTGCGACCGACGCCGGGCAGTTTCTCGAGCGCTACGCGGTCGCGCGGGACCGCGCCGCCATGCTCGTGCAGCAGGATCTGCGACAGCGCGACGATGTTCTTCGCCTTGGTGTTGTAGAGACCGATGGAGCTCACGTAGGGGATGAGCCCGTCGACGCCGAGCCTGACGATCGCCGCCGGGGTATTCGCCACCGGGAACAGGCGGGCCGTGGCCTTGTTGACGCCCTTGTCGGTCGCCTGCGCGGACAGCACGACCGCCAGCAGCAACTCGAAAGGCGTCCGGTGTTCGAGTTCGGAGCGGGGCTCGGGGTTGGCGGCACGCAGCCGCTCGAAAATCTGCCGGCGCTTCTGGGGGTTCATCGTCGCACGATTATAAGGATCCTCGAACTCTTGCCCGGGCGCCTTTCCGCGGCGGCTCAACCCGACGCTCGCGGCGCACGCCGGGCGCGGGCACGTTCGAGCGCGGCGTCGACGGCAGCCTTGCGCTTTCGCTCGTCGGCGGCGAGCGTCGCGGTGTCACGCCTGGACGCGAGGCGTGCATCGCGTGCCCGGTGGCGCTCGCGCGCGGCCTGCGCATCGGATGCGCTCCAGGACCGTCCGGCGGGCACCATCGTGATGCAGTCTACCGGGCAGGGCGGGATGCACAGTTCGCAGCCACTGCACAGCGAGGACAGCACGCCGTGGAGCCGCTTCTGTGCGCCGATGATCGCGTCGACCGGGCAGGCCTGGATGCACAGCGTGCAGCCGATGCAGGCGCTCTCGTCGACGCGCGCGACCGTCAGCGGCCCGGGCGTTCCGCGCGTCGTGTCGAGCGGCGGGGCGCTGCGACCGAGCAGGGCGGCGAGCGACGCGAGCACGGCCTCGCCGCCGGGCGGACAGCGGTTGATGTCGGCGTCTCCGGCAGCGATCGCATCCGCATACGGCCGGCAACCCGCAAATCCGCAGCGTGTACATTGCGTCTGCGGAAGCAGGTCGTCGATGCGCCCGGCGAGCGCGGTGTTTGCATCCATGCATGATTCTAGCCTGCGGTTTCGCAGCGCCCCGGCGGCGATCCGCACCGATGGGAGGCGTACGCCTTGACCGATTGCCCGATGCCGGCCGACCACTCCGCCAGGCCCATCGCGGGTCCGGCGGCGAGCAGGCTCGCCCGCGTCGCGTGGCGCGTGCAGCGGATGACCGGCTGGTCGACGATCCTGGCCGAACCCGTTCCGTCGCGCTGCGTGATCGTCTTCTTTCCCCACACGTCGAACTGGGATTTCGTCGTCGGCCTGCTCGCGAAATGGGCGATCGGCCTGCACGTCCGCTGGGTCGCCAAGGATTCGCTGTTCGAAACGCCGCTGGCGCCGCTGCTGCGCCGCTGGGGCGGGATTCCGGTGGATCGTCGCCAGCGCAGTGGCATGGTCGCTCGCCTGTGCGAGGCGATCGCCGCGAACGACGAGTTCAGGGTCGTCATCGCGCCCGAGGGAACGCGCAGCCGCACCGCGGGCTGGAGGTCGGGCTTCTATCGTCTCGCGCTGGCCGCACGCGTTCCGCTCGGCCTTGCGTACATCGACTATCGGAGGCGCGAGATCGGCATCGGGGCCTGGGTGGAGCTGACGGGCGACGTGGAAGCCGACATGGCGGGGATCGCCCGCTTCTACCGCGGCAGGATGGCGCGGCGGCCCGAACTCGCCGGTCCCGTCCGGCTCGACGCCACCGCGATGTCGCGCGAGAATGGGCAGAGCACGCCATGACGACCCGGCACAGCGACGACGCGTTCCACGCGCACACCACTCTTTCGGGGCAGTCCCCCGATGCCACGCATCCGGGGACTGTGGCGCGCGATGGCCGGGGTGATCACGCGGCCCCCGGCGAGGACGCCGGGGGCCATGGCCATCCCCATGTCCACGCCCATGACGGCAGCACCGTGCGCGCGCTGGCGTGGGCGCTCGCACTGACCGGGGCCTTCGCGCTGATCGAGGCGATCGGCGGCTGGCTCGCCGGTTCGCTCGCGCTGCTGTCGGATGCCGGACACATGGTGACCGACGCCGCGGCGCTGGGACTGGCACTCTTCGCGCAATGGGTGGCGCGCAGGCCGCCTTCGGCGCGCGCATCCTACGGCTATGCGCGCGCCGAGGTGCTGGCGGCGTTCGTCAACGCGATCGCGCTGCTGCTGCTCGTCGCATTCATCGCGTTCGAAGCCGTCAGGCGCATGCTCGTCCCGGAGCCCGTCGCCGGCGGCACGGTGATGGTGATCGCGGCGGCTGGGCTCTTCATCAACCTGGTCACCGCCTGGATCCTGTCGCGGGCATCGCGCTCGCAGGGGACGCAAAGCGTTCTACTGCACGTCCTGTCCGATGCGCTCGGGTCGATCGCCGCGCTGGTCGCAGGCGCGGTGATCACCACCACCGGCTGGACGCCGATCGATCCGCTGCTGTCGCTCGTCACTGCGCTTCTGATCCTCCGTTCCACCTGGCGCCTGCTCGGCCAGACGACCCGCGTGCTGATGGAGGGCGTGCCCGCCCACCTCGATTACGACGAAATCGGCCACGCGCTGCTCGAGATCGACGGCGTTTCGGGGGTCCACGATCTCCACGTCTGGTACATGGACGCCGACGAAGCCGCGCTGTCGGCCCACGTGGCGATCGACAGCGGATCGCGCTGGCCCGCGATCCTCGACGAGGCGAGGCGCATGCTCGACTCGCGGTTCCACATCGACCACGTGACGCTGCAGCCGTCGTGGCCGCTCCAGCCGGTCTTCGGCGACCGGCGGGTGATCCCGATCAGATCCAGTGCGCGCGGCGGAAACGCCAGAACAGCAGGAGATCGACGACGAACATGATGCCGAGGGCGAGCGGGTAGCCGTGCTGCCATTCGAGCTCGGGCATGTTCTTGAAATTCATCCCGTAGATTCCGGCGATCAACGTGGGAATCGTGATCAGCGCACCCCAGGCCGCCAGCCGCTTGGTGACCTCGTTGTCGGAGATGCCGATCAGCGCCAGGTTGACCTGGATGGCCGTCGTCAGCATTTCACGCAGGCTCTCGATCGTGCCGTTGATCCGCGCCAGGTGGTCGTAGACGTCGCGGAAATAGTCCTGGGTGCCCTGGCACAGCTGCGGGACGCGACCGCCATAGAGCTTGCCGACCGCTTCCATCAGCGGCGAGACCACGTGCTTCAGCGCCATCAGCCTGCGCTTCAGCTCGTAGAGATCCTCGATCCTGCTGCGCGTCGAGCCGCTCGAGAACATCTGCTCTTCCGCTGCCTCGAGACTCGTTTCGAGCTCCTCGAGCACCGGGAAATACCGGTCGACGACGTTGTCGATCAGCGCGTAGAAGACGAATCCCGAGCCGAGCTTCATGAGCTCGGGTTCGCGCTCGGTCCTCGCCCTCACCGCCGCGAACCCCGTCTGCGTCCGCTGGCGCACGGTCAGCACGTAATTGGGGCCCACGAACACCGCGACCTCGCCGACGCGCAGCTCGTCGGCAGCTCCGGGCGACTTGACCAGTTCCACCGGGTGCAGGACGGCGAACAGCGAATCGCCGTATTCCTCGATCTTGGGTCGCTGATGGCCCTTGCGGGCGTCCTCCACCGCCAGTTCGTGGAGCCCGAACTCCCCGGCCATCTGGTCGAGTTCCCCGGCCGAGGGCTCGAACATCGCGACCCAGACGAAGCAACCCGGCCGCTTCAGGTACTCGCTGATGTCCGCGACGGGGATCTCCGCGAGCTTGCGGCCGTTCTGGTAAGCGACGCAGGTGACGAGCATGGCGATGCGGTTGGCGGGTCCGGCCGCACAATCATAGCGATCGCGGCAGCCGCCCGCCAGCGGCGCGATGCGGGCTTCCGACGAACGTTTCGGTTGCACACGCCGCCCGTGTGCAGAATGTCCGTCGAAGTCCGTCGACGGCGCCTGCTTGCACCCGTTGCCGGCACGCGGTGCACCGGCGGGTAAGATGCAGGCACTTTCAGGCCCTGCCGGTTGACACGAATGCAATCCGGGGCCCAACGAACCGCGCCCTGACATGATCATCACGTCGCTGCTCGACACCGACCTCTACAAGTTCACGATGATGCAGGTCGTGCTGCATCATTTCCCCGAAGCCCAGGTCGAGTACCGGTTCAGGTGCCGCAATCCCGACATCGACCTGCGGCCCTACGTCGACGAGATCCGGCAGGAGATCCGCGACCTGTGCACGCTGCGGTTCCTGCCGCGCGAGATCGACTACCTGCGCAGC
Organism: uncultured Pseudomonadota bacterium; assembly: GCA_963816415.1. Taxonomy (GTDB): domain Bacteria; phylum Pseudomonadota; class Gammaproteobacteria; order Burkholderiales; family Casimicrobiaceae; genus VBCG01. The sequence goes on from CAWFKR010000014.1 coordinate 145,289, forward strand.
TGGCGGTTCTTCAAGAGCGATTTCGTCGACCTGCTCGGGCTGTTCCATCTCGACGAGCGGTTCATCCACGTCGCGCCGATGCCCGACAGCCACGAGATCGAGATCTGGATCAAGGGCCCGTGGCTGCACACGATCCTGTTCGAGGTCCCGGTGCTGTCGATCGTGTCCGAGGTCTACAACCGCAACGTCCACCCCGAGCCCGACTACGCCGAAGGGCGCCGTCGGCTCGCGGCCAAGATCGCGCAGCTGAACGCGGTCCCCGACCCGGAATTCAGGATCGCCGACTACGGCACGCGGCGGCGCTTCTCGCACGATTGGCAGCAGGAGGTGATCGTGTCGCTGCGCGACGGCATCGGCAGCCGGTTCGTCGGAACCAGCAACGTCAAGTTCGCGCTCGAGCACAGCCTGACACCTCTGGGAACGATGGCGCACGAGTACCTGCAGGCCTGCCAGGCCGTGGGTCCGCGGCTGCGCGACTCCCAGGTGTTCGCGTTCAACACCTGGGCGCGGGAATACCGGGGCGACCTCGGGATCGCGCTGTCCGATGTCTGCGGCATGGACGCGTTCCTGCGCGATTTCGACCTGTTCTTCTGCAAGCTCTTCGACGGCGTGCGCCACGATTCGGGCGATCCGTTCGAGTGGGGCGAGAAGCTGATCGCGCATTACCAGAAGATGCGCATCGACCCGCGCACCAAGACGATGGTCTTCTCGGACAGCCTGAACGTCCCGCTTGCACTGCGGCTGTTCGAGTATTTCCGCGGGCGCTGCCAGACCGCGTTTGGCATCGGCACGAACCTCACCAACGACCTGGGCTACGAGCCGCTGTCGATCGTCATCAAGATGACGCGCTGCAACGGTCAGCCGGTGGCGAAGATCAGCGACGAGCCGACCAAGGCGATGGATTACGACCCGTCCTACGTCGCCTATCTGCGCGAGGTCTTCCAGGTGCCGCATCCATCACCGCCCCCCGCGGTTCGCTGAGCCGGCAAGGCGCAACAGCGCGACCTGGTAGGTGGCCAGCGCCGCATCGTTGAAGCAGGCGAAGACGACGCGCTCGAAACCGGGCGTCCGGCGAACGAAATCGGCGACCTCGCGAACCGCGATTTCAGTGGCGGCTTCGAGCGGATAGCCGTAGACCCCGCAACTGATGGCGGGGAAGGCGATCGATTTCACGCCGTGCTCGCGCGCCAGCGCGAGGGAATTGCGGTAGCAGGCGGCGAGCAGCGCCGGTTCGCCGGCATCGCCGCCGCGCCAGACCGGACCGACCGTGTGGATGACCCGCCTGGCGGGAAGCCGGTAGCCGCGGGTCAGCCGCGCTTCGCCGGTCGGACAGCCGCCCAGCGTCCGGCATTCGGCGAGCAATTGCGGACCCGCGGCACGATGGATCGCGCCGTCGACCCCGCCGCCGCCCAGGAGGCTGCTGTTGGCGGCGTTCACGATCGCATCGACGGCGAGCGTCGTGATGTCGACGTCGCGCGCTTCGATGACGGTGTCGGCAATCGTAGGCATCGGGGTGTGCGGGGGCATCGGGGTCGTCCATGACCGGGAGGTCCGCGGCCCGCAGCCCGCAGGACGATCGCTGCACGCTACGCCCGTTGGTGCGCGCAATGCAAGCGAGGGTATCGCGACCCGTGGAACGAAGGCGACGTGCGGGTGTAGAGTGAGCCGATGGCAACCCCGATCCAGAGCGACGATCCATCCAGACCGGCGCGCGCGGCGCGGGCCGAGGCGTCGAGGCCGCTGCCCGACCGCCGGCTGGACGTGCGCGACATCCTGAAACTGCTCGTGGCGGACGGCCTCGTGCTTCCGGCCGATGCCGAGCGCATCGCGCAGTCGCGCACGCAGCGTTTCGAGCACCCCCTCGAGCTGATTGCCGACCAGAAACTCAAGTCGGCGGCCCCGCCGGGCAAGACGCTGAACCTCGAGTCGCTGGTCGAGTGGCTCGCCGGCAAGCTGGGTGTGCCCTACATGCACGTCGATCCGCTGAAGATCGACCTCGGGGCGGTCACGGCGACGATGTCCAACGCCTATGCCGAGCGCTACCGGATCCTGCCCGTCGCCGTCGACCGCACGACGCTGACCGTGGCCACCGCCGAGCCTTTCGTCCGCGCCTGGGCCGACGAGCTCGAGCGCATGCTGAAGCTCAGGGTCAGCCTGGTGTTCGCCAATCCGGTCGACGTCCGGCGCTACGTCGGCGAGTTCTACAACCTCGCGCGGTCGATGAAGAAGGCGCAGGAGAACTCGAAGGGCGATTTCACGCTGGCGCGCAATTTCGAGCAGCTGGTCGAGCTGGGCCGCCACGGGCACCTGGACGCCAATGACCAGCACGTCGTGCACATCGTCGACTGGCTCTGGCAGTACGCGTTCGAACAGCGTGCGTCGGACATCCACATCGAGCCGCGGCGCGACGTGGGGCTCGTGCGCTTCCGCATCGACGGCGTGCTGCACCAGGTGTATGCGATTCCGACGCTGGTGCTCAACGCTGTCACCTCGCGCATCAAGCTGCTCGCACGGATGGAGATCGTCGAGCGCAGGCGCCCGCAGGACGGTCGCATCAAGACCGTCGATTCGGACGGCGGCGAGGTCGAGCTGCGCATCTCTACGATGCCGACGGCGTTCGGCGAAAAGATCGTCATGCGCATCTTCAGTCCCGAGGTGCTGGTGCGCGACTTCACCGACCTCGGCTTCACCCAGGACGATCGCACGCGCTGGGAGCAGATGACCGGCGAGCCCAACGGCATCATCCTCGTCACCGGGCCCACCGGCTCGGGCAAGACGACGACGCTCTACTCGACCCTCAAGGGGCTGGCGACGCCCGAAGTCAACGTCTGCACGATCGAGGATCCGATCGAGATGATCGAGCCCGCGTTCAACCAGATGCAGGTGCAGCCGGCGTTGGGCGTCGATTTCGCGTCCGGCGTGCGCACGCTGCTGCGCCAGGATCCGGACATCATCATGGTCGGGGAGATCCGCGACCGCGACACCGGCGACATGGCGGTCCAGGCGGCGCTCACCGGCCATCTCGTGCTGTCGACGCTGCACACCAACGACGCGCCGTCGGCGGTGACCCGCATGCTCGACCTCGGCGTTCCCGCGTATCTGATCAATTCGACGCTGCTCGGGGTGATGGCGCAGCGGCTGGTGCGCACGCTCTGCCCGCATTGCAAGAAGCTCGCCGAGGCTCCGGACGACCAGACCTGGGCGCTGATGACCGCGCCCTGGCGCGGCGAGAAGCCCGCGTCGACGATGGCCGCGAATGGCTGCCTCGAGTGCCGGATGACCGGCTACCTCGGCAGGATCGGCCTCTACGAAATCATGCTGATGACCCCGGCGCTGCGCAAGCTGATCACCCACGATGCCGACGATCGCGCGATCCGCGAGCAGGCCTTCCGCGATGGCATGAAGCCGCTGCGCGTATCGGGTGCGATGAAGGTTGCGGCGGGGCTGACAACCGCCGACGAGGTCATCAAGGTCGCGCCGCTCGCCTGACCGGCAGTGCTGCTGCCGGCAGCCATGGCGCGGCGGCGTCGCCGGGTCGCCGCAGGGAGAGTTCTGCCGGGGAGGCGCTATTTCTTCTTGGGCAGGAGGCCCTTGTCGCGAAGCACGTCGCGCGCGATCACCCGACGCTGGGTGTCGGACATCTTCGGGAATGTCTTGCGAAGCTTCGCATCGGTGTCCTCGAAGGCGCGGAACGCGTGGGCTTCTTTCTCGCTCAGGCGGCTGTTCTCAGGCAGCCCCAGCGCCTTGCGGACACGCTTGCGTCGGGCATTTCCGAGAAGCGTGGCAAGAAGGACGACCAGCACGATCACGGCGGCAATGATCGCGACGTAGACCCAGTGGAAACCGAACATGAAACGATCCTCGAATTGTCCGTGTCGGCGGGCGGCCGCGGCAGCGTCCTCCCCGGCATCATGATTAGGGGGAATTGGCGCGTTATCTTACTGGCTCCCGCGGGCAGGTTGAAAGCGCGGGCGATTCGAGCAGGGCGCAGGCGCCCGCATGGCCGCGACAAGACGCCGCTCGCGCCGTCGCGGGCGAGGAAGCTGATTCAGCGCGGGCGCGTCACTGCACCGCGACGCCGCATCACCCGCGGCGCGCCCGACGTCTGATCTGGACGACGCCAGAGATGGCGAGCAGGCTCAGGAGTACGGCAATGCCCCATCGGGACAGCGCTGGAATCGGCTGCGAAGCTCCCGCGGTGGTGATCTGCACGGTTCCGCCCCAGGAGCCCAGGGTGCCGACGTTGCAGCCCCCGACCGTCCCTTCGGCCTGCAGGCCGACCGTGTGAGCACCGGCGCTGACCGGCCCCAGATTGACGAGGCCCGTGTTCCCGCCTGGCCCCACGAATCCCGTCACGGCGACTTGGGTGCCGTCGACCAGGAAGTGGATAGCGACGCTCGAACACGCGAAGCTGCCGGGCGTGAACTCGGCCTGCAGCAGCCCTGTCGTGGTGACGCTGACGTTTGCGATGTTGTTGCAGAGTTGGCCCCCTCCCGTGCACGTCGCGCTGACGGGGTAACTCGTGGTGGTTTGGGCGGTGGCGGCCCCGCTGGCCACAATGCCGGCCAGGAGTGCCAGGACGCAGACGCAGCAACGCAGCGCAGCACGGTTCATTCTTTCTCCCCCGGTGGAAATGAACGGTCCGAACGCGCGCGAAGTAATGCACATGTCCGGGACTACGTCAAGCCCCTACGTGGATGTAGTGGTCGGGGTGCCCAAAGCAAGTCCTCCGCGGTTCCGTCGCCGGGTTGGCGACGGACCGGACTTTGCCGGATGCCGCTGGAAGTCGACTTGGCGGCCGGGAGGCGGTAGCAACTCGGGCGAGGATCGAATCACGTCGACCATGCGGTCGCAGCCGCACTCGCATCGCCGGCAGGTGCTAAGTTAGGTGCCTGTCGTCTGCTCGCCCGGGTCAATAAGGGAGGAGGAACCATGTCAAGAGTTGCAGCGCTGGTGCTCATTGCGGTCCTCGCTGGTTTTGGATTCCACGCCCTCGCGCAAGTCCGCGCGGATGTGCGACCGCCAGTAACGTCGATTGGAACGTCATCATCAAACGGCATTTCGTTCGCTTGGCTTTACGATCCGACGGACCGCACCGTATATGTTTGCCGCACTGGGCAAGGCGACGGCGCCGTGGATTGCAAGGCGAAGACAACGCTGCCGTAGAACGGACCGGTTTGGGCTTCTGGAGAATGCAGGGACGCGGCAGGCGACCTGCCGCCTCCGCGCCGAAAGCTTGTCCGGTGAATAGCCGGGCGGTCGCCGCCAGCCCATACGACCATCGGTCGCAGCAGGGGACCTGAGCATCACGGCTTCGGTTTGCTTGAGTCCAGCGTGGGAGCGGGCACCGTGACACCGGAAGATGAGGTGCTGGCGGCCGCTGGGTTGGGTGCCTGCGAGCCGGATCGCGTCAGCATGGCTCCCACCGTGAACACTATGGCCGCAAGCACCAAGGCGCCAGCTGCGAGGGCGCCAATGCTGATGCGCGCCTTGCGGCTGAGCACCCAGAACCGCCTGCCGCACCTCCGGCAGCGGTAGGGCGAATGAAAACGATGGGACTCCGCTTCGGAGTGATGAAAATGCGAGCGCTCGACATCGGTACCGTGGCAAACAGGGCATCGTTTCACGGCAACTCCTCCGTGCCGGAAAGTCGCGTGCAGCGTGAGGCTGACGGGCGACCAACATGCGAATCGCAGTAGCGATATTAGCCTTGGCACCCTTGCTTCGGTAGGCGGTGTCCTACGACTCCGTCAGTGACCGTCCGATGGACGGAGCCCGCTCGGCGAGCGATTGTGAAAAGTCCGCAGACCAATCGACACCGGACCTGGGGCCTGCAATGGACATGCACGTGCCTAACGCTGTATCCGAGGCCAATGGCCCATTGGCCCGCTCGGCGGTCCCGCCGCGAGTATGCCGACTCTGCGGGGCGCCGCTGCGAAGAATCCGGCGGCGCGGCATCGACCGATTGATCAGCCTGTTCCGGCCCGTGGCGCGATACCGCTGTACCAGCGTTTGCCCGTGGGAAGGGCGCCTGCGGCGTCCGCGGTAAGAGGTCGGCGTCGGCCAGCTCGATGCGTCCCGGCGCGTCGAGCGCGGGAAACCGCCAATTGGCGCAACCTCCACACGGGGCGTGCGGATGCGCTGCGCTCCTGGCAGTCTGGGTCGCGGTCGGGTGACATTCACGTTGCGGGGCGTAGCGCCGATGCTCCGGTGTCCCGAGGTAGCTCATTGCCGCACTCCGACCGGCGGCGTCATTTCGAATCAGACTGTATGCAGGTCAGCGGGACTCCTATGCGAAACGACATTACCTCTTACGCGACGTTCATCCACCGCGCGATACGCCGTCCCACGAAATCGGCGCAACGTCTCACCGACATCGTTCGCCTCGGGTGCGAACTCCGGACGAGGAGAAGACCATGAAACGTGCGCTGGTGGTGTCCATGTTGGCGGCCTTGCTGGGCGGTTGCGTCATCGCGCCATGGGGGTATGGCCATCGCGACGATGAACAATATCGTGGCGACGCCCGCCACTCGTGGCACGACGGTGGCCAATGGCACGGTGACCACGACAGGTGGCCCGGAGGCTGAACCAGCGGTCGGGGCCGGGTCGCGGCCGCAAGGCCGCCGGACGACGGGTAACGCGACGTCATGCCGCCGACAGCGCCATCGGTGCCAGCGGCATTTCGGAGGAAATCGTGACGAAACTCATCGTGATCGCATTTGCAATGCTGTCGACGGCGGCGGTCGCCGCAGCCCCGGGCGCCACTGCTGTGGGTCCGGTCCAAGCCAAGGCGGCCTTCGGCACTGACGTATCGGATCTATGGTGGAACCCTTCCGAAAGTGGATGGGGCATGCAGCTCGTCCAGGAGGGGGACTTCGTGTTTGCGACGGTGTATGCCTATGGTGCGAACGGAAGTCCGACCTGGATGACCGGCGAGCTCGTCGCAAACGGTGGCAGCGGGTTCAGCGGGCCCCTGTACGTGACAAGCGGCCCCTGGTTCGGAGGGCCATTTGATCCAACTGCCGTCGGTGTCCGTCAGGCAGGCACGATGACCGTCACCCTGCAGACGGCCGGAACTGCCGTCGTAGCGTATTCGGTCGACGGCGTGCAGGTGACCAAGGAAGTGCAGCGAGAGACCTTGGTCCTGGACAACTACACGGGCACCTACTTCAGCAGCGCCGAGTATCAGTCCTCCGGATGCTCGGATCCGGCGCGAGACGGGGTGATGGTCGCTGCGGTCTCCATGAACGTCACCCAGGCCACCACGAACATGTCCATGGTCTGGGCATTCGACAACGGCAACGTTTGCACGTATTCCGGCGCCTATGGACAGGCCGGGCATCTGGGGACCTTCGTAGGGAACTTCAGCTGCAACAGCGGCGATGCAGGCCAGATGGTGCTGTATGAAATGACCTATCGGCCCGGCGCGATTTCCGGGCGATTCACCGGCAGTGGAAGCAATACAGGCTGCCAGTATGCGGGTTACTTCTCCGGGATCGACCCGAATCTTCCTGCGCAATAGCGGCATGCATTGCGCGCCGCTGACGCGCCGGGCCAGGCGACCGCTGAACCAAGGCTTGAGCTTTGAGCTAACCCAGAACCCGCCACGCTGGCGCTGCTCGGGGTCGGCCTCGCGGGGATCGGATTCACGCGACGGCGCAGGCTGCGCTGATCAACGCACGCGAGACGTTTGACGTAACGCAAGACGCCGATCGCGCAGCGCGCATGCATTGAAGCCTCGCGCGCGACGTAGCGATCTTTCGCACCGAGCCTAATCGGACGCAAGCGCGAGAACGAGCGGCTCGCTTCGGCGAGCCGTTCGCGTTTTTGAGAGTCCGGCATCCGCGCGCCTCGGCCTGAGCGCACCTGCTGCGCTTGCTCGACCCGCGCAAGCGCGAGGCAGAGCTGCTAGCCGAGTGCGGGCTGTGCGGCACGATCACTACGCAGCCGCTCGATGCGGCGTGGCTAGTCGGGTCGGTCATATGCGGCGAGTGCGAAACCGCTATGCCGCTCAATTTGAGCGGCTCTCGACATGCTGGGACGGCAGGCAGTTCGTGCGCAGTCGATGATCGTGCAACTGCTGGCGAAGCGGCGGTAGGCCATTCCTTCGCCGCGGTGCCGCGTGGCGGACCGTCGAGAAATCTTACAGTTCGCGCCCGTACGTGTACGCGTATTGCGTACGCACAGCCCGCAGAATCAAGAAGTTGGCTCGCGTGGCCTACGGGTTGCATGCGATTTGGCCCGTCGGGCGACGACACAGTCGGGGGGCATCATGGTGCTGCGTGTGGAGATTGGCGGGCCGGCGCACCTGTTCGCGCAAGAGATTCCATCGGGTGCCGTCGCGGTCGGCACCGTCATACGCAGGTCTGGCATGACTGGCGCCCTTCTGCGCTTCCGAAACGGGTCCTATGCGCAGATGAACGGCGCGGTGGTGAAGGCGCTTAATCGCCAAGATGTGATTCGCGCCATGCGCGAGCTGCAACCCGAGATGCTGGTATAGGGGTACTCATGGTGCTGACAGTTGAACTCGGTGGCCCCGCCCATCTCTACGCACGAGCGATCCCGGAAGACCTGAGCGTGATCGGCATCGTCAAGCGCGACTCGGGAGAGATTGGCGCGCTCGTGCGGTATCTGAGCGGCAGCTTCGCTCAGCTTAACGGGTCAGTTCTACAGAACCTCAACTCGCGTGAGGTCCTTTGCGCGATCGCGGAAGCGTACATCGCGAGGATCGGGAAGCGCGCAACCTAGACTCACGGCGCGCCCCTCCGCAACATAGATGCGTCCGACGATTGCCACATTGCACCCATGTTCCCTCGCCGGCATCGGGCTCGCCGGAGTTGGATTCGCACGGCGCAAAGGGCAGCGTCTAACGGCATAGCTCGCGCGTATCGCTCGCAACGCCGACCACGAACGGCCCGCTTCGGCGGGCCTTTTCGTTTCACCCGATGCCGCCTTCCTCCAGCAGCAGTTCGAGCAACAGATCGGCGATCACGGCCAGCCGGTCGCACTCCGGACTCGGCCATTTACTGATCGCCCGCTGCTCGTCTCTCAGTGCGCGCTGCGCGGCGTAGATCGCGCGCTTCCGCAGCTGCGGATCGCGCCACGCCTCGGCAAACGAGATGCGCCGGTGTCCGACCGAGACGAGCTTCGGGCCGAAGTGCTCCGCGATGAACCGCACGCGATCGCGCATCGAACCATCCTACGCCATTCGCGGCGACGCGACGTGGATCGCCGGACACCGGGCGCAGGTCGAGGAGTGGTTTCAGGCCGAACTTAGGCCGGACCTGCACCAGACTCCTCTAGTAACACGTCGAGCAGCAGATCGGCGATCCTCACAATCTGCTTGCACGCTCCTATGCCTAACTCACGCCGCTGCACGTTCAAGACGTGACGGGCGGCGCCGATGGCGCGCGTGCGTAGCCTCGGGTTCTGCCACGCCTCGGCGAACGAAATGCGCCGCCGCCCGACCGCTAGGAGGTCCGGGCCGAAGTATTGGGAGATGAGATCGACGTTAGCGGACAACGGCGAATCGTCCTGACCGACGACGAGCGCAATGGCCAGTGATACGGGTTCAGGGCAATTGACGTCGCGGATTCCCCGAGCTTTCGGGAATTGAAGGCAAAGCCGGTAGATGACCGCTAATCACCTGCAGCGCAGGCGAAGCAGCGGTTTGCTCCGCTCGCGGTTCGATCGCTCTGGCCAAGTATCGGCGAATGTCGTTCAGAACGTCGCCGACCATCGCGACGGCGACATACACATCCACCCGAGCGCAGCCGAAGCCTGTGCACAGGACGTCCACCTCCCGGTCGTCCGCAAGATTGAGGCGCACGACGTGTGGCTCCAGCGTTCCCATGATTCCTTCGCCCTCATCGTATATTTGAGGGGCCGAATCTGCCTTGCGGCGTCCGTCCCGTCGTTGATGGAAATCAAGCGCCGAAGGCGTCGCCGCCGATCTCACCCCGCCCTTTTCCTCCGTGGCAACAGCCCCTTGTCGTGCAGGACGTCGCGCGTGATGAGCTCCCGCTGCGCATCGGAGATGCCGGGAAAGGATTTCCTGAGTCTCACATCGGTATCTACAAACGCGTGGAATGCCCGCAGCTGTAGGCCGGTAAGCGGTGCGTCAGTGGGGAGGCCCAACTTCCGGAGCGTTTGGCGGCGCTCATGGATTCTGACGAGCTTTGTCAGCAACAGTACCAAGGCGACAACGATGACGCCAAAGCCGATCGGGAGCCAGTAATGTCCCATGGGGTTCCTCCGCTTGGAAGGCTCACTGCGTGCCACGCAAGCATCATGCCAATGTCTGGAGGAACACGAGCGATGCGCGTCCGTGGACCAACGGCGTAGGTGTAAGCTACGGCCCCGATTGCGCGGCCCTTTGCGCGCTCATGTTGGACCACGTCTGTCAACGGACGCCTTGGGCGCTCTTTGGACTAACTACAGGGGGTTTTCAGAGGGAAACCGGCGGGGGCATCGGACTTTGCCGGACGTTGCTGGAGGTGGGATTGGCGGATGGGGTGGGATTCGAACCCACGAATCGCTTGCACGATTGCCGGATTTCAAGTCCGGTGCATTCAACCGCTCTGCCACCCATCCCCGCACCGCCGGGCAGCCGCCTGCCGGTTGATGCCGCCGGGAAGCGACCCCATCTTAACATGCGCATCGCGGGACCCTGGAACCCGCCTCGATCGCCAATCGATTGAAACTACTGCGGGTTCTGCTAGTCTTACTGTCGTAGACGCCCATTCCGGGCAGGGATATCGGGGGCAATGCCCCCATTGCGGAGGTCTCATGGATCCAAGGTTGCAACCCGTTTTCAGCCGCGAGCCCGTCGGAGGGCAAGTCGCGGCCGAGACCCAGAATCGCGTGCTGCGCAATACCTACTGGCTGCTCGCGCTGTCGATGCTGCCAACGGTCGGCGGGGCATGGGCGGGCATGCAGTTCAACTTCGTCAAGCTGTTCATCGCCTCGCCGACGCTGACGCCGCTGCTGATGTTCGGCGTGATGATCGGCGCGTTGTTCGGTGTCACCGCACTGCGCAACAGTGCGTGGGGCGTGCCGGCGCTGTTCGGCTTCACGTTCATCGCCGGGCTGATGCTGACGCCGATCCTGTCGGTGGCGGCCGGGTTCAAGAACGGGGGACAGCTCGTCGCGCTCGCGGGGGGCATGACGGCCGCGATCTTCTTCGCGATGGCGACGCTCGCCACGGTGTCGAAACGCGATTTCTCGTTCCTCGGCAAGTTCCTGTTCATCGGACTCGTGCTGCTGATCGTCGCGTCGCTCGCCAACCTGTTCTTCCATGTGCCGGCGCTGTCCCTGACGATCTCGGCGATCGCAGTGCTGATCTTCTCGCTGTACCTGCTGTTCGATGTCCAGTCGATCGTGCGCGGTGGCGAGACGAACTACATCTCGGCGACGCTGAAGCTGTTCCTGGACGTCTACAACATCTTCATCAACCTGCTGAACATCCTGCTCGCGTTCTCGGGGCAGCGCCGCTGACGCAAGCACCGGCGCAATTCACGAAAACGGGGCGATCGCATCGCCCCGTTTTCGTTTCAGGTAGTCAGGGCACGAACACCGCGACCGACTCGACGTGCGCCGTGTGCGGGAACATGTTGATCACCCCTGCGCTGTCGAGGCGATAGCCGCGTTCGTGGACGAGGATGGCCGCGTCGCGGGCGAGGGTGGCGGGATTGCAGGACACGTAGACGATGCGCTTCAGCGCCCGCTCGTCGTCGCGGTGGGGCAGCGCCCTGGCGAGCTCGGCGGCGCCTTCGCGCGGCGGGTCGATCAGCACCCGGTCGAGATGACCCAGTTCCGAAATGGTGTCGCCGGTCGCTGCGAACAGGTTGGCGCAGACGAAGGTCGCCGCCGCCGACAGGCCGTTGAACTTCGCATTCGCTTCCGCCCGGGCGACGAGCGCCTTGCTTCCCTCGACCCCGACCACGCAGGCGCCGCTGCGCGCGATCGGAAGGGTGAAATTCCCCAGCCCGCAGAAGAAGTCACCGATGCGCTCGCCGGTCTGCGGGCCGAGAAGCTGCAGCGCGCGGCGCACGAGCACGCGGTTGATCGCGGCGTTGACCTGGGTGAAATCCGTCGGCGCGAAGGGCATTGCCACGTCGAATTCGGGCAGCGTGTAGGCCAGCGCCGCCACCGGCGGATGGAAGGGGACGACGGTGTCGGGTCCGCCCGGCTGCAGCCAGAATTCGACCTGCTGCGCATCCGCGAATTCGACGAGCTTCGCGCGGTCCGTGTCCGACAGGGGTTCGAGGATGCGCAATACCAGCGCATACACGAGTCCCTCGCCGGTCGCATTGCGGGAACCCGGGGCGAGGCGCTCGCCGACGGCGAGCTCGATCTGCGGCAGGCGGGTGCGGATCGACAGCGATTCGACCAGCGTCCGCAGCCTGGGCAGCAGCGCCGAGACCTTCTCCGGGATCACATGGCATTCGCGCATGTCGGCGACAAAGCTCGACTTGCGCTCGTGGAAACCGATCAGCACGCCGCCCTTTTTCGCCACGTCGCGCACCGACAGGCGCGCGCGATGGCGATAGCCCCAGGCCGGCCCGGCGATTGCCGGCAGCACGATGTCCGGGCGCACGCGTCCGATGCGCCACAGCGCGTCCTCGAGCGCGCGTTGCTTGGCCGCGACCTGCAGGCTCGGGTCGGCGTGCTGCAGCGTGCAGCCGCCGCAGACACCGAAGTGGGGGCAGCGGGGCGCGACGCGCCCTGGGTTCTCGGTGCGCACGGTGACCACGCGCGCCAGGTCGAAGCTCGGCTTGCGCCTGACGATCTCGACACCGACCTCTTCGCCGGGCAGTGCGCCTTCGACGAAGACGACCTTGCCCTCGGCGTGCGCGATGCCGCGGCCTTCCTGGTCCAGCGATTCGATGGTCAATTCGATCATGGCGGTCGGCGCGGATTGTACGCGCTGCCCCTCCGCGGCCCGGTAGAATGCAGCGATGAAAATTGTCGCCGTCGACAGTTCGACCGACTGGTTGTCGGTGTGCGCCTCCGACGGGATCCGTGTCGTCGCCTTCCGTGAGCGGGCCGGATCCTCGTCGTCGGAGCGCATGCTGCCGCTGGTCCGCCAGGCACTGGCGGAGGCGGGATGGACGCTCGCGCAGCTCGACGGCGTCGCCTACGGTGCCGGGCCCGGTTCGTTCACCGGCATCCGCATCGCCTGTGGCGTCGCCCAGGGGCTGGCACTCGGCGCCGATCTTCCGGTCGTCGGCGTGTCCACGCTGGAGGCAGTCGCTCACGCCTGCGGGCGCACCCACGGCGCGCAGCGCGTGCTCGCCTGCCTCGATGCCCGGATGCGCGAAATCTACGTTGCGTCCTACCTGCGCGAAACCGAAGGATGGCGCCTTGCGGGCGGGCCGACCGTGTGCAAACCCGACGAGCTGCAACGGCCCGATCCAGGCCCCTGGCACGGCGCGGGCGACGGGTTTGCTGCATATCCGCAACTGGCGGCGCGTCTGCGCCTCGCCGCCGTCGATCCGGCGATCGTGCCGGATGCGCAATGGATCGCCGATCTCGCGCTGCCGCGATTCGTGGCGGGCGAGGGGTTGCCCGCCGACCAGGCGCAGCCGCTCTACGTCCGTCAACGCGTGGCATTGACCACCGTGGAACGCGCCGCGGGATTGAGGCTGTAGCCCGGGCTGCGCGATGGCGACGCTGCCGAAGCCGGATCCCGTGGTGACCGAGAGCATCGCGAGCGTCGAGTGGCGTCCGATGACCCCGGACGACCTGTCGGTGATCGCAGAACTCGAGGCCCGGATTCACGCCGCCCCCTGGAGCGAAGGCAATTTTCGCGATGCGCTGGCCGCCGGGTACTCGATGCGGGTTGGCGTCCGTCACGGCCACATCGTCGCCTACGGTGTCCTGATGCTGGGTCCGGGCGAGGCCCAGCTCCTCAACCTGTCGGTGGTGCCGCAGGCGCGCCGCGAGGGACTGGGTCGCGCGCTGCTCGCGCAGTTCATCGACGACGCCCGGTGGCTTTCCGCCGAGCAGTTCTTCCTCGAGGTGAGGGTCGGCAACCTGCCCGCTATCGCGCTTTACGGCGCGGCAGGATTCTCGCCGGTCGCCCGCCGTGCGGGCTACTACCCGCCGGCGGTACCCGGCGGCGCCCGGGAGGATGCGCTGGTGATGCGCTGTCCGCTCGGGTTGCCGCAGCGTCCGGCCTCCCGTTGATGGCGACGCGCGAGGACGTCCTGCGCGAGCTCGGTCTCACGCCGCAATGGCGGTTGCGACGCGTGTCCGGGGCGGGTGGGGCCGTTGCCCCCGAGGTCGCGCCCGCGAACGATGCCGAGGCGAGGCGGGCGCGCATCGCCATGCTCGATCGTGACGCGCTGGTCGCCGACATCGCCGGCTGCACCGCCTGCGCGCTCTGCAAGACGCGTCGCAACACGGTCCCGGGCGTCGGCGACCCCCGGGCCCGGTGGCTCTTCGTCGGGGAAGCGCCTGGCGCCGAGGAGGACGCGCAGGGCGAGCCTTTCGTCGGCCAGGCCGGACGTCTGCTCGACAACATGCTCGATGCGCTCGGTCTTGCGCGCACCCGCGACGTCTACATCGCCAACGTGCTCAAGTGTCGGCCGCCGAACAACCGCACGCCGGAGCCGCTCGAGGTCGAGGCGTGCCTGCCGTACCTCAATCGCCAGATCGAGCTGATCGGCCCGAGGCTGATCGTCGCACTCGGCAAGAGCGCGGCCTCGGCCCTGTTGGAGAGCGACGCCTCGGTGGCGAGCATGCGCAACCGCGTCCATCGCTACCGCGACACCCCGCTGATCGTGACCTACCATCCGGCTTATCTGCTGCGCACGCCGGCCGACAAGGCAAAGGCGTGGGAAGACCTGCTGTTCGCGCGGCGAACGCTGCGCGAGGTGCTCGCGGCATCGGGCGCATGATCCGGCGCCGGCCGATGCGCCCACCTTGCCGCTTCGTGCGCGTTCCGCCTGGCAGCGCCCGTGGCCACCCCCTTGCGAAGGGGGCGCCGAGGCCGCATATTCCGCCCGGCGGGGCACCGGTCCCGGAACCTTGACTCGGAGGAGCAACATGTTGCGCAAGCTGGGTATCGTTCTTGCCGCCGTGATGACCCTGGCGTTGAGCGGCTGTGGTTACAACCAACTGCAGCAGCAGGACGAAGGCATCAAGGCGGCGTGGTCCGAGGTGCTGAACCAGTACCAGCGACGCGCGGACCTCGTGCCGAATCTCGTCAACACGGTCAAGGGTTACGCGGCTCAGGAGCAGCAGGTGCTGACCGAGGTGACCAACGCCCGCGCGAGCGTTGGCTCGATCAAGGCGACGCCGGAGCTGATCAACGATCCGGAAGCTTTCCAGAAATTCATCCAGGCGCAGAACCAGTTGCAGGGCGCCCTGTCACGGCTGATGGCCGTTTCCGAGAACTACCCGCAGCTCAAGTCCGATGCGCTGTTCCGCGACCTGCAATCGCAGCTCGAGGGAACCGAGAACCGCATCGCGGTGGCGCGCAACCGCTACATCAAGGCAGTCCAGGAGTACAACACGACCGTGCGGCAGTTCCCGACGAACCTGACCGCGATGATCTTCAAGATGGGCGTCAAGCCCAACTTCGCGGTCGCCGACGAGGCCGCGGTCAGCACGCCACCCAAGGTCGATTTCGGCAAGCCTGCGCCTGCCGTACCGGCTCCCGCCGCACCTGCGCTGCCGGCCCCGGCACCTGCCGCGCCCGCGACCAAGTGAGTCGGGTCTAGCGAGAACGACGCAGCCGCGCCGGTACGCGCGGCTGCCCGTGTCCCCGACGTTCCATTCCCTGCGAACCGTGACGCGACTTCGATCGTGGCGACCGACCGGCGCGGCCCATTGGGGCTTTGCCGCGATGCTGCTGGCGCTGCTGCTGTCGGTCTTCGCCACGACCGTTGCGGCGCAGTCCGAATGGAAGCCCGGCACCGACGGGCTCGCCCCGCTTCCGAAGCTCACTGCGCGGGTCACCGATCTCACGCAGACATTGTCGCCGGCCGAAGCGCAGGCGCTTGAAGCGAAGCTCGCCGGCTGGGAACAGCAAACCGGCAATCAGCTGGTCGTGGTGATCGTGCCGTCGACGGCACCTGAGACCATCGAAAGCTATTCGATTCGCCTCGCCGACGCGTGGAAGATCGGGCACAAGGGCCAGGACAACGGCGCGATCTTCCTGATCGCCAAGAACGACCGGAAGATGCGCATCGAGGTCGGTTACGGCCTCGAAGGCGTATTGACCGACGTGACCTCGCATCGGATCATCACCGAGACCGTGGCGCCGCTGTTCCAGCAGGGCAGGTTCGCCCAGGGGATCGATGCCGGCGTCGACCGGATCATCTCGGTCGTCGGCTCGGGCGCCCCGCTGGCCGCGAAGCGTGCGCCGGCACCGCCGTCGGGCGGCTTCGACTTCCAGACCCTTCTGATCCTGCTGTTCGTCGTCGTGCCGGTGATCGGAGGCATCCTGTCGCGCATCTTCGGGCGCACGCTGGGGTCGACGATCGGTGGCGGCGTGATCGGCCTCGGTGCGTGGATTCTCGCCGGATCGATCGCGATCGCGATTGGGGCGGGCGTCGTCGCGTTGCTGGTCATGCTGCTGTTCGGCGCGGGCGGCGGCATCGGCCGGCGGGGCGGCATGTGGATTCCCACCGGCGGCTTGGGGGGCGGAGGTTTCGGAGGTGGCGGTTTCGGTGGAGGCGGTGGCTTCTCGGGCGGGGGCGGCGGCTTCGGCGGCGGCGGTTCGTCGGGGAGCTGGTAGCGCCATGCCCGTCTCTCACGCGAAGCGCCTCTGGCGCCATCTCGTCACCGATCACCTGTCGGTGCGCCGCGCATTCCCCAAGGTCGCGCTCGACCGCATCGAGCAGGCGATCGCCGCCGGCGAGCGCTCGCATCGTGGCCAGGTCTGCTTCGCCGTCGAAGGCTCGCTGCATCCGCTGCACGTGCTGCGCAGGCTCACGCCGCGCGAGCGCGCGCTCGAGGTCTTCGGGCTGCTGCGAGTCTGGGACACCGAGGAGAATTCCGGCGTGCTGATCTACCTGCTGCTCGCCGACCGCGACGTCGAGATCGTCGCCGACCGCGGCATCGACCGTGCGGCCGGGGCGGCTGCGTGGCACTCGATATCGACGCACATGGAATCGGCGTTCGCCCGGGGCGAATTCGCCGACGGCGCCGCGCGCGGGATCGACGAGGTCTCCGCACTGCTCGCCCGGCATTTTCCCCGCACCGGCGCGGGGCCCAACGAGCTTCCGGACAGGCCGGTCGTCCTCTGACCGGCGGAGCGCCGGCCCGGCGTCAATGCCCGGCCGTTCCGCCGTGCTCGTCGCTGCCCACCAGGTGCATGGAGTCGTACTGGGCCTGGTTCATGCGGTGGCGCCACATCACGAGCAGCATCGTGCAGGTGACGAAGGTTCCGAACAGCATCACCGCCGAGTCGATCGAGACCCCAGCGCGCACCATCAGCGCGTAGAGCCCGACCATGACGAGGATGCCGATGTTCTCGTTGAAGTTCTGCACCGCGATCGAGTGGCCCGCACCCATCAGCACGTGGCCGCGGTGCTGCAGCAGGGCGTTCATCGGCACGACGAAGAACCCGGCGCAGGCGCCGATCGCGATCATCAGGACGACCGCCAGCGGAACGTAGCTGACGAAGATCATCACCATCACGACCACGCCCATCGCCGCGCCGAACGGCAGCACCCTGACCGAGCCCCGCAGCGTGACGTACTTCGCGGCAAGCACTGCGCCCAGCGCGACGCCGATGGCGACGACGCCCTGCAGCATCGATGCCTGCGACAGGTCGAGCGACAGCGAGTGCGCGGCCCAGTCGATGACGATGAACTGCAGCGTCGCGCCGGCGCCCCAGAACAGCGTCGTCGTCGCGAGCGTGATCTGGCCCAGGCGGTCGCGCCACAGCAGGCCGACGCAGTGCGAGAACTCGCGCACCAGGTACAGCGGGTTCTTGCTGGGCACGCGGTGATCGACGCCGGTGTCGGGTATGAACCAGTTGATGATCGCGGCGATCAGGTAGATGGTCATGATGACCGCCAGCGCCGCCTCGGGCGCCGTGTCGATCGGTAGATCGATGACCGGCATGTCGAAGCCCAGCAGCACTGTCGACACGCGCGGCGTGATCAGGGCTCCGCCCAGCAGGACGCCGAGGATGATCGATCCGACCGTTGCGCCCTCGATCCAGCCGTTGGCGACCACGAGCTGCTGCGGCGGCAGCAGCTCGGTCAGGATGCCGTACTTGGCCGGTGAATAGGCGGCGGCCCCCAGGCCGACCAGCGCGTAGGCCAGCAGCGGGTGGACCGGAACGAGCATCATCGCGCAGCCGACGATCTTGATCGCGTTGGTGATCAGCATCACCCGGCCCTTGGGCATCGAGTCCGCGAATGCGCCGACGAGCGGCGCCAGAACCACGTAGGAGACGACGAAGCTCTGCTTGAGCGCAGGCGTCATCCACGGCGGCTCGTGCAGCTCGCGCAGCAGCGCGATCGCTGCGATCAGCAGCGCATTGTCGGCGAGCGACGAGAAGAACTGCGCCGCGATGATGGTGTAGAAGCCGCGTTTCATGAACTCGCTGGAGCCGCACCCGATTCAAGCGGCGATTCCGTCACGTTCCGCGTCGGTCGATCGCGACGGGTTCCGGGGGCGGCGTCGGCGGGTCGGGTTTGCGTTCGATTGTTATAATGCAAACATTGCGCGGCCCGCGCTTTATACCATGATTGTGAGGGCCGCCCCAATGGCGCAGCAACCATCGCGCTGCATTCGTCCTTCGCGGGCGGGGGCGCGCGCCGCAACCCATCACGCCACCGAACCGCATCCGCATGGCCCGCCCGCTCGTTGCCCATGTCGACCTCGCGGCGCTGGCGTTCAACCTCGCCCGCGTCCGGCGCCTGGCGCCGGGCGCCGCCGTGCGCGCCGTCGTCAAGGCGAACGCCTACGGGCACGGACTCTCCCGGGTGCTGCCGGCACTCGCGGACGCCGACGGCCTCGCGCTGATCGAGCTCGACGCCGCCGTGGGCCTGCGCGATGCCGGGTTCCGGCGACCGATCCTGCTGCTCGAGGGATTCTTCGACGAGCGCGAGCTCGACGAGATCGCCTCGCGCTCGCTTTCGATCGTCGTCCACGACCTCGAGCAGTTGCGCATGCTCGAACGCGCACGCCTTGCCGCGCCGCTCGAGACCTGGCTGAAGGTCAACACCGGGATGAATCGCCTGGGGCTGGCACCCCGGGACGTCGCGGACGCCTGTGCGCGACTGGAAGCGACGGGCATCGCCGCGCCGCTGCGCCTGATGACGCATTTCGCTGGCGCGGACGAGGACGAAGGCATCGCGGAGCCGCGCGCGCGCTTCGACGACGCCTGCCGCGGATTGCCGTACGCCCGATCGCTCGCCAATTCGGCCGGGGTCGTCCGCTATGGCGAAGTCGGTGGCGACATCGTGCGCCCGGGGATCATGCTCTACGGCGCGACGCCGTTCGCGCACCGCAGCGCTGCCGCGCTGGGCCTCGTGCCGGCAATGACGCTGCGCTCGCAGGTCATCGGCGTGCAGGCGCTCGCGGCCGGCGATCGCGTCGGCTACGGTTCGACGTTCGTCGCGCCGCAGCCGATGCGCATCGGCGTCGTCGCCTGCGGCTACGCCGACGGCTACCCGCGGCACGCGCCGAACGGGACGCCGGTGATCGTCGCAGGACGGCGTGTCGGACTCGCCGGCCGCGTGTCGATGGACATGCTGACCGTTGACCTCTCCGATGTTCCGCAGGCCGGCGTCGGCAGCGACGTCGTGCTGTGGGGCGAGGGCCTGCCGGTCGACGAAGTGGCCGCTGCCGCGGGCACCATCGGATACGAACTACTATGTGCGGTGGCGCCGCGCGTGGCCTTCGTCTGCGACCACGCTGCCGCGCCCGGGCGCAGCCCACGATTCGAGGAGTGAACGTGTACATCGTCGTCACCGGCGCGGCCGGTTTCATCGGGTCCAATCTCGTCAAGGCCCTCAACGCCCAGGGCGAGACCGACATCATCGCCGTCGACAACCTGACGCGCGCTGACAAGTTCCGCAATCTCGTCGACTGCGAGATCGCCGATTACGTCGACAAGGAGGAGTTCATCCTGCGCATCGCCAACGGCGATTTCGACGACGACATCGCCGCGGTGTTCCACCAGGGCGCGTGCTCGGACACGATGGAAGCCGACGGCCGGTACATGATGCGCAACAACTACCGGTATTCGGTGAGCCTGCTCGAACACTGCCAGGACAACGACATCCCGTTCCTCTACGCATCCAGCGCATCGGTGTACGGTGCGGGGACCGTGTTCCGCGAGGAGCGTGCGCACGAGGCCCCGCTCAACGTCTACGGCTATTCGAAATTCCTGTTCGACCAGCACGTACGGCGAATCCTTCCCGAGCGCACGGCGCAGATCGCGGGTTTCCGCTATTTCAACGTCTACGGCCCGCGCGAGCAGCACAAGGGGCGCATGGCTTCGGTGGCGTTGCATTTCTACGAGCAGTATCGCCGCGAAGGGCGCGTGCGGCTGTTCCAGGGGTCGGGCGGCTATCCCGACGGCGAGCAGCGGCGCGATTTCATCCACGTCGACGACGTCGTCGCCGTCAATCTCGACTTCTGGCGGCACCCGGGTCGCTCGGGCATCTTCAACCTCGGGACCGGGCATGCCGCGCCGTTCAACGACGTCGCGGTCGCGACGATCAACGCCTGTCGCCGCGCCGCGGGCGATCCGCCGCGCACGCTCGCCGAACTCCATCAGGACGGCGTGATCGGGTACGTGCCGATGCCCGATGCGCTGGTCGGCAAGTACCAGAGCTTCACCCAGGCGGACATGACCCGGCTTCGCGCGTCCGGCTACGCGGCGCCGATGCTGACGGTCGACCACGGGGTCGCGCGCTACGTCGAAAGTCTGATGTCGTCGTCGGAATCCGCTTCGTAAGCTGGCGTTGCGTACGCGCCGTCGTGCCGGCCTTCGCGCCGGCGCGGTGCGACGACATCCGTCAACCTCCGAAGGAGTCCCGCCATGAACCGTCTCGTTCCCGCGATCGCGTTCGCGCTGATCTCGCACGCCGCACTCGCCGCGGTCGATCTCAACACCGCCACCAAGGACGACCTCGTCGCGCTGTCGGGCATCGGCCCGGCGAAGGCGCAGGCCATCCTCGACTACCGCGCCGAGCACGGCGGCTTCAAGTCCGTCGACGAACTGAAGTCGGTGAAGGGCATCGGGGCCAAGCAGTTCGAGAAGCTGCGGCCCGAACTGGCGGTCGTCTCGGTGCCTGCCAAGGCGGCGACGCGCCAGGAGGCCAGGGCCGCTGCCGGCAAGGCAGATCCCAAGTCGAAGAAGTAGGTCCCACCCGTCGGGCGGCGGGCGCCGGGCCGCGGGGCCCGGTACCGCCGGTCCGCCTGCCTTCGCGGCAGTCCTGGAGCATCCCGGGCCGCGATTCCTGCGGCGATCCTGCTCCCGGCCACCGAATGCCGTTTCGCGCACGCGCAGGCACCGTCTTGCGTATGATGGGTCAACGCCCTGCACCTTAGGCGCGTTTTAGTCGGAACCGGTGGCCGCTTTGCGGCAGGTCACCGGCCGACGCTGCGGCAATCCGCAGTCCCTACCCATCACGGAGAACAACATGAAACGGCTCTTGCTGGCATTCGCGCTGCTGCTCGTTTCCAGCCTCGCGCTTGCCGCGGTCAACATCAACACCGCGACCAAGGAAGAACTCGAGGCGCTGCCCGGCATCGGGCCGGTCAAGGCGCAGGCGATCATCGACTACCGCGGTGCCAACGGGCCGTTCAAGTCGCCCGAAGACGTCATGAAGGTCAAGGGCATCAAGGAAGGCGAGTACGGCAAGTTGCAGGGCGAAATCTCGGTGTCGGGACGAACGACCGTCCCGGCGGGCACCAAGAAGGCCGAGCCCGCAGCGGGTGGTTCGATGCGGGCAGCGAGCCCCGCGCCCGCCACTGCCGCGGGTGGTTCGGCAATGGCGCCCGCGCCGGCCGCGAAGCCAGCAACCATAGTGCCGGCCAAGGAAGCTGCCGGTAGCAAGGCGTCCAAGGCCGAACCAGCGAAGGAAGCCAAGGCGACGGCCAAGGAAGAGAAGGCCACCAAGGCCACCAAGGCGACGACCAAGGAAGAGAAGGCGACCAAGGCGACGACCAAGGAAGAGAAGGCCACCGCGGCGAAGGCCGACAAGGAAGCCAAGGCCAAGGCCGACAAGGAAGCCAAGGCCAAGGCCAAGGAAGAGAAGGCCGTCAAGGCGAAGGCCGAGAAGGAAGCCAAGGCCAAGGCCAAGGAAGAGAAGGCCGCCAAGGCGAAGGCCGAGAAGGAAGCCAAGGCCAAGGCCGAGAAGGAAGCCAAGGCCAAGGCCGAGAAGGAATCGAAAGCCAAGTAGGAAGCGGCTTCCGACCGCAGGATATCCGGGGCGGCGCAGGACGCCGCCGCCACGGAGGCCGCCAGCGCCCATTTGCGGCGCCCAAAGCAAGCAGCAGGACACCGCACCCGGGCGGGGCCACCGAGCCTCGCCCGGCCCGCCGCCCCGGCGGCAGGCACGCGATGGAACTGCGTCGCAGCTGCGTCGGCACGTCGCGGCCCCTCCGCTACAATGCCCCGATGAGCTACCGTACGCTGGCCGACATCGTCGGCAACACGCCGTTGGTGCGCCTGCAGCGTCTGCCCGGTGCGACATCCAACGTGATCCTGGCGAAGCTCGAGGGCAACAACCCCGCGGGCTCCGTGAAAGACCGTCCGGCGCTGTCGATGATCACCGAGGCCGAGCGGCGCGGGACCATCAAGCCCGGCGACACGCTGATCGAGGCGACGTCGGGCAACACCGGCATCGCACTGGCGATGGTCGCGGCGATTGCGGGCTACCGGATGATTCTGGTCATGCCCGAGAACCAGACCGAGGAGCGCGTGAAGACGATGCGCGCCTATGGCGCGGAACTCGTGCTGACACCCAAGGCAGGAGGCATGGAGGCCGCGCGCGACATCGCCGAGAAGTTGCGCGACGAGGGCAAGGGCACGATCCTCGACCAGTTCGCGAATCCCGACAATCCGCTCGCGCATTACCGCGGAACCGGCCCGGAGATCTGGCGCGACACCGACGGCCGCGTCACGCATTTCGTGTCGGCGATGGGAACAACGGGAACGATCATGGGCACATCCCGGTTCCTCAAGGAGAAGAACGCGGCGATCCAGGTGGTGGGCGCCCAGCCCGACGAAGGCTCGTCGATCCCGGGCATCCGCAAGTGGCCCGAAGCGTATCTGCCGAAGATCTTCGATGCCCGCCGGGTCGACCGCGTCGAGAACGTGTCGCAGGCCGACGCCGAGGAGATGGCGCGACGCCTCGCGCGCGAGGAAGGCATCTTCTGCGGCATCTCGTCGGGCGGCGCCTGCGCAATCGCATTGCGCATAGCGCAAGCAGTCGAGAACGCGACGATCGTGTTCATCGTCTGCGATCGCGGCGACCGCTACCTGTCGACCGGCGTGTTCCCCGCATGACCCGTCCCAGCGGGTCCCGTGCGCGGACGTTCCCCGGCGAGGCGCGATGACGCCGGTACTCGCCTTCGACATCGAGACGGTGCCGGACATCGCAGGGATCCGGCGCATCCATGACATCGGGACCGCGGTCGACGACGCGGGCGTGCTCGCCTGGTTCTCGCAGCGGCGGCGCATGGCCACCGGCAGCGACTTCATGCCACATCACCTGCAGCAGGTCGTCGCCATCGCCTGCGTGCTCCGCGACGGCGGCGGATTGCGCGTGTGGTCGATCGGCGAGCCCGCGGACGCGGAGCCCGAACTGATCCGCCGTTTCTTCGACGGCATCGAACGCTATACGCCGCAACTCGTGTCGTGGAACGGCGGCGGCTTCGACCTCCCCGTTCTCCAGCACCGTGCGCTGATCCACGGCGTTCCTGCAGCCCGCTACTGGGACTGGGGCGACGAGGACCGGGAATTCAGGTTCAACAACTACCTGTCGCGCTATCACACGCGCCACCTCGACGTCATGGACGTGCTCGCGCAATACCAGCCGCGCGCGAACGCCGGCCTGGATGCGATGGCGAGGCTGTGCGGCTTTCCCGGCAAGATCGGCATGGACGGCAGCGAGGTGGCGTCGGCGGTCGCGGCCGGGCGCATCGCCGAGGTGCGCAGCTACTGCGAATGCGACGTGCTAAACACCTACCTGCTGTACCAGCGTTTCCGTCTGATGCGCGGCGAATTCGACGCCGACGAATACGCGCGCGAGATCGCGCTGGTGCGCGAGCGCATCGCCGTGTCCGGTGCGCCGCACTGGCGCGAGTTCATCGCGAAGTGGGACGCCTAGGCGCGTTCCGGCAGCGTCAGCCGACCGCGGGCGATCTCGATCACCCGCCCCGACACCCGGATCGAGCGGTCGGCGGCCACGGCAAGCGCGAGCCGGCATGGCCGGCCCACCGCGTCGCCCTGCTCGATCATCAGCCGCTGCGGCAGCGCAGCGCCGGTCGCGAGCAGCCATCCGCCGAGGTTCGCTGCAGCGGACCCGGTGCCCGGGTCCTCGACGACCGCGCCGTGCTTGGGAAAGAAGAAACGCGCGACGACACGCGAACCCTCGCGGGCGAAGACGTAGGCCATCGCGCGCTTGCCGTTGCTGCCGTGTTCGGCCAGTGCGACCGGCGAGGGCCGGGCGCGACGGACGGCATCGAAGGAGGCGAGGGGAATCACCAGCTGCTCGCTCCCGGTGTCGACCCACAGCGGCTCGGCAGTGGCGAGCAGATCGTCGGCCTGGAGCCCCAGCATCGCCGCGAGCTGCTCGCGCGTCGCATCCGGACGGCGGTGGGTGGGTGCGTTCGCCTGCAGCGTCCACACGTCGGCGTCCGCTTCGACCGGGATGATCCCCGCGCGCATTTCCAGCGTGACCCGGTCGCCGGTCGCGTGCAGCGCGCGAACGACGTGCGCCGTTCCCAGCGTCGGATGCCCGGCGAAGGGCATTTCGAAGGCGGGCGTGAAGATCCGCACCCGTGCACTGGCCCGCTCCGAGGGCAGGATGAACGTCGTTTCCGACAGGTTGAACTGCAGCGCAAGCGCCTGCATCGTCGTGTCGTCGATGCCTCGCGCGTCGTCGAACACGGCGAGCGCGTTGCCTGCAAGGGGAGTCTCGGCGAAGACGTTGACGATGCGGAAGTCTGCGTGCATGGCTACCCCGGCGCGTGTTTGTCGAGCAGCGACGCGGCCAGGGCCCGGAACGCCTGGTCGCTCGTGCCTTCGACGCGCAGCACGCGTGCGTCGCGATGACGCGGGAAGTTGCGGTCGATCGCGCGCACGTAGGAGGGATCGTAATGCAACTCGAGGAGCTCGGACGCGAGCTCGGTCGTCGCACCCTCGGCCGCCCATTGCGCCCAGCGCGCGATCGTGCGCTTGCCGTGAAGCTTTTCGAGAGGCGCGAGCTGCACCTGCAGCGCCGCGCCATCCCCCGCCAGATGCGCATAGTCGGCTTCGAGCATCGCGACGCGCAGCGCCTGCGATGCGTCGAGGCGCAGGACAGGGGACGCGCGCATGGTCTCGAGCAGCACTTCGGGAACCTGCAGCCGCCCGATGCGCTTGCTTTCGGATTCGACGAACACCGGCCGGGCCGGATCGAAGCGCGCGAGGTCCGCGTAGAGCGCGCTCTCGAACGCTTTCTGCGACGGCTGCGGATCCCCGGGAATGTCGCCCAGGAGCGACCCGCGGTGCCGGGCGAGCCGCTCGAGGTCGAGCACCTGCGCCCCGGATTCGGCCAACGCCGAGAGCAATCGCGACTTGCCCGAGCCGGTGAGGCCGCAGACGACCTCGAAGCTGAAGCGCTGCGGGAGGTGCGCGAGCATCAGGACGACGTGACGCCGCCAGGCGCGGTACCCGCCTTCCAGCTGCGCGGGACGAAACCCGATTTCCGCGAGCACGTGCACGAGCGCCCGGCTGCGCTGGCCGCCTCGCCAGCAGTAGACGAGGGGGTTCCACTCGCGCGGCTTGTCGGCGGCGTACCGCTCGACGATGTCGGCGATGTTGCGCGAAACCAGCGCGGCACCGACCTTGCGGGCGTCGAACGCGGAAACCTGCGCGTAGAGCGTTCCGACGCGCGCGCGCTCCTCGTCGTCGAGCACCGGCAGGTTCACCGCGCCGGGCAGATGGTCTTCGGCGAATTCCGACGGAGCGCGCACGTCGATGCGATCGGCGAACGAGGCCCACTGCTCGACCGGGACCCTGGCCAGCGCCCGCAGCGGGGGACCGGGCGGCAATGCCACGGTGGGCGCGGCGCCCGCCGCCGCGGCGGTCGCTGCAGCATTCGCGGTTGGGACCGTTGTCGGCGTTGTCGCCTGGGAAGGCATGGAGGCTCGGGTGGATGCAGTCATCGGCGCTTGAGCAACGCGCGCAGCGCAGGCCACACGTTGTCGAGGATCCGCGGCTGTGCCGCAGCGATCGGGTGGATCCGGTCGGCCTGGAACTGCGTCAGGTCCTCGCCGAAACCCTTGAACAGCCAGGGCACTAGCGCCGCCTTGCGCGCTTTCGCCACGTCGGTGAACACCTTCTCGAACGCGGTCGCATAGGCTGGGCCGTAATTGGGCGGCACCCGCATGCCGAGGATCAGGGGCTTGGCGTGCGCGGCCTGCACCGCGGCGACGATCGCATCGAGGTTCGCGCGCGTCGCGTCGAGGTTGCCGCCGCGCAGGGCATCGTTGCCGCCGAGCTCAATGATGACGATCACCGGATGGTGCTCGCGCAGCAGCGCGGGAAGGCGGGCGCGGCCGCCGGCGGTCGTGTCGCCGGAGATCGACGCATTGATCACCCGCTGCGGATAGTGCTCCTGCGCAAGCCGGTCGGCGAGCAGCGCGACCCAGCCCTCGTTGGTGGCGAGTCCGAGGCCGGCCGAGATCGAATCGCCCAGTACCAGCAGGGTCGGCGCCGCCTGCGCCTGGGCGAGGCCGGCGAACGCGAACCACGCGATGGCGAGCCAGCGAACGATTCTTCGGGTACGGGGGTCCATGCGGATGTCGGAGACGGCTGCGTGCCATTGTAGCGGGGCGCTGCCCGACTTCCGCGGCCACGTAGAATCCAACCCCTACGGTCCGCCGCTGTTGCCGCCGTTGCCGCCGTTGCCGCCGTTGCCGCCGTTGCCGCCGTCGCGACGCCGGTGCCGGGCGTGCATCACCCGCTCGAGGTCTCGCCCTTCCACCGCCCAACACACCGATGCCTGCCCCCATCATCCGCGCCAGCGCGCTGACCAAGATCGTCCAGAGCGGCGACGCGCCGCTGACGATCCTCGACGCGGTCAGCTTCGACGTCGACGCCGGTGCGACCGTCGCCATCGTCGGCACGAGTGGATCGGG
This sequence comes from uncultured Pseudomonadota bacterium, assembly GCA_963816415.1. Classification (GTDB taxonomy): domain Bacteria; phylum Pseudomonadota; class Gammaproteobacteria; order Burkholderiales; family Casimicrobiaceae; genus VBCG01. The sequence continues at coordinate 172,619 of CAWFKR010000014.1, forward strand.
CAAGACGACGCTGCTCGGATTGCTCGCCGGGCTCGATCGCCCGACCTCGGGGGACGTCGCGATCGATGGTGTCGCGCTGTCGTCGCTCGACGAGGACGGCTGCGCTGCGCTGCGCGCGCGCGTACTCGGATTCGTGTTCCAGTCGTTCCAGCTCCTGCCGGCATTGACCGCGCACGAGAACGTCATGCTTCCGCTGGAGCTCGCCGGTGTCCCGGATGCCGCGTCGCGCGCGCGCGACTGGCTCTCGCGGGTGGGCCTTGCGCGGCGCATGACCCACTACCCGCGCCAGCTCTCGGGCGGCGAGCAGCAGCGCGTGGCCATCGCACGCGCATTCGCCGGCGAGCCCAAGCTCCTGATGGCCGACGAGCCCACGGGCAATCTCGATGCGGCGACCGGTGCGGAGATCGCCGACCTGATGTTCCGACTGAATCGCGAGAACGGGACCACGTTGCTGCTGGTCACCCACGACGCGGCGCTCGCATCGCGCTGCGAACGCCGTCTTTCGCTGTCTTCCGGGCGTCTGATTGCCGATGTCGCAACGCCGGTCGCGCCACCGGGTTCGCCGCCCGCTGCGACGGCGCACGCCGGCATCGCCGCGAAATAGCGAAGACGCGATGGCGACGCTGCGCCTCGCACTGCGCCTCGTTGCCCGCGACTGGCGGGCGGGCGAATTGCGCGTGCTGGTCGCGGCGATCGTGCTCGCGGTCGCGAGCGTCGGGACCGTAGGCTTCTTCGCGGATCGGGTGAAAGGCGGGCTCGCCGAGCAGGCCAATCGCCTGCTCGGGGCCGATCTGATGGTCACGGGCGACCGGCCGCTGCCGGAGAGCTTCACCACCGAGGCGCACTCGCTCGGCCTCGAGACGTCCCCGGCGATCCGGTTCAACAGCATGGTGCAGCTCGCGGGCAGCACCCCGGGCAATGCGGTGCTGACCGACGTCAAGGCGGTGTCGACGGGTTATCCGCTGCGCGGCACCGTGACACTGGTCGAGTCCGGAAGGCCGCAGGGCCGCGTTGCCCGCGGCATTCCCCGATCGGGCGAGGCATGGATCGACCGCAAGCTCGCCGACCGGCTCGGCGCGAAGCCGGGATCGCTGCTCGCGGTCGGCGATGCGACGCTGAAGGTCACCGCGATCATCGACCGCGATCCCGAGGTGGCGGGGCTCACGTTCGCGCCGGGGCCGAAAGTGCTGCTGAACCTCGCCGACGTAGCATCGACGCAGCTGCTGCAGCCCGGCAACCGAGCGACGTGGCGACTGCTGGTGGCGCAGATCCACGGCAGTGGACTCGAGCGCTACCGCAGCTGGCTCGCCAGCGCGCTGCAGCCGGGTCAGCGCGTCCAGACGGTGCGCGACCTGCGGCCCGAGGTGCGCCAGACGCTCGATCGCGCCGAACGGTTCCTGGGCCTCGCGGCACTCGTTGCCGTGCTGCTCGCAGCCGTCGCCGTTGCGCTGGCCGCCTCGCGCTACCTGCGCCGCCACCTCGATGCCGCGGCGATGTTCCGGTGCTTCGGAGCGTCGGTCGCGCGCACGCTCGCGCTTTTCGTCATCCAGTTCCTGGTTCTCGGCGTGGTCGCGAGCGGTGTGGGCATCGCGCTCGCGCTCGCCGGGCAGCAACTGCTGGTCACGCTCGTCGCGAGTTCCTTCACCGAGACGCTGCCGTGGCCGTCGTCGCTGCCCGCGGTCTCCGCATTCGCGGCCGGGATGCTGCTGCTGCTCGGCTTTGCGGTGCCGCCGCTGGTCGCGCTGTCGCGCGTTCCGCCGCTCGCTGTCCTGCGGCGCGACCTTCCGCTGCCGCGCGCAGCCGGCGTGATCGCGTATGCCAGCGGTACCCTGGCCATCGGTGCGCTGATCGCGTGGCAGGCGCGTGAGGCACAGGCGGCCTGGATCGTGATCGGGGGGGTCGCGGGATTGCTGGTCGCGGCCGCCACGGTCGCGTGGTTGTTGCTCGCATTGCTCAAGCGCATTCCGCAGGGCGGGGTCTCGTGGCGTTTCGGGCTTGCCAACCTGCGTCGGCGCGCGCTGGCGTCGAGCCTGCAGATCGGCGCGCTGGCGCTGGGCCTGATGTCGCTGCTGCTGCTGACGGTGATACGCGGCGATCTCGTCGCGAACTGGCGGGCGAGCCTGCCACCCGATGCGCCGAACCAGTTCCTGGTCAATGTGCTGCCCGACCAGGTCGACGGGGCGCGCGCGCTGCTCTCGGGGGCGATCCACGTGACGCCGGACTTCAAGCCGATGGTCCGCGGCAGGCTGGTCGCGATCAACGGCGCGCCCCTTGATGCCGCGCGTTACGACGATCCACGGGCACGCAGGCTCGCCGAGCGCGAGTTCAACCTGTCGTGGACCGATCGACTGCCCGTGGGCAATCGCGTCCTCTCCGGGAGGTTCTGGGATGCATCGGCCCACGGCGCGACCGCGGGGATCTCGCTCGAAGACGGCATTGCGAACACCCTTGGCGTCAAGCTCGGCGACCGGCTCACCTTCGATTCGGGCGGCATGAAGGTCGAGGCGCGGATCACCAGCCTGCGCAAGGTCGACTGGGACAGCTTCCGCGTGAACTTCTTCGCGCTGTTCGCGCCCGGCGCGCTCGGTGACCTGCCGGTCACGTACATCGCGGCATTCCGCGCGCCGGACGGCAACGGTGCCTGGCTTTCCGCACTGGTACAGCGCTTCCCGAACATTCTCGTGATCGACGTCGCGGAAATCCTGCACGAGATTCAGGGCATCATCGATCGCGTTGCCCGCGCGGTGGAATTCGTGTTCCTGTTCACGCTCGCCGGCGGCCTGCTGGTGCTGCAGGCCGCGATCGCCTCGACGCAGGACGAGCGCAGGCACGATGCCGCCGTGCTGCGCACGCTGGGCGCGTCCCGGCGGCAGCTGCAGGCTGCGCAGGTGACCGAATTCGTGATCCTCGGCGCGCTGGCGGGGTTGCTCGCGGCGGCCGGCGCAGTCGCGATCGGCTGGGTGTTGTCGGACCGGGTGTTCAACATTCCGTTTGCCGCCGACCCGCTGATCTGGGTCTACGGCATCGCCGGCGGTGCCGGCGCGGTGACGCTCGCGGGCTGGCTGGGCACGCGGGCGACGCTGCGCGAGCCCCCGCTCGCCGTGCTGCGTCAGCTCGGCTGACGTCCGCTATGCTGTCCGGATGTCGAGCCCTCCGGAATCCGGCGCCTTGCCCGCCATCACCGACGCGGAACCCGCCCGCCGCAGCGTGCTCGTGGCTTCGGCGGGCGTGGCGATCCTCGTCGCGCTCGCGGTCGTCGCCGCATCCGCGGGCCGCTATCCGCTTTCGTTGTCGCAGATCGTCGACGGGCTGGTCCACGGCTTTGCGCATGACCGGGCCGGAGCGACCGCGCAGTCGGTGCTGTGGCAGATCCGGCTGCCGCGGATCGCACTCGCCTGTCTGGTCGGGGCCGGGCTTTCCGCGGCAGGTGCGGCTTTCCAGCACCTGTTCCGCAATCCGCTGGTGGCGCCGGACACGCTCGGCGTGTCTTCCGGCGCGGCGCTGGGCGCCGTCGCTGCGATCTATGCGGGTGGAGGCGCCGCGCTGGCCGGGCTCGCAGCCTTCGGCGGCGGGCTCGCGACGGTCGCGATCGTCATCGCGCTCGCGGCGAGGGTCACAGCCCGCGACCCCCTGTTGACCCTGGTCCTGATCGGCGTCGTCATCGCGAGCGTGATGGGCGCGGCGGTGTCGCTGCTGAAGTTCGTCGCCGACCCCTACAACCAGTTGCCGGTCATCACCTTCTGGCTGATGGGCAGCCTCGCGGCCGCGACCTGGGGCCAGGTGGCGGCCGCGGGAATCGCGATTGCGTTCACGCTCGCGCTGTTCGGCGCGCTGTCGTGGCGCATCGACCTGCTGGCGCTGCCGGAGGACGAGGCGCGCGCGCTGGGCGTGCATGCGCCGCGCCTGCGCGCGGTGGTCGTCGCGGCCGCGACGGTGGCGACGGCCGCGAGCGTCGCGGTCTGCGGGATCATCGGGTGGGTCGGACTGGTCGTACCGCACATGGCGCGCATGGTGACCGGCCCGGGTTTTGCCCGCCTGCTGCCCGTCGCGGCCCTCTTTGGCGCGATCTTCATGCTCGCAATCGACACCCTCGCACGGACCTTGACCGCCGCCGAGCTGCCGCCGGGCATCCTGACGGCATTCATCGGCACGCCGCTGTTCATCGCGCTGCTCGCCCGAAGAACGCCCTGATGCTTGCGGCGCACGATCTCGCATTCGGCTTTGCGTCGCGCCGCGTCGGCGAGGCCGTGTCGTTCACCCTGGAGCAGGGCGAAACCCTCGCGCTCCTGGGTGGAAACGGCTCGGGCAAGACGACGCTGCTGCGCACATTGCTGGGCCTGCTGCCGCCGCTCGCGGGGTCGGTCGAGATCGGTGGCGAGCGGGTATCGGCGATGTCATCGGCCGAGCGTGCAAGGCGCATCGCCTACGTTCCGCAGCAGCACCTGCCAGCCTACGGCTTTCGCGTCGTCGACGTCGTCCTGATGGGACGGGCGTCGCGCCTGTCGGTGTTCGCGCGACCCGGGCGCGCCGATCGGGAGATCGCGCTGCAATCGCTGGCGACGCTGGGCATCACGCCGCTCGCACCGAGGTCGGTGACCGAGCTTTCAGGCGGTGAGCGGCAGCTGGTGCTGATCGCACGCGCGCTGGCGCAGCAGGCCGACATCGTGCTCCTCGACGAGCCGACGGCGAGCCTGGACTTCGGCAACCGCGTGCGCGTGCTGCGCGAGCTCGACCGCCTGCGAGGACAGGGGCTCACGATCGTGTTCTCGACGCACGAGCCCGACCATGCGTTGATGCACGCCGACCGGGCGCTGCTGCTGCAGGGTGGGCGGCCGCTGGCGTTCGACACGGTCGAGAACGCGCTGACGGTGGACAACATCGAGCGGCTCTACCACACGCCGGTGCGCGTGCTCGATGCGGGCGGGCGGCGCATCTGCGTGCCCGCGGACGACGCCAACGGGGTCAGGCGTTGAACACGACGCGGCCGGCATTGGCCACGTTGTAGCCGCCCAACGCCGTGGCCTGGGCCTCGAACTCGGGCGAGCGGGCCCAGGCGAACAGCGTCTGCAGCGCGGGCTCGAATGCGTCGCGGCGCAATGCGATCAGGTCGAGCCGCTCGCTCGCGACCGGGATGAACGCGAGGCCGCTGGCACGGGCTGCGGCTTCGATCCCGAAGCCCACGTCGGCGTACCCGTCGCGGATCATCGCGGCAAGCTCCGTTTCGGCGTGGGCCTGCCGGGGGAGCCAGTCGAGTTCCTCGGTGCGCACGTCCGCCTGTTCGAGCAGATGCGTGAACAGCTGGTGGCTTCCGGCCCCGGGCTGGCGCCCCGCGATGCGCAGACGCTTCTTCCGCAGGTCGGCGACCTTGCGGATCCGACCGGGATTGCCGTGCGGCAGCAGCAGGCCCTGCGTGCGCCGCGCCCATTCGATGACGACGATCCCGGCACCGTCCAGCAGTTCGCGCACCAGCGGAACGTTGTATTCGCCGCTCGCCGGATCGAACCAGTGCGCGGCCGCCGCCGTCGCTTCGCCCCGCGCGAACGACTCGACGCCGGCGCGGCTGCCGACGGCCAGCATCGCCAGCCCGCAGCGCGATTCGCGCACCGACCATTCGAGCAGGGGGTCGTGGCTGCCGGCAATGACCGGCGGACGCGTCGTTGGGTTCGACGGCGCTTCGCCCTTGGCCGGGGCGCCAGCCGGTCTACCCGCCGGCGCGCCGCGTTTGCGTGCGTTCGCCATCCGGCGATTCTCGCACGAAGATGCGGCGGAATGTCCGCGCCAGGCGCGACGCGGTCCGCGTGCTGCAGCGCGACTCGATTGGGCCGTGCGAGGCGGACCCGCGGTCCGCCTCGCACCGGGTCAGGGTGTCGGACTCGGGTGGGGATTGTCCGGCAGTGAAGGAATCGCGCTCAGGTATTCGTAGATTGCGCGCAGATCGCGGTCGGTCTTCTTGCCGAACTCCGGCCACGGCATGATCTGCAGCAGACCGGTGGCATCCGGATCGTGGCCGGTACGCATCAGGGTCTTGAACTCGTCCCATGTGAGGCCCGCAGGGCGGCCGAGGGCGTCGGGGGTGATGTTGGCGGATACGAACGGAGAGGGAGGGAAGGTCCGACCGCCCGCAAGGTACTCGCTTGCGTTGATCTGCTCGGTCTGGCCCAGGAACGGATTGCCTCCCGGCGCGTAGTTCGGAATCGTATGGCAGTCGTTGCAGCCGCCGGTGTTCACGATGTAGCTGCCCAATCCCACCAGCGCGCGGTTCTTGCCGGCGAGGTTGAGCGGCACCGGACTGATCTGGTAGCCGCGCTGGATCTGACTCTGACTGTCGTCGTCCGCCGAACTCGCGAGCGGGAACGCTGCGAGAGCGACGGCTGCAGCCATGGCCAGGGCGGCCGGCCGCATGGCGATTCGTGGTTTGCTCATCGATGCCTCCAGGGTGGTCGGAACTGCGGCCATTCGGGCTCCCGACGGGAACTCCGACCGCGTGGCGAGGCTAGACCCGGCCGGGGGTGCCGGCAACGCGAATATTCGCGTGCACTATTGGCGCCCATCGGCGCCAATTGCCGCCGGCATGCGCGCGTCAGTGCGCGGCGGCGGAGATGATCAGGCGAACGACGACGATGAGGGTCGCGACGAACAGCGCGCCGAACAGCAGGCCTACGATGATCACCTGGTGCGGCTTGATCGTGACCAGGTCGCGGCGCATTGCGTTGCCCTTGCGTATGCCCAGGAAACTCCAGAACACCGCGGTGATCACCTGCAACAGCGAGGCGTCGGGCTTGGAAGGGGCCGGCGATCCGGGATCGGAATTCTCGGAGGACGGGTCGGGATCGAGATCGGGCATGACGACTTGCTGAAGGATCGATGCCCGCGGCCTGTGCAAGGCTCGATGGGCGAATGTTAGCACCGCGCGGCGGGCATCGCCGCGGGCGACGTTCTATCATCGCGCCAACACTGCGCCTTTCGCGCAGGCGCCTGGCCGGTCCCGCCTCGACCATCGATCCGGGATCGCCAGTCCGATGACGCCATGGCGAGGAGATCGAGATGAGCAATGACAGCGGCCAACGGCTGGCCATCCGCGAGCTGGTGGAGAGCTGGGCGGTGTGGCGCGACGCCGGGGACTGGGAGCGCTTCCGCAGCGTGTGGCACGACGACGGCCGCATGATGGCGACGTGGTTCCAGGGCAGCGCCGACGAGTTCATCAGCGTGACGCGCGAGGGCTGGGACAAGGGTGTCAGCATCCTGCATTTCCTCGGTGGCAGCTCGATCGACGTCGCGGGCGATCGCGCGATCGCCCAGACCAAGATGACCATCTCGCAGCGCGCGACGGTCGACGGGGTGCTGTGCGACGTCGTGTGCACCGGCAGGTTCTACGATTTTCTGGAGAAACGTGCCGGGCGCTGGGGCGTGGTGCTGCGGCAGCCGATCTACGAAAAGGACCGGCTCGATCCGGTCGACCCCGCGGCGACGCTGAAGCTCGACCGCGAACTGCTCGAAGCGTTTCCCGAAGGCTATCGTCACCTCGCCTACCTGCAGACCCGGATCGGCTTCAAGGTCAAGCGCGACATGCCCGGGCTCAAGGGTGCTGCGGTGCAGGCGCTGTATGCGCGCGGCAGCGCGTGGCTCGCGGGGGGACCGCACGGCGGCTGACGGCCGCAGCGTGGCTCAGTCGCTGTCGGGTCCCCGCTTGCCGCGGGCGACTTTGCCGATGGGGCGCAGGGGCGCGCGACTGAGCTCGTTGTTCTCGTCGGCGATGCGCGCGAGGAGTTCGATGAACTTGGCGCGCTCGGCGGGTTCGAGCGGCGTCAGCAGCCGCGCCTGCACGCGCATGACCGCGCCGTCGACGTCGGCGAGCAGCCTGCGCCCGGTGTCGGTGATGAAGATGTTCTTCATCCGCCGGTCGAGCGTGCTGGTGCGCCGCCTGACCAGCCCCGCGGCCTCCATCCGCTCGACGATCTCGCCGGCGGTGGTGCGGTTGAACGCGGCGAGTCCCGCCAGCGTGATCTGATCGACACCGTCGTTTGCAGCGAGCACGCTCAGCGTCGCGTATTGCTGCGGCGTGATGTCGAACCCGGCACATTCCTCGAAGAACAGCGCCACCGAGATCTGGTGGCAGCGCCGGATCAGGTGTCCCGGCAGACGGTAGAGGGCGCCGGCATCGGCGGGTTTCGGTACCGGGATCCCCGCCGGGGAGGTTGCGTTCGCGGTCATCTCGTTCTCCGTTTTCGCGTCGCGGCGAGGCTTCGATTTCGGGCAGCCATCTGCGGGCGCTTCGCAACGCCGGGACAGGCGTAAGCTTCGCCCCGGCGCCCTTGAGTGCACTCGAATCGTCAGTGTACTGTTCGATTATATCGTCAGTCAACTGATCATCGGCTTGTTGAATCTCGGGGCGGGCGCCGCGTCCGACGTCACGCCGGGGGATGCTGCCGCGCCCGGACCCCTGCGGCCGCTTTCGTGCAAGGAGGCTTCAGATGCAAGCAGCAGCTGATGCGCGCAGGACCGTCGTTGTCGCCGAGGGGCATCGGCGGTGTCGCTGCCGCGATCGGTCTTTCGCGCGCCGGCTTTCGCGTCACCGTCCTCGAGCGCGCGCAGGCATTCGGCGAAATCGGCGCCGGCATCCAGCTCGGCCCGAACGTGTTCCACGCACTCAAGACCCTGGGCGTCGCCGAACAGACGCTGTCCAAAGCGGTCTACATCGACAAGCTGATCATGATGGACGGGGTCAGCGGCGAGAAAGTGGCCGAGATCCCCGTCGACGAGCCGTTCCGCGAACACTTCAGGAACCCCTACGCGGTGATCCATCGCGCGGACCGCGCGGGTCGTGCTCTCGTCACGCGAGCTCGGTCGGCTGTACCATGCGGCCGGTGTCGAGCGCCTCGTGCGCAACGACCTCTTCCGGAACAGGACGCCGCAGGACTTCTACCGCAGCCTCGACTGGATCTACGGCTACGGACGCGACGACTCGTAACGGCCTCGTCATCCACGTTTGACAACACGCCCCGCGAAGGGGCTTCTAGGAGAGACGCATGCAACCCTTCAAGACCCTGGCCGCGGCGGCACTCGCGCTCGGCATCTCGACCGGCGCGCTCGCCGCCGAGCCGCTGAAGATCGGACTGCTCGTGCCCGTGACCGGCCCGTTCGCCGATTACGGCAAGCAGATCGAGCGCGGCGTGAAACTGTACCTCGCGCAGAACGGCGACACCGTGGCCGGCCGCAAGGTCGAGCTGGTGCTGCGTGACGACGCGCCGGGGACCTCCGGTGAAGTCAGCAAGCGCATCGCGCAGGAGATGATCGTCAAGGACAAGGTGGACATCATTGCGGGCTTCGGCCTGACGCCCGAGGCGCTCGCCGTCGCGCCGCTGCTCACCCAGGCGAAGATCCCCGGCGTCATCATGAATGCCGCTACCTCAATCATCACCGCGCGCTCGCCGTACTTCGTCCGGACCTCGCACACGCTGCCGCAGGACACGGCGCCGATGGCGACCTGGGCGCTCCACAACGGGATCAAGAAGGTCTACACGCTCGTCGCCGATTACGGTCCGGGACAGGACGCCGAGGCTCAGTTCAAGAAGACGTTCACCGCCGGTGGCGGGGAGATCGTCGGCGACGTCCGCGTGCCGGTGACCAACGTCGACTTCGCGCCTTACCTGCAGAAGATCAAGGACGTGAAACCCGATGCCGTCTTCATGTTCGTGCCCCCCGGCGCCGGGACGATCGCGTTCATGAAGGATTTCGCCAATCGCGGCCTCGCGCAGGCAGGCATCAAGATCATCGCGACCGGTGACCTGACCGACGAGAACGTGCTCGATGCCTACGGCGACGCAGCGCTGGGTGTCATCACGGCGTTCCACTACTCCGAGGACCACAATTCGCCCGAGAACAAGGCCTACGTTGCCGCGTTCTACAAGGCGTATCCGAAGAATCGGCCGAACTTCATGTCGGTCGCCGGCTACGACGGCATGCACCTGATCGCGGCTGCGGTCACCAAGGCCGGTGGCAGCACCGACGCCGAGAAGTTCATCGACGCGGCCAAGGGCATGAGCTGGATGAGCCCGCGCGGCAAGATCACGATCGATCCCGCGACGCGCGACATCGTCCAGACCGTGTACATACGCAAGGTCGAGAAGGTCGACGGCAAGCTGCAGAACGTCGAGTTCGACAAGTTCCCGGACGTCAAGGATCCGGGCAAGGAGTAGACGGCACGGAGGCCACGCGCGGCCTCGCCGCGCGTGGCCGGCCGCGGGCCCGAGGCCCCGCCGGCAGTCCGCATTCCGTGTCGGCGGCTGTCCGCTGCCCGTTCCCCATTCGCATCCCGTCTTCAATCCAGATCGCCCGACAGGCCCGCCCAGCATGAGCAGCGCACTCGGAACCGTCGCAGACCTGCCCGCCGACTACTACGACGGCCTCGTCGCCCGCAACCTGCTGCCGCTGTGGCCGTCGCTGCGCTCGGTGCTCCCCTATGGCCATCCTGCGCGCAGGACGCGCCCGACGCTGTGGCGCTATGCCGACGTCCGGCCGAACCTGCTGCGCGCCGGCGAGCTCGCGCCGATCGAGAAGGCCGAGCGCCGCGTGCTGGTCCTGTGCAATCCGGGGCTCGGCCTCGAGAACATGCAGGCCACACCGTCGATCTACATCGGGCTGCAGCTGATCCTTCCCGGCGAGACCGCCCCCAACCACCGCCACACGCCGATGGCGGTGCGCTTCGTCATCGAAGGGAAGGGCGGGTACACGGTCGTCCAGGGTGAGAAGCTGCCGATGGAGAAAGGCGACCTGATCCTGACGCCGCCGAAGCTCTGGCATCAGCACGGCCACGAAGGCAGCGAGCCCGTCATCTGGCTCGATGCGCTCGACCTGCCGCTGATCTATGGCCTCGAAGCGTCCTACGCGATCGAAGGCGAGATCCAGGCGGTGACCGATCCGCGCAACGCGTCGACGGCGCGTTTCCGCCAAGGCGGAATCGTTCCCTACGCATCGCTATCAAGGCGGCGCGACGACTATCCGCTGCTGCGCTTTCCCTGGCGCGAGGTGCGGCAGACGCTGACCGGTCTCGCCGGCGTGACGCCGAAAGACGAGCCGGTGCACGTCGCCTACGTCAATCCCGAGACCGGCCGCGAGTGCATGGCGACGCTGGGGTTCTCGGCGCTGATGCTGCGCCCGGGCGAGGATCTGCGCCTCACCCGTCGCTCGGCGTCGTCGGTGTTCCACGTCGTCGAAGGCTCGGGGACCGCGACGGTCGACGGCCAGGCGATGGCCTTTGGCGAGTCGGATACCTTCGCCGCGCCGACCCACGCCGAGATCCGCCTCGCCAACGCCTCGGGGAAGACGCCGGCATTCGTGTTCGTCGTCGACGACGCGCCGCTGCACCGAAAGCTCGGTTTCTACGAGGAATTCGACTGAGCGCGCGGACCGCCTGCCCGCTTGCGGGCACGTCGAGCCGGGCCGCCCGACCTGCGCCGGCCTTTCCGCGAGCGCGGCCTCAGCCGCCGTCGCGGAATCCGATTGCCGCATGCGTGCCGTCACAGAAAGGCTTGTTCCGCGACCCGCCGCAGCGGCACAGCGTCATCCGGTTGCGCACTTCGTACCTGAACCCGTCGGCGCCGACCAGCTGCACGCCTCCGCGCAGCCACAGCGGCCCGGCGCAGTGCTTGGCCGGATCGTCGATCACGCCGATCGACGGCGTGTATTCGTGCTCGACCGGCTTGCCGGTCGCATTGTCCCAGGCGACCAGCCGGCCCGACGGGCAGTCGCAGGTCTGCCGGGTGAACGCCGCGCGCGCCGCGGCAGCATCGGTCTCGTTGACGAGGTTCCATACCGAGCCGTTGGGATCGCAGAAGCGGCCGAACGCGCACAGCGCCTCGGCATCGGTCAATGACATCGCAGGGCCGCGCATCACCTTCGCCTGCTCGGCATAGGGCTCGCGGCTGGCCGTCTCGGTGCCATCGAAGCCGATCCGGCTGTGGGTCCCGTCGCAGAACGGCTTGTTCGCGCTGTGCCCGCAGCGGCATAGCGCATAGCGCGCCTGCCGCGGGTAGTCGTGGCCCGCCACCCACTGCACCGACTCCCCGCTGCCATTGGTGCCGATCACCTGCCGCGACAGGGGCAGGTTGCCGGCCACCAGATAGGGACCGTTCCTCGTGACGGTGACGCTCGGCGATGCTTCGTCCTTTTCGTCCATGGGGTTCACCTCGGGGTCAGTGGTCAGGGGTCGCGGAGTCGCAGGGGTCGTCGCGCGGCCGCAGGGCAGTGGCGAGCCTTGAAATGGCCGCCATTTGCCTCATTTTTACGGTGTTCCCTGCCCAGACTACACAAAAACCCGACCATGCGCTTCGACAAGCTGACGACCAAGTTCCAGCAGGCCCTCGCCGACGCCCAGAGCCTCGCGCTGGGCAATGACAGCGGCTTCATCGAGCCCCAGCACCTGCTGGCGGCACTGCTCGCCCAGGAAGACGGCGGGACGGCATCGCTGCTGGCCCGCGCTGGCGTCGCCGTGCCCAAGCTGCAGGGGGCGCTCAAGACGGCGATCGCCAACCTGCCCAAGGTCGAAGGCACCGGCGGGGAGATCGGGGTGTCGCGCGACCTCAACAACCTGCTGAACCTGACCGACAAGGAGGCGGGGAAGCGCGGCGACCAGTTCATCGCCTCCGAGCTCTTCCTGCTGGCGGCAGCCGACGACAAGGGTCCGGTCGGGCGCCTGTTGAAGGAGCAGGGGCTGACCCGCAAGGCGCTGGAATCGGCGATCGACGCGGTGCGCGGTGGCGCGGGTGTCGATAGCCAGGAGGCCGAAGGCCAGCGCGAGGCGCTGAAGAAATACACGATCGACCTCACCGAACGGGCGCGCGACGGCAAGCTCGATCCGGTCATCGGGCGCGACGACGAGATCCGCCGCACGATCCAGATCCTGCAGCGGCGCACCAAGAACAATCCGGTCCTGATCGGCGAGCCCGGGGTGGGCAAGACCGCGATCGTCGAGGGCCTCGCGCAGCGCATCGTCAACGGCGAAGTGCCGGAGACCCTCAAGGGCAAGCGCGTGCTGTCGCTCGACATGGCCCAGCTTCTCGCCGGCGCCAAGTACCGCGGCGAGTTCGAGGAGCGCCTGAAGGCCGTGCTGAAGGACATCGCAGCCGACGCCGGGCGCACGATCGTATTCATCGACGAGTTGCACACGATGGTCGGCGCCGGCAAGGCCGAAGGCGCGATCGACGCCGGCAACATGCTGAAGCCCGCGCTCGCTCGCGGCGAGCTGCATTGCGTCGGCGCGACGACACTGGACGAATACCGCAAGTACATCGAGAAGGACGCCGCGCTCGAGCGTCGCTTCCAGAAGGTGCTGGTCGACGAGCCGTCGGTCGAGTCGACGATCGCGATTCTGCGCGGCCTGCAGGAGAAGTACGAGCTGCACCACGGCGTCGAGATCACCGACCCGGCGATCGTCGCGGCGGCCGAGCTTTCGCACCGCTACATCACCGACCGCTTCCTGCCGGACAAGGCGATCGACCTGATCGACGAGGCCGCCGCGCGGATCAAGATGGAAATCGACTCCAAGCCCGAGTCGATGGACAAGCTCGACCGCCGGATGATCCAGCTCAAGATCGAGCGCGAGGCGGTCAAGAAGGAGAAGGACGAGGCGTCGAAGAAGCGCCTCGCCTCGATCGAGGACGAGATCAAGCGCCTCGAGCGCGAGTACGCCGACCTCGACGAGGTGTGGAAGGCGGAGAAGGCGCAGGTCGCCGGCAGCCAGCACATCAAGGAAGAGATCGACAAGATCAAGCTGCAGATGGACGAGGCCCGTCGCAAGGGCGACTGGCAGCAGATGTCCGAGCTGCAGTACGGCAAGCTGCCGCAGCTCGAAGCCCAGCTCAAGAAAGCCGACAAGACGCTGTCTGCCGAGGAGGCGAAGAAGCCGAAGCTGCTGCGCACCCAGGTCGGTGCCGAGGAGATCGCCGAGGTCGTCTCGCGCGCCACCGGCATCCCGGTGTCGAAGATGATGCAGGGCGAGCGCGACAAGCTGCTGAAGATGGAAGACCGCCTGCACCAGCGCGTGATCGGCCAGAACGAGGCGGTGCGCCTCGTCTCCGACGCGATCCGCCGCTCGCGCTCGGGGCTGTCCGACCCGAACCGCCCCTACGGCTCGTTCCTGTTCCTGGGACCCACCGGCGTGGGCAAGACCGAGCTCACCAAGGCGCTCGCCGAGTTCCTGTTCGACACCGACCAGGCGATGGTTCGCATCGACATGTCGGAGTTCATGGAAAAGCACTCGGTGGCGCGGCTGATCGGCGCGCCGCCGGGCTATGTCGGCTACGAGGAAGGCGGGTACCTGACCGAGGCGGTGCGCCGCAAGCCCTATGCGGTGATCCTGTTCGACGAGATCGAGAAGGCGCACCCCGACGTGTTCAACGTGCTGCTGCAGGTGCTCGACGACGGGCGGCTCACCGACGGGCAGGGGCGCACCGTCGACTTCCGCAACACGGTGATCGTGATGACGTCGAACCTTGCGTCGCATCGGATCCAGGAGATGACCAGCGAGGGCCGGGATCCGGGGGCGATCAAGGTCGCGGTGATGGCCGAGGTCAAGGCGCATTTCCGCCCCGAGTTCGTCAACCGGATCGACGAGATCGTCGTGTTCCATCCGCTCGCGCAGGCGCAGATCGCGAACATCGCGCGCATCCAGCTGCACGGGCTGGAGCAGCGCCTCGCCAAGCTCGAGATCAAGCTCGAGGTCAGCGAGGCCGCGCTCGAGGCGGTGTCGCAGGCGGGCTTCGATCCGGTCTACGGCGCGCGGCCGCTGAAGCGGGCGATCCAGCAGCAGATCGAGAATCCGCTGGCGAAGGAAATCCTGGGCGGCCACTTCGCGGCCGGCGACACCGTGCACGTGATCGCGAAGGACGGCACGATCGCCTTCCGGAAGTAGCGACCGGAGCACGCGCCCGCGAAGCAGTCCCCGGACCCGGTCCGGGGACCGTTCGGGTCGCCACGGCCGGAGGGGTGCCCCTCGTCGCGGTGCTCAGCGCGTGTCAGAAGTAGGGCACGGTGCGGCGGCGGGGCGCCTGCAGCCGCGCCGCGAGCGCGCCCAGGAGGCGCCGCGTACCGCCCGACCGGGCTGGCAGCCCGGTCGGCGCCGCGGCGTAGCGAGCGACGATGCAGAATGTCGCGCCGCCCCGGGCTTCGATGACGGTGTCGCCGTCCCGTTCGACGGCCCAGTTGTCGCCCGTCCGCAGCACGATGTCCTGCGGGTTCTTGTCCTGCGTCACCCACAGCGTCCCGCGCGTGACCCGCAGGGTCGCGCTGCGGATGTCGGAGAGCGTGATCGCCTCGCGCGAGCCGAGGCGCACGACGGTTCCGGTTTCGAAGCAGGCCATGGCGAAGCTCCTTTCCCATGCGTATCATTCATCCCGGCATCCGCGGCGCGCGGCGCGCGCCGGGTGCCGGTGACGGGAATTCTGCGGAGTCCGTCGCTGCCGCTCAAACGCTGATTCGGAATGCGTTGCATGCGCTGCAGGAATGCATAGGACACTGCGCAGTCTCCCGTCGCTGGACTTCCTCCGCGGTTTCGAGGCCGCGGGCCGCAGGCTTTCGTTCACGCTCGCGGCGCAGGAACTGTTCGTCACCCAGTCCGCGCTGTCGAGGCAGATCAAGGCGCTCGAGGATGCGCTGGGCGTGGCCCTGTTCGAACGACGTCACCGTGCGCTTGCGCTGACGGTGGCCGGCGCCGCTTTCCACCGGTCGATCACCGAGGTGCTCGATGCGCTGACATCGGCCGCCGAGCGTACGCGCGGCGGCGCCCGCTCGCCCGGTCTCACGCTGTCGACGACGGTGTCTTTCGCATCGCTGTGGATGATCCCGCGGCTTGCGTCGTTCCGCGACGAGAATCCGGAGGTCGAGGTCTACGTGTCGGCCGACGACCGGGTCGTCGACCTCGCGCGCGGCGACGTCGACATCGCCGTGCGCTACCTGCCCGATGCCGCGGCCCCGGCGAATGCGCTGCGCCTGTTCGGCGACCGGATGACCCCGGTGGCGAGTCCGAGGACGGTGCGCGGCAGGGAGCCGCTGCGCGCGCCGGCCGATCTCGCTCGCCACGTGCTGCTGCACTTCGACGAGCCTGAAGGACGCACGCCGTGGCTCGACTGGAGAAGCTGGCTCGCATCGAACGGCGAGCCCGGACTCCGGTCGGCGGGGTCGCTGCGGTTCCGCCTGTACGACCAGGTGATCCAGGCGGCCGTCGGGGGCCAGGGCGTTGCGCTGGGCCGCCTGCCGATGATCGCCGAGTATCTGCGCGACGGGAGGCTGGTCGCGCCGTTCGCCCGCAAGTACGAATCGGCGCGCGGCTATTTCGCGATCGTCGCGCCGCGTGCGCGCGAGCGCGACGACGTCGCCGCATTCCTGCGTTGGATCAGCGCCGAGGCGGCGCGCGAGTGCGCGGCGTCGGGCGCCGGGGCACGCCGGGCTGGCAAGCGGAAAGCCGCGCGCTGACCCTGTGCGAAAGCGCCCAACCGCGGGCCCACCTCACGCAACCGGCGAATTACCCGCAGACCCCCCAGACCCGACGAGCCCGCATGCCTGCCATCGACATCGATCCCTCACCTTCGCCCTGGGTCGAACGTCACGCCCACCTCGTTCCCGCCGGCGCGCAGGTGCTCGACGTCGCCGCCGGGCGCGGACGTCATGCCCGCCTGTTCGCATCGCGCGGCGCGCAGGTGACGGCGGTCGACCGCGATGCCTCCGCATTCGCCGCGCTGGATGGCGTCCCACGCGTGCACACAGCGGTCGTCGATCTCGAAGCGGGTGCCTGGCCTTTCGCCGATCGAAGCTTCGACGCGATCGTCGTCACCAATTACCTGCATAGGCCGCTCATCGACACGCTGCTCGCTGCGCTCGCGCCCGGCGGCGTCCTGATCTACGAGACCTTCGCGGCGGGCAACGAGCGCCACGGCCGTCCATCGAACCCCGACTTCCTGCTCAACCCCGGCGAGTTGCTCGAGCGCGTCAGGGGGCGCCTGACCGTCGTCGCGTTCGAGCAAGGGGAAATCCGCTCGCCCCGTCCTGCCGTCGTGCAGCGGATCGCCGCAGTGGGCATGGCGCGCGCCTGGCCGCCGCTGCTGGCGGCGCCCTTCTGATCGACCGCCGCCGATTTGTCGTGGCCGGGAGACACTTCTCCCTGCGGCGGGTGCCTCCGGGCGCGGGGGAATCGGGTAGAATCCGTCATTTTCCCGACGCTCCTACATGCTCTCAGGCAGCCTTTGCGCCATCGTTACGCCGATGCAGCCCGGCGGCGCCCTCGACCTCCCGGCGCTGCGCAAGCTGATCGACTTCCACGTCGATAACGGCACCGCGGGCATCGTCATCGTCGGCACGACCGGTGAATCCCCCACCGTCGACTTCGACGAACACTGCGAACTGATCCGGACGTCGGTCGAGCACGCGGCTGGACGGATTCCGATCATCGCGGGCACCGGCGCCAACTCGACGTCCGAGGCGATCGCGCTGACGCGCTACGCGAAAGGCGTCGGCGCGGGCGCATGCCTGTCGGTGGTTCCCTACTACAACAAGCCGACGCAGGAAGGGCTCTATCGCCATTTCCGTGCGATCGCCGAAGCGGTCGACCTGCCGCTGATGCTCTACAACGTGCCCGGGCGAACGGTCGCCGATCTCGCCAACGACACGGTGCTGCGCCTTGCCCAGGTCCCCGGCATCATCGGGCTCAAGGACGCGACCTCGGACCTCGTTCGCCACGTCGAATTGCGTCGGCGACTGGCGGGTCGCGAGTTCGGCCTTTATTCCGGCAATGACGACACGGCGCTGCCCTATATGCTGCTCGGCGGGGACGGCGTCATATCGGTGACGGCGAACGTTGCGCCGCGTGCGATGTCGGAGATGTGCGCGGCGGCGCTCGCCGGCGACGTCGCCACCGCACGCGAGCGCAACGCGCGCCTGATGGGCCTGCACTCGCGGCTGTTCGTGGAATCGAATCCGATTCCCGTCAAGTGGGCGTTGGCCGAGATGGGACGGATTCACAACGAGTTGCGACTGCCGCTCACGCCGTTGTCGCCGCAACACCACGACGCGGTTCGCGCCGCGCTGCGCGACGCCGGCTGCGTCGCATAGAGGTAACCTGCAATGAATCGATACTTGTCCTACCTGGCGCCTGCGCTGATGGTGCTGGCGCTGGCCTCGCTCTCCGGTTGCGAGTCGATGTCCTCGCTCGACAAGCGGATCGACTACAAGTCGGCGTCGACGGGGCCTTCGCTCGAGGTTCCACCCGATCTCACCACGCCGCAGTACGATGACCGCTACGCAGTCACCACGGCGTCAGGGATGGCCGCGAAGACCGCGACCCAGCCCGCCCAGACCGACGTGCTTCCGGTCCGCGACGGGGACGCGCGGATTGCGCGCGAGGGCAACGAGCGCTGGCTGGTCGTCAAGGCGACGCCGGAGCAGGCGTGGGATACCGTGCGCAAGTTCTGGACCGACACGGGTTTCGTGATCGCCAAGGAGCATCCGGACCTAGGCATCATGGAGACCGACTGGGCCGAGAACCGGGCGGAGATTCCCCAGGATCCGATCCGCAAGGCCATCGGCAAGTACGTCGACATCTTCTACTCGACGTACAAGCGCGACAAGTTCCGCACGCGCATCGAGCGCGGGTCGCAGCCAGGCACCGTCGATATCTTCATTTCGCACCGCGGGATGGAACAGGTCCCGACGACGACGATGAACAACCAGACGCCCGCTGCGTTCGCTTGGGCGCCGACCCCGCCCAACCCCGGGCTCGAGGCCGAGATGCTGGCGCGGCTGATGGAGCGCTTCGGTACGCCGCGGGCACAGGCCGTGGCCGAGACCTCGCCGGCCGCGGCCGCCGCCGCGCCCAAGCACGCCCAGCTCGAAAAGGGCAGCGACGGGCTCCCGACGCTGATCGTCGACGACCCGTTCGACCGCGCGTGGCGGCGCGTGGGGCTGGCACTCGACCGCAGCGGCTTCACCGTCGTCGATCGCGACCGGGCCGGCGGCGTCTATTACGTCCGCTTCGCGGATCCCGACGCGGAGATGGCGCGCAAGGACCGTCAGGAGAGCTGGCTCGCCAAGCTCATGTTCTGGAAGACGGACGACGAAAAGAACAAGCCCGAGCAGTACCGGGTCAAGATCGTCGAGTCCCCGCCGCGCAGCGTGGTCAGCGTGCTCGACAGCAACGGCAAGCCCGATCGCACCCAGGCAAGCGAGAAGATCCTCGCCCTGCTGCAGGACCAGCTCAAGTGACGCAAAACCCGGGACGCACCACGTTTTTGCGGCGCATCGGGCACGACTGATCGAGGCTGGAGGAAAAGCGTGGTGCGTCCCGGGTTTTGCTGACATGCGATTCGCGTCGCTGGGAAGTGGCAGCGAAGGCAATGGCCTCGTCGTCGAGGCCCGCGATACGCGGGTCCTGATCGACTGCGGCTTCGGTGTCCGGGACACGGTGGCGAGGCTCGCCCGGCTCGGCATCGAGCCGGAGTCGGTCTCGGCGATCCTGGTGACGCACGAGCACTCGGACCACGTCGGTGGCGTGCCGGCGTTCGCCGCGCGCTACCGGATCCCGGTCTGGCTCACGTTCGGGACCCTGCAGGTCGTCGGCGAGCGGTTCGCCCGCACCGAGCGGATCTACGGGTTCGACAGTCACGACGCGTTCGGGATCGGGGAGCTCGAGATCCGGCCATTTCCCGTTCCGCACGACGCCCGCGAGCCGGTGCAGTTCGTCGTCGGCGATGGCGGGCACCGGCTGGGCGTCCTGACCGACCTCGGGGTCAGCACGAGGCATGTCGAGGCGAGCCTGTCGGGTTGCGATGCACTGGTGCTCGAATGCAACCACGACGCCGGCATGCTGGCGGAGAGCGACTATCCGTACGCGCTGAAACAGAGGATCGCGGGCAGGCTCGGGCATCTGGACAACGAGGCTGCGGCGTCGCTGCTCGCGTCGCTCGACAGGTCGCGACTGCGGCACGTCGTGGCTGCGCATCTTTCGCAACAGAACAACACGCCCGACAGGGCGCGCGCGGCACTCGCCGGCGCGCTCGACTGCGCGCCCGACTGGATCGGCATCGCCGATCAGGCTGACGGCTTCGCCTGGCGCGACCTCTGACGGTTTCTGGGAGACGACAATGGAAAAGCGGCAGGAACTCTATCGAGGCAAGGCCAAGACGGTGTACGCCACCGACGACCCGCAGCGGCTCGTCATGCACTACCGCGACGACGTGTCGGCATTCGACGGCGCGAAGCTCGCCAAGCTCGATCGCAAGGGCGAGACCAACAACCGGATCAACGCCTACGTGATGGGCAAGCTCGCCGAAACCGGGATCCGCACCCATTTCGTCTCGCTGCTGAACGAGCGCGAGTCCATCGTCAAGGCGATGAAGATGGTCCCGGTCGAGTGCGTCGTGCGCAACATCTGCGCAGGCTCGATGGCCAAGCGCTACGGCATCGAGGAGGGCACGCGGCTGCCCGAGCCGATCTTCGAGTTCTTCCTCAAGAGCGATGCACTGCACGACCCGCTGGTCAACGACGATCACATCCGCGTGCTGAAGTGGGCGACCGCCGCGGAGATCGCGCAGATGAAGGCGCTGACGCATCGCGTCAACGCGGTGCTGAAGCCGCTGTTCGCCAACGCCGGGATCGACCTCGTCGACTACAAGCTCGAATTCGGGCACCCGCTCGACGACCCCCAAGGTGAACTCGTGCTGGGCGACGAGTTCACGCCGGACGGCTGCCGGCTGTGGGATGCCAAGACCGGTGAAAAGCTCGACAAGGATCGCTTCCGCCGCGATCTGGGCGAGGTGATCGAGCACTACCGCGAAGTCGGGCGGCGCATCGGCGCGCCGCTCTAGGCCGGTCGCCGCCGCGGACGCTAGAGGCCGAGCACGCTCCCCGACAACCCGGGCTCGCCCGTTTCCCAGATCTCGTCGAAGCGGTTGCAGAGCGGCATCGCGCGCTCGCGATTGCCGATCGACAGCGTCGCCCGCGGCCAGGCGATGTGCTGGCGATGCAGGAAATGCTGGTCGTCGACGATCAGCAGCGGATCCATGGCCACGCGGGCGACCGGTCCGGTCCGGTAGAGCGTCATCGCGGGGGCGTGCCGCTGGAGCAGCGCGGTGAAGCGCGAGCCCGAGGCTTCGAGCCAGTGCGTGTCGTGGACGATCACCGACAGCCGCGCTGCGCGATCGCGGCGCAGGAACTGCGACAGCGCGCTGCAGCGCGGGGCGGTGTTCCAGCCGCCCCACGACAGGTCGATGTCGAACACCTTGATGTGATGACGGGCGAGCGCGATCAGCTGGTCCTGCGCATGCACCAGCGCCGCCAGCGTGTCGAGGCGCTCTTCGCGCGGTTCGGGCGCGGGCACGGCCCAGCCGTCACGCGGTGGAACCCCGGCCGGCGTCGGTGCAGCAGCGTGGCCGCGCGGGGGCGGCGTGGCCGACGGTTCAGGCGGTGTCGTGGAGGAACCCATGGCGATGCCAGTCGTGCAGCAACCCCATCGTCGAAGCCGGCAGCGACGCGCAGTCGCGTGCCGACAGATGGCGCAGATCGGCGAGCCGTCGCAGCGCGGCCCGTCCGGCCCGCGGCAGCGCGATGTCGTCGCCGTTCACGTAGATCCGTTCGTCATCGTAGAGCAGTTGGGTGCGGCGGTCGAGGGTCACGCCTTCGCGGGCGATCCTGCGCGCGAACGCTTCCCGCGACCGCGCGGGCGGGGCCGAGAACACGACCAGCGGCTTGGGTTCGGTCAGGAAGCGACCGAGAAAGCGCGCGATCGTCGCCGCGTCGAAGCGGATGCCCGACAGCGCCTGCGAGACGCGCCGCTGCATCCTTGCGTCGATCCTCGCGGGTTCCTTCCGCGGGCCGAGGTCGGGGTCGGCGTAGCGGCCGTCGAGCTCGACCGTGTCGCGCAGGTGGTCGAGGAAGGCTTCGGCGAGTTCCTGGTACAGGGGCGCGCGAAAGCCGATCGAATAGGTCATGCACTCGTCGACGGCAACCCCGTCGTGCGCGTAGTCGGGCGGCAGGTACAGCATGTCCCCGGGCCCCAGCGTGTCGTCCTGCACCGGTGCGAAGTGGCGGAGGATCTTGAGCGGGACGCCCTCCCGCAGCGACAGGTCGCGCTGGCGGCCGTAACGCCAGCGGCGCCGGCCGAACGCCTGCAGCAGGAAGACGTCGTAGGAATCGAAATGCGGTCCGACGCCGCCGCCGGGGGTCGCATAGCTCACCATCAGGTCATCGAGCCGTGCGTACGGCAGGAATGCGAAGCGCCGCAACAGCGCGTCTGCCGCATCGTCGTGCAGGTTCACGCCGGACACCAGCAGCGTCCAGCGGCGCGGCGGCATTCGCTGCAGGTCGGCCCTGCGAAACGGGCCGTGCAGCAGCGTGTAGCGTCCGCGCTCGGACCGGACCACACGCGACTCCACGTCGTCGCGGGTCGCGAGCGCGAACAGCGCGTCGCGGGCGATGGGACCCGTGAAGCCGGGGATCGCCCCGCGCACGAGCCGCGCTTCCTTGTGCCAGTGGCGGGCGAGAAACGCCGCCGGGGACAGGCCTCCCAGCAGGCATCTTGTCGGAGCGTCGGCCATGGGCCGAGTATACCGACGCGGTGGATCGTGGACCGCCAGCCCGGACTGGCCGGGGAGGTACAATGCCCGGCGTCGCCGCGGTGTCCGGGTTCGCCTCGGGCCTCCGGCCGTCGCCGCCGCGATGCGACGCGTTGTCCGTCATGCCAGCGATGCACCCCAACCCCCGTAGGGTCCAATGAACGTATTCACCAACACCGTCGTCACCATCACCTTCAAGCTCTTCGACGCCAACAACCAGCTGATCGAGGAGGCCGACGAGCCGATCGCCTACCTGCACGGCGGCCACTCGGGCATCTTTCCCAAGGTCGAGGAGGCACTCAACAACAAGTCGGTCGGCGACAGCGTCTCGGTCACCCTCGAGCCCGACGACGCCTTCGGCGATTACGACGCCCAGCTGATGCGCATCGAGCCGCTCGACCAGCTTCCGCCCGAGGTGGCCGTCGGCGGCCATCTGGTCGCCGAGCAGGACGGGCACGAGGTCGTCTGGCGCGTCTCCAGCATCGCCGACGGCAAGGCCGTGCTCGACGGCAATCACGAACTCGCAGGACAGCGGCTGCGCTTCGACTGCAAGGTGCTCGACATCCGCCCGGCCACACCCGAGGAAGTCACGCACGGTCACGTGCATGGCGCGCACGGCCACCACCACTAGGCCCTCGACGATTTCCCAGATGACGGCCGCGCTGTCGCGGCCGCGATAACCATGATGCGATACGACGACCATCCCTCCGGGCGCCATTTCCTTCAGATCCCGGGCCCGACGAACGTTCCCGACCGCGTGCTGCGCGCGATCGACCGCCCGACCATCGACCATCGCGGACCCGAATTCGCGCGCCTCGGACTGTCGCTGCTGGAGCGCATCAAGCCGGTGTTCGGCACGAAGAAGGACCATGTCGTCATCTACGCGGGCTCGGGCACCGGCGCATGGGAGGCGGCGATGGTCAACACGCTGTCGCCCGGCGACCGCATCCTGATGGCGGAGACCGGGCACTTCTCGCTGCTGTGGAAGCGCCTCGCCGAGCGACTCACGCTCGTGCCGGAGTTCCTGCCCGGCGACTGGCGCCGCGGCGCCGATGTCGGCGCGATCGGCGCACGCCTCGCCGAGGACCGCGGGCATTCGATCAAGGCCGTCTGCGTCGTCCACAACGAGACGGCGACCGGTGCGGTCAGCGACGTCCCGGCGGTGCGGAGGGCGATCGATGCCGCGCACCATCCCGCATTGCTGATCGTCGACACGGTCTCCTCGCTGGCCTCGATCGATTACCGCCACGACGAATGGGGCGTCGACGTCACGATCGCGGGATCGCAGAAAGGCCTGATGCTGCCGCCCGGCCTGTCGTTCAATGCCGTCAGCGCCAAGGCGCGCGAAGCGTCGAAGGCCGCGAAGCTGCCGCGCGCCTACTGGGGCTGGGACGAGATCATCGAGGCGAACCGGACCGGCTACTGGCCGACGACGCCTGCGACGAATCTGCTCTACGGCCTCGACGCCGCGCTCGACCAGCTGGCCGAGGAGGGGCTGCCCGCGGTGTTCGCACGCCATGCGCGCTACGGCAAGGCGACGCGCGCGGCGGTCGCCGCCTGGGGCCTCGAGAACCAGTGCGCGAACCCTGCCGACTACAGCAACGCGCTGACCGCCGTGCGCTTGCCCGAGGGCCACGACGCGGACGCCTTCCGCAAGGTCGTGCTCCAGCGCTTCGACCTGTCGCTGGGGGTCGGCCTGTCGAAGCTCGCCGGGCGGGTGTTCCGCATCGGCCATCTGGGTGACCTCAACGACCTGACGCTGCTAGGCACGCTCGCCGGCGTCGAGATGGGTCTCGGACTGGCGGGCGTCCCGCATGCGCGTGGGGGTGTCGCCACGGCGATGACGGTGCTGCAGGCAGCCTGAGGTGCTGCGGCCCGAAATGCAGCGCCTTGCCGATGCGCTGGTCGATGCGCACCGGCGCCACGGCCATCTGCAGGCGCACGCGATGCCGGTCCCTGCGAGCGATGCCGAAGCGTACGCGGTGCAGGATGCCGTCGCGCAGGCGCAGCGCTGGTTCGTGTCCGAGCGCGTGTCGGCGTGGAAGGTCGGCGCCGCCAGCCGCGACGCCACGCCCAGCGCCGCACCGCTGCCGCCGCACTGCGTGCGCACGAGTCCGGCAACGTTCGCCGCAGGGAGCTTCCGTACGATCGGCATCGAAGGCGAGATCGCGTTCCAGCTGCGCGCAGCACCCTCGCCTGATGCGATCGCGCGCGATGCGTCGGCGCTCGACGCCGCGATCGGCGAACTCGTCGTGACGATCGAAGTCGTCGAGCCGCGCTATGCCGATGTCGATGCTGCTGGCCCGACGTTGAAGCTCGCCGACCAGGGCCTGCACGGCGCGCTGGTCATCGGCAGCGGCGTGCCGTATCGCGAGATCGACTGGCGTTCGCTGGTCGCCCAGGTGCGCTGCGACGGCAAGCTGGTCAAGGAGACTCGCGGCGGGCATCCGCTGGGAGACCTGCGCTTCCTGCTCGCATGGCTCGCCGGTCATGCCGCGGGTCGGGGCCACGCGCTGGCGGCCGGTGACGTCGTCACTGCCGGGACCTGGACGGGTCTCGTGGCGGCCGCGCCGGGCCAGACGATCGACGTCGAGTTTCCCGGCATCGGCAAGGCGACGGCGCGCTTCGAGTGACCGGGGTGCCGCGCGTCGTCGCCGCTTGCGAAGCTCGGCGATTTAGCTGCGCGCGCTCCGGGGCCTGCGGTGCGCCTCAGCCGCGCAGGAGCTTCCGGAGCTCGTAGATCGCCGCCAGCGCGTCGCGCGGCGACAGGGTGTCGGGATCGAGTGCGCCAAGCCGCGCTTCGAGCTCGGTCGGATGCGCGGACTTCAGGGCGATCGCATCGGTCACGTGACTCGCGGTTGGCGCAGTCGCCCCGATCGCTGCACCAGCGCCAACCGCCGCAGCATCCTCGGCGGCTGGCGTCTGCGCGAACAGGTCGTGTTGCGCTTCGTCGCGGGTGTTGAACTTGTCGAGGCGGGCGAAATAGCGCTGTGCCTGCCGCAGCGTGTCCGCCGGGATGCCCGCGAGCCGCGCGACCTGCAGGCCGTAGCTCCGGTTGGCCGCACCTTCCTCGACGTGATGCAGGAACACGATGCCCGGCCCCTGGCGGTTCCGGGTCTCCACGGCGTCGAAATGGACGTTGGCGCAGCCTTCGATTTCGGAGGGCAGGGCGGTCAATTCGAAGTAGTGGGTGGCGAACAGCGTGAGGCTGCGGTTGTGCTCGGCCAGGCGATGCGCGATCGCCCATGCCAGCGCCAGGCCGTCGAAGGTCGATGTCCCGCGGCCGATCTCGTCGATCAGCACGAGGCTGTGCGCGCCGGCGCGATTCAGGATGTAGGCCGCCTCCGTCATCTCGACCATGAACGTCGAGCGCCCGCCGGCGAGGTCGTCGGCGGCGCCGATCCGCGTGTGGATCGCATCGAGGGGCCCCAGCCGTGCGCGCGTCGCCGGCACGAACATTCCGCAGTACGCGAGCAGCGCGATCACCGCGGTCTGGCGCATGTAGGTCGACTTGCCGCCCATGTTCGGCCCGGTGACGACCAGCAGCCTGCGCGCCGCATCGAGACCGAGATCGTTGGGGATGAACGCGTCGACCTGGCGCTCGACGACCGGGTGGCGCCCGCCGTCGATCGCCACGCAGGGGGCATCGACGAACTCGGGCCGCGTCAGCCTCAGTGCATCGGCGCGCTCGGCGAGCGTCGCCAGCACGTCGAGCGTGGCCAGCGCCGCGGCCACCGCCTGCAGCGCGCCGATCGCCGGGGTGAGCTGCGCGAGCAGTTGCTCGAACAGGCGCTTCTCCTGAGCGAGCGCGCGCTCCTGCGCGCTCAGCGCCCTGGATTCGAACGCAGCCAGCTCGGAGGTCGTGTAGCGTTCGGCGTTCTTGAGCGTCTGGCGACGCCGGTAATCGTCCGGCACGCGCTCCGCGTTGGCGCGCGAGACCTCGATGTAGAAGCCGTGGACGCGGTTGTATTCGACCTTGAGGTTCGCGATGCCGGTCCTCTCGCGCTCGCTGCGCTCGAGATCGACCAGGAACTGCGCGCAACCCGCGTCGATGTCCCGCAGCTCGTCGAGCTCGGCGTCGTAGCCCTTGGCGATGACGCCGCCGTCGCGCAGTTGCGCGGGCGGCTCGGCGGCGATGGCGCGCGCGAGCAGTGCCTGCCATTGCGGATCGCAGTCGAGGTCCTGCGCGATCCGTCGCAGCGGCGCGGCGTCGAAAGTCGCGATCGACTGCCGCAGCGCGGGGAGCAGGGCGAGCGTGTCGCGCAGGCCGGCGAGGTCGCGCGGCCGCGCGCTCGTGAGCGCGATGCGCGCGACGATGCGCTCGATGTCGACGCTGCGGCGCAGTTGCGCGCCCAGGGCGCGGGTGGTCGCGGGGTCGGCGCGAAGCGCGTCGACGGCGTCGTGGCGCTCGCTCGCTCGCGACTGCGAGCGCAGCGGATTCAGCAGCCATTGCCGCAGCAGCCGGCTCCCGGGAGCGCTCGCGCATTCGTCGAGCAGCGACAGCAGCGTCGGTTCGGGGTCGCCGGCCAGCGTCTGCGTGATCTCGAGGTTGCGTCGCGTCGCGCCGTCGAGCGCGATGAACTCGGAGGGCGATTCGACGTGAAGCGCGCGGACGTGGGCAAGCGTGGCTTGCTGGGTCGCGCTCGCATACTCGACGAGCGCGCCGGCGGCGCGCTGGGCCAGCGGCGCCGATGCGGCGCCGAATCCGGCGAGATCGAGCGTTCCCAGCTGCCGGGTCAGCGACCGTTCGCCCTGCGCCGCATCGAAATGCCATGCGGGAAGCGCATGGGTCGGCGGGGCGCGGCCGCGCCACGCCGGCGCTGCGGTGTCCTCCGGCAGCAGGACCTCGGCCGGGTCGACGCGTTCGAGCGTCGCCGCGCATTCGCTCGTCGCCACGTCGGTCAGCGTCAGGCGGCCGGAGGCGAGGTTGAGCCACGCGATGCCGCAGTGCTCGCCTTGGTTGAAGATCGCCGCCAGCGGTGCGTCGCGGCGGGCGTCGAGCAGTCCGGCGTCGGTCAGGGTTCCCGGCGTGACGATGCGCGTGATCCTGCGCTCGACGAGTCCCTTGGAAGCCGCCGGGTCGCCGACCTGGTCGACGATGACCGCGCTTTCGCCACGCTCGAGCAGGCGTTGCAGATGCTGCTCCAGCGCGTGGTACGGAACCCCGGCCATGGGGATCGGCGCCCCGGCGGACTGACCGCGTGCGGTCAGCGTGATGTCGAGCAGGCGCGCCGCGCGCTCGGCATCGGAGTAGAACAGCTCGTAGAAGTCGCCCATCCGGTAGAACAGCAGGCGGTCGGGGTGCTCTCCCTTGAACCGCAGGTATTGCTGCATCATCGGAGTGTGTTTCTGGAGGTCCACGATCGCGGGCGCAAAACGGTGATTATCGCCCAAGGCGCGCTGCGCCCCGGGCGCTGCAGACATCGCAGCGGGGCTCTCTCGACCGGTTTCGTCGCCTGGCGAGTCGCTTGCCGCGCCAGGCGACGGATCAGAACACCCAGAAGTCCGCGCGGGGGACCTCGAGCCAGTGTTGCCCCTGGGGCAGCGGGCCGCCGCCATGGGCACGCACGCGCAGATTCCCGAGCGCGAACAGGTGCTCCCACTTGTCGCCGAGGTACATCGACGTCAGGAGCATGGCTGCGATGCGGTTGTCGCCGGGAGCCGCGGCAATCCCGATGCGCTCGAGGCGGATCATGCCGGTGCCATCGGCGCCGGCCGCCGCCCCGGACCTCGCCGTTCCCCACAGGCGCCAGCCGTCGCCCTCGAGCAGCGCAGCACCGTCGCGAATTTCGGCGATGCGCCCGGTCAGGCGGTTGTTGCTGCCCATGAAGTCGGCGGCGAACAGCGTTGCAGGATCGCTGTACATCTGCTGCGGCGTTCCCTGCTGCTCGATCCGGCCGCCGTTGAGCAGCAGGATGCGGTCCGATATCGCCAGCGCCTCGCCCTGGTCGTGGGTGACGCACAGCGCGGACAGCTGCATGGTCACGATCAGTTCCCGCAGCCACGCCCGCGCTTCCTCGCGCAGCTTGGCGTCGAGGTTCGACAGCGGCTCGTCGAGCAGGATCACCGGCGGTTTGTAGACCAGGGCGCGCGCGAGCGCCACCCGCTGCTGCTGGCCGCCCGAAAGCTGGTGCGGGAAGCGTGCGGCGAGCTTGTCGAGCGACAGCTGCGCAAGCGCCGCCTCGACGCGCGTACGGATCTCGACCGGCGCGACCTTGCGCAGCCGCAGCGCATAGGCGACGTTGTCGAACACCGTCTTGTGCGGCCACAGCGCATAGGACTGGAACACCAGGCCCAGGTTGCGGCCCTCGGCAGGAATGTCGACGCCGGTCGCGCCGTCGAACACCGTCTGGTCACCGATGCGGATCGTGCCCTGGTGCGGAGCTTCGAGGCCGGCGACCGCCCGCAGCAAGGTCGTCTTGCCGCTGCCCGAGGGCCCGAGCAGCGAGACGACCTCGCCGCGGTTGAGCGTCAGCGCGACGCCTTTCAGGATCGGGTTGTCGCCGTAGCGAAGGTGCAGGTTGTCGACGGTGAGTTCGGGCATCGTGCGTTCCGGGGGCCTCGGGGCCGAGCTTCGGTTGCGTCGCAGTCGCGCTTCAGTCGCGAAGCCGCACGCCGAAGCGCAGCGCGGCCGCGAGTCCGGCGAAAACCAGCACGATGTTGATCAGCGCGAGCGCCGCGACGACGTCGATCGCGCCGCCTTGCCACAGCGACACCAGCTCGGCGCCGATGACCTCGGTCCCGGGGGCGAGCAGGTAGACCCCGGTCGAGTATTCGCGCTCGAAGATCATGAACACCAGCAGCCACGATCCCAGCAGCCCGGCGCGGATCAGCGGCAGCGTGATGTCGCGCGAGATCCTGCCGCGCGACGCACCGACCGTGCGCGCGGCCTCCTCGAGCTCGGGGCTCACCTGCATCAGCGAAGACGAGATCAGCCGCATGCCGTAGGCGAGCCAGACGACGCTGTAGGCGAGCCACATGCTGAAGATCGTCGCGCGCAGCGGCCTCAGCGGGGGGAAGAACAGGAACACCCAGAGGAAAGCCAGTCCGATCAGCAGTCCCGGCACGGCGCGTGGCGCCAGCACCAGGAAATCGACGACTCGCGACCAGCCATCGTTGCGCCGGTGCGTCGCGAAGCCGATCGCCGTGTAGCAGGCGACGGTGATCGCGCCGCCGATGGTGCCGAGGAGCACGGTGTTCCAGATCGCGCGCGTGTGCGTCGGCTCCTCGAAGACCGAGCGGAAGTTGTCGAGGGTCAAGGCGTCGATGACGCTGACGCCGAGACCCCAGTTGGTGACGAATGCGCGCAGCACGATGCCGGAGAGGGGGACGACGACGGTGACGAGCAGGAACAGGCCGGCGAGCGCGATTGCCGGCCACTTCCAGCGGCCGAGCGGCAGTTCGCGCACCCGCCCGGCCTTGCCGCGGATCGTCGCGTACTTGCGCGTGTTCTGCAGCAGCTTCCTTTGCAGCAGCACCAGCGGCACGGTCATCGCGACGATGCAGATCGCCACTGCCGCCATCAGGTGGTAGGACGGCGTCCCGAGCTTGTTGGTGAGCTCGTAGAGGTAGGTCGACAGTACCAGGTGACCCTCGGGATCGCCCAGCACCAGCGGCAGGCCGAAGAGCTCGAGACCGAGGAAGAACACGAGCACCGACGAGAACAGCAGCGCCGGCATGATCAGCGGCAGGCTGACCGACATTGCGACCTGCAGCGGGGAGGCGCCTGCGATCCGCGCGGCTTCCTCGACGTCCGAGCCCAGGTTCTTGAGTGCCGACGATGCGTAGATGTAGACGTTGGGAACGTGCATCAGCCCGGCGATCACCGCCATCGCGGGAACCGAATAGAGACCCCAGGGAATGCCGCCGAGGAGCCGGGTCGCGAGCACCGAGTAGAAACCGACCGGCCCGGCGGCGACGACGTAGCCGAACGCCAGCACCATCGGCGACACGAAGCTCGGCACCAGGATCATGGGCTCGATGACGCGCTTTCCGGGGAGGTCGGTGCGCTCCATGACGAACGCGAGCACGCCGCCCAGCGGGACCGCGATCAGCGTCATGCCGCTCGCGATCACCAGCGAGTTGACGAGCGCCTTCCAGAAATCACCGTCGCTGAAGATGAACCGGTAGGCGTCGAGCCCGACCGTCTTCCTGGTGTCGAAGAACGGTGCCGACAGCAGGCTCTGGTAGAGGATCAGCGACAGCGGCGCGAGCACCGCGGCCGCCGTCAGCGTGATCGTCAGCGCGCGCGGCAGGCCGCGCGCGAACGGATGCCTGCCGAATCCCGGAGGAGCCGGAAGGGAGGCGCTCGCGGCGCGCGTCACCGGGGTTCCCGATCCAGGGCGCGCCGCCGCGACGGGGCGCGGCGGCGACTGGCGATTACTTTGCGCCTGCGGCCAGCTCGGCTTTCCAGGCGTTCAGGAACTCGAGACGCTTCTTCGGCTCGAGGTAGGTCGTGATTTCCGCGCTGACCGGAATCGGCTTCACCTTGTCGCCGAGTTCCTTGTTCAGCTTGGCCGCCGTGTATTCGGCATCGATGTCGTTGCGCACCGAGAAGAGTTCGACTGCGCCGCCGATCACCTTCTGGCCGCGCTGCGACAGGATGTAGTCGGTCCAGACCTTGGCGGCGTCGGGGTGCTTCGCCGTCTTGCTGATGAACATGACGCGCGACAGCACCAGCGTGTAGTCCTTCGGCAGCACGACGCCGAGGTTCGGGTCCTTCTTCGCGCGCACCAGCGCGTAGGCGCCCAGCACGTCATAGCCCAGCAGGTGCTCGCCCGACGAGACTTTCTCGAGCATGCTGCCGGTGGCCGAGTAGACGCGATAGTGGGTCTTGCCGAATCCCCGTTCCAGGTCCTTCATGCCGGGGAAGTGCTGCGTGTCCTGCACGAAGAACATGAAGCCGAGGCCGCTCTTCTCGATGTCGTAGGTCGTGACCTTGCCCTCGTATTTCGCCGACTCGGTGTTGAGGATCCGCGCGAACGACGCGTGGTCCTGCGGGATGTCGTTGCCGGTGACCAGCCGCTTGTTGTAGATGAAGACGCAGGGCTCGTAGGTCGTGCCCCAGGCCTGGTTCTTGTAGACGGCCCACTGGGGGAGCTTCGGCGCTTCGGGCGACACGTAGGTCATCGCGTGGCCCTCGTCGACCAGCTTGACCTGCAGGTCCATCGCCGAGCTCCACATGACGTCGGCGGAGCCCTGGCCCGCGGCGACTTCCGCGATGAACCGGTTGTACATCTCGGTCGAATTCACGTCGTTGTACTCGACCTTGATGTTCGGGTACAGCGTCTCGAAATCCTTGATCAGCGGCTGCGCCGCCTTGGTGTCGGTGGTGCTGTAGACGACGACCTTGCCTTCCTTCTCGGCGGCGGCAAGGGTCTTCGCGTAGTCCGCGGGATAGCCCGCAGGGACCGACTGTGCGAAAGCGGGCAGGCAGGCCGCGGCGAGCGCGACCAGCGCGATGCGGTTCAACATTTTTTGTTCCTCCCTGGCGAACGCGGGCCCCGGTGGAGCTCCACGAGCAGGATTATAAGGGCTGCCCTAATCGGGCGCCCGCATTTCGAGCGGCTGCAGCGCGCGCCGGTAGTAGAACGCCGCGGCGCCCCACGAGGCCACCATCAGCACGGTGAGGAGGATGCCGAGCGTGCCGAAATCGAGGTGTTCGAGCGCCTGCCACGGCCAGCCCTGCCAGCCGAGTCCGCCGGCGAGAAGCTGCAGCCATTCGATTCCGCCGACGACCAGCGCGACCATGACGCCGAGTCCGGTGACCACGGTGTTGAAGAGCAGCTTGCGCAGCGCGTCGGCCATCGCCCAGTCGTAGATGCGCAGCATGACGACGCCATCGAGCGTATCCATCAGGCTCATCCCGGCGGTGAAGAGCAGCGGGAACGTCATGACCGCGAGCATGCTGACCTCGCCATGCTGGGCGAGCCTTGCCGACAGGCCGAGGATCGCGATCTCGGTGGCGGTGTCGAAGCCCAGGCCGAACAGGAGTCCGATCAGGTACATCTGCCAGCTCGAATGGATGCGCCCCTGGATGCGACGGAACATCCGCGACATGAAACCGCGTTGCGCGAGCAGCTGGTCGATGGTCTCCGCAGGCATCGGCGCGAGCCCCTCGCGCGACTGTCGCAGCGCCCGCAGGAGCTGCAGCAGTATCCGCAGGTTGACCAGGCCGATGATCGTCAGGAAGAGCGCAGACACCGACATGCCGATCAAGCCGCCGGCGCTGCGCAGCGCCGGCAGGTGCGTCTCGGTCTGGCGCGCCGCAAGCGCGACTGCCAGCGAAAGGACGATGACGACCGTCGAGTGGCCCAGCGAGAAGTAGAGGCCCGTCGCAACCGGGTGCTTGCCGTCGTGGCGCAGCTTGCGGGAGACGTTGTCGATCGCCGCGATGTGATCGGCGTCGAAGGCGTGCCGCAGGCCGAGGAAGTACGCCATTGCGCCGAGCCCGAGCAGCGCCGGATCGTGCCCGGCCACGTTCCACAGCGAAAGCCAGGCCAGCAGGTTGAGCAAGCCCACGAACGCCAGCGGCGCGCGCGCGTGCCGCAACCACTGCCGGGAGGTTGCGCCGGGCGCGATGCCGTTCATGCCGTCTCCTCAGCAGATCCGCGGCAGTTGTTCGGCATTCAGCCAGTCGACCATGCGACGGCCGCCGAGCCGCGTCTGCATCTGCACGAAGTGACGGTCGTCGGTGACCACCGACCCGATGCGTGCCGCGTCCCGGCCGAGAGGGTGCTCGCGCATCGTCTGCAGCAGGTCATCGGCGTTGCTCTCGGCGCAGACGAGGACCAGCTTGCCCTCGTTGGCGACGTTCAGCGGATCGAGGCCGAGGAGTTCGCAGGCCGCCTCGACCTCGGGCCGAACCGGTATCGAGGACTCGTCGAGAACGATGCCGACCCGCGCCTGGTGGGCGATCTCGTTGACGGTGGCGGCGAGACCGCCGCGGGTGGGGTCGCGCATCAGGCGGATGGCGGCGCCGGCGCGCGCCATCAGCATCGCGGTGAGGCCGCACAGCGGCGCAGTGTCGGATTGGATCGGTGCGTCGAAGCCAAGGTTCTCGCGCTGGCTCATGATGGCCATGCCGTGGTCGCCCAGGGTCCCCGAAAGTAGGACGGCGTCGCCCGGGCGCGCCTGATCCCCCGACAGGGTCGCGTCTTTCGCTGCAGCGCCGATGCCGGTCGTGGTGATGAACAGGCCGTCGCCCTTGCCTCTTTCGACGACCTTGGTGTCGCCCGCGACCAGCGCGACGCCTGACTCCCGGCACGCGCGTGCCATCGACGCCGCGATGCGATCGAGGTCCGACAGCGGGAATCCTTCCTCGATGATGAAGCCCGCGGTGATCCACAGCGGCGTCGCGCCCATGACGGCGAGATCGTTGATCGTGCCATGCACCGCAAGGCAGCCGATGTCGCCTCCGGGGAAGAATAGCGGCGACACGACGTGGCTGTCGGTGCTGACGACCAGTCGCCCCGCCACCGGCGGCAGCAGCGTTCCATCGTTGCCCTGCGCCAGCCAGGGATTGCCGAGGTGGCGCGCGAAGACCTCGCGCACCAGCTGGACCATCGCCCGCCCGCCACCACCGTGTCCGAGATCGACGCGCCCCCGCTTGATGTCGAGCGCGCGTGCGTAGCCGGGCTTGACGGTCGCGGTCACGGGATCGCTTCCGCGCCCTGCACTGCGGCGTTCGCCGGGTCCGGATCCTTGTGCCGTCCGTACGTGTAGTGCGCGGCGCAGGCGCCCTCGGACGACACCATGCACGACCCCATCGGCGTCTCGGGCGTGCAGACGGTCCCGAACAGCTTGCACGCCTGCGGCCGCTTCAGTCCGCGCAGGATGGCCCCGCATTCGCAGGCCCGGTTGTCGGCGATCGAGGCGTAGGCCAGCGGAAAGCGGCGCTCGGCGTCGAAACGCGCGTAGCGCTCGTTCAGGCGCAACGCCGAGTCCGGCACTTCGCCCAGTCCGCGCCACTCGAAGCTTTCACGCAGCTCGAACACCCGATCCATCAGCTGCTGCGCCTTGAGGTTGCCTTGCGGCACCACCGCACGCGTGAATTCGTTCTCGACTTCCGCGCGGCCGTCGTTGACCTGGCGCACCAGCAGCAGGATCGCCTGCATCACGTCGAGCGGTTCGAAGCCGGCGATGACCACCGGCTTGCGATGCGCGCTGGCAAACCTGGCATAGGGATCGCTGCCGATCACCGTGGAGACGTGGGCGGGCCCCACGAAGCCGTCGAGCGCCACACCCTCCGGCGCCTCGCTCGCGGGCGCGTCGACGATCGCGGCGATGGCCGCCGGGGTCAGGACGTGGCAGCACAGCACCGAAAAATTGGCGAGGCCCTCGGCATCCGCCTGCAGGATCGCCACGGCGGTGGGCGGGGTCGTCGTCTCGAAGCCGATCGCGAAGAACACCACCTCGCGTTCCGGGCACTCGCGCGCGACGCGCAATGCATCGTCGACCGCGTACACGGTGCGGATGTCCCCACCCTGCGCTTTGGCGCGCAGCATGGTGAGTCCTCCGGACGCGGGGACGCGCAGGGTGTCAGCGTAGGTGCAGACGATGGCGTGATGCTCGAGCGCAAGCCGGATCGCCATGTCGATGCGCCCGACCGGCAGCACGCACACGGGGCAGCCGGGCCCGTGGATCATCTGCACGTTCGGGGGAAGGAGGTCGGGGACGCCATAGCGGGCGATCGCATGGGTATGCCCGCCGCAGAATTCCATGAAACGGTAGGTCCGGTCCGGGCGGACTTCGGCGGCGATCGCCCGCGCGATGCCCCGGGCCAGGGCCGCATCGCGGAATTCGTCGACGTATCTCATCGCAGCAGCTCCGCACCGAGCGGGTCGGCTTCGGCCATCAACGCGAGCGTGGCGGCGGCCTCGGCCTGATCGAGCCGGGTGAGGGCATAGCCGACGTGGACGATCACGTAGTCGCCGAGGACGATCCCGTCGACCAGCGCCAGCGAGATCCGCTTGCGCACGCCGCCCAGTTCGACCACGGCCTCCCCCGGGTCGACGAGTTCGACCACACGCGCGGGAATGGCGAGACACATGGCGAAGCCTCCTTCAGTGAACGCCCGCGAGGCGCAGGCGCGCGACCTGCGCCTGGCCCAGGCAGAGGCCGCCATCGTTGGGTGGCAGCTCACGCGCCTCGAGCACGCGCAGGCCCCGCTGCGCGAGACCTTCGCGCACGCCCGCCGCGAGCACGACGTTGAGGAAGCATCCTCCGCCGAGCGCGATCACGTCGATGTCGTGCCGGTGTGCGGCGTCGGCCGCCCAGGTCACGAGCGCGCTGGCGACCGTTGCGTGGAAGCGTGCCGCTGCGACGTCGACGTCCGGGGCATCGAGCAGGTGCGCAAGCGCGGGCAGCAGATCGGGTCCCTGCGGCCCGATGCGGTAGCCGTCGGGCCACGGCTCGGCGGGGCCACAGGCCCTGGCCGCGGCTTCGAGGCGCATTGCGGCCTGCGCCTCGAAGTCCATCACCTCGCACAGCCCGAGCAGCGCGGCCGCGGCGTCGAACCAGCGCCCGAGGCTGGTGGTCACCGGCATGCCCGGGTCGCGCCCGAGCCAGCGCGCAAGGGCGGGCGCCGCCGCCTGGTGCCCGAATCGCCGTGCTACCTCTTCGACGCGTGAAAGCCGCGCCAGCGCGGCTGCGGCCATCCGCCAGGGTTCGCGCGCCGCCCGGTCGGCGCCGGGCAGCGGAAGGGGTGCAAGATGGCCCAGGCGCCTGAATTCCCCGCCGTCGACCTGCAAGAGCTCGCCGCCCCATGCGCCGCCATCGGTTCCGATGCCGGTTCCGTCCATCGCCAGTCCGAGCACCGGACCGCGGTGGCGATGCTCGGCGACCACCGCCGCGATGTGCGCGTGGTGGTGCTGAACCGCGATGCATGGAATGCCGAGGCGCTCGGCCAGCGCCAGCGCATGACGGGTGCTCGCGAAATCCGGATGCAGGTCGTGCGCGACCGCCTGCGGCTTGACGCAGCCGAGATCGAGCAGGTGCGCGACGACCTTCTCCAGCATCACCCGTGTGGCGGCATTGTCCAGCGTGCCAATGTGCTGGGACACGAAGGCTTCTTCACCGCGCGTGACGCACACCGTGTCCTTGAGATCGGCGCCGAGCGCGAGTACGGCCGGGCCGTCGTCGTCGAGCCTGATCGCGCGCGGGGCGTAGCCGCGCGCGCGGCGGATGAACCGCACGCCGCGGCCAGCGGCCAGCACGACGCTGTCGTCGCAGGGCACGGCGATGCCGCGATCGTGAACGAGCATTGCATCCGCGATGCCGCCAAGCCGCGCAACCGCCTCGGCGTTGTCGGCGACCAGCGGCTCGCCTCCCGGATTGGCGCTGGTCATGACCAGCACCGGTTGCATCGGCTGCTCGAGCCAGCCGGTGCCGGCAGGCCGACCGGCGAACTCGTGGAAGATCAGGTAATGCAGCGGTGCATAGGGGAGCATCACCCCGAGGCAGGCCATGCCGTCGGCCACGCCGGGAAGCCCGGCGTCCGCTTCGGGATGCCGGTCGAGCAGCACGATCGGACGTTCCGGCGCCTCGAGCTGGCGGCGCGCCGGCGCGTCGAGCCGCACCCATTGCCGCGCCGAGGCGGCATTGGCCACCATCAGCGCAAAAGGTTTCTGCTCGCGATGCTTGCGTTCGCGCAGGCGCCGGACCGACTCGGCGTTGCGCGCGTCGCAGGCGAGATGAAATCCGCCCAGGCCCTTGATCGCAACGATCGAACCTGCACGCAGTGCCGCGACTGCCGCCGCCGCCGGATCTTCGCAGGCGATCGGGTGTCCACGGGCATCGACCCAGTCGAGGTGCGGCCCGCATGCCGGGCAGGCGATCGGCTCGGCGTGGAAGCGTCGGTCGGCAGGGTCGGCGTACTCGGTCGCGCAGGCGCGACACATCGGAAACGCGGCCATGCTGGTCTGTGCACGGTCGTAGGGCAACGCCCGGGTGATCGTGTAGCGCGGACCGCAGTGCGTGCAGTTGGTGAATGCGTAGCGCCAGCGCCGCTCGTGCGGGTCGAACATCTCTCCGAGGCACGCTGCGCACACCGTGGTGTCGTGGCCGATCATCGTGCGGGCGTTGCCACCTTCGCTTTGTGCAATGGCGAAGTCCGGTACTTCCGCAGCCGGCGGCTGGTCCTCCCAGGTGATCGAGTCGATGCGCGCGAGGCGGGGCGGATCGCTCTCCAGCCGGCCGGTGAATGCGCCGACCGCGTCGCGGCCGCCCTGCAGCAGGATGTCGACGCCCGCCGGATCGTTGCGTACCCACCCGCGAAGCCCGAGCTCGCGCGCCAGGTGCCACACGAAGGGCCGGAAGCCCACGCCCTGGACCACGCCGCGCACGCGCAGGCGCCGCTGCACGGGCCGGTCGAATTCCGACGTCGTTGCGCAATGGCCCATTCCGGCGGCCTACGCGTCTTTCGCCGCCACGCCTGGCTCAGGCGCCGCGCCACGGCGCGCTGGGCCTGCCTGGCGCTCCAGGCGGGTCCGGCGCGCCGCGTCGGCACCCGCCTGCAGCCAGTCGAGCCACGCCTGCATGCCGGCACCGGTCTGGGCGGAAACCTCCATGACGGCGAGGCGGGCATTGACCTGCCGGGCATAGGCGACGCACTGGCCGACGTCGAACTGCAGGTGCGGCAGCAGGTCGACCTTGTTCAGAAGCATCAGGTCCGCCGCGTGGAACATGTCGGGATACTTGAGCGGCTTGTCCTCGCCTTCGGTGACCGACAGCACCACGACCTTGTGCGCTTCGCCGAGGTCGAAAGCGGCGGGGCACACGAGGTTGCCGACGTTCTCGACCAGCAACAGGCTGTCGTCGACCGGGGTCAGATGCTCGATCGCGTGGCCGAGCATGTGGGCGTCCAGGTGGCAGCCCTTGCCGGTGTTGATCTGCAGCGCGGGGGCGCCCGTCGCGCGGATCCGGTCGGCGTCGCGCGCCGTCTGCTGGTCGCCCTCGATGACCGCCACCGGCACGCGATCGCGCAACATCTCGATCGTGCGCACCAGCAGCGACGTCTTGCCGGAACCGGGACTGGAAACCAGGTTGACCGCGAACACGCCGTGCTCCGCGAACCAGCGCCGGTTGCCCGACGCGTAGGCATTGTTGTGCGCCAGGATGTCCTGCTCGACGCGCAGCATGCGCTCCGGGCTCTGGCCCGGGGCATGGGCGTGCGCGGGCCCGAGTCCGAAATGGAGGTCGTGTCCGGCGCTCCCGGGGTGATGCCGATAGCGCAGTCGTTCCCCGGGCGCTTTCTCGATGGTGGTCTGTCCCTGGCCGCATCCGCACACGTTGCACATCGTCGCCGTCCTCACTGAACCAGCAGGTCGCGCAGCCGCATCTGCATGCCTTCGGTGGCCTCGACATGCGGGCCCCCGCAGATCGCGCAAGGCGCATAGAGCGTTTTCATCGCCACCTTCCGCCCGCAGTCGAGACAGAAGCCGCTTCCCGGGACGATCGACCATTCGATCGTTGCGCCGCGGGCGACGCTGTGCTCCAGCACGACGCCGAGGCAGAAGCGTAAAGCGTCGAGCTCGACCCCGGCAAGCTCGCCGATCTCCAGCGTGAGTGCGCTGACGCGGTCGAAACCCTGCTCGCGCTTTGCGGTCTCGATGATGCCGAGGACGCTCTCGGCCAGGGTCATCTCATGCATGCGCAAGCTCCAGGTCGCAGTCGACGCAGGGATCGAGCGCCAGCAGCCAGCGATGCGCCCGTGCCTCGGGTGGCGTCGCGTCGCGTCCCCCGACCAGCGCCTGGCGCAGCAGGCCGCGGGGATGAAAGTTCCACTCGGTGGGTGCGACGATGCGGTAATCGGCGACGCGGTCGCGATCGAGCCGCAGCCAATGCACGAGCACGCCGCGCGAAGTCTCGACCGCGGCCAGACCGCAACCTGATGCCGTGGGCCAGGCCTGCGCGATCGAGGCGTCGGGCGGCAGGTCCGAGCAGCTCGCCTGCGCCAGCTCGACCAGCCGCGCGAGCATGTGCGTCGCCGCGTCGTAACCCGCGCCGGCCTGCCAGGCGCGCAGGAGCGGATGCGCCCGAATGCGTGCGAGCGCGCCGGTCGGCATCGGCTGGCCGCGCCATTCGGGAAGCGCGCCAAACCCGCGATCCGCGGTCATCGCGGCCGCCATGGCCAGCCCGATGCCGCGACTCCATTTTGCCACCGGCGGCAGCATCTCCGGCGCGCTCGCGGGGGTACCGCTCCCGATCCAGCGCCCGAAGCGGCGCGCCGTCGGGGTCGTGCCGCGCGCACACCATGTCGTCAGTCCAACGGTGTCGAGCGCCAGCCACTCGGCGGGATCCATGCCCAGGACCGTCCGCGCGAGTCCGTCGCGCAGCGCCGGCATCGCGGCTTCCGGTGCGTCCGCGTGCAGATGCAGCAGGCGAACCAGCTCGGGTTCCTGGTCTTCGCCCGCATGGCCGGGCCAGGCGAGCCACAGATTGCAGGCGTGCTCGCGCAACAGTTCGCCGAACACGATCCGCGAGCGCTGCGAAGCATCGGGGGTGCCGTCCGCGCCGGCCGCCTGCAGCGCCAGCGCGCACGCGGCACGCTGCGCTTCGCGGCACAGCGAGAACGCGCGTCCGACCCGCAGCGTCGCCTCGTCGGGGGTGGCGCCGACGGTCCAGGCCTGCACCGGTGACCGCCGCGAGGAACGGACGTCGATTCCGGTCGCGTGTCCGGCATCGAGTCGCAGCGACACCGTCAGGCGTTGCGGCGTGAGCGCGCTCATCCCGCCCGCCCTCGGCGGCATCCGTCGGTTCGCGCCCCCACGCTACATCTCCCGGAGGCGCGGCGGTCGAGCGACCAGGTCCTCGAAGTAGATCGACAGATCGCTCTCGCCCCGGAGCGCGGCGTCGACGCCCTCGAGCGCACGCCCGATCCGGAACGCGTCCTCGGCGGAGAGGACTTCCCGCGCCATCGCCTGCACGACCAGCACCCACGTTCCCGCCGGCTGTTCGCCGACCAGCGCGAGATTGATGCTCCGTCGCGTCGTGCCGGCCTCGCCCACGGCGCGCCAGCCATCGCACTCGACGATGCGCATCGGGATTCCAAGGCACATCAGGCATCCCCCGGGGCGGCCGTCGGGCGCATTGGATGAGCTTCGTGCTGCGCGCTCCGGCAGTCGCCCTCGAGGAGACGCTTCCGGCTCATGTCACCTCGATCTGGAGCAGTTCCTCGCCTGCCGGATCGGTGACGTGCACCGCGCAGGCGAGGCACGGATCGAAGCTGTGGATCGTGCGCAGGATCTCCAGCGGCTGCTTGGGGTCGTCGAGCGTCGTGCCGCGCAAGGCGGCTTCGTAGGGCCCGTCCTGGCCGAGTGCATCGCGTGGCCCGGCATTCCAGGTGCTCGGCACGACTGCCTGGTAGTTGTCGATGACTCCGTTCTTGATCACGATCCAGTGCGCCAGGGCGCCGCGCGGGGCTTCGGTGAAGCCGACGCCGCGTGCCGTCGCGGGCCACGACGACGGTTCCCACAGCGTCGCGTTGAAGGTGTCGAGCTTGCCGGCCCGGATGTTGGTCATCAGCTGGTCGTACCAGCTTTGCATGGCGTCGGCGATCAGCTTGCTCTCGAGGGTCCGTGCCGCCGTGCGACCCATCGTGGAGAACAGCGCTTCGGGCGGGAGCTCGAGCTTTCCGAGGGCCATGCCCACCAGGTCGCGCGCCTGGGCGTTCCCGGTTGCATACATCATCAGCACCCGCGCCAGCGGGCCGACCTCCATGACCTTGCCTTTCCAGCGCGGCGACTTGAGCCACGAGTAGGCGGCCTCGGTGTCGAGGTGCTCGTAGGGAGGCTTGGGCCCGGTGTAATGCAGGTTGGTCTGCCCGTCGAACGGATGCAGGCCGGTGTTCTTGCCGGCGCTGTAGTCGTACCAGGAGTGCGAGATGAATTCCTGGATCTCGTCGGCCGAGCGCAGGTCGACCTCGTGCACCTTCGCGAGGTTGCGGTCGGTGATGATTCCGCGCGGGATCATCAGGCTCGAAAGGTCGTCGATGCCCTTGCCCTCGGAAGGAAACTCGCCGTAGGTCATGAAGTTGCCGACGCCTTCGCCTTTCCTGAACCAGTCCTTGTAGAAGCCGGCGATCGCCAGCGTGTCCGGCACGTAGACCTGGTCGACGAAGGCCTGCATCTTGCGGATCACGTCCTGCACGATCTCGAGGCCGGCGAGATTGACCGCGGTCGCGCTGTTGGCCCCTTGTGCCGCCGGTCCGACGCTGATGGCGGCCGGCGCGCCGCCGACCACGAAATTCGGGTGCGGGTTCTTGCCGCCGAACACCGTGTGCAGCCGCACCACCTCGCGCTGCCAGGCCAGTGCGTCGAGGTAGTGGGCGACCGCCATCAGGTTCGCTTCGGGCGGAAGCTTGTAGAGCGGATTGCCCCAGTAACCGTTGGCGAAGATGCCGAGCTGGCCAGCTTCGACGAAACGCGCGAGCTTGGTCTGGATGTCCTTGAAGTAGCCGGGTGAAGACAGCGGATAGTTGCTGATCGACTGCGCGAGCTCGGAGGTCTTCTGCGGATCGGCCTTGAGCGCCGAGACCACGTCGACCCAGTCGAGTGCGTGCAGGTGATAGAAGTGCATGACGTGGTCGTGCACGTACTGCGCCGCGATCATCAGGTTGCGGATGAGCTGGGCGTTCGGCGGGATCGCATAGTGCAACGCATCCTCGACCGAGCGCACCGAGGCGATGCCGTGGACGAGGGTGCACACGCCGCAGATGCGCTGCGCGAACGCCCAGGCGTCGCGCGGATCGCGACCGCGCAGGATGATTTCGATGCCGCGCACCATGGTTCCCGAGCTGGAGGCCTGGCGGATCGCGCCGTC
Source organism: uncultured Pseudomonadota bacterium (assembly GCA_963816415.1). Taxonomy (GTDB): domain Bacteria; phylum Pseudomonadota; class Gammaproteobacteria; order Burkholderiales; family Casimicrobiaceae; genus VBCG01. The sequence continues at coordinate 215,035 of CAWFKR010000014.1, forward strand.
CTCGAGCACGGCCTCGATGCGCAAATGCCCCTCGATGCGGGTGATCGGGTCGACAACCACGGTCTGGGCGGTCACGGGGGCTTCTCCTGAATGGCGAGTCGATGGCGCGACGGATCAATCGGCCAGGTTGTCCGCGACGAGCTCGAGCAGGCTCTGCGCGGTCTTGTCCCAGTGGAAATGCTTCTGGCTGTCGTCGAAACTCAAGCGGCAGTTGGCGCAGCTCACGACCAGCTTCTCGGCCCGCGTCTCGTCGACCTGCCGCATCTTGATCTCGAAAGCCTTGTAGCGCAGCTCGTCGGCCCGGTGGATGGAGATCACGCCGCCCCCGCCACCGCAGCACCAGCTCATGCCGCGGTTGTCCTTCATTTCGCGCACCTCCGCGCCCATCGCCTCGAGGGCGACCCGCGGCGGGTCGAACACCCCTCCGCGGCGTGCCACCTGGCAGGGGTCGTGGAAGGTGACCGTCGTGTCGAGCCCTTTCTTCACCCGGAGGCTGCCGTCGGCGATGTGCTCGCCCAGGAACTCCGAGATGTGCCGGACCTTGAACGGCAGGGGCTTGCCGTAGGCATTGGCCCCCGCCCAGCGCATCGCGCTGTACGCGTGTCCGCACTCGGGCAGCAGCAGCAGCTTCGCCTTGCAGCGGATCGCCGCGTCGATGAGCTTCATGCTCATGTCTTTCTGCCAGTCGGCGTTGCCCGACAGCAGGCCGAAATTGGTCGCCTCGTAGCCGTCGCTGCGGAACGTCCAGCGCATGCCCAGGTGGTTGAGCACCTTGGCGACGGCGGCGATCGACTGCGGATACTTCTGGATCTCGATCGACGACATCGTGACCAGCACGTCGGCCTCGTCGAGATTCATGTGCATCTCGACCTCGGCTTCGTCGCCCATCCATTCGACGCGCTCCTGGAAGACCTTGGCAGTCGCGCCGAGCGGGCTGCCTTCCTGTTCCGCGCGCTGCGCCGCGGCCCACAGCTCGTGCGGGACCAGCCCGGCCTTGTTCATGCCATGCCGGGCGAGGCCGACCAGCGCGGCGATGTCGATGCCCATCGGGCAGATCATCGTGCAGCGCCCGCACATCGTGCAGGAGTCGTAGATCAGCTCCTGCCATTGTTCGAGCTCGTCCGCGGTGACCTTCGGCTTGAGGTTCAGGGCCCGGATGAAGAACGAGAACGGGCTGATCTCGCGCTTGTAGGCCTGCTTGAACGGCTCGATCTTCCAGATCGGCGTGTACTTGGGATCGCCGGTCTGGACGTAGAAGTGGCAGGCCTCGGCGCACATGCCGCAATGCACGCAGGACTCCATCCAGGTCGCGGCGACGGCGCCGAAATCGCGCACGAAGTGGCGCATCGCGATGGCAATGCGCTCATTGTCCGACATGTCGCCCTGCATGTCGTGGCGCTGCTCCGGCTTCTTGATGCCGAAGCGGGGTCCCGTGGTCTCGAGCGGAGGAAGCGCGGCTTCGCTCATATGCTGGCTCCTTTGCGTGCGAGCAGGGCGCCGGTCGTGCCCCGCGATATGAAGACCAGGAAGCTGTGCATCAGCTTGCCGAATGGCAGCCAGGCGAGCAGCAGGCAGACGCTGAAGATGTGGACGGCGAGCAGCGTCTCGTAGCGTGCCCCGAGGTGGGCCACCGCCACGAGGCCGGTGGCGACCGGCGCCACGGTGACCAGCCAGCTGAAGTAGTCGTCGACGTTGGACAGCAGCCGCAGCACCGGGTTGGTGAGGCGCCGGACCAGCGCGGCCGCGAGCGCGGCGAGGGTCAGGGCCCCGGTCACGTAGATGATTCCGCTGGGCAGCCCCGGCCAGCCCAGGCCGGTCAGGCTGCGGATGAACAGGATGTGGGGGACGAATCCGAAGACGACGATCGCAAGGCCGATGTGGAAGACGTAGCCGATCGTCTGGGCGAACGCGGTTCGGTCCAGGAACTCCCGCTTGGACCAGGTGCGGCTGACGATCATGCGCACGGCGCCACCCCAGGTGTTCGTGCTGCGGGGCTCGGTGTAGTCGGGCTTGCGCGCAAGGAGGAGGATGCCGGCGAGGCGCCACACGATGCCGACGGCGAAGACGACCAGTGACCACTGCAGGGCCGGGCCACGCGCGATGTTGAGGAGGTCCATCACTTGTCTCCGCTCGTTGCCTTCTGGCGATGGCGCGCGGCGTAGGCCGACGCGGCGCCGATGATGGCGCCCGCGGCGACCGCTCCGCCGAGTTCCGCGCCAACGTTGCCGTGCCAGAAACCCGAGGATAGCGGCCGGTAGAATCCGCCCCCGTCCCAGAAGTTCGGTTCCGAACAGCCCAGGCAGCCATGACCGGACTCGATCGGGAAGCTGGTCCCGTTGTTCCACTTGGTGGTGGCGCAGGCGTTGTAGGTCACCGGACCTTTGCAACCGAGTTCGTACAGGCACCAGCCGTTGCGGGCGCCCTCGTCGTCGAAGGTCTTGGCGAACAGCCCCTTGTCGTAGAAGGGCCGGCGATAGCAGCGGTCGTGGATGGTGTTGCCGTAGAACATCAGCGGGCGTCGGTGCACATCGAGTTCCGGCACGCCGAAACTCAGGAAGTACACGATCGTCCCGGTGATGACCTCGGGTATCGGCGGACAGCCGGAGATGTTGATGACCGGACGGTTCCCGACCAGGTCCTGGACCGGGACCGCACCGGTCGGATTGGGTGCCGCATAGGGGATCCCGCCGAACGCCGCGCAGGTGCCGACGGCGACCACCGCGGCGGCGCCCTCCGCCGCATGGCGCAGGCTGTCCAGCGCGCTCTTGCCGCCGATCACGCAGTAGGCGCCGTCCTGCAGGCGCGGGATTGCGCCGTCGACGATCAGCACGTACTTGCCTGCCGCCTTGCGCATCGCGTCCTCGCGCGCGGCCTCGGCCGCATCGCCCGACGCGGCCTGCAGCGTGTCGTTGTAGTCGAGCGAAATCGTGTTGAAGATCAGGTTCTCGATCGTCGGCGAGAACGACCGGGTCAGCGATTCCAGGCAGCCCGTGCATTCCTGGAACGACAGGTAGATGACGGTGGGGCGCGGCATCGCGCCCAGCTTGGCCGGCAGCTCGGCGGCGCGCACTGCCGGCAGGGCCAGCAGCGAGGCCGTCGCGGCGCAGAACTGCAGGAATGCCCGCCGGCTCAGGCCCTGTTGCTGGAATACCTCGAGGATCGTGGGATCGCGTCCCTGCGTCATGTGCCTCTCCCGGAAGTCTGGCGTCCGATCAACGTTCCCAGCCGCGTTCGCCCGCGCTCGATGTCCGATGCGTGCGCCTGGGCGATCTCGGGAACGATGGCAACCTCGACGTGCTCCGCAAGCGTGCGACCCTGCGGGTCCTGGTGACGCACCCACCAGACGCCCGGAAACGACGTTTCGCGAATCTGCGAACGGCCCAGAGCGGCGAGCTCCATCGTCAGCTCGCCGGTTCCGAGCGCCTGTTCCAGTGCGCGTCGGTCGGCGGCGCTCATGGGCATCGTCGAGAGATCGATCAGGTGACGGGTGCCGCGGTCGAGCAAGCCCTGCAACGCGTCGTCGAGCTCGCGCAGCAGCGCCGGGACCACACCGGTCTCGGCATCGAGCGTCTCCACGACAACGGGGATCGCCTCAAGCGCCCGCATCGGCGCTCCCCCGGGTGCTCCGATCGGCCCACTCACGCAGGAGTCCGATCACGGTCCGCTCGACGTCGTCGAGCGCAGCCGCCACCGGCTCGCTCAGGGCATCGCCCCAGCCGATGTAGCCGGGCTCGATGCCCACCAGCGCGCGTCGCTCGGGCAGCCGCTCGCGCAGGCGCGCGAGGTCCAGCAATTCGCTCAAGCCGACCTCGTGCACGCTGCCGGCCTTGACGCGCCGCAGCCAGCGATCCATGTCGTCGCCGGCGAAGCAGCGCACGGTTCCCGGTGGCGCGCCCATGCGCATCGCGTCGATGAAGATCAGGCGATCTGCCTGCTCGATTTCGATCAGCAGCGTCGTACCGAGGGTGCCTGCGTCGTAGAGGGTCAGTCCGTCGCAGTCGTGCAGGAGGCCCTGCAGCCTCCGGATCGCGTGCACGCCGACGCCGTCGTCTCCCTGCAGCACGTTGCCGATCCCCATCACCAGTGCGGGGAGGGCCATTGGGGGAGGCACGAAGCGCGTGGCGCCGACGCTGCCGGTCACTTCGGTGAACCCGCTCATGAAGTCTTGGCTTCCGGAAATGGTGACCATGGATCGACCTCGGCTACGCTACTCCCTGTGCTGCCGGCCCGCCAGACGCAACGCGCACGAGCCTTGATCGAAATCAATCTTGCGGCCCGGGCACCGCGCCGCGTTCTCGGCGACCGCTCATGCGTTTATGATGGGAATGCCGCAGGAGCGGAGCGCCTTCGTGTCGGACCATGTCGGACCGCAGAGGGTTCTGCCATTGCCGCGGCGCAAACACGGCGGGTCGTGTTCATGTCCGAGACAACCGCAGCGCTCTGGCTGCCGCGCGATCGACTGCAGGACCTGGTCGATGCGCTGCGCGCGTCGGGTCGCCGCTGCATCGGCCCGCGCACGCGCGATGGCGCGATCGTCTACGACGTGCTGACGGACGTGGCCGACCTGCCGGCCGGCGCGCACGACGTGCAGGCTCCCGGACGCTACCGGCTGGATCGGTCCGGTTCCCGACGCCGTTTCGCGTGGGCCAACGGCCCTCAGGCCCTCAAGCCGCTGCTCTTCGCGCCGCGCGAGCCGCTGTGGCGCGTCGTGCGCGGCGATGACGGGGCGCTCCAGTTCGGCGAGGTCCCGGAGGAGAGCGCGCCGGTCGCGGTGCTCGGGGTGCGCGCGTGCGATCTCGCGGCGCTGGCGCTGCACGATCGACATTTCCTGCAGGGTCGTCACGCCGATCCGTACTACGCGCGTCGACGCGAGAATCTGTTCGTGGTCGCCGTCGGCTGCTCGCATCCGGCTGCGACCTGCTTCTGTGCATCGACCGGCGACGGGCCGCGGCCTGCGCAGGGCTACGACGTCCTGCTCGAGGAACTGGACGAAGGCTATGTCGCGCACGCGGGCAGCGCTCCCGGCCGCGAACTGCTGGCGTCCCTCGCGATCGCGCCCGCGGGCGAGGCGCAGCTGCGACTCGCGCGGGCGGAGAGCGAGCGAGCCGCGGCAATGCAGACCCGCGGACTGCCGTCGCGCAACCTGCGTGATGCCCTGTCCGCCGGCTTCGAGCACCCGCGCTGGGACGATGTCGCGCAGCGCTGCCTGTCCTGCGGCAACTGCACGTCGGTGTGCCCGACCTGCTTCTGTCATTCCGAGCAGGACGCGCCGGCGCTCGGCGGCGGCGAGTCGGAGCACCTGCGCGAATGGGACTCCTGCTTTGCGCGCGGGCACAGCGTCCTGCACGGCTTTGTCGTCCGGCCGGACACCCGGTCGCGCTACCGCCAGTGGCTCACCCACAAGCTCGGCACCTGGCACGATCAGTACGGGCGCAGCGGCTGCGTCGGATGCGGGCGGTGCATCACCTGGTGCCCCGTCGGCATCGACATCACCGAGGAGGCCGCTGCGATCTGCGCGCAGCCCTCATGAATCCCTACCTGCCGCACGAAGTCGAAGTGGTCGAGCGGGTGCAGGAGTCGCCGTCGATCTTCACGCTGCGCCTGCGACTGACCGATCCTGCCCTGCGCAGCGCGTTTCGCTTCGCGCCAGGCCAGTTCAACATGGTCTATCTGTACGGCGTCGGCGAAGTGCCGATCTCCATCGTCTCCGATCCGCATGGCCCGGACCTGCTCGATCACACGATCCGCGCGCTCGGCCGCGTGACCAACGGCCTGGCGAAGCTGCATGCGGGAGACCGGCTGGGGTTGCGGGGGCCGTTCGGCCGCGGCTGGCCGCTGGAGCGCGCCGCGGGACGCGACGTGCTCGTCGTGACCGGGGGACTGGGGTGTGCGCCGGTCGTGGCCGTCATCAACTACATCCTGCTGCGGCGCCAGAGCTTCGGCAGACTCGCGATCGTGCAGGGGGTGAAACACGCCGAGGACCTGATCTGGCGCGAGCGCTACGCCTACTGGCGTGGATTGCCGGGCGTGCAGGTGCTGATCGCCGCCGACGAAGGCGGTCCCCTGTGGCCGTACCATCTGGGCCAGGTGACCGAGGTGTTCGATCGCGTCGAGCTCGCTCCCGGAACCGCAGTGATGCTCTGCGGCCCCGAGCCGATGATGGTGGCCGCGGCGCGCCTGCTGGCCGCGCGCGGCGTGAAGGAGGAGGACATCTGGCTCAGCATGGAGCGCAACATGCAGTGCGCTGTCGGGCATTGCGGTCACTGTCAGTTCGGACCCGAATTCGTCTGCCGCGACGGCCCCGTGTTCAGCTACGCGCGGGTCAAGCCGCTGCTCGGCAGGCGAGGCGTCTGAAATGCAGTGCAGGCTGCGGGGCGTCTGACGTGACGAAGGCGAAGCCGCGGATCGCCGTCCACAAGTTCAGTTCGTGCGACGGCTGCCAGCTCGCCTTCCTCAACCTCGGCGAGGCGCTGCTCGAGCTCGCGGAGCTGGTGGAATTCACCCATTTCGCCGAAGCGGGACCCGTCGACCCAGGTGCCGAGGTCGACGTCGCGTTCGTGGAGGGCAGCATCTCGACCGCCGAGGACGTCGAGCGCATCCGGCGCGTGCGCGCCGGCGCGCGCTATCTCGTCACCATCGGCGCCTGCGCGACGTCGGGGGGCATCCAGGCGCTGCGCAATCTGCACGACACCGGCCAGTGGGTGGCCGGCGTGTACGCCAGCCCGCAGTACGTGAGCACCCTCGCGCGCGTCACGCCGATCGCGGCCGAGGTCAAGGTGGATTTCGAGCTGTGGGGATGTCCGGTGAGCGGGCGCCAGGTGCAGGCCGTGCTGCGATCGCTGCTTTCGGGCGTCGTCCCGCTCGAAGAACAGGACAAGGTGTGCATGGAGTGCAAACGGCTGCGGAACGTGTGTGTGATGGTCACGCGCGGCATTCCCTGCATGGGTCCGGTGACGCGCAGCGGCTGCGGGGCGATCTGCCCCTCGTTCGGCCGCGACTGCTACGCATGCTACGGCCCGGCCGAGAACGTCAATGCCGCGTCGCTGTCGCGCAGGCTCGAAGGCCTGGGCCTTGCGCGCGAAGCGGTGGCGGCGCGCTTCCATCTGATCAACAGCCAGGCGCCCGGGTTCCTCGGCGCGGGTGGCGCAGCCGATCCGGACAGGCATGACTGACGAGCGGCGGGTCGGAATCCGCGTACCGGTGCTCGCGCGTGTCGAGGGCGAGGGCGCGCTCGAGGTGGACATCCGCGACGGCGCCATCAGCGAACTCAGGCTTCGCATCTACGAGCCGCCCCGCCTGTTCGAAAAGCTGCTGGAAGGTCGCAGCTACGCCGAGGTGCCGGACATCGTCGCGCGCATCTGCGGCATCTGCCCGGTCGCGTACCAGATGACCGCGGTCCAGGCGCTGGAGCGCGCATTCGGCATCGAGGTCGGCGACTGGGTCGTCGACCTGCGCCGGGCGATGTATTGCGGGGAGTGGATCCAGAGCCACGCGCTGCACATCCACCTGCTCGCCGCACCGGATTTCCTCGGTGCCGAGAATGTCATTGCGCTTTCGGCCACCCACGGTGACGCGGTGCGCCGGGGCTTGCGGCTGCAGGCGCTGGGCAACGACTTGATCAGGCTTCTCGGCGGGCGCTCGGTGCACCCCGTGGGCGTGTGCGTCGGCGGATTCCACAGGGCGCCGGACGCGCGCGATGTCGCCGGCATCGTCGACCGGCTGCGCGCAGCCGTCGAGGATGCGCGGGCGCTGGTCGAGTGGACCGCGGGATTTGCCTTGCCTGACGACGATCAGCGCTTCACCTGCGTCGCCCTGTCCGGTCCGCTGCGGTATCCGATGGACTCCGGGAGGATCGTCTCGAGCGACGGCCTGGACATCGCGCCGTCCGAGTACGAAGCGCACTTCGCCGAGCACCAGGTGCCGCACTCCACCGCGCTGCATTCAGCGCTGCGCGGCGCGCCCTATCTCGTGGGGCCGCTCGCGCGGTTGAATCTCAACCACCGATCCCTGCCCGGGCGCACGTGCCAGGCGCTGGAGGAGGCTGGCATCGGGGTGCCGAGCCGGAACACGTTCCACAGCGTCGTCGCACGCGCGATCGAGATCCACTTCGCGCTGCTGGAGGCGATCGACATCCTCGAGCGGTACGCACCCTGCGAATCGCCCGCCGTGGCCGTGACGCCCCGCGCGGGCACCGGCGCCGGTGCGACGGAGGCGCCGCGCGGTCTGCTCTGGCATCGGTACGAAACCGACGACCAGGGCCGCATCCTGCGCGCGCGCATCGTCCCTCCGACCAGCCAGAACCAGGCGCGCATCGAGCAGGACCTCAGGGCCTCGCTCGAGGCATTCGGGCTCGATCGGCCCGACGACGATCTGCGGCGCCACGGCGAGATGGTGATCCGCAACTACGACCCGTGCATCTCCTGCGCGACCCATTTCCTGCGGCTGAAGGTCGACCGCCGGTGAAGGCGACGATGCGGATCCTGGGCATCGGCTCCCCGACCGGCGACGACCGCGCCGGATGGGCTGCGGCGGAAGCCGTTCGTGCGAGTGCGTGGTATCGGTCGCGCGCGGACAGCGTGGAGATCGAGTGCCTGGACCGCCCGGGACCGGCGCTGCTTGCCGCGATGCACGGTGCGACGCAGGTGGTGCTGATCGATGCGATCCGAAGCGGCGCAGCCCCCGGAACGGTTCAGCGCGTCGACCTTGATCGGATCGCACTGCCGGAGATCGGATGCGTTTCGAGCCACGCCTTCGGCCTTGCCGAGGGACTGGCCCTCGGACGGGCCCTCGGAATGCTTCCGGAGCGGCTCACGCTGTTCGGTGTCGAGGCGGAGGACGCGAACGACGGGGAGGGTCTGAGCGCCGCGGTGCGCGCGGCATTGCCGGCACTCGTGAGGCGAGTGCAGGCAAGCGTGACAGGATCGGATGACTGGTCGGGGTGAGAGGATTCGAACCTCCGGCCTCTACGTCCCGAACGTAGCGCTCTACCAGGCTAAGCTACACCCCGATTGCATCCGACGCTTGCCGGCCGAAGCCGGCGATTGCTGCTCGCTGCCACTGCCATTTATCAGAACTACGAACGACAACTGCAAACCCACGCTGCAGATGCTTCACGACAGCCGGACATTCGCGGCGGCCGGGAAACGCACGTGTCGTTTCAGTACGTACGCTGCGCCGCGAAAGTCGACAATTGTAGCAGAGTGGAGGACGCCGGCGTCGACGGCAATCCGTCGATGCAGGAGGCCGCTGCGGCGGCCTCTGCGCCCGCCCGCTCGCGCGCGTAGGTCAGCGCGCCGCTGCGCTCCAGAGCGGCGACGACCGGGTCGAAATCGGTGAGTCCGCCGCCGGAAACCGCGTGGCGGATGACTTTCGCCTCCTCCGGGGTACCGACGGCGAGGGCACGGATCAGCGGCAGCGTCATCTTGCCCTCGGCGAGGTCGTCGCCCAGGTTCTTTCCGATCTCGGCCGGGTGGCCCGAATAGTCGAGCACGTCGTCCATGATCTGGAACGCGACGCCCAGGTGCCTGCCGTAGCGCGCGAGCGCGTCTTCGTGGACGGGTGTAGCGCCGCCGAGGACTGCGCCGAGGCGGCCGGCCGCCTCGAACAGCTTCGCCGTCTTGCGTTCGATGACCGCCAGATAGGCGCGCTCGTCGAGCTCGGCATCGCCCGCATGCATCAGCTGCATCACCTCGCCTTCGGCGATGGTGTTGGTCGCGTCGGCGACGATCTCGAGCACGCGCATGCGGTCGACGCCCACCATCAGCTGGAAGGCGCGCGAATAGAGGAAGTCGCCGACCAGGACCGACGCCGGGTTGCCGAACGCGGCGTTGGCGGTCGCATTGCCGCGCCGCAGCTCGGATTCGTCGACGACGTCGTCGTGCAGCAGCGTCGCGGTGTGAATCATCTCGATGACCGCCGCCAGCACGTGGTGATCGCGGCCGTCGTAGCCGCAGGCGCGCGCTGCGAGCAGCAGCAGCGCGGGGCGCAGGCGCTTGCCGCCGCCTCCGATGATGTAATCGGCGACGCGCCGGATCAGCACGACGTCCGACGACAGGCTCTCGCGCAACACCCGATCGACGGCGGCCATGTCGGCCCCGATGACGGGCTTGAGGAACTCGGCGGTCACGGAGCCAGGGGGAGCGTAGGGTCGGGAGGTTCGAAGAGTGGGTACGTGCGCCGGGGCGCGGCGGCATTCGCCACGATACCCGACCGGCGCGTATTTTACCGGAGGCGCAGGGGCCGCTTCTCTCCCCTTTCGGACCTGACCGGTTCCCGAGAACCCTTTCCCGCCTGTGGGCCAGGCTGGTTGCCGCACTTTGGCGAAATGCGTTATAATCCAAAGCTTTCCCGCGATTGGCGGGGATGATGGGCCACGGGCGCGGAGTTCTGGTGGGTCTGGCGCGCGCGTGAAACCGAATCCACAGGAGTCTCCTCATGTACGCGGTCGTAAAAACCGGCGGCAAGCAGTACAAGGTTGCCCCCGGCGAAAAACTCAAGGTAGAACAGATACCGGCGGACGTGGGCGCGGAAGTGGTCCTGGATCAGGTGCTGATGGTCGGCGAGGGCGACAGCGTTCGCGTCGGCCAGCCGACGGTCGCGGGCGCGACCGTCAAGGCCACGGTCGTCGCGCATGGCCGCGGCGAGAAGATCCGGATCTTCAAGATGCGCCGGCGCAAGCATTATCAGAAGCATCAAGGGCACCGGCAGAACTACACCGAGCTCAAGATCGAAGCGATCGTCGGCTAAGGGGCATACGTCATGGCACACAAAAAGGCAGGCGGCAGTTCCCGGAACGGTCGCGATTCGGAGTCGAAGCGCCTCGGCGTCAAGGTTTACGGCGGCGAAGTCATCCGCGCGGGCGGCATCATCGTCCGCCAGCGCGGCACGGTGATCCATCCCGGCGACAACGTCGGCGTGGGCAAGGATCACACCCTGTTCGCGCTGGTGGACGGCACCGTGTCGTTCCGCGTCAAGGGCGAGCGTCAGCACAAGTACGCGAACGTCGTGCCGGCCGCGGGCGCCTGACGCGCACCGCGACCCGCATCAACAGACCCCGCAGGCAGCCGCCGGGCGGGGTTTTTTATCGCCCTGAATTTCCGGGACGGACCGCGTTTGGTGACGTCCGCGTGCGGCAGCGGGCCGGGAAAACGTGGTCCGTCCCGGATTTCGCGGCCGGGACCTCGGCTACCGCCGCTCGACCCACCAGATCATGGCGAACGCGATGGTGGTGAAGAACACGAGCGGAAATGTCGCGGAAAAGATCGGGGGCCAGTCGTTGAGGACGCCGAGGTTCGAGAACAGCCGCCCGAGCAGGAAGAACGCGAGCCCGATCATCGTTCCCGCGAAGATCCGGAAGCCGATGCCGCCCTGGCGGCGCTGGAAATGCGCGAAGGGCAGGGCGAGGATCATCATCACCAGCACGGCGACCGGATAGAAGATTTTGTTCCAGAACGCGATCTCGAAGCGGGACGTCTTCTGCGCATTCTTGCTGAGCACCCGGATGTTGTCGTAGAGCGCGCCGAGTTCGAGCCGCTCGGGCGCGACCTGGTACACGTCGAGGATCGACGGCCGCAGCACGGTCTTCCAGATGTAAGTGGGTTCCGAGGTCACCTGCGTCCGGTCGGCGCCGATCCGGGTCGTCCGGACGTCCTCGAGCTTCCACTTGCCGTTGCCGATGAACGTTCCCGACTGCGCGATCCTCACGGTCTTGAGGCGGAGGTCGTCGCCGAACTCGTACATGCGCACGCCGAGCAGCGTCATGTCGGCCAGAACCGTCCGGATGTTGACGAACGTCAGGTCCTGCTTGAACCAGAAGCCCGAGGTGAACTGCTGGGCGACCACCTGCGTGCTTTCGCCGTGGGCCGCCGAGCGCACGGTCTGCGCGATGCGCTCGGCCGGTGGCGCGACGTACTCGCCGGCGAGGAAGGTCGCGAGTGCCAGCGGTATGCCCACCCTCAGGACTGCCCACACGACCTGGACGATCGACATCCCCGAGGCGCGCATGACCGTGTACTCGGAGTTGGCGACGAGCTGGGCGAGCGCGAACAGCGTGCCGATCAGCGCGGCAACCGGAAACAGCTCGTAGAGCCGCGACGGCAGGTTCAGCACCACGTAGAGCAGTGCCGCGCTAAGCGTGTAGTTGTCCCGGCCGACGTCGCCGAGCTCGTGGATCAGGTCGAAGAACGCGAACAGCGCCAGCAACGCGGCGAAGATCAGCAGCGTCGAGAACAGGATGTCGCGGCCAATGTAGCGCTGCAGCGTCTTCATCGGCGGATCGTCAGGCGGTCTCCGGTGCCGCGGGGCGGGGTGCGCGCGCGAACAGTCCGGCGATGGAGAGCTGGTGGCGGAACAGGACGACGACCACGACCAGCGCGACGACGTGCGGCAGCGCGAGCCCCAGCCAGAAATCGAGGCGCCCCTGGGCGATCAGGCTCTGCACGATGTTCAGGCAGTTGCTGTAGAGCATGTACAGGAACATCGCTGCGAAGAAGTTGAACGAGCGCCCCATGCGCGGATTCACGCGCGCAAGCGGTATCGCGAGCAGGGTCAGGATAGCCGCGGAGATCGGCACCGAAATGCGCCAGAACAGCTCGGCGCGATCGACCCGGTCACGGGCGGCGAGAAGTGCCAGCGTCGGCCGCGCCTTGGTCGACGTCGGCAGGGCGCGGACCTCGTTCGGTTCGATCCGCCGTCCCAGGCGCTCGAACTCCATGACCCGGTAGTCCGCGGTCCCCGGCGTCCCCTGGTAGCGGCGGCCGTGCTCCAGGACGATGAAGCGGTCGCCGTTGGGCATGTCCTCGAGCTTGCCCCGTGCCGCGACCGTCGTCGAATCCTGGTTGTCCTCGATGCTGTGGAGGAACACGTTGCGCACCGTGTTGTCGAGCGGATTGATGCTCTCGACGAAAACGACGAGATTTGCATGCGGGAATTCCCGGAACAGGCCCGGCGTCACGAGTGAAATGTCGTCTCGCGACCTGAGTTGCTGTTCGAACTCGAGCTTGCGCTGCTCGGCCCAGGGTGACAGGTACAGGGACAGCACGACGATCGCCACCAGGAATGGCGCGCTGAACAGCACGATCGGCCGCAGCCAGGCGGTCAGCGACTGGCCTGACGTAAACCAGACAATCATCTCGCTGTCGCGATACCAGCGCGAAAGCGTGAGCAGCACGGTCAAAAACAGGGCGACCGACAGCAGGATATTGAAATAAAAGAGCGCGTTGAATCCCAGCAGGGCCAGGATCCCTTCGGGTGCCACGCTGCCGCCCGCCGCCCGCGCCAGCAGGCGCAGCACCAGATTGGTGAACAGAATGGCGAGCAGGATCAGGAACAGCCCGATCGCGGTGGCCGTCAGTTCGCGGACGAGGCTGCGCCGGAAAATCATGACGGCTGGAAAATTTTGACTTTTTTACGGCGTTTTGCCGATAATGCGCAGGACTGGGCCTCGTGGCACAAAAACGTCAGCGACGAAATCCGAGGAGCGCGATGGAATTTACCATAAAAAGCGGAAGTCCCGAGAAGCAGCGCAGCGCCTGCGTGGTCGTCGGCGTGTTCGACAATCGCAAGCTTTCGCTGTCGGCAGAACTGATCGACCGTGCCTCGAACGGCTATATCAGCGAAATCATCCGCCGCGGCGACATGGAAGGAAAGCTCGGCGCGACCCTGCTGCTCCACAACGTGCGGGGGACGCTGGCCGACCGCGTGCTGCTGATCGGTCTCGGCAAGGAGCGCGATTTCCGCGACAAGGAATTCCGCCAGGCGATCCGCAGCGCCGTCAAGCTGCTGAACGAGACCGGCTCGTACGAGGCCGTCATCTACCTGACCGAGGAGAAGGTCAAGCGCCGCGAGGTGGCGTGGCGGGTCGAGCATGCGGTGGTCGTCGCGATGGACGCCGTCTACCGTTTCGAGCAGATGAAGAGCGAGCCTGCCGACGTGCGCCGTCCGCTGCGCAAGCTGACGCTGTCGGTTCCGCAGCGTTCCGATCTCGCGGCGGGCGAAGCCGCGGCCGTGCGCGGCCTGGCGATCGCCAACGGCGTCGATTTCGCCAAGGACCTCGGCAATCTACCGGGCAACGTCTGCACGCCGCGCTACCTCGCCGAGCGCGCGTTGGAGCTGGGCAAGCAGTTCCCCGAGGTCAAGGTGACCATCCTCGAGCGCCCGCAGATCGAGGCGCTGGGAATGGGTTCATTCCTGTCGGTCACCAACGGCAGCGACGAGCCGCCGCGCTTCATCGTGCTCGAGTACGAACAGTCGCAGCGAAAGCAGAAACCGCTGGTGCTGGTGGGCAAGGGCGTCACTTTCGACACGGGGGGCATCTCGATCAAGCCCGCCGCGGACATGGACCAGATGAAGTTCGACATGTGCGGTGCCGCGTCGGTTCTGGGCGTGTTCCGGACCATCGCCGAGCTCAAGACGAAGCTGAACCTGGTCGGCCTGATCCCCGCCTGCGAGAACATGCCGTCGGGACGCGCGACCAAGCCCGGCGACATCGTGAAGTCGATGTCGGGGCAGACGGTGGAGGTGCTGAACACCGATGCGGAAGGCCGCCTGATCCTCGCCGACGCGCTGACCTATGCCGAGCGCTACGAGCCCGAGGCGGTCGTCGACATTGCGACGCTGACCGGCGCCATGGTCATTTCGCTGGGTCACGTCGCCAGTGGGTTGTTCAGCAACAACGACACGCTCGCGCGAGCGCTGATCGCGGCGGGCGACGATTCGTACGATCGCGGCTGGCAGCTCCCGCTCTGGGATGACTACCAGGAGGGGCTCGCGAGCAACTTCGCGGATTTCGCGAACATCGCGGGACGTCCCGGCGGCAGCATCACGGCCGCGTGCTTCCTGTCGCGTTTCACGAAGAAATACGACTGGGCGCACCTCGACATCGCGGGCACTGCATGGAAGGAAGGCAAGGAAAAAGGCGCGACCGGCCGCCCGGTGCCGATGCTCGCGACCTGGATCCTGTCCCACGAAGCCGCGGCATGAGCGATGACGGCGATCGACGTCTGCCATCCGCCTGGTGAACGATGACGGCGATCGATTTCTACACGCATGTCGCAGATCCGTTGCGGACTGTGGGCAGGCTTGTCGCGAAAGCGTATCGCCAGCATGGCTCGGTGCGGGTCCTGACGCCGGACGCCGCGACCACCGAGGCGCTGGACCGGCTGCTGTGGCAGGAACCGCAGGTGGCCTTCATTCCGCACTGTCGCCTCGACAGCCCTGTTGCCGGCGAGACGCCGGTGCTGGTCGATGAGTCGCTCGAGCATGCGGGACCCGCCGCGGTGCTGATCAACCTGCACGCCGACCCGCCCCCGTTCTTCAGCCGGTTCGAGCGCCTGGTCGAGATCGTCGGGGAACGCGACGAACAGTTGACCGCAGGGCGCACGCGGTTCCGCTACTATCGGGAGCGCGGCTACGAAATGCGCACGCACAATCTCTCGAACCGCGACTAGATGCCGTCGGCGCGTGAACTCCTGCAGCAGGCAGACGCACTGATGCGCCGCAACCGCAGGCGTGACCGGCCCGGGGGCAGTGGTGACACGACGCTGTCCGGTGACGACGCGACACTGTCCGGACCCCCGCGCGACGTTCCGACGCTGACGGACGCGCTTGCCGTCGACGCGGGCGCATCGCTGCTGCCGACGGTGATCCTCCCCCACGGGGCGGAGGACGCCGATGCCGATCCGATTTCCATCGACACGCTGTCGGACCTGCCGGTGCTGACCGACGCGGTCGACATCGACCAGATCCGCGACTTCCCGGAAGCGGCTGCGCCGGAGATCGAACCGGAGCCGCTGTTTCCCGAAGAGGCCAGCGCCCCCGAGGCGGTCATCCCCGCGGCAGCTGTGCCTGAGGCAGCGATCCCGGAGGCGGTCATCCCCGAAGCAGCCTCGCCTGAGGCTGACGTCTCCGAGGCTGCTGATTCCGAGGCCACCGTCCCGCCGCCCATCGCCTTCGTGGACGAGGACTTCATCCTCGAGATTCCCCCGCCCGAGGAGGCCGTCCCCGCGGAAGGGAAGGAGGACCACACGGGAGCGACGGACGCAGGGGATGAGGAGCCCGGCGCGTCCGGCGCGGCCTTCGCACCCGGGGACCTGGACTGGGGCTCGGGACCGGATCGCGACCACGAGGCACAGGCTGAGGCACAGGCTGAGGCACAGGCACCCGATGTGCCGCCGCCGCCAACGCCGGGCGCAGGACCCGAAATCGAGCGGGCGAGCCCCGACTGGGATGCGCTGGCCGACGAGATTCGCGCCCAGGTCATGCAGCGCCTCGACCTGTTCACCGACACCGGACTTCGCGAGCAACTCGGCGCCCGACTGCAGCCGATCGTCCAGCGCGCGAGCGCCGAACTGGTCGAAACGATCAACCGGCAGGTCGGCGAGCTGGTGCGCAGCTACGTCGCCGAAGCGATCGAGCGGGAAATCGACAGCTGGCGCAGTCGCCACCCCTGACCGGTCCCACGCCCGGCGACCGTCCCCGAGCGCCGATGGGGGCTGCCCGATCGCGTGCCGCGTCTGACGCTTTCCCGCGACAGGTCTCGCCGGGACATGCGGCGACAGCGGGGCTGCTGCTTGCGGGACGGGCAAATGCTGATACACTGACCCTCATGCACGCCAAGGCACCCGCTTCGCTGCGCGCCACGACTTGGTACGTGGGCTATTTTTACTTTACGGACTTCTCCGAGGGCCGCGCGCGCGCATAGCAACGACAGCAGACAGGAATACAGCGCATCGGGCGGCCCCTGAAAAGGCCGCCCGATGCTTTTTCAAGCACCGGAAAGGAAGACACCATGATCATCGTCATGCAACCCGACGCAGGCGAGACCGAGATCGCCGCGGTCGAAGCCAAGATCCGCGCCCACGGGCTCGACGTTCACATCTCGCGCGGCACCGAGCGCACGCTGATCGGCGCCATTGGCGACGAGCGCAAGCTCGACCCCGAGATGTTCGATCCGCTGCCCGGCGTCGAGCGCTCGATGCACATCCTGAAACCCTACAAGCTGGTCGCGCGGGAGTGGCACAAGGCGAGCACGGTCGTCGACGTTGGCGGCGCGCGCATCGGCGGTGCCGCGGTGCAGGTGATCGCAGGTCCCTGCTCGGTCGAGACGGTGCCGCAGATGGAGGCGGCCGCGGCAGGGGTCGCCGCCGCGGGGGCGCGGCTGATGCGCGGCGGCGCGTTCAAGCCCCGCACCAGTCCCTACGCGTTCCAGGGGAAGGGCGTCGAAGGGCTGACGATGCTGAAGGATGCGGCATCGCGTCACGGGCTGCCGATCGTCACCGAGTTGATGGACGTCCGCATGCTCGACACCTTCCTCGAGCACAAGGTCGACGTCATCCAGATCGGCACCCGCAACATGCAGAACTTCGACCTCCTGAAGGAAGTGGGCAAGGTCGACGTGCCGGTCATCCTCAAGCGGGGCATGAGCGCGACGATCGGCGAATGGCTGATGGCCGCCGAATACATCGCGGCGGGCGGCAATCACCGGATCATGCTGTGCGAGCGCGGCATCCGGACCTTCGAGACGGCGTATCGCAACGTGCTCGACGTGACGGCGATCGCGGTGCTGAAGAAGGAGACCCACCTGCCGGTGATCGTCGATCCGTCGCACGCAGGCGGCAAGGCGTGGATGGTGCCCGCACTCTCCTGCGCCGCAGTCGCCGCCGGCGCCGACGCGCTGCTGATCGAGGTGCATCCGTGCCCGGCGGAGGCGTGGTGCGACGCCGACCAGGCGCTGTCGATCGACGAGTTCGCCTCGCTGATGGCAAGGCTCGACGCGGTCGCGGGCGCCATGGGGCGCAGCGTCGATCGCGGCCTCGCCGCCAACGAGCCGCTGGCCGCCTGAGCGTCCGGCGGCATGGATCGCGTCGACTGCGTCGTGATCGGCGCCGGCGTCGTCGGGCTGGCGGCGGCGCGCGAGCTCTCGCGCGCCGGTCGCGAGGTGATCGTAGTCGAGGCTGCGGATGCAATCGGGACGGTCACCAGTGCGCGCAACAGCGAGGTGCTGCATGCGGGCATCTACTATCCGCCAGGCTCGCTGAAGGCGCGGCTTTGTGTCGCCGGGCGCGAGCGGCTTTACGCCTATTGCAATGAGCGCGGGGTCCCGCATCGCCGTTGCGGCAAGCTGATCGTCGCGACGGGCAACGACCAGCTGGACGATCTCGCGCGTCTCGAGGCCCAGGCGCGCGCCAACGGCGTCGACGACCTCGTGCCGCTCGACGTGCCTGCGATCGCCGCCCTCGAGCCGGCGCTGTCCTGCGTCGCAGCGCTGCATTCGCCTTCCACGGGCATCATCGACAGCCACCAGTACATGCTGGCGCTCGAAGGCGATGCGCGCGACGCCGGCGCGGTGTTTGCGTTCGGCAGTCCGGTCGTCGGCGGCGACGTGACGGGCGACGGCATCGGGCTCGTCGTCGGCGGCGCCGAACCCATGACGCTGTGCGCGCGCAGCGTCGTCAACTGCGCGGGCCACGATGCCCCGCGCGTCGCGCGCTCGATCGCCGGCCTGCCTGGGATATCGGTACCGCGGGCGTACCTGTGCAAGGGCAACTACTTTCGCCTGGCCGGGCGCTCGCCGTTCTCGCGACTGGTCTATCCGGTCCCCGAGGCGGCAGGGCTGGGCGTGCACGTGACCCTCGACCTCGGAGGCCAGGCGCGCTTCGGTCCCGACGTCGAGTGGGTCGAGGCGATCGATTACGCCGTCGATTCCGCGCGCGCCGAACGCTTCTATCCCGCCATCCGTCGCTACTGGCCCGCGTTGCCCGACGGCGCGCTGGTGCCCGACTATTCGGGCATCCGGCCCAAGATCCAGGCGCCCGGCGAGGCCGCGCGCGATTTCGTCATCGACGGCCCGCGCGAGCACGGGGTCGCGGGGCTGGTCAACCTGTTCGGCATCGAGTCGCCGGGACTCACCGCATCGCTCGCCATCGCCGAGTACGCGGTCGGGAAGCTGCGCGAGACCGGGTGATGGAGCGCATCCGCTACAATTTCAGGCTTTTCCCTCGTTTCCCGCGCCCATGGAACTCGCCAAGAGCTTCGAACCCCACGCCATCGAGGCGAAGTGGTATCCGCTGTGGGAGTCGCGCGGCTGGTTCAAGCCGACGTACACGCCGGGCGCAGCGTCGTACTGCATCCAGCTGCCGCCGCCCAACGTCACCGGCACGCTGCACATGGGTCACGCGTTCCAGCAGACGCTGATGGACGTGCTGATCCGCTACCACCGGATGCGCGGCGACAACACGCTGTGGCAGGTCGGCACCGACCACGCGGGCATTGCGACCCAGATCGTCGTCGAGCAGCAGCTGAAGGCCAGGGGCCAGACCCGCCACGACCTCGGCCGCGAAGCTTTCGCCGAGCGTGTCTGGGCGTGGAAGGAGGAGTCGGGGTCGACGATCACCCACCAGATGCGGCGCATGGGTGCAGCCGCCGACTGGTCGCGCGAGCGCTTCACGATGGACGAGGGCCTGTCGACCGCGGTGCGCGAGACTTTCGTGCGCCTCTTCGAGGACGGGCTCATCTACCGTGGCAAGCGGCTGGTCAACTGGGACCCCAAGCTGATGACCGCGGTCTCCGACCTCGAAGTCGACAGCGAGGAGGAGCAGGGGAAGCTCTGGGAACTGTCGTATCCGCTGGCCGACGGCTCGGGGACGCTGACGGTCGCGACGACGCGGCCCGAGACGATGCTTGGCGACACCGCGGTCGCCGTGCACCCGGACGACGAGCGCTATCGCGCATTCGTCGGCAGGCGCGTGCGCCTGCCGCTGACCGACCGCGAGATCCCGGTGATCGCCGATGATTACGTCGACCGCGAATTCGGCACCGGGGTGGTCAAGATCACGCCAGCGCACGACTTCAACGACTGGGCGATCGGCCAGCGGCACCACCTGCCCGCGATTTCGATCCTGAATCTCGACGCGACGGTCAGCGACAACGCGCCGGCGAAATACCGCGGTCTCGATCGCTACGCGGCACGCAAGGCGGTGCTCGCCGACCTGCAGGCCGCGGGCCTCGTCGTCTCCGAGAAACCCCACAAGATGGTCGTACCGCGCTGCGGGCGCACCGGCGAGGTCGTCGAGCCGATGCTGACCGACCAGTGGTACGTGGCGATGAAGAAGTCCGCGCCTGCGTCGCACCCGTACTTTCCAGGCAAATCGATCCAGGACCTGTGCCTCGCCGCGGTCGGCGACGGGCTCCCCGGCGCGGCGCCAGGGAGCGGTCCGGAAGTCCCGGGGGCCGGCCAGAAGGTCCAGTTCGTTCCCGGTGACTGGCTGTCGACCTACCTGCACTGGATCAACAACATCCAGGACTGGTGCATCTCGCGGCAGCTGTGGTGGGGACACCAGATCCCGGCGTGGTACGACGATGCCGGCAACGTCTACGTCGCGCGCAGCGAAGCCGATGCACTGGCGCAGGCGACGGCGAAGCTCGGGCGCGCGCCCGCGTCGTTCAAGCGCGACGAGGACGTGCTCGACACGTGGTTCAGCTCGGCACTCTGGTGCCATTCGACGCTGGGCTGGCCGGCGCAGACGAAGGAGCTCGAGACCTTCCTGCCGTCGAGCGTGCTGGTCACCGGTTTCGACATCATCTTCTTCTGGGTCGCGCGGATGATCATGACGACGACCTACTTCACCGGCAAGGTGCCGTTCAAGGACGTCTACATCAACGCGATCGTCCGCGATGCCGAAGGCCAGAAGATGTCGAAGTCCAAGGGCAACGTCCTCGATCCGCTGGACCTGATCGACGGCATCGACGCGGAGAGCCTGGTCGCCAAGAGTGTGCTCAACATGATGGATCCGCGGCAGGCCGACGCTGTCGCCAAGCGCACGCGCAAGCAGTTCCCCAACGGCATCCCGGCCTTCGGCGCCGATGCGCTGCGCTTCACCTTCGCGTCGCTCGCGACCTTCAACCGCACGCTGAACTTCGACCTCGGTCGGTGTGAGGGCTACCGCAATTTCTGCAACAAGCTGTGGAACGCGACGCGCTTCGTGCTGATGAACGTCGAGGGCAAGGACGTCGGCCTCGACGAATCGCTGCCGCGCACGCCGTCGATCGCCGACCGCTGGATCGAGCACAAGCTCCACTACGCCATAGCCGAGATTGTCGAACAGCTCGATGCCTACCGCTTCGACCATGCCGCCAAGGCGCTGTACGAGTTCGTCTGGAACGAGTTCTGCGACTGGTACCTCGAGCTCGCCAAGGTCGATCTTGCCACTGGCGACGAGGCCGCGCAGCGCGCGACGCGGCGCACGCTGGTGCGCACGCTGGAGTCCATCCTGCGCCTTGCCCACCCGTTCATCCCGTTCATCACCGAGGAGCTGTGGCAGTCGGTTGCGCCGCTTGCGGGCACGACCGGGGAGACGATCTCGCTGCAGCGCTATCCTGCGCAACGTGACCACCCGCTTCAGAATCGTGGCGCGCAAGCAGAGACCCAGATCGTCACGCTGAAGAACCTCGTCGACTCGGTGCGCTCGCTGCGCAGCGAAATGGGCCTACCGCCGGGGCAGAAGGTCGGCGCGTTCGTCGCAGGCGATCTTGCCGGCGTGGGCGTCGGAGCGCTCACCGACTACCTGAAGGCCCTCGCCCGGCTGTCCGAGGTCCAGCTTGCCGACGTGCTGCCGCAGCGCAACGCCCCCGTGCAGGTCGTCGACAGGCTGCGCGTGATGCTCGACGTGCAGATCGACGTCGCCGCCGAGCGCGAACGCCTCGCCAGGGACATCGCCCGCCACGAAGGCGAGATCGCGAAGGCGAAGGCGAAGCTCGCCAACGAGGGCTTTGTCGCGCGCGCGCCGGCTGCCGTCGTCGAGCAGGAGCGCGTGCGGCTCGAGGGATTCAACGCAACGCTGGAGAAGCTGCGCGAGCAGTACGGCAGGCTGGGCGGGTAGGCCCGGCCGGGCGCGGCGCGTTTGACCCGGCCCGGCGAATCGTGGAGACTTCAGCGCTGCCGGGGAGGGCGTCGGATGGGCGAATCGACCGCCGGCCGGAATCCCTCGGGGAGCCCTCAGTGACGAATCGCGCGCGATGAGCAGCCCGTTGCCCCTGCATCCTCCGCTCGCCACGCTCGACGACGACGCGTGGGAGGACCTCCTCAACTTCATCGAGGAACGCCGGGTCATCCCGATCATCGGCCCCGAGTTGCAGAAGGTCGAGACCGAGGACGGGCCGCGGCTGCTCTACGACTGGGTCGCCGAGAAGCTGGCGGGCAAGCTCGGCGTCGACACCGCGCAGCTCCCGAAGCCCTACACGCTCAACGACGTCGTCTGCTGGTTCCTCGCCTCGCGCGGCCGGCGCGAGGAGGCGTATACCCGGCTGCGCAGCCTGTTCCGCGAAGCGAACTTCGCCCCGCCGCTCGCGCTGCGGCAGCTCGCCCAGATCACCGATTTCGACCTGTTCGTCACCACGACCTTCGACCCGCTGCTCGAGCAGGCGGTCAACCAGGAGCGTTTCGGCGGCGCGCAGTCGACCGAGGTCATTGCCTATGCGCCCAACCGGGTCGCCGACCTTCCATCGGAACGCGAGAAGCTGCAGCGTCCGGTGATCTACCACCTGCTGGGCCGCCTGTCCGCGTCGCCGACCTACGTCATCTCCGACGAGGACACGCTGGAGTTCATCTGCGCGCTGCAGAGCGAGCACCTGACGCCCGAGAAGCTGTTCCACGAGCTCGAGCACAACCACCTTCTGTTCATCGGCAGCAGCTTCACCAACTGGCTCGCGCGCCTGTTCCTGCGCATGGCCAAGCGGCGGCGCCTGTCTGACCCGCGCGACGTCGGCGAGGTGCTGGCCGACAATCACTCGGTCAGCGACGGACGCCTGATGGGATTCCTGCAGCAGGTCAGCGTGCGCACGCGCGTCTACAGCGGGGCCGAGAAGTTCGTCGACGAGCTCCATCGCCGCTGGATGACGCGTCACAAGCCCGGCGAGGTGGTCGAGCTGAATCTGCCACAGCGCTTCCTGCCTCCCGAGCGCGAGATGCCCGACAACGCGGTCTTCATCAGCTACGCGCGCGAGGACCTGCCTGCCGTGCAGAAGCTCAAGGCCGGGCTCGACGCGGCGGGCATCAGGACCTGGTTCGACCTCGACCGGCTCGAAGGCGGCGACGACTACGACCGCAAGATCCAGCGCAACATCGCCCGCTGCTCGTATTTCATCCCGGTCGTCTCGGCGACGACCGAGCGCCGACTCGAGGGCTACTTCCGCCGCGAGTGGAACTACGCCCTCGATCGTTCGCGCAACATCGCCGACGGCGCGCTGTTCATCGTCCCGGTGTGCATCGACGACACGCAGGCGATCGATGCGCACGTCCCCGACCGGTTCAAGGCGCTGCACATCACGCGCCTGCCGGGTGGCGAGGTGACGCCGGAGTTCGCGCGTCACCTGCAGGACTTCCTGTCCGCCCGGCACTGACGCGGCCGTGGCGCCCCTCGACAATCCGGCCGCACAGACATCGGTCGATCCGCAGCACCCGTGGTTGGGCCTCGCGTCGTTCACCGAGGAGACCCAGGGGTATTTCTACGGCCGCGAGGAGGAGGTCGCCGAGCTCGCGCGCCGCGTCCAGCGCAAGACGCTGACGCTGCTGTTCGGCCAGTCAGGCCTGGGCAAGACGTCGATCCTGCGCGCAGGCATCGTGCCTCGGCTGCGGCCGATCGGCTACTGCCCGGTCTACGTGCGAGTGGACTACTCGCCTGACTCGCCTGCGCCGACCGAGCAGATCAAGCAGGCGATCTTCCGCGCAACGCAGCGCTCGGGCGAGTGGACGCAGACCGGTGTTGCCGTCGAGGGCGAATCGCTGTGGGAGTTCCTGCACCACCGCGACGACGTGCTGAAGGACGAGTCGGGCAAGCCGCTGATCCCGCTGCTGATCTTCGATCAGTTCGAGGAGATCTTCACGCTGGCGCAGGCCGACGACGCGGGCCGCAGGCGTGCCGCGCAATTCATCGACGACCTCGCGGACCTGGTCGAGAATCGCCCGCCGAAGGCGCTGGAAGCGCGGATGGAGGCCGACGAATCGGCGGCCGAGAAATTCGACTTCACGCGCAGCGACTACCGGATCCTGATAGCGCTGCGCGAGGATTACCTCGCGCACCTCGAGGCGCTGAAGGGCGTCATGCCCTCGATCACGCAGAACCGCATGCGCCTGGCGCGAATGACCGGCGAGCAGGCGCTCGAGGCCGTCATGAAGCCGGGCGGCAAGCTGGTGTCGCAGGAGGTCGCCGAGGCGATCGTCCGCTTCGTCGCCGGCGGCTCGGAGCTTCGCAATGCCGAGGTCGAGCCTTCGCTGTTGAGCCTCATCTGTCGCGAGCTCAACAACGCGCGCATTGCCAAGGGGCGCGCCGAGATCTCGGCCGATCTCCTCGCCGGCTCGCACGAGACCATCCTCGCCGAGTTCTACGAGCGTGCGCTCGCCGACCAGCCGGCGGCGCTGCGCCACTACATCGAAGACGAGCTGCTGACCGAATCGGGCTATCGCGAGAGCATTGCCGAGGAGAGCGTGCGCAAGGCATTTGCCGGCATGGGCGCGAAACCCGATGCGCTGCCGACGCTGGTCGACCGTCGGCTGCTGCGCATCGAGGAGCGCCTCGACGTCCGCCGTGTCGAGCTGACCCACGACGTGCTGTGCAGCGTCGTGCGGGCGAGCCGCGACCTGCGCCACGAGCGCGAGGCCCGCGACCAGGCGGAGCGCAAGCTCGCCGAGCAGCGCGCCCGCGAGCGCGCCACGCGCAAGGCGCTGGTGCGCGCGCGGCAGATCGCCGCGGTCTGCGCGGTGCTCGCGATCGGCGCGATCGCCAGCGCGATCTACGGCTACGAGAGTGCGAAGCGGGCGCAGCGCGCCGAAGCCGAGGCGCTGCAGACCCGTCAGCTCGCCGACAGCGCACGAGGTGAAGCCGAGAAGCTGATCGTCTACCTGCTCGACGACTTCTATCTCGAGCTCGAGCCCATTGGGCGCCTCGACATCGTGGCGGCGCTGGCCAAGCGCGCCGTCGACTACTACGCGGACCTGCCTGCGGCGCTGCGCACGCCCGAGACCGACCGCAATCGCGCGCTTGCCCTGGTGCGCTACGGCGCTGCGCTGCGCAACCAGTCGAAGCTCGGCGAAGCGAAGTCGGCACTTGCAAGTGCGGTTTCGACACTGGAGCGCCTGCGCGCGCAGGGCGACCGGTCGGAGGAAACGGCGATCGGGCTCGGGCTCGGGCTCAT
Source organism: uncultured Pseudomonadota bacterium (assembly GCA_963816415.1). Classification (GTDB taxonomy): domain Bacteria; phylum Pseudomonadota; class Gammaproteobacteria; order Burkholderiales; family Casimicrobiaceae; genus VBCG01. Next base: position 240,220 of record CAWFKR010000014.1, read on the forward strand.
GTCCCAGGCGCGCGTGGCGAGCAGCGAGTTGCAGTTAATGGAGGAGCTCGACCTCGCCCAGCGAGCGGTCGACGTGCTCGAGCCGCTGATGAAGGCACCGTCCCCGTCCATTGCGGTGCGGCGCGCCTACGGGCTTGCCGCGACTTTCCTCGGTTTCTCGCAGCTGCAGGCGAACGACAACGAGCGGGCGGTGAAGACGCTCGACCAGGCGCGCGAAGCGAACCGCAGCATCGCGGACCTCGAGCTCGACGACGTGCCCGCGGCGGTCGGCTACGCCGAGGCCTGTTCGTGGCAGGCTGCGGCACTCAACAACCTCGGCGAGTTCGATCGGCTGCACGAGGTTGCCGCCGACGGCCTCAAGGTGAGCGAAGCCGTGCTCGCGGTGCAGCCCGGGAACATGTCGGCGCGCCGGGCAGAGGCACTGCTGGCCGACAACCTCGTTTCCGCCGAATCGATATTGATGCACGCCCGCAAGGCGCTCGAATGGGCGAAGCGCGACGTTGCCGACTGGCAGGCGATGACCGAGCTCGATCCGACCAACCAGATCTCGTGGAACAACCTGGTCAACGCGCGCATGCAGATTGCAGGTGTCCGCTATAGCCTGGGCGACATCGACGGCGCGCTCGGAGATTTGCGCTCGGCGCTCACCGTGGCGGGTCGCGTGCGCCAGGCCGCGATTCTGGGGCAGGTGCTGGCACTCGCTTCCGGCTACCTCGCGCAGTTCGAGGCCGACACGGGCAACGAGCAAGCGGCCGCGGCCGCGGTCACGCAGAACCGCCGCTACACCGACCTGGTGACGGCGGGCCAACCGGCGGGTTCTTTCGGGCACGCCTACCTGCCCGAATTCCTCGGTCAGATCGGATACCCGCTCGGCGGGCTTGGCATTGGCTACGCCGCGCTCGCGGTCCCGTTCGCCTCGGGCGATTTCGCCGGCGTGCACGCAATGGCAATGGGCGTGGCGAAGCGCCTCGAGGCGATAACGCCTCCGCAAGCGGGTGCGAGGGAGGCGCGCGACAACGCGCTCTGGGTGGCGTGGCGGATGGCCGCCGAGGCGTCGTGGTGGCGTCGCGATTTCGCCAGCGCCGGCAACGAGATTGCCAAAGCCCTCGAGGTCCGCAAGCAGGTGCCCATGCGCAACATCGGTGACCAGCGAAATCAGAACATCCTGCTCACCCTCGAAGCGTGGATCGCCGCAGGATCGGGCGACTCCGCGGGAGCTGGCCGCATCATCGCACCGGTACTCGCGTTCGAACGCGGCCTCTACGAACGCAAGGACAACGAAGACTTGACGCAGCACATCGAGTACGCGCAGGCGCTCTACGCGTCGGCGCTCGCCGGCTCGCCCGGGAAGGCGACGGAGCTGACGCAGGCCGCAGCGCTCATCGATCGATTGCCACCCGCGATGCGCCGGCTGATCAGCGTCAGCCGCTTGCGCGCACGGATTACCGAGGCGCAGGGATCCTGAGCACGGGCGTCGACGAGATCCGCGGCCACCTCGAGCGCGGCGCGCCGTGGGATGCCTGTGATGCGTTCCGCGAGCAGATCACGGCCCATCCCGGCGATGCGGAGCTCCTCTACTGGGGCGCGCTTGCGCACGCCCGTGCCGGCGCAAGCCAGCGGGCACGCGCGCTGCTGGACGAAGCGCAGTCGCGGCTGATCGGGGGTGAAGGGGGACAGGTCCTGGCACAGGCGCGGCTCGACGAAGCGCCCGCACCGCCCGCACCGCCCGCAGCGCAACCTTCGCTGCTCGCCGACATCCTGAGCCTGCGCGGGCGGCTTTCGAAGGACGCGCTCGCTCGTGCGCTGCAGGGTGCGCGCACCGACGGGACGGAGCTGCGCGTCCGCACCCTGGCCGCGAATGCGCGCGACGAGTACCTTGCGGCCTACGCGTTGGCGCCGGATCCTTACCCGGGAATCAATGCGGCGACGCTGTCGATGTTCGCCGGCGATGCTGCGCAGGCGCAGACGCTGGCGCAGGAGATCGCGGAGGGGCTATCGGCGCGGATGAGCCCGCTCGACTGCTGGGATCACGCGACGATGGGCGAGGCGGCACTGCTGCTGGGCGAGGCCGACCGCGCCGTGCAGAGCTATGCCGCCGCCTTAGCGCTGTGTCCCGGCAATGCCGGCAACGTCGCGACGATGCGGCGGCAGCAGCTGCTGCTGCAGCACGTGATTCCCGAGGCCAGCGAAGTCCTGCGCGTGCTTCCGGTGCCGGACGTGCTGGTGTTCACCGGCCACATGATCGACGCGCACGACCGTTCCGAGCCGCGGTTCCCGGCGGCGCTCGTGCCCGCGGTCGACGCGGCGATACGCGATCGGCTGGCGAGCCTGCACCAACCGATCGTGTACGTATCGGCTGCCTGCGGTGCCGACCTTCTCTTCATCGAGGCGGCGCAGGACGCCGGGGCGGAAGTGAACGTCGTGCTGCCATTCGACCGCGACGACTTCGTGCGGACCAGTGTTGCGGTCGGCGGCGGGGACTGGGTCGACCGCTTCGACCGCGCGCTTGCCCGGGCGTCGCGCGTGATCATGGCGACCCAGGAGAACCATCTCGGCGACGACGTCCTGTTCGAGTACGCGGCCACGCTGCTCGAGGGTCTCGCGTTGCTGCGGGCTGCGCAACTGGCGACTTCGCCGACGATGCTTTGCGTGCTCGATCCGGACGCTACCGCGAAGGTCGGTGGCACGCGCGCATCGTTCGAGCGCTGGCACCGCAACGTGGGAGCGCCCGAGGTGATCGACCTGCGTCAATTGCGCGAAGCCGCGGCAGCCGCCGGCGCAGCGCCCGCGCCAGGCACGGCACCGGGCGGTGCAACGCCCGCCGGAACCCGCGCTCCGGTGGCGCCACCGGTCCCGGGCCCGTGGCCCGAGGCGACAGACCGGGTGGCCGAGCGCCCTCATCGGACGCTGAAGTCGCTGCTCTTCGCCGACTTCGCCGGCTACAGCCGGCTGCACGATGCTTGCGCGCCGTTCTTCCAGCAACGGTTCCTGGAGATCGGCGCCCGGCTGCTCGCGTCGCTCGTGGCGAAGCCGCGGGAAGCCAAGACCTGGGGCGACGCGCTCTACGTCGTGTTCGAGTCTCCACGCGAGGCCGCGGAATTCGCGCTGCAGTTTCTCGCGAGCATGCTCGACGCCGACTGGGCCGAAGCGGGGCTGCCCGAAGGCAGCCAGATCCGCGTCGCGCTGCACCACGGCCCCGTGTTCCGCATCGTCGACCCCGTCGTTGCCCGCGACAGCTACTTCGGTTCCAGCGTCACCCGGGCGGCCCGCATCGAGCCGGTGACACCCCCGGGCATGATCTACGTCAGCGAGGCTTTCGCGGCGACGCTGGCCGCGGGCGGGGAGCGCGGCTATGCGCTCGAATACATCGGCAGGCTGGCGCTCGCCAAGGGTTACGGGGAATCGCGCGTCTATCGCCTCGACCGGGCATGAACCGCCGAGGCGGGTGGCAGGTGGCAGGGTGGCAGGTGGCGGGTGGCGGGAATCCGGGACCGCGGGCGGCGCCATCGACGTTGACCGGCGTATCGCGCGCCACAGGCGATAATGTCGCCTGCGCATGGCCTCGATCATCCTCCCGCGCACTTTCCGCGCGCTTCGTCACCGCAATTTCCGCCTGTTCTTCACCGGTCAGGGGCTCTCGCTCGTAGGCACCTGGTTGCAGCAGGTGGCGATGGGCTGGCTGGTCTACCGGCTGACCGACTCGGCATGGCTGCTCGGGGTGGTCGCGTTCTGCAACAACGTCGGCATCCTGCTGTTCGGCAATCTTGCCGGGGTGCTGGCCGACCGCATCGACCGGCGCCGCGGCCTGTTCACGACGCAGTCGCTGATGCTCGTCCAGGCGCTGATCCTGGCGATCCTCGTCGGGGGCGGTTGGGTCCAGACCTGGCACCTGATCGTCCTCGCGCTGTGGCTCGGCACCTGCTCGGCGTTCGACCTGCCGCTGCGCCAGTCGCTGTACATACACTTCGTCGAGGACCGCGGCGACCTCGCCAACGCGATCGCGCTGAACTCGATGCTGGTCAACACCGCGCGCGTCGTCGGCCCGGCGATCGCGGGCATGCTGCTGGCACTGACCGGCGAGGCGGTGTGCTTCGCGCTGAACGCGCTGTCGTTCGTCGCGGTGATCGTCGCGATCGCGCGGATGCACTGGCCGAAGGAACGTCGGCCCGCGCCCACCTCCGGCTGGTGGGCGAGCTGGGTCGAGGGCGCACGCTATGCGTTCGCGCTCTCTCCGGTCCGCGCGCTGCTGGCGCTGGTCGCCGCGCTGGCGTGGACGATCTCGCCGTACTCGTCGCTGATGCCCGTCTACGCGAAGGACATCTTCGGGGGCGGCCCCCACACGCTGGGCTACCTGCTGTCGGCGGCGGGATTCGGTGCGCTGCTGTCGACCGGCTACCTCGCGGGACGCTCGTCGGTGCGCGGCCTCGGGCGGGTCATCGTGTTCGCGGCGGCAACCGCAGGGGTGGCGCTCGCCGCGTTCGCCTACATGAAAGTCTATGCGATCGCGCTGGTGCTGATGGTGTTCATCGGCGCCGGCACGATCCTCGCGGCAGCATCGGCGAACACCATCCTGCAGACGATCGTCGAGGACCGCCTGCGCGGCCGGGTCGCGTCGTTCTACACCCTCGCGTTCCTCGGCGTCGCGCCGCTGGGTAACCTCGCGGCGGGTGCGATCGCCGGGGCTTTCGGCACGCGCTTCGCGTTCGCGTTGAACGGAGTGCTGGCGGTGCTCGCGACAATCTGGTTCTGGCGCAGGCTTCCCGAGGTGCGCGCAGTGCTGCGCCCGATCTATGAGCAGCTCGGGGTGCCGCGCGAGGAGCGCTGATTCAGCGCAGCATGAACGACATCGCCGACAGGCTGTTCAGCACGCGGATCGCGTGACGCAT
>CAWFKR010000015.1:0-176480 GCA_963816415.1 uncultured Pseudomonadota bacterium
GGGGAAGCCGGGTTCGGGAGCAGCGGGAAACAATAGACTCTGACCCCACTGCAACAACAGGTGATCCGCTTGCACCAATCCGAAGTCAACATCTTGACTCATGCAACCCGAGGTGAACTGGCGCCTGACGACGGACTCTATGACATTGGCCGCATCCTATCGAGCATCGTTTGTAGCGCCCGATCGTTGCGGAACCGACCGCGAGCTAATTGCTTCTTAGCTTGGCACAGATATAACGGCCGAAAACTAGCGTTCAGTTTGGCACGGATTTCCACGCACTTTACCGGGTCCGTTCCCCAAGAATAGAACCGTCCGACGAAACCTTGCAGGTCACCGCGGCCTCGTGGCCGCGCTGCGGGCCGCGACCGACGCCCTCAACATCAACATGGGCGCGCTCCGCTTGGAGGGCGATTACCGCTCCCGGAAGTCACCGCCTTCCTTGCCGCCACCCGACGAGCGATTCCCGACAGCAGAGCACTTCGGCTGCTCGTGCTCTACACTTCGCGAATACGGCCAATTCCTATAATTGACGCCTTAAGCGGTCTAAGGGGGTACTGTGCCTGACATAGCATGGAACCATACGGTGTGGAATGACCGTCATGGGTGGCAAGAAGATGGGGACGAATGGAGTGTTGCATGGGGCGGTTGCCGCGCTCAATGGTACGGAACGATTTATCCTCGTATCCAAGCTTTCTTGCCAGCAGGCCGAATATTGGAAATTGCTCCAGGATATGGTCGCTGGACCCAATTCCTGCTACACGAATGTAGCAACGAGTACTTCGGTGTAGACCTTTCCGAAAAGTGCGTTGACAAATGCAGAAACCGCTTCAGTTCCGCACGTCGCGTACATTTCACAAAGAATGACGGCAGATCATTGGAGATGATTCCTGACGACTACATCGACTTTGTCTTCTCTTTGACTCCCTTGTCCACGCCGAGGCAGACGTGCTGTGGGAATACGTTTCGCAAATCCGTCAGAAGCTCAGCAATAGCGGGATAGCGTTCCTACATCACTCAAACGCGTTTAGCGAATTCGCTGACGCTCAGAAGCTCAAGCCAACGCCCGAGCGGCATCCGTTTCATCGTCCTTGGTCAAGGACATGATTGAGGACAGCGACGGCAAGGTTCTCATCCAAGAGGAGATAACTTGGGGCGTCAAGACAAGGATAGATTGCCTAACTACGTTTAGCAGAGCAGGTTCCTACCCGAATCAGCCCTATAAGCTACTCAGAAATGATGAGTTTATGGTAGAGGCCGAGGTAATTCGCCGATATCAGAGCGAGTATGATTTTCGGTGACGTCCGCGGCTTCACTTAAACCGAAAAGACGTTTGCTGACGCCACGTCCTCGGTTTGGTATTTGCCCGGATAGGATTTGACCCGACGATCTTCGGATTATGGGCATCATCGACAAGTGTTCAAACCTATGAAGCCTCGGATACATCCTCAGCTAAATGCCGGCCGCTTCAAGTAGTGCAGTGAGTTCCTTACCAGCGTTTCGAAGCCGAGCGTGTCGACCAGCGGCCCCGCATATCCCGCCGTAAGACTTTCGAGAAATGATCCGGATTTTGGGACGTGAAAATCCAGATTCAAGCGACCAGCGAATACGACAAGCGGCGGGAAGGTGATGTTATACATCTCAAGCAGCGCCTGCAGCTCGTCCCCTGGCGAACTTCCTGTCCGCTCGTACAGGCCCCCACCACCCACCGGGCGGGTGTGGTTCACTGGGTGGCTGTCGATGACCACGATACTGTCGTGCCTTTTGCGACAAAGGTGGCTCCATACAACGTCCAGTCCCCACGAGGAGTTATTGGAGCGAACGTATGGAGAACCGACCTCAGAAAGCGCCCGGTCATCAGTGGACACATAACCTCGCTGAAATTCGTATGCCGGTAGTGAAACGCGCGGTTCTGAAGCGTGATGAAATGGGAATGATGGGAATTCCAAGTAAGAGCGGGTTGCCCGAAAGCGGCGCCCGATCCAGTGAACACTTCGAACAGACTGTCGATGGCGCTCGGATCGATGATTAGGTCATCGTCTGGGAAAAACACATTTTTGTATTGCTGCCGGATTGGATCCTCGGCGAAGAATGCCTTCAGTCCGTGGAATTTGAATGGATGCGCGCGACTGTCTTCGACAGCATCTCCCGGAACCGTTGAAGACTCGGTCTGATGCTCCTCCAGCAGAGTGGAATCGTAGACAAGTGTGGCCAAGTCCCAAGTGCGCTCGTATGGCAACTGCCAAGTCCGGTGCAGCGATTGCGCGCCCGCTCGAATTGCCACCAAATTCGCTCGGCGATCAGCCACGGGAAAGATCTCCTAGAATGGGACAATCAGCCATGCCTATCTACGTTATCAATCTGGATCGAAGCACAGACCGCATGACGTCCTTCGCAGCATGGAATCAGCACATGCCCGATATCCATAGATTCTCGGCGGTGGATGGCGCAGCGCTCGACCGCGCTGAGCTCCTGCGAGACCGTCTGATAGAGCCCGACGTCAACTATACCAATGGCGCGCTTGGATGCGCATTATCCCACCGGTTCTTCTGGGAGGTGGCCGTTTCCGAAGGTGCGGCCGTCACGATCTGCGAGGACGACGCTGTCTTTCACAAGGAGTTTCTTGTTGTCGCGCCAAAGCTGATTTCCACACTGCCAGCCGATTGGGACCTGGTCATGTGGGGCTGGAACTTCGACTCCATCCTGCTATACGACCTTATGCCGGGGATATCAACGTGCCTCGCGCAGTTTGACCAAGAGCAACTCCGCAAGTCGATCAACCAGTATCAATTCGCGTCCGTCGAGCCTTACCTCGTGCGCCTACTTCGATGCTTCGGCACAGTTTGTTACTCGGTATCTGCAAGAGGTGCTCGGCGTTTGCTTGACTTCTGCTTTCCACTGCGCCCTCTCTTCGTCTCTTTTCCGTTGATCAGTGATGCGTTTCCCAACAATGGGATCGACATAGCAATGAATGCCATTTATGCCGAATTGAATGCTTTTGCGGCCCTCCCACCGCTGGTGGTGACCGCAAACGAGCACGGGACATCTACTGTTCTCCCCCAAGGTGGCAATCCATGAAGGCCGTGATCCTGGCCGGCGGGCTCGGTACCCGACTGTCTGAGGAGACGGTCGGGAAGCCCAAACCTATGGTCGAGATCGGGGGCAGGCCGATCATATGGCACATCATGAAGACGTATTCCGCACATGCGGTCACAGATTTCGTTATCTGTCTCGGCTACAAGGGATATCTGATCAAGGAGTACTTCGCCAACTATTTCTTGCATATGTCGGATGTCACAATTGATATGGGCACCAATCGTATGGAGGTACACGAAAGACACGCCGAACCTTGGCGAGTCACGTTAATCGATACAGGTGAAGCGACGCAAACGGGGGGAGGGATTAAAGCGGGCTGCCCCCTACGTTGCATCGGAGGAAGCTTTCTGCTTTACCTATGGCGATGGTATAGGCGATGTCGATATCGATCGATCAATCGCGTTCCATCGGTCTCATGGCAAACTCGCGACTGTGACGGCCGTGCAGCCACCCGGCCGTTTCGGCGTGCTAGAGACGGACGCGGACTCAGTCCGTTCATTTCCGCGAGAAGCCAATTGGGGACGGCGGGTGGATCAGCGGAGGCTATTTTGTCTTAGCCCCGAACGCGATCGACTTTATCGACGGAGACAATACCGTGTGGGAGCGCGCGCCATTGGAAGCGCTGGCAACGCGCGGTGAGCTCAAAGCTTACTTTCATCGAGGATTCTGGCAGCCAATGGACACGCTGCGCGATAAGACGCTGTTGGAGGAGTTCTGGGCGTCGGGAAATGCCCCTTGGAAGCAGTGGCAATGAACCCCGCGTTTTGGCGTGGCCGCCGCGTTTTCCTCACGGGCCATACTGGCTTCAAGGGCGCCTGGCTGGCGTTTTGCTTGACTACAATGGGATGCGATGTCAAAGGCTTCGCGCTGCCGCCGAAGGGACAGTTCTCGATCTACGAGTTAATCGGACTTCACCGTCGCTTGGAATCCCAGGTGGGCGACGTTCGCAACCTTTCGGAACTCAAGCAGGCGTTGGAGGCATTCGATCCGGATCTGGTGATCCACATGGCGGCACAGGCTTTGGTGCGGCCGTCGTATTCCGACCCGGTCGAAACGTTTTCGGTAAATGTTCAAGGCACCGTCAATCTGCTTGACGGGGTCCGCTCGCTTGCGTCGCAGCCGGCGGTATTAGTCGTGACAACCGATAAGTGCTATGAAAGTCGTGAGTGGGTATGGGGATTCGAGAGAACGATAATCTGGGTGGAACTGATCCGTATAGCAGCTCAAAGGCTTGTGCGGAACTCGTCTGCGATTCCTATCGCAGGTCTTTCGGGTTACGGATCGCCACGGCGCGCGCCGGTAATGTAATTGGCGGTGGCGACTGGGCCGAGGATCGCCTTGTTCCAGACGTTATGCGGGCGCTCTATTCGAAGCGCTCACCCGTACTCCGAAATCCCCTACACATCCGCACTTGGCAGCACGTGCTCGAACCCCTCAACGGCTACCTCATGTTGCTGGAGCGCATGATCGAGAGTGGGGACGCGAACAGCGAGCTTCTAGGACCATGGAACTTTGGCCCCCAGGGGCACGAAGCGTGTTCCGTCGAACGAGTCGTTCAGCAACTCCTCAATCGATGGGGCTCTGGCGATTGGTTGCGCGACCCTGGTGAATCGGTACACGAGACCGGGACTCTACGGCTAGATTCAACGAAAGCTCGCGTGCTGCTGGGTTGGCAGCCCGCCTGGAATACGAGGACTGCTGTCGACAGGGTCGTCGATTGGCATCTTGCACATGCATCCGGGGCAGACGTAGAAGCGGTGATGGCTCGGCAGCTTGCCGAGCATCATGCCGCTTTCACCTCGGCGAGTTCATGAGTACCGAAGACGACCGTAAGGCAGCATTGCGCGGAGAGATCGCGGCGCTTGTTGACCAATACGCGGCATTGGAATTTGCGCCAAAGCCGTTCAGCCCGGGCATCACCATGATTCCCCCGTCAGGCAAGGTGCTTGGCTCGGAGGAATTGAGGAACATGGTGGACGCTGCGCTCGATGGATGGCTGACGGCAGGACGATTCAACCAGCAATTCGAAAGCAGACTGGCCAGCTTTATCGGCTGTCGGTATGTATCCACCGTCAACTCGGGCTCGTCGGCGAACCTGCTTGCATTCTCCGCGCTTACATCGCCGCTGCTCGGCGATCGCGCCATCCGTCCTGGAGACGAGGTCATCGGAGTCGCTGCGGGCTTCCCTACCACGGTCAACCCAATCATCCAGTTTGGAGCGATTCCGGTCCTTGTCGATATCACCCTTCCCACATACAACGTTGATGTGGAGCGACTCGAAGCCGCGATCACATCCAAGACGAAGGCGGTCATGCTCGCCCACACGCTTGGCAACCCGTTCAATGTTGCAGCCGTATCTGCGCTGTGCAAACGCCACAATCTTTGGCTGATTGAGGACTGTTGCGACGCGCTCGGAGCAACGTTCGCGGGGCGTCACGTCGGCACGTTTGGAGACATTGGATCACTGAGCTTCTACCCTGCGCACCACATCACGATGGGCGAGGGGGGCGCCGTGTTCACGCACAGCGATGAGCTAAGACGGATTGTCGAGTCATTCCGCGATTGGGGGCGCGACTGTTACTGCCTTCCGGGCAAGGACAATACATGCGGCAAGCGCTTTTGCTGGAAGTTGGGCGACCTACCATTCGGTTATGACCATAAGTACACATATTCGCACTGTGGATATAACCTGAAAATCAGCGACATGCAGGCAGCGTGTGCCGTGGCACAACTGGACCGGATCGATGGCTTCGTTGAGAAGCGCCGTCGCAACTTCGCACTGCTTCGGGACCATCTTGCCGATTGCGAGGAGTTCCTGCTCCTACCCGAGCCGACGCCGGGCAGTCAACCGTCGTGGTTCGGATTCCTGATAGCGCTTCGCGCAGATGCACCAGTAACCCGACTGGAGCTACTGACGTTTCTCGACCAACAAAAGGTAGGAACACGATTGCTCTTCGCTGGCAACCTCGTGCGCCAGCCGTACATGAAGAACAGAGCGTTTCGCGTCTCCGGCGAGTTGAGCAACACGGACTACGCAATGAACAACGCATTCTGGATTGGGCTATATCCTGGACTGACGCAGCAAATGCTTGAGTATTCTGCGGCACAGATCAGGGCGTACCTCGGATTTGGATTCTAGGCATGTTTGCCATTCGGTCGACTCCACTTCAGGGATGCTTGGTTGTTCGGCCTCCCCGATTTCGCGATTTGCGCGGCGAATTGACCAAGACATTCCATGGTCCGTCATTCGAGAGTCTTGGACTGCCCACTCGGTTCGCCGAGGAATTCTACACAGTGTCAGGAGCTAACGTCCTTCGCGGAATGCATTTCCAGACACCTCCGGACGACCATATCAAACTTGTAACCTGCCAACAGGGAGAAATTCTTGATGTTGTGCTGGATCTGCGCAGGACTTCCGAGACCTACGGCAAATGGTTCCAAGTGGCCCTTTCCGACGGCACAGGAGAGATCCTTTATGTCCCCTCTGGTTTCGCTCACGGTTTTCTCGTTCTCCGGCACCCGGCCCTAGTCCATTATAGGACGACGACAATTCACTCTCCGTCGGCGGAAGGTGGGATACGTTGGGATGCGTTTGGTTATCATTGGCCGACTACTGCCCCGCTGATATCGGACCGCGACCGTAGCCTTCCGGCTCTGGACGAGTTCACAACACCCTTCGATTGATCGATCCGGAACAGCGATACCCAAATCGTGCGAGTACTGATCACTGGGGTCACTGGCTTCGTTGGGAGACGCGTTGCCACTGCGCTCAGCCACAAGGGCTGGCATATTGGGGCCCTCGTGCGCCTAAGCACCGACACGACCGGCGTTCGCCAACTTCTCCCTTCTTTGTCCACGTTAGCCGCGGATGGCACAGTGGGCGGAATTGCTACCGTTCTGAGGACATTCCGGCCCGACGCTGTCCTTCATTTGGCCTCGTTATTTCGTGGTCAGCATCGGCCAGAGGACGTGCGTCCTCTCATCGCGAGCAACGTGGAGTTTCCGACATGCCTTCTGGAAGCAATGAAGCTTGAAGGGCCCGCTTGCTTCCTCAATACGGGATCGATCTGGCAGCATTACGAGGGCGCGCCGTATGATCCAGTCAATCTGTATGCCGCGACCAAGCAGGCGTTTGTGGACGTGCTTCGATACTATGAGGCGGTCGCCGGCATGCGATCGATGACCTTGGAATTGACTGACAGCTATGGCCCCGATGACCCCCGTCCGAAGCTTGTGCAGCTCCTGCTCGAGGCGGAACGAACGGGCGCCACGCTTCCTATGACGGCAGGTGAACAAGTCATCGATCTTGTGCACGTCGATGACATTGCACGCGCCTTCGAAGTTGCCGCGCGCTTGCTAGTGTCGACGGCTACTCGCATGCCTGCTTACTCGATCGATTCGGATCGACCGTTGCAGGTCCGGGAACTCGTGACCATTTTCGAACGCGTTCGGCGAACTAAATTGTCAATTGAGTGGGGAAAGCTGGATTATCGACCCCGTGAGACGTTTACGCCGATGCGCCTCAACCCGCGGCTACCTGGATGGGCCCCGCAGATTGCGCTCGAAGTGGGACTAGCCGGGCTAAATGGATCAGATACGACAGCGTAGCCCCCCGGCGGTTCCAACTCGTCGCGCGCGTGTAATGACGCAGCGCGTCCGATCGGATTGGCCCGTTGCCAATCGGTGGATGAGAAAGATCTGTTCGCCGAAATTTACCGCATACTCAGCCCACCGTTCCTGATTCGACATGCCTAGAAAGCGCGTGTTTCTCAACTGGGCAGTGAACTCCAATTCCGGATGGGGAATCCTGGGCCTCAACTTGCTCTCCCACTGGGCCCGCGATCCCGACCTGATCCCTCTCGGCGGTTCGCCCATCGACAACGACACTGTCCGCATGGTGGACCCGCTACGGCTAAGCGTCATCAGCGACGCGATCATCGCGTCGAACCAGTATCTCGAGATCCTGGTCAACACGCGCGGTGACCGCATCAATCTCGATGCGACCGTCATCGATCCTGTCGCCCACGGCGCGTCGCCGTCTCAGGTTCTTCGGAAAGACGAACATTGCGCGGTGCATTTTCGAGAACGCCGACATCACCGAGTTCGAACGGAAGCTCGAAAAATATGACGCATTGCTCTGCGGATCGAACTGGAATGCCGAAATCCTCAAGGCGCGCACCGGACCGGGACGTCAAGGTCATCTTCGAAGGCATCGATCCGTCGCTGTTCTGTCCGGGTCCGCGGTCGGGACTGATGAATCCCGACAACTTCTACGTGTTCTCTGGCGGAAAGGTGGAAAGGCGCAAAGGCTCAGGACCTGGTCCTGCTGGCGTTCCGGGAGTTCTCGAAGCGACACCGGAATGCCGTCCTGGTCACCGCTTGGCATTCGCCTTGGGACCGGATCGGGGCCGGGTACAGAGGGAAAACTCGATGCGCCGCTCGAACTCGACGAGAACGGGTCTCTCGAACATCAAGAAATGGGCGGTCGACAACGGCATCGATCCGCGTCAGGTGATCGAGATTTTCAGCATCCCGAACCAGATGATGCCGACGATCCTTCGCGAGATGGATGTCGCCCTGCAGCCCTCCCGCGCGGAAGCGTGCACGAACCTCCCGGTCAAGGAAGCGATGGCCTGCGGGGTTCCCGTCATCGTCGGGATACAACACCGGGATGAAGGACCTGATCACCGAGGACAACTGCGTCGCGCTCCTTGACCAGAGACCGGTCACCGGCATCGCCGGAACCGACACGACCGGTTGGGGTGAAAGCAACGTCGACGAGATCGTCGAGGCGCTGGAGATGCTGTATCGCGACAGGGAGCGGCGCAGGCGGATCGGGGAAACCGCGTCCCGCTGGGTGTCCACCAACCGAACCTGGCAGAGGCACGCGGCGGAACTCAAGGAATTCGTCCTGTCCCTGGACTGAGGTCACCGCGGCCAGCGTGCCGTAAGCGCCTGGTCGACCCGATCGATCGTCTCCGCCCAGTCGCCGCGATTCCGCTGCCGGAACTGCCGCAAGGTCGGATACCAGGGCGAGTCCTCCCGTTCCAGTCCCCAGCGCCATTCGCTGCCGAAACGGTTGAGAAGCCAGACCGGCTTTCCGAGTGCGCCCGCCAAATGCGCGACTGCCGTATCCACGGTAATGACCAGGTCGAGATTGGAGACCAGCGCAGCGGTATCCACGAAGTCCTTGCATTGCTCGATGAATTCGGACCCTATGCTCGCATGGTCGGCCCATTCCCGCGCCGCCTCGCCTTTCTGCAGGCTCACCATCTGAACCTGCGGGTGCCGGAACAGTGCCGCCAACTGCTTCAGCGGAATGCTTCGTTGCGCATCGTCGCGCAGCGTCCTGTTGCCGGCCCAAGCCAAGCCGATCCTGGGCTTGGCGATCCCGGCGAGCCGTTCGCGCCAATGCGAGACAAGCGCCTCGGGAATGTGCGAGGTAAGGAACGGTGTTGGGAACGTTGCCGATGCGCGTGCCGAAACGATGCGGCAGGCTCATCATCGAGCAGTGAAAATCCGCCTGGCGATCCGGAACTGCGCCGGAATGCGCGATGACCTCATCGACCGCAGCGAACGACGCGATGACACGCTCCAATGCCGGCTCGCACTGCACGCTCAGATGCGCAGCACCTTGCGCCTTCAGCAGCGGGAGGTAGCGCATCATCATCAGCGTGTCCCCCAGCCCCTGTTCGCTCCAGACATGGATTCGCTTGCCCGACAGCGGCTCGCCGCGCCATGGCGGAACGGTGGCAAGCTGGCGATAGCTGAGGCGCGTCGCGGCGAAGTCGCGACCCGCGCAATGGAAACGGCTCTCGTAGAGCTCGAAGCCCTCCTCGTAGTTCTCCTGCAGGAGGGCGAGGATCGACAGGTCATACTCGATGTGCGGGTGCCCGGGATCGAGGCGCAAAGCCTCCCGGTAGCAGGACTCGGCAGTGCGCGTGTCCCCGCGCTGGCGAAAGATGCTGCCGAGGTTCGAATGAACCGGGGCGCAGGCCGGGATCGATCTGCAGCGCGTTCCGGCAGGCAGCCTCGGCCGCATCCAGGTCCCCGCGCTGCCCCAGGACCGTGGCGAGGTTGTTGAAGGCCGCTGCGGACCTGGGATCGATCTCGATCGCGCGGCGACAATGCCGCTCGGCTTCCTGGAGCCGTCCCATCATCCGCAGGACGTTCCCGAGGTTATGCAGTGCCGGAGGCAGGTCCGGCTGCAGGCGCAATGCCGCGCGCAGGCATTCCTCGGCGGCTTCGAGGTCTCCGCGTTCCTGCAGCACGCCGCCGAGATTGTTCAGGGCATCCGCGTTATCCGGACGGATCGCAAGCGCCTGCCGTATCGCCTCTTCCGCCTTGTCGAGTTCCCGCTGCTCCTGATGGAGCGCGCCAAGGTTGTTCCAGGCGTCGGCAAATCGGGGATTGATCTGCACCGCCTGCCGGTAATGGCCCTCGGCGGTCGGAAAATCGCGCGCCTCCTTCGCCAGGTTGCCGAGATTGTTCGCTGCTTCCGCATTGCCCGGATTGGCCGCAAGCGCTTTCGCGAACGACTGCCTTGCGCCGTCGACGTCGTTGCGGGCGCGCTGGACCGTTCCCATGAGGTTGCATACGACGTCGGAATCCGGTGCGAGGGCGAGCGCACGCGTCAGCGCCTCGTGTGCAGCGTCGAGTTGGCCCAGGGCGAGGTAAGCCGCCCCGAGGTTGGCATGGGCGGCATGTGCGTCGGGCCGCAGCGCGACCGCACGCTGCATGAACGGCAACGCCTCCGCGGCCTTGCCCTGCTCGTAGCAGACGGCGCCGAGTCTTTGGAGAACGTCGAAATCGTCGGGTGCGGACGCGAGAAGCTCGCGATAGACAGCCTCGGCAAGCGGCAGACGCCCGGCCTCGTGGTGCTCGATGCCGGCCTGGATCGACCCCAGGGGCGAATTCACTGCTGCATTCGCGTCCCCGTCGGCGGCGGGCCGCCCTCGTCGCATCGACGTCGCGATGCGGGAGAACAGGCTAGCCATCGACGATTCCTCGCTCCGCCGCGGAACGCGCGGAAATCATGCGCATGTCCCGCGCGAATGCATCAATTGACAGCGAGCCTCGTGATGACTTCCTTGGTCGCGCGCTCGCAGAATTCCGGGCTGTACCCGATCTCCTTGAGCTTCCACTTGAAGGCGTTCCCGAGCTTGGCCTTCTTGTAGACGCCCAGCTTGTGCTCCTTGTGGTAGCGAACAGCACGCGCGCCCAGGCCTTCGAGGATGACCTTGATCTGATGCTGCGCACCGGGGTCGGTCCGCGCTTCGGAAGCCGGGGGAAAGCGGCGCCCGAGGTCGTCGGCCAGGCTGACCGCGAATTCCTCGAGTTCGCGGGTGCCCTGCAGGTCGAAAAGTGCCATGGTTCTTCCTCGTCGGGAGCGTGTTCGTCGTGTCGGGGGTCCGTCGCGCGTCGTCGTGCCGTCAGTCGATCTCGCGGCAGGCATCGAGCGCAATGCCCAATTCGATTTCCTCGGGTACCGCGAGCACCGCCAACGCGGTCCGGCCGGAAAAGATGTCGCGGTCGCGAAGATTGAAATTATCGGGGTTGAATAGCGGCGTTTCCATACGCCACCTACGATATCCGAAATCCCGCAAACGGTCTGCAAGCGTCGCAAGCGCGGCCTCGTCGGCCACTGCGGCAAAGACGAGGGGCCGGAGCTTCCACAACGTCGCGTCCGCGCCTGTCACGACGTCCAGCGCCTGCGAAGGTTCGTCGATCTTCAACCAGTCCAGCCGCTCCAGACGCAGTTCGTCGATGGTCTCTGGCCGCGCGAAAGGGTCCTTCGCGCCGCTCTGCAGCGCCTGCGGTCTGGCATTGCCGGCGTCGACCGCCGCGTCACCGCTCGCGAGCGAGCGCGTCATCACCGTGACGTTGCCGACCCGATTGATCGCCAGGTTCTGGCGCAGGATGTATTTGAACAGCTCCCGCGATTCGTAGACGAGCAGATGCCCGTCCGGACCGACGGCCTCCGACATGAACAGCGCGTGCATGCCGACCCCTGCACCGGTCTCCACGACGACGGCGCCGGGCCTGACCAGACGCGCGAGCAGGTCCAGCTGCGGCTGCAGGTATTCCCCGTACCAGGGTATCGATTCCCCGACGACCGGCTGCTCGGGAACGAACTGCACGAGTCCCGCGCGCGTTTCGGCCACCTCGCAGAGTCCCGACACGCGAGGCGCCGGCCGGTCAATCGCCCCGGGCGAGGAAACATGCGTCGGGTCGGGAGCGGCCGCAGGCTTGGCCTCCTGCGATGCCGGACGCGAAGCCGGACGCCGATGGTCCGCCGCGCGCGGTTGGGTCGCCCATTGCGCAAGGCTCGACTTCACTCGCCCGACGACGTCGGGCCAGTCTCCAGCGGATCGCTGCCGGAACAGCCGCATCGTCGGATACCAGGGGCTGTCCTGCCGCTCTTCCATCCACCGCCAGTCTGCGGGCACCGGCAGCAGCACCCACACCGGCTTCCCCAGCGCACCGGCGAGGTGCGCAACGGACGTGTCGACGCAAACGACGAGGTCGAGCAACGATATGGCGGCCGCGGTGTCGGCGAAATTCCGCAGCTCGGGGCCCAGGTCGGTCAAGGCGATGCCACCGTTCGCCGAACCGATCTGCGCCGCAGCCGGCCCCTTCTGCAGCGAGAAGAATCGCAGGCCGGGGACGCTCGCCAGCGGTGCAAGCTGCGCGAGGGAGATGGAGCGCTGCCGGTCGCGCAGATGGGCGGGGTCGCCGGCCCACACCAACCCAACCTTGAGCGCGTCGTTGCCGCCGATACGGGGCCGCAGCCGTTCGACGCGCTCCGGCTCGACGTCGATGTAGGGCACCTGACGCCGGAATCGTGTCGAGGTCACTGCCGAAGACGCGGGGCAGCGACATCGGGTGAATGTAGAAATCGAACGCGGGATACGGGGAATTCGGCTCGACGATCGTGTCGATGCCGTGGAACCCCCGGGCAAGCTCGTCGATGCCCTTGCGCAACTGGAGCACGACGTTCGCGCCCATTGCCTTGAGCATCGGCGCGTAGCGGATGAACTGGATCACGTCGCCGACACCCTGCTCGGACCGCAGCAGGATCGTCCTCCCGTGCAGATCCTGTCCCGACCACACGGGCTTGCGAAAGGGCGGCCGCAGCGACAGCAGCGGGTCCTGGGTCCACCGGTACTCGTACTGGGACCATCCCTCGACCAGCCGGCCGGCCGTCAGGAGCGCGACAGCGTAATGCCCGTGCGCACCCAACGAGGGTCGGAGGGGAAGCCTCGCCTCGTACAATCCGATCGCCTCTTCGGTGCGTCCGATGTCGCGCAGGCAGATCGCGATATTGAGGTGCTCGTCCGACTCGAGGCCGAGCTCGCGCTCCAGCTTCTGCGCCCGCTCGAAGGCCTCGAGCGCCTCGGCAAAACGTTCCTTGAAGATCAGCGTGATCGCCAGGTTGGTCCACGCGGTCGCGCTGTCCGGATGCACGTCGACTGCATGGCGGGCGAGCATTTCTCCACGGGAGCCCGACACTCGGTCGAGCTGGCAGTTGACCAGACTCGCGAGGCAATGCGGATTGTCAGGGGACAGGGACAGGGCGCGCTCGAAGCTCTCGATGGCTTCGGGCACCTTCTGCTGGCCCTGCAGCACCGTGCCCAGGCCGTAATGCGTCTCCCAGTCGTCCGGGTCCGCCGCGACCGCCTTGCGCATGTAGCCTTCGGCCTCCTGCGCAAACCCCGACCACAGGCAGCACCACGCCGATCGCAGGTACAGCTTCGAGGTGTCGAGGCCGGCCCGCTCGGCCTTCAGGAAAGCCGGCCGCGCCTCGCGGGACCGGCCCCAGGCGAACAGGGTCGACGCCCGTGCGAAGATCAGTTCGGGATCGTCCGGCGCCGACCCGAGCGCCGTTTCGATCATCGCGAGCGCATCACCGAATCGTCCATCGTCGAACAGTGCGTTCGCTTCGGCGACGACGCTTGCTTGCCCTCCGGATTGCGCTGCGCTGGCGGCTCGCGATTCTCCGGCGTGCGATGTGCCGGCCGCAGGATTCGCCGGTGGCGCGATGACCGATCCGAGCAGCTTTCGCAGCACTTTCATCGAATGGTCCCGGCGCCCGTCATCGCTGCCTCGATGCTAGCAATTGCCTCGCCACGACGCGGCCATCGGTCGCTCGACATTGCATCGGCGACAAAAAGGATCCGGGCCGGTGGATGCGGATCCACCGGCCCGGATCGCAGTCCACGATTGCTCAGCGGAATGCCGACGGCACGTACTTGGCGGCACAGGCGGCGTAGGAACCCGTCCAGGTCGTGACGGCCAGTCCGTTTGTCGTCGGCGTCAGCGTCAGCGTGCACTCGGGCGACGCACCGGTATTGTGGGTGATCGCGTTGATTACGCCGTTCGTCACCGTCAGGCTCGCGACGTACTTGGTGGCGATGGTTCCGCAGCCCGCGTCCGTCGCGTTCGCGGGCATGCTGGCCCTCGACGACAGGTACTCGCTGACCGATGTCTTGCACGCGGCGATCGCCGCCTCGGCTTCCGACATCTTCGACCGTATCGTGTAGTCCTCGTAGGCCGGCAGCGCGATCGCGGCCAGGATGCCGACGATCGCCACCACGATCATCAGTTCGATGAGCGTGAATCCCCGTTGAATCCGCCTCATTGATACCTCCCCATATCCGACAAGACGTTGTCGCTTCGGCGCATGCTGCGTCTTCGCTGGCGACACGGTCCGCATTCTAACGGCTGCGCAGCCGTTTCGGTTCTCTTCGTCTCCCCGGCGCCACCATGAAAAAAGGCGGGGCTTGCGCCCCGCCTTGGTGTTGCTGGTACTGCCTGGAACCGCGGTGCCGCGCTTAGCGGAACGCCGACGGGACGTACTTGGCAGCGCAAGCGGCGTACGTGCCGGTCCACGTCGTGACCGTGGCACCGCTCGTCGTCGGCGTCAGGATCAGCGAGCACTCGGGCGCTGCGCCCGTAGCCTGCGAAACTGCGGTGATCACACCGGTCGCGACTGACAGGCTGGCGACATAGTGGGTCGCCGTCGTGCCGCAGCCGGCTGCCGTGGCATCCGCCGGCAGGCTGGTCTTGGTCGACAGATATTCGCTGACCGACGTCTTGCACGCAGCGATCGCCGCTTCGGCTTCGGACATCTTCGAACGGATCACGTAGTCCTGATAGGCAGGCAGAGCAATCGCAGCCAGGATGCCGACGATCGCCACCACGATCATCAGTTCGATGAGCGTGAAGCCCTGTTGAACGCGTTTCATTGACTTTCTCCTTTGTTGAAAAACTCGCATACCGACATCGGCATCCAGCGATGCTGGAAAAGACTCAGCAAACCATATGCCAACGTCCTAGCCGTTGATCTTCGGGGCAGACTTGCGACGCAACATATTGATTAATAATGACTTTATTATTCGCCCCGTTTCGAGACCCGGAACCTCGGATCGCAAACAGGCGGCTTCGGTGCGACACGATTCAGCCAATGTGCCGGCCTGCGGCTTTCCCTTACTGCCGCGCCGCGTCACTTCCGACGACCAGCGGCAGCAGCCAGTACGTTGCGGAGCGAATCCGCGGAAACGGCCCGGAGGACGGGCGGTGGGCCGTGCGATCAGGCCCGCCGCTCGAAGCGCAGCTTCACGCCGGCGACGTCGATCGTGTCACCGAACGCGAGCTCGATGCCTTCGCGGGCGATGGTGCCGCCGTTCACCGTCGGCAATGAGTCGCCTCCCAGCGGAACGAGGCGGTAGCTGCCTCCGCTGCGCCGGATCGCCGCGACCGTGACGCCGGGCCGGCCGAAGACGAACTGCGCGCGTGTCATCGGCGTCGTCTTCCCGGCGTTCGGGCCGCTCAGGATCTTCACGAACGCTTCGCCCATCTCGGCCTTCGCGCCGCTCGCCGCGGGCGTCGATTCCCGTGGCGGGACTCGCGATGCCACCACCGACAGCGCCGGCGGAATGTCCACGGCGGCCGCTGCCGGCGACTCGGATTCCATCATCTCCGCCAGCAGTTCGTCGGCAGGGGCGCCATCAGCGTCGGGCAGCATGTCGTCGCCCGCGACGGCAAGCGCATCTGCGCGCCGGGTGTCGACCTGCAACGCGTCGGCGTACGACCCGGCATCGGATTCCGGTGGCGTCGTGTCGTGCATCCCGGCAGTGCCGTGGACTCCGGCCGATTCCCGCCCCGACGGACGAATCGCCGGTCGCTTCGTCGCCGGCCACATAGACAAGCTCGAGCCGTCCGACGTCGATCCGATCCCCGTCGCGCAGGAAGTGCTTGGTGATCCGCTCGCCGTTGACCAGCGTGCCGTTGGTGCTGTCGAGGTCCTCGAGGAACGAGTCCGCGCCGACCGTCACCACCGCCGCGTGCTCCGCGGAGACGGCCGGAAACGGCAGGCAGACATCGTTGTCGGCGCGCCGTCCGATCGTCATGCGGCCCTGGTCGAGCCTGAACTCGCGCGTCGAGCCATCCGGCAGGTGTGCGATCAGGCGGGCCATGATTCCGGTTTGATCGCCAATGGCACTCGCAGTTGCCGTAGCGGCAAAGCGGGCGTGCCCCGGGCCCGGGACCATCATTGTTCGTTCTTGCGCTTCTTGGCGAGGAAGCGCTGCGCCCATTCGGTGCTGGGAAGGAAATCCGCGGGCACCCGCGCCAGGATCACCGATATGTTGTCGCGACCGCCATTCTGGTTGGCGAGTTCGACCAGGCTCGCGGCCGCGGCATCGAGCGCCGTGCGCTGTTCGTCGACGACACCGTGCACGACGTCGGTGTCGACCATGTCGGTCAGCCCGTCCGAGCACAGCAGGTAGACGTCGTCGGGCTCGACCCGGTACTCGGCGATGTCGGCGGGAACGATCGCCTCGATGCCGAGCGCGCGCGTCACGAGATTCTTGTTCAACGAGAAGCGGGCCTGGTCGGGCGTGATCTGGCCGCTGTCGATCTGCTCCTGCAGCAGCGAGTGGTCGCGCGTCAGCTGCTCGAACTTCCCGCCCCGCAGCCGATAGCAGCGCGAATCGCCGATATGGGCGATCGACACGCGATTGCCGTGGAACACGGCAGCGACGACCGTCGTGCCCATGCCCGCGCACTCGGGCCGGCTCTGTGCGGCCTCGTAGATCCCCTTGTTGGCGGCGGCGATCTGCTGCTGCAGCAGCAGCGCCGCGTGGGTGAGCCCGGTGTGGACATCGACCTTCGACAGGTCCCGTCCCGACACGAGCTCGGGAAGCAGGCCCTCGGTGATCAGCTTGACGGCGATGCCGCTCGCGACTTCCCCGGCGTTGTAGCCACCCATGCCGTCGGCGAGCACCGCGAGCCCGGCATCGTGGACGAACACCGCGTCCTCGTTGTGCGGACGCACCATCCCCGGGTGCGACCGGTTGGCAACTTCAAGCGCGGTGGTAACTGTCGTCGTCAAGGGTGCGGGCCGTCGAAGATTTCCTGATTGCAGAGTTTACCGATACGCGGGCGCGCAAGCGAGGGGTAGGCGACGGCCTGCAGGCTCTCGGCGGCCCGAAGATCGCCTTGCGATGCATGGCCGGCCGGTTCCGGCAGGAGGCCGGGGTCAGCGGTTGTGTTGCAGATATGCGACACCGGAGCATCGGCCGGAAGTCGGATGGTGTCCCTGCGGAGGTCATGCTGTCATCGAAAACGACGGCATAGCCGGATTCCGGAACCGCGGCGGTGATCGGATGCGACCACTCAAACCGACAGTGTCTCCTGACGCGGCGGCGAGCGTTGCTCCGCGCATTGCCATCATCCGAGGGCAGCGTGTCATGCTCGACGCCGACCTGGCAGCGCTGTACGAGGTCGAAACCCGCGCACT
Organism: uncultured Pseudomonadota bacterium; assembly: GCA_963816415.1. GTDB lineage: Bacteria > Pseudomonadota > Gammaproteobacteria > Burkholderiales > Casimicrobiaceae > VBCG01. The sequence goes on from CAWFKR010000015.1 coordinate 17,897, forward strand.
GATTCAGGCGGTCAAACGCAATAAGGCGCGCTTTCCCGATGACTTCATGTTTCGCCTCGACGCTGACGAGGCAGCTCAGTTGAGATCACATTCTGTGATGTCAAATGCACCCGGGCGTGGTGGACGGCGCCACCCGCCTTACGCCTTCACCGAGCAGGGCGTCGCCATGCTCTCCTCGGTTCTTCGCAGCCCGCGTGCGATCGCAGCCAATATCGAGATCATGCGCACGTTTGTGCGCCTTCGACTCGTACTCACCTCGAACACGGAACTCGCGCGGCGTTTCGATGAATTGGAGCAGCGTCTCGACCGAAAGCTCACCAGCCACGATCAGGCAATCGCCGGCATACTCGATGCAATACGGCAACTGATGATGCCTTCTCCGCGCAAGGGCAGCTCCATTGGATTTACCGCCGATCTCGAACCGCGCGAGCGTTGACCGCGCGGTCCGCATGCGACCGGTCATCAAGGCGCCACGCGGTCCTGTCGCATATAGAAGTTGACTGCGGCCGGCCTGCTACGCCGTCTTGCCCCGCCGCGCCTCCAGCCACTTCGCGGGGCCGACGACCAGCGCGATGCCGACGAGCGGTGCCACCCAGTCGAGCCAGGGCGCCTTGGCGTCGATCCACGGGCCGATCGACGTGTCGTCGATGACGAGCTCGCCTGCGATGAAGCCGAGCAGGCCGCCGCCCGCGATGATCAGCACCGGATAGCGCTCGATCGCCTTCATCACCAGCTGCGCACCGGCGATGATCAGCGGGATGCTGACGACCAGCCCGAATACCAGCAGCGGCAGGCTCCCCTTGGCGGCTGCGGCAACCCCGAGCACGTTGTCGATGCTCATCACGATGTCGGCGACGATCACCGTCCACACCGCCGCGAGAAGCTTGTCGCTCGCCTTCACCTCGACGCCGTCGCCCTCTTCTTCCTGGGCGATCAGCTTGATGCCGATCCACACCAGCGCGATCCCTCCGACGATCTTGAGCCATGGGAGCTTCAGCAGGCTCACTGCGAAGAACGTCAGGATGATGCGCAGGACGATGGCCCCGATCGCGCCCCAGAAGATGCCCCAGCGCCGCTGCCCGGCAGGAAGATTGCGGCAGGCAAGCGCGATCACCACCGCGTTGTCACCCGACAACAGGATGTTGATGACGATGATCTCGAGGCTCGCAACCCAGAAATGAGCTGATCCGATTTCCATGCCTGGCAACGCCTGAAGTGGCAGATCGATCGATGGCGGCGGCGGCTGGCGCGCGAGCGCTCAGAGCACCGACTTCAGCAGCGTCCCCATCTCCGCGGGATTGCGCGTCACCTTGATGCCCGAGGCTTCCATGACGGCGAGCTTCTCCTGCGCGGTGCCCTTGCCGCCGGAGATGATCGCGCCGGCATGCCCCATCCGCTTGCCGGGGGGCGCGGTCACGCCTGCGATGAATCCGACCACCGGCTTCTTCATGTGGTCCTTGGCCCACAGCGCCGCCGCCTCCTCGTCCGAGCCGCCGATCTCGCCGATCATGATCACGGCATCGGTGTCGGGGTCGTCGTTGAACATCTTCAGCACGTCGATGTGCTTCAGCCCATTGACCGGATCGCCGCCGATGCCGACGGCCGTCGACTGGCCGAGGCCCAGCTCGGAGAGCTGGCCGACCGCTTCGTAGGTCAGCGTGCCCGACCGCGACACGACGCCGATGCGGCCTTTGCGATGGATGTGGCCGGGCATGATCCCGATCTTGATTTCGTCGGGCGTGATGACGCCGGGACAGTTGGGGCCGAGCAGCAGCGTCTTCCTGCCCTGCATCCTGTCCCGGGTGCGGATCATGTCGCGCACCGGGATGCCTTCGGTGATGCAGATGACGAGGTCGAGGTCGGCCTCGACCGCCTCGTCGATCGCGGCGGCCGCGAATGGCGGCGGAACATAGATGACGGACACGGTCGCGCCGGTGGCTTCCTTCGCCTCGCGCACTGTCGCGTAGATCGGAATGCCCTCGAAATCCTCGCCTGGCTTCTTGGGGTTCACACCGGCGACGAAACAGTTCTTGCCGTTCGCGTAGTCGCGGCACATCCGGGTGTGGAACTGGCCCGTCTTGCCGGTGATGCCCTGCGTGATGACCTTGGTGTTGCCGTTGATCAGTATGCTCATGACTTCAGTTCCCGCGCGCCGCGGCGACGACTTTCTGCGCCGCGTCGGCCATGTCGTTGGCGGAGATGATCGGCAGGCCCGATTCGGCGAGAAGCCGCCGGCCCTCGTGCTCGTTCGTGCCTTTCATGCGCACGACCAGCGGCACCTTGAGGGCGACCGCGCGCGATGCCGCGATCACGCCCTGCGCGATGACGTCGCAGCGCATGATGCCGCCGAAGATGTTGACCAGGATCGCCTTCAGGTCGGGGTTGCGCAGCATGATCTTGAAGGCCTCGGTCACCTTCTCGGCGGTCGCGCCGCCGCCGACGTCGAGGAAGTTCGCGGGGCTGCCGCCGTAGAGCTTGATGACGTCCATCGTCGCCATCGCGAGTCCGGCGCCGTTGACCAGGCAGCCGATGTTGCCGTCGAGCGAGATGTAGGACAGGTCGTACTTGGACGCCTCGATCTCGGCGGGATCCTCCTCGTCGAGGTCGCGCATCGCCACGATGTCGGGGTGCCGGAACAGCGCGTTCGCATCGAAATTGAGCTTGGCGTCGAGCGCGATGACCTTGCCGTCGCCGGTGAGGATCAGCGGATTGATCTCGGCCAGCGATGCGTCGGTCTCGTCGAACAGGCGGTAGAGACCGTGGAACACGGCGCGCGCCTGCGGCAGGCTCGCATCGGGAATGCCGATCCTGCGCCCGATGTCGTCGGCCTGCGCGTCGGTCAACCCTTTCGCCGGATCGATGAACACCTTGTGGATGCGCTCGGGGGTCTTCGCCGCGACTTCCTCGATGTCCATGCCGCCGTCGGCGCTCGCCATCAGCACGACCCTCTGCGTTCCGCGATCGACGACCATCGCCGCATAGAGCTCCTTGCGGATGTCCGCACCGTCCTCGATCAGCAGGCGGCGCACCTTCTGGCCCTCGGGGCCCGTCTGGTGCGTGACCAGCTGCATGCCGAGGATCTGGCCGGCGAGCGAGCGCACTTCGTCGATCGACCGCGCGAGCTTGACGCCGCCGCCCTTGCCGCGGCCGCCCGCGTGGATCTGCGCCTTCACGACCCAGACCGGTCCGCCAAGCTGCTTCGCTGCGTTCACCGCCTCGTCGACGGAAAACGCCGGGATGCCGCGCGGCACCGGAACGCCGAACTTGCGGAACAGCTCCTTGCCCTGGTACTCGTGGATCTTCACCTGTTCTCCTGACTCGTCATGCCGCGCCGCGATACCACTTCGGGTAGTAGCGGCGCACGGTTTCGGTGGTCGTCTCGAGCGCATGGCAGCGGTCGAGCTGGAACGGCTTGTCGGCGCCTTCGTCCTCGCGCTTCTTCAAGCCGGCGAACGTCTGCACGGCGGCGGTCGGCAGATAGCCCAGCATCTCGGTCAGATGCGTACAGCCGCGCACGTGCCCCATCGCGTCGTGTAGACGCTTGCGGAATCCATTGACCAGGTTGGCGCCGATGAGCGCGCGGTAGGCCGGACCGATCACGTCGCATCCGCCCGGATAGGGCATGCGATCCGTCTTCGCCTCGATGTCGCGAATCTCGAAATTGCGGTCGATCGTGACCCGCACCCACATGTCGTGCACCGGCTCGCCGGCAGGGCGCACCCCCGGCAGCAGCGTCACGTCGTGGTCCTTGACGTCGACGATGTGCCCTTCGATGTCGAAGAGCCCATCGTCGCGCTGGAAGCCTTCGTAAGTCACGTGCCTCGAGTGCAGGCGCTGGCGGGAGTGGCTGGGCGTTGACAGTGGCATCGAGCGGTTTTGCGCAGTCGGAGGCGCGCTGAACGCGGCAACCGGCCTGCGGCTACAATTCGCGACAAAAGGGACGATTTTAAGCGCGACGCGCCAGTCGCGGCAAATTTCCAGGCGACAGGAGGGAAACCCCGATGCGCTCCATTCTGGCGCTCGACCAGGGCACGACGAGTTCGCGGGCGATCGTGTTCGACCAGGGCGGCGCGATCCGGGGCGCCGCCCAGCGGGAGTTCCGCCAGATCTTTCCGCAGCCGGGCTGGGTCGAGCACGACCCGACCGAGATCTGGGCGACGCAATCGGGGGTCATGCACGAAGCCATCGCGAAAGCGGGCATCACCGCCCGCGACGTCGCGGCGATCGGCATCACCAACCAGCGGGAGACGACGGTGGTTTGGGAGCGGTCGAGCGGCCGTCCGATCGCCAATGCGATCGTCTGGCAGGACCGCCGCACCGCAGGTTTGTGCGACGAGATGCGCGCTGCAGGCATCGCGACGCTAATCGCGGAGCGGACCGGGCTGGTGCTCGACGCCTATTTCTCGGGCACCAAGCTCAAATGGCTGCTCGACCACGTTCCGGGGGCGCGGACCCGCGCGGCGCGCGGCGAGCTCGCCTTCGGCACCATCGACACCTGGTTGATGTTCCAGCTCACCGGCGGGCGCATGCACGTGACCGATCCGTCGAATGCGAGTCGCACCCTGCTCTTCGACATCCGGCGCGGGCAGTGGGACGACGAGCTGCTGCGGCTGTTCGACATCCCCGACAGCGTGCTGCCCGCCATCGTCGCGTCGTCCGGCGTGTGCGCCGAGCCCCTGATCGACGGCGTGCACGTGCCGGTCGGCGGCATCGCCGGAGACCAGCAGGCGGCGCTCTTCGGCCAGGCCTGCCTCTCGCCCGGACTCGCCAAGAACACCTACGGCACCGGCTGCTTCCTGCTGCTCAACACCGGCCGCAACGCCGTCGCGTCGCGCAACAACCTGCTGACCACCGTCGCGTGGAAACGGGGCGGCGTCACCGACTATGCACTCGAGGGCAGCGTGTTCATCGGCGGCGCGGTCGTCCAATGGCTACGCGACGGCCTCCAGATCATACGCACGGCAGCCGACGTCGAGGCGCTCGCGGCCAGCGTTCCCGACAGCGGCGGCGTATTTTTCGCGCCTGCGTTCGCGGGCCTGGGTGCGCCTCACTGGGACCCGTATGCGCGAGGCTCGATGTTCGGTCTGACGCGGGGCACGACCGCCGCCCACATCGCGCGCGCCGCACTGGAGTCGATCGCCTTTCAGAGCGCCGACGTGCTCGATGCGATGCAGAAGGATGCCGGCATCACACTGTCGGAACTTCGCGTCGACGGCGGCGCGACGGCGAACAACCTGCTGATGCAGTTCCAGGCCGACGTCCTGGGCGTTCCTGTCGTGCGGCCGAAGGTCCTGGAGACGACCGCACTGGGTGCCGCGTATCTGGCGGGCCTCGCCGTCGGCTACTGGAAAGGCGACGACGACATCGCGGCCAACTGGCAGGTCGATCGGCGGTTCGAACCTCAGGCCAGTCGCGAGCGGATCGCGGAACTGCGCGGCGGATGGGAGAAGGCGGTATCGCGGTCGAAGCAATGGATCTGAAGTCGGTGGAAAACGCCAAATCCGTCGAAGAGGCCGATCGGCTGATCGCCGAAGGTCACCCGATCGAAGACCGCGGCGATTTCGAGGCCGCACTCGCCCTCTACCGTCGGGCGGTCGACGCCGCACCCGGCTATGCACGCGCCCACATGAACGTTGGAAACGCGCTGCAGCGCCTCGACCGCATCGACGAAGCGCTGGCGGCGCAGCGGCGCGCCGTCGCATGCACGCCGGACAATCCGGCGGCGCGCTTCAATCTCGGTTCGCTGCTCCACAATCGCGGGGAATTGCGGGCCGCCGAAACCGAACTGCTGGAAGCGCGTCGACTGCAACCCGACATGCTTGCGGCGGTCCTCGTCCTTGCCGACGTCTACGATGCCGAGCAGCGTTTCGACCAGGCCGAGGCGCAATTCCGACGGGCCATCGCGATGGCTCCCGACCACGCCGGAGCGCTGCTCAATTTCGGGATGTTCTGCGTTCGTCAGGGGCGCCTCGACGAGGCGATGCAATGCTTCAAGCGCGCAAAAGCGCTGGACCCTGGGCTGAAGGACGTCGAGAGCTTCCTGCTGTTTCCCTACAGCTTCCGCAGCGACATCGACGCAGCCACGGTCTTCGAAGAGCACCGGCGGGTCGGCGCGGCGATTCAGCGCGCGGCGGGAGCGCCGTTCACCCACTGGGCCAATGCACCAGACCCCGACCGGCCATTGCGGGTGGCCTACGTCTCCGGCGATTTCCGCCACCATCCGGTCGCGCTCTTCCTGCGCCCGGTGCTGGAGAACCACGATCCGCGACATTTCGAGACGTTCTGCTACTCGAACTATCCGGAAGCGAACGAGATCGCCGACGCCCTGCGCACGCGCTGCCGGCACTGGACGAACATCACGGCTCTCGACGACGGACATTTCGCCGAAAGAATTCGCAGCGATGGCATCGACATCCTGATCGATCTCTCGGGTCACACGAACGGGAACCGGCTGCACGTGTTCGCGCGCCATCCGGCCCCGGTCCAGGTCACGTGGCTGGGCTACCTGAACACGACCGGCATGCCGGCGATGGACTACCGGATTTGCGACGCCTATACCGACCCCGAGGGCGAGACCGAGCGCCTCTACACCGAGCGCCTGGTCCGGATGCCCCACAGCCAGTGGTGCTATGCGCCGTGGATCGGACACGAGAGCCTGCCCGTTGCGCGGCCCGCAGGACGCGCGTCGATCGTGTTCGGCTCGTTCAACCAGTACGTGAAGATCACCGACGATTGCCTGGCGCTCTGGTGCCGGGTGCTGTCCCAGGTTCCGGACTCGTCGCTGCTGGTCCTGGACGTCCGGCAACCCGAGACGCGCGAGAAGCTCCTCGAGCGAATCGAGCGCAACGGCATCGACCGCGCGCGCGTGGTCACCCGCGGCCGCCAGAGCATCGCCGACTATTTCAGCGCCATCGGCAGCGTCGACATCGCGCTCGACACCTTCCCCTACAACGGTGCGACGACGACCCTCGACACATTGTGGATGGGCACGCCGATCGTCGCGCTGCGCGGCGAACGCGCGATATCGCGCGGCTGCTACAGCATTCTCAAGACGCTCGGCGCAGATGAACTGATCGCGCTCGATCCGCACGAATACGTGGACATCAACGTCCGGCTCGCGCGTGACGCGGACTGGCGTACCCGGCTTCGTGACACGCTGCGCCCGCGCCTTGTGGCGTCGCCCCTGATGAACGCGAAGCAGTTCGTCGCCGATCTCGAGGCGCGCTACAGGCAGATGTGGCGCGCGTGGTGCGAGCAGGAGCTTCGACGGGCATGACCATTCGACCGCGGCCCTCACGTGCGAAACCGCGTCGCAGACTTGATCTCTACGCCGATTCGAAACGGTCAGATCACCAGGAGATGTCGTGGTTCGGCATTCCTGACCGCTGCGCCTGAGACACCCTTGTCGAAGGTCACGAACCGTCCGCCGTGCCGCACGGCAAGCCCGAGCAAGTAGACATCGGTGATCTGCCGCGGGCCGTGGATCCTCGTCGAATCGACGGCGCCTGCGTCGAGGATGCTCAGATCGTCGGGCCAGAACTCGTGATGTCGATCGGTGGCTGCCTCGCGCAACCGCTCCGCAACCAGGCCCGCGTGAATCGCGTTCGGATACGCCGGATGCGACAGGATCCGGATGCAGCCATTCTGGGTGATCGGGCACGAAGCCCATCCGCCGCGGCCGTGAGCGGCGAACCAGTCGCCCGCGCGCTCGTGCAACGCATGATCGGAATCGAGCAGCGCGATCAGAACATTGACGTCGAGCAGCGCTCGCATCAATAGGCGTCTTCCTCGCGCAACTTGTCGATGAGCTCGTTGGTCACGACGCCGCCGCGCCGCGGAAAGGGGCGAAACGCAGACTTCGACCGTGCGAGCTTCGATCCCCCATCAGGCGGGCGAGTCAGTGCGCTGCGCGCGAGTTCGGAGATCACCTCGCCGGCAGTCCTTTTCTCGCGGCGTGCACGTTCCTTCGCTGCCTGGAGAACGTCGTCCGCAATGTCGAGAGTCGTGCGCATGCATCAGATGCTATCGCATCACGCATCACGTGTCAAAGCAAGGCAGTGGCAGCCGTAGTTGCCCGAACCCGGTGCGGGTGCGTATGCTTCCAATTGAGTGCATATGCGCGTATCAACCAAATGGGGGCCTGCCTGATGATGATTGTTCCCCTTCCACGGATGGCGCCTCCGAATGTCGATGATCCCCGTCGAGTCAAGTAGGGCGCCCTGCACCTGCGGGCGCCTGCGCCGCGCCAGCCGTGCGCTCACGCAGCTCTACGACGACGCGATGGCGCCGGCGGGCTTGCGCGTCACCCAGTTTTCGCTGCTGCGCGCACTCGCGCGCGGTGGCCCGCTTCGAATCTCCGAACTTGCCGCGCGGCAGCTGCTGGATCGCACGGCGCTGTCGCGCAATCTCGGTCCACTGGTCGATGCCGGCTACGTGGACATCGCGCGCGGCCGCGACGCACGCACGCGCGAGGTTGCCATCACGCCGACGGGAGTCGACGCACTCGAGGCCGCGCAACCCCACTGGCTTGCCGTCCAGCGCAAGGTCGCGAATCGCCTGGGGGCGGAGAAGCTCGAGGCGCTGGTTGCGGTTCTCGGCGAGATCGAATCGCTGCATCCGGCGGCGGCAGCGGCACCCTCACCCCGACCCTCCCCCGCAAGCGGGAGAGGGAGCAAGGCCGGGACTCGGCGATGACCACGAACGCAACTCGCAGCCCTTCCTGGCGCAGCCCGCAGGTGGTGCTGGTCTGCGGCAGCCTGATCCTGACGCTGGGCCTGGGCATCCGCCACGGCTTCGGCCTGTTCCTGCAGCCGATCTCCGCGGACCTGCACTGGACGCGCGAGACCTTCGCCCTGGCGATCGCCGTGCAGAACCTCGCGTGGGGTGCGACGCAGCCGTTCGCGGGGATGCTCGCCGACAAGCATGGCGCGGGTCGGGTCGTCGTCGCCGGCGCCCTGCTGTACGTGCTGGGCCTGATCCTGATGGCGCACACGGCATCGCCGTTCGCATTCGTGTTGTCGGCCGGGGTGCTGATCGGCACCGGCATGTCGGGCGTCACATTCAGCGTCATTGCCGGCGTACTGGGCCGTGCCTTCCCGCCCGAGAAGCGCAGCATGGTGCTGGGCATATCGGCCGCCGCAGGGTCGTTCGGGCAGTTCGCCATGCTGCCGCTGACACAGTGGCTGCTCTCGCACTTGGGCTGGGTCGGCGCGCTGACCGCGCTCGGCTGCGTCGGCCTCGCGATGGTGCCGCTCGCAGCGGCGGTAGTCGAGCGGCGGGTTGCACACCCGCATGTGCAAAGGCAATCGGCGGGCGAGGCGATGCGCGAGGCGCTGGGTCACCGCGGCTACCTGTTGCTGACCGCGGGGTTCTTCGTCTGCGGCTTCCAGGTCGTGTTCGTCGGCGTGCATCTGCCGGCGTACCTCGCCGATCACGGACTCCCGCCGCGCGTCGCAGTCACGGCGCTTGCGCTGATCGGTCTGTTCAACATCATCGGAACCTACACGACAGGCTGGCTCGGCTCGAGGATGCCCAAGCGCCACATCCTGTCGTTCATCTATTTCGCCAGGACGATCGTCATCGCCCTGTTCGTGTTCCTGCCGCTGTCGGAGGTTTCGGTGTACCTGTTCGCGACGGCGCTGGGCCTGCTGTGGCTGTCCACCGTGCCGCCGACCAACGGCATCGTGGCGCAGGTGTTCGGCGTGCGCTACCTCGCGATGCTGTCGGGCTTCACCTTCTTCTCCCACCAAATCGGCAGCTTCCTCGGCGCCTGGCTCGGCGGCGTGCTCTACGACACGACCGGCAGCTACGATATCGTCTGGTACCTGGCGATCGCGCTCGGCGTGTTCGCGGGACTGATCAACCTTCCCATCGACGAGCACGAGATCCGGCGGCCGCGCGCGGCGGCAGCCGCCTGACCCCTGCGCTGACCCTCACCCCGACCCTCTCCCGCGTGCGGGAGAGGGCGCCGAGCGCGAGCGAGGCGGGTGAGGACCCGAGGGCCTCAGACGGGCGGAATCACGTCCACCGCGTCGGTGATCACGCTGTCCACGCCCCACTCGAGCAGCTGCGCGGCCCGCGCAGGGTCGTTGACGGTCCAGGTTGCGACGCGCAATCCCGCGGCATGGAACTCGGCGATGCGCTCCCGGGTGAGGACCTTGTGATCCACGTCGACGGCAATGCAGCCGAGGCGCGCGACGCGGTCGCGCCAGTCCGGCGGCACCTGGTCGCCCAGCAGCGCGCGCGGCAGTCCGGGGACCGCCTCGCGGGCGGCGTCGAGCGCAATTTCCGAAAACGACGACAGCAGCGGCATGACGTCCGCGCCAGCCCACAGGGCCTGTGCATCGAGCGCCACCGCGGCCCCGCTTTGCCGCTCGCAGCCCGGGGACGGCTTGATCTCGATGTTGACGGCGACGCCGTTGGCGCGGCTCCAGCGCGCAACCGCCGCGAGCGTGGGCAGCGTCTCGCCCGCGTAGGCGGGGGAATGCCAGCTCCCGGCATCGAGCTGCGACAGCTCGTGCCAGGTCAGCGCGTCGGCGCGTCCCTTGCCGCTGGTGGTGCGATCGAGCGTGCTGTCGTGCAGGAGGAACGTGACGCCGTCCGCGGACAGCTTCACGTCGAACTCGGCCATCCGGTAGCCATGTGCATGCCCGAGGCGAAACGCCGCGAGCGTGTTCTCGGGGGCGAGCTTGCCCGCGCCACGATGCGCGACCAGCTTCGGGTAGGGCCATGCGGGCAATGCGTTCACGATCGATGACCCTCCGTTACACCGGCCGCGCGTCGCGACAAGGGATGGTCCGTTCGGCGCAATCCCTGGGCATCACGAAACGCGCGCTCCGCTCGCAGCGTCGAAGACGAACACGCGCGCCGGATCGGCCTTCACGCAGAACGTGGCACCTGCCTCCGGCGAAGTTCCGTGCGGGACGCGTGCGATGACGGTGCTGCCCCCGTGCGCGATGTGGATCAACGCGTCGGCCCCCAGCTGCTCGACGAGCTCGACCGGCCCCCTGACGACCGCCTCGGCTTCGCTGCAGGGGACGAAATGCTCGGGACGGATGCCGACGTTGACGGCGCGTCCCGCCTCGAGCGCGACGCGCGACGTCCGCGCGACGCCGCCGTGGTCCAGCGCGACCTCCCCGCCGCCTTTCGCCTTGCCCGGCATGAAGTTCATCGCCGGCGACCCGATGAAACCTGCGACGAACATCGTCTGCGGGTTCTCGTAGACCTCCATCGGCGAGCCGATCTGCTCGGCGCGTCCCGCGTTCATCACGATCATCCGCTGGGCGAGCGTCATCGCCTCGACCTGGTCGTGGGTGACGTAGAGGCTGGTCGTGGCCAGCCGCCGGTGCATCTTCTGGATCTCGAAACGCATCTGCACGCGCAGCTTGGCATCCAGGTTCGAAAGCGGCTCGTCGAACAGGAACACGGCAGGCTCGCGGACGATCGCCCGACCCATCGCCACGCGCTGGCGCTGGCCGCCGGACAGCTGGCGCGGCGTGCGCTTCAGCAAGGGGCCGAGCTCGAGGATGCCGGCGGCGCGCTGCACCTTCTCCTCGATCGCGGCCTTGCCGATCCCGCGCAGCTTGAGGCCGTAGGCCATGTTGTCGAACACGCTCATGTGGGGGTAGAGCGCGTAGTTCTGGAACACCATCGCGATATCGCGGTCCTTGGGCTCCAGGTCGTTGACGACACGCTCGCCGATCGAGATCTCGCCGGTCGTGATCGCCTCGAGTCCGGCCACCATCCGCAGCAGCGTCGACTTGCCGCATCCCGACGGTCCGACGATCACGATGAACTCGCCATCGGCTACCTGCACGTCGACGCCGTGGATCACCTGGGTGTCGCCGTAGCGCTTGGTCACGCGGCGGAATTCAACTTTGGCCATTTACTTTTCCGTCTCCACCAGTCCCTTGACGAACCACCGCTGCATCACCAGGATGATGGCCGCGGGGGGAAGAAGGGCGAGCATGGCGGTCGCAAGCACGAGCTGCCATTCCACCAGCGTGTCGCCGCCCGCGACCATCCTCTTGATGCCGATCACCACCGTGTACATGTCCTCGCGCGTGGTGATCAGCAACGGCCACAGGTACTGGTTCCAGCCGTAGATGAACATGATGACGAACAGCGCGGCCATGCTGGTGCGCGACAGCGGCAGCAGGATGTCGACGAAGAAGCGCATCGGGCCCGCGCCGTCGATGCGCGCCGCCTCGGCGAGCTCCTCCGGAATCGTCAGGAAGAACTGGCGGAACAGGAAGGTCGCGGTCGCCGATGCGATCAGTGGCAGCGTGAGTCCCGCATAGGTGTCGACCAGCCCGAGCTCGGCGACGACCTTGTAGGTCGGAAAGATCCTGACCTCCACCGGCAGCATCAGGGTGAGGAAGATCATCCAGAACACGGTCTTGCGCAGCGGGAACCGGAAATAGACGATCGCGAACGCCGAGAGCATCGAGATGACGATCTTGCCGATCGCGATGGCGAGCGCCATCACCAGGCTGTTCCACATCATCGTTCCGACCGGCGCTCCCGAAGCCAGCTTGCTTCCGTGCGTCAGCACCGCCGCATAATTCTCGAGCAGGTGGGTGCCCGGCGTCAGCTGCATCGGCACCGTCGTGACCTGGTCGAACGACAGCGTCGAACCGACGAAACCCACGTAGAGCGGCAGCGCGACGATCGCCACGCCGGCGATCAGCACCAGGTGGCTGATCAGCGTTCCGATGGGGCGGCGCTCGACCATGATCTCAGTACTGGACCCGGCGCTCGACGAAGCGGAACTGGACCACCGTCAGCGAAATGACGATCGCCATCAGGACCACCGACTGCGCGGCGGAGCCGCCGAGATCGAGCGCCTGCACGCCGTCCTGGTAGACCTTGAACACCAGGATCGAGGTCGCCTGCACCGGCCCGCCGCTGGTGGCGGCGTCGACGATCGCGAAGGTGTCGAAGAACGCGTAGACGACGTTGACGACCAGCAGGAAAAACGTCGTCGGCGAGAGCAGCGGAAAGGCGATGGTCCAGAAGCGGCGCGCAGGGCCGGCGCCGTCGATCGCCGCGGCCTCGATCAGCGATTTCGGTATCGACTGCAGGCCAGCCAGGAAGAACAGGAAGTTGTAGCTGATCTGCTTCCACACGGCGGCGATGACGATCAGCGCCAGCGCCTGGCGCGGGTTCAGCAGGTAGTTCCAGTCGTAGCCCAGCGACCGCATCATGTGCGTCAGGATGCCCAGCGTCGGATTGAGCAGGAACACCCACAGCACCGCCGCGACCGCCGACGCGACCGCGTAGGGCAGGATCAGCAGCGTCTTGTAGATCTTCGCGCCGCGGACCACGCGGTCGGCGAACACCGCAAGCATCAGTGCGACCGCGAGCCCGATGCCGGCGACGAGGACCGAGAACACGGCAGTCACCTGGAACGACGCCAGGTAATGCGAATCCGAGAACAGGTCCTTGAAGTTGTCGAACCAGACGAACTGCGTCTTGGCGCCAAACGCGTCCTGGATCAGCAGCGACTGGTACAGCGCCTGAATGGCCGGCCATAAGAAGAAGACCAGCGTGACCAGAAGCTGCGGAGCGACGAGCGCGTACGGCAGCCACCGCGACCGGAAAACGACGCGCTTCTCCATGCTCCCCTACGCACCCGAGAGAAATCAGGGACCGATCACGCCCTTGCAGAAACCCAGGACGAAAATCCGGGACGGACGACGTTTTCAGAAATCCGGGACGGACCACGTTTTCGCGGTATCCGTCCCGGCCGGCGACACACCACGCGCTCGAAAAAACGTGGTCCGTCCCGGATTTCTATGCCCCGGATTTCTGCGCCGCCCCGGATCTTCCTGCGTCCCGGATTTTCGGGACCGGCGTTACTTGTTCGCCTTCTGGAACCGCTCGAGCTGCTCGTTCCCGCGCTTGACCGCCGAGTCGAGCGCCTGCTTCGCGGTCTTCTGGCCGCTCCAGACCGCTTCGAGCTCCTCGTCGATGATGTTGCGGATCTGCACGAAGTTGCCGAGGCGCAGACCGCGCGAATTGGCCGTCGGCGGCTTGTTGGTCAGTTCCTTGATCGCGATGTCGGTGCCGGGGTTCTTCTCGTAGAAGCCCTGCTTCTTGGCCATGTCGTAGGCGGCCAGCGTGATCGGGACGTAGCCGGTGCTCTCGCTCCAGTCGACCTGGATCTCCGGCGAGGAGAGGAACGTGAAGAACTTGGCGATGCCCTTGTACATGTCGGGGTTCTTCTGGTTCATCACCCAGAGCGTCGCGCCGCCGATGATCGTGTTCTGCGGGGCGCCCTTGACGTCGGGGTAGTACGGCAGCGTCGCCACGCGCCAGGCGAACTTGGCATTGGCCTTGATGTTGGCGTACGAGCCCGACGACGTCGTGATCATCGCGCATTCGCCGCTGGTGAAGGCGGCGAGCGGCTCGTCCTTGCGTCCCTTGTAGGTGAAGAGGCCCTTCTTCGCCCAGTCGCCCAGATTCTTGATGTGCCGCACCTGGACCGGACCGTTGAATTCCAGCCGCGTGCCGAGCCCGCCGAAACCGTTCTGCAGCGACGCGAACGGAACGTTGTGCCACGCGCTGAAGCTCTCGAGCTGCACCCAGGACTGCCAGCCGGTCGTGAACGCGCAGGCCGCTCCCGACGCCTTCAGCTTCTCGGCGTCCTTCTCGAGTTCGGGCCAGGTCTTCGGCGGGTTGGCGGGATCGAGCCCGGCTTTCTTGAACGCGTCGTCATTGATGTAGAGCACCTGGGTCGAGCTGTTGAACGGCATCGACAGCAGATGGCCCTGCGTGTCCGAGTAGTAGGAATAGACGGCGCCCAGGAATCCCTTGGGATCGAAAGGCTGGTGCTGCTCGGCCATCAGCTGGTAGACCGGCTTGATCGCGCCCTTGGCCGCCATCATCGTCGCCGTGCCCACTTCGAAGACCTGCAGGATCTGCGGCGGGTTGCCCCCGCGATAGGCGGCAATCGCGGCGGTCATCGACTCGTCGTACTGGCCCTTGTAGACCGGCACGACCTTGTAATCGGACTGCGATGCATTGAACTTGTTGGCGATCTCGTTGACCTTGTCGCCGAGCGCGCCGGTCATCGAGTGCCACCACTGGATCTCGGTGACGGCCTGCGCGGCCGTCGCCATGCCGGCCAGCGTAAGCGCCGATGCGATGCATACCAAACGCCTGATGCGGTTAGCCATCTCTCCTCCTTGTCGATTTTCCAGCGGGGGAGCCTACCCCGTCAGGGTTGCGATTCTATTGCAAAACCCGGACTGGCGCGCTGATAAACTGGCGCGCTGTCCAAAATGGGAGGATTCGCAATGACCATGCACCCAATCGTTTCGAGGACGCGCGCGGCAGCGCTCGCGCTGATGGCCGGTGTTGCCTGCTGCCTGCTCGCCGCCGCGGGGCCCGCGGCGGCCCAGAACTGGCCGATCAAACCGGTCAAGCTGGTCGTGCCCTTTCCGCCGGGCGGCCCGCTGGACACGATCGGGCGGGCGATCGCGCAGAAGCTGACCGAAGCCTGGGGCCAGAGCGTCATCGTCGAGAACAAGCCTGGCGCCGGGGGCAATATCGGCGCCGATTTCGTGGCCAAGTCGGCACCCGACGGCTACACGGTGGTGATGGGCGCGCTGTCGACCCATGCGGTCAACCCGAGCCTCTACGCGAAGATGCCCTACGACGCGCAGAAGGATTTCGCGCCGATCACCCTGGTCGCGATCACGCCCAACGTGCTGGTCGTGAACCCGTCGCTGCCCGTGCATTCGGTCAAGGAACTGATCGCCTATGCCAAGGCCCATCCGGGCAAGCTGTCCTTCGGCTCCGGCAGCATCGGCAGTGCCGGGCACCTCGCGGGCGAACTGTTCAAGGTCGACACCGGCGTCGACATGGTCCACGTCCCGTACAAGGGAGCGGCACCTGCGATGCAGGCGCTCCTTGCCGGCGACACCCAGCTAATGTTCGACAACCTCGCGAGTTCGATGGCGCAGATCAAGGCCGGCAAGCTGCGTGCGCTGGCCGTGACCACGGCACAGCGGTCGAGCTTCGCGCCGGACCTGCCGACGATGGCCGAGGCCGGGGTGCCGGGCTTCGACATCTCGACCTGGTTCGGCCTGCTGGCCCCCGCCGGAACGCCGCCGTTCATCATCGAGAAATGGAACCTGCGGGTGAGGGAGATCCTGTCGATGCCCGATATGCGCGCGCGCCTCGCCGCCCAGGGTGCGGAGGCTTCACCCGACACGCCCGAGGAATTCGCGAAATTCATCGCCACGGAAATCGCCAAGTACGCACGCGTCGTCAAGGCGTCCGGCGCCCGCGTCGACTGACGGACGTTCGCCGATGCCAGGAGCCAAGGGAGCAAACCATGAGGGGGAAACCATGCAACGCCTGATCCGGTTCGTGGCAGGAATCATCGCCGTCTGCGCGGCGTCGCTGTGCGCCGCACCGCTTGCCTTCGCGCAGGCGGACTATCCGTCGAAGCCCGTCCGCCTCGTCGTGCCGTTTCCGCCGGGAGGCACGACCGACATCCTCGCGCGCGCGGTCGCGCAGAAGCTGACCGAACAGTGGCACCAGCAGGTGATCGTCGACAACCGGCCCGGCGCCGGCGGCAACATCGGCGCGGATCTCGTCGCGAAATCGGCGCCCGACGGCTACACGCTGCTGATGGGCACGATCGGAACGCAGGCGATCAACCCGAGCCTCTACGCAAGGATGCCCTACGACGCGCAGAAGGACTTCGCGCCGGTCATCCTGGTGGCGGCCGTTCCCAACGTGCTCGAGGTGAATCCGTCGCTGCCCGTCCATACGGTGCAGGAGCTCATCGCCTACGCCAAGGCCCATCCGGGCAAGCTCAACTTCGCATCCTCGGGCAACGGAACGTCGATCCACCTGTCGGGCGAGTTGTTCAAGTCGATGACCGGCGTGCAGATGACCCACGTCCCGTACAAGGGCAGCGCGCCGGCGCTGGCCGACCTGGCCGGCGGGCAGGTGCAGCTGATGTTCGACAACCTGCCCTCGTCGCTCGGACTGATCAAGGGCGGCAAGCTGCGCGCGATCGCCGTGACCAGCGCGGCGCGTTCACCGGCACTGCCCGACGTTCCGACGATCGCCGAATCCGGGCTTCCGGCCTACGAGGCCACGGCGTGGTTCGGAGTGCTCGCACCCGCAAAGACACCGCCCGCGATCGTCGACAAGCTGAATGCCGCGATCGGCGCCTGGCTGGCCTCGCCCGAGGCGAAGGAGAAGCTCGCCTCCCAGGGCGCGGCCGCCGCCGGCGGGACGCCTGCGGACTTCGCCCGTTACATCGCCAGCGAAACGGCCAAGTGGGCGAAAGTGGTCAAGGCGAGCGGCGCGCACATCGACTGATTCGCACCCTCACCCGCCTCGCTCTCGCTCGTCTCCCTCTCCCGCTCCGCGGGAGAGGGTTGCGGTGAGGGGGTGAGGGTCGGGGTGCGGGGCCCGCGCAACCGTGATTGCCAGCACCAGCCACCCCGCGATGAACGCGAGTCCGCCGAAAGGCGTCACGTAGCCCCAGGCTCGCCCACCGCCCAGCGCCATCGCGTACAGGCTTCCCGAGAACAGCGCGATGCCCGCAACAAAGAGCAGCGCCGCCCGCCCGAGCCCCGCGCGCGCCGGCAGCTGCATCTGCAGCGTCCCGACGGCCACCAGCGCCAGCGCATGCCACGCGTGATAGGTCACCGCGGTGTGCCACAACTCGAGCATGTCGGGCGAAAGGCGCGCCTTCAGTGCGTGAGCACCGAGCGCACCCAGCGCCACTGCAGCCGCCATCAGCAGCGCACCGGTCGTCAGGGTGAGGCGGGAAGACATTTTCGACTACACTATCAAGCATCGAAAAAGCGAACCGCAGGATAGCACCATGACGATCGAGCGCCGCAACGTCGGCAAACGCCTCTCCGACCTGGTCATCTACGCGCCGCCGCCCGGCGGACGCCTCGTGTATCTCGCCGGCCAGGTCGCCGAGGACCCCGCTGCCGACATCACCGCGCAGACGCGATCGGTGCTGAGGCAGATCGACCGCCTGCTTGGCGAGGCCGCCACCGACAAGACGCGGATCCTGTCGGTGACGATCTATCTCGCCGACATGGCCGACTATGCCGCGATGAACGCCGTCTGGGACGCGTGGGTTCCGACGGGCGAGCCGCCCGCGCGCGCAACCGTGCAGGCCAAGCTCGCGAACCCCGCCTACCGGGTCGAGATGCAAGTGGTCGCCGCCGCCGGCTGACGGCGAGCCTCGACCGGCATTCGCGAAACGCCCCGATCCGATGTCCATCTCGCCAGCGACCCAGTCCGCGATTGCCGCGTCGTCGCGCAGCGATCCGACCTCCTCCGGCAGCGCCGCCGCGACGATGCCGGTGACCCGCGCGCTGTTCGACCAGCTGATGGTCCCCTGCTTCGCGCCCGCGCAGTTCGTGCCGGTGCGCGGCGAAGGCTCGCGCGTGTGGGACCAGGCCGGCCGCATGTACATCGACTTCGCGAGCGGCGTCGCCGTCACCGCGCTCGGCCATTGCCATCCGGCGATGGTCAGGGCGATCGAGGCGCAGGCGAAGACGCTGTGGCACGTCTCGAACTGGTTCACCAACGAACCCGCGCTGCGGCTCGCCAGGCGACTCGTCGACTCGACGTTCGCCGAGCGCGTGTTCTTCTGCAATTCGGGGGCCGAGGCCAACGAGGCGGCGCTGAAGCTCGCGCGCCGCTACGCGCACGACCGCTTCGGTCCGCATCGCTCGCGCATCGTGTCGACGGTGAACGCGTTCCACGGCCGCACGCTTTTCACGGTCACCGCGGGCGGGCAGTCGAAATACGCGAGCGGTTTCGGGCCCAACCCGACCGGCTTCACGCACCTGCCCTACAACGACGTCGCGGCGCTCGAGGCGGAGTTCGCCTCCCACGGCAACGAGATCTGCGCGGTGATCCTCGAGCCGATGCAGGGCGAAGGCGGCATGACACCGGGAACGCCGGCCTACCTGCAGGCGGCGCGCAGGCTCTGCAGCCAGCACGGTGCACTGCTGATCCTCGACGAAATCCAGAGCGGCATGGGGCGCACGGGAACGCTGTTCTCGTACATGCAGAAAGGGATCGTTCCCGACATCCTGACCAGCGCCAAGGGGCTGGGCGGCGGCTTCCCGATCGGCGCGATGCTGACGACCACCGAGATCGCCGCGGCGTTCTCCGTCGGCGTCCACGGCACGACCTACGGCGGCAATCCGCTCGCCTGCGCGGTCGCCGGTGCGGTGTTCGACATCATCAACACGACCGAAGTCCTCGATGGCGTGAAGGCGCGCCACGCGCTGTTCATGGAAGGCCTGAAGGCGATCAATGCACGGCGGCCGGTCTTCGCCGATCTGCGCGGCGAAGGCGTGTGGCTGGGCTGCGAGCTGGCACAGGCGTGGCGCGGCCGCGCGCCCGACGTCATGAACGCAGCGGGCGAGGCCGGGCTCCTGGTGCTGGTCGCGGGCCCCGACGTGCTGCGCATCGCGCCGTCGCTGGTCATATCGCTCGACGAGATTCTCGAAGGACTCGCGCGCCTCGAGAGTGCGCTGAACACCGTGCTCGTCTGACCCGAAAATCCGGGACGCACCACGTTTTTCCACTACCAACCGTCAAGCCCCTGCCCGGGAGAAAAAACGTGGTGCGTCCCGGATTTTCGCGCGTCTGATCCGTGTTCTTCATCCGGCCGATCACCCGCGATGACCTTCCCGCCGTGCTCGCGCTGTCCGAGCGCACCGGTCACGGACTCACGACGCTGCCCGCCGACCGCGACCGTCTCGCCGCGCGGATCGATCGGTCGCTCGCCTCGTTCGCGGGCGACGCCAAGCCCGCCGCGACCACGTTCATGTTCGTGCTGGTCGACGGCGATCCCGGTGGCGACGGGCGCGTCGTCGGCATCAGCGCGATCGAAGCCGCAGTCGGCCTCGACGAGCCCTGGTACAACTACCACGTCGGCACGCTGGTCCATGCGTCGCGGGCGCTCGACGTCTACACGGTTGCGCCGACGCTGTTCCTGTCCAACGACCACACCGGACACACGGAACTCTGCTCGCTGTTCCTCGACCAGCGCTACCGCCGCGGCAAGAACGGAGCGCTGCTCGCCAAGTCCCGCCTGCTGTTCATCGCCGAGTTCGCACGGATGTTCGCGGACAAGGTGATCGCCGAACTGCGCGGTTGCATCGAGCCCGATGGCACGAGCCCGTTCTGGGAGGGGCTGGGGCGCCACTTCTTCGCGATGGAATACAAGCGTGCGGACTACCTGACCGGGACCGGGCAGAAGTCCTTCATCGCCGAGCTGATGCCCAGGCATCCGGTCTACGTGAATCTGTTGCCGCCCGCCGCCCGCAAGGTCATCGGCATGGTCCACGCCGATACGGCCCCGGCGCGTGCGATGCTCGAGCAGGAAGGCTTCCGGTACGAAGGCTACGTCGACATCTTCGACGCGGGTCCGACGCTCGAGTGCGCAACGGAGAACATCGATGCCGTGCGACGCTCGACGGCCGTGCCCTGCACGCTGGGCGAGGAGGATCCGGTGCCCGACAGCCTGACCGACGACATCCTGTGGCTGGTGTGCAACCGCAGGTTCGAGGGTTTCCGCGCACTCGTCACCTCGGCCCCGGCGCGCGTCGACCGCTTCCCGCTGCTCCCCTACGCGGCCGAGGCATTGGGCGTGGGAGAAGGGGACAGCGTCCGCGTCGTCGCCCTTTCCCCGGGTGAACGATGAATTTCGACGGCATTCCGGGACCGACCCACAACTACTCGGGCCTCGCGCAGGGAAACCTCGCGGCCGAGCGCAATGCGCAGCAGGTCTCGAACCCGCGTGAAGCGGCGCTGCAGGGCCTCGAGAAGATGCACGCACTGGCGGCGCGCGGCATCCCGCAGGCGGTGCTGCCGCCGCAGGAGCGCCCCGACGTCGCCGCACTGCGGGCGCTGGGTTTCCACGGACGCGATGCCGACGTCGTCGCCCGCGCCGGGCGACAGTCGCCGGAATTGCTGGCGGCATGCTCGTCGGCCGCCGCGATGTGGACGGCCAATGCCGCCACGGTGAGCCCGTCGGCGGACTGTGCCGACGGCCGGATGCATTTGACGCCGGCGAACCTGGTCACGCACTTCCACCGCGCGCTCGAGGCGCCGACGACGACGCGCGTGCTGCGGGCGATCTTCGCCGACAGTGCGCACTTTTCCGTCCACGATCCCCTCCCCGCGGCTCCGCAGTTCGGCGACGAGGGCGCCGCCAACCATACCCGCTTCGGACAGGGCGTCGACGGGCCGGGCGTCGAGCTCTTCGTCTACGGGCGGCGCGGCCTCAGCACGGGGCCGATGCCCGCGCGCTATCCGGCACGGCAGACGCGCGAGGCGAGCGAGGCGATCGCACGTCGCCACGGTCTCGACCCCGGCCGCGTCGTGTTTGCGCAGCAGCGCCCCGACACGATCGACGCGGGTGTTTTCCACAACGACGTCGTCGCGGTCGGCGAAGGCACTTTGCTGCTCTGCCACGAGCGTGCATTCGTCGACCAGCCTGCCCTGCTTCGCACGCTCACGCGCATCGTCGGACCGGCTTTCCGGCCGATCGTCGTGCGCGAGGCCGAGCTGCCGCTCGCCGATGCCGTCGCCACTTATCTGTTCAACAGCCAGCTGATCGAGCGG
Organism: uncultured Pseudomonadota bacterium; assembly: GCA_963816415.1. GTDB lineage: Bacteria > Pseudomonadota > Gammaproteobacteria > Burkholderiales > Casimicrobiaceae > VBCG01. Next base: position 39,530 of record CAWFKR010000015.1, read on the forward strand.
CCCGATGGCCGTTTCCTGCTGGTCGCGTCGGCGGAATGCCGAGCGCATCGCGCGGCGTCGGAAGTGATCGACCGGCTGATGGCGAGCGACGGGCCGGTCGCCGAAGTGCTGGCCTTCGACCTGCGCCAGAGCATGCGCAACGGCGGCGGCCCCGCCTGCCTGCGGCTGCGGGTTCCGCTCACGCTGGCCGAGCGGGCTGCGATCCGAGCGCGGGTGGTCCTCGACGACGAGCTTGCGACGGAGCTCGAGGCCTGGATCCGGCGGCACTACCGCGACCGCCTCGAGCCCATCGACCTGCGCGATCCCGCGCTGCTCGACGAATCGCGCCGCGCACTGGACGAACTCACCGGACTTCTGGAACTGCCGTCGATCTACCCGTTCCAGCTCGACGGCCCATCCGGCTGAAGCGAACGCGACCGCCGCGCGTCATTCGGCGGCGACCGCCGGCATGCCGCGGTGCCTGCGCACCGGCGACCAGCGCATCGCGCCCATCGTCAGCACCAGACCACAGCCGCCGATCACCCACAGCGTCGGCCGCAACCCGATTGCAGTCGCCAGTGCACCGCCCGCCAGCGACCCGAGCGGCGCCGCGGCCACGGTGAGAAAACGCATCGTCGCCGTCATCCGTCCCAGCAGATGGTTCGGCGTCAGCGCCTGCCGCAGCGACAGGTAGTTGATCGCATAGATCACGGCGCCGAAGTCGAACAGCAGCATGCACGCCCCCAGGAGCACCGTCGCCACACCCGGCGACCCGCCGATCAGCCCGAACCCCTGCCAGCCCAGCGCGGTCAGGAACAGGCCGTGCACGATCACCGGGCCCACGCCGAAACGCCGCGAAACGCGCTCGGCGGCGCTCGCCGCGATCACGCAACCCAGGCCACCGGCCATGTAGGCGAGCCCGATCGCACCTGCCGACAGTCCAAGCACGCGCGTGGCGAACAGGATCAGCACCGCCATCTGCATCTGATGCAGGACCTGCCAGGCAGCGGCAAGCAGCGCCAGCGAGCGCAGCGTCCGGTTGTGCCAGACCAGCGCGAGACCCTCGCGAATCTCCGCACCCATCGACTGCCGCACGACGGCCGCGGGAACGTCGTTGCGTACCCGCAGCGAACGCAGCATCAGCGCCGACGCGAAGAATCCCAGCGCGTCCAGCGCGATCGCAAACGGTGCGGTCAGCGCCTGGATCAGCAGGCCGGCGATGCCCGGGCCGACCAGCGCCGACGACGTCTCGCCGAGCGTGATCTTGGCGTTGGCCTCCACCAGCCGCGCGCGGCCCGCCATCTGGGCGATCAGCACCTGGTAGGCGGCGCCGCCGATGACGTTCTGCACGCCACAGAAGAAGCCGACGGCGTAGAGGACGTCGATCGACAGCACGCCGCGCCACGCGCACAGCGGGATCATCGACAGCGCGATGGCGCGCGACAGGTCGGAAACGATGACGACCGGGAGCTTGCGGACACGGTCGAGCAGAACGCCGGCGTGCAGCGACACCAGCGCGAATGGAAGCGTCTCGAGCGCGACGAGGACCCCCATCTGCAGCGGCGTCGCGCGCAGCAGCAGCGCCGCCGTCAGCGGCAACGCGAGATTGGTGATCTGGGCGCCGAACGACGTCATCGTCAGCGACAGCCAGAGCCTTCGGAAATCGGGCGAGCGCCAAAGGCCGCGAAAGCGCCTGCGGACAAGTCGTGCGATTCGTTCGAACGAGTTCATGTTCTTCTTCCCGGTCGCGCAGATGCGCGCGAGCCTCCGATCGATGCAATCGGCGGAAGCTTCGGGAGGGATGGCTGCCCTGGATCTTCGGATTCCGCCGTTCCCGGCGGACGTCCGTGCCGGGGCTAGTGTTGCAGGTGGTGCTGGAGCGGGCGCACGCCGCCGATGCCTGCGCGCAGCGATTGAGCGACCGGCCCGCCGTCGACGGCCCATCCCGACCACGCGCGCAGGGCTCGCGCGAAGCGGATCGCGCTGGCGAGGGGCATGGGAAGGGCGTTCATGGCAGTGTCATCGTGATGGATGTGCGAACCTCTTCCAATGTTACGCAACGGACTGCGGCGCGGCAATGCGAATAATCCGCGCGAGCCCCTCGATCGCGCCGACTGTGGCGCCGGCGCGACGCTGCGCCGGTCAGCGAGGTTGGCCACCGGTGCGTCGGTCGGCGAGGTTGGCCGCCGGTGCGTCGGCCAGCGAGGTCGGCCACCGGTGCGACGGCCAGCGAGCGGGGCATGGCTGCACGCTCGGAGTGCGCAATCGCCGGCCTCCGGGTCCCGGTGCGGCATCGCTCGAGGACATCCTGCCTGGAATGTTCCGATCGGGCTCGCTCGCCGCACCACCCGCGACGGCCGTCGCGCACGCTCGCGCTCGCCATGCCCCGCTCGCTGACCCGCACAGGTCCGTGCCGACTCGAGCCCTGCCGATTCGAACCGTGTGACTCCGCTACACGATCCGCGCCGCAGCGCTGCAGGCGCGCGGCGATGGCCCTTGGCCCGAGGCGCCTGCGGCGCAGTCGTCGCAAAGCGGGTGGTGCGACGAGGGAGCCGTGGGTTGGCGACCGAAGTCGCACCGGGACCCGCGCGACGACGCGGGTGCGCTGCCGAAGCCTCGGGCCAAGGGCCATCGCCGCGCGCATCGGAAAGACGCGCGCAGGTCCAGGGGAGAACGGGGACCCCGCGCGATCCGCACCGTCGCATCGCAGGCGAGCGGTGCGAAGGCGACAACCGCGGCGCTTCACCGCGCCGCGACGCTCGTCCGGTCGACGTCGAGGTACATCCAGGGATTCTCCCAGTACGCGTTCTTCTTGTAGCCACGCACCCACGGCTGCACCAGCGTGTTCTCGATCGTGTACACGTTGAGGTCCCACGGGTTGTACGCTGCGACGAGCTCGGACATCTTCCGGTAGATCCGGTTGCGCTCGGGTCCGTCGGGAAGCATCCGCGACTGCCGGTACAGCTCGTTGTACTGCGGCAGATCGAAACGGGCGTAGTTGGTCTGCCCGATGTTCCCCCCATAGAGCAGCTGGAAGAACGCGTCGCCTTCCGCATACGCGTTGATCCAGCCGATGCGCCACATCTGCAACTGCCCCGCCTTGCCCATCTTGAGCAGGTCCGGCCACTTCTGCTTGACGAAATCCATGTGCACGCCGATGGCCTTGAGGCTGCGCAGCCACACCTCGTCGATCTCGCGATCGCGGGTCGACGGCGTCGAGGCCATCGAGAGCACCAGGGGCTTGCCGTCGGGAAGGTCGCGCCAGCCGTCGCCATCCTTGTCGACGTAACCGAAGCGGTCGAGCAGCGCCCGCGCCGCCGCGGGGTCGTAGGGCGTGGCGACATTCAGCGTGTCGTCGTGACCTGGAACGTTCGGCGGCACCGGCTGGGTCGCCGGCAGCGCCTGGCCCTGGTAGACGACGCGGATCAGCTCCGGCGTGTCGAAAGCCATCGCCAGCGCGCGGCGCAGCGCCACCTTGTCACGCGTGTATCCGCCGACGACCGGATCCTGCATGTTGAAGTACGTGTACGCGAGCGAGGGCTGGACCAGCCGCGACAGCGTCACCCCGCGCGCGGCGTAGGAAGCCTTCAGCTGGCCCGAGGCGTCGAGCGCCCGGTCGGACAGCTCGGACGGCAGGTTCACGTAGTCGAGCGCGCCGCCGTCGAAGGCCAGCATCCGCGGATTCGACTCCTCCATGATGGTGATCTCGACCTCGTCGAGCATCGGCAGCTTGCGTCCCCGCAGATTTCCGAAGAGCTCGCGATCTGCAGGGTCGGTCGCTTCCGGGAAGCGCTCGTCGTGATAACCCGGATTCCGGACGAGCACGATCTGCTGCCCGCGCCGCCACGACTTCAGCATGAACGGGCCCGTTCCTACCGGATGGTCCATCGCCCATCCGTTGCTGTCGCCGTAGTGCTCGATCACCTCGCGCGCCACCGCGGCCATCGGGCTCGAGCACAGGTAGCCGAACAGGATGTAATCGGGCTCCTTCAGCTCGATTCGGATCGTGTAGCGGTCGATCGCCCGCAGCCCCTCGATCGGGGCGTCGTAGTCGAACTTGCCGCTGCGGTTGGCGGCGGCGATGACCGCGTCGGCGCCGACGATCTTGCCCTGCAGGTACCAGGCGAACGGCGAGCGCATGCGCGGGTCGAGCAGGCGCTTCCACGAATAGACATAGTCGGCTGCGGTCAGCTCGCGCCGCTTGCCCTTGAACACGGGATCGGCGGCAAAGTAGATGCCGGGGCGCACGTGCATCGTCCACACGCGGCCGCCGTCGGTGATCGTCGGCAATGCGGTCGCGATCTTCGGAACGCGCTTGTACGGCCGGGCCAGGTAGTCGAATCCGTACAGCGGCTCGAATATCGCGCGCTGCACGTGATCGGAATAGAGGTCACTCGTCGCCTGCGGGTCGAAGCCGGTCTCGGCGATCGGGAAGGCGACGTGCAGCACCCTGGGCGCCGCGGCGTGCGCCGGCGCCTGCGCCAGCGACGGAAGGGGTGCGACGGCGACCAGCGTCGCGGCAAGGAGCAGTGCGGAACGGAATTTCAGGAAATTTCTCGGGAAGGAGACCATGGAATCGGGGGATGGAAGCCTCATCGCGAGGCGTGGCTGCCGCCTCAGGGCGAAGCGGCAATGTCGAGGTACGGGAACGGCATCTGGTTGGTCGGGTTGTACTTGTAACCGCGCAGCCAGGGCTGGATCAGCACGTTCTCGTAGCGGTACGCGGTCAGTATCCAGGGGGCGTAGGCCTGCACGATCTCCGACATCCTGCGTTCGACCTTCAGGCGATCGGGACCGTCGGGCATCGCGCGCCCCTGCTCGTAGAGCCGGTCGTATTCGGCCAGATGGAATCGAGAGAGGTTGGAGAAACCGGCGTACTTGCCGTAGAGCAGGCCGTAGAAGCCGAAGCCGTCGGGGGTGGTGTTGATGTTCCCGAGGTACCACATCTGCAGCTGACCCAGGCGGGCGGCTTTCAGCAGGTCGGGCCATTTCTGCTTGACGAATTCGACGCGCAGTCCGAGCGCATTGAGGTTCCTCTTCCACAGCTCGTCGTACTCGCGTTCTTCCGACCCGGTCGCCGACGCCATCTTCAGGACCAGCGGCTTGCCATCCGGCAGGTCGCGGAAGCCATCGTGGTTGCGGTCGACATAGCCGAACCTGTCGAGCAGCAGCTTCGCGGCCGCGACGTCGAAGGGAATCCGGCCGTCGTACGAGGAATCGTGCCCGGTCATGTTCGGCGGCACGAGCTGGGTCGCGGGCATGCCCTGGCCCTGGCGCAGCACGCGGATCTCCTCGTTCACGTTGTAGCCCATCGCGATGGCGCGTCGCAGCGCGATCTGCGCCGGCTTGTAGCCGCCGACGACGGGATCGTCCATGTTGAAATAGACGTAGGAGACCGCGGCCATCACGCCTCGCGCGAGCCGCACGCCCGCCTTCGCGAAGTCGGGCTGGAGCGCGTCGTGGGCGTCGAGCACCTTGGTGACCAGCTCGTTGGGCACCGAGACGTAATCGAGGTCGCCCTGTCGGAATGCGAGCAGCCGCGGCTGGGCTTCCTCGATGATGCTGATCACGACCCGCTTCACCAGCGGCAGCCTGCGACCGCTGAGCCCCGCGGCCAGCGCACCGTCGGACGGGTCGGTCGCCTGCGGATAGCGCTCGTCGCGGAATTCCGGGTTCGCCTCCAGCACGATGCGCTGGCCCCGGCGCCACTCGCCAAGCTTGTAGGGCCCGGTGCCGACCGGATGCGACATCGCCCAGCCGCTGCCGTCCTTGTAGGCGTCGATCACCTCGCGCGCGACCGCAGACGTCGCGGTCGTCGTCAGGTTCGACAGCAGTTCGTAGTCGGGGAACACGAGCTTGAACTGCAGCGTGTAGCGATCGATCGCCTGCAGGCCCTCGATCGGCGCGTCGTAGTCGAAATGACCGGTCGCGCGCGCCTTGGCGACGGCCGCGTCGGCGCCGACAAAGCGGCCGTCGACCATCTGCAGGGAGTTGGAGCGCATCTGCGGATCGAGGATGCGCTTGATCGCATACACGTAATCGGCGGCGGTCAGCTCGCGCCGCTTGCCCTTGAAGACCGGGTCGTCGGCGAAATAGATGCCGGGCTTGATGTGGATGGTCCACGTCTTGCCGTCGGCCGAGATCTCCGGCATCGCGGTGGCGGTGTTCGGGACGATGCGAAACGGCCGCGCGAGGTACTCGTAGCGATAGAGCGGATCGAAGATCGCACGATTCACGTAGTTCGAGTAGATGTCGCCGGCGGCCTGTGGGTCGAAACCGGTCTCGGCGATCGGGAACGCGACGTGGAGCTCCCCTGGATGCCCCGGCTGCGCCGCCGCCTGTACCGACGCCAATGCGACGATGGTGCCCAGGGCGAGGGCGAGAATGGCACGCATCAGAGTGCCTTGACGATGTCCGCCTCGAGCGACTCCGGCGTGTCGTTGGGTGCATACCGCGCAATGGCGTGGCCGCTGCGATCGACCAGGAACTTGGTGAAGTTCCACTTGATCGCCTCGGTGCCGAGCAGTCCCGGCTTCGCGCTCTTGAGGTAGCGGTACAGCGGCGCGGCCTTGTCGCCATTGACGTCGACCTTCGCGAACATCGGGAACGTGACGCCGTAATTCGTTTCGCAGAACGTCGCGATCTCCTGCTCGTTGCCCGGTTCCTGGCCGCCGAACTGGTTGCACGGAAAGCCCAGCACCGCGAATCCCTTGTCGCGATACTTGCGATGGAGGGCCTCGAGGCCCTTGTACTGGGGCGTGAAGCCGCATTTGCTCGCCGTGTTCACGACCAGGACGACTTTCTCCTTGTACTTGTCGAGCTTGACGGGATGACCGGTGATATCGTCGACGGTGAAATCGTAGAGACTGGCCACGGTGGCTCCTTGGACAGCGGAAGACCGGGGCATTATCCCTCGCGCCTTTCGGCGGGGCCAGCGCAGCGCGCAGTCGCCGGCGCGATGCCCTCACCCCAACCCTCTCCCACTTCGTGGGAGAGGGAGCCGAGCGAGAGCGAGGCGGGTGAGGGACCTGCGTGGGCCCCACACCGGCGTATGCTGTCGTCCTCTCAATCGACAGCGCGAGCGGTCTGCACGGCCGTTCCCGGGAGAACCATGCCGACACCACCGCAGATTCTCGCCCCGCACGTCCGCGACCTCGGGGGCTTCACGGTCAGGCGCGTACTGCCTGCATTCGAGCGCAAGATGGTCGGGCCTTTCGTCTTCTTCGATCACATGGGTCCGGTCGCCTTCGCGCCCGGCGAGGGCATCGACGTGCGGCCCCACCCGCACATCGGGCTGGCGACCGTCACCTACCTGTTCGAAGGCGCGATTCTCCATCGCGACAATCTGGGCAACGTGCAGCGCATCGAGGCGGGCGACGTCAACTGGATGACCGCGGGACGGGGCATCGTGCATTCGGAACGCACGGCTCCGGACGATCGTGCGCGCGGCATCCGCATGCACGGCCTGCAGACCTGGGTCGCGCTTCCCCGCGCGCACGAAGCGACCGAGCCCTCCTTCACCCATGTCGGCCGCGACCGGCTGCCCTGTCTGGAGCAGGACGGCGCGCGATTGACAGTCGTGGCGGGACACGCGTTCGGACTCGCCGCACCCACGCCGACCTTCAGCGACACGCTCTACGTCGCCGCCGACCTCGAAGCCGGGGCGACGTTCATCGTCGCCACCGAGCACGAGGAGCGTGCCGTCTACGTGGTTTCGGGCGAGGTGACGGTCGACGGCCACGCGGTACCCGAGGCACACATGGCGCTGCTGCCCGAGGGCGACGAAGCGCTGGTGCAGTCGCGCGGCCCCGCTCGCGTCATGCTGGTCGGCGGAGCGAAGCTCGACGGCGACCGGTTCATCTGGTGGAACTTCGTCGCCAGCTCACGCGAGGCGATCGAGCAGGCCAAATCCGACTGGCGCGAGCAACGTCACGCACCCGTTGCGGGCGAGACCGAATTCATTCCGCTGCCGGAACGCTAGGCGAGCGCGATCTCCACGCGCCGGTTGCGCTTGCCCTCGCTGCGTATCCTGAGGACCCGGATCGCGCCGATCTCGCCGATGTTCTTGACGTGCGTTCCGCCGCAAGGCTGCAGGTCGATGCCCGGGATCCGCAACAGCCGCACGCGCCCCGCACCGCGCGGTGGCGCAACGCTCATCGTCTTGACGAGCTCGGGTCGCGCGTCGAGCTCCTCGTCGGTGATCCACACCGTCTCGGTGTCGATGGCACGTGCGATCAGCGCGTTGGTCTCCCGCTCGATCTTCGCCGCATCGAGCAGGCTCATGTCGATGTCGAAATCGAGCCGCGCCTTGTCCGGCGCGATGTTCCCGCCGGTCACCGGCGCCACGACGACGCAGGACAGCACGTGCAGCGCCGTGTGCAGGCGCATCAGCGCGTAGCGTCGCGTCCAGTCGATTTCGAGGGTGAGCGTCTCGCCCACGTCAGGCAGCGCAGCGCCCGGCTCGGGCACGTGCAGCACGCTGTCGAACGCATCGCCCTTGCGCGTATTGGCGATCGCGATCCGCTCCCCGTTCGGGCGGATCAGTACGCCCGTGTCGCCCACCTGGCCCCCACCCTGCGGGTAGAACACCGTCCGGTCGAGTTCGATGCCGCGCTCGTCGACCGCGACCACGCGTGCCGTCGCGGTCTTCAGGTAGGCGTCGTCCCGGAATAGCAGCTCTGTCGTCATGGCGCTCCATACCCCCCGCCGCCCGGCGTCTCGACCGCGAACAGGTCGCCTGCGCGCATCTCGACCTGGCACGTTGCCCCGTAATCCTCGCGCGTGCCGTCGGCACGCTCGACCCAGTTGGCCCCGAGGGCTCCAGGATGCCCCCCGGCGGCGCCGAACGGCGCGACTCGCCGGTGGTTGGCGAGCATCACGGCCGTCATCGGCTCGAGGAAGCGCAGCCGCCGCAGCGTGCCGTCGCCCCCGCGATGGCGCCCCACTCCGCCACTGCCACGGCGGATCGCGAACTCCTCGAGCCGGACGGGGAAGCGCCACTCGAGCACCTCGGGATCGGTGAGGCGCGAATTGGTCATGTGTGTCTGCACCGCGCTTGCGCCGTCGAATCCGGGACCGGCGCCCGCGCCGCCCGCGATCGTCTCGTAATACTGGTAGCGCGCGTTGCCGAACGTGAAGTTGTTCATCGTCCCCTGCGACGCCGCCAGCACACCCAGCGCACCGTACAGGGCGTCGGTCACCGTCTGCGAGGTCTCGACGTTTCCGGCGACGACCGCAGCGGGATAGCGCGGGTTGAGCATCGACCCTTCGGGAATGACGATCGACAGCGGCTTCATGCAGCCGGCGTTCATCGGGATCTCGTCGTCGACCAGCGTGCGGAAGACGTAGAGCACGGCCGCCTTGCACACCGCCGACGGCGCATTGAAGTTGGTGGCCTGTTGCGGGCTCGTGCCGGTGAAGTCGATCGTCGCCGAACGCGCGGCGCGGTCGACCCTGATCGCGACACGGATCACTGCGCCGCTGTCCATCTCGTACGCGAACTCGCCGTCGCGCAGCGCGCCGACGACCCTGCGCACCGCCTCCTCGGCATTGTCCTGGACGTGCTTCATGTAGGCGCGCACGACGGGGAGACCGAAATGCCCGACCATCTTCGCGAGCTCGTCGGCGCCTTTCGCGCAGGCCGCGACCTGCGCGCGCAAATCAGCGAGGTTCTGCTCGACGTTGCGCACGGGATAGCGGCCGCCCGTCAGGATCGCTCGCATCTCGTCCTCGAGGAATCGCCCCTGCGCAACCAGCTGCACGTTGTCGAGCAGCACGCCTTCCTCGTCGACGTGCGTCGATGCGGGCGGCATCGAGCCCGGCGTGATGCCGCCGATGTCGGCGTGGTGGCCGCGCGAAGCGACGTAGAACTCCGGATGACCCCCCTCACCCGACGTGAGGAACACCGGGGCGATCACCGTCACGTCGGGCAGGTGCGTGCCTCCGTTGTACGGCGCATTGAGCACGAATACGTCGCCGGGCCTCATCGTGCCGCTGCGCCGCCCGATGATCGTCTTCACGCTCTCGCCCATCGACCCCAGGTGCACGGGCATGTGCGGCGCATTGGCGATCAGGTTGCCGGCGGCGTCGAACAGCGCGCAGGAGAAATCGAGGCGCTCCTTGATGTTGACCGAGTACGCGGTGTTGGCCAGCGTCACGCCCATCTGCTCGGCGATCGCCATGAACAGGTTGTTGAACACCTCGAGCAGGACCGGGTCCGCGCTGGTGCCGATCGCGTGCGCCCGTTCGATCCGTTCGACGCGCTCGAGGATGACGTGGTCGCGCGACGTCAGGCTCGCGCGCCATCCCGGCTCGATCACCGTCGTCGAGTTGGCTTCGCGGATCACTGCCGGCCCGGCGACGAGGTCGCCGGGCCGCAGGTCCTCGCGTGCATACACGCGCGCATCGCGCATGGCACCGCCGCTGTAGATGCGGCTGGTCCGGATCGGCACCAGGGCTCCGCTGCGCGCCGCGAAACCGGGCTGCTCTTCCAGAGCCTCATGGGTCCTGCCGATCGCCTCGATGGCGATGGCCTCGATCACCAGGGGCTTGCCCGGCATCAGGAAACCGTAGTGCTGGCGGTAACGCCGCTCGAAGTCACCGACGATGGCGCCGCCGTCACGGCCGGCGGCCACCGCGATCGTCGTGTCGGTGCCTTCGTACTTGAGCTGCAGCGTGCGCTCGCAGCGCACGCGTTCCGCCGCCACGCCCTGCGCCTCGACCTCGCCGCGGCCGGCCGACTCGAGGGCGGCGAACGCCGGCGCGCAGGCCTCGAGGGCCGCGTCGGAGAGTCGGGCTTCGACCGCCTGCTGCCGCAGCGCCCGCACGTCGGCCAGCCCCATCCCGTAGGCGGACAGGACACCGGCGAGCGGATGGATGAAGACCCGCGACATGCCGAGCGCATCGGCGACCCGGCAGGCGTGCTGCCCCCCCGCCCCGCCGAAGCAGCACAGCACGTACTCGGTGACGTCGTATCCGCGCTGCACCGAGATGTGCTTGATCGCGTTCGCCATGTTCTCGACCGCGATGTCGAGGAACCCGTCGGCGATCTGCTCGGGCGTGCGCAGATGACCGGTCGCGGCGTGGACGTCCTGCGCGAGCGCGGCGAACTTCGCACGGACGACCTCGGCGTCGAGCGGCTCGTCGCCGCCGGGACCGAAGACGCGCGGAAAGAGCTCGGGATCGAGCTTGCCGACCATCACGTTGCAGTCGGTCACCGTCAGCGGACCGCCGCGGCGATAGCACGCGGGCCCCGGGTTCGCGCCGGCCGATTGCGGCCCCACGCGCAGCCTGGAACCGTCGAACGTGCAGATCGAACCGCCGCCGGCCGCCACGGTGTGGATGCTCATCATCGGCGCGCGCAGGCGGACACCCGCAACCTCGGTCACGAACGCACGCTCGTATTCGCCGGCCCAGTGGGTGACGTCGGTCGACGTGCCGCCCATGTCGAAGCCGATGACCCGATCGAAGCCCGCGAGGCGCGAGACCTCGACGGCGCCGACGATGCCCCCGGCCGGGCCCGACAGGATCGCGTCCTTGCCCTGGAAACGATGGGCGTCGGTGAGACCCCCCGACGACTGCATGAACTGCAGACGCGGGGCGGCGCGCTTCACCTCGGGCATGCCCTCGCCCGCGGCCGGGGGCGTCGTGCCGGGATGGCCTGCGCCGAGGTCGCGTTCGACCTCGTCGACGTAGCGGCGCAGGATCGGCGAGAGGTAGGCGTCGACGACCGTCGTGTCGCCCCGCGATACGAGTTTCATCAGCGGACTGGCTTCGCTCGATACCGAGACCTGGGAAAACCCGATCGCCCGGGCGATGCCAGCAATCGCCTGCTCGTGCTGCGGGTAGCGATAGCCGTGCATCAGCACGATCGCAACGGCCTTCACGCCGTCTGCGAACGCGGCCCGCAGCGCGCGATCGATCGCCGCTTCGTCGAGCGGTCGCACGACATCGCCGTGTGCACCGATGCGCTCGTCGGCCTCGATCACGCGTTCGTAGAGCATTGTGGGCAGCTCGATGCGCCGCACGAAGAGCTTCGGCCGGTTCTGGTAGCCGATGCGCAACGCGTCGGCGAACCCGCGGGTGATCACCAGCGCGGTGCGCTCACCCGCCCTCTCGAGCAGCGCGTTGGTCGCCACCGTCGTCCCCATCTTGATCGCGGCGATCTTCTCCACCGGCATGGGCGCTCCGGCAGGAAGCCCGAGCAGCTCGCGCATGCCATGGACGGCGGCATCGCGGTAACGCTCGGGATTGTCGGACAGCAGCTTGTGCGTGACGAGCGCGCCGTCGGGCCTGCGCGCGACGATGTCGGTGAAGGTGCCGCCGCGATCGATCCAGAATTGCCACATTCGGGTATCAGGAATCAGGGATCCGCAGGTAGAGGGGCGCCGGTGGCCGGCGAACCTGATCACGCATCCAGGTGAACGCCACGCAGGCATCCGTTCGCGACCGGATTCGCGTCCATTATAGAAGGCGCTCGCCCCGGCGCATGCGCGCCGCGGCTCCCGGCAACCTGCTACCATCCGCGAGTCCGCCGGCGTCGCGCGTCCCGTTCGCCGCCGGCGCTGCCCGTCACCGACAGGAGATCCGCAATGAGACGCCTGACCCGTGGCCTGACCCTTGCGCTCGCCGCCGTCACGTTCGCCCTCGCGCTTCCGGCTGCCGCGCAAACCAAGTGGGACCTGCCGAGCGCGTACCCGGCGAACAATTTCCACACGGAAAACCTGCAGCAGTTCGCCGACGACGTCGACAAGGCGACGGGCGGCAAGCTCAAGATCCAGCTGCACCCGAACGCATCGCTGTTCAAGGCGCCCGAGATCAAGCGTGCAGTCCAGGGCGGGCAGGCGCAGATCGGCGAGATCCTGCTCGTCAACTACGAGAACGAGGACCCCCTCTACGGGCTCGACGGCGTGCCGTTCCTGGCGACGTCGTACGCCGAGGCATTCAAGCTCTACAAGGCGTCGCGCCGCCCCCTCGAGGAGAAACTCGCGAAACAGGGCATGATGCTGCTCTACACGGTGCCATGGCCGCCGCAGGGCATCTTCACCAACCGCACGCTCAACAGCGCTGCGGACATGAAGGGTCTCAAGTGGCGCGCGTACAGCCCGGCGACGGCGAAGATCGCCGAACTCGTCGGCGCGCAGCCGGTCACCGTGCAGGCCGCCGAAGTGTCGCAGGCGCTCGCCACCGGCGTCATCGACTCGTACATGTCGTCGGGCGCCACCGGCTACGACTCCAAGACCTACGAGCAGATCAAGAAGTTCTACGACACGCAGGCGTGGCTGCCGAAGAATGCGGTGATCGTCAATCGCCAGGCGTTCAATGCGCTTCCCAAGCCCGAGCAGACCGCGGTGCTGAAGGCCGCCGCCGCTGCGGAAACGCGCGGCTGGAAGTTGTCCGAGGACAAGACCAACTGGTATTACGACCAGCTGAAGCAGAAAGGCATGGAAATCATCAAGCCTTCCGCGCAGCTGACCGCGGACCTTCGCCGTGTCGGGAACGTCATGCTCGCCGAGTGGCTCAAGAAATCGGGCCAGGAGGGCAAGCACATCATCGAACAGTACCGCGGCCTCCAGTAACCTCACGCTCCAGGAAGCAGGCACGTCGGCGAGGATCCAGGTGCGCGCTTTCCTCGACCGGCTCTACGACGCGGCCGCGTGGCTGGCGGCGTTGTTCCTGGTCGGTACGCTGGCGATGGTGCTGCTGGGCATCGCCGGGCGCGTGCTCGGCCAGTACATCCCCGGCACCGACGCCTATGCCGGCTACTGCATGGCGGGGAGCGGCTTCCTGGCGCTCGCTCACACACTGAAGCGCGGCGAGCACATCCGCGTGTCGCTGATCCTCGAGCACACGTCGGGGTCGGTCCGCCACGGGCTCGAGTTGTGGTCGCTCGCCGTGGCAACGCTGCTGGCCGCGGCTTTCGCGTGGTACAGCGCAAGGCTCGCGCTGCAGTCGTGGCAGTTCAACGACATCTCGACCGGGACCGATGCGTCGCCGCTGTGGATCCCCCAGCTCACGATGGCAGCGGGCACACTGGTGCTGGCCATCGCCTTCGTCGACGAACTGGTCCTCGAGTGGCGCGGCCTGCGCGGTCGTGCAGCGTCGGAAGAGGCGCTGCACAATGAGTGACGCGATCGAACCCGGGAGGTTCGCATCGACGCGCTGATCACGACGCTGCTGATCGTCGCGCTGTTCGTCCTCCTGGGCAGCGGTGTCTGGATCGGGCTCGCCCTGACCGGTGTCGCGTGGTTCGGGATGGAGCTTTTCTCGAGCCGCCCCGCCGGCGACGCGATGGCGGTCACCGTATGGGGCAGCGCATCCTCGTGGACGCTCACCGCCCTGCCGCTGTTCGTGTGGATGGGCGAGATCCTGTTCCGCACCCGGCTGTCCGAGGACATGTTCAAGGGGCTGGCACCGTGGCTGGAGCGCATCCCGGGCCGGCTGCTGCACACCAACATCATCGGCTGCACGATCTTCGCGGCAGTCTCCGGTTCGTCGGCCGCCACCTGCGCGACGATCGGCAAGATGACGCTGCCCGAACTCACCCGGCGCGGATACCCCGAGGACATCACGATCGGCACGCTGGCGGGGGCCGGCACGCTCGGCCTGCTGATTCCGCCGTCGATCATCATGATCGTCTACGGCGTCACCGCGAACGTGTCGATCGCCAAGCTGTTCATCGCCGGCGTGATTCCCGGCATCCTGCTCGCCGCCCTGTTCTCGGGCTACATCGTGGTCTGGGCGTTGCTCAATCCGGACAGGATCCCCGCCGCATCCGGGAAGACCACGCTGGCGCAGAAGCTGCACGCGTCGCGGCACCTGATCCCCATCGTGCTGCTGATCGCCGCGGTCCTGGGCTCGATCTACGTCGGCCTCGCGACGGCCACCGAGGCGGCGGCGTTCGGCGTCGTCGGGTCGCTGATCCTGTCCGCGGCCCAGGGTTCCCTGGATCGGCGCACGTTCCGAGACAGCCTGCTGGGCGCGACGCGGCTGTACTGCATGATCGCGCTGATCCTCGCCGGTGCCGCGTTCCTGACGCTCGCGATGGGTTACATCGGACTGCCGCGCGACCTCGCCGAATGGATCGCGACGCTCAAGCTGTCGCCTTTCGCGCTGATCGTCACGCTGGCGCTGTTCTACATCGTGCTCGGCTGCTTCCTCGACGGCATCTCGATGGTGGTGCTGACGATGGGCGTCATCCTCCCCACCGTGCAGAAGGCCGGCATCGACCTGCTGTGGTTCGGCATCTTCATCGTGCTGGTCGTCGAGATGGCGCAGATCACGCCCCCGGTCGGCTTCAACCTCTTCGTCCTGCAGGGGATGACCCGGCGCCAGATCACGTGGATCGCGAGGCAGGCGCTGCCGATGTTCGTGCTGATGTGCGTCGCCGTGCTCGCGATCTGGTTCGTGCCCGGGCTCGTGACCCTTCTGCCGCAGCACATGAAGATGTGAGCTCGATCCCGGATGCCGACGCGTTGATCGACGCCTTCTGCGACCAGGTCTGGCTGCAGGATGGCCTGGCGCAGGCGTCGCTCGCGAGCTACCGGCGCGACCTGCGCGGATGGAGCGCATGGCTCGCGCAGCACGCGATACCCATCCTCGACGCGAAACGCCTGCACGTCGAGCAGTGGCTCGCCGACCAGTTCCGCGCCAAGGCCAAGGCCACTTCGGTGGCACGACGCATCTCGTCGCTGCGGCGCTTCTATCGCCTCCAGCTCGATCGCGGCACGATCGCCGATGATCCGACGGTGCGCGTGCGCCCACCGAAGAAACCGCGCCGGCTGCCGAAGAACCTGACCGAGGCCCAGGTCGAGGCGCTGCTTGCCGCGCCCGACACGACAACGGCGCTCGGGCTGCGCGACCGCGCGATGCTGGAAACGCTCTACGCGACCGGCCTCCGGGTCTCCGAGCTGACGGGTCTCCGACTGTCGCAGGTCGGACTCGACGCCGGCGTCCTTCGCGTCGTCGGCAAGGGCAGCAAGGAGCGCCTGGTGCCGATCGGCGACGAGGCGGTCTCCTGGATCACGCGCTACCTGCGCGAAGTCCGGCCGGGGCTGGCGGCAGGTGCCACCCGCGACGAGGTCTTCCTGACCCAGCGCCATGGTCCCCTCACCCGCCAGGCGTTCTGGATGCTGGTGAAGCGCTACGCGGTGCGGGCCGGGATCGCGGGCTCGGCGCTGTCGCCGCACGTGCTGCGGCATGCGTTCGCCACCCACCTGCTCAACCACGGTGCCGACCTGCGCGTCGTGCAGCTGCTGCTCGGCCACGCCGACATCACGACGACGACGATCTACACCCACGTCGCGCGCGAGCGGCTGAAGCAGCTGCACGCGCAGCACCATCCGCGGGGCTAGGCGATGGAACCGCTCGCGCCGCAGCGCACGCTGATCCCATCGGGGTTCGAGGGTGCGACGGTGCGTGACGCGTTCCTGGCCGACGAGCGCACCACGCTGGTCGCGCTTGCAGCACAGGTCGCGCAGGACGACGGACAGACACGGGCAGTGGGCGAGCAGGCGCGCCGATGGGTCGAGGCGCTGCGTGCGGAACGGCAGGCGAACGCGGGCATCGAGTCATTCCTCAAGGAGTACGACCTCTCGACGCCGGAAGGGGTGCTGCTGATGTGCGTCGCCGAGGCATTGCTGCGCATACCCGACGCTGCGACCGCCGATGCACTGATCCGCGACAAGCTCGGCCGCGGGGACTGGGACCGCCATCTCGGTGAATCGGGCTCGCTGCTGGTCAACGCGTCGACCTGGGGCCTGATGCTGACGGGCAGGCTGACCCGGATCGACCTCCACGACGCCCGGGATCCGCGCTCGTGGTATGCGCGCTTCGCCGCGCGCGCGGGCGAGCCCGTGGTCCGCCTCGCACTGCGCCAGGCGATGAAGGTGATGGCCGAGCAGTTCGTGCTGGGGCGCACGATCGGCGAAGCGCTCGCGAAGAGCCGCCCTTCGAACGGCATCGCCTGGCGCCATTCCTACGATATGCTCGGCGAAGCCGCATTGACGATGGACGATGCGGCGCGCTACTTCGACGCCTATCGCGATGCGATCGATGCGATCGGCGCGGGGGCGGATCCGGCGCAGCGGTCGGTGTTCGCGCGTCCATCCATATCGATCAAGCTGTCCGCGCTGCACCCCCGCTACGAGTATTCGCAGCGCGAGCGCGTGTACGCCGAACTGGTCCCCGCAATGAGCGCGCTCGCGAGCCATGCGCGCAAGCACCGGATCGGCGTGACGATCGATGCCGAAGAGGCCGAGCGCCTCGAACTGTCGCTGGAGGTCTTCTCGCGATTGCGCCAGAACCCGGCGCTCGCCGACTGGGAAGGCCTGGGACTCGCGATCCAGGCCTATCAGAAGCGGGCGCGCGCCGTGGTCGGCTGGGTTGTCGCGCTCGCGCGGCGCACGCAGCACAGGATCCCGGTGCGCCTGGTCAAGGGCGCCTACTGGGACAGCGAGATCAAGCGCGCGCAGGTCCAGGGACTGTCCGGATATCCGGTGTTCACGCGCAAGGCGCATACCGACGTCTCCTACCTCGCGTGCGCGCGGGGGCTGCTCGAAGCCGACGACGCGGTCTACCCGATGTTCGCGACCCACAACGCGCATACGATCGCGTGGGTGTCGGCGCGTGCCGCGCAGATCGAAACGCAGGACTTCGAATTCCAGCGGCTGCACGGCATGGGAGAGAGCCTCTATCGGCAGGTGCTCGGCGACGAAGCGGCACGGCATTGCCGGTGCCGCGTCTATGCGCCGGTCGGAAGCCATCACGACCTCCTGCCCTACCTCGTCCGGCGGCTCCTCGAAAACGGCGCCAACACGTCGTTCGTCAACAGGATCGGCGACCCGCGCGTCCTGGTCGACGACGTGGTGGCGGACCCCCTCGCGCGTGCGCGGTCCTGGGACTACGCAGCGGCGGAGAAGCTGCCCGCGCCGCACGACATGTACGCGCCGGAGCGACGCAACTCGCAGGGCTTCTCGCTCGCCGACCAGGACGCGATGCGCGGGATCGATGCTGCCGTCGCAACCATCGCGACGGCGGACTTCGCGGCGACACCGGAATCGGGGCACAGCGTGTCCTCGGGAACGGCGCGCGAGACGTACGACCCCGCGGATCGCAGGCGCAGGATCGGCACCATTGTCGACGCCGACTGGCCCACCACCGACCGCGCGCTTGCAATGCTCGTCGAAGGCCAGCGTGCATGGGACCTGCGCGGAGGCGGCAGGCGCGCGGCGATCCTCGATCAGGCCGCCGAGGCGATCGAGCGCGAACGAGGCAGCTTCGTCGCACTGCTCGCACGCGAAGCGGGAAAGACGCGCGCCGCCGCGCTGGCCGAGGTTCGCGAAGCCGTCGACTATTGCCGCTACTACGCAGCGCAGGCGCGCGCGCGGTTCGACGCGCCGGCGCCGCTGCCCTCGCCCACCGGCGAGACCAATACGCTGGCGCTGCGCGGTCGCGGAGTGTTCGCCTGCATTTCGCCGTGGAATTTTCCGCTGGCAATCTTCACCGGGCAGGTCGCAGCCGCCCTCGCCGCCGGCAATTCGGTCGCCGCCAAGCCTGCCGAACAGACGCCGATCATCGCCTCGCGGGCAGTCCGCTGCCTGCACGACGCGGGCGTCCCTGCCGACGTGCTCGCGCTGCTGCCGGGTCCCGGGGATGCGATCGGGGCGGCGCTCGTCGCCGATCCGCGCATCGCGGGCGTCGCTTTCACCGGATCGACGAGCGTCGCGGCATCGATCGCGCGCACGCTTGCCGACCGCATGCCGATTGCGCCGCTGATCGCGGAAACGGGCGGACTGAACGCGATGATCGTCGACAGCTCCGCACTCGCCGAGCAGGTCGTCGCCGATGCGTTGCAGTCAGTCTTCGACAGCGCAGGTCAGCGCTGCTCCGCGTTGCGCCTGTTGTGCCTGCAGCAGGACATTGCGCCGCGCGTGCTCGCATTGCTCGAGGGCGCGATGGACACGCTCGTGATCGGCGACCCGTCCGACGCCGCGACCGACATCGGGCCTGTCATCGACGAAGAGGCACGCCAAAGCCTCGAGGCTCACGTCGCCGGAATGGCCACCGCGGGCCTGGTCCGGCATCGCGTCACGCTGCCCGAAGCCTGCGCGCACGGAACGTTCGTCGCCCCGACGCTGATCGTCCTCGACCGGATCGACCGGCTGACCCACGAGGTGTTCGGGCCGATCCTGCATGTCGTGACGTGGCAGGCCGGCGAACTCGATGCCCTGGTCGATGCGGTGAACGGCCTCGGCTACGGCCTGACGCTCGGCATCCACAGCCGCGTCGATGCCACGGTCGACCGCATCGTGGCGCGGGCACGGGTGGGCAACGTCTACGTCAATCGCAACATGATCGGTGCGGTCGTCGGCGTGCAGCCCTTTGGCGGCGAAGGGCTCTCGGGCACCGGGCCGAAAGCCGGCGGGCCGAACTACCTGACGCGTTTCGCCGTCGAGCGCACGCTGTCGGTGAACACCGCGGCCGCGGGCGGCAACGCGACGCTACTTGCACAAGGCGAAGGCTAGGCGCACAAGGTTGGTCGCGGCACTCGGCGCGGATCGGTCGCGCTTGCGCCGGGCGTCGCCAGACGTTTATCGATCATCGTTGCAGGCGGGGCGGAGTCAGGCGGGTGGGCTTAGGTGACGCACCCGCGTCCTCGCGCGGGTCCCGGCTCGCGGCGGCCAGTCAACCCACGACTGGCCGCACACGAGCCACCCGCTTTGCGACGACTGCGTCACATGCGCCCGCCCGCCTGACTCCGCCCCACCTGCCGATCGTGCTGGCGCGTGACGTCCGACCACCACGGGGCCCGCATCGTCAGTGAGCGTCGGACATTGCCCACGTACAAATCGAGACCATGCTGATCGAGTCGGCACAGATCTCGAGTCGGCACAGATCTCGAGTCGGCACCAATCTGTCAGGGCAGCGGGCAAGGCGTGCGCCCGCACCCGTGGAAGTGCCTGCCGTCGCGGGTGGTGCGGCGAGCGAGCCCGACACGAACACATACTGCAGGATGTCCTCGAGCGACGCCGCACCGGGTCCCCGCAGGCAGGCGTTTACGGACCTCGGGCGCGGGCGCACGCCTTGCCCGCTGCCCTCGGCACAGATTGCAGTGCACGTCGAGCGGGCAGAACACGGCGCGCGTCGAGGGCGCAGATCACGGCGCACGTCGAGTGCGCAGATCGCGGCGCACGTCGAGGGCGCAGATCACGGCGCGCGTCGAGCGCGCAGATCCCGCAGTTCCTGCTCCAGCATCTCGATCCGCTGCGCGAGACGCAGCACGATCGCGAGGCTGTGGACGTCGTCCAGAGCGAAATCTTCCCGCAGACGGTGCGCAACGCGCGCAGTCACGACGCAACGCGAACTGAAGGTCCAGGTGGCCGCGGCGAGATCGTCCGGCGCCAGTGCGCCACACTCGACCAGCTCGCGCAGCTCGCTCTCCGACAGTCCCGAATGCGAGATCAGCTGAGCGATGGTGAGCGTTCCCGTCTCGTCCAGATAGAACGCTTCCGACACTTCAGTGTTCACGAGCGATGCCCTCCAGGTTGGCGCGGGGATCGAAGGCCGAGACTTCGGCGAGCTTGCGGTACAGCTCGCGCTGTCCATCGTCGACGACCGTCGGTACCGCGATCTGCACATGCGCGTACAGATGCCCCGCGGTGCCGTTCGGGCGTGAAAGCCCGCGCCCGGCGAGACGCATCTGCTGCCCGCCGCGCGTGCCCGGTGGAATCTTCAGCGTCACGCGACCGGAGGGCGTCGGCAATTCGACGCTCGCGCCCAGCACCGCCTCCCAGGGAGACAGCGGAAGGTCCATGTGGAGGTCGAGTCCATCCGTCCGGTAGAGCGGATGCGCCTGCACCCCGATGTCGAGGTAAAGATCCCCCGGAGGGCCACCGTTCATGCCCACGCCGCCTTTTCCCGGAACGCGCAGCTTCTGGCCATCGGTGACGCCCTTGGGAATGCGGACCTTGATCTTGCGCTGCGCCCGGCGCAGCGCACCGTGTTCGTCGTGCTCGATGACCGCGAGATCGAGCTCGATCTCCGCGCCACTGTAGGCCTGGTCGAAGTCGAGCCTGACCCCCGCCTCGTAATCCTGGCCACGGATCGGCGCGTCCGGAGTGCGCCGCGCGCCGCGGGCGCGCCCGGCGAAACCCGCGAAGAGATCGGCGAGATCGGCCTCGTCGAACGAAAACGGAGCTTCGCCGTACGAATGCTGCCAATCGGGCGGCGGCCGGAAATCCTCACCGGCCGCGTGGCGGCCGAGCTGATCGTAGGCAGCGCGCTTCTCGGGATCCTTCAATGTCTCGTAGGCCTCGGCGACCTCCTTGAATTTCTCCTCGGCGTCCTTCTCCTTGGAAACGTCCGGGTGGTACTTGCGCGCGAGCTTGCGGTAGGCCGTCTTGATGGCATCGGCACCGGCCGTGCGCTCGACACCGAGCACTGCGTAGTAATCCTTGTATTTCATTGCTGGCGTCCAATGCAGACGAAATGCGGATCAACCTCCGGAATCCGCGCGGCGCTCGATCGCCACGCCGAGCTCACGCACGCCGGGCAGCGCCCCGAGTTTCGCGACGCGCAGCTTGATCGACCGGGCTCCGAATCCCTCGAGGATGGTGCGCGCGAGCGCCTCCGCGAAGCGCTCGAGCAGCGGATGCGGGTTGTCGCGGGCGAACGCGCGGATGTGCGCGACGACCGCGGCGTAGTCGATCGCGTCGGCGAGTTCGCCCGTCTCGAAGGGGCGCGACGAAGGCAGCTCGAGCTCGACGTCGAGGCGCAGTGTCTGATCGAGCTCTCGCTCCCATGCATAGACACCGACCCTGGTGTCGACGCGCATGTCGTGGATGAAGATCGTGTTCATCGGGCGCGGTGGATGGATGTGCCAATGCTAAGATCGATCCGAATCTTACCGGACACCGCGCTGTCGCGTGCTCACGACGATCCCCATCATCATCGGCGCGTACCTGATCGGCTCGATTTCGTTCGCCGTCGTCGTCAGCCGCCTGTACGGCCTGCCGGACCCGCACGGCTACGGCTCGGGCAACCCGGGCGCGACGAACGTGCTGCGAACCGGCAACAGGGCCGCGGCGGCGCTGACCCTCGTCGGTGACGGCATCAAGGGATTCGTCGCGGTGTTCCTCGCGCAGCGGCTCGTCCCGGTGTTCGACGCCGCCGCCTGGACGGTCGCCGCTGCCTCGCTGGCCGTGTTCCTCGGTCATCTCTACCCGATATTCCACCGCTTCGCGGGCGGCAAGGGCGTCGCGACCGCCGCGGGCATCGTGTTCGCCTGGTACTGGCCGCTGGGCCTCGTCCTGGCCGTGGTCTGGCTCACGATGGCGTTCGGATTCAAGATCAGCTCGCTCGCGGCGCTGACCACGGCGATCCTGCTGCCACTGGGCGTGTTCTGGGCGGCGGGACCGGGTCCGATCGCGTGGGCCAGCGTGGCGATCTCGCTGCTCCTCTTCTGGCGGCACCGCGCCAACATCCGCCAGCTCGTCTCCGGCAGCGAACGCCCGATCGGCCGCTGACGTGCCGCCGGCGGCCACCTGCGCGCGACACCGGGGCCCTTGCCCGGTCTGGCAATCCACCCCCTCCTGATCATGACCGCAATCGCGGCGCCGCTGGTTTCGGTCATCGTTCGCAGCATGGATCGACCCGGGCTTCCGGTCGCATTGCATTCGCTCGCGCGCCAGGACTGCGGGCGACTGGAGATCCTGGTGGTGGACGCGACCGGCGGGCGCCATCGGCCGCTCCCGGCGATTCCGCTGCGGGAGGGTCATTCGATGCGCCTCATCGCGCTCGGCCGCCCCCTGTCCCGTCCTGCAGCCGCGAATGCGGGCATCGACGCCGTCTCCGGCGAGTACTTCTCGTTCCTCGACGACGACGACAGCTGCGAACCCTCGCACCTGTCGTCGCTGCTTGCCGCGGCGGCGAACCGCCGCGACTGCCTGGTCGTCTACGGAAAGGCTCAAATCCTCGACGCCGAGGGCCACGTCGGGCGTGTGTTCGGAACGGCTTTCAACCGCGCACTGATGCACTGTGGCCCGCTGTGCTACTGGCAGGCCGCACTGTTTCGCAGCCGTGTGCGCGGCCTGGGCTGTCGGGTCAACGAGGCGCTCGAGGTCTGCGAAGACCGTGATTTCCTCGCGCAGGTTGCCGAGCATTCGGATTTCGCGTTCATTCCGGCCGCGACGTTCCGCTACCGGCCCGACGTCGGGACCTCGGGCACCGGCACCGGCGCGAATCGGGACGACACGCGCCGCGTGCCGTTCGACGCCCTTCTCAACGCGCGCTGGGCCGGCGCGCGGAGCTACCACGTCGAGCGCGCAACACGCTGGTGCCGGCGGGGCATCGCGGCATACATGCGCGGCGACCGGGCCGGGGCGCGGGCATGGTTCGAGCACACGCTGGCCCGCTACCCCGACGATCCGAACGCGCTGCACGCGCTGGGGCGCCTGCATTTCGAGGACGGCAACCTGGCCGGCGCCGAAGCCAGCGTGCGGCGTGCCCTCGACATCTACCCGGGCATTGCCGAGTTCCAGGCCACGCTGGCGTCGATCCTCGACTCGCGGCGCACGTCGTCCCGCGACGGGACGCCGACGGACCCATTCAGCGCCCGGCGGGCCGCGGCAGCGGTCGCGGCGGGGGCCGCAACCCGCCAGATCCCGGCACAGCGCACGACTGCCGCCGCAGCGCGGCGTACCGGCGCCTGTCCCTGCGGCAGCGGTCGCCGCCACAAGCACTGCTGCGGGCGCCTCGACCGCCCGTCTGCCGTGGGGCCGGACGGAGCGGCCTGCGAACAGCCGCAGACCATCGCGGCCGCGCTCGCGGAATTCCGCCGTGGCGAAGCGGCATCGGCGATGCGACAGCTGGCCGCTGTCGCCGCGTCATCGGTCGCGGATGGCACTGCCGCCGCGGCGATCGCGGCCGCCTTTGCGCAGTGCGGTGTCCCGCAACGGGCCGTGGAATTCCAGCGGCGGGCGGTCGAGCTCGACGGCGGTGCCGAATCGCTGCGCGTTCTGAACGGATACTGGGAATCGCTTTATCGACGCGTGATGCGTGCTTCGGCGCACGCCACCGCCAGGACCCTGCTTGCACGTCCGGGAGCGACAGCGGCTGCGTCTGCCTCGCGCCCCATTCACATCGTCAGCTCGCTCGCCGCGCTGGGCGGCACCGAGAACCGGGCGCTCGAACTCCATGCGCTGCTCTCGCCGCACGTCCGGGTGACGTTGTGGTCGGTGACGCCGCCGCACCCGGTTCACGCCGCGCGGGCTCCGATCCGCGTCATCGGCGAACGCGACGAGGATATGCCGAACGGCGGCACCCTGGTCTTGGTCGGAACGTTCTACGACTACGGCGACTGGCTGCACCGCGTCGACGCCTCGCGGGTCATCGTGCATCACAACATCGACCTTCCGGTCGAACTCGTGCAACGGCTCACCCAGATTTCGGAGACGCCCTCAGGCTGCGGCGTCGAACTCGTGTTTCCGTCCGAGCGGTTCCGCAGGCTCGCCAATCTGCCTGGAACCATCGATATCTCATGGACGGATCCGGAGCGCTTCGTTCCCGCCGCGCGGGTCGCCGGTTCGGGCGGCGGGCTCGTGATCGGCCGCCACAGCCGCGATGATCCGCGCAAGCACCATCCCAACGATCCGGCGCTCTATCGCCAACTGCTCGCGCTCGGTCATCGCTGCCGGATCATGGGCGGTCTGCCGCTGCGTCATGCCTTCGAAGGCGATCCGGCGGCGGTGCACATCGAACTGCTGCCCGCGGGCGCCGAAGACCCGCGCCACTTCCTCGCGACGCTGGACTGCTTCGTCTACCGCAAGAACCCTGCGTGGGTCGAGACCGGAGGCACCGTCATCCTCGAGGCGATGGCCATGGCACTGCCGGTCATCGTGTTCGACGACGATCGCTGCGGTGCGACCGAATGGATCGAGCCCGGGATCGGCGGCTTCGTCGTCCGGACGGAGGACGAAGCCCTCGCGACGATCGTCCGGCTTGCGGAAGACCCGGAGCTTCGCGCCCGCATCGGTGCCGCCGCCCGCGTGAGGGCTGTCGCGCTCGCCAGGATGCAACGCGCCGCTGCCCTCGAGTTCTACCTTGGCGAGGTCGAAGGGGTGGCGATCGCCTCGTCGCTCAGGCAGCGGCGAGCGTCCTCAACTCCCAGCGCGGCCTGACCGAGAACGCGTAGTCGGCCGTGCCTTCGGCCAGCCTCAGGGCGCCTGCAAGCGCGATCATCGCGCCGTTGTCGGTGCAGTAGCGAAGCTCCGGGAAATGCACCTGGCCGCCCCGACGCGCGACGTCGGCGGCAAGCCGCGCACGGAGCCTGCGGTTCGCGCCCACGCCGCCGGCAACGACCAGCGTCGATCGCCCGGTCGCGGCGAGGGCGGCCAGCGCTTTCGCCGCCAGCACGTCGACGACGGCCTCCTGGAATTCCGAGGCGATGTCGGCCTTGACCGCGTCGGGAAGCGCGTCAGCCCCCCGGCCACCGCCCGCCGCACGTGCACGCAACGCAACTGCCGTCTTGAGCCCTGAAAAGCTGAAGTCGAGGTCCCCCGAGTCCAGCATCGGACGCGGCAGCGAGATCGCGCCGGGTCGGCCGCGCTCCGCGAGCGCCGACAGCGCAGGGCCGCCGGGATAGGGGAGGCCGAGGAGCTTCGCGGTCTTGTCGAAGGCTTCCCCGGCGGCGTCGTCGAGCGTGTCGCCGAGCAGCCGGTAGCGGCCGACGCCTTCCACCTCGATCAGCTGGGTGTGCCCGCCCGAGACCAGCAGCGCCACGAACGGGAACGACGGCGCCGGGTCGCCGAGCAGCGGCGAAAGCAGGTGGCCCTCGAGGTGATGAACGCCGATGGTCGGCTTGCCGAGCGCGAATCCGAGGGCATTGGCGACACTCGCGCCCACCAGCAGCGCGCCGGCGAGTCCGGGGCCCTGCGTGTAGGCAATGGCGTCGATTTCGCGCAGGCCCATGCCCGCCTTGCCGAGGACCTCGCGTATCAGCGGGAGGATGCGGCGGACGTGGTCGCGCGAGGCGAGCTCCGGAACCACCCCGCCATAGGCCTCGTGCATCGCCGCCTGCGTGTGCAGGGCGTCGGCCAGCAGGCCCCGCGCGGTGTCGTAGACGGCCACGCCGGTCTCGTCGCAGGACGTCTCGATGCCGAGGACTCGCATAGGCCGGCAAGTATAGCGGTGTTGCCTCGTCGGAAATCGGCTGCTATACTTGCCGATCACCGTAAAACCCTGATTGCACGGAAAGGTTCTACCCTCACATGACCAGCGTTCGCGTCCGCGAAAACGAACCGTTCGAAGCCGCACTGCGCCGCTTCAAGCGCACGATCGAAAAAACCGGCCTGCTGACCGAGCTGCGGGCGCGCGAGTTCTACGAAAAGCCCACGTCCGAGCGCAAGCGCAAGAAGGCTGCGGCCGTGAAGCGCCATTACAAGCGTCTGCGCAGCCAGCAGCTGCCGCCGAAGCTCTACTGACGCCGGACCGCGATCGGCCGCTGACCGAAGTCGGCGGCGACGCATGCGAAGTACCCGGAGGGGCGAAGCCATTCGCCCCTTTTTGCATTCCGGCCCCTTTTTTCATTCCGCCAGATCCCCGGAACCCCGCCATGAATCTGAAGGACCGCATCACCGAGGACATGAAGAACGCGATGCGCGCCAAAGCCGCGGCGCGGCTTTCGACGATCCGGCTGCTCCTCGCCGCGATCAAGCAGCGCGAAGTCGACGAGCGCAAGGATCTTTCCGATGCCGACGTCGTGGCGGTGATCGAACGCATGGTCAAGCAGCGCAAGGATTCGATCGCGCAGTTCACCGCCGGCAACCGCCTGGACCTGGCCGATGCCGAGCGGGCCGAGGTGACGATCCTCGAGGACTACATGCCGCAGCGGATGTCGGACGCGGACATCGATGCGGCGATCGACGCGGCGCTCGCCACCGCGCGGGGTGCCGGGGCGTCGGGCCCGGCGTTGATGGGAAAGGTGATGGCGGCGCTCAAACCGGCGCTTGCCGGCCGCGCCGACATGGCCGAGGTCTCGGCCCGGGTCAAGGCCCGGATCTGACGGGCCACCCGGTCCGGACACGCCCCGGGCCGGCCCGGGCGCCCTGGGCCGCCGCGTCCGGAACGCGCCGCCGGCCGGTGACACGACCGTGCAAACCCGGGCCTATAATGGCCTGTTGCCCTGCCGTGTGGGAGCGCCCGCGGCCGGCTGATGAAGCAGTCGGCCGCGCGGTGCCCTCGGTGGGCCGCGCGTCGCCCAAGCGAGCAGTTTCGAAGCCATGATCCCCAGCGACTTCGTGCAAACGCTGCTCGCGCGCGTCGACATCGTCGACGTGATCGACCGCTTGGTGCCGCTCAAGAAAGCCGGCGCCAACTACCAGGCGTGCTGTCCGTTCCACAGCGAGAAGACCCCGTCGTTCACCGTCAGCCCGACCAAGCAGTTCTATCACTGCTTCGGCTGCGGCGCGCACGGCACCGCGATCGGTTTCCTGATGGAATATGCGGGCAAGTCGTTCCCGGAGGCCGTCGAAACCCTGGCCCGGGATGCCGGACTCGAGGTGCCACGGGTCGAGCGCCCCGGCGAGCGCGAGCGCCGCGAGGAGGCGACCGATCTCTGCGACACGCTGCTGACCGCGGCGAAGTTCTACCGGGCCCAGCTCAAGGACGCCGCCCCGGCGATCGACTACCTGAAGCGGCGGGGCCTGACCGGGGCGATCGCCGCGCGATTCGGCATCGGCTACGCGCCCGACGCCTGGCAGTCTCTCTCCGCCGCCTTTCCCCGCTACGACGACCCGGCCCTCGAGGCCGCGGGGCTGGTGATCAGTGGCGACAACGGCAAGCGCTACGACCGCTTCCGCGGACGCGTCATGTTCCCGATTCACGATGCGCGCGGGCGCGTCATCGGGTTCGGAGGGCGCGTCCTCGACGGCGGCGAGCCCAAGTACCTGAATTCGCCCGAGACGCCGGTCTTTTCCAAGGGGCGCGAGCTCTACGGCCTCTTTCTTGCGCGCGACGCGATCCGCGACGCCGGCCGCGTCGTCGTCGTCGAGGGCTACATGGATGTCGTGGCCCTCGCCCAGCACGGGGTCGAATACGCGGTGGCGACGCTCGGCACGTCGACCACGCCAGTCCACGCGCAAAAGCTCTTCCGCCTCGCCGATTCGGTGGTGTTCTGTTTCGACGGTGACGCTGCGGGCCGCAAGGCCGCCTGGCGGGCGCTCGAAAATGCGCTGCCGGTCCTGGCCGACGGCAAGGAGGCCCGCTTCCTGTTCCTGCCCGACGGCGAGGACCCGGACGATTTCATTCGCCGCCGCGGCAAGGCTGCGTTCGAGCAGGCGATCGCCGCGGCGCAGCCGCTGTCGGAGTACCTCGTGTCGGAACTGGCCACGCTGCACCCGCCGGGCACGGACGAGGGGCGCGCCGCGCTGCTCGCGGCGGCACGCCCGCTCGTCGCCCAGATCTCGGCCCCGATCATGGCTGCACTGCTGCGACGCAGGCTGGGCGAACTCTCGGAACTGCCCGGTGACCAATTGACCAGACTGCTCGGCGACGGGTCCCCGCCTTCGGGTCAGACGCCGCGCAACATGCCGTCGCGGCCGACGCCGGCTCGCGGGCCGGCGCGCAGGCCCCCGTCGCTGGTGCGTGCGCTGATCCAGGGCGTGCTCCTCGAACCCGACCTGGCCCGCCTCCATGACCTGCCGCAACCCCAGGCGGATGGTCCCGAGGCGACGGCGCTGGTCGCGCTGATCGAGCACTGCCGCGACGGGCAGGGGGAATTGACGACGGCCGGGGTGATCCAGCACTTTGTCGGAAGCCCCCATGCCGAGGTGTTTGCGACCGCACTCGCGTCGGCCGCCGACCAGGGCCTTTCGCCCGAGCAGGCACGGACGCAGGTGCTGGCGGCCGCCCAGCGCTGGCGGGAGCAGGAGGATCGACGCGGATTGCAGGCCCTGCTCGCTCGTCCGTTCGAGGGGCTGACCGCCGAGGAGCGGGAATCGCTGACGCAGGGGCTGAAAGCCCATGCCAAGCCGGGACCGGCGTGAAGGCCCGACCGGCGACGATCGGATTTGAACTGGCAGCCGCGCCCGCGCTATAATTTGCGGTTTTTCGCGGCGCCCCCATGTAGGATCGAGGACGGCGCTGGCCCCGCGTCGGTCCGCGACTCTCCTTCGAGAGCTGCGCCGTCGAGACAAGGATGATCATGGTCAAGAAACACGCGAAGCCCGCCCGCAAATCCCCGGCCGCCAAGCCGAAGTCCGGCCCCCGCAAGGGCGCCTCGGTCAAGTCCGGCAAATCCGGCAAGCCGACAGCAAAGAAGCCCGCCGCGTCGGCCAAGCGCCCGGCGACCAAGCATTCGGCGACGACAGCCGGCAAGAAAGGCAAGACCGCCGCCAAGCCGGCCGCCAGGAAACCGGCGGCCAAGGCCGGCCCGTCCAGGAAACCGGCGTCGAAACCCAGAACCACCGGGCCCAAGACCGTCGTGGCCTCGACCAAGGCGTCGGCGGGAGCGCGGATCGCGGCCAAGCCAGTCGTCGCCAAGCCGGTCGTCGCCAAGCCGGTCGTCGCCAAGCCAGTCGTCGCCAAGCCGGCCGCGGCCAAGCCCAACAAGGCCCTCGCGACCAAGCCTGACAAGAACGCAGTCAAGCTGGCCGCTCCCGTCGCGGCCCCCGCCGCCAAGGGCGGCAACAACAATGGCAGCGCCAAGGGCGGCAACAACGGCAACCACAAGCCGTCGGTCGGCGAAATCGCCGCCCGGATCGCCGGCAAGCGCGCCGAGGACGCCGCGCACAAGAAGGGCAAGAACAGCAAGCACGCCGAGGCCACCCCGCGCGAGTTGACGCCGGCCGACGTCGAGGCCCGCAAGCGCCGCCTGAAGACGCTGATCGTGCTCGGCAAGGAGCGCGGCTACCTGACCTACGCGGAGATCAACGACCACCTCCCGGACGACATTCTCGACGCCGAGCAGATCGAGGGCATCATCTCGATGATCGGCGACATGGGCATCCAGGTCTACGACGAAGCCCCGGACGCCGAAACGCTGCTGATGTCGGAAACGACGCCGACGGTGCCCGCCGAGGACGTCGAGGAGGAAGCCGAAGCCGCGGCGTCGACGCTCGACTCCGAGTTCGGCCGCACGACCGACCCGGTGCGCATGTACATGCGCGAAATGGGCTCGGTCGAGCTGCTGACCCGCGAGGGCGAGATCGAGATCGCCAAGCGGATCGAGGAGGGTCTGAAGCACATGATCCTCGCGATCTCGGCATGCCCGATGACGGTCACGCAGATCCTCGAGCTCGCCGACAAGATCGCCAAGGACGAGCTCAAGATCGACGACGTCGTCGACGGCCTGCTCGATTTCAGCGAGGAGCTGACGGCGATCGAGGAAGCCGAGGCGGAAGGCGCGGAAGAGGAGGAAGAGGACGAGACCGATCCCGGGGTCGTCGAGAGCGAGAACCTCGAGCGGCTGAAGGTCGCCGCCCTCGAGCACTTCGCGACGATCCGCAAGCACTTCACGCGCATGCTCGCGGTGCTGCAGAAGGAAGGCCACAAGGCGCCCAAGTACCTGGACCTGCAGAAGAAGATCTCGGGCGAGCTGATGCAGATCCGCTTCTCGGCGCGGATGGTCGAGAGGCTGTGCGACTCGGTGCGCACCGAAGTCGACAACATCCGCCAGATCGAGCGCAAGATCCAGGACCTCGTCGTCAACAAGGGCGGCATGCCGCGGCCCGACTTCATCAAGGCTTTCCCGGCCAACGAGACGTCGCTGCGCTGGATCGACCGCGAGGTCGGCGCGCACCACCCGTTCAGCGAGCAGCTCGCCAAGTACCGCCAGGCGATCGTCGAGCAGCAGCAGAAGCTCCTCGACCTGCAGACGCGCGTGATGATCCCCCTGAAGGACCTGAAGGAGATCAACAAGCAGATGTCGACGGGCGAGGCCAAGGCGCGCAAGGCCAAGCGCGAGATGACCGAGGCGAACCTGCGGCTGGTCATCTCGATCGCGAAGAAGTACACCAATCGCGGCCTGCAGTTCCTCGACCTGATCCAGGAAGGCAACATCGGCCTGATGAAGGCTGTCGACAAGTTCGAGTACCGGCGCGGCTACAAATTCTCGACCTACGCAACGTGGTGGATCCGCCAGGCGATCACGCGCTCGATCGCCGACCAGGCCCGCACGATCCGCATCCCGGTGCACATGATCGAGACGATCAACAAGATGAACCGGATCAGCCGCCAGATCCTGCAGGAGACCGGCCAGGAGCCCGATCCGGCGACGCTCGCAGTCAAGATGGAGATGCCCGAGGAGAAGATCCGCAAGATCCTCAAGATCTCCAAGGAACCGATCTCGATGGAAACCCCGATCGGCGACGACGACGATTCGCACCTCGGCGATTTCATCGAGGACCAGTCGACCGTCGCACCGTCGGAAGCTGCGGTCAACGCGTCGCTGCGCGATGTCTGCAAGGACATCCTCGACACGCTGACCCCGCGCGAGGCGAAGGTGCTGCGGATGCGCTTCGGCATCGAGATGAACACCGACCACACGCTCGAGGAAGTCGGCAAGCAGTTCGACGTCACCCGCGAGCGGATCCGCCAGATCGAGGCGAAGGCGCTGCGCAAGCTCCGCCATCCGTCGCGCTCCGAGAAGCTGCGCAGCTTCCTCGAAGGCGAGTGAGCGAGGCGCGCGAGGCGTAAGCCGAGCGAAGGCCCGAAGGGCCCGCCGCCGAGCGACCGAGGGCGGCCGACACGGCGCTGTACCGCTCGGCACCGCCGGTACACGGGGGCCGCCGAGTAGCGGCCCTCACCCCAACCCTCTCCCGCTTGCAGGAGAGCGTGCCGAGCGCGAGCGAGGCGGGTGAGGGTTCAGGCGAGCGCCAGCGTGGCGTTCACCTGCGTCGCGTCCTCGGGGTCGTCCTCGAGCACGAACCCCAGCGAGCGGACGAGCATCAGCATCGATTCGTTCTCGCGTAGCACGACGCCCGACAGTTCCCGGAAGCCGCGCCGCTTGGCGCAACCGATCAGCCGGCGCATCAGCACGGTCGCGACACCCCGGCGCTGCCATGCGTCGCCGACGACGACGGCGAACTCGGCGCTGGTCCGGTCCGGATTCGCGATGTAGCGGGCCACGCCCGCGAACGATGCCTCGCCCTGCGCATCCACGACGGCGACCAGCGCGAGCTCGCGGTCGTAGTCGACCTGCGTGAAACGCGCAACCATCGACGGCGTGAGCTCGGTGAACCGGTAGAAGAAGCGGTAGTAGCGCGACTGTTCGGACAGCCCCCCGACGAACGCGCGCTCGAGCTCCGCATCCTCCGGACGGATCGGCCGCAGGTGCAGGACGGTCCCGTCGCGCAGCGCCACGTCGCCGATCAGCTCGACCGGGTACGGGTGGATCGCCATGTGCGGATAGCCGCGCTGCAGTCGCCGGCGCGGATCGACGGTGAAACGTGCGTCGGCGATGAACGCGCGTCCGCCGTCGAACCGCACCGACTCGAGATCGAGGCGGCGCACCCAGGGCAATGCGCAGACCAGCGCCGAGACGCGGGTCAGCACGTCGATCAGCGCATCGAGCGCGGAAGGCGCCAGCCACGAGGTCCCGCGGGGCCCGCCCACGTCCGCGATCAGCTCGGTGGCGAGCCGCGGATTGAGCGGCGGCAGCGCCAGCGACGGGCTTCGCGCCCAGCCGCACGCCGCAGCGTCGGGCGCGAGGGTGATCACCGGTCCGAAATGCGCATCGGTCACCACGCGCACCGTGGCGGCGGACGGCTCGGTGCTGCGCGGCGTTTCCTGCACGACCACGCGACCGGTCCATCCCGCGGGCTTCGAATGGGCGGCGACGCGCTGGAGCTCATGCCAGGCCTTGGGCAGCGAGCGCCCCATGCGGATCACCAGCGAGGGCAGCGTCGCATCCTCGGCATCGAGGCGCAGCGACAGCGGATAGCGCAGCCCGCGCGACGCGGCCTCGGCTTCGGGCAGCGTGCCGACGCGCGCAAATCCCGGGCCGATCCCGAACGCACGCAGGACCGTCAATGCTTCGCCGGCCGTCAGCGTCCCGCGTTCGTCATCGGCCAGCGCAGCCCTCAGCGCCTCGATCGCAGCGAGATTCGGCGGTTCGGGCTCGGGCTGCGGCGGCGGAACCTCGAGCAGCATCGCCTGGTTGTTTCGGTAGGCGAGCAGGAACGACAGCGCGTCGATCGCGTTCTCGGGCGTGAAGAAATTGGCGATGCCACCGGCCTCGAGCGCAGCGTGCACTTCCTGGCGGTCGATCGCGCCCAGCCACGCGGCGAGCACCGGCTTGGTATGCCGCTGTGCGACCTCGGCCAGCGCCCGCGCTGCATCGACCGCCGGCGCACTGGGGCGCGGCACGTGCAGCGCGACGACGACGTCGACGTTGGAATCGGCAAGCGCCGCGTCGGCGGCGGCCGCCAGCCGCTCCGACGGCGTGTCGCCACGGACGTCGACGGGATTGCCGTGCGGCCCGTCATCGACGGTCAGTGCCTGCAGCTTGTCGACCGTCGCGCCGCTGAACGTCGCGAGCTTCATCCGCCGGTCGGCGGCGCTGTCCGCGGCGAGCACCGCGGGCCCGCGACCGTTGGAAACGATGGCGAGGCGGTCACCCCGGGGAATGCGCCCGCGAGCGAGCATGCGCGCCGCCGCGACCAGTTGCGTGTACGTCTGCACGCGCACCGTACCGGCGCGCATCATCGCCGCGCCGAAGACCGCATCGGCGCGGACCTCCGCGCCCGGATCGCGCTCGAGCGACCGCCCGGACTTCAGCACGACGACGGGCTTGGTGCGGGCCGCGGCGCGCAGCGCCGACATGAACGCCCGGGCATCGCCGGGCTCCTCGACGTAGAGCAGGATGCTGTCGGTGGCCAGGTCGAGCAGCAGGCAGTCGAGCAACTCGCCGAACCCGACGTCGATGCCGCCCCCCAGCGAGATCACCGTCGAGAAACCGATGCCCAGCGGCGTCGCGAAATCGAGCATCGCCGTCGCCACCGCTCCTGATTGGGCGACCAGCGCGAGGCGTCCGGGCAGCGCCGTGGGCGCGCAATAGGTCGCGTTCAGACCGATGCCGGGGCGCACGACGCCCAGCGCGCCGGGCCCGATCACCCGGACCTTGCTGCGCTTCGCCACCGCGGCGATCTCGCGCGACCAGGCGCGACCCGCCCCGCGGTCGGTCGCCTCCGGCGCCGTCATGATCACCGCAACGCCGACCCTCGCGGCGGGAAGCGATTCGAGGACTTCTGCAACAGCGTGGGGCGGCGTTGCGATGATCGCGAGGTCGACCCGCTTGCCGATCGCCGCGAGCGTCGGCCATGCGTCGCGCCCCCCGATCCTGCGGTGCCGCGGATTGACCGGATAGACCGTGCCGCCAAAGCCGCCCGAAAGCAGGTTTTGCAGCACGACGCAGCCGAGTGAGCCGGCGCGATCCGACGCGCCGATCAGGGCGACGGATTCGGGCGCGATCAGCGGCCGCAGGTAGTGGTGCATGGCGAATGTTCGCCTGTCATGCGCCACTCTGACAAGCGCAGGCCAAGGGCGAGACTCGCAGCCCGGACCAGGCGCCGCGCGGAAGGGCCACATTGCAGGGGGAAGTGCGCGCGCTCGGGCAGACGCGCCGCCCTGAAATCGCGGCGAAGCGCGGGCTATAATCCACGCGCCACACGCGTGCAGGCGCCGAGTCCGCAATCCGCATGCCCCACGCAACACAAAGGGCCCGTAGCTCAGCGGTCAGAGCAGGCGACTCATAATCGCTTGGTCGCTGGTTCGAACCCAGCCGGGCCCACTCCAGGATCACGGCGGCTGCGATCCGCATGCGCGGATCAGATGGCCAGGAGGCTGCGAACGCCGTCGCGCTCCATGTCGGCGCCTGCGCCGTGCGCGACGATCTCGCCGCGCTCCATCACCAGGTACTGATCGGCCAGCGACTGCGCGAAATCGTAGTACTGCTCGACCAGCAGGATCGCCATCTCGCCGCTCGCCGCCAGCGTGCGGATCGCGCGCTCGATGTCCTTGATGATCGAGGGCTGGATGCCCTCGGTAGGCTCGTCCAGGATCAGCAG
This sequence comes from uncultured Pseudomonadota bacterium, assembly GCA_963816415.1. Lineage (GTDB taxonomy): Bacteria > Pseudomonadota > Gammaproteobacteria > Burkholderiales > Casimicrobiaceae > VBCG01. The sequence continues at coordinate 74,569 of CAWFKR010000015.1, forward strand.
GCGCGGTGCCATCGCCAGCGCGCGCCCGATCGCGAGCTGCTGCTGCTGCCCGCCCGAGAGGTCGCCGCCGCGCCGGTTGAGCATCGTCTTCAGCACCGGGAACATCTCGAAGATGCGCGCCGGCACGCGACGCGCCCCCATCAGCAGGTTCTCCTCGACCGTCAGGCGCGGGAAGATCTCGCGTCCCTGCGGCACGTAGCCGATGCCCGCGCGCGCCCGCTCGTAGGGCTTCGCTCCCCCGAGGTCCTCGTCGTCGAAAAGGACCCTGCCCGTCTTCGCCGGCACCAGCCCCATCAGCGTCTTCAGCAGCGTGGTCTTGCCCACCCCGTTGCGGCCGAGCAGCGTCGTCACCTTCCCGGCGTGCACCTCGAACGTGACGTCGCGCAGGATGTGGCTGCCGCCGTAATACTGGTTGAGCCTGTCGACCGCCAGCATGTCAGCGCCCCAGGTAGACTTCGATCACGCGCGGATCGTTCTGCACCTGCTCGTGCGAGCCTTCCGCGAGCACGCTGCCTTCGTGCAGCACGGTGACCTTGCGCGCGATGCTGGCGACGAACGCCATGTCGTGCTCGACCACCACCAGCGAATGCTTGCCGGCAAGCGACAGGAACAGTTCCGCGGTGCGCTCGGTCTCGTCGTCGCTCATGCCGGCCACCGGTTCGTCGAGCAGCAGCAGCTTCGGCTCCTGCATCAGCAGCATGCCGATCTCGAGCCACTGTTTCTGGCCGTGCGACAGCAGGCCGGCCGTGCGGTCCGCCGCGCCGGCAAGTCCCACGCGCCCGAGCATGGCGGCGATGCGATCGCGCTCTTCCGAAGACAGGCGGGCGAACAGGGTGCGGCGCACGCGCTTGTCGGATTTCATCGCCAGCTCGAGGTTCTCGAACACCGAGTGCTGCTCGAAGATCGTCGGTTTCTGGAACTTGCGCCCGATGCCGGCCTGAGCGATCTCGGCCTCGGTCAGGCCGGTCAGGTCGATCGTCTGGCCGAAGAACACGGTCCCCGCGTCGGGCCGGGTCTTGCCGGTGATCACGTCCATCATCGTGGTTTTGCCGGCGCCGTTCGGCCCGATCACGCAGCGCAGCTCACCGACGTCGATGCTGAGCGAGAGCTTGTTGAGCGCCTTGAAGCCGTCGAAACTGACGCTGATGTCCTCAAGGTACAGGATCGCGCCGTGGCGGGTGTCGAGGCCGGCTTTCGCGATGCGGCCGAACGCCGCCTCGCCCGAAGGCGGGGACGGGTCCAGGGTCGTCGTGTAGGCCATGGTGCTCATGCCGTCGCCTCGGGCTTGTTCCGTCGCAGCGACCGCAGCGCGCCGACCACGCCCTGCGGCAGGAACAGGGTCACCAGGACGAACAGCAGCCCGAGGAAGTACAGCCACACGTCGGGGAAGGCCTGGGTGAAGAAGCTCTTGGCGCCGTTCACCAGCGCAGCGCCGACCAGCGCACCGGCGAGCGTGCCGCGGCCGCCGACCGCGACCCAGATCGCGATCTCGATCGAGTTCGCGGGCGACATTTCGCTCGGGTTGATGATCCCGACCTGCGGCACGTAGAGCGCCCCCGCGATGCCGCACAGCACCGCCGACAGCGTCCACACGAACAGCTTGTAGTGCTCGGTGTTGTAGCCGCAGAACATGACGCGCTGCTCGGCGTCGCGGATTGCGGCCAGCACGCGGCCGAATTTCGAGGTCACCAGCCAGCGCGCCAGCAGCAGCGTGCCGATGAGCGCCGCGGCGCTGGCCGCGAACAGGACGACCCTCGTCTCCCGCGTCGCGATGGGGAAGCCGAGTATGCGTTTGAAGTCGGTGAAGCCGTTGTTGCCGCCGAAGCCGGTCTCGTTCCTGAAGAACAGCAGCATCGCGGCGTAGGTGAGGGCCTGGGTGATGATCGAGAAGTACACCCCCTTGATCCGCGAGCGGAACGCGAACCAGCCGAATACGTAGGCGAGCAGCCCCGGGACCGCGACCGCGAGCAGTGCCGCCCACAGGAAGTGCTCGCTGCCCCACCACGACCAGGGATACGATTTCCAGTCGAGGAAGACCATGAAGTCCGGAAGGCTGCTGTGGTACACGCCCTGCGCGCCGATCTCGCGCATCAGGTACATCCCCATCGCATAGCCGCCGAGGGCAAAGAACAGGCCGTGCCCGAGCGACAGGATTCCGGCATAGCCCCACACCAGGTCCATCGCGAGCGCCACGATCGCGTAGCAGATGATCTTGCCGCCGAGGCTCACCCAGTATTCCGACAGGTGCAGCGCGCTGCCCTCCGGAAACACCAGCGCCGAGACGGGCACCACCACCAGCAGCGCGGCGGCGAATGCGGCGAGCGCGAACCAGCCGCGCGTGCGATAGAGGCGGGTCATGCCTCGACCGCGCGGCCCTTGAGCGCGAACAGACCCTGCGGGCGCTTCTGGATGAAGACGATGATGAACACCAGCACCGCGATCTTCGCCAGCACCGCGCCCGACCAGGACTCGAGCAGCTTGTTGACCAGTCCCAGCCCCATCCCGGCGTAAACGGTGCCCGCGAGCTGGCCGACCCCGCCAAGCACCACCACCATGAACGAATCGACGATGTAGCCCTGGCCCAGCGCGGGACCGACGTTGCCGATCTGCGAAAGCGCGCAACCGGCCAGCCCCGCGATCCCGCAACCCAGGCCGAAGGCCCAGCTGTCGACGCGCGCGGTCGGAACGCCGACGCACGCGGCCATCGAGCGGTTCTGGGTCACGCCGCGCACGAACAGCCCCAGCCGCGTACGCACGAGCAGCAGCGAGATGCCGACCACCACCGCCGCCGCGAACAGGATGATCACGATCCGGCTGTACGGCAGCACCAGGTTGGGCAGCGCCTGCACGCCGCCCGACATCCAGCTCGGGTTGTCCACCTGCACGTTCTGGGCGCCGAACAGCGAGCGCACGGCCTGGATCAGCACCAGGCTGATGCCCCAGGTGGCGAGCAGGGTCTCGAGCGGCCGGCCGTAGAGCCAGCGGATCACCGTGCGCTCGAGAACCATGCCGACTGCGCCCGAGATGGCGAACGCGGCAGGCACCGCCGCCAGCAGATACCAGTCGAACGCGCCCGGCGCATAGGCCTTGAACAGGTTCTGCACCACGTAGGTCGCGTACGCGCCGAGCATGATCAGCTCGCCGTGCGCCATGTTGATCACGCCCATCAGGCCGTAGGTGATCGCCAGCCCGAGGGCCGCAATCACCAGGATGCTGCCCAGGCTCAGGCCCGCGAACAGCAGCCCGAGGCGCTCGCCCCAGGCGAGCCGGCCGCGCACGTCGGCGAGACTCGCCTTCGCCGCAGCGCGTATCTCGGCGTCGGGCTCGGTCCAGCTGCCGTCGGGTCTCTTCGCCACCAGCGGCAGGAGCAGGGTTTCGGTCTTGGGATTGCCCGAGGCCGCGAGCGTGCGGATCGCCGCGAGGCGGTCCTGCTTGCTGCCGGCCTGAAGCTCGATCGACGCGGCGACGATCTCGAGCACGCCCCTCACCTCGGGGTCGGTCTCGCGGCCGAGCGCCTTGCGCACGATCGGCAACGCCGCCGCGCGCGGATCATCGGCCAGGTCACGCGCAGCCTTGAGCCGGGTATCCCGGTCGCGCGACACCAGACGCAGCGCAGACACCGCCGCGTCGAGCACGCCGCGCACCCGGTTGTTCATCACCACGTCGGCCGCGTCGGCGGGCAACGGCGAGACCTTCTCGCCGGTGACCGCATCGACCGCGGCATCGCCGCTCACGATCAGCACCCGGTCTCCGGAGGTCTGCACGTTGCCGGCCAGCAGCGCCTTGAGCAGCGGTTCGGCCTGCTCGTCGCCGGATTCGACCAGCCCGTTGATCGCCGCGATCCGCTCTTCGCTGGTGTCGCCCTGCGCCAGCTTGTGCACCAAGGCGGCGTCGAGGGCTCGCGCCGGCGGCGGGTTGAGCGCCGCCAGCGCGAGCAGAAGGGCGAGGATCAGGCTGCGCACTCAAGCCTTCTTCGTCATCTTCTCGGGAATGTCCTGCTTGCCCTTGTCCTCCGGCAGGTACGGGCTCCACGGTTCGGCCTTGATCGGTCCCTTGGTCTTCCACACCACGTCGAACTGACCGTCGGCGCGGACCTGGCCGATGAACACCGGCTTGTGAAGGTGGTGGTTCCGGGGGTCCATCTCGATCTCGAAACCGCTTGGGGCCTTGAACTTCTGCCCGCCGACCGCCGCGATCACCTTGTCGACGTCGAACGTCTTCGCCTTCTCCACCGCCTGCTTCCACATGTGGATGCCGATGTAGGTCGCTTCCATCGGGTCGTTGGTGAGCGGCTTGCTCGCGGAGGACAGGTTCTTGGCCTTGGTGTAGGCGGCCCACTTCTTCTTCCAGGCGTCGTTGACCGGGTTCTTCAGCGACATGAAGTAGTTCCACGCGGCGAGCTGCCCGACCAGCGGCTTGGTGTCGACGCCGCGCAGTTCTTCCTCGCCGACCGAGAACGCCACCACCGGGATGTCCGTCGCCTTCAGGCCCTGGTTGCCGAGCTCCTTGTAGAACGGAACGTTGGAGTCGCCGTTGATCGTCGACACGACGGCGGCCTTTCCGCCGCCGCCGAACTTCTTGATGTTGGCGACGATCGTCTGGTAGTCGCTGTGTCCGAAAGGCGTGTACACCTCCTCGATGTCGGCGTCGGTGATGCCCTTGCTGTGCAGGAAGTAGCGCAGGATCTTGTTGGTCGTGCGCGGGTAGACGTAGTCGGTGCCGAGCAGGAAGAAGCGCTTGGCGCCGCCGCCATCCGCGCTCATCAGGTACTCGACCGCCGGGATCGCCTGCTGGTTGGGCGCGGCGCCCGTGTAGAAGACGTTGTACGACAGCTCTTCGCCTTCGTACTGCACCGGGTAGAACAGCAGCCCGTTGAGTTCCTCGAACACCGGCAGCACCGACTTGCGCGACACCGACGTCCAGCAGCCGAACGTGCAGACGACCTTGTCCTGGGTGAGGAGCTGCCGTGCCTTCTCGGCGAACAGCGGCCAGTTCGACGCCGGATCGACGACGACCGGCTCGATCTTGTGGCCGAGCACGCCGCCGGCCGCGTTGATCTCCTCGAAGGTCATCAGCGCCATGTCCTTCAGGACCGTTTCGCTGATCGCCATCGTTCCCGACAGCGAATGCAGCACGCCGACCTTCACCGTCTTGCCGGCTGCGAATGCGGTGACGCTCCTGCCGAACCCCGTGGCGAGCGCCGATGACAGCGCGAGTTGTTTGAGGACCTGTCTGCGATGCATTTATGACTCCGCGTTGGTTAAGACCGTCGTTGATCCCGAATGCGCACGGCTTGATGGACGCGCCGCGTCGGTCCTTCTTTCGCACGACGCGTGCCACCGTGCTGCAGCGAAGCTAAGGCGCGGATTCCTATGGGAAATGTCGTCACGCTCGAATCCGAGGCGGAATTCGGCTCGATGCTCGTGGCACGGAAGCGGTGCAATGCACCGCGCGCGTGCACCGCTTTGGCGAGACCCCGGGGATGGTTCGGCAAATGCCCGCAGGCGCGGGCGGACGCTAGCCGGGAGCGAGCATCCCGTGGCGCTCGATGAACGCGATGACCGCGTCGAGCCCGGTGCCGGTCTTGAGGTTGGTGAACACGAATGGCGCGTCGCCCCGCATCCGGCGCGCGTCGCGATCCATCACCTCGAGCGATGCGCCGACGTAGGGCGCGAGGTCGATCTTGTTGATGACGAGGAGATCGGAGCGCGTGATGCCCGGCCCGCCCTTGCGCGGGATCTTGTCGCCGGCCGCGACGTCGATCACGTAGAGCGTGAGGTCGGACAGCTCGGGGGAAAATGTCGCGGCGAGATTGTCTCCGCCGCTTTCGACGAAGACGACGTCGAGGTTCCCGAAGCGCCGCGTGAGCCGGTCGACCGCCTCGAGGTTGATCGACGCGTCCTCGCGGATCGCCGTGTGCGGGCAGCCGCCGGTCTCGACGCCGATGATGCGCTCGGGGGCGAGCGCGTCGTTGCGGACGAGGAACTGCGCGTCCTCTTCCGTGTAGATGTCGTTGGTGACCACGGCGATCTGGTAGCGATCGCGCAGCGCCTGGCACAGCGCCAGCGTCAGCGCGGTCTTGCCGGAACCGACCGGGCCGCCAATGCCGACGCGCAGGGGCCTTGGCTGACGGGCGGATGCGTTCATGAGCGGAACAACCTCGAATACTGGGTTTCGTGAAAGGCCGACGCGAGCGCCAGGCCGGGCGCGAAGCTCGCGATGTCGTCGTCGGCCAGCGTCTTCGCCTGCGCGACGACCTCCGGAAGACGCGCGCCCAGCGCGTGGAGCAGCCGCTGCCCGCCGACCTGGCCCAGCGGCAGCGCCTTGACTGCGGCGAGCACCTGGTTCTCCAGCCAGCTCGCGAGATAGCCGGTCAGCGCCGCTTCCGCAGGAATCGACAGCGCGGCTGCGGCAAGGGCGAAGGCGGCCGGCAGCGTGACCGGCGTCGCATCGCGGGCCATCCGGGCCGCGACCTCGTCGAGTACGCCGAGGTCCGTCGCGAGCTGGATCAGCGACGCCCCCATCTGCTCGGTCTCCGCCCGCAGCTCGCGCGATTCGCGCGAGGCGCGATACCACGCATTCCATTCGGCGAAGCGCTGCGTATCCCGCCCCGAGGCCGCGTCGAGCAGGCGCCACAGCACCGGCGCCTCGCCCTGCGCAATCACGTGGGCGAGCACGTCGCCGATCCATGCCCCGGCCGTCGCCGCATCGCGGACCGCGCGGCGGTCGATCATCCACTCGAGGCCCTGCGAATAGCTGTAGGCGCCGATCGGCAGCGCGGGCGAGGCGAGCTGCAACAGGCGCACCAGCGCCAGCACGTCGCCGCTCACCGCGTCCCCGCGACGAAATGGTCGTGGATCACCGGCGCGTGCTTTCCGTCGGCGCCGTGGGTGTGGGCGCCCGTCGCATAGGCGCCGGATTCCGGCGCAAACGGCGCCTTCAATGCGACGACCGTCGCGCCCAGCCCCCGCACCATCGTCGCCAGCACGTCGTCATGCGCAAAGCGCAGGAATCCGACACCGATCTGCAGCGCGGCGTGGCGGTTTCCCAGGTGGTAGGCGATGCGCGCCAGCGTGGTCGGGTCGTCGCAGTGCACGTCCATCACCGCCTCGTCGGAGGCCCGCACGCGGTAGACGCGACCGTCGTCGCCGCGCAGGCACTCGCCATCCGCAAGCGGCGCACCGCGATCGAGCATCAGGCCGACGGACCGGCCGTCGGTCAGCTTGGTGAGCAGCCGGCTCTTGCGCCGCAGTTCGAACGGCAGCACGAGTTCGCCCGCGACCTCCGCCTGCGGCGCGACGCGTTCATTCAGCATCAGCAGCGACACGACCGCTCCGGTGTCAAGACGTCCCGCGCTCAGAACAGGAAGTAGCGCTGCGCGAGCGGCAGGTCTTGCGCCGGTTCGCAGGTCAGGAGCTCGCCGTCGGCGCGCACCGCGTAGGTTTCCGGATCGACGTCGATCGTGGGCAGCGCGTCGTTGAGCTTCATGTCTTTCTTGCCGAGCTTGCGGGTGCCCGAGACCGCCACCAGCGGCTTCGACAATCCCAGCTTCGCGACCTCGGGATTGGAGAGCGCCGCCTGCGAAACGAAAGTGATCGACGTCCGCAGTGCCTTGCCGTGGCTGCCGAACATCGGCCGGTAGTGCACGGGCTGCGGCGTGGGGATCGACGCGTTCGGATCGCCCATCGCCGCCGCCGCGATCATGCCGCCTTTGATCACCAGCGACGGCTTGACCCCGAAGAACGCCGGCTTCCACAGCACGAGGTCGGCGAGCTTGCCCGGCTCCACCGAACCGACGACGTGCGAGATGCCGTGGGCAATCGCCGGGTTGATCGTGTACTTGGCGATGTAGCGCCGCACGCGCAGGTTGTCGTGGCGTGCCGGATCGCCCGGCAGCGCGCCGCGCTGCGCCTTCATCTTGTGTGCGGTCTGCCAGGTGCGGATGATCACCTCGCCGACGCGTCCCATCGCCTGCGAATCCGACGACAGCATCGAGAATGCGCCGAGGTCGTGCAGGATGTCCTCGGCCGCGATGGTCTCGCGGCGGATGCGCGACTCGGCGAACGCGATGTCCTCGGCGATCGACGCGTCGAGATGGTGGCAGACCATCAGCATGTCGAGATGCTCGTCGATCGTGTTGACCGTGTAGGGGCGCGTCGGATTGGTCGACGAGGGCAGCACGTTCGGCGCCCCGGCCGCCTTGATGATGTCCGGGGCGTGGCCGCCGCCCGCGCCCTCGGTGTGGTAGGTGTGGATCGTGCGTCCGGCGATCGCCGCGAGCGTCGTCTCGACGAAGCCCGACTCGTTGAGCGTGTCGGTGTGGATCGCGACCTGGACGTCGAATTCGTCGGCGACCCGCAACGCTGCATCGATCGCCGCCGGCGTCGTGCCCCAGTCTTCGTGCAGCTTGAGTCCGATCGCGCCGGCCTCGACCTGCTCGCGCAGCGCAGGCGCGAGGCTCGCGTTGCCCTTGCCGAGGAAGCCGAGGTTCATCGCATAGGCGTCGGCGGCCTCGAGCATCCGGTGGATGTGCCAGGGTCCGGGCGTGCAGGTCGTCGCGCAGGTGCCCGTCGCCGGACCGGTGCCGCCGCCCAGCATCGTCGTCACGCCGGAGGCCAGTGCCTCGTCGATCTGCTGCGGGCAGATGAAATGGATGTGCGCGTCGATGCCGCCGGCAGTGACGATCATGCCCTCGCCGGCGATGATCTCGGTGCCCGGCCCGATGACGATGTCCACCCCGGGCTGGATGTCGGGATTGCCGGCCTTGCCGAGCTTCGCGATCCGGCCATCCTTCAGCGCGATGTCGCACTTGACGATGCCGGTCCAGTCGACGACCAGCGCGTTGGTGACGACGGTGTCGGCGACCTCGCGCACGGATCGCGGGCGCTGGCTCTGCCCCATGCCGTCGCGGATCACCTTGCCGCCGCCGAATTTCACTTCCTCGCCGTAGACGGTGAGATCGCGCTCGACCTCGATGACCAGGTTGGTGTCGGCGAGCCGCACCCGATCGCCGACCGTGGGGCCGAACATCTCCGCGTAAGCGCGGCGCGTGATCTTCATCGGTCGCTCCGCTTGCCCGTCGGCTTCGTGCCTGCGCGACCCTTGCGCGCACGTCCGGCCTTGGCGGCGTTGCCCGGCGCGGACGCCTTGCGTGCCCTGGCGACGGGCGCATCGAGCGGCCCCATCACCTCGCCGGCAAAACCGTAGACGATCCGATCGCCCGCCAGCGCGACCAGCGTGACCGTCCGTGCCTGGCCGGGCTCGAAGCGCACGGCAGTGCCCGCGGGAATGTCGAGCCGGAAACCGCGCGCGCGCGCGCGATCGAAGCGCAGTGCGGCATTGGTCTCGGCGAAGTGGTAGTGGGACCCGACCTGGATCGGCCGGTCGCCGGTGTTGGCCACCTCGAGGACGATCGTCGGGCGTCCGGCGTTGAGCTCGATCTCGCCGTCGTCGATCAGGAGTTCGCCGGGGATCATCGGTTCGCTCATTTCGCTCCCTCTCCCGCTTGCGGGAGAGGGTTGGGGTGAGGGCCAAGGCAGGCGATGCTCATGGGATCGGATGGTGGACGGTCACGAGCTTCGTTCCATCGGGAAACGTCGCCTCGACCTGGATCTCGGGGATCATCTCGGGCACACCCTCCATCACCTGCGCCCGCGTCAGCAGCCTGGTGCCGTGGCTCATCAACTCGGCGACGCTGCGACCATCGCGCGCGCCCTCGATGATCGCGGCGCTGATGTAGGCGACCGCCTCGGGATAGTTGAGGGCCAGGCCGCGTGCGAGGCGGCGCTCGGCCACCAGCGCGGCCGTGAACAGCAGCAGCTTGTCCTTCTCGCGCGGCGTGAGTTCCATCGTGGGATCAGGTGCTCCAGATGCGGGGTCGCAGCGCTGCCCGTCCGCTCAGCGCCGGACGCAACGCTGACCACAGCGATGCAAAGTGTGCGCCACCCGCTTCGATCGAGTGGCCGCGATAGCGTGCGACGAGCAGTTCGGGCAGGCGCGTGACGGCGGCCTCGCCCTGCGACGGCGCGATGTCGCGCAACGCAGCGATCATCGTGTCGTCGATTCGCGGAGCCACGGCCACGAATGTGCCAAAGACCGGCGCGTCGTTCAAGCCCACCGGCGATGCGATCAGGCCTGCCGTCGGGTCGAGCACGCCGCGCTCGCTCCAAATCAGTGCGCCGTCGCGCACGATGTCGAAGCACTGGCGCCATTGGCCGCACCGGAATCGCTCACCCGATGCGCGCCGCCCGAGGCTGACGATCTCGGCGGCGATGAACGTCGACGTGTGCGCGAGTTCGATGCGAGTCTCGTTCCGCGCGATGGCGCCGTCGTAGACGATCGTGCCTTGCGGCAGCCATTCGAGGGTCGCACCCTCTTCGATCCGGACCTGCAGCGACTGCGATGCGGATGATCCCGCGGACCGGTACCACTTGGTCGCGCCGGGCGTGGTCAACTGGGCGAACGCTTCGCGACCGACCGCGACGTCGAGCGACAGCCGATCCCCGCCGGCGATCCCGGCAGGCGGATGCACGATCACGCACTGGCACACGCCGGGACCTTCCGGATGGAGCGACTTCTGGACGACGAGCGGTCCGCGATGCTCCCGATGCGTCATCACGGTCCTGTCCTGCACACGCGCGAACGCGAGCGCAAGACGCGCATCCCAGCGCGCGACGGTCTCTGGGTACCTCCTGCTCCGGCGCGGCGCAGCTGGCGTCGGGCACTATGACTTTGCCGAATCCGGGCGGCCGGAAGCGCCGCTTCCGAGATCGAACAGGTTGGTCGCGACCAGTTCCAGCACGGCGACCTCGTCCTGGTTCAGAAGCTGCCAGCGCCAGCGCAGAACGCCGAGTGCGGGCCGGCGCTCGGATCGCCGAGCTTCCAGTACTTCCGCGTGCAGCGTCAGCCGGTCCCCGGGCCGCACCGGAGCCAGCCATTTGAGGTATTCGAGGCCGGGCGAACCGAAAGTCTCCGATCCGTCGAGGATGCCGTCGACCGCAAGGCGCATCGCGATGCCGCAGGTCTGCCAGCCGCTGGCGATCAGTCCGTTCCAGACTCCTTCCCGCGCGCGCGACGGATCGACGTGGAACCATTGCGGGTCGTATTCGCGGGCGAACGCAAGGATCTCGGCCTCGCTGATCGTCGCCGGGCCCCGCACCAGAACCTGGCCGGTGCGAAATTCGTCGAAAGTCATCCGCGGCCCGACCGGGTCGCCGTCGCGGCCGCCGCCTGCCGCCTTGCGTGGAAGGCCTCGATCTCGCGCTCGATCACCGCGCGATCGGTGATGCCCGCGGGGTTCGCGCGCGTGGGCAGGCAGGCGATGAACGGCTGGTAGCGTTCGAGGCTCTTGTCGCAGAGGCGCCGAAGTTCTTTGATCGGCTCGGCGTGGTCGTCGACACGCAGGTCGAGCACCGGATAGACCTCGGTCGTGACGATCCTGAGGGCGGCAGCCTGCTTGCCGCGCTTGTCACCTCCGGCGGCTTCGCCCGCCTCCATCGCGACGATCAGCCTCAGCGCGAAATCGAGTTGCGGATTCGCGGAATAGGCCCGGGCCGTCTCCTCCAGCACCTGCGGACCGGCCAGCATGTTGCCCGCAACCGAAAAACCCTCACCCGCGAGGTGCCCACACCATTCGATGCACTGGCTGCCGGTGTGCGCAGCGACGCGACCCTGCGCGTCGATCGCATGGACCTGCCGCGACGCGCGTCCGGGGTCGCCGGCAACGAGCTCGTCGATCACGCGCCGGGGTTCGTGTCCCTGTGCGAGAAGCTCGATCCCCGCCGGACCATAGGTGGGATTCATCAGTGCCTGCGTCGACATGGCGCCGACGCCGCTCCTCGCGTGCGGGCACAGCGCCCCGACCGCGAAGAACCTGCTCGCAACCGCCACGCCCAGAGCGCCGTCGGGGGCGCGAGCCACGATCGACCAGGTCATGCGATGCCTTTCATCGCTCCGATTATAGGATGCCGGGTCCTACCCGGCCCGGGTTCCCCGACGGGTCGATCGCGGCTATGCTTGCGCAACCGGAAAGCGCCGGGACAAGGCGCTCGCGGCCGTTACGCAATTTCCACGAGGGAGACATCGTCATGCATCAACGATTCGGCTCGCTTAAGCGAGCAGCATTTGCCGCGGCATTGTGCATCGCCGCCACAGGCGTCGCGGCGCAGAGCAAGGTCAAGGTCGGGCTGATGCTGCCCTACACCGGCACCTACGCGGCGCTCGGCACCGCGATCGAGAACGGCTTCCGCCTGTACGTCCAGGAACAGGGAGGCAAGCTCGGCGGGCGCGAGCTCGAATATTTCAAGGTGGACGACGAGTCCGACCCGTCGAAGGCCGTCGACAACATCAACAAGCTGATCAAGCGCGACAACGTCGACGTCGTCGTCGGCACCGTCCACTCGGGCGTGGTCATGGCGATGGCCAAGGTCGCCAAGGACACGAATACGCTGCTGATCATCCCGAACGCGGGCGCGCGCGCGGTCACCGGCCCGATGTGCGCACCGAACATCTTCCGCAGCTCGTTCTCGAACTGGCAGCCGGGGTATGCGATGGGCAAGGTCGCCGGCGAGCTCGGTGCGAAGAAGATCGTGACCATCACCTGGAAGTATGCGGCCGGCGAAGAATCGGTCCAGGGCTTCAAGGACGGCATCGCGGCGAGCGGCGGCCAGGTCGTCAAGGAGCTGACGCTGCCCTTCCCCAACGTCGAGTTCCAGGCGCTCCTCACGGAGATCGCCGCGGCGAAACCCGACGCCGTGTACGCGTTCTTCGCCGGCGGCGGTGCGGTCAAGTTCGTGAAGGACTATGCGGCCGCAGGACTGGGCAAGACGATCCCGCTGTACGGGCCGGGGTTCCTGACCGACGGCACCCTTGAAGCGCAGGGAGCCGCAGCGCAGGGCCTGCTGACGACGCTGCATTATGCCGACGGCCTCGACATCCCGAAGGACAAGGCGTTTCGCGCCGACTACGCCAAGTCCTACAAGATGGCCCCCGACGTCTACGCCGTGCAGGGCTACGACGCCGCCCAGATGCTGAATGTCGGCCTGACGGCAGTGAAAGGCGATGTCGCGAAGCGCGCCGAGCTGGTGAGCGCAATGGAGAAGGCGAAGATCGACAGCCCGCGCGGAGCGTTCACACTGTCGCGCTCGCACGACCCGGTGCAGGACATCTACCTGCGCAAGGTCGTGGGCATGGAAAACCGCTACGAGCGCGTGGCGGTGAAGGCGCTGGCCGATCCGTCGCCCGGCTGCAGGATGTAGCGATCCGCCCTGGAAGCGGGGTCCCGTCCGCGGGGCCCCGATCTTCGCATGGACCTCGCGGTATTCCTCGTCCAGTGCCTCAATGCCGTCCAGTACGGCCTCCTGCTGTTCCTGGTCGCGAGCGGGCTCACGCTGATCTTCGGCATCCTGGGCGTCATCAACCTCGCCCACGGCAGTTTCTACATGATCGGGGCGTATTTCGCGTATGCGCTCGCGCCCTGGGCCGCGACGCATCTGGGGGGCGGATTCTTCACCGCGATTGCGATCGGCCTCGCACTGTCGGTCGTGCTGGGCTACGTGCTCGAATGGGGATTCGTCAGCTTCCTGTACGAGCGCGAGCACCTGCAGCAGGTGCTGATGACCTATGGCCTGATCCTCGTGTTCGAGGAGTTGCGCAGCCTCGCGTTCGGCGATGACGTGCATGGCGTCACGCCACCCGCCTGGCTCGCCGGAAGCGTGAAGCTCGGCAACCTGATGACCTATCCGGTCTACCGGCTGTTCATGTCGGCGGTATGCATCGCCGTCGCGCTGCTGCTCTACTACGTCATCGCACGCACGCGCGTGGGCATGGCGATCCGCGCCGGCGCATCGAACCGCGAAATGGTCCAGTCGCTGGGCATCGACATCCGCCTCGTCTACCGGATCGTGTTCGCAGCCGGCGTCGCGCTCGCGGTGCTCGCGGGCATGATCGCAGCGCCGGTGTCGTCCGTCTATCCGGGCATGGGCAACCAGGTTCTGATCGTGTCGTTCGTCGTCGTCGTCATCGGCGGCATCGGTTCGGTCCGCGGCGCGTTGCTCGCCTCGATCCTCGTCGGCATCGTCGACACCTTCGGCAACGTCTTCTTTCCTCAGATCGCCGGCCTGCTCGTCTACGTGCTGATGGCCGCGATCCTGCTCTGGCGGCCCGAAGGCCTGTTCAAGGCCGGCTGACATGGACTCCAGCCGGGTCGAGTGGCGGGTTCCGCAGGCACGGAGGCGCGCGTAATGCGGACCGTGGCGCCTGCGCTGCCCGTCATCGGGGCCACGGCCCTGCTCGCGGCCTTCCCGTGGTTCGGCGGGAAGTTCTACGTCGATCTGGCGCTGACGATCATGATCCTCGGGATCTTCGCGCTCTCCCTGCAGCTCCTCGTCGGGCGCACCGGCCTCGTCTCGTTCGGCCATGCCGCTTTCTTCGGCATCGCGGCGTACGTCACGGCGCTGGCATCGCCGCAGGCGGCGCCGGCGTCGCTCGCCTGGCTGCTGCCGGCAGCGGCGATCGCGGCGGGCCTGGCCGCGCTCGCGATCGGCGCGCTGTCGCTTCGCACGCGCGGAATCTATTTCATCATGGTGACCCTGGCGTTCGCCCAGATGGCGTACTTCGTGTTCCACGACATGAAATTCGCCGGCGGCAGCGACGGGATCTACCTCTACGTCAAGCCCGCGCTGGCGATCGGGACGCGCACGCTGCTCGACCTCGATCATCCGCGCGCGTTCTACTACTTCACCCTCGCCTGCCTGGTTGCCGTCTACGCGCTGCTCGTGCGGATCGGCGGCTCGCGTTTCGGCCACGCGCTGATGGGCATCATGGCCAACGAGCAGCGGATGCGCGCCGCCGGATTCTCGACCTATCCGTACAAGCTCGCCGCGTTCACGCTCGCCGGGACGCTCGCCGGAATCGCCGGATTCCTCTATGCGGTCAAGGACGGGTACGTGAATCCCGAGATCCTCGCGTGGCACCAGTCGGGGACGGTGCTGCTGATGGTGATCCTCGGCGGGACGGGAAGCTTGCGCGGCGCGGTGCTGGGCGCGTTCGCCTTCGTCGCGCTGAAGGAACTGTTCCAGTCGGAAGCGCTGTTCGGCACATTCGCGAAGCACTGGCAATTGCCGCTGGGGCTCGCGATCATTGCCTGTGTCGCGCTGTTCCCGGACGGCATCGTCGGGCTGTTCGCACGGGCGATCGGCGACCGCGCGGCCGCAGGCGATGAACGCTGAAACGCTGCTCGCCGCGACCGACGTCTCGCGCAGTTTCGGCGGACTGCGCGCCGTCGAACGCGTGTCGCTTTCCCTCGTGCGCGCGGAAGTGCACGCGGTGATCGGCACCAACGGTGCAGGCAAGTCGACGCTGGTCAACGTCCTCGCCGGCGAGATCCCGGCCAGCGGCGGGGTCATCACGCTGCTCGGTCGCGACGTCACGCGCTGGCCGCAGCCGCGACGGGCGCGCGCGGGCCTCGGCCGCAGCTACCAGCGCACGACGATCTTTCCGCGGTCGACCGTATTCGAGAACTGCCGGCTCGCGGCACAGGCGCATCACCAGCGGCCGTGGAACTGGTGGACGCCGGCGCTGCGCTGCGAGGCGAGCGTTTCGCTCGCGCGGGCCGCACTCGAAAAGACGGGGCTCGCTGCTGCCGCCGACCGGGTCGCCGGCACGCTGTCGCACGGCGAGAAACGCCAGCTCGAAATCGCGATGTGCCTCGCCACCTCGCCCCGGGTGCTGCTGCTCGACGAGCCCCTCGCCGGCATGGGACCCGAGGAGACCGAGCGCATGCTCGCGCTGCTCGCATCGCTCAAGGACGAGCACGCGATCCTGCTGATCGAGCACGACATGGACGCAGTGTTCAGGATCGCCGACCGGATCACCGTGATGGTCAACGGCGCGGCGATCGCGTCCGGAGGCCCCGAGGCGATCCGCAACAATCCGGAGGTGCAGACCGCCTATCTGGGCACATGAGCACGACGGGCCGCCCCGAGGGCGAACACCGGAGTGCGCAGCACGAAGGCAGCCCAGTGAGTGCCGACGGCCTGCGCGGCGTCGCGCACTCCGGCCTATGCGCGCTGCGGATCGTCACCCCGCAGCGCCAGGGCGCGCGCGTACAACGCGGCGCGAGGCGCGCCGGTCAGCGCCGCCGCGACGCGCGCTGCGCGCGCCGGTGCAAGCTCGTCGAGCAACACCCTGAGCACGCGATCGGCCTCGACCGGAACGGCGTCCGCCTTCGGCGCGGGTGCAGCTGCGTCGACGATCAGCACGAATTCGCCGCGCGAGCGATTGGCGTCTCCCGCGAGCCATTGCGCGGCCTCGTCCAGCGGCAGCCGGGTGATCGATTCGAAGGTCTTGGTGATCTCGCGCGCGATCACCAGCGTCCGCTCGCCGCCCAGCGCCTTGGCGAGCACGGCGACCGTGTCCGCCACGCGATGCGGCGCCTCGTGGAACACCAGCGCAACCGGCAACCCCGCGAAGGCCGCGAGCAGATCGTCGCGCGCCTTCGCCTGGGCGGGAAGGAACCCGATGAACGCGAAGCGTTCCGCGGCGAGGCCGGCGGCCGATACCGCGGCGGCGAAGGCGTTGGGACCCGGGATCGGGACGACGCGGTAGCCCGCATCGACGCATGCACGCACGAGCTTCGCACCGGGATCGCTGATCGCCGGCGTCCCCGCGTCGCTGACCAGCGCGACGCTGCGCCCGGCCGCGAGGTCGGCGATTATGCCTGCGCTGCGACTCGCCTCGTTGTGCGCATGCAGCGCGCGCGGCCGGGTCGGGATGCCGTAACGGGACAGCAGCTTCGAGGTGACGCGGGTGTCCTCGGCGGCGATGACATCGGCGCTCCCGAGGATGTCGAGCGCCCGCAGCGTAACGTCGCGCAGGTTCCCGATCGGCGTCGCGACCACATATAATGACCCGGGCTCGGCGCGGAATGCCACGGCATCGTCGCCTGCGCCACCGCCTTTGGGCATCCCCATCATCTTCTCCGTCATGCGCAACCTGAAGCACGGACCCCCAGCACTGCGATCCGTCGCGCGACGGATCCTCCGTGCGGGCGTCATCGTGATGCTCACCGCGGGCGCATTGTCCTGCGCGGAGGTCGGGCCCGCAACACGCGCACCGGCGGCCGGATCGCATCCCGCGCCAGCCGTTGCACAGCCACCGGCCGGAACGCCCGCTGCCGAGCACGCACCGGCGGTCGCTTCGGGCGAATCGTCAGGCGTCGCTGCGGGCATGGCCCAGCCTCCCGCTGGAGGCGTACAGAACGGCCAGGC
The DNA here is from genome assembly GCA_963816415.1 of uncultured Pseudomonadota bacterium. GTDB lineage: Bacteria > Pseudomonadota > Gammaproteobacteria > Burkholderiales > Casimicrobiaceae > VBCG01. The sequence continues at coordinate 91,836 of CAWFKR010000015.1, forward strand.
CGCGTCCGGCAGCCCGGGAGGGGAGGTCTTCAGCTCGGATGCGATCCCGCCACCCGCGACCAACGACCAGATTGCCCTGATCCTGCCGCTCGACGTTCCCGAATTCGCGCGCGCCGCCGCCGCCGTTCGAGACGGCTTTCTCGATGCCGCAACCGCAGCGGGCGCCAGGGACCGCGTCGTGATCATCGCCCACGGGGTCGACGGTGTCATCCCTGCATTCGAGACCGCGCGCCAGCGCGGCGTGAGCGTCGCGGTCGGACCCCTGATCCGCGACGACCTGAAGACCCTCGTGCTGTCGGGCGCCGAATTGCCGTGGACGCTCGCACTCAACCAGCTCGAAGGCGGCGCGCCGCTGCCGCGCGCGATGTACACGTTCGCGCTGTCGGTCGACAGCGATGCGCAGGTGCTCGCCAAGCGCGCGCAGCAGGACGGCGCGCACTCGGTCGACGTCGTCGAAGGCGACACGCCGCTGATGAAGCGCCTGGCCGCGGGGTTCGCCCGGGCGTGGGTCGCAGACGGCGGGACCGCACCGGCCGATCTTCCGTTCGACACGACGCCCGATGCATTGGCCGCGCTGCGTTCGTCCCTCGCCAAGACGCCCCCCGATGCCGTCCTGCTGGCGATGAACGGCCAGCACGCGGCGCTGGTGAAGCCGTACCTCGGCGAAGTCACCGCCTACGCGAGCGGGCTGGTCTTCGAGCGCCCGTCGCTCGCGTCAGCCCACGACCTCGATGGCGTCCGGGTCGTCGAGATTCCGTGGCTCCTGACCCCGGACGCGCCGGCGTTCGCCGCCCTCAAGGCGCCCGACGTCGACAGCGATGCGCTGATGCGCCTCTATGCCTTCGGCTTCGACGCATACCGGATCGCGTCGGCCTTCGACGCGGGGCCACCCGGACAATTCGAGACCGACGGCGCGACCGGCCATATTTCGCTCCAGGGCCACCGATTCGTCCGCGAAGGCGCGCTCGGTGTCTATCGTGACGGCCAGCTCGTCCCGCTCGAACCTGCCCCATGACGACGCCGCTCCCGGCGTCACCGGCGCACGCGCCGAGGCCCTGGCTGCCGACTACCTCCGCGCACAGGGGCTCGCGATCGTCGCGAGGAACTTCCGCACGCGTTTCGGCGAAATCGACCTGATTGCCCGCGATCGCGACGCACTGGTCTTCGTCGAGGTCCGGATGCGTCGCTCGAGGCGCTTCGGCGGTGCGATCGCCAGCATCACCGCGGCCAAGCGCCGCCGCCTCGTTTCCGCCGCAAACGGCTACCTCGCGATGATCGGCCGCGAACCTCCCTGCCGCTTCGACGCCGTCGTCATGCAGGGCCTCGACCCGGGGACGATCGAATGGCAGCGCGACATCCTCGGCGTCGACTGAAGGGGACCGCGCGAGGTCGCGGCGAACGCAGGATGCCCGCGAACGAGCGCGACGGATGCGGGCGCCCTGCTAGAATCACGCGCCATGACCGATCACGTCGACCGGGTACGCGGACACTTCGCCGACAGCGCAAAGCTCAAGCAGGAGGCTGCGCAGGCAATGGCGGAGCCGATTGCGCGCGCCGCCGCGCTGCTGACCGAATGCCTGCTCGCCGACGGCAAGATCCTCGCCTGCGGCAACGGCGGATCGGCCTCGGACGCCCAGCATTTCGCCGCGGAACTCGTCGGACGGTTCGAACGCGAGCGTCCGGAGTTGCCGGCGATGTCGCTCGCCACCGACACTTCGCTGCTGACGGCGATCGCGAACGACTACGCATTCGAGCAGGTTTTCGCCAAGCAGGTCCGCGCGCTGGGCAGGAAAGGGGACGTGCTGCTCGCGATATCCACGTCCGGCAACTCGCCGAACGTCATCGCCGCCCTCGACGCGGCGCACGAGCGCGAGATGCGCGTCGTTGCGCTGACCGGCAAGGGTGGCGGCCGCATCGGTGAACTTCTGCTCCCGGAGGACGTCCATCTGTGCGTTCCTCACGGACGCACGATGCGAATTCAGGAAGTCCATCTGCTGACGATCCATTGCCTCTGCGACGTGATCGACGCCACGCTACTGGGAGACGATGCATGAACAAACGACTGCTGCTCGCCGTATTCGCCGCCGTGACCGCCGTGTCCACCCTGCTCGCCGGCTGTGCCCCGGTGCTCGTCGCCGGCGCCGTAGGCGGCGCGGCGCTGATGGCGACCGATCGGCGCTCCGCCGGCGCGCAGGTCGACGACAGCAGCATCGAGCTCAAGATCGCGAACAACATCGGTGCCGGCTTCGGCGACCGCGTCCACGTCAACGTGACGAGCTACAACGGCATCGTGCTCCTGACCGGCGAGGTCCCGACGCAGGACACGATGAATTCGATCGTCGAGATCGCGCGTACCACGCCCAAGGTGCGAACCGTGGACAACGAGCTGCTGATCGGGCCGGCATCGAACCTCGAGTCGCGCACCGATGACTCGTACATCACCGCCAAAGTCAAGTCGCGCTTCGTCGAGGCGAACAAGTTCTCGGCAACGCACGTCAAGGTCGTCACCGAGCGCCAGGTCGTCTATCTGATGGGCCTGGTGACCCATGCCGAGGCCGACGCCGCCACGCAGATCGCCGCGACGACCTCGGGCGTCGCCCGCGTCGTCAAGCTGTTCCAGTACATCGACTGAGCACCCGGTGGCGCCGGATCCGGCGAGTGACGCGCTGCCCGAGCCCCGCTATCCGGCCAGGATCGCGCAGCCAGGCGACGCGCTGCGGCGCATCGCCGAACTGCCGCGCCCGCTCGTCTTCACCAACGGCGTGTTCGACCTCCTGCACCGCGGGCACGTCACCTACCTCGAGCAGGCGAAAGGCCTCGGGGCCTCGCTGGTCGTCGCGGTCAACTCCGATGCCTCGGTGCGACGGCTGGGCAAGGGAAGCGACCGGCCGCTCAACCCGCTCGAGGATCGGATGGCGGTGCTGGCCGCGCTGGCCTGCGTCGACCTCGTCGTGCCATTCGACGCCGATACGCCCCGCGACCTGATCGTCGCCTGCATGCCCGACGTGCTGGTCAAGGGCGGCGATTACACCGCCGCGACGACGGCGGGCGCCGCCGAGGTCGTGGCCCACGGCGGGCGCTTCGTCGCGATACCCTTTCGCCACGAGCGCTCGACCACGTCGCTGCTGCGGCGCATTCGCGGCTGAGTTTCGCGGCAGAAGACGCCCGTCGCCCGTCGCGCGCGTCATCCGCCAATGCTCGCGGAACAGCGCCGGATGTCCTCGAACGCGCCGTAAGCCGGGCGCGGCGGGCGGGGCGCTCCGCACAGGTCGATCGAAGGCTCGGCACCCCGTCCCCTCCGGGGCGGCTCCCCGCGCCACCGCAGATCGAGCGCGAGCGGGTCCTCGAACAGCCGCCGCACCGGATGCCAGCCGAGATAGATCTGCACGAGCGCGGTATCGAGATTCCCCGATGCATGCAGGGCCGCGCCGTCCTTGGCCAGAATCGGACCATCGACGAGATTCCCCGTCACCGTCGCGCTGGTCTCGCCGAAGCGCACCACGACGCCACCGGTGTCGAGGAGGGTGTTGTCGACGATCCTGCTCTGGGCGGCGCGATTCAGGTAGATGCCGTCGTCGGAGCAGGAAGCGATCAGGTTCGATGCGATGACACTGCGGTCCTGCTCGGTGATGCAGCGCCGGTCGCGGCAGTACGCATGTCCGGTGCCGCCGTCACCCAGCGACAGTCCGACCCGCTGGCCCGGGAGGCCGCGCAGGCGGTCCTCGCAGACGACGACGTTGCGCTCGAAGCGGTTGTCGGCGCCTCCGCCCTTGGCGAAGGCGCCTGTGCTGATGCCGTCGCCCTGTGCCTTCACGAAATCCGAGATCCGATTGCCGACGATACGCCAGTGGCTTGCCGCGACCAAGTCGATCTTCGCCACGGGGTTCGCGGTCTGCCGCGGCCGGCTGTCGGCAAGCACATTGTCTTCGATGACCCCGAAATCCGGGACGGCCCCTGCACTGGCATTGATCTTGAACTGCGCGTTGAAGTCGGCGATCGCGTTGCCGCGCGCAACGAAGTGCGACGCGCCGGCGACGACGTGGAACGCGTGCTCGCAGTCCGAGTCGTTCGCGCATACACCGCGAATCGTCAGGTTTTCGAATGTCCAGTACGGTGCCGAGACCAGGAATCCCTCGACCATGTCGAACTCGAGCACCACACTGCCTGTACGCTCGGCGCGCACGGTGATCGGCGCTCCCGGCGCGCCTGGCCGCCGGACATCGAGATAGGGACCGCGAAAGCGGTAGGTACCCGGCTCGAACGTGATCACGTCCCCGGGTCGGGCGCGGGCGATCGCCCGCACCGCCTCTTCGGGCGTGGCGACGTGAACCGACGTGCCTGACGCGGCCACGGTGGGCGAGGCGGCGTCCGCCACCGCAAGCGGCTCCGTCGCCGGCGGGGCACCCGCGGCGACGGGGCGAGTTGCGCGGCGGTCGGCCGCCGCCGGTACGGGCAGCGGCCCATGGCGTTCCTGCCGGCCCCGATCGAGCGCGACGAGCGCCTGCGAGACGAGCTTGGCTGCGTACAGGATCGCCGGGTCATGTCCCGCGGCACGCCGTTCGACGTAGGGCGCGAGTCTGCGGGGCGGAACGCCTATCGCGGTCACCGCCCATTGGAAGGCGCCACCCGCTGCCAGGAGGGCGGCCGCGATGCCGATCGACCACGTCAACGCGCGCATCGGGATCACGCAACGCCGAAATGCAGGCGCTGGCGGTCTCGCCCGCGCACCGAATTCGGGTCGCAGTGAAATCCGGGCGCCCGATTCGATCCCACCTCGATATGATTGCACATCCTGCGGTGCTCCCATCCTGACCTGTGGCACGGCGTCGCACGCGCGCAGGCCGGACGCCTGCACCCTCGCCCCGACGATTCGATCCGATGACCCCTGCGCTGCTGCTGCTGCCGGATTTCCTGCTGATCGCGCTGGGCGCGGCGCTCAAGCGGACACCCTGGTTCGACGCCGCGTTCTGGCGCGGGGTCGAGCGCATCGTCTATTTCGTGCTGTTTCCCGCGCTGCTGTTCCGCGCGCTGGCGACTTCGCCGCTGGCACTTGGCGATGCATCGAAGCTGATCGTCGTGGGCATCCTGTTCACGGCGACCGGAATGGTCGCGTCGCTGATCGTCCGGCCGCTGCTGCGCCTGCCGCAACCGACGTTCGCCGCGTGTTTCCAATGCGGCTTCCGCTTCAACAGCTATGTCGCGCTCGCCGGCGCGAGCAGCCTCGGTGGCGCGCGAGGCGTCGCAGCGATGAGCCTGCTGATCGGGGTGCTGGTCCCGCTGGTCAACGTCGCGGCCGTCGCGATGCTGATCCACGGCCGCGGCAGGGGCATCGGCCGCGCGATCGCCACCAATCCGCTGGTGATCGCCTGCGCGAGCGGGCTGCTGTGGAACGCCGCCGGGATCGCGATGCCCGCGCTGCTCGCGCACGTGCTGGCGTCGCTGTCGGCCGCGGCGCTGCCGCTGGGACTCCTCGCCGCCGGCGCCGGGCTCGCCTTCGTGCGCGGAACGCTTCCGCTCCCAGGTCTCGTCTGGTGGAATGCGCTGAAGCTCGGGGTGCTTCCCGCCGTCGCGCTGGGGCTGGCGACGCTGTTCGGACTCTCGCCGATCGAGCGCCAGGTGGCGGTGTTGCTGGCGGCCGTGCCGACGGCGACGTCGGCTTACATCCTCGCCGTGCAGATGAACGGGGTCGGTGCGCCGGTGGCGCTGCTGATTTCCAGTGGAACCCTGCTCGCCGTGTTCACGCTGCCGGTGTGGCTCACGCTGATCACCTGACTCCGCGGGTCACGCTCAGCGGCTGTAGCGATTCAGGAACTGGGTGATGAGGCCCCGCTCGGCGTCCTGGATGGCAACGTCGAGCGACTTGTCGGTCGGCGCGTACTGCTTCGCCTTGCGGAAGGCGTTGATTGCATCCTGGTATTTGCCGAGGCCCTGCTCGGCTTTTCCGAGACAGCGCCACGCGTCGGGGTTGCCGAGTTCGAGTTCCGACCACGACTGGCACAGCTCGGCCGCGCGCTTGTAGTCGCCGGTCGCGAGCACCCGCGGCCCTTCGCTGCGAAGCGCATCGGTTTCGGCGCGTCGCGCCGCCAACATCGCGACAAACGCGGCGTCGCCGACCGGCGCAGCGGTGGCCGCCGGGCCGGAGGGCGCGCTGGATGCCAGATGGCCCGCCGGAGCGGGGGCCGCACGCGGGATTGCCGCCGCGGCAGTGCCCGACGTGGAACCCGGGGCGGAGGCGGAAGCGCGCATCGCCGGGGCCGACGACGCGGGCATCAGCCGATCGATTTCGCGCGCACCCTTGGCGATGCCGCCCATCAGCTTCGACGACGAGGGCAGCGCGTCGGTCATCGACGTGCGCGCCCAGGCGACCGAGTCGGCCAGCGGCTGATGCCAGGCGACACCATAGAGCCAGGTCATGGCGGCAAGACCGCAGACCCCGGTGACGGTGTTGACGACGCCGGCCGGCCCGTGGGTGACGAGGCAGTCGAGCGCGAAGTCCCAGTCGGTTTCCTGGTTCTCCGCGAGGTTCTCGTGCGCGACCGCGATCAGCACCGGGGCGATCAGCGGGAATCCGCATCCGACGCCCTCGACCCAGACGCGGATCGCCCGCCTGAAACCGCGCGCGAGCTGCGCCACGGTGTCGCGGCGCGCATAGGCATCCGAAATCGAGAACTGCAGGTAGATGCCGAAAAGCCACTTGCCGGGCGTCGTGCCCACCGCGGCGATCAGCAAGGTCTCGATCGGCACCCAGGAAAGCGTGATGATGATCGGCGCGACCAACGGGTGGCCGAGCCAGTACGCGTCGGTCGACGAAATGAATCCCGCACTGCGCAGTTGCGACAGCAGGAGCGCCAGCATCAGGCCCCAGATCGCGTAATCGAAGACGCGGGCGGCCAGCCGGTGCCACGGCCGCGGCTCGCTGGTGCGACCCGACTTCGCGCGTTCCAGCTCGGCCATGCGCAACTGGAAGATCCAGGACGCATCCTCCTGGGGCTGGTTGGTGCCGAGGAATACGCTGCGCTCGCGACGCCAGTTGAGGATCGCGAGGTCGGTCTGCGGAACCAGCCCGGAATGTGAACTCCCGTGGGTCCGGCGCAGGTGCACGATTCCGTGGACGGCGCCGTAGACCAGCGCGAGCAGCGCCAACGCGAACACCAGCCAGCCGACCACCTGGCGACCGACCACGATCGTGTCCGGCGGCGTCACGAAGACGATCGCCGCGCCGATGAACCCGGCGAAGATCGCGCTCAATCCGACGGTCACGATCGACGACCGCCCGAACGACGCGACGCGCTGGGTGAGCCCCGGGTGGTGGGTCGCGGGGACGTCCTCGCGGTCGTCGGGCAGTCCCGAATCGAGCGGATCCTCGAGGAGCATCTCGCCCCGCCCGGTCGCGACGCCGACCTCGGTGTGCTCGTCGTCGCCCAGGAGCGCATTGCCCGCGATCTGCGCCACCTCGCGGTCGTCCGCCTGTGACGACTCGGCGAGCTCGTCGTCGTAGCGCTCCCGCCGCTCGGGATCGCTCAGTATGCGACTGGCATGATTGATGAAACGCAGGGCCTCTTCGACGTTTCCCTGTCCGTCGCGGGTCTTCGTGTAGTACTTCCGGATGAGTCCGCGCAACGCCGCGCGGACCTCCTCGTCGGACGAAGTCGGAAGGATCCCGAGGGCGTCGTAAAGCGTTGCCTTCATGCGTTGCGGCGAAACCGGCCTGATTATGCCATTGGAATGGTGCGACAGAAGCCGCGGATTGGCAATCGTTCCGGGATCCGCGCCGAATCCGGCAGACTGCTGCAAGAACCGCGCCACGTGACGCCCGGCACTGCCTTCCCTCGCCCCGGGAAAACCGATCCGCGATGCCCATGAAAAAGCGGCCCCGCAGGGCCGCCCGTTGCTGCCGCGCGCCGGCAGTGCCGCCGGCGCGCGCTGCGATCCGCGGAAACGTTATTCGGACTTGGCCGAATCGCGAATCGCGAGCTTTTCGCGGATACGCGCGGATTTCCCCGAGCGTCCGCGCAGGTAATACAGCTTGGCACGGCGGACGTCGCCCCGGCGCTTGACCTCGATCGACGCGATCAGCGGCGAGTAGGTCTGGAACGTCCGCTCGACACCTTCGCCGCTCGAAATCTTGCGGACCGTGAACGCCGAGTTCAGGCCGCGGTTGCGCTTGGCGATGACGACGCCTTCGTAGGCCTGGACGCGCTTGCGTTCGCCTTCGACGACGTTGACGTTGACGATCACCGTATCGCCGGGGGCGAACTCGGGAATGGTCTTGTTGAGCCGCGCGATCTCTTCGCGCTCGAGCGTTTCGATGAGGTTCATGACGTCGGTTCCTTTCGCTGACCGCCATTGCGGTCGATCGAACGCAGCGCAGGGCGCCCCCTGATGCGTCGGTTAGTTATGGGTCTTCCTGAATTCGTCCAGCAACGCCTGCTCTTCCTTCGTCAGCGCCCGGTCGCGTAACAGATCCGGTCGCCGCTGCCACGTCCTGCCCAGCGACTGCATCAGGCGCCAGCGCCTGATCGCCGCGTGGTTGCCCGACAGCAGCACTGCGGGCACCGGTTCGCCATCATACGTCTCGGGCCGCGTGTAATGCGGGCAATCGAGCAACCCGTCGGCGAACGAATCCTGCCGCGCCGATTCGGCATCGTTCAACGCGCCCGGGAGCTGCCGCACGATCGAATCGATCAGCAACAGCGCCGGCAGCTCGCCGCCCGAAACGACGAAATCCCCGATCGATACCTCGGCGTCGATCTCGCGGTCGAGCAGGCGCTGGTCGATGCCCTCGTAGCGACCTGCAACCAGCACCACACCGCGCTCGCCGCCCTCGGCCAATGCCATCACCGCGGCATGCGTCAGCGGTGCACCCGCCGGCGACAGGCACAGGGTCCGTGGCCGCGCGACACCTTGCGCCGCGTGTGCCGCCCTCGCCGCTGCGAGCGCCTTCGACAGCGGCTCCGCCATCATCACCATCCCCGGCCCGCCGCCGTAGGGACGATCGTCGACGGTCCGGTGCGCATCCGTGGTGAAATCGCGAGGATTCCACAGGCCCAGTTGCCACAGTCCGCGGGCGAGCGCCCTGCCCGTCACCCCGAACCCGGCTGCGTGCCCGACCATGTCCGGGAACAGCGTCACGACATCGATGCGCATGGCCTTTCGCCGCCGCCCGGGCCTCCGCGGTCAACGCCGCGCGCGGAACGTCCCCGGGCCCCTCAGTAATCCGCGGGCCAGTCGACGTCGATGCGTCCCGCCTCGACATCGACCTCGATCACGTACTGCCCGACCCACGGAATGAGCCGTTCGACGCCGGCCTCGTCCGCGACCTGCAGCAGCGGATGGGCACCGCTTTCGGCAAAACCCGCGACGCGGCCGAGTGCGACGCCTTCGCGGTTCTGCACCTTCATCCCCACCAGATCGTCCTGGTAATGCTCGCCTGGCGGAAGTTCCGGCAGGTCGTCCCGGGGAATGCCGACCTCCGCCCCCCGCAGCGCCGCCGCTGCCTCGCGCGTGTCGAGGCCTTCGACCTGCGCGACCAGTGTTGCGCCGTGCATCCGCGCCGACTGCACTGTCCGTGGCTGCCACTGCGCAGGCTGCGCCCGCGTGCGCAGCCACCATTGCCGATGGTCCAGCAGCGCCGCCGGATCCGTGGACAGCGGCTGCACCTTGATCGCCCCGCGCACGCCGTACGGTGCCGCGATGCGGCCCATCACGACGACAGCGCCGGCTTCCTGCGGCTTCAGGCGGCGGCTGCGGCCGCGGGCGCGGCCGCCGGCTTCGCCGCGCGCTCGACCAGCATGGCGACCGTATCCGAGAGCTTCGCCCCCCGCTCGCGCCAGTACGCGATGCGGTCCTGGGCGATGCGCAGGCCTTCCTCGTGGGCCGCCGCCACCGGGTTGTAGAACCCGACGCGCTCGATGAAGCGCCCGTCGCGACGATTGCGCGAATCGGTGACGACGACGTTGTAGAACGGCCGCTTCTTGGCGCCGCCGCGAGCCAGTCTGATCACTACCATGTCGACGATTCCTGATTGGGGCTTCCGGATCCTGCGCGGAAGCCGCGTCCAAAAGACGAAAAGCCGATCATTATACGGTCGATCGGGTGGATTGGCCAGCATCGCCGTAGCCCCTCACCCGCGTCGCTCTCGCTCGGCACCCTCACCCGCTCGGCGGTGAGGGGCCGTCCTCCCTCTCCCCCGCCGGGGGAGAAGGTCGGGGTGAGGGGGATGAGGCCGGAGGGGATCAGCGCATCCCGGGCATCAGGTTCTTCAGGCCCCGAAGCATCTTCTGGGGGCCCTTGGCGACCATTTTCATCATTTTCTGCGTCTGCTCGAACTGGCTGAGCAGCTGGTTCACCTCCTGGACCGACACCCCGGCGCCGGCAGCGATCCGCCGCTTGCGCGAGGCCTTGAGGATCTCGGGCTTGGCCCGCTCCTGCGGGGTCATCGAGTTGATGATCCCCTCCAGCCGGGCCACCTTGCGATCGTCCAGCGTCGCGCCCTGCGCCGCGCGGGCGAGCTCCGCCGGCAGCTTGTCGACCAGCGCCGAGAGCCCGCCCATCTTGCGCATCTGGGCGATCTGTCCCTTGAAATCCTCGAGGTCGAAGCCCTTGCCGCTCTTGACCTTCTTTGCGAGCTTCTTCGCTTCCTCGATGTCGACGGTGCGGTGGGCATCCTCGACCAGCGACAGGATGTCGCCCATGCCCAGGATGCGCGAAGCCATCCGCTCGGGATGGAACACCTCGAGGCCGTCGATCTTCTCCGACACCCCGGCGAACTTGATCGGCGCGCCGGTGACCTGGCGCACCGACAGCGCGGCGCCCCCCCGGGCGTCGCCGTCGAGCTTGGTCAGGATCACGCCGGTCAGCGGCAGGGTCTCGCGGAACGCGCGCGCGGTGTTCACCGCGTCCTGGCCCTGCATCGAATCGACGACGAACAACGTCTCGACCGGCCTGACCGCCGCGTGCACCTCGGCGATCTCGCGCATCATCGCCTCGTCGATCGAAAGCCGCCCGGCGGTGTCGACGATCACCACGTCGTGGTAATGCCGCCGCGCCCAGTCGAGGGCCGAGGTCGCGATGTCGACCGGCTTCTGTTCCGGCGTCGAGGGAAAGAAATCGGCGCCGACCTGCCCGGCCAGCGTCTGGAGCTGCAGGATCGCCGCGGGCCGGTAGACGTCGGCGGAGGTCAGCAGCACCTTCTTCTTCTGCGCGAGCAGCAGCCGGGCGAGCTTGGCCGCCGTCGTCGTCTTGCCCGCGCCCTGGAGGCCGGCGAGCAGGATCACCGCCGGCGGCTGCACGGCGAGATCGAGCGGCTGCGCCGCCCCGCCCATCAGCGCCGTCAGTTCGCGCGCGACGACGCCGATCAGCGCCTGGCCGGGGCTCAACGAGCCGACGACCTCGGTCCCAACCGCCTTCTCGCGCAGGTCCGCGATGAAGGTCTTGACGACGGGCAGCGCGACGTCGGCCTCGAGCAGCGCGAGGCGCACTTCGCGCAGCGCGTCCTGGATGTTGGCGTCGGTGAGCCGCGCCTCGCCGCGCAGCGTCTTGACGACGCGCGACAGGCGCTCGGTAAGGTTATCGAACATGGGAATCCCGCCCCGCGGCTCCGCGGCGGGAAGCGCGCGGAGGCTGAGGTAAACTTGATTGGCGATGATCATTCTACTGCACGTGCTCGTTGCGGCGATCTACGCAGCGGCCGCGTGGGCGCTCTGGCCGCGCGGCGCCGCGCCGGCGCCTGCTCACCGCAATGCCGGGCTGGGGCTGCTCGCCGGGGCGCTGGTCCTCCACGGCGTCGCGATCTTCCAGGCGGTCGCGCGACCCGAGGGCCTCGACCTGTCGCTGGTCAACGCACTGTCGCTGGTCGCCGGACTCGCGGTGCTGGTCGCGTGGCTGACCGGCGTGATGCGGACGCTTCCCGGGGTGACGGCGGTCGTGCTGCCGGTCGCCGCCGCCTGCGTGCTGCTGCCGCCGCTCGCCGCGTCGCCGCACCGCATTCCCTATGCCGACGAGCCCTGGGCCGCCGCCCACATCGGAGTCGCACTGGTCGGCTACGCCTTCCTGGTCGTCGTCGCGCTGCAGGCGCTGGTGATGACCGGCCTGGAGAAGCGCCTGCATCGCGGCCTCCCCGATGCAGCGACGGGTGCAAGCCCGCCGCTGCTGACGCTCGAACGCTACCTGTTCCGGCTGATCACGGTGGGCTTCGTGCTGCTGACGCTGACGCTGGTCAGCGGCATCCTCTTTTCGGAGCAGCTGTTCGGCAAGCCGGTCGAGTTCACGCACAAGAACGTGTTCTCGGTCGCCGGATGGCTCGCGTTCGCGATCCTGCTCTTCGGCCGCTGGCGCTATGGCTGGCGGGGTCGCACGGCGCTAAAATGGATTCTGGGCGGGACATTGCTGCTCGCTCTCGGGTATCTGGGCAGCAAGTTCGTGCTGGAGATCCTGCTGCGCCGCTGAGCATTCGCAACAAGGCTGCGGCCCATCCCCTCACCGGCAACCCCACATCGCTTGGACGACATCCCCCTAGCTTCCCTCGGTCTCGCGCTGGTCGTCCTGCTGGTCGTGTCGGGCTTTTTCTCGATCGCCGAGACGGCGATGATGGCCGTCAATCGCTACCGCCTGAAGCACCAGGCACAACGCGGCGCACGTGGCGCGCGGATCGCACTGGCGCTGCTCGCGCAGACCGACACGCTGCTGGGCGTCATCCTGCTCGGCAACAACCTGATCAACGCCGCCTCGGCGACGCTCGCCAGCGTGATCACCGTGCGCCTGTTCGGCGAGGGCCAGTGGCCGCTCGCATTGGGAACCGTCGCCGTCACGTTCCTGATCCTTGTGTTCTCGGAGATCACGCCCAAGGTCATCGGTGCCGCCTATGCCGACCGGCTGGCGCCGCTGATCAGCTACGTTCTCGCGCCGATGCTGCGGGTGACGCGCCCGATCGTGTGGTTCGTCAACCTGTTCGTGCAGGGGATGCTGAAGCTCGTCGGGTTCAAGCCCGCTGCCGAAGCGTCGACGACGCTGACCCAGGAGGAGCTGCGCTCGCTGGTGCTGGAGGGTGCGCAGTACTTCCGCGGCAAGCACAAGACGATGCTCGCGAACCTGATGGACCTCGAAGCGATCAGCGTCGACGACGTGATGACGCCGCGCAGCCAGATCCACGCGCTGGACCTGTCGGAAAAGCCCGCGCTGCTGCGCCAGCAACTCGCGACCTCCTACCACACGCGGCTGCCGGTGTACGAGGGCTCGCTCGACAACATCATCGGCGTGCTGCCGGTGAAGAGCGTCGTCCACGTGCTGGCCGGCGGCGAGCTCGACGCCGAACGGCTGCGGACGCTGCTGCGCCCCGCCTACTTCGTTCCCCTGGGAACGCCGCTGCTCACCCAGCTGCAGCAGTTCCAGACCGACCGCCAGCGGATCGGGCTGGTCGTCGACGAATACGGCGAGCTGCAGGGACTGGTGACCATCGAGGACATCATCGAGGAGATCATCGGTGAATTCACGACCCAGGCCCCCGGCGGCGCGCAAAGCTTCCGCCGCGAGCCCGACGGCAGCGTGATCGTCGATGGCATGGTTCCGCTGCGCAACCTCAACCGGCGCCTGGGGACGCAGTTCGCGCTGGACGGCCCGAAGACCCTGAACGGCCTGATCGTCGAGCATCTTGGCGAAATACCGGATGCCGGGATCAGTTTCGAGGTCGGGGGCCAGCGGGTCGAAATCCTGCAGACGCAGGATCGCGCGGTCAAGGTCGTGAAACTGCTTCCGCCGGTCGGGCGCGCTCCCGCGCCTTTACAAACCCAGGTCGAGCGGGCATCATCCTGACGCCAAGTTTTATGCGAATGGAATATGCGTGCCGGCGACGCTGGCTCACGATTCGGCATGACATTTGCTTAAAAGATGTGCTTTCTGACGGCATTCGTACCGGAATTGGCCCGCGGGGCCGGTCGGTTCGCGCGAACGCCACATAAGCACCCGATAAGCAGCGCGCGACAAGCACCCAACAAGCACCCAATAAGCACCCACTGACACGGACTTCGATGGCCACCCACGCCGCCACGCGCAACATCAGCGGACTCGCCCGCGCCCTGGCGCAGCACGGGGTCATGTCGGAATCCGAGGCGGAGGCGCTGCAGGGCCAGTCCCAGTCTGCGGGAATCTCCTTCGCGGAGCAGGTCCTGTCGGGCAAGCGGCTGTCGGCCCAGCAGCTCGCGGTGTTCGCATCCCGGGCCTTCGGCGTGCCGCTGCTCGACCTCGCCGGCTTCGACCTCGACCAGGTCAACCGCGACTACTTCGACGCGCGGATGGCCCAGACGCGTCGGGTTCTGCCGCTGCACAAGCGCGGCAACCGCCTTTACGTCGCCACCTCCGATCCGGCGAACCTGCAGGCGCTCGACGAGGTGCGTTTCAAGACGAACCTGGTCGTCGAGCCGGTCGTCGTCGAGGACGACAAGCTGGCGCAGGCGATCGCCAAGATCGCCGAGGCGGCCGGAACCACGCTGAAGGACATCGCGGCGCTCGAGGACATCGAGGTCGCCCTCGAGGATGGCTCCCCGCAAGCCTCGTCCTCCGGGGACGAGGAAAGCGAGGTCGAGGACGCTCCGGTCGTCCGCTACATCCAGAAGGTGCTGCTCGACGCCATCAGCGCCGGCGCCTCCGACATCCATTTCGAGCCCTACGAGCGCTTCTACCGGATCCGCTACCGTCTCGACGGCGTGCTGATGGAAATCGCGCAGCCCCCGCTCGCGATCAAGGACAAGGTCGCCTCCCGCATCAAGGTGATCAGCAAGCTCGACATCTCGGAAAAGCGCGTGCCGCAGGACGGGCGGATGAAGCTCGTGCTGTCGAAGACCCGCGCGATCGATTTCCGCGTCTCGACGCTGCCCACGCTGTTCGGCGAGAAGATCGTCATGCGGATCCTCGATTCGTCGGGAATCCGGCTCGGCATCGAGGCGCTGGGCTACGAGCCCGACCAGCAAAAGCTGCTGCTGGATGCGATCGGCCGTCCCTACGGCATGCTCCTCGTGACCGGCCCGACCGGCAGCGGCAAGACCGTGTCGCTCTACTCGTGCCTGCACATCCTGAACCAGCCGGGCGTCAACATCGCGACCGCGGAGGACCCGGCCGAAATCCAACTCCCCGGCGTCAACCAGGTCAACGTCAACGACAAGGCGGGCCTCAACTTCGCGACCGCACTGCGCGCGTTCCTGCGCCAAGACCCGGACGTGATCATGGTCGGGGAAATCCGCGACCTCGAGACCGCCGACATCGCGATCAAGGCGGCGCAGACGGGGCACCTGGTGCTGTCGACGCTGCACACCAACGACGCGCCGTCGACGCTGGTCCGGATGATGAACATGGGCGTGGCACCGTTCAACGTCGCCTCGTCGGTGCACCTGATCGTCGCCCAGCGCCTTGCGCGCAAGCTGTGCCCGCACTGCAAGACGCCCGAGGACATCCCGCCCGAGGCGCTGTTGCGCGCAGGGTTCCGCGAGGAGGATCTCGACGGAACCTGGCAGCCTTTCGGACCGGTCGGCTGCGAGCACTGCAAGAACACCGGCTACAAGGGGCGCACCGGCGTCTACGAAGTGATGCCGATCAGCGACGACATGCGCCAGCTGATCATGCGCAACGGCAACTCGATCGAAATCGCCGAACTGGCGAAACGCGAGGGCATGCGCAACCTGCGCCAGTCGGGGCTGCTCAAGGCCAAGGCCGGCATCACGTCCCTCGAGGAAATCGAGGCCGTGACCAACGAGTGAACGCCCGGCGCCCGCATTCGAGGACATCCCCATGGCCACCGCAACCATCCCGCGCAGCACCCAGAAGACCCGCGAGTTCACGTTCCTGTGGGAGGGCGTCGACCGCAACAAGAAGCCGGTTCGCGGCGAGACGCGGGCCGTCTCGGAAACCGTCGCGACGACCAACCTGCGGCGGCAGGGGATCCGCGTCAACAAGATCAAGCGCCAGTCGTTCCGCGGCGGCCGCTCGATCAGCGACAAGGACATCACGTTCTTCACGCGCCAGCTCGCCACGATGCTGAAGGCGGGCGTGCCGCTGCTCCAGTCGTTCGACATCATCGCGCGCGGCAGCAGCAATGCGCGCTTCTCGCGCCTGATGATGGACCTCAAGAACAAGGTCGAGACCGGATCGAGCCTGTCGCAGGCGTTCCGCGGGTATCCGTCGCATTTCGATCCGCTCTACTGCAACCTGGTGCAGGCCGCGGAAACCGCCGGCATGCTCGACGCGATCCTCGACCGGCTCGCCACCTACAAGGAAAAGATCCTCGCGATCAAGAGCAAGATCAAGTCGGCGCTGTTCTACCCGATCTCGGTCATCGTCGTCGCGATCGTCGTCGTCTGGGTGATCATGGTGTTCGTGATCCCGGCGTTCAAGCAGGTGTTCACGAGCTTCGGCGCCAACCTGCCGTGGCTCACCCAGGTCGTCATCGACATCTCCGACTTCTTCGTCAAGTGGTGGTGGGCGATCTTCATCGTCATCGTCGGCACCTTCGTCGGCATCCGGCTGATGATCAGGCGCTCGGAGGCGCTGCGCTTCTGGATACACCGGATGATGCTGAAGCTGCCGATCGTCGGCGCCATCCTCGAGAAGGCGACGATCGCGCGCTGGACCCGGACCCTGCAGACGATGTTCGCCGCCGGCGTGCCGCTGGTCGAATCGCTGGACGCCGTCGGCGGGGCCTCGGGCAACATGGTCTACATGGCCGCGACCAAGCGCATCCAGACCGACGTCAGCACCGGCACGAGCCTCACCAATGCGATGGGCGCGACCAACCTGTTCCCGTCGATGGTGCTGCAGATGACGCAGATCGGCGAGGAATCGGGTTCGCTGGACAACATGCTCGGCAAGATCGCCGATTTCTACGAGCGCGAGGTCGACGACGCGGTGGCCGCGCTGTCGAGCCTGCTCGAGCCCGTGATCATCGTGTTCCTCGGGGTCGTCGTCGGCGGCCTCGTCGTCGCGATGTACCTGCCGATCTTCAAGCTGGGCGCGGTGATTTGACGCCGTCCACCGAGGTGCCCGGGTCCGCGGACCACGCCCGCGCCCGCGCGGGCTGAAGGGCGCGCCCCGATGCTCGAAAGTCCCGCCGCCGTGGTCGCGATCGCACTGGTCGTCGGCCTGTGCGTCGGCAGCTTCCTCAATGTGGTCATCCATCGCCTGCCGAAGATGATGGAGCGCGACTGGCGCGCGCAGTGCGCGGAGATGCGCGGCGAGCCGGTTCCGCAGGAGGATCCGCCGACCTACAACCTCGCCGTGCCGCGCTCGGCCTGCCCCGACTGCGGTCACCGCATCGGCGCGCTGGAGAACGTTCCCGTCGCGTCGTGGCTCGCCCTTCGCGGCCGGTGCTCGGGCTGCGGCAAGGCCATTTCCCCGCGCTACCCGCTGGTCGAGGTCCTCGGCGGACTGCTCGCCGCCTACGCCGTCTGGCGGTTCGGGGCGACGTGGAAGGGCCTGGGCGCCTGCGTGCTGCTGTGGACCCTCACCGCGCTGACGTTCATCGATTTCGACACCCAGTACCTCCCGGACAACCTGACGCTGCCTCTGCTGTGGGCGGGGCTCGTCGCCAACCTGTTCGGCGTCTTCGTGCCGCTCGCCGACGCGGTGATCGGCGCCATCGCCGGCTATCTCGCGCTGTGGATCGTGTACTGGGTGTTCAAGCTCGTCCGGGGCAAGGAAGGCATGGGCTACGGCGACTTCAAGCTGCTCGCGGCACTCGGCGCCTGGCTCGGCTGGCAGATGCTGCCGCTGATCGTGCTGCTGTCCTCCGTCGTCGGCGCGGGCATCGGCCTGACGCTGATCGCGTTCAAGGGCCGCGACCACAGCGTGCCGCTGGCGTTCGGGCCCTACCTCGCGATCGCCGGCGGCATCGCGCTGTTCTTCGGCCCTGCGCTGGTCAGGAGCTATCTGCCGTGACGGGCCGGCTGGTCGTCGGGCTCACCGGCGGCATCGGCAGCGGCAAGTCGAAGGTCGCCGCGGCATTCGCCGCCCGCGGCGCCGACGTCCTCGACGCCGACGACGTCGCCCATGCGATCAGCAAGCGCGGCGAGGCCGGCCACCGGGCCGTCGTCGATGCGCTCGGCCCGGAGTTCGTCGGCGCCGACGGCGAGCTCGACCGTGCCCTGCTGCGCAGCCGCGCGTTTGCCGACCCTGCCTTCAGGCAGAGGCTGGAGGCGCTGCTGCATCCGGTGATCGCGGCGCGCATCGAGGAAGCGATCGGGCGCTGGCGCGCGCCCTACGGCCTGCTGGTCGTGCCCCTGCTGCTCGAGCGCGGCGGGCTGCGCGCGCGGGTCGCGCGCGTGCTCGTCGTCGACTGTCCCGAGGAGGAACAGGTCCGCCGGGTGCGGCTGCGCAGCGGGCTCCCCGAAGACGAGGTCCGCAGGATCATGGCGACGCAGCTGACGCGTCCCGCGCGCCTCGCGCTGGCCGACGACGTGATCGACAACGCGGGTCCCGCGGCCGCCCTCGAACCCCAGGTCGACCGGCTCGATCGGCGCTATCGCGAGCTCGCCCGAGAGGCGAATGCGAAGCTTGAATCCCGAAATTCGTGATCTGATCGGCGTGATTGAGGCAGAATGGCGCCCTGACCTGATCGTGCCCCGCTTGTGATTCGCTACGAGCATCCGCTGAACGAACGAATCCGCACGCTGATGCGGCTCGAGGACCTGTTCGCGCGGGTCGCGTTCTTCGCTGCGCGCGACACCGCTCACGACCACCACGCGGCGCTGCTTTCGCTGTTCGAGATCACCGACGTCGCGGCGCGCGCCGACCTCAAGACCGAGCTCCTGCAGGAGCTCGAACGCCAGAAGCAGGTCCTGGGGCCCCTGCGCAGCAATCCGCAGATCGACCAGCAGACGCTCGCCAGCCTGCTCACGGACATCGACCAGGTCACCGCCCGGCTGCTCGCCCAGGCGGGCAAGGTCGGCATGCACCTGCGCGAAAGCGAATGGCTGATGGCGATCAAGCAGCGTGCCGCGATCCCGGGAGGCGTGTCGGAGTTCGACCTGCCCGCCTACCATCACTGGCTGCACCGCGATGCCGCATCGCGGCACCGCGACCTCGCCGGCTGGATCGAGCCTTTCGAGCCGATCCGCATCGGCTCGGCGATCGTGCTGCGCCTGTTGCGCGAGAACAGCCGCTCGAGCCGGCACACCGCGTATCACGGCGTCTTCCAGCTGATGCTGACGACGACCAAGGTCGCGCAGCTTCTGCGCCTCACCCTCGAACACGACCCGCCCTGCGTGCCCGAGATCAGCGCGAACAAGTACGCGCTCAACATCCGGTTCATCGGGGTATCCGGCATGAACCGCGGCAATGTCGTCGACGACGACATCGAGTTCGAGCTGACGTTCTGCAATCTCTGAATTCGCGCCTCATCGCGCATCTCGACATGGACGCGTTCTACGCGTCGGTGGAGCTGCTGCGCTACCCGGAACTGCGCGGCCTGCCGGTCGTCATCGGCGGCGGGCGGGCCCACCGGCCCGTCGAGCGCGTCGACCCGGCCACGGGGGCGGTCACGCGCAGTTTCTCGACGCTGGCAGGCTATGCCGGCCGCGGCGTGATCACGACCGCGACCTACGAGGCGCGGGCGCTGGGTGTCCACTCCGCGATGGGCATGATGAAGGCCGCGGTGCTCGCCCCCGATGCCGTCCTGCTGCCCGTCGATTTCGACGCCTACCGCCACTATTCGCGGCTGTTCAAGGCCGCGGTGCGCGCGATCGCTCCGCGCATCGAGGACCGCGGCATCGACGAGATCTACATCGACCTGGCCGACGTGCCGACGCCGGCCGGGGTGCGCGCGCTCGCGCAGTCGATCAAGGACGCGGTGAAGGCCGCGACGGGACTTTCCTGTTCGATCGGCCTCGCGGCGAACAAGCTGCTCGCGAAGATCGCCTCGGACCTCGACAAGCCGGACGGGCTGACGGTGATCGGCGACGGGGATCTCGAGCGCCGCATCTGGCCGCTGCCCGCGCGCAGGATCAACGGCATCGGTCCCAAATCGGCCGCGCGGCTGGCCGAGATGGGAATCCACACGATCGGCGATCTCGCAGGCACCGACCGCGACGTCCTGGCCGCGCGTTTCGGCCGGGCGCAGGGCGAATGGATGCACGACGCCGCCCACGGCATCGATGCGCGCGAGGTCGTCACGCACAGCGAACCCAGGTCGATCAGCCGCGAGACGACGTTCGAGCGCGATCTGTCGGCGACGCGCGACCGGGAAACGCTGTCGCGGATCTTCACCGGACTGTGCGACGGCGTCAGCGAGGACCTGCGGCGCAAGGGCTACGCAGGCAGGACGATCGGGGTCAAGCTGCGCTACGACAACTTCGTCACGGTGACGCGCGACCGGACGATCGCGGTGCCGACCCAGGATGCGGCGACGATCAGGCGCGCGGCCGGGAGCTGCCTGCGACGCGTCGCGCTCGAGCGCAGGATCAGGCTGCTGGGCGTTCGCGTCGCCGGCTTGATTCCGGCCGGCGACGTCGCCACGTTCATGAGCACGCCCGTCCGCGCAGATGCGACGCCGTCGCTGTTCGACGCCATCGCCGACCCCGACCGATGACCACCCCGCCCCGGATCGTCAAGTGCCCGCAGTGCGGCGCGGCTGTGCCCTGGACCGCCGAATCCAAATGGCGTCCGTTCTGCTCGGAGCGCTGCAAGACGATCGACCTGGGAGCCTGGGCGAGCGAGCGCTACCGGATCGCAACCCCCGAAGCGCCCGACGAATCGGATTCGATGCCGGACGACACCGGCCGCGACGAAACCTAGCCGACCGGCCACGCCGCGCGCCGCAACGCGATGCCGTGGGCGCCGTGGTCGATCGCCGTTTGGAGGTCGTCGCCGGTCAGGCCACCCAGCGCGTAGACCGGCAGGCGCGTTCCCGCCACGATGCGCGCGAACGCCTCCCAGCCCAGAGGGGTGGCCTGCGGATGGGTGGGCGTCATGCGGACCGGTCCCAGCACCGTGAAATCGACATCGAGCTGCGCCGCGCGCGCGAGATCGTCGCGCGTGTGGCACGACGCCGCGACGACCAGATCGGGCGGCCGCGACGTGGCTTGCGCGAGCCTCGCCGACGTCCAGTGGACGCCTGCGCAGCCGAGTTGCCGCGCCTCGTCGGCATCGCCGTTCAGCAGCACCTGCGCACCGCGAGCGGCCGCCAGCGCATTGAGGCGCGCCGCGAGTGCCGCCCGGCGCGGCGCGTCCCAGTCCTTCTCGCGCAGCTGGATCAGGCGTAGCCCGGAATCGAGTGCACGTGCGGCGCGCTCGAGAAACACCTCCTCGCCCAGATCCCCCGCGCAGCTGATCGCGTAGACGGGGGGCAGCACGAGCGCCGCGAGCACGCGCGTGTTGGCAGGCAGCAGCGGCGCGACGTCGATCGCCTTCGGATCCTGCCACGCCAGCGCCTGCCCGTCGTGGCCGGCGGGCTCGCCATCCCACGCGAAGACGCGGAAGAAATCGATCTCGACGTGGGCGTGGGGGTAGACGAACGCCTGCGTCAGCCACGGCGACGCACGCCGCACGACGATGCCCAGCTCCTCGTGCAGCTCGCGCGCGAGCGCCTGTGCGGACGTCTCGCCCGGTTCGAGCTTGCCGCCGGGGAACTCCCAGTACCCTTCGTAGGCCTTGCCGGGCGGTCGCTGCGCGAGCAGCACGTCGCCGTCGGCGCGCAGGATCGCCGCCGCGGCGACGCGGACCACCCCGCTCACGGTTTGCGCTTCAGGCCCAGACCACCCGCCCAGTGCCGCGCGAACTGCCACGCGACGCGGCCGCTGCGCGACCCGCGCTGCAGCGCGAACTGCAGCGCCTCGCGCGTGCGCTCGTCGGCCTCGCGGGCCGACGCCGCCTTGGCGACGCCGAAGTGCACGAGCCAGCGATCGACGGCGGCGAGATAGTCTTCCTGCGCGAACGGGTAGAACGAGATCCAAAGCCCGAAGCGCTCGGACAGGGAGATCTTCTCCTCGACGGTCTCGCCGGGATGCACTTCCTCGCCGACGTGACGCGTCTCGAGGTTCTCGGAAAAGTACTCGGGCATCAGATGGCGGCGATTCGACGTCGCGTAGATCAGCACGTTGGTCGCGGCGCCGGCAATCGATCCGTCGAGCATCACTTTCAGCGCCTTGTAGCCCGCCTCGCCCGCGTCGAAGGTGAGGTCGTCGCAGAACACGATGAAGTGATACGGCTGCGCCTCGAGATGCTCGGCGATGTCGGGCAGGTCGGTGAGATCCGCCTTGTCGACCTCGACCAGGCGCAGGCCGCGCGACGCGTAGCGCGCGAGCATCGCCTTGACCAGCGAGCTCTTGCCGGTCCCGCGCGAGCCGGTCAGCAGCACGTTGTTGGCAGGCAGGCCGGAGACGAACTGGCGGGTGTTGCGGTCGATCGCCTGCTTCTGCGCATCGACGGCGACCAGGTCGGTCAACGCGATCGAATGCGGATGCGCGACCGGATGCAGGTAGCCGCGGCCATTGCGCTTGCGCCAGCGCGCGGCGGTCACCTTCTTCCAGTCGGGGTCGGGGACGGTCGGCGGCAGCAGCGCCTCGACCCGCGCCAGCACCTCTTCGGCGCGCGCGATCAGTTTCTTCACTTCGTCGGTCACTTCAGCTTCTGTAGTCGGCGTTGATCGAAACGTAGTCGTGGGAGAAGTCGCAGGTCCAGACGCGTGCCTGCGCGCCGCCGCGGCCGAGATCGACGCGCACGGTGATCTCGGCCTTCTTCATCACCCGCTGTCCGTCCTCTTCGCGGTAGGCCGGGGCGCGACCCCCGTGGTCGACGACCAGGACGTCGTCCAGCCAGAACGACACGGTCGAAGGATCGAGGTCGCCCGAGCCCGCGTTGCCGATCGCGCAGACGATCCGGCCGAGATTGGGGTCGGAAGCGAAGAATGCAGTCTTGACCAGCGGCGAGTGCGCGATCGCGAATGCCACGCGCCGGCACTCCTGGGAGTCGCGACCGCCCTCGACGCGGATGTCGATGAACTTGGTCGCGCCTTCGCCGTCGCGCACGATCGCCTGGGCCAGCACGGTCGCCACCGCCTCCAGCGCCGAGCGCAGCGCGGGCAGCCGCGGGTCGCTGCGGTCCCGGAGGGGCGTGATCGGCGCCTTGCCGGTCGCGACGATGACGAAACTGTCGTTGGTCGATGTGTCGCCGTCGACGGTCGCGCAGTTGAACGAGACGTCGGCAACCTCGCGCGCCAGCGCCTGCAGCAGGGTGGCGTCGACCGGTGCGTCGGTCGCGATGAACGACAGCATCGTCGCCATGTCCGGATGGATCATGCCCGCGCCCTTGGCGATCCCGGTGACGGTGATCGTCGCGCCGTCGATTGCGATCTGGCGCGACGCACCCTTGGGCACGGTGTCGGTGGTCATGATCGCGCGGGCCGCGGCGAACCAGCCGTCGGCACGCAGCGCGGATCGGACCGCGGGCAGCGCGGCCACGATGCGGTCGACCGGCAGCGGCTCCATGATCACGCCGGTCGAGAAAGGCAGGATCTGCTCGGGCGCGCAGCCGAGGAGCTGCGCCGCCGAGACGCAGGTCGCGCGCGCGGCGGCGATGCCCGCCTCTCCGGTGCCGGCATTGGCGTTGCCGGCGTTCACGACCAGCGCGCGGAATCCGGCACCTCCCGCGTGCTGCTTCGCCAGGTGCTCGCGACATGCAAGCACCGGCGCTGCGCAGAAGCGGTTCTGCGTGAACACGCCGGCCGCGACCGACCCCGGCTCCGCGACGACCATCAGCAGGTCGTCACGATCCCACTTCTTGATCTTCGCCGCAGCCGTGCCAAGCGCGATGCCCGGCACCGGCAGCAGCGCGTCAGCAGTCGGCGGGGTGTAGTTGACGGGCATGGGGCGGGCAAGCGCGTGCGAATTGAGGGTCCGGCCAGGCTAACTGCGTGAGCGGAAGCACTCGGCTGAGCGGATGGCGTCGCGAGCGGGCCGTAGGCGAGGCGGCGCGCAGCGAGGCCCGAGATAGTACATGCGAGTACAGCGAGGGCCGAGCGAGCACACAACGAAGCATACGGGCCGCGCAGCAGCCAGACGTCAGCCGAGACGGCCGTGGCAGTGCTTGTATTTCTTTCCGGACCCACAGGGACAGGGATCGTTGCGCCCCACCTTCTCGCCAGCCCGCACGAACGGCGGGGCGACCGCCACCGCGGTGTCGGCATCGTCGCCAGCGCTGGTGCCCAGCGCCTGGTCGTACTCGGCGTGCTGGTACTGGACGTTGCTGACCGCGGGTTCGGGCTCGACCGCCTGCACGTCTTCCTGGCTGCGCACCTGGACCGTGAGCACGATCTTGACCACGTCCTGCTTGATCCGGTCGAGCATGTCCGAGAACAGCTCGAAGGCTTCGCGCTTGTACTCCTGCTTCGGGTTCTTCTGCGCATAGCCGCGCAGGTGGATGCCCTGCCGCAGATGGTCGAGCGAAGCGAGATGTTCGCGCCATTGCTGGTCGAGCGTCTGCAGCATCAGGCTGCGTTCGAACTGGCGCAGGAGCTCGGTGCCGACCTGCCCTTCCTTGGCGCGCCACGCTTCGATCGCGAGGTTCTGGACCCGCTCGCGCAGTGCTTCGTCGTCGAGTTCGGGCTCCGCCTTCAGCCATTCGTCGACCGGCGCCTTCAGCTGGAATTCGGATGCCAGCGTCGCCTCGAGGGCGGGAATGTCCCACTGCTCCTCGATCGACTCGGCCGGCACGTGGCGCCTGACGACGGCATCCATCTCGCCGCGGATCATGTTGCCGACCGTCTCGGCGACGTCCTCGCCCTCGAGCAGCTCGTTGCGCTGCTGGTAGATGACCTTGCGCTGGTCGTTCGAGACGTCGTCGTATTCGAGCAGCTGCTTGCGGATGTCGAAGTTGCGCGATTCGACGCGGTTCTGGGCCTTGGCGATCGAGCGGTTGACGATCGGATGCTCGATCGGCTCGCCTTCGGGCATCTTGAGCCGCGTCATGATTCCGGACAGGCGCTCGCCGCCGAAGATGCGCAGCAGAGGATCCTCGAGCGACAGGTAGAAGCGCGACGAGCCTGCGTCGCCCTGGCGACCCGCGCGTCCGCGCAGCTGGTTGTCGATGCGCCGCGATTCGTGGCGCTCGGTCCCGATGATGTGCAGGCCCCCGGCCTTGATCACCTCGTCGTGGCGCGCCTGCCACTCGGCGCGCAGCGCGTCGATCTGGCGCTGCTTGTCCCCCGCCTCGAGCGCGGGATCCTCGCGAAGCTTCAGGATGTGCGGCTCGATGCTGCCGCCCAGCACGATGTCGGTACCGCGACCCGCCATGTTCGTGGCGATCGTGATGATACCCGGCCGTCCCGCCTGCGCGACGATCTCGGCTTCACGCTCGTGCTGCTTGGCGTTCAGCACCTGGTGCGGCAGGCGTTCCTTGTCGAGATGCATCGACAGCATTTCCGAGTTCTCGATCGAGGTCGTTCCGACCAGCACCGGCTGGCCGCGCTCGTGACAGTCCCGGATGTCGGCGATGATCGCCGTCACCTTCTCGGCCAGCGTCCGGTACACGAGGTCGTTCTCGTCCTTGCGGATCATCGCCTGGTGCGTCGGGATGACGACCGTTTCCAGGTGGTAGATCTGCTGGAACTCGAAAGCCTCGGTGTCGGCGGTGCCCGTCATCCCGGCGAGCTTGCCGTACATCCGGAAATAGTTCTGGAAGGTGATCGACGCGAGGGTCTGGTTCTCGCGCTGGATCGGCACGCCTTCCTTGGCTTCCACCGCCTGGTGCAGGCCTTCCGACCAGCGCCGGCCGGGCATCAGGCGGCCGGTGAACTCGTCGACGATGACGACCTCGCCGTTCTGCACGACGTAGTGCTGGTCGCGCAGGTACAGTGCGTGCGCGCGCAGCGCCGCGTAGAGGTGGTGCACCAGCGAGATGTTGTGCGCGTCGTAGAGGCTCGAGCCCGCGGGGATCAGCCCCGCCCTGCCGAGGATCCCCTCGGCGTGCTCGTGGCCTTCCTCGGACAGCAGCACGGTCCGCGCCTTCTCGTCGACCCAGAAATCGCCCGGCCCCTTCTCGTCCGCCTGGCGCGTCAGCTGGGGCGCGAGCTCGTTCAGGCGGTAATACATGTCGATGTTGTCGTCGGCCTGGCCCGAGATGATCAGCGGCGTGCGGGCCTCGTCGATCAGGATCGAGTCGACTTCGTCGACGATCGCGTACGACAGCGGGCGCTGCACGCGCTCGCCGGTGGTGAACACCATGTTGTCGCGCAGGTAGTCGAAACCGAATTCGTTGTTGGTGCCGTAGGTGATGTCGGCGGCGTACGCCACCTGCTTGTCGGCGTGGGCCATCTGCGACAGGTTGACGCCGACGGTCAGGCCGAGGAAACGGTAGATCCGGCCCATCCAGTCGGCGTCGCGCTGGGCCAGGTAATCGTTCACCGTGACGACGTGAACGCCCTTGCCCGCCAACGCGTTCAGGTAGGCGGGAAGCGTGGCGACCAGCGTCTTGCCTTCGCCGGTGCGCATTTCAGCGATCTTGCCGTTGTGCAGCGCGATGCCGCCGATCAGCTGGACATCGAAATGGCGCATGCCCAGCGTTCGCTTGCCCGCTTCGCGGACCGTCGCGAATGCCTCGGGAAGCACCGCGTCGAGGGTCTCGCCGTCGGCGACCCGCTTCTTGAGTTCGACGGTCTTCTGTCGCAGCTCGTCGTCGGACAATGCCGCGATCGTCGGCTCGAGCGCGTTGATGTCGCGCACCGCCTGGCCGTACTGCTTCAGTAGGCGTTCGTTGCGGCTGCCGAATATGCGGGTGAGGATATTGGAGATCATCGCGTCAGGAGAGAAACTGCTCCAAGCTTTGCGCCGGATGCATAAAAAGCAAGGGGTGAGGACCGCCTCACCCCTCGATCGTTGGTTCCCGCCACGTGCGGGTCAGCCCGCAGCCTGCAGGAATCGCGCCGGATTTTGCGGCACACCATTGAGGCGCACCTCGAAATGCAGATGCGGGCCCGTCGACCGCCCGGTGGAGCCGACGGTCGCAACGCGTTGCCCGCGTAGGACCAGATCGCCCTCACTGACGTTCAACTCCGATGCATGGGCGTATCGCGTCACCAACCCATTGCCGTGGTCGATCTCGACCATCTTACCATATTGAGGGTGCTCGCCCGCGAAGACGACCTTGCCGCTGGCGGCGGCGAGCACCGGCGTTCCGACGTCGGCGACAAAGTCGACGCCCTCGTGAAACGCGTTCTGGCCGGTGAACGGGTCGATCCGATAGCCGAAGTTCGACGAATGCCAGCCGGCGGATATCGGCGGCAGCGACGGCAGGAACTTGCGCTTGACCGAATCCTGCAGCAGCAGCGCCTCGAGCACGCCGAACTGGTCCGCGCGCACGTCGAGCTGATGGGCGATGCCCTGGAGCAGCGTCGAGAACTCGGGCAGCGTCAGGTCGCGCGCGGGCAAGGACGATGGCGCGCCGCCACGCCCCGGGACCGATCCGTCAGAAAGTCCGCCCGGCAGGTCCTGTGGTTTCAGTCCCGCGGTCTTGGCAAGGCGCTCGCCGAGACCGTCGAGGCGCGCCACCTGCGCCTGCAGCTCGCCGAGCCGCATCGCCATGGCGTTGAGGTGCCCCTGCACCTTTTCCTGCATCCGCTGCGCTTCCTCGCGCTGGTCGGCGAGCACGATCGCCTGCAGCCACGGATGCTTGACCGCCGCGGCCCACTTGAGCGTCGCGAAATTGAATGCCAGCGTGAATGCGAGGAACAGCGTGCACAGCGCGATGCCTCCCGCAGTCCAGTGACGCCAGTCGAGCGTGATCGTGCGCGCGCGCGACTTGGCACCGGTCACCAGGATGATGTTCAATTCGTGATTCCTCCCCGTTCCCGGATTCCCGGATGCCGAAGCCTGCTGCCCTGCGCCAGATCGCCCGCGTGCTCCAGTCCGACGCCCAGCTCAAGGCATGGACCGAGCGGCACCAACGCGAGGCTGCCCTGACGCAACTGCTGGCGAAGCACCTTCCAAGGCCGATCGCGGACCGCGTTCACGTCGCCGACACGCGCAATGGCGTGCTGGAACTTGCGGCGAGTGCCGGGGCGATCGCGACAGTCCTGCGGCAGCGCGCGCCGGACCTGCTGGCGGCGCTGTCTCGAAACGGCTGGGACTTTACTGAAATACGGGTGCGGGTGCAAGTTGCAGGACGGTCGAGCCCTGCGCAGAAAATCGAGAAACGTCAATGGGATAGCGCAAGCGCCGCGCCGCTGTTCGACCTTGCACCGACGCTGCCGGAAGGTCCTCTGAAGGCCGCAATCGCCCGCTGGGCGCGGCGCGCGCGGGGGCGCTGACCCCGCAAAACCCGGGACGCACCACGTTTTCAAAGAAAACGTGGTGCGTCCCGGGTTTTGACGCAAAGAACGTGGTGGGGCCCGCGTGTTGGTCGCGGAGTTTGGCGATGCGTCAGATCAAGGGCCCCAGCATCGGCGCGAGCAGCCGCTCCGCCGCGAACCACATCAGGATCGCGACCAGAACGATGATCGTGAACTTGAGGGTCAGCCCGATGAAGCGCAGGTAGCGCGGGTCGCGCGTCACCAGCCACAGCAGCAGCGCGACGCCGATCGCGGCAAGCGCGATGAACAGCAGGAGGCGGACGAGGACCACGCCGGGTCGTCAGGCGGCGCTGACGGCCCAATCCTGGAACGCCGACGGCACCTCGTCGTCGGTGTCGAAGGTCACGATCTCGTGGGCGTCGGGCCTCGCGAGCAGCGCGCGGGCCAGCGCATTGTTGAGCGCGTGCCCCGGCTTGAAGGCCGTGTACTGGCCGATCAGCGGATGCCCGAGCAGGTAGAGGTCGCCGATCGCGTCGAGCACCTTGTGCTTGACGAACTCGTTGTCGTAACGCAGGCCCTTCGGTATTGAGGATCCGCGTCTCGTCGAGCACGATCGCGTTCTGCAGGCTGCCGCCCAGCGCGAGGCCCGCCGAGCGCATCGCCTCGACATCCTGCATGAAGCCGAAGGTCCGCGCACGCGCGACCTCCTTCACGTAGGAGTGCTCGGCGAAATCGATGACGACGTGGCGGTTCTCGCTGCCGAAGACCGGATGCGGGAAGTCGATCGTGAAGTCGAGCTTGAACCCGGGGAAAGGATCGAAGCGCGCCCACTTGTCGCCGTCGCGCATCTCGACGCTCGCGCGCACGCGCAGGTAGCGCTTGGGCACGGGCTGCTCGGCGATTCCTGCCGACTGCAGCAGGAACACGAAAGGCCCGGCGCTGCCGTCCATGATCGGCAGCTCGGGGCCGGAGACGTCGACGTGCAGGTTGTCGATGCCCAGTCCCGCCAGCGCCGACATCAGGTGCTCGACGGTCGAGATCGTCGCCCCGTCCTTGGCGAGCGACGACGACAGGCGCGTATCGCCGACGTTGGACGCCTGCGCCGGAATGCTGACCGGCTGCGGCAGGTCGACGCGGTGAAAGACGATGCCGGTGTCGGGTTGCGCCGGACGCAGCGTCAGCTCGACGCGCGCACCGGTGTGCAGACCCACGCCCGTCGTGCGAATCGTCGTCTTGAGTGTGCGCTGCCGGAGCATCGAATGATCGACAGGGTGGCGCGCGAATGAATGCGGCCGCGCCCGGGTCGGTAATATTTTCATTTTATCACTCCGCGGAATCCCTTACCGCTGCTGCCTCGTCCCCGCAAGCGGAGTGCGGGAGCCCAGGCCCCCTCACCCCGACCCTCTCCCGCAAGCGGGAGAGGGAGCGTCCCACGCCCGCCCTCACTCCGCCCCTCACCCCGACCCTCTCCCGCAAGCGGGAGAGGGAGCGTCCCACGCCCCTCACCCCAACCCTCTCCCCCGCAGGGGGAGAGGGAGCCGAGCGACAGCGAGGCGGGTGAGGGTCCAACGCCGCCCTCAGTCCGCCTGCTTGCGCAGGAACGCCGGGATTTCGGAGGCATCGAACGCGGGGGCCGAGACGCTCGCCGGCTGGCGGCCGCGCCGGACCACTGCGGGTTGATCCAACTTGTCGTAGTCGATCGCATCGCCGCCGACGCGGACGCCGACGTTGTCGGTTCCGGTGCGCTCGACGACCGTCTCGAGGACCTCGAGCTTCGGCGGACGGCGCGTGGCCACCGCTGCGCCCCCGAGTCCGGTTGCGATCATCGTGACCCGCAGCCGATCCTCCATCGCGTCCTCGATCACGGTGCCCACGATCACCATCGCGTCCTCGGCGGTGAACTCCTTGATGGTGTTCATCACCTCGTGGTACTCCTTCATCTTGAGGCCCGCCGATGCGGTGATGTTGACCAGCACGCCGCGGGCGCCCGCGAGGTTCACGTCCTCGAGCAACGGGCTCTTCACCGCCTGCTGCGCAGCCAGGCGCGCGCGGTCGGCGCCAGTGGACGTCGCCGAGCCCATCATCGCCATCCCGACCTCGCCCATCACCGTGCGCACGTCGGCGAAATCGACGTTGACGAGCCCCGGGTTGTTGATCACCTCGGCGATCCCCGACACGGCCCCGTGCAGCACGTCGTTGGCGGCCGCATAGGCGTCGAGCACCGAGACGTCCTCGCCCAGCACGTCCATCAGCTTGTCGTTCGGGATCACGATCAGCGAATCGACGCGCTTGGTCAGCTCCTCGATGCCCGCGCTGGCGACGCGCTGGCGCTTGCCCTCGAACTTGAACGGACGCGTGACCACCGCGACGGTCAGGATGCCGAGGCTCTTCGCGATCTCCGCGATGATCGGCGCCGCCCCCGTTCCGGTTCCACCGCCCATCCCCGCGGTGATGAACAGCATGTCGGCGCCTTCGATCGTGCTCGCGATGCGGTCGCGATCCTCCATCGCCGCGTCGCGCCCGATCTCGGGCTTCGCCCCTGCGCCCAGACCGCGCGTCAGTGTCGAGCCGAGCTGAATCTGCGTCGGTGCGGTCGAGCGCTTGAGGGCCTGTGCGTCGGTGTTCGCGCAGACGAA
The DNA here is from genome assembly GCA_963816415.1 of uncultured Pseudomonadota bacterium. Lineage (GTDB taxonomy): Bacteria > Pseudomonadota > Gammaproteobacteria > Burkholderiales > Casimicrobiaceae > VBCG01. Next base: position 122,730 of record CAWFKR010000015.1, read on the forward strand.
ATCGACGCCCGACAAGCCCCGCGTGATCATGTGCTCGACGGCATTGCCACCGCAGCCGCCCACTCCGATGACCTTGATGACGGCGCCTTCTTCCGGAGCCTGATCGATGATTTCAAACATGGTGATGTCTCCTGTCCAGATTGCTGTTTGCAGTTCCAGTACCGATGGGCCTTTGGTCAGGAATCAGAAGTCCCCCGGCCGACCGCCGGTCGACCACGGATTCCTGACACCGCGCTGTGCCCTGCCCTTTCCCCATTTCCCGTCCCGCCTGATTGCTTCCCCTTCCATCTGATGCCAATCGTCGTGCGCGATTGCAGTTCGCGATCCACTCGTTCTGTTCCCTGTTCCCTGTTCCCTGATCAGAAATTCGCCTTGAACCATTGCCGCATCCTCTCGGCGACGCCGCCGATGCCCGACACCTGCGCGCGCGCCGCCTCGCCGCGCATGAACTGCTCGCGCCCTTCGAGCAGCAGCCCGACCGACGTCGCATAGCGGGGATTCCTGACGACTTCCGACAGTCCGCCGACGTAGGACGGAATGCCCACCCGCACCGGCAGGTGGAAGACTTCCTCGCCGAGCTCGGTCATGCCGGCGAGCAGCGCCGAGCCGCCGGTCAGCACGATTCCGGAGGAAAGCAGCTCCTCGAAGCCGGAGCGACGCAGCTCGGCCTGGACCAGCGAATAGAGTTCCTCGATGCGCGGCTCGATCACTTCGGCGAGCATCGGGCGCGACAGCTTGCGCGGCGCGCGCTCGCCCACACCCGGCACCTCGATGACCTCGTTGGGATCGGCGAGCTGGCGCAGCGCGCAGCCGTAGCGCAGCTTGAGCTCCTCGGCCTCCTTGGTCGGCGTGCGCAGCGTCATCGCGATGTCGTTGGTCACCTGGTCGCCGGCGATCGGGATCACCGCGGTGTGGCGGATCGCGCCGCCCGCGAACACCGCGATGTCGGTCGTGCCGCCGCCGATGTCCATCAGGCACACGCCGAGTTCCTTCTCGTCGTCGTTCAGCACGGCCTTGGCCGAGGCGAGCGGCTGCAGGATGATGTCGCGCACCTCGATGCCGCAGCGGCGCACGCACTTGGTGATGTTCTCGACGGCCGACACCGCACCGGTGACGATGTGGACCTTGACCTCGAGGCGGACGCCGCTCATGCCGAGGGGCTCGCGCACGTCCTCCTGGCCGTCGATGATGAATTCCTGCGGCAGGATGTGCAGCACCTGCTGGTCGTTGGGGATGGCGATCGCCTTGGCGGTGTCGACCACGCGGTCGATGTCCGCCTGCGTCACCTCCTTCTCCTTGATCGCGACCATGCCGCTGGAATTGAGGCTGCGGATGTGGCTGCCCGCGATGCCGGTGTAGACCTCGCTGATCCGGCAGTCGGCCATCAGCTCGGCCTCCTCCAGCACGCGCTGGATCGACCCCATCGTCGCCTCGATGTTGACGACGACGCCTTTCTTGAGGCCGCGCGACGGTTGCGTCCCCATGCCGATGACGTTGAGCCCGTCCTCGGTCACCTCGGCGACGATCGCGACGATCTTCGACGTGCCGATGTCGAGGCCCACGATCAGATTCTTGCTGTCTTTCACCATTCCAAGAGTCCTGCGTCCGGATTGCGATTGATCCTTCGATGCGCCGTCACGATTTCCGGCGCGCCGGTTTTTCGCGGAATCCCGGCACGTGCGCCGCGAATCCGTTTCGATACCTCAGGTCGACGCGGTCGACGTGGCTGCCTTCCCGCGACAGCACGGCCAGCGTGCGTCCGTAGGCGGCGATGAAGCGTGCAAGCCGCGCGTCGACGTCGTCGCGCCCGACGTGCATCGTCAGGTCGCCGCCGTCGCCCTGCGCGAGGATCTGCCAGCCGCCGCGTGGGGAAAGCACGAGCCCCGCGACGCGCAGCGCGAGCGGCGCGAGCAGCGCGCCCCACTGGCGGTAGCGCTGCGCCATCACCTGCGACTGCCCATCGGGACCGTCGAACTGGGGCAGGTCGCCGGCGTAGCTCGCGACGAACACGTCGCCCTGCGTGTCGACGAGGCCGTTGTCGTTCCAGCGCGCGAGCGGCTGGTGCTCGTCGATCGCAACCTCCAGCCGGTGCGGCCATTGCCGCCGCAGCGCGACCGCGCGCACCCACGGCACGTGCGATATCGACTCGCGCGCAGCGTCGAGGTCCATCGTGAAGAAGGTCCCCGAGAGCTCGCCACGGATCACCGAATCGAGGTGCGCCGCGCTGGCGCGCTTGAGCGGCGTGGTGACGACCACCTCGCGGATGCCGAACAGCGGCTGGCGCGCGACCCAGCCCGCGCCCGCCCAGGCGAGGAACGCGAGCGCGATCACCGTCAGCGTGACGGCGATGGCGTTCAGCTGGCGCGCGTCATCCCACATGCGCGCCTCGCAGTATCTCGATGCAGAGGTCGGCGAACGGCGTTCCCGCCTGGCGCGCCGCCATCGGCACCAGGCTGTGGCCGGTCATGCCCGGCGACGTGTTCACCTCGAGGAACGAATACGAGCCGTCGTCGCGGAGAATCAGGTCGAGCCGTCCCCATCCGCTGCAGCCGACGACGTCGAACGCGGCCAGCGCCTTGGCGCGAATCTCGTCTTCCAGCGCCTGCGGCAGGCCGCTCGGGCAGAAGTACTTCGTCTCGTCCGAGAAGTACTTGCTGTGGTAGTCGTAGTTCCCCTGCGGCGCCTCGATGCGGATCAGCGGCAGCGCACGGCCGGTGACGATCGAGGCGGTGAGTTCCACGCCGCTCACGAACTCCTCGATCAGCACCAGGGCGTCGTGTCGGGCCGCTTCCTCCCACGCGAGGCGCAGCTCGTCGTGGTCGACCGACGCGACCTTGGTGATGCCGATCGTCGAGCCTTCACGTGCGGGCTTGACGATCAGCGGCAGGCCCAGCTCGGCGACGATACCCATCCAGTCGGTCGCAGCCGTGGCGACGCGGTAGCGCGGCGTCGGGATGCCGCTCGCCAGCCACACGAGCTTGGTCCGCCACTTGTCCATCGCCAGCGCCGAGGCCATGACGCCGCTGCCGGTGTAGGGAATCTTCAGCGTCTCCAGCGCGCCCTGCACGGTGCCGTCCTCGCCGAAGCGCCCGTGCAGTGCGATGAACACGCGCGAATAGCCGTCGCCGGCGAGCTCGAACAGGTTGCGCTCGGCTGGATCGAACGGATGTGCATCGACGCCGCGCTCGCGCAACGCCGCGAGCACCGCGTTGCCCGACATCAGCGAGATCTCGCGCTCGGCCGAAGGCCCGCCCATCAGCACCGCGACTTTCCCGAATTCGTCGGCTGCGCCGCTCATCGCGCCCCCCCTGCTTCGCCGATGATCCGGACCTCGGGCTCGAGGTCCACACCGGTGGCCGCGCGCACCGTGTCGCGCACGTGCACGATCAGCGCCTCGATGTCCGAGGCGCGCGCACGCCGCTGCGGATTGACGATGAAGTTGGCGTGCCTGTCCGACACGCGCGCGTCACCGATGGCAAAGCCCTTGAGTCCGCAGGCCTCGATCAGCCGCGCTGCGTAGTCGCCGGGCGGATTGCGGAACACGCTGCCGGCGTTGGGCAGTGCCAGCGGCTGGGTCGCGATCCGGCTGGCGAGCAGCGACCTGATCCGCATGCGCGCCGCGACCGCATCGCCCTGCGGGAAGCGGAACCACGCGGCGGTGAAGATCCCGGTCGGCGCCGATCCGTCGGGATTCCTGACGCTGCGGTAGCCGATCGCATAGTCTGAGGGCAGGCGCACGTCGAAGCTGCCGTTGCGCGAGAGCGTCTCGACTCGGACGACGTAGTCCCAGGTCTCGCCGCCATAGCAGCCGGCGTTCATCGCCAGCGCGCCGCCGACGGTGCCCGGGATTCCGGCCAGGAATTCGGCGTCGGCGCAGCCGTGGGTCGCGGCGAAGCGCGCGAGCTTGGGCGTGGCGAGTCCCGCTTCGGCGTAGACGAGGCCATCGGCGACGGCGAGCGCGGCGCCCGGAGCGTGCATGACGACGACCACACCTCGCACGCCGCCGTCGCGCACCAGGACGTTGCTGCCGAGCCCGATCACCGTCACCGGCTCGGTGGCCGGCAGCTGGCGCAGGAATTCCGCCAGGTCGTCGCGATCCGCGGGCACGTACAGGACGTCCGCCGGCCCGCCTGCGCGCCAGCTGGTGTGGCGGGCGAGCGAGGCGTCGCGCGCGAGCGTCCCGCGCAAGCCGACGAAAGCGAGGGGCTCGTTCATGATCATGCGGCGCTCGACGGGCTGCCCAACTGGGCAGCGACCGTGCCGATCGAGCCGGCGCCCATCGTGACGACGACGTCGCCATCGCGGACGATGTCGCGCACTGCCTGCGCGACCCCGCCGACCGATTCGACGAACACCGGCTCGACGCGGCCCGCGACGCGGATCGCGCGGGCCAGCGCGCGGCCGTCGGCGGCGACGATCGGCGCTTCCCCGGCCGGATAGACATCGGCCAGCACCAGCGCGTCGACGCTCGACAGCACCCGCACGAAATCCTCGAACAGGTCGCGCGTGCGCGTGTAGCGATGCGGCTGGAACGCGAGGACGATGCGCCTGCCGGGAAAGCTCTCGCGCGCCGCACTGATCGTCGCCGCCATCTCGACCGGATGGTGGCCGTAGTCGTCGATCAGCGTGAAGCTGCCGCCACCGGGAATCGCGATGTCGCCATGCCGCTGGAAGCGCCGGCCCACGCCCTTGAATTCCGCGAGCGCCCGCGCAATCGCGGCATCGTCGACGCCGATCTCGCGTCCGACGCGCGATCGCGGCGAGCGCGTTCCTGACGTTGTGGACTCCGGGAAGCGCAAGCTCCACGGCCAGAGGCGCCGCCGACCGACCCTGCGCGACAAAGCGCATCCGCCCGCCGGCGTTGCTGACGTCGACCGCGCGCAGCGCGACGTCTTCAGAGAGTCCGTAGGAGACGATCGACTTGGCGATCTCGGGAACGATCGCCCGGACGTTGGGATCGTCGAGGCACAGCACCGCGACGCCGTAGAACGGCAGCCGCTGGACGAAATCGACGAAGGCGCGCTTCAGCTTGCCGAAGTCCTGTCCGTAGGTCTCGAGGTGGTCGGCGTCGATGTTGGTGACGACCGCGATCACCGGCGACAGGTAGAGGAACGATGCGTCGGACTCGTCGGCCTCGGCGACCAGGAAATCGCCGGTGCCCAGGCGCGCATTGGCGTCGGCTGACAGCAGCCTGCCGCCGATGACGAACGTCGGGTCGAGGCCGCCTTCGGCCAGCACCGATGCGATCAGGCTGGTCGTCGTCGTCTTGCCGTGGGTGCCGGCGACCGCGATGCCCTGCTTCAGGCGCATCAGCTCGGCCAGCATCAGCGCCCGCGGGACGATCGGCACGCCGCGCTCGCGCGCGGCGACCACTTCCGGGTTGTCGGCCGCGACCGCCGTCGACACGACGACCGCGTCGGCACCGTCGGCGTTGCCGGCGCGGTGGCCGATCGCGACGTCGATGCCCAGTGCCCGCAGCCGCCGCGTCACCGCGCTCTCCGCAAGGTCCGAGCCCGAGACGCGATAGCGCTGGGTCGCGAGCACTTCGGCGATGCCGCTCATGCCGGCGCCGCCGATGCCCACGAAATGCACGTGCTTGACCTTGTGTCGCATCGGTCAGCCCCCGGCCAATGCGATGCAGGCGTCGGCGACGCGATCGGCGGCGTCGCGCTTGCCGACCGAATGCGCGGCGGTCGCCATCGTCAGCGCATGCGAGCGCGTCAACGCGCCGAGCAATCCCGTCAGCGGCGAATCGGGTGCCGTCAGCTCGGATTGCGCCATCACGATCGCGGCCCCGGCATCGAGCAGGAACTTCGCGTTGGCGCTCTGTTCGTCGGCGATCGCCCCGGGCAGCGGCACGATGATCGCGCCCAGGCCCACCGCAGCGAGCTCGGCCACCGTCAGCGCGCCGCCGCGGCACACGACGATGTCGGCCCAGGCATAGCGGTGCGCCATGTCGTCGATGAACGCGACACATTCGGCGGCGACCCCCGCAGCGGCATACGCGCGCTTCAGCGCATCGATGTGGCGCTCGCCGGCCTGATGGACGACCAGCGGGCGCGATGCCCCCGGCAGTTTCGCGAGCGCCGCGGGCACGGCATCGTTGAGCGCCTGCGCACCCAGGCTTCCGCCGACCACCAGCAGCCGCAGCGGGCCTTCGCGCCCGGCGAAGCGCTGTGCCGGCGGGTCGACCGCGACGATGTCGTCGCGCAGCGGATTGCCGACCCAGGCGACCTTCTTCGCATGGGCTCCGTGGAGAGCATCGGGAAAGCCCAGCAGCACACGATCGGCGCCGTAGGCGAGGATCCGGTTGGCGAGCCCGGCGACGGCATTGGAGTCGTGGACGACCAGCGGACGGCCGGTCGCGACCCCCATCAGCGCGCCGGGGAACGACGCAAAACCGCCGAAGCCCAGCACGACGCTGGGCCGGCGCCTGCGGATGACGCGCAGGCTGTCGATGCAGGCGCGTGCCAGCGTCCAGGGTCCGAGCAGCAGCGTGCGCAATCCCTTGCCGCGCACCCCGCGGAACGACACGCTCTCGAACTCGACGCCGTGCTGCGGGACGAGCCTCGCCTCGATGCCTTCGCGCGTGCCCAGCCAGAAGACGCGGCAGCCGCGCGCGACGAGCTTCGCGGCGACGGCAAGCCCGGGGAACACGTGGCCGCCGGTGCCGCCGGTGGTGATCATCACCGTCGCGTTGGTCGTCATGGAGCCGCCTCCACGCTTGCGGTGGCATTCATACCGCAAACCCCCGCAGCAGGCGCCGGTTTTCCCAGTCGATGCGAAGCAGCACGGCGAGCGCGATGCAGTTGGCGACGATGCCGCTGCCGCCGAAGGACAGCAGCGGCAGCGTCAGCCCCTTGGTGGGCAGCACACCCATGTTGACGCCCATGTTGATGAACGCCTGCACGCCGATCCAGATGCCGATGCCGTGCGCGACCAGCGCGGCGAACGGCCGCGAAAGTCGCGCCGCCTGGCGGCCGATCGCGTAGGCGCGGAACAGCAGCCACGCGAACAGCGCGATGACGGCGGCGACACCGACGAACCCCAGCTCTTCGCCGATGACCGCGAGCAGGAAATCGGTGTGCGCTTCGGGCAGGTACAGCAGCTTCTCGACACTCGAGCCCAGGCCCACGCCGAACCAGCTGCCGCGCCCGAACGCGATCAGCGAGTGGGAGAGCTGATAGCCGCGGTGCATCGGGTCCGACCAGGGATCGAGGAAGATCGCGAGGCGCTGCACGCGGTAGGGCGCGGCCAGGACGATCCCCGCCAGCGCGAACGGCAGCAGCACCGCGAGGCCGGTGAACAGGCGCCAGTCGAGCCCGCCCAGGAACAGGATGCCGAATGCGATCGCGAGGATCACGACGAACGCGCCGAAATCGGGCTCCAGCAGCAGCAGGCCGCCGATCGCGACCATCACCGCGGACAGCGGCGCGAAACCCTTGACCAGGGTCTGGCGCAACGGCTGCTCGGCGTGCAGGAACGCGGCCTTGCGCACGGCGTAGCTCGCCGCGTAGAGCACCGAGGCGAGCTTCATGAACTCCGAGGGCTGGACGTTGACGACGACCAGCGACAGCCAGCGCTTCGAACCGTTGACCGATTTGCCGATGCCGGGAATCAGCACCACCACCAGCAGCATCGCGCCGGCGATGAACAGCCACGCGGCGGTCTGTTCCCACACCTTGATCGGCACCTGGAACGCGAAGAACGCCGCACCGAGCCCGATGGTCAGGAACACCGCATGGCGCACCAGGAAATACCACTCGTGGTAGCCGGTGCGGGCCGACGCCTCGGCCGTGGCGATCGAGGCCGAATACACCATCACCAGTCCGAACGCGAGCAGCAGCAGCGCGGTCCACGCGAGCGACACGTCGTAGGTCAGCATCGCGCGCGGATTGCGCGGCAGCGGCGACAGCGGCGCGCGGCGCAACGCGGTGGCGACGGTCAGGCGCTTACGCATCGCGGTCCGCTCCGTGCCGGTCGTTCATCGCGCAACGTTCTGGCCGGTCAGGCATCGGCGTCCGCCGTCAGGTGGTCACGCACGAGTTCGGCGAAGCGCAGTCCGCGCTCGACGTAATCGCGGAACTGGTCGAGGCTCGCGCAGGCCGGCGACAGCAGCACCGCGTCGCCCGGCTGCGCGATCTCGATTGCGCGGGCTACCGCCCGATCCAGCGTCCCGACGATCTCGACCTGGGCGCCGGTCCCTTCGATTCCGTCGGCGACCTGCTGCGCGTCGCGGCCGATCAGCAGCACGGCGCGGCAGGCGCGGTCCACGCTCGCCTTCAGCGGGGCGAAACTCTGTCCCTTGCCGTCGCCGCCCGCGATCAGCACGACGCGGCGGCCGATGCCGTCGAGCGCGACCTGGGTCGCCGCGACCGTCGTGCCCTTGGAGTCGTCGATGTAGAGCACGCCGCCCGCTTCGGCGATCGGCGCCATCCGGTGCGGCAGCCCGCCGAACTGCGCCAGCGCCTCGTGCATCGCGCGGCCCGGCTTGGCGACCGAGCAGGCGAGCGCCAGCGCGGCGAGCGCGTTCATCGCGTTGTGGCGGCCGACCAGCGAGAGCCGCGACGTCTCCATGATCAGCTCGCCGCCGCGCGCGAGCCAGGTGCTGCCTGCGCGCTCGACCAGGCCCCACTCCTCCTCGGACAGCGGCACGCCCTCGCCGAAGGTCTGCACGGTCCGCCCAGGCTGGCGCATCAGGCGCACGATCGGATCGTCGCGGTTCAAGATCTGCACGCCCGCGTGCGCGAAGATGCGCGCCTTGGCACTCGCGTAGTCGGCGATGCCGCTGTAGCGGTCGAGATGGTTGGCCGACACGTTCAGCACCGTCGCGGCGACAGGCTTCAGGCTCGACGTCGTCTCCAGCTGGTAGCTCGACAGCTCGAGCACGAACACCGCGGGCCACGGCGTGCCGTCCTCGTAACGCGCGAGCTCGTCGAGGACCGGATTGCCGATGTTGCCGGCGACCACCGTCGAAAGCCCCGCAGCGCGCGTCAGCGCCCCGGTCAGCGACGTGACCGTCGTCTTGCCGTTGGTGCCGGTGACGGCGAGCACTTTCTGGTCTGCGGGCAGGGCGCGCGCGAACAGCTCGATGTCGCCGACGAGCTCGGCGCCCGCGGCGACGGCTTCGCGGATCGCCGGCTGGTCCTTCGCGACCCCGGGGCTGATCGCGATCAGGTCGACGCCGTCGAAGGTCGCGGCGGAGAAAGGTCCCGACTCGACGGCCACCGACGGCAGTTCGCGGGCGAGCGCCGCGAGTCCCGGCGGGTCGCTGCGGGTGTCGGCGACGCGCAGCTTCGCACCGTGCCGGGCGAGATAGCGTGCGGTCGACAGCCCGGTGATGCCGAGCCCCAGCACGATCGCGTTGCGTCCCTTGTAGTCAGGCGTCATGTCAGCGCAGCTTCAGCGTCGAAAGTCCGAAAAGCACGAGCGCAGCATGGTGATATCCAGAACCGGACGACGACCTGGTTTTCCTTCCATCCCTTGAGCTCGTAGTGGTGATGCAGCGGCGCCATCCGGAACACGCGCTTGCCGGTGGTCTTGAACGACACGACCTGGATCACCACCGACAGCGTCTCGACGACGAAGACGCCGCCCATGATGAAGAGCACGATCTCCTGGCGCACGATGATCGCGATCGCGCCCAGCGCGGCGCCGAGCGCCAGCGCGCCGACGTCGCCCATGAACACGTCGGCCGGATAGGCGTTGAACCACAGGAAGCCCAGGCCCGCTCCCGCCATCGCGCCGCAGACCACCGCGAGCTCGCCGGCGCCGGGAATGTGCGGAAATCCCAGGTAGCGCGCAAAGATCGCGTTGCCGGTCACGTAGGCGAAGATGCCCATCGCGCCTGCGATCATCACCGTCGGCATGATCGCGAGGCCGTCGAGGCCGTCGGTCAGGTTGACCGCGTTGCTGCTGCCGACGATCACGCAGTACGACAGCGCGATGAAACCCCAGACGCCCAGCGGATACGACACCGTCTTGAAGAACGGCACGATCAGGTCCGCCTTGGGTGACAGGCCCGCGGCGAATCCGCTCTCGACCCAGGAGATGAAGAGCTGCATCAGGCCGCGGTTGTCGGGCGCCGACACCGAGAACGCGAGGTAGACCGCAGCGATGATGCCGATCACCGATTGCCAGGTGAACTTGGCGCGCGCGGACAGCCCCTTGGGATTGCGCTCGACGACCTTGCGCCAGTCGTCGGCCCAGCCGACGGCGCCGAAGCCCAGCGTGACCAGCAGCACGACCCAGATGAAGCGGTTGCCGAGGTCGCCCCAAAGCAGCGTCGTGATCGAGATCGACACCAGGATCAGCGCCCCGCCCATCGTCGGCGTTCCCGCTTTCGCAAGATGCGTCCGCGGGCCGTCGTCGCGCACCGCCTGGCCGATCTTCATCCTTGTCAGCCACGCGATGGTCCGCGGACCGACGACGAAGGAGATCACCAGCGCGGTCATCGTCGCCAGCACCGCCCGCAGCGAGATGTAGCCGAAGACGTTGAACGTCCGGATTTCGCGCGACAGCAATTCGGAGAGCCACAGCAGCATCAGTGAGCGCTCCCGGTCGACGCGCCCGTCAGCGCGGCGACGACCTTTTCCATCTTCATGAATCGCGATCCCTTGACCAGCACCGTGACATTCGCCTGCACATCCGTCTTGCCCCCGGCGATGACATCTTGCGAAGCCGGGCCGGCAGCTTTCTTCGCGACCTGGTTCGCGATTTCGCTCGCGACCTCATCGGCGATCCCGGCCGCGATGGCGTCCACCGAAGGATGCAGTTCGGCCCCTGCTCCGAAAGCGCGCACCGCCTCGGCGGCGAGCGATCCGCAGGCGACGAGACGTTCGATGCCGGCGGCGCGCGCATAGGCGCCGATCTCGCGGTGGAACTCGGGACCCTGGTCGCCGACCTCGCCCATGTCGCCCATCACCAGCCAGCGCGTTCCCGGACGCGACGCCAGCACGTCGATCGCCGCGCGCATCGAATCGGGGTTGGCGTTGTAGCTGTCGTCGATCACCGTCGACCCGCCGATGCCGGCACGCGCGACCAGGCGACCGGCGACCGGCCGGAACGCTTCGAGCCCCTGCGCGATCGTCGGCAGCGGCAACCCGGCGGCAAGACCCGCCGCCACCGCCGCCAGGGCGTTCGCCGCCATGTGCCGTCCCGGCACGTGCAGCAGCACGCGCGCGCTGCCTGCGGGCGTCGAAATCTCGAGCAGCGAGCCTTCGGCATGCGCGGTGCACCGCGCCGTGACCGCGGCGGCGCTGGTCGAGCCCGAAGTCGACGACGCTCGCCCCCGCGAGTTTCGCGGCATCGCGCCACACCTGCGCATGCGGATCGTCGGCATTGACCACCGCCGTCCCGCCCGGTGGAAGCGCACGCACGGCGTCGGCGTGCTCGGCGGCGACCTCGTCGACCGAGCGCATGAATTCCTGGTGCTCGCGCTGCGCATTGGTGATCACGCAGATCGTCGGCCGCGCGATCGCGGCGAGCTCGCGGGTCTCGCCGCGATGGTTCATCCCGATCTCGAACACGGCGAGCCGCTGCGCATCGCGCAGCCCCAGCACCGCGAGCGGCAGGCCGATCGCGTTGTTGAAATTGCCCGGGGTCGCGGCGACCGCGTCGGAACCGGCGCCCGCCCTGAACACCGACGCGATCATCTCCTTGGTCGTCGTCTTGCCGTTGCTGCCGACGACCACCGCGACCGGGATGTCGAAGCGGCTGCGCCAGTGCGCGGCCAGCGTGCCGAGTGCGGTCAGCGGCTCGTCGACGGCGATCAGGTTGCCGGCAAGACCCGGTGCCCGGTCGCGCGCGACCAGCGCCGCGGCCGCGCCGCCGGCGAAGGCCTGGGCGACGAAATCGTGGCCGTCGAAACGCTCGCCGCGCAACGCGACGAACAGGTCGCCGGGTACGACGCTGCGCGTGTCGGTGGTCACGCGCGAAAAGACCACCGGCGCACCGATGAGACGTCCGGACACCGCGCGGGCCGCCGTCGCCGTATCCATCATGCGCGGCTCCGGCGGGCGAGCGCGGCTTCGGCGACGCCGCGGTCGGAGAACGGGAGGCGCTGGCCGTTCACCTCCTGGTAATCCTCGTGGCCCTTGCCTGCGAGCACGACGACATCGCCTGCGCGGGCCGCGGCGATCGCCTGGTCGATCGCGGCCGCACGATCGACGACGACCGACCACGCCGCCTTCGATCCGGCGAGGCCGGGAACGATGTCGTCGACGATCCGTTGCGGGTCCTCGCCGCGCGGATTGTCGCTGGTGACGACGACGCGATCGGCGAGCCTGCCTGCCACTTCGCCCATCTGCGGCCGCTTGCCGCGATCGCGCTCGCCGCCGCAGCCGAAGACGCAGACCAGCGCCCCTTCGCCGACCGACGGGCGCAGCGCGGTCAGCACTTTCTCGAGCGCGTCGGGCGAATGCGCGTAGTCGACGACCACCGTCGGCAGGAAGCCGCCTCCCAGGCGCTCCATGCGGCCGGGCGGAGGCGTCACTTCGGACAGCGCGGCGAGCGCATCGGGCAGCGCGATGCCGGACTCGAGCAGGACGCCCAGCACGCCGAGGAGATTCTGCACGTTGAACGCGCCCGCGAGCCGCGTCTCGAGCCGGCCGCCGCCCGCGGGCGTGGTCACGTCGATCGCCATCCCGGTCGAGGTCGTCGCGACGTTCGTGGCGACGATGTCCGCGTCGGGCGCGCCATAGGCGATCACGCGCTGGCCGCGCGCACGCAAGCTTCGCGATCAGTTCACGCCCGAAGGCATCGCCGGCATTGACGACCGAGGCCTGCAGGCCGGGCCACTCGAAGAGTTTCGCCTTGGCTTCGCCGTAGGCTTCCATCGTGCCGTGATAGTCGAGATGGTCGCGGGTCAGGTTGGTGAACAGCGCGACGTCGAACGCGATGCCGTTGACCCGCCCCTGGTCGAGGCCGTGCGACGAGACTTCCATCGCGACCGCGGCCGCACCCTGGTCGCGCCAGCGGGCGAACCATTCGTGCAGCAGGCAGACGTCGGGCGTGGTGTTGCGCGAACTTTCGAGCGCACCGATGAAGCCGCTGCCCAGCGTGCCGACGAAAGCCGTGCGACGGCCACAGCGCGCTAGCGCCTGCGCCGTCCAGTGCGCGCAGGACGTCTTGCCGTTGGTGCCGGTGACGCCGACCATCCACAGCGTCCGCGACGGATGGCCGTAGACAGCCGACGCGATCGAGCCCAGGCGCTGCTTGAGGCCCTCGACGCCGAGCTGCGGCACCTGCCAGCCGTCGTTCCAGGCAAAACCCTGCGTCTCCCACAGCACCGCCGCGGCACCGCGCGCGATCGCATCGCCGATGTAGGCGCGACCGTCGCGCTGCGCGCCCGGGTAGGCGGCGAAAGCGGCGCCGGGCTCGACCGCGCGGCTGTCCGCGGTGATCCGCGCGGGACGCAGCGGCAGCCGCGCGAGCAGCGCTTCGGCCTGGGCATCCGCAACGGTGAGGGTGCTCACGAGCACCTCGTCCGGGCGCCGGGGACGGCCGGGCGCATCACGACTGCGCCTTCACGCGATCGTCCTTCGCCCGCGCGTCCTGCGCGGGCAGCAGCACGTTGTCGACCGGCGCGTCGGTCGGAACGTTCAGCATCCGCAGCGCAGCGCCGACGACATTCGAGAACACCGGTCCGGCGACGCTGCCGCCGTAGTAATCGCCGCTCGACGGCTGGTCGATCATCACCGCGACGATCAGGCGCGGATTCGACATCGGCGCGATGCCGACGAAATCCGCGATGTATTTCCGCTCGTAGGCGCCATCGGCGACCTTGCGGGCGGTCCCGGTCTTGCCGCCGACGCGGTAGCCGGGAACCTGCGCCTCGGGCGCGGTCCCGCCGGGCTGGACCACCAGCTCGAGCATGTGCCGGATCTTGCGCGCGGTGTCGGGCGAGATCACCGGCACGCCCGCCACCGGCCCGTTGGTCTTCAGGAGCTCGACGGGCTTGAGCTCGCCGTTGTCGGCGAAGATCGTGTAGCCCCGTGCGAGCTGCACCAGGGTCACCGACAGCCCGTGGCCATAGGCCATCGTCGCCTGCTCGATCGGCCGCCAGGTGTTCGGCGGGCGCAGCCGTCCGCCGGCTTCCCCGGGAAATCCGGTCTGCGGCGGCGTGCCGAAACCCGACTCGGTGAACATGTTCCACATCGTCTTCGCGGGCAGCGACAGCGCGATCTTGGCCGCGCCGATGTTCGACGATTTCTGGATCACCTGGGCGACGGTCAGCGGCCCCGCGCGGTGCGCGTCGTGGATGGTGTTGGGCCCGATGGTCATCTGCCCGGCTTCGGTGTGGATGATGGTGTCGGGCGTGATCTTGTGGGCTTCCAGCGCCGCGGCGATGGTGAACGGCTTCATCACCGAACCGGGCTCGAAGGTGTCGGTCAGTGCGCGATTGCGCATCGTGTTGCGCGCGACCTTGTCGCGGCTGTTCGGGTTGTAGGTCGGCAGGTTGGCGAGCGCCAGGATCTCGCCGGTCCTGGCGTCGAGGACCACGATGCTTCCCGCCTTGGCCTTGTTGCGGTCGACGGCCGCCTTGAGCTCGCGGAACGCGAGATACTGGATGCGCGAGTCGATCGACAGCGTGAGATCGCGGCCCGCCTGCGGCGCGCGGATCGCGGCGACGTCCTCGACGGCTTCGCCGCGGCGATCGATGATCACCCGGCGCGATCCCGGCGTGCCCCCCAGCCAGGCCTGCTGCGCAAGCTCGAGGCCTTCCTGGCCGCGATCGCGATCGCCGGTGAAGCCGATGAGCTGCGCGGTCACGTCACCGTCGGGATAGTACCGGCGGTACTCGTTCTGCTCGTTCAATCCGGTGATTCCGATCGACATCGCCCGCTGCGCAGTCTCCGGCGACAGGCGCCTCGCCACGTAGGTGAATTCGTCGGCGCCGTGCATGCGCGTCGCGAGCCCTTTCTGCGACGTCTCGAGGACGTGCGCCAGTTGCGCAAGCTGCGAGGCGGTCGCGTCGACCTTGTCGGGGAACACCCACAGCGATTTGACCGGCGTGGACACCGCGAGTGCGACGCCGTTGCGGTCGACGATGCGACCGCGGTGTGCCGGCAGCTCGAGTTCGCGCGAGAAGCGCGCGGCGCCCTGCCCCTGCAGGAAACCGTTCTCCAGCCACTGCAGGTCGAGCGAGCGGCCCAGCAGGACGACGAACAGCACCGCCAGCCCGCCGAACACCATCAGCGCCCGCGAACGCGGCAGCTCCGCGACCGGCGCTTGACGACGTCCGACCGGGCGTCCGGCTGTGCGTCCCGGCGCGGCCGCGTTCAATGCGATTTCTCCATCGGCACGTCGACGATCTCGATGCGCGCGGGTGTGGGCAGCTGCATGTGCAGCTGCTCGCGCGCGATCTTCTCGACGCGCGCCGGCGTGCCCCAGGTCGACTCCTCGAGCGACAGCTGCCCGTACTCGACGTCGTACTGGTGCGCTCGCGCCTGCTCGCGCTCGAGTTCGACGAACAGCCGCCGCGCCTGGTGGCGCGACGTCACCAGCGACAGCGCGCAGACGACCAGCACGCCGAGCAGCAGGAGGCTCACGCGGGTCATTGGTTGAATGGAGCCACGCCGCTCATCGGGCGAGGCGTTCCCGTGGTCATTGCAGCCCCATCGCGAAGCCGCGCGGCCAGTCCGCGGGCAGCGGCGCCTGCGTCCGCTGGGCGACGCGCAGTACCGCGCTGCGCGCGCGCGGATTGGCCGCGATCTCG
Organism: uncultured Pseudomonadota bacterium; assembly: GCA_963816415.1. Taxonomy (GTDB): domain Bacteria; phylum Pseudomonadota; class Gammaproteobacteria; order Burkholderiales; family Casimicrobiaceae; genus VBCG01. The sequence continues at coordinate 138,448 of CAWFKR010000015.1, forward strand.
CGCTCCGAGGGCTTGATCGCGCGGCCGATCGCGACCAGCGGCGTGGGCGGCAGCGCCTGCTCGCGGATCGCCATCCGCGCCAGCCGCGCATCGCCCCCGAAAGGCCGCGACGCCCAGGCGATGAAGCGCTTGACGATCCGGTCCTCGAGCGAATGGAAGCTGATCACGGCGAGGCGGCCACCGCTCGCGAGCAGCGGCACGACCGCGGGCAACGCCGCCGACAGTTCGTCCAGCTCGCGATTCACCGCAATCCGTAGGGCCTGGAAGGTCCGCGCTGCCGGATCCTGACGCCAATCACCCCGCGTGCGCGCGCCGATGGCTTGCGCGACGACGTCAGCGAGCTGCCGTGTCGAGACGATCGGCCGGACCTCGCGAGCCTTCGCAATTGCTCTTGCAACCGATTGAGCAAACCGTTCCTCACCATAGTTGCGAATGACCTCCGTCAGTTCGTCGATCGAAGCGCGGGCGATGAATTCGGCGGCGGATTCCCCGCGCGTCGGGTCCATCCGCATGTCGAGCGGGCCGTCGAAGCGAAAGGTGAAGCCGCGCGCAGGGTCCTCGAGCTGCGGCGAGGACACGCCCAGGTCGAGCAGCACACCGTCGACACGGTCGATTTCGAGATCGGCCAGCACCTGCGGCATTTCCGAGTAGCGCGCGCGACGGAACGTGAAGCGCGGATCGGCGATCCCACCCGCCGCGAGTTCGGCCTGCGGATCGCGGTCGATCGCGACGAGTCGCCCCCGGCCGGACAGCGCCGCGAGGATCGCGCGCGAGTGGCCGCCGCGACCGAAGGTTCCGTCGACGTAGATCCCGTCGGGCCGAACATCGAGTGCGGCGATGCTCTCCGCGAGGAGGACCGGGATGTGGCTTGCAGCATGGCTCGCATGAGGCATCGACGCATCGCGCGATCAGAGGCTGAAGCCGGAGAGCTCGGGCGGCAGCTCGCCGGGGAACGCGATCGTCTGCGCCGTCTGCGCCTGCCACTTGGCGTCGTCCCAGAGCTCGAGCTTCTGGCCCTGGCCGACCAGCACGACCCGCTTGTCGAGTGCCGCATAGCGCCGCAGTGCGGGCGGAACGAGGATCCTTCCGGCCGCATCGAGCTCGACGTCGTCGGCGTGGCCGACGAGCAGGCGCTGCAGGCCGCGGATCTTGTCGTTGAACGACGAGAGCGACATCAGCTGCGCCTGGATCGGCTCCCAGGTCGCGAGCGGATAGATCAGCAGGCAGCCGCTGGGATCGGCCGTGACCACCAGGCGGCCGGCGCTTTCGTTGGCGAGACCCTCGCGATGCCGGGCGGGAATGGCGAGACGGCCCTTGGCATCGAGGACCAGCTCGGCGACGCCGCGAAAGACCGGGCGGCCCGCCGGCCCCGGCATCGCGCCCGGCCCGCCCCCGGCTCCAGCCTCGCCCGCGTCCTTGTCCTCGTTCTGCGCCACGTTCGACCGCCCCTCCGCCCGGCTTGTAAGTGAGTGCTCATGGACCTAAGGGCTTCGGGCTTCAGCATGCCCACTTTTGCCCAACTTCTGTCCCACTTCAACCCACTTTTCACCACTTGAGCGGACTATATCCGCAAGCCGAAGGGCTGGTCAACGTATTTCCGATTCAAGAACAACGACTTACGCCAAAAAACAACAATGAAAAATTCGTCGAAAAAAGATGGACTTAGCCGATATTCTGAATGTGTTTTCCCACAACTGGCCCGAATCCCGCCCAAAATCGCACGAACGTTCGACCAACACCCAGGCCCGTGACCAAAACCCGGGACGCACCACGTTTTTGCTGCCGAAAATCCGGGACGCACCACGTTTTCGGGATCCGAACAAGACCGGTAGCGAGGCAAAAAGGTGGTGCGTCCCAGGTTTTGGCACGCGAGGGCAAAACGTGGTGCGTCCCGGATTTAAAAACGTGGTGCGTCCCGGGTTTAGCGGGGCTGTTGTTTTTGCGCACCCAATGACGCTGGCATAAAGGCCACCGTTCTTGGCCGCCGCGGCCGGCGAACGGTAAACTCGACAGCGAAAGCCTCGTTTGAGGCACTGCCCGACGTGGCAAGCGAGCCGAGTGCGGCTCGTCCCGTACCGAATGGAGGTTCGATGCAACGCAGCACTGGCATCATATTGGTTGCGGCAATGGTTGCGACGACGCTCGCCGGATGCGCGTTCGAGGACCGTCGCAACGATTTCCTTTACTCGCGGGCCGACGGATTGTGGGACAGCACCCCGCAGTTGATCGATTGGAATTTCCCGACGTCGCAGAACCAGGGGCCGATCATCGTGCCGCAGCGGCTGCGTCCCGAGCGCACGGCGATCGGGGTCACCTGGGCTACGTCCAATCCATGGCCGTTCTACGACGCCGTGCCGCCGCTCAATGCGCCTCGCGGTTGGACGCCACCCTCCAATGACGGCGCAGCGACGGACAACGCGCCGGCCACGACTTCGCAATCGCAATCGAAGGACGTGCGCGTTTCTGCTGCTGGCGGCACTCAGCGCAGCAACTAGCGCAGCACCCGCCGCAGCACCCGCCGCAACACCCGCCGCAGCGCCGGCGACGGCGTCCCCCGAAGCACCCCCTTCAGCATCCGCGCCGGCGCCGCCGCCGGCCACCGAACAGACCGGGCAGACCGGGCAGGCCGGGCCGGCCGCGTATCGCGTCGTCGTCGACGCACCCGCGGACCTGCGCGACACACTCGCGGCAAGCGTCGACCTGATCCGCTGGCAGACCTACGCGGACATGACCGACGACCTCCTCGCGGAACTCCTGCGCGAGGCGATCGGCCAGGCCAAGGAAGCCGCGGCAACCGAGGGTTATTTCGCAGCGACCGTCGACGTCGGCATCGACCGTTCGACATCGCCGCAGACGGTCACGCTGCACGTCGTGCCCGGCGTGCAGGCGCACGTCGCAAGCGTGAACCTGCGGGTGAGCGGAGCCGCGGAGCACGACCCCGACGGCGAGGCCGCGATCGCGAAGATCCGCGCGGATTGGCAGCTGCCGCCAGGTGCGCCGTTTCGCCAAACGGTGTGGGAGCGCGCGAAGACGCGCGCCGTCGCGATGCTCGCGGGAAGCGGATACGCGGCCGCGAAACTCACGACGAGCCTCGCGGAGGTCGACCCGGCGACTTCAACGGCCGAGCTTCGCGTCGACATCGACAGCGGACCGGCGTTTCTTGTCGGCGATCTCGACATCAAGGGACTGTCGCGCTACCCGCCCGAGCTCGTGCGCAACTACCGGACGCTCAAGCGCGGCGATCGCTACTCGATCAGCGAGCTCGACCAGTTCGTGCGGCGCATGAACGGCACCGGCTACTTCGCGAGCGTGCAGGCGGCGATCGACACCGATCCCGCGCACGCGTCCGACGCGCCGATCCACGTCGCGGTGATCGAGGCCCCGCCGAAGAAGCTCGAGGCGGGCATCGGTTATTCGACCGACGCCGCGTTCCGCAGCAACCTCAACTACCGCGACGTCGATTTCGCATCGCGCGCAGTGCAGATGAACTTCGACATGCGCGTGGAATCGAAGCTGCAGAACATGTCGCTGCGCTTCGCCACGCCACCTGCGGCGAACGGCTGGTCGACCGCGACGTTCGCCAACATCGAACGCACCGACATCTCCGGACTGGTCACGCAGACGGCCGCCGCGGGGCTGCGGATGAGCTCGCTCGACGAGCGCAACCAATGGCAGTACGGCCCCGCGTTCTTCGTCGATGAGCAGCGTCCGTCCGGCGCGCCCTCGATCTCGTCGCATGCGCTGTACCTCGACGTCGAGCACGCATGGCGGCGCGTCGACGATCTCGCTGCGCCCACGCAGGGCTACAACGCGCTGCTGCAACTCGGCGGAGGCATCCCGGGGGCGTCGACGCGCTCGTTCGGGCGCGTGATCGGACGCTTCGCCGCGTGGTGGCCGCTCGACCGCTGGTGGTCGCTTTACATGCGCGCCGAAGCCGGCGCGGTGCTGGCCGCGAGCCGCGACGGCATACCTTCGACGCTGCTGTTCCGCACCGGCGGTGACACGACGGTGCGCGGCTACGCATTCGAAAGCCTGGGCGTCAAGCAGGGCGACGCGATCGTTCCGGGGCGCTACTACGGGGTCGCGAGCGTCGAGGTCACGCGCTGGCTGAACTCCGCGCTCGGGATCGCCACGTTCGTCGACGCGGGCAACGCTTTCGACAGCGTCTCCGACCTGCGGGCCGCCGTCGGTTACGGCATCGGCGCGCGCGTGCGCACGCCGATCGGGCCGCTGCGTCTCGATGTCGCCTACGGCGAGCAGTCGCGGCAGGTGCGGTTGCACTTCTCCGTCGGCGTCGCGTTCTGAATCATGGCGGAACGTCCCGCTCCGCAAGAGGCAATGTCAGAGTCCGCGTCCGCGCCCGCTTCTGCCACTGCGCCGCGCCGCAGGAGGCGCGCGTGGAAGATTGCGCTGGCGGCGCTCGTTCTCGTCGTCGCCGCCTTCGCCGCCCTCGTCGGCTACGGCCTGTCGGAGCGCGGCCTTCCGTTCCTCATCGCGCGCGTCGTCGCGCAGAGCGGCGGACGCTTCAGCGTCGAAGGACCCAGCGGCTCGCTCGCCGGCGCGATGCGCTTTCGCCGCATCGCGTGGCGCGGCACCGACGCGACGGTCATCGCCGACGACGTCGTCGTCGACTGGAACCCGACCGCGCTGTGGTCGTCGAGACTCTCGATCGCGGGTCTGGGCGCACGCCACCTCGACATCTCGATCAAGCCCGCGCCAGGGGCCACCACGCCGCCGACCGATCTCTCCCTGCCGCTCGCGGTGTCGATCGACCGCATCGCCGTCGCACAGCTCGACTGGCGCGTCGGTTCGCGCTCGGGACAGCTTTCCGGCCTCGAGTTCGGCTACGACGGCGGGGCAACTTCGCACCGGATTCACGACCTGCGCTTCACCACCCGCGTCGGCACCCTCGGCGGGAAGCGTCGTCGCTCGCCGCCCGCGCACCGCTCGCCGTCGACGGCCGGATGAGCTTCACCGGCGCCGGTGCCGTCGACGGGGCGAAGCTCGACATCGCGCTCGGAGGTACGCTGCCCGACATCGACCTGAAGGCGAAAGGCGCGATGCGCGGCGCGACCCTCGCGCTCGCCGCGACCGCAACGCCGTTCGCGCAGGTCGCCTTTGCGAGCGCGCAGGCCGATCTCGCGGGCGTCGATGCCGCGGCTTTCGACGCGGCGTTGCCGCAGACCCTCGCACGGCTTCGCATCGACGCACGCCCGGACAGCGAAGGGCTGGCAGGCGAGATCGATCTGGCCAACGCCGCGCCGGGGCCTCTCGACCGCGGACGCTTTCCCGTCAGCGCGCTGAAGGCGCGCTATGCCTTCGACGGCGACACGCTCGCGCTCGACGACGTTTCCGCAACCGTCGAAGGCGGCGGCAGTGCGCGCGGCACGGTGAAGATTGCGCTCGCGACCGTGCCGAAGAACGCCCGCTTCAACCTCGCCGTGCGCGACATCGACCTCGCCCGCATCGACACGCGTCTCGCCGCAACGCGGCTTGCGGGTCGCATCGACGCCGACACCGACGCGACGAAGCAGACGGTCAACGCCGATCTCACCGACCGCGACCTGTCGCTCGCGCTCAACGCGATCGTCACTGCCTCGCGCATCGACGTGACGCGCTTTCGCGCACGGACCGGCGGCGGCTCGCTCGCCGGCTCGGCGACGCTGATGCGCAACGATCCGGGAGATTTCACCCTGCAGGCGACGGCACGCGGCCTCGATCCTTCCCGCTTCGCCGCGGTGCCCAGGGCGTCGATCGACGCGACGCTCAAGGCGCAGGGCGTCCTGCATCCGGCGTGGCGCGCCGATGCGGAACTCGCGATCGCGAGCGGCAGCCGTTTCGACGACCTCCCGGTCACCGGATCCGCCAAGGCGACGGTTAGCGCCCAGAGCCTGCGCGATGCGAGCGTCGATCTCGCCCTCGCATCGGCGCGCCTGCATGCGCGGGGCGATATCGGCCGCAGCGGCGACCGCATGACGGTGGCGCTCGACGCGCCGAAGCTCGCCGACCTCGCCACCCTGCTGCCCGCCGAGATTCCACGCCCCCTCGCCGGCGACGTCCACGTCGAGGCGGCGATCGAGACCGGGTCCACTTCAACCATGACCTCCACTGCGGCACCGACTTCCGCCGCGGCCGGCCGCCCCACCGCCGCCCCGACCGGACAGACCGCGGCCGCCTCGATCGTCGCACGACTGGCGCGCAGCCTCGGAGGCAGCGTCACGTTGCGGGCGACCGGGCTGCGCGCCGGCAGCCGCTACGCGGTCGCCACGCTCGCCGCGCGCGCGTCGCTCGCCGCGCCGGGACCCGCGTCGTCCGCCGGCCCTGCATCCACCGCAGGGTTGTCCGCAACGGGCGGGCCCGCCGCGTGGAGCAATCGCGCGCTGTCGATCGACGTCGACGCGACGTCGATCGCGACGCCGCTGCGGAAGCTCGATGCCTTCCACGCCAGCGTGGCGGGAACGCTCGCGCAGCACCACGCGACGGTCGAAGTACGCGGACAGGACATCGATGCGACGGCCGCCCTCGACGCCTCGCTCGACAACGTCGATCGCCCGGCGCTGCTCGCCTGGCACGGAACGCTTGCTTCGCTCGCGAACCGCGGGGTCGTCGCGTTCGACCTGCGCGGACCCGCGAGCTTCACGCTGTCGCGCAACCACCTGCAGCTTGCCGGTGTGCGCGTCGAATCGGCGCAAGGACGTGCCGACGTCGACGAGTTCTCGTGGGACGCAGGCCGCATCACGACGCGCGGCGCATTCACCGGCGTGACGCTCGCGAAGGCGGCGGCACTCGCCGGACGACCCCTTCCCGTCGAATCGACGCTGGTCCTCGGCGGCGACTGGTCGATCGACGCCGCGCCTCGGCTCAACGGCAGCTTCACGGTGCATCGCGAGCGCGGCGACCTCTACGCAGGGCCGGCTCCGGACGCAAGCGCACCCTCAGGATCGAAACGGCGCAGTCTCGGCATCACGGCGCTCGACATCGCGGGAACTCTGCACGACGACACGCTCGACGCACATGCGAGCTTCGCGTCGACGCTCGCGGGACAGGCGAGCGCGACGCTGCACGTCGGCACCTCCGCATCCGCGGCCCCCGGAACGATCGGCGCCGACGCACCTCTCGCCCTCGACCTTCGCGCCGAACTCGCGTCGCTCGCCGCGCTGCAGCCCTGGGTCGGCACCAGCGCCGCCGTCGACGGAAAAGCGACGCTCGAGGTCGCGGCGCGCGGCAGCATTGGCGCGCCGCTGTGGTCGGGATCGATCGATGGGCGCGAGCTGCGCATCGACGCACCGCAGTACGGCATCAACCTCGGCGACGGCCGGCTGCGCGCGCACCTGGCGCCGGGAGGGATCGAGCTCGACGAAGCGAGCTTCGCCGGGGGCAAGGGGCGGTTCACCGCGACCGGGACCATCGCGCTGCCCGCGAAGGCAGGCGAGGCGCGCACCCACGTCACGTGGAAAGCGCAGAGTTTCCGCGTCAGCAACCGGCCCGACCTGCGCCTGGTGATCGACGGCGACGGATCGATCCTGGTCGAGAACCGGAAGCTCGCGCTCGCCGGCAACGTCCGCATCGTCGAGGGACACGTCGAGTACGAGGCGACCCCCTCGGGCGTGCTCGCGCCCGACATCGTCGTCAAGGGCGCGCCGAGCCGCAGCAATGGCACTGTGTCGCTTCGCGATCTTCCCCTGTTGCTCGACGTCGACGTCGACTTCGGCCCCGCGATGACCTTCAGCGGCGAAGGCCTCGACGCGCGTCTTGCGGGAAAGGTGAAGATCACGACAGCGGCCGACGGCAGCCTCGCCGGACACGGGACGATACGCGCGGTCAACGGAACGTATTACGCGTTCGGCCAGAAGCTCACGATCGATCGCGGCGAGCTGATCTTCGACGGCGCGCTCGACAATCCTGCGCTCGACGTCGTCGCGCTGCGCAAGAACCTCGCCGTCGAAGCCGGCGTGCAGCTCACCGGAACGGTCAAGCTGCCGCAGGTGCGCGTCACCTCGAACCCGCCCGTGCCCGAAAACGAAGCGCTCGCGTGGCTCGTCACCGGACAGGCCCCGAGCAGCAGCACCACCCCCGGCACCACCGGGCGCACCGACTATGGCGCGCTGTCCGCCGCGTCGGCGATGCTGCTGAGCCGCGGCGGCAAGCCGCTGTCGGCGCAGATCGCGCAGAGCGTGGGCCTCGACGAGATCTCGCTGCAGAGTGTGGGCGCGAGCGGAACGGCGGGAACCGCGAACCAGGTCGTCGTGCTCGGCAAGCGGATCTCCGATCGCCTGACGCTGGGCTACGAGCAGGGACTGTCGCTCGCCACCAGCGCGCTGCGCCTCGAATACGCGCTGTCGCGCAGCGTCACCGTGCGCGCCGAGGCGGGCGCCATCAGCGGCGTGTCGATCGTCTATCGGCGGTCGTTCAAGTAAGGACGGCAAGCGGTCGAAAGGCGGGAGATGCCGCAAGCGCCTGCAACGCCTGACCCTCTGGAGCCGGGTGGCGTCATAGACGGACAACGCTCCCGAGAGCGGCCCCGCACGCGCGGCCGGCCGTCGGCACTGCTTGCAAACGATGGTTGCTTCGCGGATACGATTGACGCCGATTCTCGCATTGCGATTGAATCTACAATGTAGATGCTACATCACTTCATGACGTGAAGTGACGACATTGGAAGCAATCATCAAGAAATCGAGGGCTCGAACGAACTCCGGCCCCTGGAGCAGTCGTGGAATGCGCTTGGGGCAGCATGGAGAATCCGCACGTGTTCTCGAGTTTCAACTGGTGCTGGAACGCCTGGACACGGGTTGCCGAGCGCCGCGGATACCGGCTGCGCCTCGTATGCGGATGGGGCGAAGACCGGCTCGTGCGGATCTGGCCGATGATGGAAGACAGCGGCGTCTTGCCGCATGTTGTCGTCCGAGACTTGGAATACCGCGTCATCATCATCGAGCTGTCGAGAGCAGCGGCGCGCTGGATCGAGGCGCCTGGAAGCACTTCTGGGACGACCCGCGCCAGCACGTTCATATTCCAGAACCTTCGATTGCCCAATGTCCTTGCAGCACGACTCAGAACGGATTCTGAGCGCGAAATGGATTGGAGTCGGCTGGTGCGCCCGTGGTCGGACTCGATCGATTTGCAGACTGGGACGCCTACGCGAGTACGCTGACCAAAGTCGCTCATCAGCGACCAGCGCCGGCAATGGAAGCGCCTGTACCATGCGCTGCCCGGCGTGTCGTTCCGCCTGGTGGACGAGGTCGACATGATCGAGCCGGTGATGGACTGGGTTGGGCGGCACAAGGTGGCTGGGGCGAGGCTCGCGGCGGTCGGCAGGTCTGGTTCAACGAGGAGGACATCGTCGCTCTGCTCAAGTCCGTCGCGAAGACGCGCCTTGAACGATGGTCGGCTTGTACTTGCACGCTGTCCGACGGGACCGACGAGGTTCTGCCGGTGGGGCTATGTTTGCGGCAGCGAATTTCTCTTCCATGCCTTCGCCTACGATAGCGCTTACGCGAGCTACTCACCCGTCGCGACTGTTTCTCGAAAGCATCCTGCGGCACTGCTTTGGCAAAGGCATACGCAGCTTCGAAGTTCTGACGGCGAGGTGGCATACAAGCGCATCTGGGCCACTGACTATGTCGCGACGGAGTCATACATAGGGCTCGCTCAGTTGGCGCAGGGCGTGGTGGCTCGCTCTGTCTCAGGGACCAGGTTGAATTCCTGTCCCGACCGATGCTGAGTCGACTATATCGGAAGGTTCCAGAAGGCTGGAAAGGGGCGTTCCGCGAGGCTGTCTTGCGCTGCAGGTGATCAGAGCACGCTGCAATCAAGCCGATGGCCAAACCGCAGGACCAATCCGGGCGAGCCGGGATCCTAGTCGATTCGCGATCATCGCTCCGCATCGAATTGCGCAAGGATTCCTGCCCTCACAGCAGGCACGCGCGTGTGCGCGTCCATTGAACGCGCCGGATGCGACGCGGACGACGCCTTGTCCGCTGCTGCGCGATGTCGCAAGTAGGCTCCACGTGGCTCGCGATAAGATCACCCGATAGAGCGCGCTGCCGAGGATCTCGTAGAGCGCCCAGTAGCTCTCCTGCAGCCCCGACGGACTGGGAAGGAAATCGCCGACTTCGGTCGGTACCGCAGGCGGGATCTCAGTGGGCGCGACGATCGGGTCGATGCCCGCCGCCTCGAACTCGGCGCGGGCGCGCGGCACGTCGAAGCTGTGGACGACGAGGATCACGTGCTTGATGCCCGCGGCTTTCAGGATCGCGGCTGAATCGACCGCGTTCTCGTGGGTGTTGCGCGACTTCGTCTCGACCCAGCGCACCGGGACGCCATACTCATTTGTCAGAACGTCGCGCATGATCAGCGCCTCGACCGGATCGTCCTTGTCCACCGATCCGCCGGAGACCAGGATGGGGAGGCCGGTCAGGCGCGCGAGCCTCGCGCCGTAGCGCACGCGCTCCAGTCCCAGCGTCGAAAGCGTCGGGCCGCCGTATTCGGGCGCGTGGCGCCGCGTGCCCCCGCCGAGGATCACGATCGCCTGCGCGTCGGTTGCCTTCGCGGGATCGAATGCCGGGGTGGTGTCGAGGCAGCGGACGAGAAAGCCGGCGACGGCGGGCATCGCGAGCAGGAACAGCAGCGCGATGCCTGCGAACGCGATCCACCGGCCGAGGCGCGGGCGGCGAATCGCGACCATCAATCCCGCCAGCGCGAGCAGAAGCGGGCCCGTCGGGGGCAGGACGAGCAGCTTGACGAGGGTCTTGATCCAGTCGAGAAGCAAAGGCGCTGCCGCCTTTCAGACCGATCGGACGCGAACCACCGCTCATGCACTCCGCGAGTCGCGCAACGCGATCGTACCGGCAATCGCGGGCCCGCAACGCATTTCGCACATCGGGTTCGCGACGGCGAACGCTCGCGTTTCCCGGCTCACGGATCTTCAAGAGCCACGCCAGCAGCATCCACCGAGCGGACTTTCGGGCGCAGCTTGTGCCAGAGATGGGCCACCAGCAACCGCAATGGCATGCGGTTGCGGTGGTAGCGGGCAAGGAAGATCCCCGCCGCCACCTCCTGCTGCCATGGCGGGCTCTGGTCAGGGCCAGTCGGGGTCAGGATGCGACCGATTACCGGAAGCAGCCACGCGCCTCGGAGCGCAGAAGGTCCGAGCCTGGCCACGCGCGTCAAGATTTCCTCGGGAACCGGTGTGGCAAACCAACTGACGCAGAAGTGGCAGGCCAGGGCCAGCGGTTCGGCGAGCCCGATGGTCTGGGCTCGCTCGACCAGTTCGACCCAAAAGGAGGCCTGCGTTCCGAAGTGCCGCAACAGGCCGTCTAGATCGATCAGATCCGCACCCGGTCGCGGGCTTCGGAGATCCAGGAAAAGTGGGCTGCGCTGTGGAGGACCTGGTCGACCGGGTGCAGCACCTGCCAGTCCGGCCACTTGGAAGGCTGCAGGCGCGCCAGCAGCACATCCGCGTCGACGCGCGTCCGCGCCACCGGTGGCAGGATGTTATGGTGAAGGTCAAGCTCCATGCGGTGCTGCGGGTGGCGCAGCGGCGGTACCTCGTGGCTCCACTCGCGGTAGTAGCGCCGGTCGTGCTCGTCGAGTTCCAGTACTTGCCAGCCGGCCGCAAGCAGTCGCGCCTGCGCGTCGGGCAGATGTGCCTGTAGGCACAAGGATGTCGACGTCAGACGGTCAGGCGACCGACAGCGATCAGCAAATCCTGGCCAATGTACGCGGCGCCCTTGAGCAGCACCCGCGAATAAGGCTGGTCGCCGAGCGTGGCGCCGATGCGATCGAGCGCCCAGACCATGGCCGAGCGTTCGCCGAGCGCGACAGGCGCTGCTCGGCGAGCAGATGCCGGCGCGCCGGGGCGGGAACGCGGTCGGTGAGGCCGGCGGCTTCCAAGGCTGGCCCCCAGGCGCGCAAGCAGACGCAGCCGCCGCGCCAAGCGCACCACGTACTCCCACTCGGCAAGCGCCCACTGCAGCGCCGAGCGTCGGCTCGCGCAGCGCCTGCAGCCAAGCGAGTCGCGGGTGGACGATGGGCAGCACAGCTTCACCGCGAGCCCGCTCGGCTTCATGCTGCGACGTTCCGGCATGACGCGAAAGCACCTCGTGCCAGAGCGCTCGATGAGTTCTAGCGCATCGGCGAGATCGCTGTATCCAGCGTCCATTCCGGGCATCGCCGCACCAGTGCGAATAACGGCACTCGAAGCCGGCGCACCCAGGCGCGGTGTGGTTGAAGGCAGTGAACGCGAGTGCCCGCGACAGGCGATGCAGTCGAGCAAGCGCTGCGAGCATGCGCCGACTGCCGGCTGACCCAGCGAAGCTGTATGACCGCTTCCGGCCGCACGCCTTGTTCTTTGCGGCGTACCGACCGCCGATCGGCGTCGCGCACCTAGATGTGCCACCGTGCCTTTGCGCGTCTTCGGGAACAGCCGCTCCGAGTCGGGGCATGCGGCTCGAAATCCTGCGTATCACACTCGATCGATTCGTTCATCAGCGCGACGGGCTTCAGCATCGGAACGGAAAGAACCGCTGTATCTTCGAGTCGTGCGGCGCCAAACTCGTCGAGAAAGCAGTCGCCAGCCGCGAAGGCAAGAGCGCACAGTGAGCGTGCTTTTGCCGGATCCAGGAAGAGCCAGAAGCGAACGGCGCGAACCCGTCGCGCTCAACGACTCCGGCATGGAGCAACAACAAGTCGTTCAGGCGCTGCCCGATCGGCCAATTGGCCCCCCACTCCATGCAGCGGCAAGGAGCTCTCGGCCCGAAACGGCTCGAGGGTTGCCGCCGGGTCAGCAGCGAGAACAGCGCCTGCGGCACCGGCCAGCGGCGCAGGCTCCCGGTCGGTCGGATTCTCGATCTGGGGATCGGCCCATGGCCCGTGGCAGACGGTGCGGAGCTGTGGTCGACCGGCCTGGAGCTGGGAGCGCCCAGGCCGCCGCCGTCCGCTCGGTCACGCGCAGGGTCGGGCGCCATAATCGGACCACAGACCCGACGCGGCGAGCGCCGAGCGTATTTCCTGCAACGGGGTCTCGTGCAGCGTCGGGCGGCGCGACGGGAGTGAGGCGACGGGCGCTGCGATCACCCGCGATTATATTCAGACGGCTCGCCGGACACGAGGAGTCCCGCCGCTACGAGCTGGTCCCAGACGTGGCGAAGCGCATCGCTCACCTTTGCCACGTCGGTCTGGGCGTCATTTGCCAGCGTCCCGGCCACTTGAGCTTCATCCGCAGGCCCGCTCGCCAGCGACTCGAGAATCGCCGCAGCCTCTGTGTTGAGCAGGACCGTCTCGCCCGACAGTGCGCTGAACGATGCCCAGGCGTTGCCGAGCGGCTCAATCCGGAACCCGTCGGAAAGCCTGTAGAGCACTAAGTGGTCTGGATCGCGAACGAATTCCAGCAGGAATCCCCCACTGCAGATCCCGAGCCAGTGGCGTCCGTTGCGCCAGCACCGACGAGGGCGCCGGTGCTGCTGACGCGGAGCACCACCCAAGGCCCTGTTTGCTCCAATGGATTCTGGGAACCATTGGGCGACGGCTTCGTCGTGGTGGGTGAACCGACCAGTTGGTTACTCGAGATGCCGAACTGCCACCACGACGAGCTACCGACGAAGGGGAGTTGTCCAAGCCGAACGTAGACCAATAGGTCCGCACCCTTGATCGAGGCGCTCTGGATACTGTTATCCGCTCTTCTTCCTGATCACCCAAAGCCGATAGCGGAAGTACATGTCGTCGGATGAGGTCGGGGCCAGCGCGATCGGCGATAAGTTGCGCTTCACCAGGCAACTGTTCGCAGATGTGGCCGCTGACGCGCCTCCGCTGTATAGCGTGAGAACCGCCGGCACGGCGAACACACCCCGCACGAGCTTGCGGCGGGCGCTGCCGTTGTGGTCGAGGTCTCGGTTCTGCTCAATCATGCGTGATCAATTTCCTGGGCCTAAAGCGCCGACCGGCCGGAGCGACACCCCCGAGCTAGACGGACCGCAGAATCGCACAACAAAGGAACGATAGCTCAAAGTCCGCCCCAGAGGGTCTCGCAAGATATCAATCCTTATCGGCGAAGGATTCTTCAGTTGCCGATGCAAGCGGCGTGCCATGAAAAATTTACCACGCTACTACAAAGGCTTAGATGAGCTGCTTCAGAACGACGTCGGTTCATGTAAAAAAACTCGACAGCTACCAGCGCAAGCCCACCCATGTTGACCTGTGCGTCTTTGGAAGCCAGCCATTGCCCATTCACGGCTCGCCGCGATACCAGCGACTCGGCCCAGCTTGACCCTTAGTCCGACCGACGCTACCGCTGCGTCCTGACCGGTAGCCCGTACGCCTCCGCCACCGCAGGCGGGGCCATGTTCCACGCCGCCCCCCCGCTCCATGGGTAACCCTTCGCCGACCCGCGGGGTGCCGCCCCTCGTACCATGCGAGCGGCTAGACAAGCCTCTGTACCGTCCGGCCACATACGTAACTGTGAAGACATTCCGCCTGAGGGAAATTGGGGCTATCCGCTGACCGCCCCTCGCAGTCACTCGGTCCCCTGTCTCCCTTGCAGGAGATGGTTGGACAGAGGGAAGCGGAACCGTATCGACACGATCTGGGCATCACTTGCTTACCGCCGCCCTTTGGGTCGTGCTGCCGCGCTACGACGCCGGCATGGCGACCACGCTGTCGCCGCTCTCGAAGGGCTCCGCATTCATGCAACTCGTCGACAGCGCTTTCAATTACAGCGTGCACGGGCGCGGCGGCTTCGACACGCTGGCCGAATTCGTCGGCGCGAGCGAGTGCTTCGAATTCAGGTACGGCGGAGATCTCGACGAAGCGACGCGCCGATTCGACGCGCTCGCCGGGGCCCGATGAGCCCGCCCCCCACCGATCTGCTGGCCGGAGCGCTGGGCAACGTCGAGACGATCGCGTCGGCGCGCTATCCCCACTGGGAAGAACTCGTGCGGCTCGGACGCGAAGCGAATCTGCTCGGCACGCTGGCGTGCGCGGCTCGCCGAGCGCGACTTCCTCGACGACGTTCCGCCCGCGCCACGCGCTCACCTCCGTGCGGCCCGAATCCAGGCCGCGGCGCAGGAAACCGCGGTCCGGCGCGAAGTGCGCGAACTGTGGCGCGTGCTCGAGCCGCTGGGGTTCCCCGTCGTCCTCCTCAAGGGTGCCGCCTATGTCTTCGCGAATCTCCCGCCTGCCCGTGGTCGGATGTTCTCCGACGTCGACATCCTGGTTCCCAAGTCACGGCTCCCGGAGGTCGAGTCTTCGCTGATGCAGTCGGGATTCATCACGACGCACCACCACCCGCACGACCAGCGGTACTACCGGAAATGGATGCACGAACTGCCCCCGATGGTTCACGTCAAGCGGAGACGGTGCTCGACGTCCATCACGCAATCGCCCCGGAGACCGCGCGAGCCCGGCCGGATTCCGCGTTGCTGTTGCGCGATGCAATTCCCCTTGCAGAGCCGCAAGGCTTCGCGGTGCTCGCGCCGACCGACATGGTCGTGCACTGTGCGACCCACCTGTTCCAGGACGAGGAATTCAGCCACGCCCCGCGCGATCTCGTCGATTTCGATGCGCTGCTGCGGCACTTCGGTGCCGACGACGCTTTCTGGCCCGCGCTGCTGTCCCGCGCCGCGGAACTCCGGCTCTCCCGGCCGGTGTACTACGCGCTGCGATGGGCATCCCGGATCCATCGGACACCCGTTCCGCCATCGATCCTCGACGAGTCGGCGCGCCATGCACCGGCCATTCCGGTTCGCCAGCTGATGGATTTCCTGCTCGGTCCTGCCCTGCGCCCGACGAGCGCACGGGCGTCCACGCGGTGGGCGCGGCGCGCGCTCTACATTCGCGGCCACTGGCTCAAGATGCCACCGCACCTGCTGGCGTGGCACCTCACTGCCAAGGCACTGCGTCGCGAGGAAGAGCCAAAATGAAACCCGGGACGGACCACGTTTTCGGTGCACCGAAAACGTGGTCCGTCCCGGGTTTTCGCGCGGCTCCCTCTCCCACGAAGTGGGAGAGGGTCGGGGTGAGGAAGCGTCAGTTCACAATCTTTGCACTCTTCAGCAACGCCTCGAGGTGGGACGACGGCACGGCGTAGGTGATGCCGCTGGGATGCGTCAGCGCCGCCTCCTTGGTTCCCTTGACGAGCACCATGTTCACGATGCCGATGACTTCCCCGGTGTCGGGATCGTAGATCGGGCTGCCGCTGTTGCCGGGATAGGCGGTCGCGTCGAGCTGGAAGACCTTGAAGCTGCCGCTCGACAGCCGGCGGACGACCGCGGAATTGAGCTCGGCGGCGTTGCCCTGCGGAATCGCGATCGGCGTGATCGCCGAGATCATGCCGCGGTGCGTCGCCGGGAAAGGTCCCAGCACCGCGCCGATCGGGAATCCCGTCATCAGCACGTACTGTCCCTCGCGGACGGTGCTGGAGTCGCGCAGCTTCAGAGGCGGCAGCGGCGCACCGTCGATCTTGAGCAACGCGAGATCGCTGCCGGCGTCGACCGCAATGCGCTTTGCCTTGCGAGCCTGTGCGCTGTCATTGCCCGGCCCCGGCAACAGGATCGCAAGCGCCTCCTCGCCCGCGGCGTCGAGCACACCGGGCAGGACATGGGCGTTGGTGACGATCGTCGTGCCGTCGCCGACGGCGAACCCGGTTCCGCGAAACTCGAATTGCGGCGAGCGGGTTCGCTCGAAAGTGCCCACCGCGACGATCGACGGCTTGACGCGCGCGATGGTGTCGCTGATGTCGGCAGCCTGCGCGGCAATCGCCAAGAACACGAACACGGCCGCCAGGAGCGCGGCGACCCGACCTGGACGTGCATTCACTTCGATTCTCCGTCGAGGTGCGCCGCGACAACCGACGGCGCCACGAGATTGGGATCGTAGGGATGATAGTCGCTGCGGAAGAGCTGCACCACCCGCTTCACGTAATCGCGCGTCTCGGGATACGGCGGCACGCCGCGGTAGCGGTCGACCGCCTTCTCGCCCGCGTTGTAGGCGGCCGCAGCCAGCGTGACCTCGCCGCGGTAATACGCGAGCAGCCAGCGAAGATAAGCAAGCCCGCCGCGCACGTTGTCACGCATGTCGAACGGATTGCGCACGTTGAAACGCGCCGCGGTTTCGGGAAGGAGTTGCATCAGACCCTGCGCGTCCTTCACCGACCGCGCGAGCGCATCGAAGTTCGATTCGACCGAGATCACCGCAAGCGCCAGCCGCGGCTCGATGCCATAGCGCGGCGCGAGCTGGCGTGACGACGTCCGCGATCTTCTGCTTCCACGGCGGCAGGTCGGCGAAAGGATCGGGACCCTCGTCAGGAAGGGCCGCGACCTGGGGCTCGTCGGGCGGCGCCACCGGCCGCATGCAGTCGGGCAGCATGCCCGGGATGCCGGTCATCCGCTGCAGCAGCGTCTTCGCGAACCCGTGACCTTCGCTCGCGGCGAGCTCGAACAGCGCGACCGCGGTGCCGTCGTCGTGCTCGACGCCGCGGCCGTTGGCGTACATCCAGCCCAGCCGGAACGCCGCTTCGGGGCTCCCCGCGACCGCGGCTTCGCAGTACATCGTCGCCGCGAGACGCTGGTCCCTGGGCAGGCCCTCGCCGTATTCGTAGGACTGCGCGCGGGCGAGCTTGTCGGCGAGGGAAGGCGGCTGACGGGGCGCGGCCGCGGCCGTCAGTGCCGGGCCGGATCGATCATCCTGTGCGCTGGCGGCGACCGGTGCTGCAGCGGTGATGCCCAGCATGGCGACGCCGACGCAGCGCCGGAACCGGCTGTGCGACCTAATCGAGCAGCGATCGCATTCAGATGGCGCGCGCCGCATGGGCATCGCCTTGCACGCCGGGCGCGCTCGCCAATGCATGTTGTTCGTACCAGGGCAGCGCCGCCGCGAGACCGCGGCGCACGTCCCACAGGGGCCGGTAGCCGAGCAGCGTCCTCGCCTTGCCGATGTCGGCTTCGGAATGCCGGACGTCGCCGGCGCGAAACTCGCCGTGGCGCGGTTCCGCGATCCGGAGCTCGGGATGCCGCTGGGCGATCAGATCGCGCAGCGCGCGATGCAGCTCGTTGAGCGACATGCGTCCGCCGACTGCGACGTTGTAGACCTGCCCGACCGCGGCCGGATGGTCGACGGTCGCGGCAAGAAGATTGGCCTGGACGACGTTGTCGATGTAGCAGAAGTCGCGCGTCGTCTCGCCGTCGCCGTTGATCGTGATCGGATCGCCGCGCAGCATCGCCGCGGCGAAGCGCGGAATCACCGCGGCATAGGCGCCCTCGGGATCCTGCCGCGCGCCGAACACGTTGAAGTAGCGCAGCCCGATCGTCGCCATGCCGTAGCAGCGACCGAACACGCCCGCGTAGAGCTCGTTCAGGTACTTGGTGACCGCATACGGCGACAGCGGCGCGCCGATCACGTCCTCGACCTTGGGCAGACCCGGATGATCGCCATAGGTCGAGCTCGACGCCGCGTAGACGAAGCGCGACACGCCGGCGTCGCGCGCGGCGACGAGCATGTTCAGGAAGCCGGTTGCGTTGGCTGCGTGGGTGCGCAGCGGATCCTCGATCGACCGCGGCACCGAGCCCAGCGCGGCTTCGTGCAGGACGATGTCGACGCCCTCGCACGCATGCCGGCAGGCGGCGAGATCGGTGATGTCGGCCTCGATGAAGTCGTGCCGCTGCCAGCGCTTCGCACCGACGCTCGCGTGCACCTGGTCGAGGTTGCGCCTGAATCCCGTCGAGAAATTGTCGAGCCCCACGACCTGCTGGTCGAGCCCGAGCAGCGCCTCGACGAGATGCGAGCCGATGAACCCTGCGCTGCCGGTGACCAGCCAGCGCAGCGGCCGCGAGCGAAGGCGCTCGCGCACCGGGGCGAGGGGGTCACCCGGATCCGGCACGGATTGGATCACAGCCGCCACACCGAGACCCCGCGCGCGCGCAACGCATCCGCGTCGGCCTGGCATTTGACGTCGGCGTAGACGCCACCGGGCACGAGCTTGCCGACCCAATCGTCGATCGGGCGGGCATTGAACTCCCGATGCGCGACCGCGGCGACGATCGCGTGCGCGCGCGGCAGTTGGTCCCAGGATGCCAGCGTTACGCCGTATTCGTGCATGGCTTCGGCCGGATCGGCCACCGGATCGTGGACGCTGACGTCCGCGCCGTAGGAGCGCAGCTCGTTGATGACGTCGATGACGCGCGAGTTGCGAAGGTCGGGGCAGTTCTCCTTGAACGTCAGCCCGAGCACGCTGACCTTGGCGTCCTTCACCGGGAAGCCCTTCTGGATCATGTGCTTGACCGTCTGCTCGGCGACGTACTTGCCCATGCCGTCGTTGATGCGCCGGCCGGCGAGGATCACCTGCGGGTGGTAGCCCAGCTTGTCGGCCTTGTGCGTCAGGTAGTACGGATCGACGCCGATGCAATGCCCGCCGACCAGCCCCGGCCGAAACGGCAGGAAATTCCACTTGGTGCCGGCCGCCTTCAGCACGTCGGTCGTGTCGATGCCGATCTTGTGGAAGATCAGCGCCAGCTCGTTCATCAGCGCGATGTTGAGATCGCGCTGCGTGTTCTCGATCACCTTGGCGGCCTCGGCGACCTTGATCGAAGTGGCGCGGTAGACGCCCGCCTTGACCACGCTGCCGTAGACCGTCGCCACGCGCTCCAGCGTCTCGGGGGTGTCGCCCGACACGACCTTGGTGATGCGTGTGAGCGTGTGCTCGCGGTCACCGGGATTGATCCGCTCGGGCGAGTAGCCGACGAAGAAGTCGCGCTGCCACTTCATTCCCGAATGGCGCTCGATCACCGGCACGCAGATCTCCTCGGTCGCGCCCGGGATAGACGGTCGACTCGAAGACGACGGTCGCGCCGCGCTTCAGGTTGCGCCCCACCGATTCACTCGCCCCGAGCAGCGGCGAGAAATCCGGCTGATGCGCGTCGTCGACCGGCGTGGGCACCGCGACGACGACGAAATCGGCGCGCTTCAGCTGCGCAGCATCGGTCGTGACCTCGAGACCCTTGGCGGCGGCGAGATCCTCGCGGCTCACTTCGCCGGTCGGGTCGAAACCCTGCCGATAGGCATCGATCTTCGCCTGCGACAGGTCGAAACCGACCGTCGGATAGAGCTTGCCGAACTCGACGGCAAGGGGAAGGCCGACGTAGCCCAAGCCGACGACGGCAATGGTGGTGGTGTCGTTCATGTTCTTATCGAAACGCCCTGTCTGGGCCAGTCATTGGAATGGTGTTGGAGCGTAGAGGCGATCCGCAAGATGCAGCTCAGGGCGCCTTCAAGCATCGGGCTCAGAGCGTTCCCAGGAGCTTTTCGGCTTCGGCGCGGATCGGCGAACTCTTGTCCAGCTTGGTGAGCTCGGTCAGCTCCTTCCGGGCTCCCGCCTTGTCGCCCGATTGCGCCAGTGCCTGTGCCAAATGCAGGCGAATCTCTGCCTGTCCGGGGTCGAGGCGCGTTGCCATTTGCAGCAATTGGACGCCGCGCTTGGTGTCGCCGCTTCGGGTCAGCGTCCAACCCAAGGTGTCCATGATGCTGGGATTGAACGGCGCAAGCTGATGTGCACGTTCGGCATACTCGAGCGCCTTGGGATCCTTTTCGTCGGAGAGGATCGACGCCAGGTTGTTCAGCGCAATGACGTTGTTCGCGTCGATCGACAGCACCTTCTGGTAGCCGGACTTTGCCTCCGCCACGTTGTTGCGCTGCTGCTCCTGCTCTGCCAGAAACAGAGGCATCGTCGCATCGTCCGGATGGTCCTTCATCCACTTGTTGGCCATCGCGGTGCCGTCCGCCGCCTTCCCGGAATTCTGGAGTGCCGCGTAATAGAGCACGGCGAGTTGTGGGATCGGCTGTCGGTCGAGGCCCATCTTG
Organism: uncultured Pseudomonadota bacterium; assembly: GCA_963816415.1. Classification (GTDB taxonomy): domain Bacteria; phylum Pseudomonadota; class Gammaproteobacteria; order Burkholderiales; family Casimicrobiaceae; genus VBCG01. The sequence continues at coordinate 159,295 of CAWFKR010000015.1, forward strand.
AACGCCAGCGCAGCCTCGGACCACTTCTTCTGGGCCATCATGAGTTCGCCTTCGAGCGCGAATCCGCCGGCCTGGTCGGGATGCTCTTTCTGGATACCACGCGCCTCGGCGACCGCCTGATCGGCCTTGCCAGCCATCAGGTAGGTCTTGGTGAGCGCCGCGACCGCAGGGGCCAATTCGGGCTTGAGTGCCAGCGCCTTGCGCTCGCTGTCGATCGCCCCTGAGTAGTCCTTCACCGCGACCTGAGCTTCGGCGAGACGCAGCAATACGAGTGGATTCTGGGGCTGCAATTGCACGAGCCGCTTGAACGTGTCGATGGCCTGGTCCGGATGCCCCGCTCGCGAGTTGCGCAGAGCCAAGCGCCTCCGTCAGTTGGGGATCGCCTGGAATCGCCGCCAGGGCATTCTGGGCGGTCGCCACGGCGCCCTTGAGGTCCCCGTGGCGCATATCGAAACCGATCAGCGCCAACCTCGGTGCTGACGGAGGTCGCATCGGCGGCGATCGCCTTGTTGATCGTTTCCCTGATCTCATCGTTGGAGGCGCCGGACACCGTCTGCAGTTCCGCGAGCGCCAACAACACCGGGGCGCTCTTCGGATTCTTCGCGAGCATCTTGTCGTACCGGTTCCGCGCGGCCTGCGACATTTCCATCCTGCAGATCGATGATTGTCAGATTGCGCGCAGCGGGCAGGAAGTCGGGCTGGAGCTCGAGCGCCTTCTCGAAACTCGCGCGTGCGCTCTTGAGATCGCGCTTGGCGAGGTAGACCGTGCCGCGCAGATTCTGCACGAACGCCACGTTGGGCTGCTTCTTTTCCAGACGGTCGACGTCTGCCAGGGCCTTGTCGTACTCGCGACGCTGCATGTGGGCACTGAACAGCGCCAGGTCGGCCTGATATGCCGACGAGTCCTTTGTTGCCAAGTGTCTCGAGATCGCTGAATCCGCGCGCGCTGTCTCCGGCGGCCAACCGAACCTGGGCAAGCCGCACTTCGCTCCCGACGTTGTTCTTGTCGATGGCGTTGGCGCGCGCGTACGCGCTCTCGGCAAGCGAGGCGTTCCCGGACGCCAGGTATGCCTCGCCCGCCATGCGAAGAAGGATGGGATTGTCGGGATAGCGCTGCAGGACCGGAGTGAGCGTGTCAATCGCCTGCTGCGCCCGACCTGTGCGCAGGTAAACCAGCGCCAGAATGCGCCGCACACTGGGATCGTCTGGGAATCTCGTGGCGACCCTGCGCAGCGAATCCTCTGCGGAGGCGAACGATCCGAGGCTGTAGTCGATCATTCCCGACAGGAACAGCGCGGACGGGTTGTCAGGCTGCGCGGCGAGGATGCGCTGTACCTGCTCGCGCGCATGCGCGTTGTTGCCCTCCATCGACGACAGCAAGGCATCCGAATAGATCGTACGGAGATCATTCGGCCCGATCTCCTTCATCTTGGCGACCTGCGCCTTCGCAATGTCGACCTTGCCGGATTTCAGTGCGTACGAGAGCAAAGCGGCGCGCGCCGCGACGGAGCCGGGATTTGCCGCCACGGCCTGCTCAAGGGTCTTTTGTGCGTCCTCTGCATGGCCCTCGGCGAGATCGAGGTCGGCCTTCATCATCATCGCGTCGACGTCGTTCGGCGAGGCTTTGAGTGCGGCGTCGACGTAGCCGCGGGCTTTGGCGAGACCGTCCGCACCCGCGCAGCGAGCTGCGCCTCCAGCAAGAGTGCGCGCACATTGCCGGGCTGGTCGGCAAGTGCGGCATCCGCGAGTTCCTTGGCGTGCGCAGCGTCTCCCTGCGCAAGCGACGCTACCGCCAGCGCCACATTGACCGTTGACCGCGCGGCCGGGTCATCGAGCTTCTTGTCGCCGAGCTCGCTCGCGAGCTGCTTGAATTCACCCTGCGCCGCCATCGCCTGGGCAAGCACCGGATAGGCCTGGTCGCCGGGAGCGTGCGCGTCGATCGCCTTGCGCACTTCAGTCTCGGCCCCGGCCGGGTCGCCGGTCGCGAGCAGGGATTTCGCCAGCAGCAGGCGTGCTTCGGCGTTATCCGGCGCCTTCTGCAGCGCATTCTTCAGCTCGATGATCGCCGCCTTGTAGTCCGACTTGGCGATGTAGGAATTCGCCGACGCGATGTACGACGCGGGGTCGTTGCGCGCGCAGCCGGCAGTAGCCGTGACCGCAATGGCAGCGACGACGGCGAGGCGCAGGGTTCGGGATCGAAAGTTGGTCATGGAAATTCCTGAAGGTGAGGGGCAGCGTGCGCCTACTTGAGGCCGAAGCGATGCATGAGATCGTAGAGCGTCGGGCGGCTGATGCCGAGCATTTCCGCCGCCTTGCTGAGATTGCCGTTGACGCGGCCGAGGACGCGCAGCAGCGCATTCTTCTCGGCCACCTCGCGCACCTGTCGCAGGTTGAGGGCCTCGGCGTCCTCACTCGCCGGCCCCAATCCGATGTCGGGAGCGCCAATGGCGGTGCCATCGGCCATGATGACGGCACGCTTGATCACGTTCTCGAGCTCCCGCACGTTGCCGGGCCACGGGTGGGCGTCGATCACCTCGATTGCGTCCGGAAGGAGCGTCATCGCAGGGCGCCGCTGCTCGGCGGCGAACTTGCGTACGAAACTGTGGGCGAGCAGCGCAGCATCGCCATGCCGGTCGCGCAATGGCGGAATCTCGACGACGATTTCCGCGAGACGATAGTACAGGTCTTCCCGGAACGTCCCCTTTTCGATGTGATCCTTCAGGCTCTGATGGGTGGCGCAGACGATCCGCACGTCGACCGGGATCTCCTGCCGTCCGCCGATGCGCTCGATCACCCGCTCCTGCAGAAAACGCAGGAGCTTGGCCTGCAGGCCGATAGGCAGGTCGCCGATTTCATCGAGGAACAGCGTGCCACCGTTGGCGGTCTCGATCTTGCCGAGCGTCTGCTTGGCCGCCCCGGTGAAGGCGCCCTTCTCGTAGCCGAAGAGCTCGCTCTCGAGCAGGGTATCGGGGATCGCCGCGCAGTTGATCGCGACAAAACGCCCGGCCCTGCGCGGAGAAAGATCGTGCACGGCCCGCGCAAGCAACTCCTTGCCGGTTCCCGATTCGCCAAGGATCAGGACCGTCGCGGACGAAGGCGCGACCTTCTCGATGGTGCGGCAGATGCGCAGCATCGCGGGATCGCGGGTGATGATTCCCGCCATCGCCGGGGATTCCTGGGTTGCCTGCAGGCGCGCGTTCTCCGTCTGCAGATCGTGCACGCGAAATGCCCGCTCGATCGCCCAGGTGAGCAACTCCGGCTCGAACGGCTTGGTGCAGAAATCGTGCGCGCCGAGACTGATCGCCTTGAGGGCGTTCGCACGGTCGTTCTGTCCGGTCAGCACGATCACCTTGGTGCCCGGCGCCAATGCGCGGATCTCCTCCAGCAGCTTGAGCCCCTCGGCCGGGTCATCAGGCTGCGGCGGAAGGCCCAGATCCATCGTGACGACGGCAGGCTCATAGCGGCGCAGTTGGGCCACCGCGCTCTCCCGGTCATTGGCCACGATGGTCTCGTACTGGTCGAATGCCCATTGCATCTGCTTCTGGAGGGCAGGGTCGTCCTCGACGATCAGCAGGGGTCTGCGTTCGTCGCTCATGCCGCGGACTCCCTGAGCCGCCGGGATGACCGTCGCGTCCGCAGGCCGAGATCCAGACGGGGCGTCTGCTGCAGCCGCAGTCCGGACCAACGGCAGCCGCAGGAACACCTGCGTGCCTACCCCCGGCTCGCTCTCGACGGCAATGCTCCCCCCGAGTCCCGCGACGTATTGCGAGCTCTCGTAGACCCCGATGCCCATCCCCGACGTCTTGGTCGTCTGGAAGGGTTTGAACAGGCGCTCGCGGACGAATTCGGCCGTCATCCCGACCCCTCGGTCGCGGACTTCGACGATCGCATGGTCGGCGTCGCGCCCGAGGCGCACGGTGACCTGGCGGGGGGGTGTGCTTGCATCGATTGCATTCTGGATCAGGTGCCCAATTACATGCTCCAAGCGATCTTCGTGCCCGACCGCCATCACCGCCGATGACACCTCGAGCGCGATGCTCGTCTGCGGACCGGTCTTGGCCGCGCAGACCCGCCGGACCACGGGTTCGAGATCGAGCGGACGCGGATTATCGACCGGGGTGGCGCCGACGCGCAATTGCAGCATCAACCCGTTCATTCGCCCCACGACGTGCTCGACGGTGGTCAGCATGTCGGCCTGGAACTCGGGATTGTCGCGGTGCCGCTGGGCATTCTTCAGCATCAGCGACAGCTGGGCGACCAGGTTCTTGAGGTCGTGGACGACGAAGGCCGACATCCGGTTGAAGGCGTCGAACTTCCGCGCCTCGAGCAGCGCTTCGGTCACGCGCATCTGTCCCAGATAGCTCGCCGCCTGGCGGCTCGCCGTCTTCAGCAGGTCGCGCACCTCCCAGTCGAGCTCGATCGGCGTGCGCGGCGTTGTCAGAACCACCATGCCCAGGAGCTCGGTCCCGGACGGCAGGGGAATGACGATCCAGGCTGACGGGAAGTCGGTAAGCCACGCCGGCAACGACAAGACCTTCGTAGCGCTCCGGGTGGTCCCGCCACTCCCCGATGTCGACGATCCAGCCCGTACGGGCGAGGAAGCTCGCCAGCGGCCCGTCAGCGGGCTCGGCTGCGTCGATGGCCGGGTACGTTCCAGCGCGCGGCCGGCAGATATCCGCGCGACTCGTCCTTGCAACCACAAGGCACCGCCGGGGCTCTCGACCAGATCCGCCAGCGCCACGATCGAGCGCTCCTGCACGCCTCCGGTCGAGGCGTCCATCGACAGCGTGCGCGTGAACCGCAGCCACTCCTCGCGGTAGTCGTAGCGATAGGAAAAGAAATGCTTGCTGACGAAGACCTTGAGCTTCGAACGGAAACGCCCCGACGTGGCGACCAGCACGACCAGCAGCGTCGCGGCAAACAGCAACTCGATCTGGACCGCGTGCCCCCAGTCACCCCCGAAATAGCGGACGAAATAGCCCGCGCCCGCGACCAGCATCAGGAATGTGCCCGACACCAGCAGGGCGGACGAGTGGAACACCGCACGCCGTGAAAGGTGCAGGTCGACGGTCCAGCCCGTATTGCGGGCGGTCGCCACGGCAATCAGCGGGATCACGATCGGCATTGGCGAGTCCCCGCGACACCCAGATGATGGGGTCGAGTCTGCCCGAACAGTGCCGCGTCCGAATACAGGTAGAGGTCGAGGCCGAACACGCCCGCGAGGGCAACGGCCAGCGGCCGTATCCCCCAGCGCATCTGCGGCAACACGCGCCTCACGACATGCTCGACCAGGACCAGCCCGAATACGGCGATTCCGAGACGCAACAGGTAGCTGGTGCGGGCGGCCGGTAGCCATGGCAATCGCGCCAACGGCCCGCCCTCGCTCAGCAGGACGCCAGCGATCAGCGCCGCGATGATGGCCGACCCCGCAACGATCACTGGTCGCGGTATCGGCCGAGCCGTCGAACTGGAACCCGGCGCTTCCCGGAGCAGGCTGGCGAGGAAACCGAACCAGGCGGCATACCTGAATGCGTCGGCGATGTTCGCCGCGAGCAATGCGCCGGGAGACGGAGCCCGGCCGACGATCAGGCACATCGCCGCCCATGCCAGCGTCGCCACGAGCGCGGCGAGCAGGAGCCTCGCCCGCAGGCCCTTGCGAAATCCGGGCGCCACCCGCGCAGCGAACACCGCGTATCCCACCAGCGCGGCGCCGTAGCTCCAGGCAGTAATGGTGCCGAATGCGCTCGAGGTCACGGAGTCAGCTCAGGTCACGGAGCAACGATGAACCATGCGCGTGCGGGCGGGTCCGCGCCGCAATGGCATGTCATGCAATCTCGGCTGGCACCTTCCGGCTACCGGGTCGGCCGGCGATAGCGACTCGCCGTGATGAGCGCAGGCAACGGCACCGGAAGCCCGCGCGGGCGCAGGACGGTCTGCTGCAGCGCGCCTAGCGCGCGCCTTCCCCAAGCAGAACGACCCGCACGGTTTCCAGAAGGACGACAAGGTCCAGCAGCAACGTGTGGTTCTTCACGTAGTAGAGGTCGTATTCGAGCTTCCGGATCGACTGCTCCACCGTGGCGCCGTAAGAGTACCGCACTTGCGCCCATCCCGTCAGTCCCGGCTTGACGCTATGCCGGACTGCGTAGAACGGGATCTGCTCGGTCAGCATCGCGACGAACTCGGGCCGCTCGGGCCGCGGGCCGACGAAACTCATCTCGCCCTTCAGCACGTTCCAGAGCTGTGGAAGCTCGTCGATGCGCGTGCGCCGGAGCAGCCTTCCGACCCGCGTGACGCGGGGATCGTTCTGCCTGGCCCACGCTGCCTGGCCGTCGCCCTCAGCATCCTTGGCCATGCTCCGGAACTTGAATACCGTGAAGTTGCCGCCCCGATGCCCGACACGCTGCTGCCGGTAAATTACCGGGCCGCCGCCTTCGAGCGCGATCAGCAGCGCGGCCACGAGCGCGAGCGGTACGGTGACGACGATCAGCGCCGCCGACACGATCAGGTCGAAACATCGCTTCACGATGTTGCGGACGACACTCTGCCGGAACCCATGACCGTAGATCAGCCAGCTGATTTTCAGCGACTCGATTGGAACCTGCCCGTGAACGCGCTCGAAATAGCGCTCGAGGTCCGTCACTTGCACGCCGTTCAGGCGACATTCGAGCAGCGCACGCAGCGGCAGAACGCCTCCTCGTTGCTGACGCACCGCGACGATGATCTCGTCGACGCCGAGCTGCGCCACCACATCGTCGAGCGAGCCGCCCCGTGCGACCACGCGTCCGGGCGACACGACGTTCTCCTGCGTCTTCTCGAGCGGGTAGAAGCCAATGAGCCGGAGCCCCAGCGGATTGGTCGACGTCAGCGATGCCTCGACAAGCCGCGCTTCGGGGCCCGTGCCGAGGACGAGCACCCGGTGCGGCAGCAGTTGCGACACCAGCGGCAGGACAATCGCGTGCCGCACCAGCAGCAACCCGAGCAGCGCAAGGGCGACCGCCGTGATCCAGTTGTCGTGCAGAACGTCGATGCCGGGCATCCACTGCGCGACGAGAAACGCGAGCGGAATTCCGATCGCAGGGGCCAGCACGATCCGCAGGAAATACGCGCTGGCAGAGAGCTTCTGCGCGCGTCGATAGAGCCCGAATGCGCCGTTCAGGCAAACGATCGTCAGCGCGAACAGGAACGCAAGCAGCGCCGCCTCCGAATGCGCGACGCCCTGCTCGCCGTCCATCCGCAGCACGAGCATGATCGCGGCGAAAAGCCACGAAAGCTCGGCGGCAAGCTGAATCAGCGTTGCGCTGGAAACGTTCTGTCGCAGAAAGCCGAACAAGGGTGCTCCGTGAGTCTGCGTATGTCTGCTGCGATCGTTATGCTCGCAGGGGCTTGTTGAAACTTGATGAAAATCAAAACCGCATCGGGTGAACCGTGTCTTCAGACGGCAGCAATTAGCGTGCCATCCGGCGTCGAAGGGACATCGGCCTCCCGATGGTGCCCCTCCACCCGAACTCGGAGCAAGAGAATTTTCCGCAAGTTCCCGGCGACGTAAACCGCAATCCGCCAATCGGCGTGGATCGCTACGTTCTGTGCATTACAGCGTGTCGGCAAACGCTTCGCGACAACCGGTTTGCTGCCGATCCCGGTGATTGCCAATACCTGACAAGTTGCAGAAATTACATTCCTTCAGCCCTTGATTTTTATGAAGATCGGCCAAACCGAAGTCGATAGAACCGGTTTCGGTTGGACGAGGGAGCGACCTTCGCAGGCCGGCGATGCCGAATAACCGCGCTGGATTGCGACCGATGGCGAGATTACACAGTGGACCGACGGTCGGCCTCCAAGGACCGATCGAGAAAGTTCGACAAGGCGCGCGTGCGCTCCCGCCGTGACGCTGCAACGACGCACTGCGCATCGGGCGTCCTGGCAGTCCCCGAACGCAGGTCCGATAGGAAGCGCGCAAGGCGATCCGCGATCGCGTCGGCGTCATCCAGAGGTGCGATGCTGTCCAATCCGGCTTCCCGCATCACGCCCGCGGTATCGCCCTGCGGATCGGTCAGCGCAAGCACCGGGCGGCCTGTGCGCAGATACTCGTACAGCTTGGCGGGAATCTGTTCGTTGCAATTGGAGGCCTGCAGTACGAGCAGCGCGTCGGCACGCAGCATCTCCTCGAGCGCCGCGCGATAGGGAATCGGCGGCAGCAGCTCGATCATGCCCTCGACTCCGCAGCGGCGCGCCAGATCTCCGAGCATGCCCTCATGCGCCGCGGCACGGAAGCGGACTTTGAGTGGTTCGCGTTGGAGCTGGCCACTTTCCACCAGCCGCGAAAGCGCTTCGAAGAATTGGGTGGGATCGCGCTCCGACGGATACACGATGCCGCTGTGCAGCAGCGTAATTGCGCCAGGATTCAGTGGCTCCCGCGCCGCACCCTGAACGTCGAGCCCGACGAAACTCTCCTCGTCATAGCCGTTCTCGATCACCTCGACGCGCTCGGCGAAGCTGGGGTACCGCTCGCGGTAGACGCGCGCCGCGCCAGGTGTCGTGAACACGGAAAATCGCGCGTGACCCAACGCATCTTCCTCGATCCGCTTGAAGCTCTGCCAGACACGGGGATCCGCGGGATAGCCGTCCTGGGCCATCGGATCCCGGAAATCCGCGATCCACGGCAATCCCGAACGTCGATGCAGCGCGCTGCCGATGACGTGTGCGGTGGCAATTGGATACGTCGACCAGATTACGTCGGGGCGCCAGCTGCGGATCAACCGCATACCTGCGCGCACGCCATGATATTTCCACGTCATCCATCGATCGGGGCGTGCCAGAAACCCCGGATAGCGTCCGGCGATCGAGAGCTGCCGTGCCGCATCCAGTGCGAACGCCCGGACGACCGGGACCTCAGCCGGAACATCGGCGTTCAGGTCGTCACTCGTGCGCTCGTAGGTACGGGGATCGGCCGTCAGCACCGCCGGCTCCCAACCGAACGCGGGAAGGTGCTGGACGAAACGCAGCGTCCGCTGGATGCCGCTGCTGCCCGCGAGCGGGGGAAAGTGGTACGCGACCATCAGCACGCGCTTCATGCCGCCGCCCGCGCAATCTTCCGGTGGATCCAGTCGATGGTCGCGGTCTCGGCTTGATCGCGCCATGCCGCAGAGGAAAACGTGTGATCGGCCTCAGCGAAATCGCGGCGCTCGATCGAGGGCCGCACGAGCGATCCTTTCCAGTCCGCATTCGTCGACGAATATTCGTCGAATTCGCGCGCGGTGAGGTCGCGGCCGCTCATCATCAGCAGCACGGGACCGGCAAACGCGGAAAGTCCGGCGGCCATCCGATCCTGGAACGGCCGAATGGCTCCGGCATCGGGTACCAAGTCATGATCGGCGTCAGCGCGACGCGTCGAGCTGCCGCGTGCCAGGCGAACCGCACGGGCAACGCCACCCAATGCACGTTGCACGTCGACCCCTCCGTGAAGAAGCTTCCCCCAGAATCCGCGGTCCAGCAGGCGCTGCACGTAGTAATGCTTGATCTGCGTCCTGGCGAGCGTCGCATCGGAGCGCACCCAGGGGTTGACCAGCACCACGCCGGCCACCGCGGTCGGGCCTTGCGCCCGGACGTACATCAGTGCCGCGGAAGCGGCATCGCAGAGCCCCCACAGGACGATGCGGTGCGAGCGCCGGGCAGGCGCGCCGGAACGCGGCAATCGCCGCGCCGATGTCTTCCGACACGTCCTCGAACGAACGCGCGGCGCCTTCGGCGTCTCCCATGCCGCGATAATCGAAGCGCATCGCCGCGATCCCGGCTTGCGCGAGTCGTCGCGAGAGATGCACGAACTGCCGGTGACTGCCGACACGATACTGCGGACCCCCAACGACGATCAGCACGCCGACCACTGCCGCCTTCTCAGGCGACGCGACAACACCGACCAGGCGCTCGCCGCCGCAGTCGAAGGTCAGCGCCTGCTCGACCGGACTCATGGACGCGCCGCCGCCGTCGCCTGGAAATCGGCGACCGTGGATTCGCGCAACCTCCCCAACGCCTCGAGCGTCGCTTCGACCAGTGCCGGGCACTCGCTGATTTCCTGCGTCTGCCAGAACGCTTGCCCCGCGACGCATCGGGCATCGACGGGATGCCCGGCATCCCGCCACTGCGCCACGCGCGTGCGCGCCGCGGGCGACAGCTCGGCGGCAGCACCCGAGACCTCGATCCATGCCACCGGCGCATCGCCGGGAACCGGCGCCAGCTCGGCCGCCTCGAGTCCCACCGCAAGCGCCAGGCGACAACGTCGTAGCCCGCGACCTCGACGTGATTCCCCCCGCAGCAGGCGCTCACGCAACTCGCGCGTATCGATGCGCTGCGCGTCCCCCGCTCCCAGGATCTGGGCGGCAACCTTCAGGCGCAGGAACTGCTGCAGGAACTGCCTGCCCGAGAGCACGGGCTGCCAGTACAGAAACCCCTGCAGCCCCGGCAGCGCCTGCGCAGCCGCGTTCGCGACCAGGCAGCCGCTGCGCAGTCCCCAGAGCCAAGGGGCGCGTCCGCTGCGCTCGCCCAGCCATGCAGCGGCGTCCCGGACATCGGCGACCCAGCCCTGCCAGGAGGCATCGCCGAAATCCCCGTCGCTGTCGCCGCAGCCGCCGAGGTCGATCTGCAGCACCGTCCATCCGGCTGTTGCGACAGCGCGCGACAGCAACGCCGCCATGCGGCGCGACTTGTTCATCTCTTCTGCGAACGGATGGACGTAAAGCATGGCTCGTCCGTCGGCGATCGGATTCCGCGGGTTCGTGCAGAATGCAGAAACGGCGTCCCGCGCTCAGTGGAAGGTAGAAGGCGTCCACCTTCGGCGGCGGGGAACCGTCGTCAGGCATCGAGCTTGGCTCTCACGAACGCCGTCAGCGAGCCGACGGTGGCGAACGTCGACCCGTCGATCTCGTCGTCGGCGACGCTGAAACCGAAGCGCTCCTCCATCGTCGTGATCAGCGTCAGCACGGCCATCGAGTCGAGCTCGGGAATGGCCCCCAGCAGCGGCGTTTGCGCGCTCATGGCGCGCGTGGCGCCCTTCAGGCTCAGGACCTCGTCGATTATCTGCAAGACATCCTGCTGCGTGTCCAACGGCGATCTCCCTCGAAGCGTGGCGAATCGCAAAGTATAGCGATCCGCCATGGCGGACCGCCGCGCACCAGGCCGCGAGCCGTCCCAGGCAGGGCTTGTGGAGCACAAGCTGCAGCGCGCAAGCAGGGGCGCCTGCCGGGCGCCACACTCCGACGCACCGCGTTGCCATCGCTGCCGATTTACGCGATCCTCCATCGATGCACGCCGACGCCTCACCGCCGCTCGACGGGCCGATTGCGGATTCCGGGTCCGTCCCCGAGCGCCTCGACCTGCCGCGGCTTCCGGTCCTGGGCTGGTCGACCTTCTCGGGCCCATCCCGCTCGACCGTGCCCTGCATCCTCGACCGGGACGACGTGCTGTTCACGATCAGCGGGCGCGCGGCGATCGCGCTGGCGCTGCGCGCGCTTGGCATCGGCCCCGGCGATCGCGTGCTGGTGCCAACCTACCACTGCCCGACGATGATCGCCCCGATCGTCGCCGCGGGCGCAGAGCCGGTGTTCTTCCCGATCGATTCGACCGGCGCCCCGGCTACCGCGGCGCTGGACGATCGCCAGATGCAGGGCGTGCGGGCGATGATCGCCGCCCATTATTTCGGATTGCCGCAGCCGATGGCAGCCATTCGCGGCTTCTGCGACGAGCACGGGATCGCGCTGATCGAGGACTGCGCGCACGCATTGTTCGGCATGTCGGATGGCCGTCCCGTGGGGCGCTGGGGCGATTACGCGATCGCGAGCCTCACCAAGTTCCTGCCCGTCGTGGACGGCGGCTGCCTCGTGCCTTCGCGCGGCATCGACGGCATGCCGCGCCTCGGTCGCCAGCCGTTCGCATCCGAGGTGAAGAGTTTCGCCAACGCACTGGAGCTGGGAGTCATGCACGGTCGCGTCGCCGGCCTGAACACCCTGCTCCGCGGCGTGTTCGCGGCCGTGTCGAGGCTGCGCAACCGACGCTTCGAGCCCGATCCCTGCGAACGCGACGTGGGGCCTGCCGATGTCGCGGGCAAGTGGCTCGCGGATTTCGCGCCCGGTTCCCCGATCGGAAGTGCGGCGTCGCCGTGGACGCGCTGGATCGCGCATCACGCCCATCGCGAGCGCATCGTCGCCGCGCGGCGGCGCAACTATGCGCTGCTCGCCCAATTGGTCGCAGGCGTCCCCGGCGTCCGGGCACTGCGGCCCATTCTCCCCGACCATGCGGCGCCCTATGTGTTTCCTCTCTGGGTCGACCGGCCCGAGACCGTGTACCAGGAGGTGCGGCGGGCGGGCGTGCCGGTATTCCGCTGGGACGAGCTGTGGCCGAGCAGCCAGGCACCGGCCGGCGACGTGGGCCTCGAATGGGCCACGCATGTGTTCCAGATCGGCTGCCATCAGGATCTGCGACCGGAGGACATCGCCGCAGAAGTCGAAGCCCTGTCGCGAATCTTGGAGAACGACTCACCGCGGCATCGGGCGCATCCCGCGCCCGCCGTCCAGGTCGCTTAGGCGATAATTCGCCGAATCGAATCGGGAACACGCAGGGAGCACGGCAGGTGAACGGATCTACTTCTGTGGCACGTCGCGACGGCCGCGGCGCATTCGCGGGTCTCGCGCTGCGCGTGGTCCTCGCGCTATTCCTGGGTTTGGCGGCCGGCGCGGCACCCGCACAATCCTACGACCCGGGCGCCATCACGTCGTTCACGGTGAAGTTCAGCGCCGACGTCGCGCCGGATGCCACGTCGGTACTATCCGACAGCGTCCGCACCGAACTCTCCGACGCGCTGCAGGCGCCATTCATCCAGACCGGAAGCACGCGCGACGGCGCATTCCGCCTCGAGCTGACGAATCCGCTGTCACTCGACCAGGCGCGCGCCCTCGTGAATCGGGTCCGCATGCTGCCCGACGTGCTGTACGCGTCGATCGAGACTGCAGCCGGCGCCTCGGCCGGAACGACGCAGCGCAAGGCCGCCGCGCAGGGCCCGCTGGTGCGCCGGATGATCGTCAAGTACAAGGACCCCGCCGTCTCCCGCGATGCCGAAGCAGACCGACCGTTGCCCCCGGGCCTGGTCGCCCGACTTGCCACGCTGGCGGGGCAGCCGGTCGCGCATGATCATCCGATGTCGGCCGGCGCGTTCGTCGTCCGGCTGTTCCAGGGGCTGCCGCCGGGCCAGGCGGAATCGCTGGCGAAGTTCATGGAGACCGACACCGCGATCGATTACGCGGAACCGGACTACCTGCGCCAGATCGCGTTCGTCCCGAACGACACCTACTACGCCAGCTCGCAGTGGGACCTGCAGAGCCCCCCGGCTGAGCCGGGAAGCGTGGACCTGCCGGCTGCCTGGGACCTGACGACCGGATCGACCAGCATCGTCGTCGGCATCATCGACACCGGCATCCTCCCGCACCCCGATCTCACGGGCCGTTATCTCGCCGGGTACGACATGATCGTCGACCCGATGGTCGCCAACGACAATGATCCGTCGACCTGCACGGTGCCTGGAACCTGCTCGAGCCGCGATGCAAACCCCTCCGACCCCGGCGACTGGATCACGTCGACCGAGTCCGCCAGTGGCTACTTCCAGGGATGCCCGGTCAGCAACAGCTCCTTCCACGGCACGCACGTCGCGGGAACGATCGGCGCAGCGAGCAACAACGGCACGGGTGTCGCCGGCACCAACTGGGTGAGCAAGATTCTCCCGGTGCGGGTGCTCGGCAAATGCGGTGGCTACACGTCGGACATCGCCGACGCAATCGTCTGGGCCTCGGGAGGATCGGTGCCCGGCGTACCGGCCAATCCGAATCCCGCGCGGGTGCTCAACCTGAGCCTCGGCGGAACCGGCTCCTGCGATACAGCAACGCAGACCGCGATCAACACCGCCCTGGCGGCGGGCACCGTCGTCGTCGTCGCGGCCGGCAACAGCAACTCGGACGCCTCGGGCTTCACGCCTGCGAACTGCAACGGCGTCATCACCGTGGCTGCAACTGGTCGCCAGGGCCAGCGCGCGAGCTACAGCAACTACGGCGCGACGGTCGAGATCTCCGCGCCCGGGGGCAGCGATGGTCAAGCCATCCTGTCGACGTTGAACAGCGGCACGACGTCGCCCAATCCTTCCGGGTACAACTACGTTTACTACATGGGCACCAGCATGGCGACCCCTCATGTGACAGGGATCGCGTCGCTGATGCTGTCGCTCGACCCGTCGCTGACGCCTGCCCAGGTGCTGGCGACGATCCAGTCGACTGCGCGGGCGTTTCCGACGGGCACGGTGCGGGATTGCACGACGGCACTCTGCGGCGCCGGCATCGTCGACGCTGCCGCGGCCCTGCGCGCGCTGGTGTCGACGTCGCCATCGACGACAACCTTGGCGAGCTCGCGAATCCGGCCGACCGCGGGCGCCCCGGTCACCTTCACCGCCACGCGTCACCGGCGCGAGCCCCACCGGCACCGTCAGACCTCGCCGACGGCGGCAGCCCGCTTTCCGGCTGCACCGGCCTCGCACTCTCCGGCAGCGGCAACACCCGCACCGCCGCCTGCACCACCAGCAGCCTCGCCGCCGGCACCCACAGCCTCGTCGCCAGCTACAGCGGCGATGCCGCCAACGCGCCTTCCACCAGCGCCGCGCTGTCGCAGGTCATCAACGCGGCGACCGGCACAACCACGGTGTGGGTGGACGACGCGGTGCCGGCAGGAGCCTCGGCGGTCGGCGATACCGACGGCTGGAACTGGGTGAGCAGCAACCCGGCCCCCTACTCCGGGATCCCTGGCGCACCAGTCGGCCCTGCTCAGCGGGCTGCATCAGCATTACTTCTACAACGCGACGACGACGCTGCCGGTGGCCATCGGCGACACGCTGTTCGCCTACGTCTACCTCGATCCGGCCAATCCGCCCAGCGAAGTGATGCTGCAGTGGAACGACGGCACCTGGGAGCACCGCGCCTACTGGGGCGCGAACCTCATCACCTGGGGCACCGACGGCACCGTCAGCCGCCACTACATGGGCCCGCTGCCGGCCACCGGACAGTGGGTGCAGCTGGCGGTACCCGCGTCCCAGGTCGGACTCGAGGGCAGCACCCTCAACGGCATGGCCTACACCCTCTACAACGGCCGCGCCACCTGGGATTACGCCGGGAAGACCGCGGGAGTGGCGCCGGTCACCTATCAGGTGAGCGGGACGGTCACGCTCAATGGCGTCGGCGCTAAGCGGCGTGAGCCTCGCGGCCACCGGTGGGGTGAGTTGCTCATCGACGAACACCTCGGGCAACTACGCCTGCACCGTGCCGCAAGGATGGTCGGGCACCGTCACGCCTTCGCTGAGCGGCTACACCTTCACCCCGATCTCACTGACCTACAGCAACGTCGCCGCCAACCAGACGGCGCAGAACTACGCCGCGGCGACACTGCCGACCTATCAGGTGAGCGGGACGGTCACGCTCAATGGCTCGGCGTTGAGCGGCGTCAGCCTCGCGGCCACCGGCGGGGTGAGTTGCTCATCGACGAACACCTCCGGCAACTACGCCTGCACGGTGCCGCAGGGCTGGACCGGTACCGTCACGCCGTCGTTGAGCGGTTACACCTTCACCCCGACCTCGCTCCCCTACAGCAATGTGACCGCCAACCAGACGGCGCAGAACTATGCGGCCGCGGTCGTCACGGGCACCGTGTGGGTGGACGATGCGGTGCCGGCAGGGGCGTCGATAGCGGGTAGCGGCGAAGGCTGGAACTGGGTGAGCAGCAACCCGGCCCCCTACTCCGGGATCCCTGGCGCACCAGTCCGCCCTGCTCAGTGGGCAGCATCAGCATTACTTCTACGGCGCCACGGCAACACTGCCGGTGGCCACCGGCGACACCCTGTTCGCCTACGTCTACCTCGATCCGGCCAATCCGCCCAGCGAAGTCATGCTGCAGTGGAACGACGGCACCTGGGAGCACCGCGCCTACTGGGGCGCCAACCTCATCACCTGGGGCACCGACGGCACCGTCAGCCGCCGCTACATGGGGCCCCTGCCGGCCACCGGACAGTGGGTGCAACTGGCGGTGCCCGCCTCCCAGGTCGGACTCGAGGGCAGCACCCTCAACGGCATGGCCTACACCCTCTACAACGGCCGCGCCACCTGGGATTACGCCGGGAAGACTGCCGGAACAGCGCCAGTCACCTACCAGGTGAGCGGGACGGTCACCCTCAATGGCTCGGCGCTGAGCGGCGTCAGCCTCACCGCCACCGGCGGGGTGAGTTGCTCATCGACGAACACCTCCGGCAACTACGCCTGCACCGTGCCGCAAGGATGGTCGGGCACCGTCACGCCTTCGCTGAGCGGCTACACCTTCACCCCGACCTCGCTCACCTACAGCAACGTGGCCGCCAACCAGACGGCGCAGAACTACGCCGCGGCGACCCTGCCGACCTATCAGGTGAGCGGGACGGTCACGCTCAATGGCTCGGCGCTGAGCGGCGTGAGCCTCGCGGCCACCGGCGGGGTGAGTTGCTCATCGACGAACACCTCCGGCAACTACGCCTGCACCGTGCCGCAGGGCTGGTCCGGTACCGTCACGCCGTCGTTGAGCGGCTACACCTTCACCCCGACCTCGCTCCCCTACAGCAATGTGACCGCCAACCAGACGGCGCAGAACTACGCTGCGGCGGTCGTCACGGGCACCGTGTGGGTGGAGGATGCGGTGCCGGCAGGGGCGTCGATAGCGGGTAGCGGCGAAGGCTGGAACTGGGTGGGCAGCAACCCGGCCCCATACTCGGGAACCCTGGCGCACCAGTCCGCCCTGCTCAGCGGGCTGCATCAGCATTACTTCTACGGCGCCACGACGACGCTGCCGGTGGCCACCGGCGACACCCTGTTCGCCTACGTCTACCTCGATCCGGCCAATCCGCCCAGCGAAGTCATGCTGCAGTGGAACGACGGCACCTGGGAGCATCGCGCCTACTGGGGCGCCAACCTCATCACCTGGGGCACCGACGGCACCGTCAGCCGCCGCTACATGGGTCCCCTGCCGGCCACCGGACAGTGGGTGCAACTGGCCGTCCCGGCGTCCCAGGTCGGACTCGAGGGCCGCACCCTCAACGGCATGGCCTACACCCTCTACAACGGCCGCGCCACCTGGGATTACGC